>CAZQRP010000005.1:0-165752 GCA_964596125.1 uncultured Dehalococcoidales bacterium | reverse complement strand
TACGTTTGGTAACCTGAAACAGCTAAATAGAACCAGTACCTCTTTTAATATTCTTGATATTGATCTCTTTATCCTAATTATATGGGGACAGCCTCAGGTATTCATATTTGACCTTATTCTAAGGTATAAGCTATTTATAATGGTAGAATTTTAATTCAGGTAAATCGTTAAGTACCAGGGAAGGTTTTTTCACCTGAATTAAGCAGCTATAGAAGCAGATAAATAAGTCGTAGAAAAACTGCCGTTATTAAAAATTCGGTCTCCAGTTAGCCAAATTAAAGTCAATGAAGGAGTATGAGAGTATGGAGATAATAACCAGAGGTGGTATCAAAGAAGACAAGTGGCTTAAAACTATTTGTTCCGGATGCTATGCCCACTGCGCCGTAAGGGTACACCGGGTCGATGGCGTTGTCGTCAAGGTAGAAGGAGATCCGGATACGGTCAAAGGCTCGCAGGGAGGAGTCTGTGCTAAGTCCTCATATATGGTACAGATGCTGTACCACCCTGAGCGCTTCAAATATCCCATGAGACGGACCAACCCGAACAAAGGAATCGGCACCAACCCTAAATGGAAACGCATCTCCTGGGAAGAAGCCCTGGATGATATAACGGCGAGAATGAAGAAATTGAAAGATGCAAACGAGCCGTGGAGGCTGGTTACCATCGGCGGAGTTGGCGCCCTGCCTATCACCAACCCGTTGCTGGTACAGACCGGATGGAGAAGGCTTTTCGGCTCTATAAGTGGCGGAGCGGGCCATTCCACCCACTGCGGCCAGGCTTCCCACCTCGGCGCCGGCATGAACCACTGCGCTTGGTCTATTACCCCCGATTTTCAATACTGCAACTACATCATACATTTCGGCGCCAACAAGGGGGTTGGCAGCGGTCACTCGGCCGCAATGCTCATGAGACTGGCTGCCGATGCCAGGGCCAGAGGGGCAAAAGTGGTGGCCTTTGACCCCATGTGCCATTTCGCCGGCGGCAAGGCCACAGAATGGGTCCCGCTCATCCCGGGTACCGATGCAGCTATCGCCCTGGCTATAGCTAATGTCATCGTCAATGACCTGAAAATGTATGATGCTGAATACCTGAAAATGAAAACCAATGCCTCTTACCTGGTTAAACCTGACGGACATTATGTCCGTGACAGTAAGGGCGAGCCCATGCTGTGGGACACCACTGCACAGAAACCCAGAGCATGGAATGACCCCAACCTCAAAGACGTTGCTCTGGAGGGAGACTTCGAAGCAGACGGACTGAAGTGCCGGACAGTCTTTTCGGTGATGAAAGAGCATCTCAGGCAATACACACCGGAGCGCGCCGAGGAAGTCAGCACCGTCCCGGCTCACACGATAAAACGTATCGCCACAGAGTTTGCCGAGGCTGCCCGCATCGGCAGCACCATAGATGTTCAAGGAATGAAGTTCCCCTACCGTCCGGTGGCATGCATCATGTTCCGCGGCGGCCAGGGACATACCAACGGCTTCCATAACTACCAGTCTGTAGACTTCCTGAACCAGTTGGTGGGGGCTGCGGATGTCCCCGGAGGAGCACTGGGATGGCCGGCAAGGAGCCTGGGCTATCCGGGTACAGGTACCACCACCTTCGAGCCTGTTGCCAGCAAGGACGGCTTCCTGTTTTCCACCGCCTGGATGCCGATGCACGGCACCTGGCCTCACCCGGAGCCGGAGGAGCCCCGTGACCCTGCCTTATATGATGTGTTTACCGCTGCTCCTCCCATGTCGGCAATGCCACTGAAATCAGATGCCTCAGAAACGTGGAAGAAGTTTGGCTTTCCGGAAGAGCCGTTCGAGATGCTTTTCACCTTCTGGTCCAATGCTGCAATGACGGCTGGCAATTTCGAGGTCTGGGAGAAAAGGTTTAAGAACGTCTTTACCGCTTGCTCGGCCGTTGTTCCCACCGAGACCACGGAATGGTTTGGTGACATAGTCCTCCCTGACCTGGTAACACTTGAAATAAACAACTTTGTTCCTGCTGAAGCTTTTGTCTTTAGCTATCCTGTGGGCCTGCTTGACTGGGAATACCATCCCATGCTGAGAATCGTTGAGCCCGAGTATGAGCGAAGATTTATCGCTGATACCTGCCTGGAGTTGTGGGACAAGCTGGGAATCAGGAAAGATTTCATGCAAGTCCTTGCCAGTTGGCTGAGCCGTACTAAATGCCCTCAGCCATGGTCGCCGGAAGAGAAGCTCTCCTGGGACGAGATGAGCGACCGGGTATTGAAAGCCAGGTTCGGTGATGATCATGATCTGGAGTGGTTTAAAGAGCACGGTTTCGTAAGGTGGCAGAAGAAACCAGAAGAGACTTACTGGCGCTGGTTCGTCAATGCCAGGGCCTCTATTTATCATGAATGGCTGATAGACCAGGGGGAGAAGGTCAAGGCTGTCTGCCAGCCCAAAGGTTATGAGCTGGACTGGAAGCAATATGTACCTTTAATCAGCTACTTTCCGCCGGTCTCTTCGGAGGCTAAAAGCCCGGAATATGACCTTCTTGCCTTCGGCTACCGTGATATTCTGCACAACGCATCTACAACCCAGGAGATACCGTGGCTGTTCGAGGTCAGCGAGATGAACCCGTACACCTTTAATGTAGTGATGAACACCAGGACAGCCCGTGAAAAGGATATACAGGATATGGACACAGTATATATAGGAAATGAGGTCGGGCACAGGATGAAAGTTACAGTTCACACCGTAGAAGGCATTCATCCGAAGTGTATCGCCATGGCCCATGGCAGCGCCCACTGGTTAAAAGGTCATCTGGCCGAGGGAAAGTCAGGGCTGCTTAATGCTCTCCTCATGGTAGAAGACAATTACTTCTGTCCTATCTCCCAGTCTATCGAGACAGCAGTCAAGGTAAAGATATACAAGGAGGAGACATAAATGAGATCGGAGATGATTATCGATCTACAGAGCGGAAGTGAAGTATACTTGTTTAATAGGTGTTTAATAGTCCCTTAAAGCAGTCTGGAACTCGTTTTTTTCACTTTAATTCGACCTGTTTTGCAGCTTTAGTATACGCTTATTACCCTGATCCCAGTGCCATTGCTATGAGGATAGATATTCTTTAGCTACTTTTTATATCCACGGTTACTATCGTCCCTTTGCTAGTGCGTGACTTTATCGATACATTCCCGTTAAGAAGGCGGGCTCGCTCACTCATACCTATTAATCCTAGTTTCCCCTTAGTGGCGAAATCAGATAATACTTCCGGTAACTCAAAACCCCTGCCATTATCGGCAATATCAAGCCTGACTTTCTTCGGCGTAAATTTTACTATAATCGTAACCTCTGTTGCTGAGGAGTGCCTTCTGACATTGCTAAGCGCTTCCTGAGCTATACGAAACAGCACCAACTCCTTCTCGGATGACAATCGCCGCTCACGGCCGACTACCTCGACATGAGCACTAATATTTTTAGTATTCAGTTCGTCAGTTAGTAACTCAAGTGCTGGTATCAGGCCCAACTGGTCTAGTACCTCCGGTCGTAACTCGTGGCAAAAGCGGCGTACTCCTTCCAGTATGCTGTCAACCTTGTCTCGAAGCTCCCTTAGGCGTTGTAGCTTTTTATTAGACAATCCACTCTTAGTCCTAGTAATTGCTTCAATGTCAAGGCACAGGGCAGCCAGGTACTGAGCTGTCTCATCGTGCAGATCACGAGCAATGCGCTTCCGCTCCTCCTCTTGTGCCCTCAACACCTCCGAGATATAGAACCGCATATTATCTCTAAGCCGCACGTGCTCAGTTACGTCCCTTACTACGGCGTGTATGCCCACTGGCTGATCATGACTGGTGAGTAAACTAGTTACTGCATCAACGATCCGCCTGGTTCCGTCCTTTCTGGCTATCTCGATCAAATATCGCTGGCTGGTAACTTTGCTCCCGAGCAAAGCTTTCTGCTTTTCTATAATCATCTGGAAGCTCTCAGCGGAAATTAGCTCAGAGATATTCATCTTTGCCAGTTCATCAACTGTGTACCCAGTTACCATTGCCGCTGCACGATTGACCTCTACAATATTACCATTGAGGTCTCGTATAAAAATAGCATCAAGTGCGGTGTCGAACAGTTCGCGGTACCGTTTCTCTGCGTCTTTAAGTGCTTCTTGGACCTGCGTCCGTTGAATGGACTTACTACGCTGTAGTACAACTTCGTCCAGCATTTTTAAGTTATCCTAAAAACTACAGTCATATATAGATTATATAAAGTATATAGAGTACGTTAAGCCCCACTGTTTAAATCATTGGAGCTTTGCTTAGGCGAGGTCTTTCAATACATCGGCACATAAGCATTAGTCTTAATAAATAGATAGATACGCCTGTGGAGCGCCTACACAATCACGGATGCTATATCATGTCTCATCCCTTGCAGGCAAGTTATCGAGACTAAGCCAACCATCTCTTAGTGCGGCGAGAACAGCTTCGGTACGTGAACTAACCTTTAACTTTCGGAAAATATTGATAAGATGGGTCTGAACCGTACGTTCGCTAATAAAAAGATCTAAAGCGATATCCTTATTAGTTAATCCTTTAGAGACCAGCTTGAGTACCTGCAATTCTCTTGGTTGTAATCCCTGGGGATTTCCTCCTCCTTCAACAATATTAATCGCCACGCGTCTCAGAACATTACTCACAGCCTTAAGATTAAATACACCTTCTCCAGCATGTACCAGTCTGATTGCATTGACCAGTTCATCGATTGGAACATTCTTCAGTAAATATCCCGATGCCTTTACACGGAGAGCAGCAAGCACATATGACTGATAGTCGAAGGCGCTTACCATGATGATCGCAGTACTCGGGGAGGACATTTTTATTTGCTTTGCTGCATCAATACCACTGAGTACAGGCATGGAAATATCTATTATGACTACATCCGGCAGTTGTTCCTCCGCCAGCCTGATGGCTTCTTCACCATCTGCTGCTTTGGCAACAATCTCCAGGTCCTCTACATCCTCCAGGAGTCGGCATAATCCTTCCCGGAATGCCGGGTGATCATCGGCAACCAGAACCCTGATCTTTTTCAACTTGCTGCCGTTAGACATTAGTGTCTTTATACGTAAAGAAGTATAATTTTACACTCGCTAAAAGTCAATTGAATATAAGAATCACTCATTTTAACCTGGCAAAAAGTAGTGCATTTGTACAATTGGCGGAATCAGAATACATATTATGGCGGATTTCATTCCGGGTCTAAAAAGTTATAATAGATGTGAATCAGGTTGCGAGAACTATTAGATTAGGAGGTATCTAGAGTCACAACAACTGTATGTCTAAAATACTTTCGATGCTTGTGCTCTCATTGGTTATCATCGATTCACAACACCAACTTAATATTGATATGAGATCGCTCCGAGACCTCAAGCGTGTTCTATAGTTTATTAGCTGTAGATTGGTTATTCATCTTATTGAATATGGACCGGAATATGCGCTGAGAATACTTTCACTGGTTGACACTGGCTGCCATTGCTACTATGCTGTGTAGCAATGGTCGTCTTATTGATTCCACCTGAATAAGTTATCCTACTGAACCGTATAAGAGAAAGGAGGTAATATGGAAGAAAAGGTGATCAAGACAAATTGTGGAATCTGCGCGCCAGGTACATGCGGAATGCTGGCCCATGTTAAAGACGGCAAGTTGATAAGCGTTGAGGGTGACCCTGACAGTCCCATCAGCCGGGGAGCTTTATGCCCTCAAGGTATGGCTGCTGTGGAGCTGGTATACCACCCGGACCGCATTAAGTACCCCATGAAGAGAGCAGGAAAGAGAGGTGAAGGAAAGTGGGAACGAATATCATGGGATGAAGCCCTGGATACTATAGCAGAGAATTTGAGCCAGATCAGGGAGAAACACGGGCCACTGGCTCTCGCAATGGCTACTGGTACGGGAAGACCGGAGCCCACACACGCAATGAGAAGGTTCTTGAACGTATGGGGCACTCCAAACCGGATTGGTTATCCCCACAACTGCCTTACACCGAGGAGGATAGCCAGCCTGCTCATCGCCGGTGAGAAATTCATCCTTCCCGATGTCGATAATTCGAGTTGTGTTGTCCTGTGGGGAAGCAATGTAACACATACCGGGCTGTGTAGAGGGGGATCTGATATTGCCCAGGCCATTAAAAGAGGAGTCAAGGTGATATGTATCGATCCATATCAGTCACCTCTGGCATCGAAGGCAGACATATGGTTGCAGGTCAGACCAGGTAGCGATTGCGCTCTGGCTCTGGCGATGCAAAATGTCATAATTGGCGAGAACCTGTATGAACGGGAATTCGTACAAAACTGGACGAATGGCTTCGACCAATTGGCACAACATGTTAAAGAGTTTACTCCGGAATGGGCAGAGCCCATCACCTGGGTGCCAGCAGAGAAAATCCGGCAGGCGGCACGGATGTTCGCTACAACAAGGCCCGCCTCCATGTTTATCGGCGTTGCCGTACAATTCGGAATGAATACTACGCACACACTGCGTGCCATTTTCTCACTGCCAGCAATAATTGGCGATATTGATGTTCCTGGAGGCCAGTCGATTGCTAACCTCCCTAAAGAAGCCACAGAGGGTTTTGGCGAGTGGACAGATGTAGAACCAGTTAAATGGGAGAAATGTGTTGGCGCAAAATTTCCACTCCTTATCATGGGGGGGAATCCCACTGCCTCCCATACCGGCTGGCGGGCAGCGCTGTACAGTGACCCGTATCCTATAAGGGCTGTCCTGGTACATGCCTGTAATCCGCTTGTCGGCCACGAAAATGCAAAGAATTTTGTTTACAAAGCTATAATGTCGCTGGACTTTATCTCAGTAATGGACCAATTCATGACGCCGACAGCTGAGCTGGCGGATATTGTGCTCCCAGCAACAACATCTTTTGAGCGGGACGAAGTACATGGTCCAAGTTTCTCTTCATACCCACGGCATATTTCTGCTGCATCTCCAAGGGTGATAGAACCACTATGGGAATGCCGGAATGATGTTGACGTCCTTTCGGATATCTGTAAAAGGGTCGGGCTTGACTTTGGAGCCAGCACCTACCGGGAGCTAATCGACAGGGTCTTCCTGAAGCCGCGCAAATTTGACTTCGAGGAGCTGAAGAAACGAGGCTGGGAGCGCGTCCCTGAGGTCTGGAAGAAATACGAGAAAGGATTGTTACGTCCCGACGGGAAGCCAGGATTTAAAACTCCCTCGGGCAAAATAGAGCTGTACTCAGATTACCTGGAAAGCCTGGGAATGGAACCGCTGCCTGTACACAAAGAGCCCCTGGAAGGTCCTTATGGAGATGCTGAGCTGTTCAAGAAGTACCCTCTGGTCCTGACCACTGGAATTAGAAGCCGCGTCTTCTTTCACAGTCAGTTTAGGCAACTTCCCAGTCTACGTGAAATCCATCCTGAGCCGATTGTAAGGATCAATCCAGAGACGGCGGCAGGCCTTTGTATTGAGGATGGTGACTGGGTTTATATTGAATCGCCAAGAGGTAAAATCAAGCAGAAGGCGATGCTTACTCTGGGAATGGACCCTCGGGTAGTGCTCTGCGAGCACGACTGGTGGTTTCCGGAAAAGCCGGCACCCGAACATGGCGTGTGGGAATCGAATGTCAATATGCTAACCAGCGAAGAACCACCATATGATCCGGGTATTGGTTCTACTCCTACAAGAAGCCTTTTATGCAAGGTATACAAAGCTGAAGGAGGTATATAATGGCTCAACTTACACTTCAGGTTGATGATAAACTGTGTTTCGACTGCAAGTCCTGTGAGGTCGCTTGTAAGCAGGAAAACAAAGTGCCAATTGGCGTCAGGTGGATAAAGGTTGTTTCAACAGGTCCTAAAAAGAAGGGAGAAAACCTGGTAACCACGTTTTCCCCGGAGATGTGTCGCCACTGCGCCAAGGCCCCGTGTATAGAGAGCTGTCCTTCGGAAGCTATCATTAAGCGGGCCAACGGCATAGTTACTATTGACGAAGACCTCTGCACCGGGTGCGGTGACTGTATCACCGCCTGTCCTTTCAGTGTGATAGGGTTGGACCCTGATAAGAATGTGGCAAGTAAATGCACCCTGTGTTTACACAGGGTGGAAAAAGGGCTGTCGCCTGCCTGTGTTAATGCCTGTCAAGCAGGAGCTATCTATTTCGGTGATATTAACGATATATCCCTGCGGTTAAGACAGGACCGTGCGCAAAGGAGGAGCTAAGTATCGGGTAGCCTCTGCTCTTATCAGGCAAATAGCATCCAGACTTTTTAATCATACTTTTCCCTCCCCGCTGCACGTATCCGTCCGAGGGAAGGGAAAAACATAACGAAATCTATTGGTCGCCAGTAATGGAACACAGCCTTACAATTTTTAACACTGGCAGACAGAGTAGTGCACCATTTTGAAATAATAGCCGTGTAGACATAGCAGGCATAATAAAAATATAAGAATAGGTGGTGGTATTCAAAATGACGGTAAGATTAGCTGAAATGACATGGCCTGAAGTAAAAGAAGTAGTAAGGAAACCTAACGTAGTTATTTTACCCTTTGGCTCTACAGAGCAGCATGGACCGCACTTACCTCTTAATGTCGACTCTGCATCTGCCACCTACATAACAGAGCATGCTGCTCAGAAGGTTATGGAGGAGCACAAGATCCGAGTTCTAGTCGCCCCTACTGTTCACTATACCGAAGTATCATTTCACAAGATGTTCCCTGGAACCATAGGGGTAAAGATGGATACGCTCATCAGGATGATTGTAGATATTGTTAACAGTTTCTTGGAGCAGGGATTCAATAATATTATTGCAGTCACCAGTCACCGTGAAAACGCATGCCCACTGGAGGCAGCGCTGCGAGTAGTAGCTGACGACTACCCAAAAGCACATTTGTTCGCGATTACCACGGTGAGGCTGGGATTTGATGTTCGTCCGGGGCTAGTTAAAGCAGGACCGGAAGGACTAGGGCATGCACTTGAAATAGAGACCTCCATGACGTTGGTCATCGAACCTCAAAACGTTAAGCTTGATAAAGCCGTTAAAAGCAATAGAAAGTTACCACTGCCAGAAAGGTATATCGGTGTTACCGGTGGGGACAACAGCAAGGGCATAATCTATCATACCGGTGTTAAAGGATTTGAGAAAACAGGAATATATGGAGACCCAACCATGGCAAGCAAGGAGGAAGGACAAAAGATCCTCTCGGCCGTTGTCAACGACCTGGCTGATATTATAGTGCACGTGGCAAGTTTAAAAAAGTAAAATTATACCCGTCTGAATAATTATTGCTACCTGAGCCGGTACAACTGCTTGACACGGCGATATTTGTACTGTACTATTGTGGGTCGATACTCTAAAAGAGACGCATTTTTATAAGCAGTATTCAATTACAGCAAAATAAACAGGAGGTGAGATGATGTAAGACATAGACGAGGAATGATTGTCTTGACCTCATTGACAATCAACGAATATTTATGAAGAGGAGGAAAAAGTGAATAAAAGATACTGGCTGATTGTAACGGTAACGATTTTAATGGCGGTTTCACTTATCTTTTCTGCCTGTGCCAAGCCCGCACCGGCTCCGACACCCACTCCCACTCCTACCCCAGCGCCTGCACCAGCAAAACATCCCGAAGTGAACCTCGAGTTCTACTCTCCCCCCAAGGGAACAACTATTTATCAGATGGTTTTTGCTTTTGCCGATATTATTAACAAGAATCATCCCTGGCTCAGGGCCCAGGCTGTAGAGACCCATGGCGGGCAGGATGCGCTGTATACAATGGAGGGTCTCCCTCCAGAGAGAAGAGTGCTATCGTTGACTCCTACTCTGGGCAGTGAAAAGGTTAGGGCAGAAAACGCTATAATTCCATATACCAAAAAAATCACCGGCCTTAAACACGTCATGAGATACACTGGATCCGGCAATCCCATTGTTACCAATGATCCCAAGATAAAAACATACAAGGACCTCATTGGCAAGAGAGTCGGTACCTGGGCCAGGTCATCAGGCAACTCTGTATGGTCCGACTTCATCATGAAGGAATGTTGGGGTATTTATGATCAGTGTGAAGTAAAGTATATGGGACTTGGTGACCTCAAAAATGCCCTGGTGGATGGTATGGTGGATGCTGCTTTTTTACCTGTTGCTGAAGGCGAGTTTCAGAAGACATATAATATGAGTGGTATCACCAAGGCAGCATTTGCTGCAAGGAAATTATACTGGATCCCGATCACCAAAGAGGCTCAGGAGAAGGGTATGGCACAGAGCTATCACAAGGTCACACCCATTGTATACAAAAAGGGCATCCTGGGAGACGGGGAACCACCGTTTGACTTGCCCACAACTTTGCAATATGCTACCTGGGTATGCTGGCACGATGCTGATTCAGAGGTGATAACAGAGATACTGAAAACATTTGCTGCGAACATTGATAAATTCGAAGAGTATCTCCCAGCAGCAAAAGGGACATTTACCAAAGAGTCTATGGCTTACTCTGCATATATTTCAGAAGATACCCTGCACCCGGCTGCACTTAAGTATTACAAAGATAACAACATAAAAATAGGGCAATAATCAGTGCTGCTAAATAGAAGGACATGACTACAGCAGGTATCACCTGCTGTAGTCATGAAGCATAATTTTTTTACGTGTTTCCCTTATCATAAATCTCACAGGACGACAAAATAGCTACCAATTTTATTAATTGGCAATGGAACTAAAGACAGCAGACACAGATACTGGCAAGAGCCGGCTCGATAAAATAGTCAATATCATCATAGGGGTGCTGGGCCTGGCGATGGTGGTTTATCACCTTATTTCAGTTTTCGTCTTCATACAGGAGCCGTTCCGGCATCTCAATACCCACCTTGGCTTCGGTCTGCTCCTGGTATTCTTGACCTCATTTCAGAAAAGCAGGAAATACCGCCCGGTAGCCGTCCTTTTTCTGCTGGCCACTCTGTTCGGAGTGCTCTACGTTCACATCTTCGCCCCTGAACTGGAGATGCGCGTCGGCCTGAACACCGATTTCGATATATTCGTCGGAATCGTCATTATAGTTGTCGTCTTCGAGGCCAGCAGGCTGGCTTTCGGCCTGGTGCTTCCCATCGTAGGCCTTCTCTTCATGGCCTACCTTGCGTTCGGCCATCTGCTCACCGGGATTTTCACCCACCTGCCGATTACCCTGAACAGGGCTGTAACCTTTATGTGCATTGGACTAGAGGGAGTTTATGGAAATCTGATGTATGCCTCGGTTGGTATCGTGTTTTACTTTATCCTGTTCGGCGCGGTGCTGCAGGCAGTGGGAGCAGGAGAATTTTTCATTGAAGTAGGCAAGGCAGTCGGCAGAAAGGTGCGTAGCGGACCGGCTCTGACATCGGTCATGTCCAGCAGCATGGTGGCCAGCGTTACCGGCACACCTGCACCCAATATTATCCTCACCGGCTCTATTACAATACCCCTGATGAAAAGGGCAGGTTTCAAGCCTGAAGTGGCAGGGGCGGTGGAGGCTACAGCTTCAACCGGAGGCCAGATAATGCCGCCGGTAATGGGCGCCGCCGCCTTCATCATGTCCAGTATCACTGGCATATCCTATGCCAGCATCATGCTGGCAGCCGTCATCCCGGCACTTCTCTACTACATACCACTTGGTATAGGGGTACAGCTTCATGCCCTCAGACATAACATCCGCGGCTTTCTGGGAGAAGAGGTGAATCTGAGGTTGATGAGAAACAGGGCGCCTCTGTTCCTCGTTCCTCTTATCATAATTGTATGGTTACTGATAGCTGGTCATAGCCCCATGTTCGCAGCTTCGTGGGCGATACTGGCAACCCTGGCCGTTAGCTTCTTAAGCCTGTTTCCTCCCTTCAGATCAAAAGAATCGCCTCTCACCCACACTGAACTTTGGGGCTGGTCCAAGAAAATCGGCGGCGGCCTGATACAGGGGGCCATACTGGCTGGCCAGATCGCTGCAATTGTTGCTCTTCTGGGCACAATGATAAATGCTGTGGCTATGACAGGGCTGGATATCAAGCTGGTTAGTGCTGTCGAGGACTGGAGCGGTGGAAACCTGCTACTCGCCCTGTTACTGACTATGTTCATAGCCATGATCCTGGGTTGTGGTCTGCCTGCCATTGCAGCGTACCTGCTGGTGGCAATTGTAGTAGCCAGAGTACTGACAAACATGGAGGTCAGCGTTTTGCAGGCGCATTTCTTTATATTCTACTGCTCCATAATGGGCTGGCTTACACCACCGGTTGCTACCGCCCCGCTTATCGCCGGTGTCCTGGCCGGTGCGCCATTTCTCAAGACGTGCTGGCAAGCCATACGGCTGGCCACACCCGGTTGGTTTATACCTTTTATGTTCGTCCTAAGCGCGCCTCTCCTGGGACAGTTCGACGCCGGGCCGCTTGAATCCTTTACTGCGATACTGTTCGCTATTATCGGGCTATGCTCCCTTACCATACTGGTCCATGGCCAGCTCTATACCAGGCTTAACATAGGGCAACGAATGCTTGTATTTCTGGCTGCGGCTGCTTTAATCGGCTATTTCTTCCTTGGTCAAAACTTGCCGATGGCTGTTGGCGGCATTGTTTGTCTGGTACTGATGGTGCTATGGCAGCTACGAAGCAGGAGAACCGCTGATATTGAATTCGTGTAAGCGACTCTACGGTGAGACCGTTTCGGAAACTTGCTCAGCTTGCTGCAGTCCAGTATACTCTTGGTATCCATGTCCCGCATAAAGACTTCTGAAAGGGTACCTGTTTTAAATCAATGGGTAAAAGACAAACAGCATAGGATACTGCAGCTTATGAGCTTACTACATAAACAGCAAGCATAAAAATGGAGAGAAATTTATGATCGACAATTTACTTTCATCTTTTCGAGTCCTGGACCTTACCTATAATAAGGGTTATTTTTGTAGTAAAATTCTGGGGGACTTAGGTGCTGAGATCGTACGAGTTGAGAAACCAGGGGTAAAACGGGACTTCTGGTGGTGGGCCTATAATTCCGATAAGACATTAGTCAATCTTGATATTGAAAAGGAACAGCAGAAAGTACTTCAGCTCGCCAGCGAAGCTGATTTTTTAATTGAATCTTTCCCGACGGGATATCTGGATAGGCTGGGGCTGGGTTATAACGAATTGAAAAAGAGTAATCCCCGATTGATTGTCACTTCTATTACCCCTTATGGTCAAACCGGCCCTTACAAAGATTTTAAAGCTTCTGACCTTGAGCTTATGGCAATGTCCGGAGTAATGTACCTGTTAGGTGACAGCGATCGTCCCCCAGTGCGAATCGGTTTCCCGCAATCTTATATCCTTGCCTCGGCATTTGCTGCCGTCGGTACTCTGATTGCACACTATTGGAGGGCAATGACCGGAGAGGGGCAGCAGGTTGATGTTTCTGCTCAGGAAAGCCTGTTCGATGTCCTTCAGCATGCACCGTTTTTCTGGACGTACCTGGGGATCAATCCAGGACGGACCGGAACACATCGTTTCGGGGTTACCGGTGCTATGTTTCTTCATCCCCTTACCTGGAAATGCCGTGACGGGCATATAACTTACATGCTGCAAGGAGGTAAAGCTGGAGCATATTCTAACAGCACGCTGGCAAAATATATCGATAAAGAGGGTGACCTGCCTGATTTTTTCCGAGAGATAGACTGGGACACCATCGACCTGGGTAAAATCGGCCCCGAGGGGATGGTAAAAATCTGGGAGCCATTTGCCAGGTTCTTTAGACGGCATACCGTAAGAGAGGTTTATCAAATCTCTTTAAAAGAAAGACTTCAACTTTTCCCAGTAAACACTATTAAAGAAGTCCTGGAAGATGAACAACTGAATGCACGGGGATTCTGGCAGGAGCAAGAGGTTAAGGACCTGAGCAAGAAGTTAAAATTTCCCGGTCCCTTCACCCGTTTCTCATTTCCTGCTGATGGATCGGAATCTGAAGCTGGTGAGAGGCCAGAGGTGAAGAAGATAAGTCTGCCATTCGAGAACGTAAAAATAGCTGACTTCTCCTGGGTAGGTACCGGACCGTTACTTACCCGGTGGCTTGCCGGGTATGGTGCGGAAGTGATTAAAATAGAATCTACGATCCGTCCTGATTCTACCCGGTTGGCTGGTCCCTTCAAAGATAATAAGTGGGGCCTTAACCGTTCTGCGATGTATCTTCTCTATAGTGGCAATAAGAAAAGCCTTACTCTTAACCTGAACCACCCTGATGGCAAAGAGCTTGCACGCAAGCTGGTGAGATGGGCAGATGTTGTGGTCGAGAGTTTCTCCCCGGGGATGATGCAGAGGTGGGGTCTCGATTATGATGAACTGCGAAAGATAAATCCGTACATTGTCATGATGAGTGTCTCTATGATGGGTTCAACCGGCCCTCACGCTGCACAGCCCGGACTGGGACAGCAGATGACCTCACTAGCTGGATTCACCTATGTAACCGGATGGCCTGACCGAGATCCTCCATTCATCTGGGGAGCGTATTCTGATATACCCTCATCCCGGCTGGGTGGTGCTGCCTTGCTCGCCGCGTTAGACTATCGCAGGAGGACAGGCAAAGGATGCCACATTGACCTGGCCCAATATGAGGCTTGCATGCAACTTCTCACGCCGTTAGTCCTGGAATATCAGGCTACTGGATACCTCAGGGGACGCATGGGAAATCACTCACCATCGGCTGCTCCACATGGTGTCTTTCCATGCCAGGGAGAAAACCAGTGGTGCGCCATTTCCGTGTATACTGATTCAGAATGGCAGGCATTCTGCAAAGCTCTGGGTAAACCGGAATGGACTGAAGACCCCAAATTCGCAACCTTTGAGAAACGAAAGAAAAATGAGGATGAACTGGAAAAGCATATTGCCGATTGGACTGCCCAGTTTTTGCCCGATGAGGTAATGACACGGATGCAACAGGTGGGCGTAAATGCCGGGAGAGTCCAGAACTGCAGTGACCTGTACCGTGACCCACAGCTCAGCCACCGAAAGCATTTCATCCCGGTTGACCACCCTGAAATGGGTGAGTACGACTACTTCTGTCCCGGCTTTCGACTGGAAAAAGTACCGATAAAAGCCGGACGCGACCCGTGTATTGGTGAGCACAATGAGTACGTTTGCACACAAATCCTGGGTCTATCGAAAGAGGAATTTACGAAATACGTGAACTCAGGAGTGCTGGAATAGAAGGAGAAGACCATTATTTAAAATAACGCAGACCAGCAAAGACATGTTCATTTCCACCACAAAGACAATTATCTACTGGCGGTTGTGAATGGTCGCATCTAGAAGTCCGGATTAAAACCCAGTAAAACAGCAGTCATTAAAAATAAAAGAATGGAGGTTAATACCATGGTAATCGACTGGCAGCATCATCTTACACCGGAGCCGATATGGAAAGCGCGTGGAGGCAAACCCGGTGAGACAGTTTTTCTCTATCAGTATGGTAAATTAATCATGGCGCTTTACGAGGAATGCTATCGCATCGACCAGCAACTTGAAGACATGGATGCCGTTGGAATTAAAATAGCGGTAATCTCGGAGACGCCTTACACCATGGAAGAATGTAGGATGATAAATGATACCTATGCTGAAGTGATGAAGAAATATCCCGACCGAATAGTTGGGCTTGCGCCGTGTCTGCCGTTAATGGGCAAGGAAGCATTTGATGAACTGGATAGAGCGATAAAGGGTCTGGGGCTAAAGGGGACCGTCATTAGCCCACAGCGGAAAGGAGTGGCTCTTGATTCCCCCAAGATGTGGCCCTTCTACGAAAAGGTCTCAAAACTTGATATCCCCCTTTTTATTCACATATCTCCCTCACCCAGAGGCTTCGATGCTCTTAATGCACCCTATAACCTCAATGAAACAATGGCTAGAGAGTTTGATGTAGCTACTGCCATCGCCCGGGTCTGTATCGGTGGTGTCCTGGAGGATTTCCCCGACCTCAAACTCGTTTTTAGCCATCTTGGTGGAGGTATCGCTGCTATCAGAGACCGGATTGAACAGTATATGGACCGTTGGGGCCGTGATTTCTGGAATAAGGATACAACCCCGACCATAAGCAAATCCTTTGGCTACTATTTCGATAAGATCTACATGGATACGGCAGGCTACGACGGCCGCATGAACGCACTGAAGTGCGCTCTGACCAGTGTCAGCCCCAAGAGGATCCTATTCGGTACCGATTATCCCTTCGACTTTGCCAATAACCGACCGGCTATCAAAGAATTCATTGAAAATATTAAGAAGCTGGACCTGGATGATGAGGCCAAAGAAAGCATACTATGGGGCAATGCTGCCAAGCTTCTGGGATTAAAATAGGGTTACCAATCTGACGATTCAAGGTTGTCTTTTATTCACCCTATTTGAACGAGCCAAGTTGGTATTATTACCGGCGGGAATGGGTAGTCTGTCAACATTCCATTGATGCGTGGAAAATTCACTCACAGCTAGGGTGAGGTTAGCAAAAGGCCCGCACGAAGAATACAGCCAGTTTGGGAATATGACAAGATTAGACCGAAAAAGGAGAAGAGATGAAGATAGATATTTTCTGTCACATAATGCCGCCAAAGTATTTACAAGCTTTTGGTAAAATAGCACCGTCGGGATTCCCACAGCAGAATTTAATAGAGGGCAATCCGACATTGACCGACGTAAACGCCAGATTTCAGATAATGGACAGGTACCCGGACCTGGTCCATGTCTTAACCCTGGCCAGCCCACCTGTAGAGGCTATTGCCGGATCTAAGGAAAGTGCTGAGCTAGCCAAAATAGGTAACGATGAGATAGCAGGACTTATTGCCAAATACCCGAATAAGTTTGTAGCGGCTGTAGGAAGCTTGCCAATGAATAATATAGATGCTGCTGTAAAGGAACTTGACAGAGTGATGAATGAACTGGGATTTGTTGGCGTGCAAATATATACCAATATAAACGGGAAACCGTTGGACAGTCCCGAGTTTATGCCGATCTACCAGGCGATATCTGGTTTTAGTCTACCTATCTGGCTGCACCCCCGACGGGAGATGGAAACACCGGACTACACTACTGAGAAAAGGTCTAAATACCTGCTGAACTCCATGTTTGGCTGGCCATATGAGACAGCGCTGGCAATGGCACGCCTGGTATTCAGTGGTATTATGGAGGACTACCCAGCCCTCAAAATTATAACTCACCACTGCGGTGGCATGGTACCTTATTTTAGTGACAGGATTACAGGTCATTACGAACATATCACGTACGGCCTAGGATTGAAGTGGAAGCGGCCGCTATCAAAGCCCCCAATCGATTACTTTCGTATGTTTTATAATGATACTGCCGTTTATGGAAGTACCGCTGCACTGATGTGTGGCTATGCCTTTTGTGGTGCAGATCACATGCTTTTTGGAACAGACTTACCTTACGATAGCGAAATGGGTAACAGGTATACCAGAGAAACAATACGATCGATCGAGGAAATGAATATCCTGGATTCCGAAAAGGCGCTTATATTTGAGGGTAACGCCAGAAAGCTCCTGCGTTTATCGCTCTAGGAACCAGAAAACAGAAGCCGCTTTACACCCCCATTGCGCTGGAAGTATCGTAGATAGCTGCCGAAAGGATTAATAAATCAGCAAGTAATTATCTGGTAAGAGTACTATCTCAAGTAATTTGTGGTAAAAATCAGGATAGCATGGGAATCCGAACTTCAATACCACAGAAAAGGAGGGCATGATGAGACATGAGAAGGTTGAGACAGATGTACTATGTGTCGGTGGAGGGATAGCCGGTCTTATGGCTGCGATACGAGCCAGTGAACTCGGAGCAAAAGTTACTATCGCTGAGAAGGCAAACACAGTACGCAGCGGTTCCGGAGGTATGGGCAATGACCATTTTATATGTTACATACCTGAGGTACATGGTCAGGACATCAAGCCGATTATCGATGAAATACGCCGTGTACAAATAGTTCCTAGCAGGCAAGTTGATTTTATCCGCACCTGGCTGGAGAAGTCTTTTGACATCGTAAAGTTATGGGACAGTTGGGGCATTCCTATGAAGTACCAGGGGAACTATGAATTTGCGGGTCACGCGTTCCCCGGACGTCCTTTCATAGCCTTGAAGTATTCAGGTGGCAAGCAAAAACCCATCCTGACAGGTGAAGCCCGTAAGCGTGGAGTGCAGATATTGGACAGGGTAATGGTCTTTGACCTGTTGACTAATGATGGAGTCATCGGGGCTGTAGGCATCAACACCAGGGAAGATAGAATTATTGAGTTTCATGCAAAAGCTGTGATTTTAGGAACGGGCCTGTGCACCAGATTATATCCCAGCCCAACACCGGCCTGGACTTTTAACATGGCTTATTCACCCACTAATACCGGGGATGGTAGGGCTATGGCTTATAGGGCAGGAGCTGAGCTAGCCAATCTGGAAATGACCATACGGTGGGCAGGTCCTAAATACTTTTCCAGGTGTGGAAAGGGAACCTGGGTGGGTGTTTTCAGAGACCCACACGGCAAGCCGGTAGGCCCTTTTGTCACCAAACCTGATAAAAAATACGGCGATATAGCAGGAGATATATATACTACTTTATTCGAAGACTATGCAAAGTCAGGCAAAGGACCTGTTTATATGGATTGCGGAGGTATATCAGACGATGACTTCGACTACATGATGCACTGGATGAAGAATGAGGGAAATACAACGCTACTAAACTATCTGAAAGAAGAAAACGTGGACCCCAGAAAAAATCCCATTGAATTCACGGGGTATGAGATGCTCGTTGCTGGAGGAGTACAATACAATAAGAAAGGTGAGACCTCACTAAAAGGGCTATATGCAGCGGGCGATGAAAGTTCTGGCACAATCTCCTGTGCAGCGATATTTGGATGGATAGCTGGGGAGAACGCTGCCAAGCATGTAAAAAAAACGGATACTCTGTCCCTGGAAAGTATGCAGACAAACGTTGAAGAAAAGGTCAACCTGTTCCATAAGATTAGAAACCGAGCGATAGGGGCTGACTGGCAGGAAGTTAACACCGCTCTCCAGCAGATAATGTACGACTACGCCGGGTCTATTCGGTCTGAAACCATGCTAGAGGCAGGTCAACAGTATATAAGGAGACTGCGAGACAAAGCATATGCTACTATCAAGGCACAAAACCAGCACGAACTGATGCATTGTCTCGAGACACTTGACTTGCTCGAAGTAGGCGAACTCATATTCGTTACGGCCAGAGAAAGGAAAGAGACGAGGGGTAGACATGTCCGTCCCGATTATCCTTTTACTAACCCGCTGTTATCCGGTAAATTGCTTACCGTGAAAAAAGTAAACGGAAAACCAGTTACCGAGTGGAGATAAAGAAGACTCTAGGAGAAGAAACTGTTATCCCCAATAATCTATACTTGTAAATACAGTAATTTCTAATACTGTTTGACTTTATATACTCGACACAGAGCAGTCTTAAGTGGCCAGGCGCCACTGATCGGGTTGCAGACATCAGGGTCTTCGTTCATACATACGTTGATATTGACTTCCCACACTCCATGCAGCCAGGGTTCCTCTCCAGGTAACTCCGGAAGCCACCAGCCATGTTCAGCATGAACAACGCCAGGATCAATGCCGTCGAACAGTGTGGCCTTCATCCTTACCTGTCCCCTTTTCGTCTCGATCCAGACCCACTCGCCTTCTGCAATACCCAATTTACTGGCTGTCTCCGGGTGAATCTGGACAAAAGGATACGGGTGTGTCCTGCGTATTGAATCAACCTGACGCCACTCTGAGTGATAGTATTCACGACTTCTGCCACCAGTAATGAGTTGCAGGGGATACTCTTTAGCCAGCTCGGGATCACTGACTGGCGTTTCAGCAGGCTCTCTAAACCTGGGTAGAGGATCATAGCCAAGTTTTTCAAATATGGTAGAATAGAACTCTATCTTGCCAGTCGGCGTACCAAATCCGGCCTCCTGGTACGCCTTATTTTTTACAGGTTTATATTCGCATCTAACTTTTTCCACGTACTCCTTGTGGGTGTAGCCAGTTGGCTTAAGCCTGGCATCGAAAAATTCCTCTAAGGTCTTCCACGGCCATTGCTTCTCATACCCCAGTCTGACAGCTAGCTCACGTAATACTTCGTAGTCTCCCTTATGCTCATATTGCCCGGGAACGATTGGCGGTACGCATACCTCCCCGGCGTGCATACGTGGTGCGTGTCCGGTAAAATCGCGAAGCTCCGGCCTCTCCAGCCACGTAGCCATTGGAAGCACGTAATCAGCGAGTTGGGCTGATGGCGTCATAAAGAACTCCAAATCCACATAGAGTTCCAGGCTCTTCAATGCCTTATAGACCAGTTTCGTATTGGCATGGGTAACCATTGGATTTGCTCCGACGCTTATCATAGCTCTGGTCCGATATGGTTCACCGGTAATCATTGACCGCAATATGATGGACGCCTGCCCGAAGCTTTGAACCGTGGCCGGTGTACCCCACCTTCTTTTTGTAGCTTCTTGAATCATGTCGATGCACTGCCAGCCAAACAACTTAAACCTGTCCACCCCCATCTGCTTCTGATTCTGTTCAGGTGAATACCTTGGTGGAGGAGGGACCACCAGCGGAACATCGAGAATAACAGGGTGGTGCCCACATTGTTCCTCTCCACCTTCAATATCAATATTGGCTGTGAGCCCCGCCAGTATCCATCTGGCATGAAGGACCTCAGCACTGTTATTGAGGTGCTCTATTCCCATACCCTCCAACATAACGCCGGGCCGGTTTTGAGCATACATCCTGGCTGTCTCCCTGATCTTGTCGGCGGGAATGTTTGTTATCGTCTCAACTTTCTCCGGGGGATATTCCTGTGCTCGCTCTGTTAACTGCTTAAAGCCGTAGCACCAGTTCGTCACAAATTCCTTATCGTAAAGCTCTTCAGCGATGATAACATTAATCATCCCCATGAGAAGAGCACAATCTGTGCCAGGCCTGAGTTGCAGCCATATATCAGCTTCAGCGGCCGAGCGAGTACGCCTGGGGTCAATGACTATATACTTGGCTCCATTTTTTCTGGCTTCGAGAATGAGACTGGCTGTATGGGGGCGAACCACCAATGGTTCTATTCCCAGACATACGATACATCTGGTTGTTGGTTTCACCGAGTAATGAGGAAACCACCCTGCCAGGGCATCAGCTATAGTCGAGCGTGGGCCAAAGCAGATCTGGCTTTCCATCACCATATTAGGTGTTCCAATACAACGGCAAAATCTGTGGATAGCGGGAACCTCTGTCCTTCCCGTACCCATGTTGAGTGCAATAGCTTCCCCTCCATACGTGTCCCGAATTTTACCAAGCTGTTCAGCGATTTCATCCAGCGCCTGATCCCAGGATATTTGTTGCCACTTGCCCTGGCCTCTCTCCCCAACTCTTTTGAGTGGAAAGTTCACCCGGTCGGGGTGGTAAAAAAACTCTTTAGCCGCACGGAATCTGACGCATCCCTTTGTCGGAGGCCAGACTTTCCCCGAAAATTCCGGGTCCTCCTTCACATCAATAAGACGCCCATCCTGAACATGAACCAGTACACGGCATTCCGCTTTACACCATCTACATAGTCCCTTCTTTATTTCTACGCCTTTTTTCTGATTTATCATTGCAATCTCCTAGCAATCTCCTACAGTTGCTATTTGTTTCACTACGCTCTTAATAATTTTTCCACGATTGCTTAGCGGCACAGGCTCATATTGATTTATTTTTGATCATACAGATCATCAACCCCATGCAACCTGGACGTTTTTAATGTCCACCACTGATATGCGGTAATCAGGAGTATGATAGCTATTCCAACGAGAAATAAGACTCCAGACCAGGCAAACCATCCCTTTATGAGTAAAAATGTCACAAGTGACAAGAAAGATATCAATGGGAGAACCATTGCGGCCCGGCTGATTCTTTTCAGCCAGAATGACTCTACTACCATGCCGAAGGAAATCATAGCTGCGAAAGCAGCAATCACCGTCACTACTGCTTCGAATATATCAGGCTGTTGCAGGGTTATCGCCGGGACCAGCGCTATTAAGAAAGGTAGCAAATAGGCTATACCTGCTATCCGCAGGCCGGTCAATGCCGTTTTCATATAGGTCTCACCCGCCATCTGCGAGGCAACCAGGGCACCCACTGCCACCGGTGGGGTGAGATATGAGAATACGCCGCTGAATAAAACGAAGAGGTGTGCCTGCAACATGGGCAGCCCCATCTTGATCAACACCGGCGCACCTACCATTGCCACCGTAACATACACCGCCAGTGTTGGCATGCCGCATCCTAAAAAAAGCGATATGAAGAATGTTATCATCAAAGCGGGCAGAAAGTTTCCACCACTCCACCTCTCTACTAATGTAGGAAGCCTGGTTACCAGGCCTGTTTCCTGAAGGGAAGTTATTATCAGCCCGATCGTGGCGGAAGCCACGCAGATCATTGCCCCCAGCTTGGCTCCCTCGGCGAAGCCGTTGACCAATTTGCCAAATGAGGGACGGGTCTCCCTTCTAACAAATGCCACGATAACCATGGCCACTATAGACCAGCAGGCAGCGTACATCGGGCTGTATCGGGCGACCAATAAATACATGAGTATGGCAATCGGGATAAAGAAAAGAGGTGCGCCCAGAGCAATCTGTTTTCTATCAATTGGCTCGTTTGCCAGTACGTTGGTAACATTGAGCCGCATAGCGGCAAGCTGCGTATGCAGCCCCAGTGAGAAAAAATATAAGACCGCGGGAATAAAGGCTGCTGCCATAACCTCGACATAAGATACACCAGTAAAGGCCACCAGCCCAAAGGCGGCAGCACCCATAACCGGTGGCATGATTTGCCCTCCGGTAGAAGCCGCTGCCTCGGTGGCACCGGCATAGGCTGGCGTATAACCAGCCTTCTTCATCAATGGTATAGTAAAGGCACCGGTGATGGCTACGTTGGCCGCTGCACTGCCGGTGATTGTCCCCACTACAGCACTACCGATCACTGCCGACATGGCGGCACCACCCCTCAGCTTCCTGGAAAATAGCTTGCCGATCTCAAAAAAGAAACGGGTGCCTCCCGTCGCCTGCAACAGCGCACCGAAGACCATGAATAGAAAAATATAGTTGGCCGATACCGACAGCACCATTCCGTAGATGCCTCCAGTTAGGCCAACTGAAAGGCTGGCAATCACCCGGTAAAGTGCATACTTCGGGCCATGAAGAGGGCCCGGAAGGTAGAATCCAAAGGCCATATAGAAGACACAGATAATGGCCACTATAGGCAGTGCCGCACCAAAAGAGCGCCAGCAAGCTATAACAACTACTGTTATCAATATACCGCCTATAATCAGGTCTGGAGTAGTGTTGAACAGCACCCTTCGCTCAAGTTCTTCATCGAGAATGCCAACATAGCATACACCAGCTAGGGATGCCAGGAGCAATACCACCTCGATGACTCGCTTTTTCCCCGCAGCGAGCCTTAGCCAGGTCAGGAACAGCAGTATCAGCGAGAAGCCAAGATGGATATTCTGGTGTTCTGATGGTCCGACCAGAAACTTTTGGGTCGAAACGATGTGATAGGCTACCATAGAGCAGCCTATCACTAGTATAGATAAATCCAGGACCCGCCGCCGTATATTATCTGACATAATGACTCAGTTTTCTAATGGAAAATAGCTTGAGGACGGGCGCCGCCAATAACACCATCGGTGGCGCCCAGTTATTCAGCTACGACCCAGTGCCTATTTTTGTTACTCCCTTCTCCTTAAAGAACTTTACTGCACCCGGGTGGAACCGTGACTCTGGATAAGGAGAAGTAGGCATAAATTCTCTACCCAGCATCGCCCCTGATTTGTGGTACTCTTTAAATTTGTCAATATTATCCCACATTATGCGAACTATCTCATAGGCTACGTCGTCATCCATTTCGGCAACGGCGAGATAGCTGTTGGGGAACCCAATGCCAATGACGGTCTTACTCTGCTTAGGCCCATATAGCTCTGGTGGGATACGGGACAATGTTATTGGGTAGCCAGTTGACGCCCGCGCCTTAGCAAAGGTCTCTTCAGCGAAGCTGATAATGTAAATGTCCCGTCCAGAGGCAACTGCTTCAGTACCTGCTGGAGTTAAAGCCCAAATTTTACCCTGTCCTGAGCCAGCAAGTTCAGCCACGTCTACAGTTCCATCAAGCAGGGCAGTCTTTGCTGAATCGAACGTGCCTGGCTCAATCAGTTTTTCATCCCAAACTCCCAGGGCCTGAAGCAATACTCTCACTTGCTCGTAGAGTCCGCTCCCAGGCCTTCCAGCCAGTGCTATTCTCTTGCCTTTCAGGTCTTGAGGTGTTTTGATATTCGGGTTTAAGGTCGCAAGTACAGCATGAGTGTCATTCACCTTGGTCAGCGGTCTCTGCGTCATATCCTTGATGCCTAACTCATTAACAGCCGTCCACTCATTGGCTGGTATATTCATACCAACATAGGTCTTTTTCCTTTCCGGTTCCTTGTTTACCAGCTTAAACATAGCATCACCCGGAGCAACCTCCACGGTACCTCTAAGCCATTCACTAGTCTTCTCTGCCAGGTCGCAAAAACCCCAGGCCAGCACATAGTTCGTCGACCCCTGTGGGGTAGTGTATATCTGAATATCAACTCTAGGGTGTGGTCCCGGCTTGGGCGCAGGTGATGGTGCCGGGGTTGGGGCTGGTGGAGCTGGCGTAGGTGCTGGCCCACAAGCCACTACCACAGCCAGTATTACCATAAGTGACACTATTAAAATTAAACACTGACCTCTTTTCATCTTGTTCCTCCTACATGTTATAGTTCCAACTTAACTTGACTCGAGGTTTTTAAAAACCTCATTTGACCGTCTTACATATTATCACCTCCATGCCTTTGGATATGCTTCAATGATAACGAATTATACCTAGATCGTCCAATGCCCACCTGCACAAGTTTACCTCCCAACACATTACTATCTATAACCGCTACTTTGACCTCGCTTGAACAAGCTGCTACCTAATCTTCAGAAGGACTATATTTATATCTATCCATCGGCATAGACTCTGCCTGAAGAGCCATTCGTCCTCCGGGATCTTGTGTAATCACCACCCATTTGAGCCAGTTTACATCATCTCTTTGAGGATAGTCTTCTCTGAAATGGGAGAACCGTGATTCCTTCCTCATCAGAGAGGCCCTCAACATCATCTCAGCATTCAGGACAACACTCTCGGCTTCCTTCACCTTAATAACATCATGAATATCCCCGGCAGCCATTGCAGGTACCTGTGTTTTTTGCAGTTTTTCAATCTTTCCTAGGGCCTTCTTCAAACTATCCTCACTCTTTAAAATCAGGACATCATAAGGAAATACTGTCTGCTGTACCAGCTTGACCACTGCATCAGCAGTAGTACCGCCTTTCCTGTTTAGTGGCTCATAAAGCTGGCTCTTATATGATGCTACCATTGATGTATCTATTTTTGACTTTGGGCATGACATGGCGTATTCGCTGGCCTCCTTACCAACCTGAAATCCGGTGCCTATAGCAGAACAGTATGACCAACCAGACAATATTCCAACGCCACAGCTCCTGGCCTTTCCTGCGGCAAACAGGCCGGGCAGATTGGCAGCACCATTAAAGCTTGTCTTAAGACTGGCTAGGTTATAGAAATGGCAGGCCATCCACTCCGGTTTTTCAAACTTGATACCTTTCCTTTCCAATTTGAAGCGCATCAGCGGCCGCCAGCTAAATCCGTGAGAGCGAATTAATACACCCAAGGGGAGTTGCATGCTGGTAAAATCAAGGTGGAGCGGACCTTTACCCTCCTTTACTTCAGTCGCTGTTGCCCTTGCAATCCATGCCAGATTAGCCCTATCCTTTAATTCGGGCTGGTACTTTTCCATAAAAGCTTCATTCAGGACATTACGAAGCTTCGCCCCTGAAGACATGGCTCCCGAGGTCGGTTCAAAATAGAAATATGGTGAACCTGTGTTGATTACATCAAACTCAGCATTTGTTATCTCGGCTCCGCTCTGATATGCAAGTCTGGGACCATCTCCTACCATCATGGCTGCAAAGTAGTGACCTTTGAAGCCTGCAGTATTTGTGGCAATAACCGTTGCCTTGGCTTTAAATATCTTGAACGTATCGCTGCGTGTATCCGTACCTACCGCTCCCACCACCTTCCCATCATCCACGAGCAGGTCTGATATATAGACCCGGTTGATTATTTCCACGTTTTTATGAAGGGCCGCCTTCTTTATTTTAAGCATAGTCGGTCCTCCGTCTTGCGTCGGTAACACTGATTTTAAGATCCTGGTACCCCTGGCTGGGAAAGTAACGTAGTCCTCGCCGTGGCGAAACCACTCTACGCCCATACTCTCCATGTCTTTTATCCGCTGCCAGGAGTTGGCCAGAATATATTCGGCGACATCCTGCTCCATTAACCAGTCAAAAGCTATCAGCAGGTCCTTTACAGAAGCGTCAAGGTTGTCCCCAGGCAGCAGGGTCATTGAACCGGCAAGAGCATAAGGGCTATGCCCGGATCTGCCTACAAAACCCTTGTCTACTACAGTTACCCGAGGAGCCCTGTCCTTTGCAGTCAACGCACACCATAAACCGGCAACACCACCACCAATGACCAGTACATCAGTTTCAATAACTTCGCCCAGGCTTTCCAGTTGCACCATGGCTGACCTCCTTTCTTGGTCTCTCCTTCTGCCATATGTTCGGCTGTTGCTTCTTAATCGGGTCTACATCTATCGCATCTACCGGGCATTCAAGCTCACAGGTAAAGCAGGTCCAGCAATCCTTGGCATAAGCTATCACTGCCTTCCCCGTTCCCAGAGATATTCTAATCACGTCTGCCGGACAGAGCACTTCGCAAGCTCCACACCCAATACACAATTGCGAATCAATTTCCCTGATCATAAAAATATACCTCCTTAGAAGAAAACAGGAAAGCGAAGCTATTTAATCGGATATTTTGTCATTTATTTGTGGTTAGAGTAGTAAGAACTCCGCATAACAATCGGTGAAGCAGCTTATTTACTGTTGCAGTTCGATATATTTCCCTCTAACAACATCTCCGAATAGTACACGTTTCTTGATTAACCTGTCAAGTAAGTGCCAATCTCGGAGTAGCTCCTTCAGACTGTGTAGTTATATGACACAGTTACGGTTTCGAAGCCTCCAGATTAATTGTGACATTGAAAAAAACAAGTATTTCGCTTATACTTCCTGCAATAGCTTCTTGAACAAGCAAAAAATCTTTATATTCATTTAATAGTAAAAAGCCTGAATCATCTCAGGAAGCCTTGAGAATCAGTGACAGGAGGTTCACTATGAGGCAAGAAATTGTGGAGACGGATGTTCTATGTATCGGTGGAGGTATAGCCGGCCTCATGGCTGCAATACGAGCTAGTGAACTCGGAGCAAAGATTACTGTCGCTGAAAAAGCAAACACGTTACGCAGCGGTTCTGGGGCTACTGGCAATGACCATTTCATGTGTTATCTGCCGGAAATCCACGGCCCGGATATTGCACCTATCATCCAGGAAGCCCGGCGCTCACCTTTAGCTTCAATGAGGAGCAGGACTTTTGTCCGTACCTGGATGGAGCAATCCTCGCATATTGTAGGACTATGGGACAGTTGGGGTATTCCGATGAGGCATCAAGGGGAATATGAATTTGCCGGGCATGGTTTCCCCGGACGTCCACTGATATTCCTGAAGTATGCCGGACAAGAGCAGAAGCCCGTCCTCACCAGGGAAGCCCGTAATAGAGGGACGGAGATAATGAACAGGGTAATGGTCTTCGACCTGCTGCTCAACGGTAGTGACATCGTTGGAGCTATTGGTATTGATACCAGAGAGGATAAAGTTATTGTGTTTCAAGCCAAGAGTGTAATCCTGGCAACAGGTACATCTTCCAGGCTGTATCCAAGCCCTACCCCAGGCTGGATGTTCAACTTATCTGACCCACCCTGCAATACAGGTGCCGGGCGGGCTATGGCATATAGAGCAGGGGCTGAGCTTGCTGACATGGAAATACCTTACCGCCATGCCGGACCTAAATACCTTGCCAGATGCGGAAAGGCAACATGGATAGGCGTTCTTAGAGATCCGCAGGGTAAACCGGTAGGCCCCTTTGTTACCAAGCCTGAAAAGCGATATGGTGATATAGCAGCAGATATCTATACTACTATGTTCGAGGACTATGCTAAATCAGGCAGAGGACCCGTCTACATGGACTGTGGTGGCATCGCAGATGATGACTTCAACTATATGATGTACTGGATGGGGCATGAAGGAAACTCTGCACTTATAAATTATTTAACAGAAGAGAGCATAAACCCCAGAAAAAATCCCATCGAATTTACCACCTATAATATGGTCCCTGCAGGAGGTGTATATTTCAACGAGAAAGGTGAGACCTCCCTCAAAGGACTGTACGCAGCCGGCGATGAGATACATGGTGGGATATCCGGTGCGGCAATATTCGGTTGGATTGCCGGAGAGAATGCCGCAAGCTATTCAAAAGGAAATAACGGGCAGTCCGTAGAAGTGGTCAAAGCAAAGGTCGACCAAAAGACAGCCTTGCTGAGTAAAATCCGGAGCCGAACATCGGGAGCTAGCTGGAAAGAGGCAAATATTGCCCTCCAGCATATAATGTATGACTACGCCGGATCGGTAAGGTCTGAAACCCTGTTACAAGCCGGCCTCAGCTATCTGAGAAGACTGAGAGAGAAAGTACTTACTACGTTGATAGCAGCAGACCAGCACGATATAATGCATTGTCTTGAGGTACTGGATTTACTCGATATAGGAGAAGTGATATTCTATACCGCATTGGAAAGGAAGGAGACAAGAGGCAGACACATACGCCCGGATTATCCGTTCACCAATCCTCTACTGTCAGGAAAGTTACTCTTCATTAAAAAAGTGAATGACAAGCCGGTCACCGAGTGGAGAGAAGTCAGGCGCTAAAGGAGAATATGATATGCCACCAGTAATAGATGATAAAAAGTGTATTTGTTGTGGTACATGTGTCGACATTTGCCCTATGGATGTATTCTTCGGTTCAAAGGAAACTGAAATTCCGGTAATAAGCCATCCGGAAGAATGCTGGCACTGTAATGCCTGCGTACTGGACTGCCCTGTAGAAGATGCAGTCAGTCTGAGGATACCATTGCCATTAATGATAGTATATAAATAGATGCTCTTTTGTTAGTTGAGCTACTATCGATACTATTAATCGAGCAAGATTAAGCGTGAAACATACAGATTTACTGGTTATTCCTGTGCATTATAAAACATCTGCTGTTTGGTACTCAGACTAATTTTCTTTGTGTAAGGACAAAGACACCGCTGGCTCACTTACAAATTTTTACTAGCAGCCCGATTAAAAATGTGGAGCCTCCCAAGAAATCCCTCCGATAGCGTAATGTAACTGTAAAATAATACAAATAGTAAGATAGGCTATAGCGCTTTGCTGACTCTCACCTCCTGGTGATCATTTAACCGGTAAGTTTAGCAAAACATATACTGCACCCACAGAAGTCCTCACAAAATACTCTGTTGATAGAGACCTGCGGATTAGCGAGGGATGATATATGAGAGATGTTGAGTTGCTCCCCATAACTATCGATAATACTATCGATAGTAGTTCCAGTAAGGAAGATGAATATGTTTATTTTAATCTATGGTAAGGAAATCAGGTCTAAAATCTGCTTGATAAGAAGTCTTTATGGACTCATGATTACCATATAAATGGGCTAACTACATGACAAAAACACGTTACGTTGATTTTGTTTCTTATTTAATGTTTAATTTGAATATAAGAATATTTTTGAAACATCTACTACAAGGGAGCAATTATGGCAACGAAAAATCGAGCGGACGCAATCGACTATGTTCTTAAAATAGTTAAAGAGCAAAATGTGAAATTCATCAGGTTGTGGTTTACGGATATACTGGGCATGCTAAAGAGCTTCACGATTACTGTAGAGGAGCTTGAGGAAGCATTTAACGAAGGAATGGGTTTCGACGGATCATCGATTGAAGGCTATGCCCGTATCGATGAGAGCGATATGGTAGCCTTGCCTGATCCTGATACGTTCCAGCTAATCCCATGGGGTCCTAAAGCACCACCCGCCGCCAGGATGTTTTGTGACATTCTTAAACCCGGTGGTGAATCTTTTGACGGCGATCCCAGGTATATTCTTAAACAAAACCTGAAGCGTGCTGCTGACAAGGGCTACACGTATTATGTCGGGCCAGAACTGGAATTTTTTTACTTCCGGGATTCAAAGAGTACTCAGGTCCTGGATGAAGGAGGGTATTTTGATATGACTCCCCTTGATTCAGCCAGTGACCTGAGAAGAGAGACAGTGATTACCCTTGAGAAGATGGGTATTGGGGTTGAATATTCTCACCACGAGGTTGCTAAAAGCCAGCATGAAATAGACATGAGGTATACCAATGCGCTGACTATGGCCGATCAGGTAATGACATACAGGCTGATTATTAAACAGATAGCCTTAGCAAACGGGTTCTATGCTACTTTTATGCCCAAGCCGGTTTACGGTATGAACGGCAGTGGAATGCACGTACATCAATCATTATTCACGGGCAGCACGAACGCCTTTTATGATAGCAAGGACAAATACCATCTGTCCAAGGTAGCAAAATACTTCATTGCCGGTTTACTCAAACATGCACGAGAAATTACCTGTGTCACAAACCAATGGGTCAATTCATATAAGCGCCTGGTTCCCGGCTATGAAGCCCCTGTCTACATTACCTGGGCACGCCGTAATCGCTCTGACCTTATCCGTGTTCCCGAGTATAAGCCAGGGCGAGAAAATGCAACAAGAATCGAGTTCCGTTCTCCTGATCCGGCCTGCAATCCGTATCTTGCTTTCAGCGTGATGCTGGCTGCTGGTCTGGAGGGGATTGAGAAAGAATATGAGCTACCCGAACCGGTGGAAGAAAATGTGTACCAGATGTCGAATGCGGAGAAAGAGAAAAGGGGCATAAGGACCCTTCCGGCGAATCTTTCTGAAGCCATTCATATAACAGAGAGAAGCGAGCTGGTAAGAAAAGCCCTTGGGGATCATGTTTTTAATGCTTTCATCCAGAATAAAATTATCGAATGGGACCAGTACCGCACTCAAGTAACCGAATATGAACTTCAGAAATACTTACCAATTCTCTGATTAATCGAATTATTACTGAATTGAGGTGCTGATATATGCGCAAGCTTCGAATTGGCTTAGCCCAGATTAATACCACTGTCGGTGATTTAACAGGTAATGTGCAGAAGATTCTAAAAGCCATTGCAGAGGTCAGGTCACTGGGCGTTGACATCATCGCTTTCCCTGAGCTTACTATCTGCGGCTACCCACCAGAAGACCTTTTATTCAAGCCGCAGTTCATTGAGGAAAATCTGCAATCTCTTAATCAGGTTGTCGAGCAATCTTCTAATCTCACTGTTATCGTTGGTTTTGTCGACTCCCAGGAGGATATTTATAACTCCGCCGCGATAATACATGATGGAAAGCTTGCCGGTGTCTATCACAAGATATACCTGCCTAACTATGGAGTGTTCGATGAGAACCGTTATTTTCAGGCCGGCAAGGAATGTCCTGTTTATATTATTGATGGAGTCGGTGTAGGTATAAATATTTGCGAAGATATCTGGTATGAGGCTGGACCAACTACTGTGCAGGCCTACTCTGGTGCCGAGGTAATTATAAATCTGAGTTGTTCACCATACCATGCTGGTAAGCTGAATCTTAGAGAAAGAATGCTGGGAACCCGTGCCTCTGACAGCGTGGCTATCGTGGCCTTTGTTAATCTCATCGGTGGGCAGGATGAGCTAGTATTTGACGGAAACAGCATGATCCTGGATGAAAAGGGGATTCTCGTAGCCAGAGGTAAACAGTTTGAAGAAGACCTGATAGTAGCTGACCTTGATATAGAAGCAGTGTTTCGGACTCGCCTTTATCATGCAAGGAATAGAAACGGGACACTCCTGCTGGAAGGAGAAAACTGGCATATTACAAAGTCAGTTATTTCTGAAATGCCCTCTACTACATCTGAGAAGCCATCATTGCCTACCCGTCAATTCGAAGTCCTTGGTCTGCCAGGTGAGATATATGATGCACTGGTACTTGGGACTCATGATTATATTATCAAGAACGGCTTTGAAAAAGTAGTAATTGGTCTTTCCGGAGGGATCGATTCCAGTATTGTAGCTACCATTGCTGTAGATGCACTAGGGCCAGCCAATGTCGTTGGAGTAGCCATGCCTTCAAGATATTCTTCACCCGGAAGTCTATCCGATGCCGAGCTTCTGGCTAAAAATCTGGGTATCAAACTCATCACTGTGCCTTTTGACACTATCTTTCAATCATATCTTGATGCCCTGACCGATCCATTCGGTGATGCCGAGTCTGGTCTAACAGAGGAAAATATACAGGCACGCATCAGGGGTAATATCCTTATGGCCCTGTCAAATAAGTTTGGCTGGCTTGTCCTGACCACTGGCAATAAGAGCGAAATGGCCACAGGCTATTCTACATTGTACGGAGATATGGCAGGCGGATTTGCGGTGATTAAAGACGTTCCCAAAACTATCGTTTATAAACTAGCTGAATATAGAAATTCACTGGACGACCATGAAATTATACCGGCCACTGTTATAACTAAGGAACCATCGGCTGAATTAAGACCTGACCAGCGAGATACTGATTCCCTACCGCCATACGACCTGTTAGATCCCATTCTAACTGCATATGTCGAGGAAGATAAAAGCATTGAACAAATTACCTCCATGGGGTATCCGGAGGATATAGTTAAACGGATAGCCCGATTGGTAGATAGAAGCGAGTATAAACGCCGCCAGGCCCCTCCGGGGATAAAGATAACTCCCAGGGCTTTTGGCCGTGACCGGCGACTCCCTATAACAAACCGGTATAAGGGATGGTGATTAGAGAAAAAGTATTGCAGGATTGCTGCTACCCATCTGCAAAAGAGCAGCTTCCGCTGCCTGTTGTCGCCGCATCAGTTCCCCACCAGGAAGTGAGCTAATTCGATCAATAAGGGTTATTGCCCTTTTACGATGTTGACTATCACGCTGGAATAATTCATCGTAATGCGGTTCCGTTTTATAGTTGTCTATGTTCATAGTCCCGACTTTTCAATACCCTTATGGCATTCTGAGTTTGTTTTAAAGCGGGTGACCAAGTAACTTTGTTAGGCTCTTACTCTACAGTAGCAGCAATTTCATAGTCTGTCTATCCTGTTACAACTCCTTACCAAATATTTTCTTCAGGGAAGTTGAGTTGCTCAACGAAATACTCGTTGAAGTCAGGTCGGAAGGACAGCTCAATATGCTCAATGAAGTTGACCACATCCTCCGCCATTTGCCAGTGCTTTTTAGATAAAATTACCATAGCAGCTCCTATGCTGGCGGCATTACCCAACGATCTGATAAGCTCAACATTGACCTTTGGCAGAAGACCGATACGCAAGGTACTGATACGGTCGACGTAGTTACCAAGAGCCCCTGCCAGATATACCTGACTGATATCCTCTACTCCGACGCCCAGTTCATCCATTAATGTTTTTATTCCGGCTGCGATAGCACCCTTGGTTAACTGAAGCTCACGTACATCTTTTTGAGTGAGATATATCGGGCGGCTTTGAAAGCTTTCTTCTCCAGAGGTAACGAGAAAGTCATAACCATTCGTCTGAGGTATTACTCTCGAATCAATATCTTTATATTTTACTTCCGTGGATGGTCGAATCAAGCCTTCATGGTCGATAACACCGCAATGTAATAGCACAGCTACTAAATCAACCAGTCCACTCCCGCAGATACCCCTGGGTCTGATATTCCCGATTGTACGATACTTTAAACGTCCCCTTTCGAGTCTAACTCCCTCGATCGCTCCTTTTTTTGCTATCATACCGGAGGATATTCTTGCTCCCTCAAAGGATGGACCGGCGGCGGCCGAGCATGTCAGTAGTCTCTTGCCATTACCTAAAAATATCTCTCCGTTGGTACCCAGGTCCAGTCCCAGTATAATTTTATTCTTCTGTTCGACAACACCGGAATACAGTATGAAACTTGTTAAGTCCCCTCCGATATAGCCTGATTTCATGGGCATGGTATAAAGTAAAGCTGCCGGATTAAGTTCGAGGCCAACATCCGCCGCATTAACGATCATCCCGTCGGTCACTACGGGAGAGAAAGGCGCTTCGGCTATACCGCTGGGAGAAAAGTTCAGGAGAAAGTGCTGCATGGTAGTGTTCCCGGCAGCTACGGCGATAAAGATGTCGTCTGACTCCAGTCCGGCGGTCTCCAATAGATGTTTGGTAATATTATTGAGGTCCGTCATCATAATATCGTGCAAGTTTTCCAGCCCACCGGGGCGCTCTTTGACATAGTGAATACGACTGATAACATCCGAGCCATGCCAGCTCTGACTGTTGAGGCGGGAGGAAACTGCAACTTCACTGCCATCTAACAAGTTGATCAGTTTACCTACGAGAGTGCTGGTACCGAGGTCGAAGACCAGTCCATACCTGTGTTCAACTTTATCCCGGTCCTGCCATGCCATCAGATAATGTTCATGAAGTACTGCCACTCCCTCAAATTTGGTTTCCCTCAATGTTTCGGGCAGCCGGTGTAGACAGTGCAGTGAAGCTTCCATATCGCTGTACTCAGGACCCAGTCCTTGCTTTATCCAGTCTAAATCGGAAAGCCCATCATCCTGAGCGCCAAGAGGCAATGTAACCGGTCTTCCTTCCACAAGTGGTTCGAGCTGTGAAGTAGGCATATACCTGGTACGGAGTGTATGGCTAGTGGTTAAAATCTTGATGTAATCCAGCTTGGTAGGCACCTCGCCTATGGAGATAGCCAAATCCCGGTGCATTGGGGTACGACAGGCAAGTCGGAAACCTTCTTCCAGCTCCTCTTCATCAAGCAATTCCTGTTCTGCTTCGGTTGGGGGATCCACTACCGATAGCACCTTGATTTTGCATTTACCGCATTTTCCCAGCCCGCCGCAGTCGCTATCTAATTTCAAATCTGTCTCTTGTAGAGCCCCCCAGATGGTTTCCCCCTGCTTGACCGGCACCCAAATATCCTTGGGGAACACATGCAGCCAGAGGCGGCTATGCTTACGTTCCCTGGGTGTTGAGGTCCTTACTTTGCCTTTTGTTTTTCTGGTCTTTTGATTCAGGAGTCTACTCATCTTTACTGCTAAAAGTATGCGTTAAAGAAACCTGGTAATTTCCTTTTCTAAATGGGTATAGTCCGCATCTTCAATCGCTAGAGATAATTTTAAGAACCGGGCTATTTCGCTGACATTGGATATGAGTTCTGGGTCTGAGGGCTGTCGTATATAGAGCAGCCTTTTGTAGTGCTCAAAACATTGCCTTCGGATTTCCTCGTCCCCAAGCTCCAGAGGCTTCATACAGTAATCCTCGAAGTTGACAATCAGGCTTTCTTCAAGAAAATAGGTTCCGGTAATCTCATCAACGAGCTGTTTAAAACGCTCCCTGCCAAGAAACATTTCATAGCAGTTGAGCCCGGGTACCTTGATAATCCCCTGGACTGTGCAAAAGTCATTTATATCAGCAAAACACTCCCCGTAAAGGCATATTATCCTTTCGCCTGTTTCCCCGGCTTTAGTGATATCCCGCTGGAGGCGCTTTCTCAGCTTAAAAGGTTGTAAGTGCAGTCTGGCTGGATAGTAGGTAACAAGCAGTTTTGGATACCTCTCCTTCAGCCTGAGATAATTGAGGGCTTGTTTGAAGACAGCGCAAGCAATAATACGTGTCACTGTTACAGCTTTGTTCGATCCAGTCATTTCAGATGTTTTGAATACCGGGAAAAGTCTTCTTTATCTTCAGAATCAGGTCCAGATCCAGCAGACCTTCTCTGCATGCTTCGCATTCCATCAGGTTATTCTGAACCAGGGTATTAGCATGACTCAACATATTTGGCCGTCCTCTCTCCTCCCAGACATCGAAATTACATCGTACAGTCAGGTCAGGGTAAAAAAATTCGTCCATCATATGTTGCACGGTGTGTTCTTCCAAAACATAATTTCCTCCGGGACCGACTTGTTCTATCACATCAAAGCCCATGGTATCTTTGCTCACCTGAATGCCAGAGAGTATTCTGTATATCATCCCTATAACTTCATTATCTATTACGTACTGTTCATAAGATATGGAATTACCCGAATCGAGTATGCCGGCTGCCAGGAGAATACAGTCCGCACCGGATAGAGCTACCATCAGACTGGAAAGGCTCTTCTCAACACCTGCCTGGATGTCAGGCCTTTTTGCCTCGGTGACTCCGGCAGTAGCGCGAACGGGCAAGTTATAGAGCTTCGCCAACTGGACTGCGCAAGCGCCCATCATACCCACTTCTGCTGAACCCATGGCTAACTCCATTGTGCGCAGATCCATAGTGGTAGGCACCGCACCATAGAGCACCCTGGCTCCCGGAGCAAATACCTGGGAGATAGCCACGCCTGCCAGGGCTTCGGCATGCATCTGGGCAACTGTCCCGGCCAATGTAGCTGGTGAAGTGGCTCCAGCTATAGGTGCAGGTGCGCAGGTGACGGGAATATCATGTGTGACACAGAAATCGAGTATGCTCATCGTATTAGTATCGATGGTGAGTGGGCTTATCGGATTGGTTATCACAGAAAAAAAAGGCTTTTCTTTCAGTTTTTTTTCTCCTCCTGCAATCAAATTGGCGAGTTTCCAGGCCTGCTGCACACCTGCCAGATTATCACAGCCCCCCATCACGTGCTTGGTAGTACTGTTGAAAGCATGGTAGAAGTCATTCAAATGGTAGTTTTCGGGTCCCAGGTCATGTGCCTGACAGGCGATTACATAAAAGTGAACGTGTTCCAATCGATGTGCCAGCATAGCAGTGTGAGCTACGTCCCTCAGCATGGTGAGACGGTAACCGCCGGTCGCCATATCCAGGATGCGGAATACCCTTCCACCATTAGCAAAGTGGACCTTGCCCTCACCCAAAGGCAGGTCATTGATTCCATCTCTGGAATAGAGTATAAAACGAGAAGGGGCACGACTCAGAGCTTGATCGAGCCAGTCTTCTCTGAAACGCACTCGCTGCTTCTCGTAATCCACCTGGGCCCCCGCTTTTCCCAGCCTGTTGAGAAAGGTGTAATCATTAATTTTGATGCCGATACGCTCCAGTATCTGGCGTCCCGCCCGGTCAATTCTCTTTAGCTTGGAAGAAGTGAGCGGTTTAAAAACCGGTAACATCGTTCCCATATTTTAAACTGTCCGTGTCAATGCGGCTGGAGAATCTGAGCGATTTCCTTCCACACCTCTTCGGATTTGAATTTCACCTGATGTTCGGAAAGTATTCTTTTAGCCTCGATATTACAGCGCTTATAAAGATCTATAGCTCCAGACTCTTTCCACGAATCATAGCGGGATCGGTCTAATAGCTTCGGTAAAAACTGCGCCTGCATGAAATGTTCAAAAGTATGGTCATCCATTAAGAAAATAGAGCCAGAGCTACCTCTTGCCACCCGTTCTATAGCTTCAAGCGCTAAAGTTGCCTCATTTATAGTAATGCCCTCGGTAAAGAACCGACTCATAGCTATCAACTCGTTAGACATGGTTACCATCTCAAGTGATGAGGTAAGTCCATATTCCAGGAAGCCCACATCGTGGATTAAGTTTGCCCGCGAGAGCATAGCTGTGATAATAGAGAACATGGCCTCGGCCCCCGCCTGGGCATCCATGACTTTGGCATCCGAGGCGCCGGCATACGCCCAGATGGGCAGACCATAGAGCTCATCCCGCATGTCGGCAAGAGCAGCCTGGGTAAGGCTCCATTCGGGGCATCCATAGGAGACTACAGTAGATTTCATGTCCAGAACGCTGACGTTGGGACCAAACAGGAAAGGAGAGCCTTTACCAGAAAGCTGATGTACTACCAGTCCCACCAGATTCTCAGCGATCCCCAGAGCCATGGCACCAGCAAGGGTAACCGGCGCTCCCCCACCGGCATTCGATCCGGAGGGAAGACATATCGGTATCTTCTTTTTAGCGCAGAAAATAAGTTTTTCCATAATGTTTTCAGGAAAGTGTAGTGGACTAATAGCTTCCGAGTAATTAAGTATAAATGGTTTCTTCTTCAGCTCTTCTTCACTGCCCACTACCAGGCAGGCAATTTGGTAAATTTTGGCAATATCTCTGCCGCTGTCAGCAATGAATACAATCGGCTTATTGGTATTTTTCACCATCTCGGCAAAAACATGAACATAGATATCCTCTATGGGAGCATCTTGCGGATTGCACATGGACATGACGAAATCTATGTATTCCAGCCCATCTATCAGCCTGGCAAAATTGCCGGCATCTTTCAGTACGGATCTGCGGCGCATGCCTGTCTCCAAGTCTAAAGTAAATGTAGCATCTGAACCTGCGCCAAAAAAATAATTGCCATCGACCAGAGGCATTGTCATATTGCCTTTTTGGTCATAGAGGTCAATCTGCTTGGGAGCCGAGTTTAAGGCATCTTCAACAAGGTTAGCTGGCATTTTAATCCAATCCCCGTCGGAAACCTTGCAGCCGACATCGGCCAGCATTTCCAGGACGCCCGAGTGCTCCATTTTAAATCCGGTCTTCTGGAGAATCTCCAGCGCAGCCTCGTGGATTGCCGTTGCCTGCTCTCGGGTCAGGACTTTTAGACGGGGTCGAAATGTAGTAACCTCTGTCGGTTTCATAGCCTATCCCCTTTATATAGCAAAGTATGCCGGTAATGGTCCTTCGGTACAACTTTACTATCTTCGAATTGCTCGACCTTCATAATCCAAGTTTCATAAACCATTACTGATCAACCATCAACTGATGCCTAATAATGCTTTAGCTTTAGTCACGGCAGTACCTGCATCGGAGCCATAAGCGTCAGCCTTTATCTCCTGGGCATACCTTTCAGTGACAGGTGCACCGCCAACCATTACCTTTATGGTATCTCTTAGACCGGCCTTCTGCAAAGCCTCAATTGTCTGGGGCATGGCTGGCATTGTGGTAGACAGCAGCGCGGACATGGCCACAATATCCGGTTTTATTTCTTTCGTCTTTTCCACAAACTTCTCAGGGGAAACATCAATCCCCAGGTCATTTATGGTGAATCCTGCACCCTCCAACATCATTGAAACCAGGTTCTTACCGATGTCGTGTAAATCGCCCTTGACTGTACCAATCAACACCTTGCCTTTAGAAGTTATATCACCCTCCTGAAATAAGGGCTGTAGAAGCTTGGTGCATTCTTGCATGACTTTTGCTGCGCGTAGCATCTGTGGAACAAATAGCAGCCCCTTGGAGAATTTCTCACCTACCTCACCCATAGCGACAATGAGACCATTATCGAGAATGTCCTGGGCATTACCGCCCACATCCAGAGCTTTCTGAGTCTCTGCTACCGCAGTCTGAATATCTCCCTTTATTACAGCCTCGAACAGTGTATTATAATTACTCACCTCGAACCTCCTTAAGCGTACTTAGTTCACAGACAAATGATAATATAAACTCAAGCAAGGTAACCATTTTGATATGCTTCAATATAATTCCCACAATATTCATCTCTGCCAAGAAGCATTTCAACGGAAAGAAGAGTTGTCATAAGCTGCTTATCAGTGGGATCTAAAATAACGGTATTCATATTATGGGCGATACAAAGAGCGAGAAAGTTACGGTTAATTATACGTCGCTCTGGAAGACCGAAGGAGATATTGGAAAGACCGCAGATGGTGTTTACACCCGGAAAATCGTTCATGACTTTACTGATGGCTCCGAGAGCAGCTATCCCCATATTAGTATCCACGGCAACAGGCTGTATCAGCGGGTCAATATAAATCCTTTCCAACGGAATACCGGCACCTGTTAGCCTTTTTATAAGTTCGGAGCCGACCTCGACCCTTTCTTCCACAGTGGTTGGCATAGATGTTTGCGCCATACAGAGGGCAACCACATGGCAGGGCTGAGATACGATTATGGGTAAAAGAGACTGGAAGCGCTCTTCTTCCAGTGAAATGGAATTAATCATCGGCTCATGTTTGCAAAGCTTTATTGCTTCAGAGAGCGCTTTGGGATTGGGACTATCCAGCGACAAAGGTAAATCAACTTCACCTTGCACCGTCTCAACCAGCCAACACAGGTAGTCCACCTCTTTCTCCACAAAAGTTCCGGCATTGATGTCAATATAATGAGCGCCTGCTCCGGCCTGCTCTCGAGCCACTCCGGTGATAAATGCAGCATCTTGTCGCTCAACCGCTTCCTCGATGCTCTTCCGACTTGTGTTAATCTTCTCGCCCACGATTCTCATCCTCAGTCCCCCTTTGCTATTTTAGATCCAGGAGTCGGTACATAGGTACCGGATTTTCACCTAAATGACAATTAAACCAAAGAGTTACCATGTAGTCTACTCCATACTGGGTAATACCTAAGTGAGAACAATAACCCATTTCTTGCATTACTGTCAAGCATTTATTTGGAACTACATTTAGTGACACGGAGAGACTATTGAAGTCCGACAATAAAAACTTTCCGGAAGAGATTACGAATTTTAAAAATAAACTACGTTTCTGGTTATCGAGCAGATACGAATAAACTAATCAAGTTTCGATGATAAGGACTTGATGGCGAGTTTAGGCAATAATGATGGTCATATCAGAATTATCATTGATGGTTATCTTCACCGTTCAAAACATGCCCATTCACGATGATAACTATGTCCGATACTCCTAAATTGTCCTGTTTAAATCTTGCTATACTTACATCCTGGATAATTACATTTAACTTTACCACTTCCCACACATTCATTGCACCGATGTAGTTGTGATTCTACCCACCCATCGGTAGTCTCTACTTTCTCCAAAATCTTCCCTTTCCCATCACACGCAGGACAATTCATTTTCCCTGTTCCATAGCAAACCGGGCATTTCCCAGACTTGGCCTGTGTAGACATAGTATCACTCCTAAAAATTATTAGCCTTTCTAATAATAAGTTATATTTACGTACAGTAACTTATTACCCTGACGATGACACCAGGACAACTGTGCTTCTTATATTTTATATAGCTAACAAGAATTTGCCAATATCTAAAATCGACTGGTTAAGCTGGTAATGACCACCCGTATTTGCTGGCTTCGCTCCTGATACTTGATTTGTGAAGCAGGCTGTCGTAAACTTCTAATAAGGTGAATCGTCCCTTAATGATCGAGGCTTGCCTGATAAAATAGTTACTATCTTAGTTAGAATATAGAGGATACTTATAGGGTTATGGAAAATAAAAAATTCAGTATATTCGATGCTATTGGGAATACGCCACTTATAGAATTGAGAAATTTCAATGGGAATCCCAGGATAAAATTACTGGGAAAACTCGAAGGAAGCAATCCTGGAGGTTCGGTCAAAGACCGTCCGGCTTATTACATGATAAGCAAAGCAGAGGAATCCGGCGAACTTACCAGAGATAAGATAATAGTTGAGCCAACGTCAGGAAATATGGGTATTGCTCTGGCAATGATCGGAGCCGCAAAAGGCTACGGTGTTAAGCTTTTCATGCCTGAATGCGTCAGTACGGAAAGACGGGGCGCTCTGATAGCCCTCGGCGCTGAAGTGGTACTTACGCCAGCAAATGAAGGCACTGATGGCGCTATCAGGAGAGCACGACAGTATGTGAATGAAGAACCTGAGAAATGTTTCATGCCCAACCAGTTCGATAACCGGAGTAATGTTCTTGCCCATTACGAGACGACCGGCCCGGAGATACTTTCCCAGACTAATGGAGAGATCGATATATTTGTTGCTGGCATGGGCACTACAGGAACGCTTATGGGGGTTGGCAGTTACCTTAAAGAGAAAAAGCCGGGAGTCAGAATAGTAGGTGTGGAACCCACCGAAGGACATACGATACAGGGACTCAAGAATATGGGTGAATCCATAATCCCCCAGATTTATCGCCCCGAACTGTTTGATGAAAAAGTCACTGTTGAAGATGATGAAGCATTTGAGACAACGAGACTGCTTGCAACCAAAGAAGGTCTCTTTCTCGGAATGTCCAGCGGGGCTGCAGTAACAGGAGCATTGCATATAGCCAAGGACCTTGATCATGGCACGATTGTTGTAATATTGCCAGATCGGGGAGATCGTTACCTGAGCACAACGTTGTTCAGGTCTGTGTGTGCACAATGTCCTCCATAATCTTATTGATCTCCTTTAAAATAAAATATGCATGGCATACCGTTTAATTTGCAGCTTCTGAGCGAGGCAAGAGCAGTTAATCACATTAAAGCTAGTTTCTAACGCTCGATTGAACATGCACCCAGATCATCTCGTTGAAATGAGTCTGGCCCTTGCTGATATAGCTGATATAAATGATAATTGAGAGTTATATCTAATATGAAACATCAACCTTCAATACTATCTTGTTCAATCCTCCTACACCAACCATTGAGCTGATGTATACGTAATCATTCCCAGAGGTATTACAGCCTCAACACTATAATGGTCACGCCATTTTGAACTCTCGAAATGAAAAAACAACGAGCATCTCTTGATAAGCTATTCTCACCCCGAACTGTGGCCGTTATAGGTGCCTCTCACGATCAGACCTTTGCTAACGAACATATGCGTGCCCTTATAAAGGCTGGTTTCGTTACCATCTATCCGATAAACCAGAAATACAAGGAGATTCTCGGTCAAAAATGTTATCCCAGCCTTGAAGACGTGCCTGGCACTGTAGACTATGTTGTAGTCTGCATTCCTGCTGATAAAATACCCTCGCTCTTTGAAGAATGTGCCGCTAAAGGAGTAAATACTATTCATTTATATACCGCCGGATTCAGCGAGACCGGCCGCAAAGAAGGAGAAGCACTTGAAACGGCTCTTCTCCACAAAGCAAAAGCAACAGGTATCCGCATTATTGGACCTAATTGCGTAGGGATTTTCTCTCCCGGGTGTAAATTTTCTAATGTGACGGGTGTCCCCTTGGAACCAGGCCCCATAGCCTTCATTTCACAAAACGGAGGTTATGCAATGCAAATCATCCGTGACGGTGCCCTGTGAGGATTACGTTTCAGCAAAGTAATAAGCTAGGGTAATGCCCTGGATGTGAATGAAAGCGAACTCATAGAGTATTTTGCCCAGGATCCCGATACTCAAATTATCGCCGGTTATATCGAGGGCGTAAGAGATGGTCGACGCTTCTTTCAAGCAATAAAAACAGCGTGTGCTGTAAAGCCAGTGATCCTCTATAAGAGTGGTCTAACTGAAGGAGGAAGCCGGTCATCCCGGACACATACCGCCAGTATCAGCGGTAACTACCAGATTTTTGATGCACTTTGTCGGCAAGCAGGAGCTATACATGCTGCTCACCTGGCAGAACTGGTCGACCTTTTAGTTGCTTCCGCTTTGTGGCACCTGTCCCGCAGGGCCTCAGAGTTGGCATACTGGGTAGTGGAGGTGGCCCGAACATCTTGGCCAGCGATGAACTGGAAAGATCTGGGTTATGCGTGCCGGCTCTCAGTCCTGAAATACAGGAAGAGCTGAAGCAGTTCCCTCCTTTTGTCGGAAGTATGTTCACCAATCCAGTGGATTCTGAAGATATCAGTCACCCGGAGGACCTGCTCCGCGCCTTACAAGTCCTGGGAAATATTCCTGAGATCGACTCCCTACTATTTCATTCAGGATTTCACCCGTTTACTCGCTGGACAAAAGGGCCGGGGCGCCTTACCGTCTCAGCACCACTGCTGACAGCCGTTATTGACTCGTTAAGGCGAGCCCGTCAGCTTATCGGTAAGCCAATTTTCCTGGTTCTATCTCAGCCCACAAATATCACTGAGATGAAAGAATTTGTCCAGGCCCAGGAAGCGTGTGTCCAGGCAAATTTTCCTGTTTTCCACACTTTCGAAGGCGTAGCTCAAGCGATGGTCATTTGTCTTAACTGGCATAGAAGGCCGGTATAGAATTAAGAAAGGCTGCTTGATAGACTCAGGTTGGCTGTCTAAATCTAAACTTCATTACTTCAGGTCGCTGTCCATTATCATAATAGCCCTGCTATCAGGTTATCGGCACTGTGTGAGTTGTCCAACAATACTTCCCAATCATTCATAAGCGGTCATGTGAATAGTATAAAACCGCATCCTTACAAGGACAAAAACTGCCAACCCAACAAACCGACATAAGCAAAAAATATATGTTTGGGTATCCTGCCGGCAGCACCTATCAGGAGAAATTTCCATAGAGGAAAGCGCAGCAGACCAGCTATAGCACCCGCAACATCAAAGAGGGGATTAGGGATCAGTGCCAGGAAAAAGATGGTGAGACTTCCCCATCTCGTCATCCATTGCACCATTCGAGGATAAATACGATTTTGATCTACAGCTATTCGACCACCATAACCCAGCGCATAGCCGGTCATTTCCCCAATTGTTCCTCCCACACCGGATATAATCCCCACCAAAATGGGATTCAGGATAGCCCCTAATGTGGCTACTATTATCCAGCCGGGAACAGGCACTACTATACTGCTGGAGCTTATAACGGACACAAGAAAGACACCGAAATAGCCATATACTCGAAGTTGAGCAATATTCTCGTGATAAAGGAGGATAGTAAAACAAAAAGCTAGTGTTAACAACAGAGCCAGTATTTGAAAAAAACGCTCTCTCGACCAGAAAATACTACGTGCTTTATCACCAGCCTTATTCATTATTTTACAATTATACAATCATTTATATTACTTTGTTATATTTCCCTTGTGGATGCATAAGTATCTTTACCCGTTGGTTGTCTAATTAGTCATAATTTAAAAATGACATCGGATGCAAGTAAATCTATTGCGTCAGCAGGAGCAATAAGTTACAATTACAACCAGAGGGGGTGATAGTATGGCAGCAAAAGCGTTCGTGCTTATTGAGACGGCTGTCGGAAAGACCAAAGATGTTATCAATGTTCTCCAGAAAACTGATGGGATAAAATCAGTTGATGCCGTAACCGGTCCCTATGATATCATTGCTGTGGTAGAAGAAGACGACTTAAACGCTGTGGGAAATCTGGTGACGACAAAAGTCCATCCGATAGATGGCGTAACCAGGACAGTGACGTGCCTTTCGATCCGCGTCTCTTAGTAACAGACTTAGTATTATGGAATGTATTTTTTGTCGAATTATTGCTGGAGAGATACCTGCTGACATCGTCTTTCAGGATGAAGAATTTATAGCCTTTCGGGACGTACAACCTCAGGCACCGAAGCATATTCTCATTTTGCCAAAGGCTCATATAGTTTCAATAGCTCAGGTCAATAGCGAGCAATATGGATTTATAGGTCGTTTGATCCTGCTTGCCAAAGAAATAGCTGAGAGCGAAAACATATCAGCCAGTGGATATCGCCTGGCAATAAATTGTGGTGCTGATGGAGGTCAGGCTGTAACCCATTTACACCTCCACCTTCTAGGCGGAAGAAGATTAAGCGACCAGCTTGGTTAACCTTCTCCGTTCCCCCCAGCGAGAGAACTCAAATGTAACACCACCTCGTCTATAGCTTCGTCCGGAGTAGAAGCACCAGCAGTAACACCGATCCGCTTTTTCCCTGTAAGCCAGCCCCTTTCTATTTCATCCGCCGCCTCTATCAAATGAGTCTCCACGTTGGGCATACATACCTCAGCAAGACGCTGTGTGTTAGCACTATCACGCCCGCCTACCACTATCATCAGATCGCTTTTCTCAGCCAGTTCCAGAGCCGCCTCCTGCCGCTTCTGAGTCTCCTCACAAAGAGTATTAATAATACGTAACTCTTGGACATGCGGGAAAGTGACAATAACACTTTTAACAAAGTCGGCAAACTGTAACCGGCTCTGTGTAGTCTGAGAGAGAATACCCAATCGACGTGGCAGGTTGGAATTTGCCAGTTCCTCGCCGTTCAGAGTGGCTATAGCCTTATCACCTGCCCAACCTAGCAGCCCTTTAACCTCGGAGTGGTTTGCTTCACCAAAGATAACAACACCAAAGCCATTTTCAGCCAGCTTTTTAGCGGCTTTCTGAGCACTGCGCACAATGGGACAGGTGGTATCGATTATCTGAATCTGCTGACCACGAATACGTGACAACAATTCAGGCGAGATACCGTGGGTCGGGATAGCTACAGCCTTGCCTTGAAGCTGGTCAACTTCACTGACTTTATTAACTCCCCTCTCAGCTAGCTTCCTGACCACCAGTCGATTATGTACTATCGGCCCTAAAGTCATTAATCCCTCGTGCTCTTTGGCTCCTGCATTTATTATTTTAATAGCTCGTCTGACACCAAAACAGAAGCCAAGCTCGCGAGCCTTTTCAATTTCTAACGTCATGATCAGCTCCGGAATCGGAATTAGATTGATCACCATATCGACCATGATATTCAGGAGGAAGAACAGTACAAAGCTGTTCCATAATAAATCCGGTCATCGATTGTAGCTGAGAGCCGTCTGATCCATTGTTTCCTGGAAGATCAAATGGCTTTCCAAAAGTTACAGTAATCCTGGGCCGCTTTATCCATCCGATGCCTTTAAGCTTCTCAGTTCCGTAAATACCGACAGGGATAAGAGGTGCACCGCTGCGTAAAGCTATCCTTGCTGCACCGCGATAGGCCACTTTTAGCTGACTCGACGTACTGCGCATGCCTTCCGGGTATATACCGAAGACATGGCCCTTGGCAAGTACATTCTCCGCCCTCCTAATCGACTCCTCAATTTGTTGAGGCGTACCGAGCCGGTGAGCTGGAAAGGCTTCGGCAATATTCATTAACACAGGGTAAAAAGGCACAGGCCAGACATGAAAAAGCTCTTCCTTTGCCATAAAAATACTATTACGGGGCAGGATACTGATTATATGTATAACCGGGTCCAGTAAATGAACATGGTTGCACACGGCAATAATACCACCGCTCGCTGGTAAATTTTCCTTACCCTTTATCTCCCAGCGGCTGATAATTTTCACAAAAATTCTAAATATCGCCGCAACGACCTTAAAAGATAACTTGGAAGTCGGTTTCATAGCAAAGTCTTATCGATATTTACTATCATATCATATTACCCAGGGTGATACAGTGACGAATTGTAATCAGCCTGCCAAAAGTATGCACTATGAAGTGTTTCCGATAATTGGGCTCAGGTCTTTAGGTTGTTGTATGATGAGAATCCTTAAACGTCATTGTGAAAAGCTTAAGAGCTGATACAATCTTAGAACCGTGATGTTAGGAAAATTTCAGTCCACTGGCAGTAACGAGCGTTTTCATCTTCTACTATGGAATATCCTTTTCAGCCCTTCGAATTCAACAGGACTGGCATTTACAGGATCAGGTTTTGCAGGCTGCCTGCCACCAATGCCGCTATCAACATTATTCCAGTAGCTTTAAGCATGTCTTTTACTCCCAATTCTCGAATCAGTATCACAAAAGTAGCTACACATGGAAAAGACATGGCTAATACAGTGCTACTAATGACTAGTTGCTTGGCAGTTAATGCCAGGGGAGCTAACATACCCATAGCTACATCTTTACGTAGGAAACCGATAACCAGAGCAATAACAGTCTCCTTTGGTAGTCCCAATAATCCGCTTATTAAGGGGGCAGTGATATCGGCAATAAAACCGAAGATTCCTATTGTATACAGAATATTTATCACCAGTATACCACCCAGAACAATAGGTAAAGCTTCTCTAAGGAAACCTAATACCCTGAGCCAGAGCTTCCCACCAACGACCCGCCAGGGTGGTAAGCGATAGGGAGGAATCTCTAATAGCAGTTCCGGGCTAAATCCCCTGACAACACGATTGAGGATAAGACCGATTATGCCCCATGTTATAAACAGGCTACCATAGACCAAAGCTACATATTGCATACCTGCCTTACCCACCAGCCCTATTATCATAGCCTGTAGAGCTGCACATGGAATACCGATGGAAATCAGAGTGGCTGTGATAAACCTCTCTCGCCGGCTCTCCAAAATCCGTGTCGCCATAACCGCAGGCACATTACAACCCAGACCGAGTACAGTAGGTATGATGGCATAGCCGTGCAATCCTAACCTGTGTAGAATGGTATCCACCAATACGGCCAAACGGGGCAGGTAACCAGTATCCTCCAGTATTCCCAGCACCAGATAGAAAGAGATGATGTATGGAAGCACCGCAGCAAGTGGAATGTAAAGTCCCGTGCTGAGTAAACCGAAGGACTGAAGGTAGTCTATTTGACCGTTTATAAGCTTTCCTATCAGAATGCTGTGCCAGAAACCGCCTGAACCCATGGCAAGACTAAGTGTCATAAGCAGTGGAGTCCATAACCATTCAAAGAGCGGGTCGGTTATATAGCCGATGATACCCTCACCAATAAAACGGATGCCCCAAAAGGTGGCCGAAATAACCAGCAGCGCAATAAATACACCACCTATAGGATGATCGCTGGCATCCTCCAGAACATCGCGCCAGGTATGGTGGCGATGGCTTAAAGATTGCACCTGCTCGATAATGGTACCGACCTTGATCCACCGTTCATAGCTGCTGGAAAAGGTGGTCTGGGATGTTGTTACTTCCGGAAGGCGGCTTACAAGCTCCTTTATACCCTGTCCGGTGACTCCTACCGTGGGCACAACTGGCACGCCAAGGAGTTCTTCCAGCCTGGCAACATCGATATTCACACCTCGATGGCGTGTATCGTCCCACATGTTAAGGGCAACTATTACCGGAACCTGCCTTTTCAGTAATTGCAGGGTAAGGTTAAGATTTCTTTCCAGATTGGTAGCATCAACGACATTGATGACTATATCACCACCTTTGAGCATCTCCACAGCTACCTCTTCCGCCTTAGTGGTCGGTTCGAGAGTATATGTCCCGGGAACGTCGATAACCTCGACTTGCTCTTTACCCAGGCTTAAATAACCTCTAGTAAATTCCACAGTGCTACCGGGATAATTGGAAGTAATGATGCGTGTGCCAGTTAATCTGGAAAAAATAGCACTTTTGCCCACATTGGGATTGCCCATAAGCAGAATTTTCATAGAAACCTCGTAGAAAACTGACGATTATTCAGATGACTGTATCCACTTCGACAACTATCTTACTAGCCATCCCAAAACCAATAGCCAACTGGGTATTACCAAGTTTCAGAGTGACAGGCCCGCGAAACAGCATGGAACTAACCTTGGTCACTTGTTTCCCCGGCCTGATTCCCAGCGCCTCAAGTCGTCTGGTTAATCCCATACCTCCGCGTATCTGAATTACCTTGGCGGTCTGCCCGACTTCTATTTGATTCAAAGTCATTTGTTTCTTTTCAGGCATTTATAGTATTCTCCTATCATCAAATTGCTCTATTGAAACCTAACTAAAATCAGTCCTGTTGCTTTAAATTACTAATGCTTTCCATTTGCAAGAACCATCGTATAAATAAAAAGTGTTTCAATCCTGCAGTCAAGTTTCTCTCTCTTTACGACAGCTTGAGCATAAGCCAGTCATGTGGACTTCGACCCCTGTAATATCGAAACCATACCGCTTCCCAATATCTTTCTTTACCTCCTCGCTAACCGGACAGGCGAATTCCACGATTTTTCCGCACTCAAGGCAGGTAAGGTGCTGATGTTCACTTGATGGCTTAGCCTCATATAAATGGTGCTCTTCTGCGAAATGATGTTCTTCTACTAATCCCAGTTTCTTGAAAAGCTGTAAGTTCCGGTAAACGGTGGATAAGCTAATCCTGGGATACTTCCGACGTGCCTGACGGTATAACTCATCGGCATCGACATGCCCCCAACTCTTACGCAGGATATCAAGGAGTAAAGCCCGCTGAGCCGTCACCCGCTGGTTTGAGTTATATAAAACCTGCCGGCTGCTTCTTGTCTGTTTTATTGTATTAGCCATGTTGTCCGTACCGACCATTTTTAAGATGAGCCTTATTGACCTTCCCCTGATCTGCTCAATAAGTCCAACAATCCAATTTTAACCATCCAAGTCATATTGCTAATGCAAATCATTTGCAATTATTAATTATAAAATATACTGCAACATATGTCAAAGAAGGAGAGTATATTTTCTGTACCAGCGCTTTTGTCAGAATCGTTGCCTGCTTATATATATCATTATTATTACCACAGAGCCGGTTAACCAATCAAAAAAACAGAGAAATCGTAATTGCTCGAACTCATTTCTCTGTTTTACTTTGATCACGCATCATGCCTGGCATAGGCCAGGCATGATGCGTGATCAATCGATTAACTAACGGATTACTTGGTGTTATTTTTTATAATTGTAAAAGCCTTTCCCTGTCTTGCGACCGTGTTGACCGGCAGTTATCATTTTCTTCAACAAAATAGGTGGCGCAAAGCGGGGCTCTTTCAGGTCTTCGTACATAGCTTCGCATATATAATAGGCAGTCTCTAGCCCGACAAAGTCACCAAGGGTGAGCGGGCCCATAGGGTGGTTCAAACCGAGAACTACACCTTTATCGATGTCCTCCTTGGTAGCCATGCCCGATTCCACCATTCTTATAGCGTCTATCAAGAACGGTATCAACAGTCGATTTACAATAAAGCCGGGAGTATCCGGAGCAACAATTATCATCTTACCAACCGATTCGCCAAAAGCCCTGGCTGTATTGAGCGTGTCTTCACTGGTAGTAATTGTCTTGACCAGTTCCAGCAGCTTCATGACCGGTACCGGATTAAAAAAATGCATTCCAAGCACTTTTTCGGTTCTCTGAGTTGCTGATGCTATATCTATGACAGATAGACATGAAGTATTAGTAGCCAGAATTGCATGTTCTGGACAAATCTTATCCAGCTCACTAAAAATTTTCTTTTTCAGTTCCATGTTCTCAACAGCCGCTTCAATTACCAGATCGCAGTCCTTGAAGTCACCCTTGTTTAATGTGCCCTTTATACGATTCAACGTAGCCGACTTTTCTTCCTCGGTTGTTTTGCCTCCAGCCACAGCCCTGCTTAATGAAGCATTGATTGCTGCCAGCCCCTGATCAAGCAACTGTTGGTTGATCTCCGAAACTACCACATTATATCCGGCTTTAGCAGTGATCTCTGCTATACCCCTTCCCATTAATCCGCAGCCTACGACACCAACTTTCTTGATTTCCATTTTAACCTCTCCTTCGTTTTATTCAAGAATCTTTACCTTGTTCGCTTTAAAATGGTCATTATTTCCCTTTATATTCAGGTTTTCTTTTCTCCATAAAAGCGCTGCAGCCTTCATTGAAGTCTTCGGTAGTCATAACAAAATCGCATAAGGCTTTCTCCAACTCCAGTCCCTCAGTCAGAGAGAGACTCGTCCCTTCATACATTGCCTGCTTGGCAGCTCTAACAGCCAGGGGTGCCGGTCTACATAGCAGATCCGCCATCTGTTTCGCCGTTGGCATAAGTTCAGCAAGAGGTACAACCTTATTGACCAATCCAATTCGATAAGCCTCCTGTGCGTCAATAGGTCGTCCGGTTAACAATAGTTCGGCAGCTTTAGCCCAGGGAATAACTCTGGGTAATCGCTGCGTCCCTCCCCAGCCTGGAATGAGTCCTAATGTGACTTCCGGTACCGCAAATAAGGCATTTTCTGAAGCTATCCTTACATCGCACGCAAGACATATTTCCAACCCCCCACCCATGGCAACACCATTCACAGCCGCAATAACTGGTTTCCACAATTTCAATCCCCGCATGATGGTTGGAGGTTCCGCCCATGGCCGGCCTGGTAATTCCTTCATCATAGGAAGCATGGATTTTACATCCGCACCGGCGCAGAAAGCTTTCTCACCCGCTCCTGTAATTATGCCAACCAATAGCTCATCATCATCCTTAAAATCTACCAACGCATCGCTTAGCTCCTTATAAAGATCTGGATTCATAGAATTCATGGCATCAGGACGATTCAGGGTGAAAATAGCAATTTTGCCTTCTTTCTTGTAATCAAGAAGCATAATTAGACCTCCCTCTTGTTTTTAGATGCAGATGGAGAAAGACGTTTGAATTATAGCAAACAAGTATCGTGAGTTTCAACAGGAGTTCCCTTTCAAGTCCTATGTTGAGCCTAGTATGAAATTTAATACTATGTTCAACATTCCGGAAAAGAAAAAATATGAAATAAGAGGCTATCATTACCAGAAGCCCGGGCCGCTAATACTTGACAAAACAGGGGCAGCTATTTAAAGTGTTTGGAATCGAGTTATATTGAGGCTGCTGAATAGACACGCACATTCACTGATCCCTTAATTACAGTTATCCTGGAAGTAAATGCCCTAATTATGTCTGCCTCGATAATAAGGAGTATGAAGTGCCCGGTTTGTTTTTAAAGATCCAGGACAAGGTATTTTATGGCTGGGTGGTGATTATAGCCAGTTTAATAGTGGGTCTGGCAAGTTTTGGAATGCGCTATTCCTTTGGCGTGTTTTTCAAGTCTATCGAGAGCGATTTTGAATTGACCAGAACGGCTATTTCGTCAATATTCTCTGCTCATATGGTAGTCGCCAGTGTATGCTCAGTTCTGGGCGGCTGGGCTTTAGACAAATACGGTCCCAGGAAAGTTACCTTCCTGATGGGAATGTTTACCGGCCTGAGCCTTCTACTAACGAGCCAGGCCGGCACCCCGTGGCATCTATACATGAGTTATAGTTTCCTGCTGGCATTCGGGACAGGCCCGGTATTTACGGTGGTTAACTCTACCGTTTCCAGATGGTTTGTGAAACGACGGGGGTTCGCTCTGGGTATTTCTGGCGCAGGGAGCGCGGCAGGTACATTTGTTATGGCACCATTTGCTTCATATCTCATTGCCACCTTCGATTGGCGTATGGCATTCATTATCCTGGCAGTAGTTTCCTGGTGTGTCGTAGCTTCCATGTCTGCTTTGTTAAAAAAAGACCCTGGTGAAATGGGACTTCTGCCCGATGGTGTAAAACCAGAAGTGGCTGAACTTCAGTCAGAAGATAAAGGGAGACGCATACAACCAATCGGACTCTCGCTGCCGGAAGCGATCAGAACCGGTAACTTCTGGTTTCTGGGATTCACCTGGCTGCTATTATCCTTGAGTGTACATCTTATTTTAACCCATATAGTACCCCACGCTATTGATCTGGGTATTGCACCGATAGATGCGGCGGTTATCCTTAGTCTGGTGGGAGGCACATCCATCGTAGGACGGGTAGCAGTGGGCAGGATTTCCGATACTATTGGCAGAAAAATACCGGCTGTCACCAGTGCTATAATTCAGGCTGGAGCGCTCATATGGCTCATCTGGATACAAGACTTATGGATGTTTTATCTGGTCGCCGTGGTCATTGGCTTCTCATGGGGGGGCCTTAGCTCTCAAGTAACAGTACTAATCAGCGATGTTTTTGGAATGCGCAGTATTGGGGCAATCATGGGCATAATAGGTGTCGGGTGGACAGTGGGTGCGGCTATTGGCCCTTCTTTAGGGGGATTTGTGTTCGATGTCACTGGTAGTTATTCCACGGCCTTTATAATCAGTGCAGCGAATATGTTACTGGCAACTCTACTTGCGGCGCTGACCAGAACAAAAAGGCTTAATATGCGTAACAACCCTCTATGACCACGTACAATAGTATCGAGCAGAATATGGTAATACTGCTTCGATTGTCAGATAATTTTCGCACTGAGATTGTTTTTCTGAAGAACAGGTAAAAAATAATACAATATTCATGCCCTTAGCTGAAATTATATAGTTTATCCATGGAAAAAGACTACGGTCAGTTTGTGCAATGCTCCGAATACTGGCATGGCGCGGTTGATAGTATCGCTAATGGTGCTTGAACAACACCTCGAGCAACTGGCTTGATTTTCCAGCCAGCATAGCTAAATGGATTAGTTTATTGTTGAACTCTGGTAGGTAATACTATCTATATTTGAAATGTAAAGCGGTACTATTTCAGCCAGTCAATCTAAAGAGAAAATCCCTTGCAGTACCTCATGCATTGAGTAGTATAAATCTATTGATTAACTAATCTTCTACTTTCGTTTCTTTTTCCACCAACTCAGATAAAGCCCTGTAACCTTCGCCGCCAAAGGACTTGAATTGCAGGGCAAGTAACTCTGAGTATTTAAAACCTTTTGAGTTAATCCAGTCTCTATGCACCTTGTCCCCTCTTCCAATCATATGTCGCGCCAGGTCCAAAGAGGTGCTTGACACTTTATTGCATACCGGACAGTGGTAGCTCATCGATAACCTCCTGTTCAATTCAAAGTCTATTATATTTAACTACTTGCCTTGCTTCTCCTTCTCTCGCAGTGCTCTAAACACCTTCTCCGGTGTAATCGGCAAATCATGTATTCGTACGCCAACGGCTTTATATACAGCATTGCCAATAGCACCAGCAGTAGGATTGGTCAATCCTTCGCCAGCCTCTTTTGCACCGAATGGTCCCTCAGGTTCGTAGGTATCAAGCTCCAAGATCTTGGTCTCCGGCATATCCAAAGAGCGGATAAGCTTATAATCGGCAATAGACGGATTCAGTATCTTTCCCTCGTCCATCGGCTGGTCCTCGCAAAAGCCGTAGCCGCCGGCCATCATTATTGCCCCTTCCAACTGTCCTTCAATGCCTACAGGATTGATTATGGTACCACTCTCATGCGCGGTAGTCACATTCACCAGTTTGTATCTCCCTGTCTCAGGGTCTACCTCTACTTCAGCAGCCTGGAGACCAAAGCTATACGCTGGTGATATCATACCCTTGCGATGGGGAGTGTAGTGCCCCCGCCCGATGATAACTTCACCATCTTTTCCTCTTATCGCCTGTTTCACGATGTCATAGTAAGAAACACCTCTTTCAGGACGGTCGACCAGGTGAATCCAGCCGTCTTTGATATCAAGATCATAGACAATGTTAACACCCATCTTGGCGGCAGCGAATTCCATAATCTGCTGTTTGGCGTCTGCGGCTGCCATTTTTACCGCATTACCGTTCATCAGCGTTTCTCTACTGCCCCAGGCACCAAGATCAGCAGGACATATGCCGGTATCGGCAGCATGGATCCTGATATCATTCAGACCTATGCCCAACTCCTCAGCACAAATCATGCTCAGTGTAGTATCAGAACCCTGACCGATTTCATTAGCTCCGGTAAACAGATCGACCTTACCATCAATATTTATCCGGACTATAGCCGCTGAGAACGCATAGGGCGTATCAAACCAGTTAAAGATACCTCCGGACATAAAGCCGTAAGCAGCTATGCCTATACCATGATTAGGAGGTAATTTGCCTCGTTCCTTAATATGTTCCTCAATCCTGTCTAGGCACTGGTGAAAGCCACAGCTTTGAATATAAGCCTGTCCCGGAACCTCGTAATCAGGCGTCATGCCATTTATACGTCTGATTTCAATCGGATCTATGCCCATCTCTTCAGCCAGCATGTCGAGCTGGGACTCACCAACAAATGTTGACTGGGGAGCACCAAAGCCCCGCATGGCCGACGTGGGCGCTGTATTGGTGTAGACCCGATAGCCGTCATATCTGTAGTTAGGATACTTATACGGGAATGAGGAAAAGAAACCGGTCAGGTAGAGTGCTGTAGCTCCCATACCGGTGTAGGCACCGCCCTCGGTAATCACCCGGACTTCCTTGGCTAACAGAGTGCCATCTTTCTTGGCGCCAAGTTTCAGTGCATAGTACATCGGCGTCCGCCGTTTCGTAGCAGTGAACTCTTCTTCCCGGGTCAGCACTATCTTCACCGGTCGGCATAGCTTCATGGACAACAGGGAAGCACAAAACTGCGGGGAGTCCAACTCAAACTTGCTGCCGAACCCACCTCCTGTGTGGGGCTTTATCACTCTTATATCGCCCTCCCTCAAACCGAGCATGCCGGCAAGCAGTGCCTGGATGTAGTATGAGGATTGGGTCGATGTCCAAACCGTTAGCTTACCATCATAACCGAAGCTGGCGATAGCATCATGGGTCTCCATGCAAAGATGGGCCTGGGATGAACATTTGAACTGGTCTTCACGAATATAGTCGCAGTGCTTAAAAGCTTCATCGACATCACCCCACTCAATGTGGCGGCTGACATTAATGTTAAGCTCAACACCATCGTGAATTTGAGGCGCATCCTCTTTAATTGCTTCCATCGGATCAAAGACGGCCGGCAGAGGCTCATATTCAACCTCGATCAAGTCCAGTGCTTCCTCAGCAGTATCTTCGTCAATGGCGGCCACTGCCGCAACAGGATCGCCGATATAGCGTACCTTTTCACGACAGAGTATTTCCTCATCACATAGTTCAGGGAAGCGTCGCCATATACCTTGTTTAATTCCCAGTGTATCCTTTCCCGTAACTATTGCCTTTACTCCAACTATCTTTTCCGCCTGGCTGGTATCAATATTAAGAATCTTAGCATGGGGATGCGGGCTTCTCAGTATTTTACCGTAAAGCATATTGGGCAGAACTATATCGAAAGTGTACTTAGCGTTACCAGTTATCTTCTCCGGTCCGTCAACTCTATGGACCCGTTTGCCAATTACTGAATAATTGCTCATTTCGCCTCCTTATACTTACCCTTGACCACATCGGTTATCGCCCGGATAATGCTGTTATAGCCGGTGCACCGGCAGATGTTGCCGTCGATACTCTCTTTTATTTGCTCCTTGGTGGGGTTTTTGTTTTCATCCAGTAATGCCTTCGTTGACATCAACATCCCTGCAGTACAGAAACCACATTGGAAAGCACCGTGATCAAGAAAGGCTTTCTGAATAGGATGCAGTTCAGGCCCATCGGCCAATCCCTCAATTGTCTGTACCTTTCCATCATTTGCTTGAAGTGCCAGTACCGAGCAAGACTTAACCGCCATGCCATTAAGAATAACTGTGCAGGCACCACAAGCACTACTATTGCACCCTCTCTTGGTCCCGGTAAATCCCAGTTCGTCTCTCAACACCTCTGCCAGAAGTTTCTTCGGCTTTATATAAAGCTCGTAGGGCTGACCGTTAACTGTCAATCTCAGTTCTTCTTTCATAAATAAAACCTCCCATAGTCGTAGTAAGCTTATGCCTATTGAGCCCTGGCCAGGGCTTCCTTACCCATTCGCTTCACCAGGACCTTCACCAGCTCTCGCCGGTACTCGTCTGAGGCATGAATGTCAGAAACGGGCTCAGCTTCGTCAGAAGCTATTTGTCCCGCCTCTTTAAGCAGCTCATCGGTAATCTTTTTACCCCTTAGTACTTCTTCCGCACCTTTCGACCTCATCGGAGTCGGTGCTGAAGCTCCCAGTACTATCCGAACATCTTCACAGGCGTTGTTTTGTGAGCCCAGTGTAATTGACACTGCAACTCCCACCGTCGCCATATCGCTCTGTATTATATTAAACTTGGTATAAGCCGTGCCGGTGTGAGGAGGTACCGCAGGTACCTGAATTTCGGTGAGCAACTCATTAGGCTTCAGTGCTGTTTCAAAATAGTCTATAAAGAAATCTTCAAGCGCCATAGTCCTCTCACCCTTCACACTAGCCATGGTCACAGTAGCTTTTAATGCTATCAGAACCGGTGCTGGGTCTCCGGCAGGATCAGCATGACACAGATTACCGCCGATGGTACCCCAGTTGCGAGTCTGAATTGATGCCAGCCTCTGCTCCATCTCAGACAGTACACCAAAACCATTTTTCATCACCGGTGATTTCTCTATAGTCCGGTGTGTGGTCAGAGCACCGATTCTCAACCCGTTTTTACCATCGGACTTTATATAGCTTAGATCAGATATACCCTTAATATTGATTACATATTCGGGAGTAACCAATCCCTGCCTCATCAGGATCAGCATAGACTGCCCCCCACCGACTACTTTGCAATCATCCTGGTGCTTGTCCAGCAGGGTGAGAGCTTCTTGAAGTGTTTTAGGAGCCAAGTGCTTAAAATCTCTTATCATTCTTGCCTGACCTCCTCGCTTTTATCAGCTTTATCGCTGTAAGCCTCCATTTTAAATATGTTTCTCCTATTTAGCTGTTCGACTCTCCAGCTTTTCCTGTAAATTTCTGGTAAACTCTTCTCCCACCTGTTTAGCCTTGGCCCGCATTATACGTTCTCCGAACGTAGCCAGCCGGCCGACTAAAGTCGCATTGGACCTATATGATATCTCAACTTCATCCTTCGCAATTTCAGTAAGGTTAACAGTGGTCTCCTGACTGAAAGTGCCCGCCTTACCGATATCTCCACCCCTGCCGACGGCTTTTAAATACCTGGGCGGGTCCGTTTCAGTTATAGTTGTGGTAAACTTGAGTTTTACCGATATCGGTCCGACCTTCTGCTTCACTACGCTTTCATAGGTCTTATCATCGACTGCTTCTACCGTCTCGGCACCGGGAATACAGGAAGCCAGTGTCCCTGGCTCGAGTAGAAAATTCCAGACATCCTGAATAGGTGCCTTTAAACTAAACTTTCCTTCTAATAGCATGCTACATCAGCCCTCCTCTTTAATTTTTATATCCTGTTGCATCGATGTAAACGGATCAAAAGCCCGGGGAGAGATAACCGAGGGCATTTCAAACTTCCTATTGAAGTCTGCCCAAATTGCTCCGGTCCCATTTTGACCAGATGTTCCACCGGGACTATCTATATAGCCCCGATATTTTTCGCAAAAACATAAAAAGTAATGCCTGCCCCGGTAGATGGCACATTCCTCACACAGCCCTTTAGAAAAGGGACATTTCATTATTGTCTTAGCCATAGCCCTTTTTCTCCAGTATCACAAGCATAAATCCATTAGCCATAATTTCTTACATTTTTACCGTTGAAAACCACATTCACAAGAGAGAAGATATGTACTGATCCCGACATCCACATCTCAGCTATAACTATACTGGACTGAGGCCGTCATTATCCTACTTATAAGCTCTCCTGTCAAAGTTACTAACCAGTTAGTAATATACCTATTATATATGGTATGGAACTGTTTTGTCAAGGGTTATACCGGCGTCTTTTTCGAAAAAGGTTACGGGAAAAAGGCTGCTTGAGAACCCCTTCATAATTATTGAATGGTTCAATACCGCTTACATCATGGCATACCGATATTTATCGCTTAAGGTATCCGTTCTCAATAAGACGTATAAACTCATCTGCTATTTGCATGGGTGTAAGAGGGCCATCAGGATTATACCAGCGATAGGGCCAATTAGATATGGCCAGAATTGCGAAGGCAGCCATTTTTGTGTCACCAGTTGTAAAAAATCCTTGCCTCACACCTTCCTCAAGAGTCGCCTGTAAAATATGTTCAACTTTCTTTTCACGGAGACGAATTGCATCCCGCGTCCTTTTGGGAAGGATTTTTACTTCCTGAAAAGCAATAAGAGTAGTTTCTTTTCGTTCTGCACTGAACTTAACCAGTATTTGGACTATTTGTTCTATCTTCTCCCTTGGAGATAAAGAAGAATTACCTACTTTAATGACTGCCTCCATGGGTTCCATTATCTTGACAACAATCTCTCGAAGAATCTCCTCTTTACTGTGTACATGGTAATAAAGAGCCGGTTTGGTTACTCCAAGTTCTCTGGCTATTTCGTCAAGCGTAGTGGCATGATAGCCTTTGGATGCAAACATTTTGGCGGCTATTCGTATGATCTCATCTCTGCGTGTTGGTACGTGACCTGTCAGTTTTTCGTTCATTACTACACCTCAATTGGTGATGACCGGTCCTTGACCTGTTTATATCCCAAAGCCGGCAGTAATTTTACTTACTATTTAGTCAATAGTAATTCTAGCGTCATCGGGTCATCCGGTCAAGATGCCGCTCCTTTTTCTTTAGAGTATTAGCAGAACAATTGCTGTTATATGAGTGCCAACCTCCCCCTCAGAGCCATACGCTGCTATCTATGGACCGGTTGCCCTGCATCCGGGTTAATGCGGCCATAAGTGATAGCACTGACAGGCATATTGAGATATCATGTAGTAGGACTTTTTACAGGCGTTAATCAGATGAGGTGAAGAATGAGAACAAAAACCATTCGCCAATCGATAACTTTTGAAGCGAGTCCACATGAAGTGTATGAAGCATTAATGGACTCACGTAAACATTCCAGGTTTACCCGTGACAGGGCTACGATTAGCCGAAAAGTGGGTGGGGTATTCACTGCTTATGATGGGTACATTGAGGGTATCAATTTGGAGTTGATACCCGACAAGAAGATTGTTCAGTCATGGCGTGGCAGTGACTGGCCGGAAGGTCACTACTCCAGGGCAGTCTTTGCACTGAAAGAAATGAAAGGCGGTACACGCCTCTCTTTTACTCAGACAGGAGTCCCGGAGGAGCACTACGATGACATCAGTCAAGGATGGCATGATTACTACTGGACACCTATGAGGGAAATGCTTGGTAAGTAAAAAGGAAAGTAACGTGTGGCAGCCTCTGTTTACTGCTATTTATTTGCCTCATTGGACAGAGAAACCATGAACAAATGCCGGTGCAGTTCGTTTCTATTTACTATATCCGCAATGGTTTAGTTACGCCAATAAAAAAATTACGTATTGGATGCAGGCTGCAATATCGGTTATATGAATCAACAGGTAAGGGAGCCGGTTTGAATCTTTTTATCATGGCAAGTTGTGCTATTATTAGGCTTTGTTACGAAAAGACGGTTTTCCAAAGCTTGTTTGAAAACGTAGTAGGCAAGTTACCGAGAAGAGGTCTATCATGACCGGTCAGGAAGCCCGGCAATCCCCTGGTGCTAAACCGGGATTCTTCTATGGCAACATCGTGGTTGTGGCTGCCTTATGCATCATGGTGGTAAATTGGGGCACATATTATGCCTTCGGTGTTTTCTTCAAGCCAGTGCTGACCGAGTTTGGCTGGACGAGAGCCATGACGTCAGGCGCCTTCTCACTTTCTATGATTGTCTCCGGGTTGATAGGTATTGTCACCGGAGGACTTACCGATAGGCTCGGTCCACGGATGGTAATAGCGCTCTGCGGCCTGCTTTTAGGTTCAGGCTATTTGCTAATGTCACAGATCGACACTATCTGGCAGCTATATCTCTTCTACGGGGTGATAATAGGCATTGGTATGAGTGGCGCCTGGGTCCCGATATTGTCAACCGTAGCCCGGTGGTTTGTCAAGAGAAGAGGTATGATGACAGGCATTGTTCTGACCGGCACAGGTACAGGTGCTTTGATTGCACCACTGGTAGCTAGTCTGCTTATTTCTACTTATGATTGGCGCATGTCCTATATCATAACGGGCAGCGTGGTTTTATTGGTTGTTATTTCAGTCGCTCAGCTTCTAAGGCGTGATCCAGCCCAGATGGGCCAAGTGCCCTACGGTGGAAATGAGGGTGGAGTAACAGGGCTGAGATCAGGGACCGATGGACTTTCTTTCAGGGAGGCAGTTTGCACTAGGCAATTCTGGTTGTTTTCTGCCATGTTACTCTGCTTCGGATTTCCTCTGTTCGCCATTCTGGTACACATTGTGCCGCATGCAATCGAGCTGGGAATTCCCGCCGCAAGTGCTGCCAGCATTCTATCCACCATTGGCGGGCTGAACATTGTTGGCAGAATTGTGCTGGGTACTCTCGGTGACCGAATTGGGCACAGGCAGGTCTTTGTTATCGGTTTTATTCTGATATCGGCAGTGTGCCTCTGGCTGGTGTCGGCCACGGAGATGTGGATGCTCTACCTTTTTGCGGCTATCTTCGGCTTCGCCCAGGGGGGTATGGGGGCAGCGGAGTCCCCTCTGGTAGCACGGCTCTTTGGGCTGAGCTCGCATGGTTTGATCTTCGGAGTGGCTGGCCTTGGCTTTACAGTTGGAGGTGCCATCGGCCCCCTTATGACGGGTTATATATTCGACTTAACTCGCAGCTACCAGGCGGCTTTTGTGGTCTACGTTGCCATCGGTATCGTCGGTTTGGTAGTAACTCTGCTTCTAACACCAATTAAGGGCGAAGGGTACAAAAAAATAAAAGTCTGAGGATATATCTTTCGCTACATTGTCTGTTTATCACGGTCTTACCTCTTATCACTGTGGCAGTGGTAGTGCCCTATTTAAACAGCCCGCAAAAGTCAATATATGAGCAGATTCCGATAACAATAAGCCATCAGCGTCACATTTTGGAGCCTTCATCAATGAGGTACTCAACCATACTGCTCCCATAAGTAGTCCACGGCAGGGTAAAGCTTCAGCATTCTTGCATCACTTCCAACTCTACACAAGATGTTATTTTGTGACTTGAAGATTTGACGTCGAAGCATCACAGGTGTAAATTCGGGGTAATAATAATCAACTCGATATAGAAAGGAACAAAACACGCCTATGGCAACACTATTGCTAAATAAGAACGCAGTCAGGGATTTACTCACAATGCCAGATGTTCTAAGGGCGGTCGAAGATGCATTCAAAGCATTGGGACAGGATCAAGCAACTATGCCGGCGAAAGCATACCTGGTTGTAGAACAGGGTGATTTCCGGGCAATGCCGGCAGCCATTCCCGGAGGTGCAGGAATGAAATGGGTGAATGTCCACCCGCAAAATCCATCTCGAGGTCTGCCAACTGTTATGGCCGTCATGGTCTACAACGATCCGGAAACGGGGTACCCGCTTGCAGTTATGGATGCCACAGACATTACTGCTTATCGCACAGGTGCTACATCTGCTCTTGCTTCAAAGTATCTGGCTCGTCAAGATTCTCATACTCTGGGTATTATCGGCGCCGGCCGTCAAGCTTACACCCAGATACTGGCTCATGCGGAACTGTTTGACTTGAGGCTGGTCAAGGTATTCGATCAGTCAAGAGCCGCCAGTGAGCAACTGATCAGCTCTCTACCTGGTTATCAACTTGAAGAATGTTCACTCGAGGAAGCGGCAAATTCGGATATTGTCTGCACCCTGACTCCTTCACGGGTGCCATTAGTAAAAAAAGAATGGATTACACAGGGAACACATATAAATGCGATAGGTGCGGACGCGCAGGGAAAGCAAGAATTGGAGCCTTCAATTCTTGCAGAAGGGATTATAGTCGTCGATGATATGAGGCAGGCAAGTGCTGCCGGTGAGATTAACGTGCCTGTCAGTCAAGGGCTCTTTACTACCGATGAGGTCTATGCAACTCTGGGTGAAATAGCTGTGGGCAAGAGGCAGGGAAGGACAACCAGAGATGTAATCACAATCTTCGATTCTACAGGAGTCGCGATTGAGGACGTGGCAACCGCCAGGCTCATTTATGAGAAAGCAATACAGGCAGGCAGTACTACTTTTATAGACCTTATATAGTGACAAAAGAGAAACAGCTTTCTTTATTGAGCAACCAGCCTTATCGTATTGCTAAAATTATCTGCTATCGGCCGGCAGGACGTTGGCACTTAGCGGCGGTGTAGTTATTATAATAATCAAACCCAAAAAAACAAGGCCAGCGAACACCAACCATGCAGCATAGTAACTATTCCAAGTATCGTATATCCATCCGGCAAAGAATGGGCCTATGATACCGCCCAAGGCTACCATGCCCATCATAAAGCCAAGGATTGTGCCGAACTTGCTCCTGCCAAAGTATTCCCGCACCAGAGACGCTCTTATGGTAGCATTACCACCCCAGCCAATTCCAAAAAGGATAACAAACGGCACAATCAGCCACATTACTTCACTCGAAATATGACTGAAAAACAGCAAGCCCAAACCGATCATGGTAAAGAATGCAGTTGCTACCCGTTTCTTATTAAATCTGTCAACAAGCCAGCCGGAAGACAGGCGGCCGACGATGCTTAACAGCGCACTGGCAGTTGCCACCAAGCTGGAAATCGACCTCATGATGCCGACACTGCTGAGATAAGGCATCACATGCACAGTCCAAGCACTTATCGCAAGTATCTGAAAGGTCATCCCGAGTCCAACATGCCAGAAGGTATGGCTCTTTAAAGCCTGCATCGGTCTGATGTCCGCTTCGTCGTCCTGTGTTGAGACCATACTTATGTCAGGAACTGCAGTAGTGCGTTGCTCTCCATCAGGTAGATACCCGTATTGCTCCGGTTTGTGCCTGAGCAGCAGTGACAGCGGCAGACCTATAACCCATATACTCAGGCCGAGAATGACAAGCGTAGTCCGCCAGTCAAATATATCGATAAGCTTGACCACTACTGGGACGAGCAAGCCGCCACAAGCAAAACCGCTCGCCATGATGCCGATGGCTATACCTACTCGTCTCCGGAACCAGTTGGCCACTGCCGTAATCACCACTGTAGGGCCACAGCCGCTGCCACCTAAAGCCAGTATAATAAAGGCGCTGTAAAACATGCCAAGAGAGGTGGTACGGCTCAGGACTATTAGACCGGTACCAAGCAGAACAACACCTCCAAACATCAGGCGTCTTGGTCCCCAGCGGTCGACAATTAATCCTGTAATAGGGGCGAGGAGCCCTACCTCTGCGCCTCGAAGTGAGGCGGCAAGTGAAATCTGTGCATAGCTCCAGCCAAACTCCTTCGCTATCGGTTCAAAAAAAGCTGTGAAGCTCAAGACAGCAAATCCGGCCAGCAACAGCATTATTGTGAAACATGCTGCAACGATCCACCAGCCGTAGAACACCTCGGATAGCTTCCAGTTCAAAGACATCACATTATACACTCTACTCTAAATTTCTCACAACTAATCGTGTATACTCTGCGTATCCATCAAATCATCCATAATATAACCTACTATACACGTAGATCATGCTGAGCAAGATGCAGTCTCCTGATGCAGACAGACGTATTCAGGGGCCTGTTTTATGTTAGTGGTATAGCCGGACAAACACAGCAAGTATCACTGCCAACACTGTTTCGGCTTCTTTAATAGATCCCTAGCGAAGTTTACCATGTGCCTTACCGGAGCACAAGAAAAGCTACTTGCCAGAGAGGATATCCTATCAATTTATTGGACTTTCTTATCAGCTCCATATTTACCAATAAGCGGGGTGATCGATCACAGGGTGGACATTCCATCCTTTTACAGCTTGAGGAAACGTCTATACGGGATTATCGCTTATCAGCCGGTTGGACATTGGCATTTACCGGTGGTGTAGTCGCTATAATAATCATACCCATAAAAACAAGGCCAGCATATACGAGCCATGCCGCACGGTAGCTATTCCGGCTATCGTATACCCATCCGGCAAAAAGTGGACCTGCAATACTGCCCAATGCTATCATGCCCATCATAAAACCGAGTATGGTGCCAAATTTGCTCCTGCCGAAGTACTCTCTCAACAAAGCTGCTCTTACCGTAGCATTACCACCCCATCCAATTCCCCAAAGGATGATGAAAGGCACAATCAGCCACATTACCTCATTGGAGATGTAACTGAAAAACAGCAGACCCAAACCCGACATAGTAAAGAACACCATGGCTACCCGTTTCTTATTAAATCTGTCAACAAGCCAGCCGGAACCGAGGCGGCCGATGACACTTATTAATGAAATAGCCATAGCCACCAGGCTGGAAATCGACCGCGCGATATCGACGCTGCTGAGATAGGGCATTACATGGACAGTCACGGCGCTCATTATAAGGAATTGAAATGTCATCGCAAGACCTATGTGCCAGAAGGCGCGGCTTTTTAGAGCCTGAGTCGCCCTAATGTCCGCTTCGTCGGTCTTTGTTGAGACCAGACCTTCGTCAGCTATTACGATGGTGCTTTGCTCTCCATCAGGTAGATAGCCATATTGCTCCGGCTTATGCCTGAGCATCAGTGAAAGCGGCAGACCTATAATCCAGATACTCAGACCAAGTATCACAAGCGCAGTCCGCCAGTCAAAGACATCGATAAGCTCGACCACAACCGGGACCAGTAAGCCACCTAAAGCAAAGCCGCTCACCATGATGCCAGTGGCTATACCTATTTGTTTCCGGAACCAGTTGGCCACTACTGTCATCACCACTGTGGGTCCGCAGCCACTGCTGCCTAACGCCATTATAATGAAGGCACTGTAGAACATACCGAGGGAGGTAGTACGGCTCAGGACTATTAGACCAACACCAAGGAAAACAATCCCTCCAAAAACAAGCCGTCTTGGACCCAAACGGTCGACAAGTATTCCCATGAGGGGGGCAAGGAGCCCTACTTCCGCACCACGAAGTGAACTGGCCAGTGAAATCTGTGTATAGCTCCAGCCAAACTCCTTAGCTATCGGCTCAAAAAAGGCGGTGAAGCTCAAGACAATAAATCCAGCCACAGATAGCATAATTGTGAAACATGCTGCAACAACCCACCAGCCGTAAAATACCTCTGATAGCTTCCAGTTCAAATGCATCATGCAATAAGCTCTACTCTAAATTTCTCCGCGCCAGTCGCGTATATTCTGCGTATCCGTCATATCGTCCAAGATAAAGACTGCAATACAAACACATCATACGGAGCATGACGAAGTCTCTCGAAGCAGACGGATGTATTCCAGGGTCTGTTTTATGTTATTGGTATAGCCGGGCAAACACAGCAAATACCGCTGTCAACGCAGATTCGGCTCCTCTAATGGACCACTGTCGAAGTTTACCATGTAACTTATAGGAGTACAAGAAGACGAATTGACTCATAATTAAAGTTACCGAAAATGGTATTGTTGCCTCAAAAAAATGTTACCAACGGAGGTAGTATGACAAGAGGCAGCATACTGGAATATACCGAGGCAGTGCGCTGGCGCTATTTGAATGCCAGAAAAAAGGACAAAGGAAGGATATTGGATGAGTTTATCCGGGTGACAGGCTATCACCGTAAGGCAGTCATCCGGTTACTACGCCAGAATCGCTCACAGTGGCGAGAGAAACGACGACGGGGGCATCGGCGACGCTATGGACATGAGGCAATGGCTGCTGTTCGGTAGCAGTTTTATTTGACGCAACATGTGCCGGGGGAAAACTGCAGCGCTGAAATACTGCCGGTATTTTTGTAAAGGAGATAGTTAATAGTAGTTATGAACAATAGTGCAGGGTATAACTAAAAGCTGAACAGTACATTAACTCAATACTAAAGAAAGCCTCTCATCATCTCAGCCTGATCTATACGTGGATTTCAGAGGCATTATCTTTGTTGGTGTGTAATGGTGATACCCTTAGCTATATTAAGTAGTATCAACGTACATGTTTTATACGCGCTAGAAGATAATAGATGAAATGGTCATCGTATAACTTTAACGCCTCTTTGCTCAAGTCGAGGAATATAGATATTTGCCGAGGTGGCGTTTAAAGGAGCGCCCATTATATTTACAGTGTCTCCCTCTGAAAGTCCGCTGTTCTGTACCAGAGGTGAGATGTCTCTGAAATAGTTGTTTAAAAGATAAAGCATCCGCAGGTTGACAAGTTCAGAAAGAGGAGAGATATCGCTGATATTGTTGCTCCCGAGCAGGAGTTCCTCCATATTGGTAAGGCCGGAGAGTGGTGAGATGTCCTTAATATGGTTCATTAACAGGTAGAGAATCCGCAGGTTGACAAGTTCAGAAAGAGGAGAGATGTCACTTATACTGTTGTTCCCGAGTCGAAGCTCCTCCAGTTTGATAAGACCAGCCAGAGATGAGATGTCGGTAATGTTGTTCTGCTGAAGGTACAGGCTTTCCAGATTTTTACAAAGTTCGAGGCCAGTAAGGTCCGTGATATTTCTATCTTGGGCTGAAAGCGTTGTAAGGGATTCAAGATCAGCTATAGTAATCGGACCTTCGGGCTTGTTTATTTCCTGGCGGATGGTAGATCTAAGATTGGGATCCGGAAAAGTCACTGCTGTGCCAGGAGGGATGGTTGGCGTGGTTGTTGCGGGTGGCTTTACCACCTCCGAATCAAGCTCGTGTACCTTAAGGTTATCAAAGGCAGCATGGCCTCTACCTGAGGACACATCGACAATCATTCCAATATAACCCTCGGCAAATAGATCATCTGTGACTGTAGTGAGGAGATGTCCGTTAGCATACGCCTTTATTTGGGAGCCTTGACAAATTACCTTGAGATGGTTTGTGCTGTTGTCACCTTTGATAACGGGTGATTTTGTCTTGCTCTGCAGCACAGTCCAGGTACCATTGAGCCTGGTCCCTATAAGGTAATAACCATCTCCTGAAATAAGGAAACGATAGTAATTTTTATCGTCTTGGACCCGGAAAATTAGGCCATAGCTATTTTCTTTCTGTCCGCTGACCAGTCTGGCATCTAACTCGAGAGCAAAGTTCGTAAGTTGTCCCGCAATTGTACTCCAGGACCACGTTGCCCAATTCGATTTCTTCACTTGAATATGGTATTCACCATCTATGTAATCGCAGTCGATGTCTTCGCTGGATGTTCTCCGCCAGCCACTATTTGGATCGCTGAAGTCATCCAAACAAAGTATTCCTTCGTCGGTAGGTGACACTCGGCCTTCTTCGGATGTTGAAGGGGGGGATGGTACTGATTTTGGATCTACTATGGGGGTTGACGGCATGGTCGGTTGGTGGGATGGTACCTGATTCACCACGATCAGCGAGGTGATAGCAGCCAACAGTATAATCCCCACCGCCCAAACCCACGGCCGCTTTACCAGAGATTTCTCCGCCCCGGTTTTCGGTTTACCTGGCCTGGCAATAGCAGGTGTCTTGAGCTTCGGTTTTTCCTCCGGTACTAATTCAATCTTCTCGGTTTCTCCTGTTTGTGTCAGATGCTTCTGCACCGACTCGGCGATTCTCCGTAAGTGCTTCTCCAGTGGTGGTGTTTGAGCTTCCAGCCAGTGATGACTGCTTATAAAATACTGCATAGACTTGGAAGTGGATACATCATCTATCCGGACCGGGACAATAGGAATACCCTTACTTGCTGCCATTCCTATCTCTCTGATTACCTGTCGTGAGTTATTTGAACTGGTAGAAAAAACCAGCAGCATGAGGTGGCTAGCATCGATAGCATCGACAATTGCCTCAGCCCATTCCGCACCTGGCAGAACATCCCGGGGAGCAATCCAGCACCGCATCTTTTTCGATTCAAGAGCAGCGCATATCTTCTCAGCAGCGGCCTGGTCCTCGATAGAGTAGCTAATGAAGACATCATACATCATTATGGTTATGCCTTTTCCGGTTCCTGGCTTAATTTGACCATACTATAGCCGGCTTTCTGTAGAATTCTGGGAATACCTGTGACTAATACACGGTCTTTCTCCTGCTCATCATGAGATAGATCATGCCATGAAACAAGGTCTTTATGCTGTTTCTTTGATTTATTGGTTTTTTGCGCATATTTCCAGCCGGAATTGAACTTTTGCTGCATCCATCGCTCGTGTTCCATTTCAGCCAGTTGTTCAATTTCCCCAGAGGTGAATTTAGATGGTGTCTCATTGCCCCGTGTGGGAAGCAGTATGTAACCAACGCTCTGCAGTTTATTTGGAATATTATGGACATTGTTGCGGTTCTGTTCCTTCTCATCCTCTGGCAATTCAGAATATTCTTTCAGTGAACTGTGGACTCTTTTATCCTTTTGTGTCTGATGACCATAGGTATAACCTTTCGCTCTCAAGTCATCGCAGAATATTTCGTGGGCTGCTTCGGCAAGCCTTTCAAGAAGAGCTTCGTCAGGTTCCAGATGATACATCAAGGCGTAAAATTCGCGGCCATCCACGTGTAGATCAAGTTGCGCTTCAACCGGCAAACTGGAGCGTTCGTAGCTCGTTTTGTCTGCAAGCTGGCTTGTCGTAACGATTGTTTCCATTGACCGTGTCCCGTGTTTATATTTACTGACCAGCAGAAAGGCACGGAGAAGCCCTTCATCAATATTGACGATTTTTTTCCCATCCTCTATGCGTAGAAGCTGTGGTGCTTTGCGCTCTATTATTGTTCGCAGAAAGATTGCACGTCGAATAATATAATAAGGATCTTGAATACTACCTGGTAGTTTTTCATTTACCCGCCGGTTGGGTCCCATGATATCGAGGTATCCTTTAATCCTACTAATGAAGTCCTGCAATTTCATAGTTCGACGATTCACTTCATCGATGTTTGCACTAAATGACTCCATGCTGTGGCTTGTACTTCCGGCGAAGACAAAGATACATTTCCCAATGGGGTGAACCAGTTGCCCTTCCTGGAATTCACCGTCCTGCATTGGAGACAGGAAGTAGCGCAGCCAGCCCAAGGGTTGTCCTTGAAACAGGGTATCGAATTCGTCCCAGAAAACGAGAGGGAGTTTGCCGGTTAATACCTTGTCCCTAATTTGATGGAACGCATCGAGCAGACCATCAGGGCTACCAAATTGTGATAAATTAAAAGTCATCTCTATTATCTGCCCCGGCAACACTGAATTTGCGATTTGCCTTATGGCAAAGGACTTGCCTGCTCCCGGAGGGCCGAAAACGGCGATAGAGAGGGGATTGCTTTGAGTCCGCCGGGAGTATTCTCGGATCAGGCTGCCGATGCTATTTAATGCTTCGATCTCCCTGCGATCAACTGTTAAGAGTGTCCCAAACCGTCGAACTGGCACATTAGACAGGGCATATTCCAAACTTTCGAGAACGATTTTACAGGCGACTTTTTCGAGCGAATCAGATTTCTGCTCTTCCAATATGGTCCAGAATTGCTGTATTGTTGAATTGGCGTCTGCTGTTGTCCTGGTGGAGATTGGTTGGGCTGGATTTCTAACCTGGACTATCGCAAAACGATTGCTCTCGTTTGCCAGTTTACCGGCTATCTTCGATATCGGAAAAGCAACCGGGTACTGATTTAGATCAGTGTTCGCATCACCGTAGCCTTCGATATGAAGAGACCGCATAGCAGTAAGACCGGATTGGATACCGCCGGGCAGGTCAGGCGCTATACTATTAAGCATTAGCTCAAGGGCAATTCCTGCAGTAAGGCAGGTAGTGTAACCGATCATGTGACCTTTATAATTTTGCCCCCATTCACCTTCCATTACATGAGGATCGAAAAGCAAAAAGGCCTTTAACGTATTATCCGGTCTACGGGATAAAAGCATCGCACCAGCAGTATCAAAAGAAACAACAACGTACAGGCAGCGAGTAAGTATATTCAGATGAGTATTATATAGAAGCTCCCAGAGCAGGTCCTGCGCAGTCCTCTCCCAGGATATTTGGCGGCTGATTTGTACATCAGTATAGCGCCGTACATCATTAACTGTCATTACTGCTATGAGTTTGTCCGGGTGATATCTCTGCAAATATTCCCATAATTGACCTTGAGCAATGGGCTTTGCCATCTTGAGTAGAATCCAGGGGCTGGTCTTATTATTCAAGATCGCTTGAGGCCAGTAGTCCCTGTTACTGCGAAATCCAAGGTCTGCATCGTCCAGAACAACCAGGTCCGCATATACGGGATCATCTGTAACCTTTCTCCAGTCATCCGGCGAAGCCATGTCAGTTCCTGCGCTGTGCAGCCCCAGGAACTCCTGCATGCGCCATACTTTTCTTTTATTGCTTAAGTTACGTTCATCAAATATAAAAGGGGTCCACAAGGTATAGGAATGATGGAACCTCTCATCAATTGGATTATTGGGACGGGGAGGCAGTTCGGCGGTGCGGATATCGAAATAGGCTTGCCTGGATTTCCCTATTTCCTCTCCCAACGCTTTAATCAAGTTTGCCAGCATCGCAGCACCACCGGGTTGGCAGAAAGCACAGGTCAGGTCATCAGCGTTCCATTCGTAAGTGGGTGACTCACTTCGCTGTATCTTTGCTATATTCCAGTCTATGGTGATATCTCCCGTAACTACGACTGTTTTGCTGCTCTTTTGATTTTTCATTAATTTCAGTCTCTCCTTAGCAAAGATGACCTTATTTCGTTCTTGATGCTGTATACTTTAGTTTACACTCTTCACAGAGGTATTTCATATACGAATAATTCTAGCTGTCGGTTATAGATGTTGTCAATTGCGTAGATGTGTAGTATTAAACCGGCAGTTCGAGTTTATGGAATTGAACGACTACGCGCCAGTCCTCATTTTCATGTAGCATTATTTGCTCGATTTCGGCTACCAGGCGAAGAAAGCTGTCATGATCTTGGACTGTCTCTATCCGGGCTTCAATTTCTTGGAGGTGCGTGACCATTTGAGCTGAACGCATAGAATTTCTCAGATAGTCCCTATGTGTTCGGATTGCTGTGATGCTGCCTGCCACCGCAGGGAGTGAGATGGCCATTAGTGTGAAAAAATTAATGACCAGGTGAGGGCCAACATATAAAACATGGAGTAAGGCTGCTATCAATGATAGTCCAAATAAGATGTTGGTCGCCCAATACATTCTATGATATCGCCTCTCATGTCGAGTGCGCGTGCCCTCATGATATTTAATCTGGTCTTCAATCCAGGCATTAAGAAGAAACTTCTTTAACGCATCGATTGTTAGAGAATTCGAGTCCTGCAAGCGTGGACGCCCTTGCCATACCGCGATAAAGGCAGGCACTATCCATTCATGAGCTGAATTCAAAGGACTTAGTTGCTTTTTGGGACGGACTATGGATATGTCCATATTGATAATAGCCATAAACAATGCGGAACGGAAACGTTCAGCCAGGAACCTGTAATCAATCCACTTAGTATGCAATTTGTGATGATGGCTCAGCCACACTATAGCCAATGCAGCTACCATGAATACCACCTCGATTATGAGTATCCTTGGCTGGTCGGGGATAAACAGTATCTGGGAGGTTGCTAACACTATAGCTGCTGCGGCGAGTACATAGACCAGATTGCCAGCTCTATGATGGAGGTGCTGGTATCGTAAGGCTAAGATATCAGCCCGGACATATTGGCCTATGATATATCTAAAGGTTTCCTGTAACGTATGGAACGGCAAGCCAGCGTGTTCAGCTTCGGTAGTTAAGAAATCGCAATGAGCTTCGAGTTTTCCATCGAACTTATCGGGATCGACTTTTTCTGAGTTGTATTCATCCAGGTTATGAAATGGTTTAGTGTTTAAGCCGTCTCCTGGCTCAAAGTTTATTCTGTCTGTTTTATCGACTTGTATCCAGTATAGTGGACATCTTTTTTGGCGAGCATAGTCAACTATATCTGCGGTACCACCTTGACCGCCTGCTTTCTTTCCGTCCCAAAGTGCAATCAGCACGTCACAATGATCCACAATATGGTATCCTGCTTGCTCGTATGCTTCTTCTCGACTCCCTTCATATGACAATTGTCTGACATGGTTTGCCTTGATAAATAGTTCTTCAAACTCCTTTTTAGATTGAGTAGTCTTAAAATCCTTTATATAGTCTTCCTTTTTTATAGGCAAGACCACTTCTAGGATGGAGTGAGGTGTGTTGAGAACTTCACGGGCGACCAAACGGTCTGCACCCTCAGCGAGTGGTGAAAGGACGCTTAAAATCAAAGGTGTGCTTTTGGCAGGAGGGACCATCGCCTTAATGTTTTCCAGTGTAGCACGAATTCTTTCAATAATCATTGGTTGATTGTCCAATTTTCGGTGACCGGTGACACCGATTACAATCCTGCCAGGAATATCCTGGCTATGTATTTCACTCTGAAATCGTGTTCCACGCATATTTCCCCAACCTTATTGAGAATAATAATTATGTTAGGTTTTCAAGCCTGTGTTTGCCTTACGTGCAGTGCAGGTCGAATAATCTCTTGTGCTTCAATGAGCTATGTTTTAACCATCCATTTTGGTTGTCCTTCCTGCAGGAATGATATACAATGGCTGTTCGTCCTCCGGTAGATTCAGGAGACTGGTTACCTCCTCGTCATGAAATGCACCTACGGTTACTATTCCTAGTCCCAATGCAGTCGCCTGGAGGCATACGTTTTGAGCGGCGTGGCCTGCTTCTATGTGGACATATCTTATACCCCTGTTACCATATTTAACAGTGGTCCTGTCATAAACTGCTGTAATTACCAACACGACAGCTCCCTCTTTCACGCAACGCTGTGATAGTGCAGCGTCCGCTAGCTCGGCTCTCTTGTCGCCGTCTGCAACCCTGACGAGCATGTGTTTATCCGGTGCATATTTGTAAACCGCAGTAGTTAAATTTTGTACGTTACCGGCCGCTACATATACCTCGAGAGGATAGAGAGCACCCGCTGACGGGGCTGTTCTAAAACCCTTGGGATCGGTAATACCCTGGGCAGCCCACAGAAGTTGGGATACCTCTTGTAGTGTGACTGCTTCTTCCGTGTAGCTTCTGGTCGATCTTCTGTGAAGCAGGCTCTGCTCAATAGATATAGCGCTATCGTGTCGTGGTTCAGGCAGCTCTATAGCGTTTTCTTGCTCTCGCTGTGGGGTGGGTGTCTGTATTGTGGCAGGTTTAGTATAGCTACAGGATAGAGTCAGTACTACCATAATCAGGCAAATCAGATAATTCTGACAGAGACGGCTCACTTTTTATCCCCTACCACTATGTAGTCACAATTCTAACCTGTTTTAGCTATGTTTTCTCTCTCGATAGTGATTTCTGTTCCTGAGGTTACCTGTTTCAGGACGTCGGTATCGCCAATGATTTTACCAAATATGGTAACCGGACTTGCAGGTCGAATTCTGTCCTTATGACTGATTGGGGTTGGCCCGAAGAAGATGCAAAAAGCGTTCCCTTGTGGCCAATAGCCTAAATCACCGATGCTTACAAATTCCTGTCCATCTTCAAGCTCAAGATGGATTGGGATTGAAAAGTAGATTTCCTCTCCCCAGAGATTGACCTGCCCTTTAATGGGTAGCGCTTCCCATATTGCTTGAGCCGTGCTGGTATCATTGAGTACGGCTATTACTTCAACGGGATTTACTCTTATTTTAATATGTTCGCTCATGTCGTTAAATGCTCCCGGTTAACGAAAACGTATACTTATCCTATGGTATTCAGTGACGCCTCCGGAACAGCGGTAATAGCCACATTAATATAATGACGCCAAAAAACGGTGAAAACCGAAATCCGGTGCCACCACTCTTCTGTGTTACCGTCGTGGGAAGTTTGTTGGGTGGTTCCGACAATGTTATGGCCTCATCGGTAACCTCATAAGCTGCTAACGGCTTTCCCATGCATTTTTCCGGCATCCATCCCAGTCGGTTGTTTCCTCCGGTCGCCTCAGCCCAAATCCAACCTGACTCAACGTCAATGGTTAGTACCTGATTTGCTTTCTTATATTCCGGAAGGTATACCAGTGCTGCTGCATGACCAGGTACTAATACTATAGCCGAACGATGACCTGCTCCCCTGTACATAACGGCAAGAAAAACAGCATAGTCTTCGCAGTCACCGTAGGTGATTCCTTTCTGTTTAATGGTAGCCGCCAGTTCATCCGCATTCTGAGCGTACTCTTTGAAGCCGAATTGGTCTATGTCAGGGTAGTATCTGATTTTATTGCGAACAAAGGCAAAAATTTTCTCCGCTCGCTGGTTCAAGTCCGGGTAAGTTCTGGCAAATTCCTGGCCAAGCTGATATGCTTGATCGACACCTTCCCCCAGGCTCTCAAATACGATGACGGGACGGAATCCTGTTTCGATTATCTGGAAGAAGCCGTCTTGACCTATGCCTCGGGTCCGGCACACATCCCACTGATCGAAGACCTGTCCTTCCTTTTTATAGAAGTCTTCGGATGGATTAGCAAGGACAGAGGCAGGTAATATCGATATTGAAATTATAGCCGTAGAAATAAGGATGCCCTGCAGCAATTTCATTGTAACAGCTCTTAAAGTGGTGTTGTGAGAGCGGCATGCGTTATCAAGCCGAAGAAGACTAAATAGCCGAATATATAGATTCCCACAGCGATAGAGCTTTTCTCAATACTCCGGAATGGTATCTTCGGCGTCAGTTTGTCGACGATACGAAACAGGAATATACCCAGAAAGAGGCTTACAATAAAATTAATGGCTATTAGTCCCAATCGTCTAAGATCAATCAGGCTCTCCAGTATCCCGGCGCCGATTAAAACCGGGCTGGTTATGGTTCCATGTATAACCAGGCCTACCAGGATGAAGAAACCGGCTATAACCATTCCCACTGCAACTGGGTCTTTCCCTATGATCTCTCGCTTCTCAATGTAGGGGGTAAGTGCGTCTAATACTCTGATGCCGAGCCAGGCCAGAATGGCGCAGATAAAAGCCAGAATGACCGTCCTGGCTACCCAGAGGAGCACAACTATATAAAAGCTTGTTGTCGAACCTAATTCAGACATATGCTACTACTATCTCTCTATTACCGGGTAAAGTCTAGCATAGACCTGATAATCCTGGCAATGAATTCATGAAATCAGGGATTTATTGATTTTCGTCAATCTGAAAGGTATATGTTATAATTCGTTTTGGTAATAGCGTTACGCCAGGTACATGTTTTCTTGAGGCACCTATCTTATTCCAGGTGCAGCCTTTCCCATTAGCATATCAGACATCTAACACATAGTTTAGATATGGGAAGGAGGATGTTTATGACTTCCCCGATGATCCGCCGAGAGGACAAATGGTTAAAGACTCTTTGTAATGGTTGTTATGCGCAGTGTGCTATTAGAGTGCACCGGATTGACGGCGTTGTGGTAAAAATAGAGGGCGACCCGGATTCAACTAGAGGACCTGGTACCGGCGGACTTTGTGCCAAGGCGTCATACATGATCCAGATGCTTTATCATCCCGGGCGTTTTAAATATCCTATGAGACGGACTAATCCCAATAAGGGGATTAAAACCGATCCCGGATGGAAGCGTATTTCCTGGGATGGAGCCCTTGATGAGTTAACAGAGAGGCTCAGGAAAGTAAAGCAAGGCGATCCTTCCAGATTGCTTGCCTTTGGTGGGGTTGGCAATAGCGGATTGTGGGACCCGCTTTTGGTGTTGACCGGGTGGAACAAGATCTTTGGCTCAATTACCGGTGGAGCCGGGCACTCTACCCACTGTGGTCAGGCTTCCCACCTGGGCGCTGGTATGAACCACTGTTCATGGTCGGTTACCGCCGATTTTGAATACTGTAATTATGCTATATATTTCGGTTCTAATAAGGGATTGGGCAGTGGACATTCTGCGGCTATACTTATGCGGAAGGCGGCTGAAGCCAGAGCTCGTGGTATGAAAACGGTAGCTTTTGATCCCATGTGCAACTTTGCCGGAGGTAAGGCAACAGAGTGGATTCCACTCATCCCGGGCACCGATGGGGCGATAGCCCTGGCTATGGCTAACGTAATTGTCAATGACCTGGGGATATATGACGGTGACTATCTGAGAAAGAAAACAAATTCCCCTTATCTTGTCGGAGCCGATGGACGCTATATACGGGATAGTAAGGGTGAACCTGTGTTATGGGATGTCTCGGGGCAAAAAGCAGTGGCGTGGAATGATCCTGCTCTTGGAGACGTGGTGCTCGAGGGTTCCTTTGAAGTAGACGGAATAAAATGCCGGACGGTCTTTTCGGTGATGAGGGAGCATTTAAAGCAGTACACTCCGGAGACTGCCGAGGAGGTGAGCACTGTTCCGGATAAAACTATAAAGCGAATTGCCCGAGAGTTTGCTGAGAATGCACGTATTGGCAGCACTATAGAAGTAAAAGGGGTGAGATTCCCTTACCGACCGGTAGCAGCTTTCATGTTCCGGGGTGGACAGGGGCATACCAATGGCTTTCATAACTATGTGTCAGTGAATATGCTGAATCATCTGGTTGGAGCGTGTGATGTACCTGGTGGCGCTATCGGATGGCCGACCAGGAGCCTGGGCTATCCCGGGACGGGCACTACATATTTTGAGCCTATTGCCACCAAAGATGGTTTTCTGACTTCTACTGCCTGGATGCCGATGCATGGCACCTGGCCTCATCCGGAACCGGAAATGCCCCGAACCCCTCATTTTGGGGAAATATGGACGGCGGCTCCGCCTATGTCGGCGATGCCGCTTAAATCAGACGCCGGTGACATCTGGAAAAAGTTTGGCATCTCCGAAAAGCCCTTTGATATGTTTATGATATTCTGGTCTAATGCTGCGGTAACGGCTGGTAATGTCGAGGTCTGGGAAAAAAGGTTTAAAGATGTTTTTATTATGTACTCAGGAATTGTCCCTAATGAGACCTCGGAGTGGTTTGCTGATATAGTCCTTCCGGATCGTGCCGGTCTTGAGATAACCGACTTTACAGCGGGTGAGGCTTACGTTTTTAATCATGCGCCGGGTTTGTCAGATTGGGAATACCATCCTATGCTAAGGGTGGTCGAGCCTGAACATGATCAAAGATTTATCGGTGATACGTACCTTGAGATTTGGGACAGGCTTGGGATCAGGAAAGACTTTATGCAGGTTGCTGCGAATTGGCTCAGTCGAACCAAATGTCCTCAACCTTGGTCCATAGATGAGAAACTCTCCTGGGATGAGATGACCGAACGGGTATTGAAGGCCAGATTTGGTGACGATCATGACCTGGAATGGTTCAGGGAGCATGGTTTTGTCAGATGGCAGAAAAAGCCCGAAGAAGCCTACTGGCGCTGGTTTGTTAATGCCAGGGCGTCTATTTACCATGAATGGTTGGTGGACCAGAAGGAGAAAGTCAAAGCTATTTGCCAGCCAAAAGGCTACGAGATAGACTGGAATCAATATGTTCCTTTGATCAGCTTCTTTCCAGCAGCTTCCCATAAAGTCGAAAACTCAGAATATGACCTCTTCGCTTTTGGCTACCGTGATACGCTACATGCTTCTTCAACAACACAGGAAATCCCCTGGCTATTTGAGGTCAGTGAAATGAATCCCTTCACCTTTAATGTGGTGATGAACTCAAAGACAGCACAGGAAAAGGGTATACAGGATATGGACCCCATATATATAGAGAATGAGGTCGGCCAGAAAATGAAGGTTACTGTCCATACCATAGAGGGCGTCCATCCGCGGTGTATTGCTATGGCCCATGGCAGTGCTCACTGGCTAAAGGGACATCCGGCTGAGGGAAAATCGGGGTTGCTGAATGCTATCCTGAGGGTAGAAGACAACTACTTCTGTCCTATCAGTCAGTCTATTGAGACAGCGGTGCGAGTAAAAGTCTATAAAGAAGGAAGTAAGTGAATTGAGGGAGATCAGGTTACATGGCCGTGGAGGGCAGGGGGGCAAGATGGCTGCTGATATGCTATCTACGGCTAGTATAATTACGGGCAAATATGGCACCAGCTTTCCTTTGTTTACTGCCGAGCGGAGAGGTGCTCCTATGGTCTCTTTCGCACGGCTGGACGATGTACCTATCCGGGAGAAAGATAAAATATATAATCCCGACTGTATAATAGTTTTAGATCCCAGCCAGGTCCGATTAGAAAGTATATATAACGGTATCAAACCAGGAGCGGTGTTAGTAGCTAACTCGCCGTTTGTCCTTAAGGAAAGACCACACCCCAATATCAATGTAATCGGTATTGTAGATGCTACCAAGATTGCTATTGAAGAGACGGGCATTCCGGCTTTTAACACGTGTATGTTGGGAGCATTTGCCGCCACCACCAAATGGATTGAGCTGGATGCTATTCTTTCTGCCTTAGAAGGATATTTTGAGGAAAAAGTGTTGGATGCTAACAGGAGGAGTGCGAAGAGAGGCTATCAGGAGGTTAAACTGGTAAGGTGGTAGTAGCATCACCTGCTCTAGATGAGGAGAATTTAAACTGATGAAATTCAGGACTGAGTATCAGACACCGTGGACCGATCCCGGAGTACTTTTCCATATGGAAGTAGGCAGTTGGCGTTATGCCAGACCAGTGCTCAATACTGATAAGTGCAACAAGTGTGCCCGCTGTTTTTTCTTCTGTCCGACTCAATGTATTGAAGATAAGGGGGGACATTTTGTTACCGACCTGACCTATTGCAAGGGATGTGGAGTATGTGCCAGAGAGTGTCCCTTAGGCGCCATAGCTATGGTTGAGGAAGTGCAAATGATAGAGAAGGTAGGCCATGATAAATGAAAGAGATGACAAAAAATAAAGCCAGGATAGAAGCTTGCGATGGTAATAAAGCTGCTGCTTATGGAGCATTATTGAGCCGGCCTGATGTTATAGCCGTATATCCCATAACACCGCAGACAGCGGTAATAGAATGGCTTTCCCGCTTCCATGATCAAGGTCTGCTTGATGCGGAGATAGTGCACGTGGAAGGTGAGAATTCAGCCATGGGAATAGTGTCTGCTGCTTCTGTAGCGGGCGGACGAGTTTTTACTGCTACATCGTCATGGGGCCTGGCGTTCATGTGTGATGGCCTTTTCTGGGCTGCCGGCTATCGTCTTCCGCTGGTGATGGTAAATGTAAACCGGGAGCCACCCGGGATTCCGACAATTGGCTGCAGCCGTCAGGATAGTATGGCTTTACGGGATGTAGGCTGGGTTCAGATGGATGTAGAAGACTGCCAGGAAATACTTGACTCAATAGTAATGGCATACAGAATAGCCGAGGACCCGGATGTATCACTTCCAGTCATGGTTTGTTACGATGGCTTTTACCTTTCCTACCTGGTAGATAGGGTGGAGATACCTCAACAGTCGGATGTAGATAGCTTTTTTGCCCCTTTGTCCGGGGTAAATCGGATTAAATTTGAGATGGATCCGGGTAAATTCAGAACGTTCGGTCCTCACTTTGCAGAAGAGATGAATGCCGAATTCCGCTATAAAAACTGCGCTGCTTTTGAGCGGGCGAAAGGAAAAATAGACCTGGTCGATAGAGAGTTCCAAAAGATTTTTGGACGTAACTACGGCGGCCAGTTGGAGGAGTACAGGACTGATGATGCCGAGGTAGTCCTGGTTACGATGGGCAGCAGTACCGGCACGGCCAGGATTGTCGTAGATAAAAAGAGAGATGAAGGAATGAAGATAGGATTGATTAAGCTTAGACTGATGAGGCCTTTTCCCAGGGAGAGATTGGCACAGGCGCTGAGTAATAAAAAGGCAGTCGGGGTAATTGATAGGAGTGTCTGCTTCGGCTGGAATTGCGGTCATATATTCATGGAATTAAAAGGTGTTCTTTATGATGCCGGTATCTCGTTGAAAGCGCTGAACTTCATCGGTGGTCTGGCTAATGCGGATATTACGAAAGAACAGATTGGGAGAGCAGTGGATCTCACCTTTGGATCGTATCAGGGTATGCCAGTGAATGAAATAACCTGGTTGACGTTAGAATAATTCTCAGCCAGGAGTCCAGAGTTCAGGAGTGCGAATAGCAAATGTTTTATGACAGGCTAGTTCTCGAATATAATCGTTGTCCACCTGATTGTTCAGCCTGTGAGCCGGCTTGTTCCGCGGCACAGGGGAGGATGCTACCATTACTATCATCTGTTCATGTCCCGGAAGCAGGTTTTCACGGAGTAATAACCTGTAATCAGTGCAGTAATCCGTCCTGCCTCCAGGTTTGTCCGACGGGAGCTATTAGCAGGGACGAAGATGATGGTATTGCACGAATCGATGAGCAGAAATGTGTTGGTTGTGGACTATGTACGTTGGGCTGCCCGTATGGTGGAATAAAGTATCGAACTGACACTGAGCAAGCGATAAAGTGTGACTTATGTAATGGCAGTCCCAAGTGTATTGATACATGTAAGTACAATGCTCTCACTTACCTGGAGAGTCGGGCTTTATGGGATCACCTGGACAAACCAGGTCTGCTGGCACCGGGAGTTACTTTATGTGCCGGCTGCACGCTTGAACTTACTTCAAGAGTTACCTTTAAGGTCCTTGGCAATAAAGATGTCGTTTACTTCAGTGCTCCCGGGTGTCATGCTCCGGCAGTGAACGGTGCAGGATGGTATGGGGGTGGAACCATGGCAACAGTAGCTGCCAATCTGGTGGCTTGTATGATGACCCATGTCCCCTCGGCCATGACCGGGGTAAGTAGATACTTCCGTAAGATAGGAAAGAATGTCAAATGTGTGTGCATAGTTGGCGATGGTACGACTGCTGACGTTGGATTTCAACCGTTATCCGGTGCTGCCGAGAGAGGCGAAAACATTATTTACATTTGCTATGATAATGAAGCCTATATGAACACCGGTATTCAAAGAAGCAGCACTACTCCCTACAAGTCATGGACATCTACCACCTGGGTTGCACAGGAATATCGCGGCAAGGGTCAGAGAGCCAAGAACATGCCCTTAATTATGCTGATGCACCATATTCCATATGTAGCAACAGCCACCGTTGCTTATCTGGAAGATTTTGTCCGGAAATTGGAGAAGGCCATGGCAGTCAAAGATGGCCTGGCCTATATCCACCTGCTTACTCCCTGTCCTACGGGCTGGAGAGCGCCTGTGGATAGTGGCATAGAGTTGAGTCGTTTAGCGGTACAGACCAATTATTTCCCGCTCTGGGAAGCTGAAGGTGGTAGGGTGCGGTTTACTTATGAAGTTCCAAATCCCAGGCCAGTCTCGGAGTTCACCAAATCGATGGGGAGGTTCTCACACCTGACTGAGCGGGAATTGCAGGAACTTCAACAGATAGTTGATGAAAGTTATGCGGAAATAAAGGGGCTGGTGCTTGGGACTGAACGGAAATCGGGTACTAAAGTAATGAATTAGTCCAGTCTGATCAGGTGCTGCCTTTTTGGTGATATCTGGCAATCATCATATTGGTACCTCATCTGGTGGCGGTTACTTGCGGCTATTTTACACCGGGGTCATCTGCCATCGCTGTTTTCTGGCCTTACTTCGTTAAAGGCAGTGAGCTTCTTTTACCGGATAGACCTGAAATAAAATCAATCACGGCGGCCCCATAAAAACATGGAGCAGGCCAGAGTCATTACAACCAGGGCAGCACCAGCAATGGTGAAGCTTGTATAAAATCCTAGCTGGTCAATCATGTAGCCAAATATTGGCGTCAGTATACCGCTACCCTCCATTGAACCGAAGTAATAAATGCCAAGTATTGTAGAGCGGTTATGTTCCGAGGTGTAGCCGATTATATACGATTCGGTTATCGGCATACGGAAGTATACGGACATTCCAATAAGAATGAGAAGGACGCTTATACCTAATCCGAAAGGTGCCAGATTGAGCAGGTAAATGACAGGCCCGGTGATAAAGCACACTGTCAGCATTACCGGTACTCTCCCTAAACGGTCGGAGAGATATCCGCCCACAGGGCCTCCCCAGAGTCCGGCAAAATAAATGATGGATATAAACGCTGCTGCTGTCTCCTGGCTGACACTAAAGTGGTCGACTAAATAAAGTGGGATGAACGATATTGATGATAAACTCACGGTCCCGGTGAATGTGCTTAAAACTATAAAAGGTACAAGGCGTCGCCATTGGCCTGGGATGGGCGGCAGTGGACTGTCATCATTGATTGTCTTGTGTCCAGCTTTCTTCACATCTCCTAGCCGACCCAGGAGCCTGTAAAATACAGTTCCGAATATTATAGTTGGGACAGCTAGAGTAATAAACGAGCCACGCCAGCTCCAGACAGCGGCAATTGCTGCGGCTATGAGCGGAGCTAAGAAGTAACTTGCGCCGCCGCCGATCGTATGCAGCCCTAATGCTGAGCCTCGTTTTTCTGGTTTGACCGATGCAGAAATCATTGGTGGTGCAGATGGATGGTAGCCGCCACCCATTAGCCCCATCAACGCCAAAAAAATGATCATCATGGTATAGGTTTGTGAGAGGCCGATGAAAAGGCCGGCAGCAGCCACACCGCAGATACCTATTGTAATCATGGTTCGGCGCCCAATATGGTCAGCAAGCCAACCGGCCGGCAATTGTCCAATGCCATATGCCAAACTGAACGCTGATACCACAAATCCAGATTGGGTATAATCGAGGCCGAATTCGCTGCGAATCATCGGTAAAAGGGGTACCGGAAGTGCTGTCAACAGGTGATGCGCACAGTGTGCCATTACAAACAGGGGAAGTAATCCTGAAAAAAGTGAACGAAAACTGGATCGATCGATGGCGTTTCCTCTCAATGTGACCTTACAAGTATCAATACAAATTTTACCGAATTAACCATATCAGTAAAATTGTCGATTATTCTTATAACATGGACAATTGGTTACATTGCAGCGCACGGCTCAAAGTTACTTGATTAGCTGAGATTATATACTCTTCTGTTTCATATGACAAATATGCGTACCTGGTCGATATATCCATATGCATGTCTTATAATGGCTTTTCTTTCCACAATTTCCATCCGAAAATTGTGAAGCAGCGCGCCTCAGCATATATCTTGGGCTTGAATTTAGCGTGAACCCGATGAGAGGCTATCATACTTTTAGCAATCACACCTCGGGCGGACAATATCCCTGTTTCGTGAAGGAATTGCAGTCTTTTAAATACACCATACGTATTGAGACCCTTTCCTCTGTGCTTTGTTGGTGTTATGGCACCCCACATATACGCTTGTTTATTTGAAAAATCGACCTGAACAGGAAATTGCCAGAAGCTTTTCTTTGCCTCCTCGCTGAGAGCAACCCACCCTATATTTGCAAACTCATACCCGATGAAAATACAGAATGCTATCGCTCCTTTGTCCAAACTCTCCCTGGCATCCAGAATATGTGAGCGGAACTCAAAGCCTTCGGCCTCCAACTTATCAGCTTCCCGGTTTGTGGAAGTAACTTTAAAGTTTATATTATCAATCATCGGAGTGAAATCATTTTCGTTTAGCTTCCGGATGTCTCCCGTAGTATGTTCATAAAGATAAAAGGTGCTGTATCCAAAAAAATGACCTGTGAATGAAAGAACATGCCTGAGCAGCGATATTGGTCCTTCTGTTTGAAAGAGGTGCTTTGCTCTTCGGGATAGCTCTGTAATTATAGTGACTTTAATTTCTCCTACCTGTGAGATTGATGATTGTACTGCTCCTCGTTGCGCGTTTTTAAACAGTCGGCCGGAAATTTATAGACTTAATTCGTCAAAAGCGCACGGTTATTACAGGATGCCTCAGCTAAAATATTAGTTAGTTTGTTTGTATATAATAACCAGAATACTTTATATATTGTCAATATTTATTGGAGAGAATTATAATAAACGGTATTCGATGAGTGTAAGCAAAGGACAAGAAGCCATATATTGGGACCAGATTGCGAAGAGGATGGTACGTGAGGGGGATGTTGCTGAGCTTCTTTACGAACAATACCGACGCGTTCATTTCAATTTGGTTACTAAATGGGCAGGCTCTATAATCGGTAAAACTATATTAAAGACTGACCTCTTCGCTGAAGCCCTGGAACCGTTCCGCGCCTTTCTATGGGATATATTAGAAATGAACGGCGATATTATTGGGATAGATATATCATCTGAAATAACATCTCAGGCCAGGATAAAGGCAGCGCAATACGCTCCAAATTCACCAGCGGAATACATAACGTCTGACGTCAGGCAGTTACCTTTTTCGAACGATTCCTTTGACTTGATAATCTCGGATTCTACGTTAGACCATTTTCATCACAAGAAAGAGATTATTGCTGCTCTATCAGAGCTCAGTCGAGTTCTTCAGCCTGGCGGTGTTCTTATCATAACTATGGACAATAAAACTAACCTTACAGACCCGTTTTTACGTTTATGGATATTTTTTAAATTGCACCATTTTTTTATCGGTAAGACTTATTCCATAGGAGAGCTCGAAAAGTCACTCACGGATGCAGGGCTGCGAGTAATGGACAGTACAGCAATTATCCACAGCCCGCGGTTCTTTACCAGAAAAATAATAGCCCTGATCAACAAGGTTGACTCTGCCAGATGTAATCGGTTAGTCAGAAGGGGTTTGGCATTATTGGAAAGTCTGGAGAAGAGCAGGGCCAGGTATCTTACAGCACAGTTTATTGCTGCTAAGGCAGTGAAACCTGCTGAGTAAATGCCTCTCCTGAGACAGTATGCTGATGAGCAGGAATAAGCTGCTTCCGGATTGACTGCTTAATCGAAGGGAGTCTCAACGGTTGCACTTTTACCGGCCAGACGGCCAAAGACTATGCAGTCAGCGATTGCATTACCGCCCAGTCTATTTGTGCCGTGTATGCCTCCGACTATTTCCCCGGCTGCATAAAGGCCGGGTATGATGTGTCCCCAGCGGTCGACCACCCGGCATGTCGCCGTTTCGATCTGCAGTCCACCGCACATATAGTGCACCGCCGGTGACCCGCTGGCGGCGAAGAATGGCGGCGTATCAATCTTGTAAATAAGGTTGTGAGGTGCCTGGTGGAATTCAGGGTCATACTTTGCTTCCACATATGAATTGAATCTGATGATGGTCTGTTCCAGGATATCGGGATCCATCCCGGTCTTTGTTGCCAGTTCCCGAATGGTGTCCGCCATAACCGCCTCACGAGGATAGCGTGTAATTATTGTTATGGCTTCCTCCAGGGATAGAGCGCTGAAGGTTCTGCCTGAGGTTCCAAGCCCCTTGAGGTCGTTTATTACATAGCACATCTTTTCCGGTGTATTCAATACCGCATTGGTGATCTGGTCACGCCTGGCATCACAGGCGACTATTCTTTCTCCCCTGAAGTTGAGGTAGATAGTACTGTTAGTGGATAAGCCGCCAAGGTTCATAACGTGCGACATCTGGCTGACACCTGCTGGACGAGGCATACATCTGAGGTCTCGCCCGGCCGGACCCATAGACTGGATGTAATCCAGGCCTTTCAAGCTTGCTCCGACATCGGCTGCCATGTTGAGTATCTCTCCTGTGGCACCTGCGTGATTGTGGGTGGTGAACCTATCATCAAGCCTGGGATCATGTTTCATTCGCATTTCAACACTGGCGCAGAATCCTCCCGCGGCAAGGACCAGTGCTCTTCTGGCTTTGAAATATAGTTTCTTGTCCTTTGCCAGTACCTCTACTCCGAGAATTTTTCCTTCCAGACAGTCCTGCCTGATTATTCTGGTGACCTCGTGTTTCAAAAGGAGCGGAATTCCTCTATTTTTAACCTGTTCATACAGCACAGCGACAATAGCAGGGCCATTCTTCTTCTCCTTGTACTTCGGAGAATGAGTCCGGGGCCACAGTGCTCCATATAGCTGGACTATTGCCCCTTCCTGCTCTAATCCCATGCTTTCCAGCCATTGCCAGCCTTCCAGGGCATGCTCCACTACATATCTGATCTTATCGGGTTCACCGATATAGTCTCCTCCGGCAAGCGTTTGCTGATAATGCAAGTCTACAGAGTCTTCGATACCCTGGGCTTTTTGACGTTCGGGATCAACACAATTATAGAAACCACCGGAAATGATTGAGTTTCCACCATGATAGCGCATCTTTTCCAGGATAATGACGGGTACTCCAGCATTATGAATTTCTAATGCAGCGGCAAGCCCGGCAAATCCGGATCCAACTATCAGCACGTCTGTTATTGTATCCCATTTTTTCGGAAGTGCTTCCATCTAGTTGTCCTCCATTCTCACTATCGATTAAATTTACAAGCCGATTAATCATTGTATATTACCGTTTCGCTTTATATCAAAATTGTAGCCACTACCCGACAAACGAGGTTAATTTCGATAAATGACTTACCATTTGTGAATATTAGTAGCCATACTGCAATCAATTGAAGCGAAGAGCAGATAACCACCCGTTCAATTGCTTATGCTGGTACGCTTCCTATCGTGATACTCGAGTATGAAAAAGCGGCTACGTTAACATAGATAGTCAACAGCTTGGCTCATTATAGCCTGGGTTAGTGATGTGAACAGTGTAACCTGTCTGTCATTGATGCTGTAAATAGCTTCGGCGACAATCTGGAGGCTATTCTGGAAATTACCAGCTAGTATTTTACATAAGCTGCCTACCAGCCGGGTAACGCCATACCATATGATATAAATAACAGATTTCTTATGACTGCAAATTTATAATACAGGCAAAAGAATTGCAGGGAGTAGTGCAGTTATAAACAATGCTGGAAAGGTTGAAGCCGCTATAACAATGGGCTCCTGGAGATAACACTTCCAAAAGCAGTTGAAAGCAAACCAAAGAAGATCGCGATCAAGACGAAAGAGACGGGGACCAAGGTTAAGACCAGGGCTAAAGCTAAGGCTGGGATAAAATAACTTTATCACCTCTGCTCCCTGCAAGGGTTAGCAACCCAAGATTGCACGATACTTTGCCTTATTTTTCTTCAACTCCAAACTGAGAACAGACTATTGAAAATTCTCCATTCATTTCTTTAAGGTATACCCTTACTTTTCTACCTTCGTGAAAGATTGGCTGGTCTTCTACCCACTGGTGGACCTCTCCAACTGTTCCGCCGGGAGTTACTATCTGAAAATTATCTTCTGTAAATGGAGTTCCTTTGACATATTTTTCAATTGATAAATAGCTATAAGTAAAAATAGAGGTTTTTTCCTCGTTCCATTTGCTTTCTACCCGTTTTACAGTTCCTTCGATTATATAATCTGCAGCGCTGCTGATGAAATTTCTGTCTCTGCATTCTGCTACGAGAAGAGCTGCGCCACCTGACTGTTTCACCGTTATTTGGCTTTCAGGTACTGGTCCGGCGGCTGACTGGCTTTCACATGCCCCGGTAAGAAGGGCAACAATGGTCAGGCTCACCAATGCAAGACACAATTTCACTCTTATCATCCTTGACCTCCTGCTCAGATCCCTTCTTAGATAAGAACGAAGAAGACGCCGATTTGTTTATGCCGTAGATTAATATGGTCGGTAGCTCTAGCTGATAAATCACTGCAACTTCTCATCGACTCGTAGCTGATCGTCGTTTCTCTGTCTGACCATGAAACGGTCTTTCTGATATAAAGTCTAACTGCCTGTCAGAGCAGCAGGTCACATACCAGGCATTTGCTACATACAGTAAGACTGGTTACTTACTATAGAACTGGTGTATAGTATAATTTAGCAGTCGAGGACAATAATTAATGAGCTCGGGTAGTGTCATAACAATTATTCTTGGCGTCAGCGGAATAATTGGACTTATCCTTTCTTCAAGGAACTTGAAGAAAAGTGGGGCAAAGAAGGCGGAAGAGTTTAACCAGCATCTTCAGGGAATAAATGTGAACACATCTATGCTTGAAGACGGCGCAATTGATGGGAGAACCGGAGTGAAACACTCCTGGTGGCAGCGGTCCGTAGGGGCTATTAAAATAAAAGACCGCAATATTAACTCAGTAAGTATTATCGGCGTTGCTAATCAATACGGGATCAACTACTATATCGATTTCCTGATAAGATGTGCTCAACTGACAGGTAGAGGTGATAATAAAAAAACCAAGATGAAGAGAAAGAAAAATTCCGCTCTGCGTGGTACAGTGAATGATATTGAATGGAAAGGGGATGAGTTCCTGGCTCGGAAATTAAACTAGGATTACGATTTAAAGGGAAAGCTGCTGGAAGCAGATCGCGGATTTCTGAAAGCAGGTTTAACCATCTTCACTGAGCCGAAGTATGAATACGCCAGGATCAGAACTGCGTATTTTTACCGACACCGGAATCATTTGAAATTATTGATAGCGTAGCGAAACATATAAAGTCCGGTTATTAATGGTTATGGGATTCATGCCAGGATTATGAAGGGATCTTACGTCAGACTCTACCCCAGGCTGTTCCCCCCAGAATATATGTGGATTGTGCAGGAAATACATAGGGACTGGCGGGGCTAGATATGCCCGTTATTCCGGTTTCTTACCTGTCTCGTCGTGATTAGTCCGGTTATTCTATGAATACGGTAAATCGAGCATGATTTTCAGGGTAGGTCCGACTGGTTCCGGCGCTTGACCTTTAGTGTCAGTTGATCTAGCTCTACGATTTCCACATTTTCATCGGTATCTATGTTGTCGTCGATCGATTTTGCTCTCCAATGTTCACCGTCGATGGCAACAGTTCCTACCGGTGTCAGTGGTTTTACTACTCTGGCTTGTCTACCTATCATTCCTTCCGAGCCGGTAATTATATGTCTGTGAAAGCTAGGTATTATAGCCTTATGTATGATAAAAATGAGGATGCCGGCCAGGAGCCCTAAAATAATTGTAATCGGCAAAGGAAATTGTATTTTTAACAGATGCAGTACCCAAACAGCCAGCAGTAGTGCCGCTGCTTCGTCAAGCAGTAATAAAAGGACTTTGAGCCAGTCTGTGATAGTTCTCTTCATTAATCCCTTATTAGTCTATTTCCACATCGAAAACAATTATACAGCTACCATCCAGAGTCAATTTTCTGGTATTTTGCATGATTATAATCTATTCGTAGTGTGCCTGGTCAAGATATCTTTGACATGGTTACGATGCAGCCCCTCCTGTTGTTTGGGCAGTTTTTCCGATGGCAGTGGTGCAAGGGTCTGGTAGCATGAGATGCTATGTGCCTGGTTGTCGTGTATTGCTCGCTCTGTCAACTGCACATAGACCTCGTTTGCCGTATAATTTTTAAAGAATCTTGCAAGGGGCTACAGGATTATTCGGACATTCAATAGACTACAGCCTATACTACTAGTCCTCAGCATGAAAGATTACCGTGGACTTTTGATACATAATAGCCACGGAAAGTGACCACAATGAAAATTAGAGAACGAATGATACGTGATGATTATTGGTTATGAACGGTCCTTATCAGCAGGATTGGGATTGAAGTCCCCTTCATAACTTTATTGGCGATATTGCCCAATGCCCACTGCCTTAGACCGCTACTCCGTAGGCCTGGCATATATCGGTGCATCTTTTGGTTTCATACTTCAAATATTCTTCCCAGCTTAAAGGCATGGACGGAGGATAATGGGGAGGGTAGGGGAATAGCTCACAGACTCGCAGCAATGCGATATCAACTGATTCGGTACCAAACTGTTTTGCTAACTCTTTGACATGGATGAGCACCGTTTCACCCAGCTCTGAACCGTCCAGCGGTACCAGCACTTTCATCCTTTGCCCTTTTTTATAAATAGGCACTTTAAGAGCACTGGCCCTGATCCGCAGTACTGGAATCCCGGACAAATGGAGGATTTTGTCTGCTATACTGCCACGGACCCAGGGGCCTATACCTGATTGTCCGTGACTTGACAATATGATGAGGTCCATATTATTTAGTTCAAAAAGTATACCCTTTTTAATATAGACCTTATTTTGAAGTTACTTAGTACGTAGATTATTGAGTAGTATTTTTATGAGATGCGAACTTAGTTAAGGTAATTACCTGCAGGTGCATTAGCCTGCGATCTGACGATTAGTACTGAATATCTGGAGAACCTAGCTATCCTCTGGGATACGCTGCCCAGTAAAAAGTTTTCGATTCCAGTCAACCCCTTAGCACCAACTACTATGAGCTCAGGATTGAGTGTTTCTGCAACCTTGAGTATCTCGTCGGCTGGCTCTCCTCTTTGAACCAGTGTTGAGACTTTATACCCTTTTTGTCGGAACTGTTTCTCCGCGGCATTTAACAGGCTTCGAGCCTTATCCTCCTCGTTCGCTTGAAGCTCTTCCAGGATATGCCGGTTTGTATCCAGGTCCAGGGTGGGTGTTCTTAACATTGAAGCCATATAGGACTCGACAGCAGTTACCAGGAAGATGTGGCTTTGTGTGGGCAAAGGCAGGTCCAAGAGAAAACGTACTGCTGCATCTGAATACTTGGAACCATCGATTGCAAGAAGTACCCGTCTTATAGTGGGTATACTTTCTCTAGCAATGAGAACACTGTTGTATGAGTACTTCATCACTTTCTGGGCTGCACTACCGATGGGAAATCGAGTGGAATCAATCGTCCCCTTGGCACCAATGACCACCAGATCAGATTGTATATCAAGTGCTTCCTTAATGATATGCTCTGCGGGTTTTCCCCAACGCACCAAAGTTTCAACCATGCCCTCATCAGATGCAAGTGACATCTTCATACTTTCCAACAACTTGTCAGCCATCTTTGCCTGGATCTCATGTGCCTGCTTTACCTTTGCTGCTGTACCACTCAACATGTTGAGAGTAAGTTTTCCTATGAAAGTGTAATCTGGCACCACCGTTATCAATGTTACCTCATTTTTTTCAGGGATCTTGAGCGCCTTAAGTAAATCGATAGACATCCTGGAATATGAAGAACCGTCAACAGCGAGTAAGATTTTCATAGAAATTGTTCCTTTCCTTTTTCGATAATAGACAAAATACTAGTTAATAAATAACTGGTCGGTAATTTTACTTCTCAAGTCACGTGCAGCAATAACACGGTAATAGCACTCCATTTTCCCGTCATCACTCAAGTCACTTAGTTTTATAGCCTTGAAGGCATTAAAGACGACTTCACTTTGCTCCATCAAGCCCCGATTTACCAGGTTGACATCCCATAACGGCTTGCGATTGGCCCACCAGAACTGATCACTGTGCATAGCTCTGTCAAGCAGTTCTCTGGCTATGTCGGCGTAGTATTGAGAATCCTTTGTTGTAGAGCTGTCCTGTGCGGTCCTTACCAGCTCGACTGCTATATGGAGATGCTGCCACAGAAACTGATGGATTTTATTATCGGGATTATTCCAGAGTGGATAAGGATTGCCAGTGTTGAGGTCGTTTTCCGTCGTACTCCATGACGAACTCTTTGGATCGATGGTATTCCCCTCTGGAAATAACCGGAACAATTCACTGATGGTTACGGCCTGTATTTCCGTCGCTTCTGCTTGAAGAGAAAAGGCTTTAGTCTGCCTGTCAATCAGTGTTCTTAACTGCTGGACTCCTTGTTGAAGCATAGCTGAAGGCTGTTCAAGAGCTACGTATACCTTTTCTAAAAAAAGCTTTTCCCAACTCTTAATATGATGGCCAAAGGTCTCAGCGTCCATTGCTGTTATTACATAGATGTTGTTCTTGGTACCGCGAAGTGACTCTAAATGGTTCAAGAAACTGGGTACATTAATATGACGGAACGAGATCATATTGCTGAGTACATCATCACGAAATACTACTTTAAACTTACCTTTGGGAGCGGATATATAGTGAATTACATCCATAGGCCAATCAGATGGGCACGCTATCCCGCTCAGGATAACCCATTCATGTCCAGTCTCGAAGATGGGGCCTGCAACATTGTTACCATAGCACATTTCAGGTGGGAAGAAACCTCTGGGAGCATAGACTTTACCGAAGAATAGTCTGTTGGTCTTATAATTCTGCTCGATCTGCCGAAACATTTCATCCCTGGGAATGAGAGGAAGGACTGGGTGGTATTTAGCAGAATCAGTAAATTCAAGTTGTCCTTTTTCAGCTAATTCGGACAGACCGTTTATAATATGAGTTTTGCCATGTTGTGCCAATAGCTCAGTAAGGACAGCGCAAACATTCACTGTAACTTTCGCTGTATGGTTGTTGCGGAATATATCTATCAGCGGTTGGTATGATTCTTCACATACCGTGTCCAGGACCCAGTGGGTCTGTGTTGGCGGCTGATAAAAATGCAAAAGTGGTGCCCAATAAATCACACTTAGACCTATTCACGATTAAACTTTACATTGCTGTCCTGATACACTTATGCTCATTATAATTCATTTTTAGTCTTAAAGTTATGATGAATGGCTTGAAAAGGAATCTTTTTGCTGCGCCTCCTTTTCCAGCCCAGCAGTGCGAGAAGGTCTCCTACACAGACTTCCTGGTGGCTGGCATGGCGAAGATAGAGACTGGGATTAACTCGATAATTATTTTGTCTTCCTTCTAACTTTTTCATGATGTAACCAGCCTGTAGTAAATCGCGAATTATATTGCGAGTAGTCCTTTCGGTGATGCCAATGGCATTGGCCAGTTCCAGGGCTGTGGTGCGGGGGTGGCGAGCTATGTAGCTTAGTATCAAACCGTGGTTAGTTAAGAATGTCCATTCTGGCACGATTGTCTCCTGTCATAGAATTTTTTCTAAATTGTCCTGTCACACCACTTGACAACTGTTAAAATAACGGTATAATATTTCATGTAAAATAATTCACTAATATAATATCATGAATATTTCTATCAGTCAATACTTTTTTTCACATTAAATTAATAAGCAAACAAATTATCAACGCTGTCTCCAGACAATTTCGAGGTAGCTACAATAGTTAATCTGGTTTATTAAAAGGTACCTATTAATAGAATACATAACAATGCTTAGCGATTTATACTGGTGTGTTGAATATGTGTCAGTTCAAAGTGAGACCACAGGGATGAGGTGAAATGAAAGAATTAGCAGCTATGGTTCTAGCAGGTGGGAGAGGTAGGAGGATGGACATTCTGTGCCATGATCGTGCGAAGCCAAGTTTGCCATTCGCCGGCAGATATCGTGTTATTGACTTCGTTCTGTCTAATAGCATTCATTCTGAAATTCACGAAATCGCAATTTTAACTGACTACCAGCGCTCCAGTATGGCCGACTATCTGAGGGAATGGTACCTTGTGAATGGGAGTAATTGCAGACTCTATTTATTGGAGCCGAAGCTTAGTGTTTATAAAGGTACTGCAGATGCGGTGTATCAGAACAGTATATATTTATGGAGACAGACTGCTAGTAGGGTGTTAGTGATGGCCGCGGACCATATTTATACAATGGACTACCGAAAAATGCTTGAGTTTCATGAGCGTGCAGGCGCAGACGTTACTATCGGAGTTATATCGGTACCTATCGAGGAAGCTCATCGTTTTGGAGTGGCTACTGTCAATGCTGAAGGTCGCATAACAGACTTCCTGGAAAAGCCCGAAATCCCCCCGAGCAGCCTGGCTTCGATGGGCATCTATATCTTCAATAAAGAAGTTCTCTTGGAGCATCTCACCAAGGATGCGGCCAGGCTATCTTTGCCCCATGACTTCGGGCACGCCATTATACCTGATATGGTGAATAGGGACAGGGTCTTTGCCTATGAATTTAGTGGCTACTGGTGTGACATTGGCACCATAGAGGCTTACTACAAAGCAAACATGGAGCTTGTCTATGAGCTACCTTCTTTCAGCCTCGACGGCCCGTGGCCCGTCTTAACCGTAGAGAGGAATCTACCATATCCAAATGTAACTGGACCGGGTAATGTGAAGCGTAGCCTAATCAGCCCGGGCTGTGTGATTAAGGGGATGGTCGAGAACTCCATTTTATCGCATGGCGTTAGAATAGAAGAGCATGCTGTGGTCAGGAATTCAATAATAATGGCGAACACTATTGTGGGCGAGCATAGCGTTATTACCAGTAGTATTTTGGATGAGGAGGTTAACGTAGGTGATTTCTGTCATATCGGACTTGGAGCCGGCTTAATTTCAGGGAGTGAAGACATCTCAGTGTTAGGCAGAGGAATGGCTGTACCATCTTATACCACCATAGGATGTAACGATAAAGTGATGCCAAATGGAGTGTTAGCAGCTCCTGTCACAGACCCCCTTTCTACAATTGTAATAAGACCATTTGAAAATATGGAGAATTAATCCTATAAATAGATGTGATTATTCCTGTGAATCAACAGGAAACTGAATTTGTTTTATTGTCATTCATGCTGAGTTTCTTAGAGTTAATTGACTGATGCCTATAATGGGAACTCAGGTATAAAATGAATAAGCATAAATTGTATATATTACTATTACCGGGACTGGTCTCACTAGTAGCTGGTTTAGTTGTGGCTTGTAATTTTCTGTCCGATTTTGAAGAGGTTCTTGAAAATCTACCTAATGAGAAGTCTCCCGAATTTAAAGTTGTCTCCCTCAGTGTGACACCTAGTGCAGTAATGGTTGGTGAGTCTGCTGCTGTAATCGCGACTGTCACAAATGTCGGAGATGAAATTGGTATTTATACGGCAGTCCTGTCCATTGAGGGGGAAGAGGTTTACAGTAAAGATATTCTGGTTGAACCTGAGACCAGTAGACATGTCAGTTTTCAGGTAGATGAAGCAATTGCTGGTAGCTATAAGATTTCTATTGGGAAATTAAGTACGATAATCACTGTTTATGATTGGAGCCCTTATGCAATTGTATATGATAGTGGAGTAAGTATGGGTTCTTACTACATAGCTGGAGAGCTCGGACACATAGTTCATTTTAGTCCACAGACAAAGCCTTTTATAATTAAGAAAATAAAAATATATGGCACAATGCAGATCGAAAACCCCAGAGAAATGGATGCTAGGCAATTTACGATAAGGATCTGGGACGTTGATAAGAGCCAGCAGTTATGGGTTCAGGACTTTCCGTGGCGATTATTTAATGGACCGATTGAGTGGAGAGAAATAGAGGTGCCAGATATAAGGGTCGATGGTGATTTTCATGTAGAATTAGTTACCCATAGCGGACAGTTTGTGCAGGAAGGAAACGAGAAATTAGCTAATTTTATTACTATATGTTGGGATAGACCTGTGTTTCATACCGACCAACCCGCATCTGTACCCGTAACACGTTCGGGATTGTCTAAAATGGGTTCGCTTGTCAAGGCGCCTAATTTGAGTTACCAGGGGCTCAACTGGTTTATCAGGGCAGAAGGGGAAGGTGCGCCGCTAATGCTAGGTTATGACGATGGAGAGGATGAATCGTGGCATTGGACAACCGGTACATATTCTTTACATTTTTCCCCGCCATCAGAGTCATTTGAGGTGCAAAAGATAATGATATATGGTTATATTAACCATACAGGTCCTGGCAGTATTGGAAATAAAACATTTACAGTCAGGATCAGGGAGCAAGCGACCGGTGAAATACTGTGGGTGCAAGATTTCCCCTGGAGACTATTTGATCTGGAAAAAGCTAAATGGGTGCTTCTGAAGACTCCCGGTATCATATGTACCGGTGATTTTTATGTTAGGTTAATCCCTAATAACGATGATGAAAATTCCTGCATTATGATAGGCGTGGATTCCAGTGTTCCAAACAGGCATTCCGATATATTAGTTGAAACCAGGGTGAAACCCGGACAGACAGGTGTGGTGAAAGGTGACGATTATAACAGCGAAAAGGCTAACTGGATGATTAGAGTTGACGGGTTGATTAAATGATTCTATTCGTTAAACTTCTGTAATGCCCATAGTGTTTATTGGTTCATGGAGACAAACTAATATAAATGCAATTTCCCGACTTTGTTATGCAATCCACGATCATTTATGCTAGCTTAATATCAGGGCTGTCGTTTACCTCTTTAAAAAATTGCAAGAGGATCCTGGTCCTCAGGTCGTTACGTTCTCGAAGCGGAGCCACGAACTTTCCTTTAATCCAAATGTGCTGCGGCTCAATGTAAACCAGCACTCGAGGGCCATTCATCGCCTGGTCTAAAAATTCCGGGTGGCCATCTTTAAACATCTGGCCGACTTCCTTCACGTAGACTTCGTCCTGGTTTTTTAAAATTTTCTCTACGAGTTTAACAGCCTGGTCCACATTACTATCAGTGGTGATGGGAATACGTACCTCATCGAACATGTAATTAGAGGGAATAGTTTCACAGTGTACAGAGTAATCCTTAGAATAGTTCAGCACCGGCTGGTCCAGTATTATCAAGTTGGGTACGTGCAGTAGCCGACCTGTCACTTCACCTCCCAGCTTCTCATCCTCACCTACTTCTTCCAGGGTAGTATGGAGCAGTCCTATGCGCTGCACATCACCTTTTATGGTACCAATACGGATTCTATCCTCTGGCTCATAGATTCTGGAAAAAGAGATAACGAAGTAGGCAAAAAAACTTGCCGTGTATTTCTGCAGGGCCAGCGCAAGACCTATAGTGAAAATAGGGAGATATATAGCTATTTGTGGCACATATATGGCTGCAACTCCGGTAGCCGCTGCCAGTGCTAGCACCATTAAAAATACCGCAGCCGCTGTAAGCAATCTGGTACTGGGCATCCATCCTTGGGCCTTATCCTTTATGCTCTTTACCACTAACTGGTCATGACCTATAATGTGAGTATGATTCAGTACAGGACTCCTGTTATTTCGTTTTAAGCCAGTGAAGCCTTAATTCTACTTTACGTTCGGCAGATGCTTTGCTGCTTGCATTCTGAAGTTGCTCTGCCAGGGTAATATCTCCAATGGTATCCCTGACCCAGTTACTGAAGTCGTTCTTCTCCATGGTGACATGGTAACAGAATGTTTCTTCTGACATTCCTCTAAGGACAGAATAGAGTTCTGCTAAATTCTTAACTGACAAACCATCGCGGCACCTGAGTACCTTATCGTTGGGAACATCCTTTAACCACGATCTTGCCATTCTCTTTGTCGTCAAAACCTGCATGTTTAATTCCTTAAAGTTAATCGTTTTTGGTCTGCTTTACCTGGTATTTTTATCCAGGAGCAAGTAGACTCTCGACCAATACAGCAGGATTATGAGGTATATTTCTCCCAATCCTGCACGTGCCGTTTGCCTTACTTTTTCGGCTTGGGTTTGGATGGCATTTTGCCCATTTAACGATCACCTCCGTTCTGATTACTCATCAGTGGGTCCAGCTTTGATTAGCAATTACGTTAAAAGCACATTAAAAAATTTATTATACATGTTGATAAAAGCATGTATTTTTAATCATGTATTATTATACACTGTAAATTTTACTTGTCAAGTCCTATTACAAAGTATGAGCACCTTAGCAGGCTATATTGTTTCCAGAAAATATGAACCAGGCATCTATGATGCCTCGGATTGAGGTAAGGGGAAATATGTACGAAATGGGGTATTGGAATTGCTGATTCAGGCCGGTGTCTTTATTGATTATTCATATCTCAGGGCTTCGATAGGATTAAGGCGAGAGGCATTCCACGCCGGATAGAATCCGAAAAATAGACCTATAGCAACTGATACCGAAACAGCGAGAATGACTATGTCTGCGGTGACCAATGTTGTCATCAGACCCATTCTGGAAACAATATACGAAGTTATCCAGCCTGCAATGACTCCGATGATACCACCGGCAAAGGTCAGGAAGACGGCTTCAATAAGGAACTGCCCCCATATATCTCTCTCCTGGGCTCCCAGCGCCTTACGGATGCCTATTTCCCTGGTCCTCTCCAGCACTGATACCAGCATTATATTCATCACGCCAATACCACCCACGAACAATGAAATCGCAGCGATGGCACCCAGAAAAATTGTCATTGTGGCCGAAGTTTCCGAAATCGTCCCGGCTACCTCCTCCATGGAGGTAATGTTAAAGTCGTTGTCCACATTGGGACCGAGTTGGTGCCGGGTACGGAGAAGACTGGTAATTTCCTCAACGACGTTGTCTGCTTGCTTTGTGTCACTCACTGCCAACGATATGGATGATACCACACGCCTGCCCTGGGCGGTCCGTGGTTGAGCAACCATCTGCTGCATGGCAGTCAATGGGATAAAGACAGCATCATCAGGCGAGCCCCACATGGCTCCTTTGCTACCCAACACGCCAGTGACACGTACGATAACGTTGCCCATTCGTAGATTTTGTCCGATGGGATCGGCGCCTTCAAACAGGGTTTGTGTGACATCGGAGCCGAGCACAGCCACCTTAGCACCGCGTTCATAATCGTAATCGGAGAAGAAGGAACCACGTGCGATAATCAAGTTGTAGGCTTCCATATATTCGGGAGTTGTCCCATTGACCTGGGCGTTCATATTTTGAGCACCGGCAATTAGCTGAAGGTTCTGCGAGTAGATGGGAGCAACCGAGGAGATGTAGGGTACCTGTCCGGCTATTGCATCGGCGTCCTCAATAGTAAGAGTGTTGGCACTGCCGGAAGCACCTCTCACTCCCCCGAAACCAAAACTCGCTCCGGGTCTAACAAAAATGAGGTCCGATCCCAGAGTCTCGATTCTGGCAAGTATATCAGCCTGAGCACCTTTACCGATGGACATCAGCGCAATTACAGCCGCTACACCAATAACGATACCCAATATAGTTAAGAAGGTGCGCAGCCTGTGTGAAATAATCCCGACCCAGGCACTGGAAAAAGGCTCAAACCACTTCTTCATAGTCTCTCCTCTTTTTCTATCTGTCCATCTTTAATATGAACAATGCGCTGACAGTGGTAAGCGATACTGGCGTCATGAGTAATCATCACCAGGGTAATCCCCTGCTCGGCATGAAGCGAGGTGAGCATGGAGATTATCTCCTCACCGGAGCGGCTGTCCAGGTTGCCCGTAGGCTCATCTGCCAGAATCAGAGGAGGTTTTTTCACCAGAGCACGGGCGATGGCCACCCTCTGTTGTTCTCCACCTGAGAGCTCGTTGGGCCGGTGGTTCGCCCGGTCGGAAAGTCCGACTTTAGCCAGCGCTTCCATGGCACGCTGACGGTCACTTCCACCGCAGTATCGCATACCGAGCTCAACGTTAGCCAGTGCTGAAAGCCGGGGCAGCAGATTGAAAGTCTGGAAGATAAAGCCAATCTTCTGACCTCTGACCCGTGCCAGTTCACCGCTACTGAGACGGCTCACTTCACTATCCTCCAGGTAGTAACTACCTGACGTAGGTATGTCCAGGCAACCCATGACATTGAGCATGGTTGACTTGCCCGAGCCGGAGGCACCCATAATTGCCACCAGTTCGCCTCTTTCAATATGAAGGTTTACCCCACGGAGTACGGTCAGCTCTCTTTTACCGATGGGATAGACCTTGGTTATATCCTGCAACCGAATCATCGGAGCATTCTCTGCATTTGCCGTGTCGGATTTGGTTGTACTCTCTGTTGCTGCGTCGTTGGAGTTGTCGTGGTGGTGGCAGCTTGTGACACAGCCACCTGATCGCCTTCACTAAGACCGCTGATAACCTCGGTATATTGCCAGTCACTGATACCGGTCTCGACCGGGCGTTCTTCGATAGACCCATCCGGTAATACCACCCGAACAGTGGCCTGTCTTCCTCGACTCGCAATCGCACTATTGGGCAAACGCAGCACATCGGTCTTCTCATCCAGCAGGATACTTATCGTCGCAGTAAGCCCTTCTTTGAGTTGAAAGTTTTCGGGTACCGCCGACGGCGTCCTTTGCTGCGTCCCGGTTCCCCGCTGTTGTCTGTTTTTCATCATTTCATCCACCTGCTCCTGGGTCATCCGACCTTCTTCGATTGCTTGTTTGAGACGTTCGGGTAACTCTCCGGTAGTAACGCGTGGACTTGCCTGCTCCTGCCTCTCTTGCCCCTGCTGTAATGTATCCAGTGAATCGATTTCCACCTGTACCTCGAAGTTCACCACGTTTGACTGAACGGTGGCAACCGGTGAAATATGAGTGACCTTCGCCGGAAACTCGATCGTCGGCATGGCCTGCACCTGTACGGTGGCTCTTGTCCCAACCTGAATCTGATAGATTTGCATCTCGTTGACCAATACATCCACTGCAAATTTTTTCGGGTCGATAAGCCGTATAGCTACGGTACTATCGTTCACCTGGTCGCCGGCTGCGACATTCACTTCGGCGACCAGCCCGGCGAAGGGGGCCGTAATAGTAGCATTCTCCAGCTTTAATTCTTCTTCCTTCAAATTCATCTTGGCATTTTCCAGCTGAAATTCCTTTATCTCGATATCCAGCGGGTCGGGCGCTGACAGGATCTGGTCCCCGCTGGAAGTGGTCTTCGGCGTCTTGGCCCTCTCCAGATTGAGTTGTGCTGACTTCACGTCTATTCCGGCCTGCTGCAGGCTTCGCTCTAAGGCTAAGGTGTCCAGTTTAGCCAGTACCTCGCCCTCTTCTACGTTCTCCCCAATCCCTACCAGCACTTCCTGCACCGTACCAGATGAGTAGAAAGTCAGGTTTGCCTCATTCGATGTCTTCAAATTGCCGCCGGCTGTGATCTCTACCCTGATATCTCCCCGTCCGACCTTGATAACCTGGTCTCCTGGATTTGACGATGAGTTATCCTTACAGGCAAGGCTAAGTGCCAGAACACTGGTAACAAAAGGTAACAAAAATATTGCGATTATCTTCGATATTCTCATTGCACCACCGCTATAATCTATTAAACTATTATACTCAATTATTGAGTACAGGTATTAATTTTTAAGTACCAGTCTAATTCTAAATTATTAAAATATTATGAAGTTATATAATATGAAGTTTATATAATGCTTTTTGTTTTAGTCCTAATTAATAAAATATTAATATTTTGGTTCTATCATTGAATTTAGCTTTGCCGTGCGGGATTTTTTACCCGGCGTGTGGTCTCTCCAGATGAAAGCTAGATAATACCATGGGGCTGAGATACTGGTTCGCGTTACTGTTGATTGCGGCGCAACTCCTGTTATCTTTGCCTCTATTGACTGAGGCGCAGTCACCGGCGATTCTTAAATGGGCTGAGGTTGATAAACCGCGTGCAGAGGGCAATGTTATCGTCTCTCCTTCGGAAGTGAGCAGAATCGCTGTGGGGCGCGGCGATGTTTTATATGCTATAGATAGTGAGAATAATAGGGTCTACAGGTCGGACAACGGTGGTCTAACCTGGACCGATTTAACTGGGAACCTGGTAAACGCTGGCGCGGTATTACCGGCCCGCGAAATTGCCGTTGCACCGGACAGGCCGCGTAATGTGGCTATAGTCACTGACTTCGGGACAAAAGTTTACGTATCTACTGATAGTGGTGTGAACTGGAAAAGTACTGCTGTCCCCGGCCTCAGTGGCACCATTCAGTGCATTACTATAGCCACGGCATATACCGTGGGGACTGACCTGATATGGGATATTGCCATCGGCACAGCAACCTGGGGTGATGCCACCACCACCGGCCAGGTGTGGGTACTTCAACTCGGCGGCGCAGTCTCGGTATGGCGAAACCAGGATATAACCGTCGATCCCGGTCATACGGGTGCTGAGGTGTCGTCGATTGCGTTCTCTCCAAACTATGGATCGGATGAAACAATGCTGGTCACTGCGTCGACGGCTGCCGATGTCGCTGCAGCTTATCAAAATAAAACCTGGCTGTGCATTGGTAAACGGGACCTTTCTTTGCAGACCACAACCTGGAACAGTCCTGCTAGTTATTATCCGGTTGAGGTTGGCACCGTCGCTTCTCCTTCAGCCGGTGATGCCGCCGGGATCAGCCGAATCGTTTCATCCATAGCTTTGCCCTCTGACTATGTCGGCACAGATATGTTAGCGAGGAAAGCATTTGTGAGCTATGACCGTCAGCCTGCTGGCATGAATGCTGGTGACGATGTCTATCGGATTGATGATACGATATCTGACAGGGTGAAGAGGTTGAATGCCGGTGGTGGTACTCCCATTGACATAAGCACTATCTCCTATTACGGAACACTAACAGATGGTAAGCTCCTGGCCGGCGATGTAGGGCCTAATCCTGACCCGGATACTCCATTCACTGTCCAGGTGAGGCGGAGTATCAACGCAATGTCTACGACTACGGATCCGTCCTGGCAGCTTGCCAATCAACCACCCTCGGGGCCGGGTAACGCCAGGGTAAGCTGGAGCTACCAGGGCATTGTGGCTTACTGTGGAACCGGCCAGAGACCGGGAGTTGCACTTGACGAAAGCTCTTTTTCCCAGAGCTTCGATAGTGGTGATACCTGGATACAGGTAAGCCTTATAGATACCCGTATTAATATCTCGGACATAGCTCCCGCCCCCGACTCAAAGAGCTTGTTCCTGGCTACCTACAGTGACATAGGTCCGGAAGGCGTCTGGAGAAGCGCTGGTGAGCCGCTGGGTTTCTTCTGGGGGCGCATACTGAATTTTTCTTCAGACAATACTACTCGAGAAAAGCTTATCCTGAGGTTAAGCCCGGATTACGACGAGGACTATACGATTTATGCTATCGAGGTTCGCGGGTATCAGATGGAGGTATCAAATAACAGGGGCAATACCTGGCAGTGGCGCTATATCCCCGGGCCGGTGATTGATGTGGCGGTGGAGGACAAGGATACTCTCTATGTGGCTCTGCCATATGGCCGTGTTCGTAAGAGTACCACCGGCGGCTGCACCTGGCAGGATCCAGTTTTCACGGGGCTTACTGATATTAATATGCTGACCGTGGCTGAAAAAGGCCACATTCTTGTCGGCAGCAAGGATGGTAGAGTGGCGTATTCCACTGACGGCGGCAGTAGTTTTACCGAAATCACCCCGGCTATTGGCAACAGCTACAGCAATGTTGGCGATGTCCAGGTGGTGGCTGACGCCGGCTACAGTGAAAACGGCATAATTTATGCTTCAGATAATATCACCGACAAGGGTATCTGGCGCTGGGCTGTTGACCTTTCTACCGAATGGGAGCAGATTGATAAGCCAATCACGCAGCTTGGTACAGGGCAGCGCATTAGCGGTCTGGTTATGGGAGATGAAGGGACCATTTATGCGCTCAGATCGGAGCCGGTCGATGGCAGTGGTGGGGGCGGCATGAACCGGTCACTCAATCCCTCTGATCCTCATGTCGTTCAAATTGAGTTTGATATTGTTAACAATACTTTACCAGTAGGTACAGCGTTTGATCCTACTATAGTTTTCCCTGCTACACCGGTTTTTCCCAGTCATACATTGCCTCATCTCAAACTGTCGGCAACTCCCGACCAGAATGAGCTCTGGGCGGTTGACACCGCCAACGAGATTATTTACAGGTTTCAGGACAATGTATGCAAGGTTGGGCCGATGACCTTTGATACCGGTGAGGTTGGCTGCGATCCGGTTAGCGGCAGGAACCAGGGTTTTGGCCTCATCTGGGAGCAACTGTCGGTGTCCGATCAATATGAAATCCAGGTAGCCAAAGACGATATGTTCAGCATGAGGCTAACGGTTGAGCCAGCCACCAACCCGTTCTACCTGCCGCCAAATGTTACCAGCCCCGCATACCCTGTCAGTAATGGGCAGATTCTTGAATGCGGTCATAGCTACTATTGGCGCGTGAGGACCCGCCATGCGGCTACCGCTGAGACTATCAGAAGTCCCTGGTCCGAGGTGAAAAGCTTCATCATCAAGGCAGGCTTCCGCGTGACCACGCCTTACTACGGTCCGCAGTTATTGGCGCCTGATAATGGTTGCGGCTGTCCCTGTGATGCCCCGGCGTGCTTCTCCTGGACACCGTTCAAGGAGACAAAGGCGTACAGGTTTGAGCTGTCGGAGTCCAGTGATATGAGCAGGCCTCTGGTTTCAACAATTGTGACCGGAGCCACCGCCTACCAGTATAACGGTACGTTGAGGTGCAATACCAACTATTTCTGGCGGGTGATGGCTGTCGAACCGGCGCCCAGCGAATGGAGCGCTGTATTCAGCTTCGTGACCAGGTCAGAAGTAGTGCCACCCCGCTCATCAATACCGGTACGGCACACCCCGTTATGGGTTTGGGCTATAATTGCTGTTGGCGGAATACTTGCGGCCACTATCTTCATTCTCATTATTCGCCGCTAGCCAGGGCCCACCAGTTGTACCTTTTTGTTCTCATTGTTCACTGGTCCGGCGGCAGCGAGTCCGGTCCACGTAAAGGTACTGTGCACCATGAGTACAACCTTTGATTCGTGTAGATGGTACTGATAGTTATATTTGTCTTTTTAATATTGACAACCACCTGCACGGCGAGTACATTAAAATTTAAACTCGTGAATTGTGGAAAGTAGATAGTAGTACTGTTTTGAGTGAAAAGAAAGGAGTAGTATGCCGCAGGAAAAGGATTCCGGTAAAAAAGGCGCGGTCAGGAGTTTTGGTGAAATGCTGGAAGCATTTGGTAATGCTGTAGGGCAGATATTTGATGATCCTGAGCTTAAGCAAAAGGCCAGAGAATTCGGCAAGAGTGCAACCGAGGCAGCAGATACGTTCGGGCGGAGGTTTACGGATGAGGAAGTGAAACAAAAGTTCAGAGAAGTGGGAAAGGCAGCCCAGGATTTTAGCAAGAGCGTGGAAGAGTATTTTAAAGATGATAAAGCTAAGTGAGATAGTTGAGAGAGGATACTCCTCCACTCAACTGCTTCATGCCGGTTATGTTGACTGTGTCTAGATTACTTGATGAGCGTACTGATTTCCATTCAAAAGAGAGCGTTATAGAACTGCAGAAGTATTGACAGCTAGCGGTCAGACAGTTAAGATTGTCATATCAGCGTATTGGGGAATCTTAAATTGTAAAAAGGAGGTACTACAGTGACTAAACCATCAAGGTTGATCATCACCACGATCCTGGGGGCAGTATTTGGTATCATATGCATGCTGTTATCCAGATATTCGGCTGCGGTTGCCTTCTGGCCCATCGGTATTTCCTTTCTATTGAACCACACGGTCATGGGATTTGCTATCGGGGTAAGCTCGCTTAAAATGAACTGGGCGGCTCATGGAGCGCTCTGGGGCGCTCTCTTCGGCCTGTTTACGGCTATCGGCAGTATCGGAACAGGTCTCGCCCCTTTGATGGTTTTTATAGCTATCATTATCTGGGGCTTCTTAATCGAGGTCCTGGCTACCAAGGTATTTAAGCAACCACAGGAGGGATAGTTAACCCAGCGCTCGTAGAAGGACATAAAGGTTTACTGTTCAAACTGATACACAGGTAACACGTTCTTATCGATGAATCGGTCATGTAATTTTTATAGTAGATTCATTAAGCATGTCTGGAAAATAAAAGCTAAATAGAAAGGGGCACAAATTCTAGAATTTGTGCCCCTTTTCTCATTGGTAGCGGCGATCAAGTTGGACCAACTCCCCTTTGCTACTCCTTGCACGCCTCTATATACCGACGTGTTAATCTTTCCGTGTACTCCAGTCAGGACCCGCTACACTAGTTTTCACTTCTGTTGGCAGCTATTTCAGCAAAGGACTGGGGGAAGTATTTTCCTCCGTATACTGACCTGATGCCGGTCACCAGGTCCGAACTGGCGCCCCGCTTGGGAATGAATCCATATGCTCCGGCATCTCTGGCAACAGCCACATTCTCGTCTTCGTCGTATTGTGATAGAATCATTACCTTCGTCTGAGGGCATTCCCTGGTGATTAACCGGGTCGCTTCTAGTCCGTTCATTACGGGCATGACTATATCCATCAATGCCACGTTTGGCAGAAGACGTATCACCTTGTCAAGCGCATCCTGCCCGTCAACAGCTTCGGCTACTACATTAATGTCCTTTTGCAGTCCCAGAACGGCGCATATCCCGTCTCTTACCATGGTGTGGTCGTCTGCAACCAGTACTTTTATTATCCTGGTCGCTTCCTCAAGTAGACTTTTAATACGCGGTACCAGTGAAGCCGGCTCGATTGGCTTGGTGGCATAGTCTTCTGACTCCAGTTGCATTCCTTCAAATTTTCTCCATCCCCTGATAGCCCGTTCCTCGTAACGGGCGTCAATCACCATGAGAGGTATATCCCTATATCTGGGATGCTGCTTCAGCCACTGATGCAGGGCGAATGATTGTCCGGCTGGAGCCAGTGTGCCCAGTATAATGATATCGGGCACGTCCCTCATCACCTCCTGGGCCTGTGCCTTACTGGAAGCAGTGCTTACCTGGTATAATTTACCTGCTAAGGTCATCCTGCATGCTTCTACAAAATCGAGCTCATCGTCTATTATCAGGATTTTTTTATTATTTCCCATTTTTACCTCCTTGCATCGGATCTAACTGACCTGTCCGGCCTGTTGCTGTTTTCGCTTGAATCATCCATTGTCGTTTTCCCTCCTTGCACTGGATTTTGCCGGCCTGTTCGGCCTGCAACCTGTGTGCTGTACGGCAATCTATTTAAGAACGCATACTGACAAGTTGAGCGGCTTCCATAATGTCGGGCACAATTCCTTCGTTACCTACTGCCATGATGTGGATGCCGTGGCACAGGTTTTCCTCCTTTATGGTTTTTATCAGGCGCCCTGCGATCTCGATACCTTTCTGAAGTCCCTTGCCTTTCTCGGCAGTGGCAAGCTCGTCGATAATAGCCTGAGGGACGATTATTCCGGGGACATTGTCATTCATGAACCGGGCCATCCTTGCTGAAGCCATGACTATAATACCTGCCAGGATTTTCACATCGAACTGGGAGGCATATTGCATGAACCTGCGCAGGTTGTCCAGGTCGAAGACTCCCTGAGTTTGGAAGAACTGTGCCCCGGCAGAAACTTTCTTATCGAACTTTACCAGTTGCGGTTCGATGTAGTCGGCTTCGGGATGAACCGAGGCACCTGCGCAGAATTTAGGGATTCCTTTGAGATCGTTTCCCGCCATATCCGTTCCGGATTCCATAGTCCTTATCATCTCCAGCAACTGCACGGAATCCAGGTCAAAGACGGGCTTCGCTTCCTTATGGTCTCCGACATCAACGGAATCTCCGGTGAGGCAGAGCACATTGACGATGTCCCTGGAGTATGCCAGCATCAGATCGGCCTGTAGCGCCAGGCGGTTGCGGTCACGACATGTCACCTGGAGAACAGGCTCTCCACCACGTTCCTTTACCAGCAGACAGCCGCCCAGCGAGGGGAAACGCATTACCGAGCTCTGATGGTCAGTGATATTGATGGCATCTACTTTGCTTTTGAGCAGGTCTATATGGTGGACTGTTTCAGAGATGTCCGTACCCTTGGGAGGTCCGATCTCGGTTGTTACCAGGAATCCACTAGAGTGAAGTTTTTCCTCAAATAGCGATTTAGCCATTATTTTCTCCTGCAGCAACAGTAGCTTTGCTGATAATCCTTTTTGGCCTGGATATGGCACGGAAGTTCCTTGGCGGATAATACCGGCGCATTTTCTCAAGTTGCTGTAGTCTCTCGAGGCGTTTATATATTAATACCCAGGCACAGTCCATTTCTTTATTCGCTTCACACTTATCGTGTTTTACACCGGCACAGGGACCATTGAGTATTCCCTTGGTGCATCTGGTGATAGGACAGATGCCGGCGGTATCTTCCAGTCTGCAGTCTCCGCAGGCAGCACACCGCTCATCCCATACGCCCCATTCTTTCGCCATGCCCATAAAACAGGTATTAACACCGGGCAGCACGGTTATATCGGGAAAACATTCGGCTACAGCCTGTACACCGATGCCGCAGGCCAGTGAAAGAATGGCATCGATGTCATTCACCCGTTCGGCAAGCAGGTCCATGAACTCGGCATCGCACTGCCTTTTCAGAGTGTATTCCGAAAAAATGTGAGCCCCGTTTCCTTTTGTTGCCTGTGCCAGACGTAACGCGTTATGGATAAAGGAGACTTCACTTTCGCCGCCGGCATCGCAAACTGTCATGCAGGTGCCGCAACCGAGGATCAATACCCTCTGGTACGGGCTGATCATTCGTTGTATTTCATCTATGGCTTTTTGATGTGCAACTATCAACTTTTCACCTCCTGCATTATTATCGAGGCCAGATAGAGCCCACCTATTTGCTCGGCGAACTTATCCAGGTAACCGGCAGCGTCTCCATTGGAGGTGTTTAAGAGAAAAGCTTGCAGGCGTTCAGGTTCAATGCCGAGCTGCGACAGCGTCTGCCTGACCTTTGCTACACGCTGGTGGACCCAGAAGGCTGTGTTTTCCCTGGCACATTGTTCCCCGCATCCGGCGATGAAGACTCCCTCCGCCCCCATTTCGTAGGCACGCACTATGTGGTTGGCTTCTACCTTGGCTGCACACAGAACAGGAACGATCCAGATGCCGGCCTTAGCTCCTCTCCATAAGCCTGCCAGAGTACCGGTGCCGAATAGCCCGTACTGGCAGCAGAAGCCGATAATGAATGGCTTAAATCCTGATTTGGAAGCAGACTTTAAAACATGCTCCAGCTCTTCTGTTGTTTGTCGTCGATCGTAAGGCTTGCGCAGAACGATCGCCCTGGCCGGACATTCAGCAATGCATATACCGCACGCCTGACACTGGTCTGCCGGTATCCGGACCGTACCACTGTTGTCCAGGTAAGGTACATGATACGGACAGACCCTGAGGCAGGTGAGGCAGGTGGCACACTTATCCTGAAACAGGATTTCAGCGCCCATGCCACATCGGAGACACCTTCTCGCTTCATTGACGGCGGATTCCCAGTCATAGACAAGCTCCACAGGCTTAAAGTCATTTGTCCTAGCTTCAGGAGGAATGACCGGTGGCTCAATCCGGCCAATTTTCTTTATCATTTCTATCGTTTCGGGTAATAATGTGCCTTCCAGGCTTTCACGGAACTCTTTACCGGAAAGTGGATATTTGTGCTGGAGGTACTCGTCGATACGGCTGGCTGCCAGTCTGCCCGCTGCCAGTGCTTCAACCACGGTTGCCGGACCGGTGACGGCATCTCCTCCGGCGAAGACGCCTGTTCTATTAGTATTGAGTGTAATCGGATCGACCTGAATGGTGCTTCCCCTCCCAGTGTGAACGTGGAAATCGTCCGGAGTTTGAGGTACCTGTCCTGTAGCAGATATTACCGTATCATATTTCATATCGAACTCGCTGTCTTTAATCGGCACTGGTTTACGTCTGCCACTGGCATCAGGCTCGCCAAGCTCCATTCTTACACAGGTTATGTTTAATTCTCCGTTTTCTCTTTTCATCCGGACGGGAGCTATCAGAAACAGGATCTCTACATTTTCCTCCAGGGCTTGCTCTACTTCTACGGAGTCTGCCGGCATTTCTGCCCGGCTGCGGCGATATAGAATGCTGACCTTTTGCGTACCCAATCGAAGGGCCGTACGGGCAGCATCAATTGCTACATTGCCTCCTCCGACTACAGCAACCTTTTCACCTAAAGAGGGCTTGAGTCCAAGGTTCACTTCGCGGAGAAAAGTTGCACCATCTATTACTCCTGAAAGCTCTTCCCCTTCTACTCCCATTCTGAGGCTCTGCTGAGCACCGATAGTCACGAAGACAGCCCTGTATCCCATGTCAAAAAGCAAGTCCAGCGATACCACCTGGGTATTCGTCCTTATTTCAACTCCCATCTGAATTAATCTTCTGAGCTCTGTGTCCAGTATACCTCTGGGAAGACGGTACTGCGGTATACCTATACGCAGCATTCCTCCCAGCTCTGAATGGGCTTCAAAGACGGTTACAGGATAGCCGAGTTTCCTCAGATAATAGGCACAGGCCAGTCCTGCCGGACCTGAGCCTACTACGGCTACCTTTTCCTTTTGTGTCGTTTTAGCTTCAGCCTGGATCATTCTATCGCCGCCAAATTCTACAGCGAATCTCTTCAATGCCCGGATGGCGATGGATTTATCTACCTGGCAGCGTCTGCAGGCCTCCTCACAGGGATGGGTACAAACATATGCACAGAAGGCGGGAAAGGGATTACCGTTTCTTATGACCTGCAGTGCTTCCATAATCCTTCCCTGCGCTACCAAGTCTACGTATTCTCTGATCTCCATATGTAAAGGGCAGGCAGCCTGGCATGGGGGCATAATGCTGTGATCGGGAGAGGATTTTCTGGTGCGAATGATTTCGTGGCTCTGAACCGTATCAATCACTGATGAATCCATGAGACACCCCTTCATGAGGAATAATGACAGTGCTACTGATTATTGTACCTGCTAGTTACGGTAAGACAATGGGGAATCTCTAGGAGGGGCAGCGCTTTGTTTACGAGTTTTTAACTGGGAAATACCCTGGTTTGCCAACAGGAAAATTACTAATTATGAGATTCTAAGTGAGGAACTATGGCGAGTATAAGCCAGGCCATTACAGGCTTATTAGTGACTTACGTATAGCAAATTTAATGAGGTCTGTTTTACTGTGGATGTTCAATTTGTTCATTAGGCTTGTTTTGTACCATTCCACGGTCTTGGGGCTGACGACCAGTATATCGGCTATTTCCCGGGCGGTATGTCCATCAGCTACCAGCGTAAGCACTTCCTTCTCTCTATCGGTTAACTGCTTATAAGGGTCCTTTTCCCCATCTGAGGTATTTTTTTGCTGGCATTCCTGGACAAGGGCTGATGCTGCTGAGGGGGAGAGATACGCTTCACCCCTGTAGACCGCCTGAATAGCTGAAGCAAGCTCTGAAAATGCTGCCATTTTAGTAACGAAGCCGCGAGCCCCTGCCTCAATAATAGGGACAACATAGTCGCTATCGTCATACTGGGTTAGTGCCAGGACTTTGGTTCCCGGAAATTCCCTGCGTATTCTGCGCGTTGCATCCAGTCCGCTCATAATAGGCATTGCCAGGTCCATAAGAATCACGTCTGGAGCAAGCTGTCTTACTTTACCCACAGCTTCCCTGCCATTTGATGCTTCACCAACTACTTCTATATCTGGAGACAGAGCCAGCAGCGCACGGATTCCATCTCGCACAAGTGTATGGTCATCGACTATCATCACCCTTATAGTTCTCATCTGAGATATCCCTCGCCAGTGGAATTTTAACTTCAATCTTGGTGCCTTGTCTTGGCCGGGACTCGATGTGGCAGACACCATCTACCAGCCTTATCCTCTCTTTCATGGTGAATAAGCCAGCACCACGTCCCCTTGGATCGACCTGTGTCAGCTTGCTGACATCGAAGCCGCAGCCGTCATCCTCAATGCGCAATCGACATTCATTGGCATTGCGCTCTAGTTTGATGGAGGCGTTCTTCGCTCCTGAGTGCTCCAAAATGTTGCCTATGACTCCCTGAGCGACACGGAAGAGGGTCACTTCGATTTCCGGCGGAAGACGGTCATCAGTGCCTGCGAATTCGGCGGATACATTGATGCCCTTAGCTTGAAGGCTGTCCTTAGCATAGCGGTGGATTGCAGCAGGCATTCCAAGCTCGTCTAACAGGGTGGGACGGAGTTCTTTCATGAGCCTTACTATCTCATTTCCGGCACGAACTGCATGAGAATGTGTTGTTTTAAGCTTCTCCATCAGCTCGCTATCTTCAATACCTTTCATCTCCGTCATTTGTATAATTGCCTGAAGGCTGAGCGTTAAGCTGGTGAGTGCCTGGCTTGTTTCATCATGCAGTTCACGGGCAATTCTTTTCCGTTCCTCCTCCTGGGCGGTCAGAGTATGTTGTAGTAGTGCCCGATATCTTTCGCCTTCCCTTGCCAGTCGTGAGTATAGTTTTGCCTGCTCGATAGCGGTGCCAAGATAGTCGCCGATGGAGTTCAGCAGGGACATATCATCTGCGCCGAACCGTCCCGCTATTGTGCTGGCGATATTCATTACACCTACAACCTTATCCCTTGATTTCAGGGGGATACTGACGAATCCTTTAAGACCCTCTGCGCTTATCAAGTCAGGGCGGACGGTCCGCGGGTCTTTGGAGATATCCGGTAGCAGCATGGGCTCACCTGTTTGGGCTACTCTCCCCGCTATCCCCTCTCCAATGTGCATCCTCATTTCCTCGGCATATCTGGCTGATAGTCCGTGCTGAGTACGATAGTAGAGCGTTTCGGTCGTATCATCCAGGAGCAAGATGCCACCTATAGCGTCGTTGATGATTTCAAGGACATTGTCCAGAGCATTTTTCAGGATTGCATCTAAGTCCAGTTGCTTGGTTACAGCACTTGAGATACGACTCAGCGCTGAGAGCTGGTGATGGCGCCTCAGAATCTGACTCTCCAGCTCCCTTTCAGCGGTAACATCTCTTCTAAGCTCTACTATTGCCTTGATGTTACCGTGGCTATCTCGGATAGGATATGCTGTGATCTTGAGGTATTTATCGGCCCCAGGGATATGGACTGGATGAATTACCGTTGCCACACTACCACTGGCTAACACTTTTTCCAGTGGACAGTCCCAGAGGGGCGCACTGCACGGAGTGTCCCTGCTATAAACTACGTCATAGCAAAGACAACCGATTGGTGATGCGACTTTCTTCTGGAAAACGCCTTGGACTGCTGAGTTAGCAAACGTGATTCGGTAATCACTATCGATAACCAGAAGCCCGTCTTCAACGTCGTCTGCCACCTCCTGCAGGTTTATATTTAAACCTGTACCTTTAGCGGCTCGTTGAGTCGCTCTCTTTTCACCGCGCATCTCTGCCTCCGCCCTTATGGCATAAAGTACAGCAACAACTGGACCTTGTCAAGTGTGTATATTGTATTATTGCTAATTACTGGCACATTACGGGGCACGGACACTGATACCATGTTTATTAAATTAGTGCTTTCTTCTTTTATATACGGGTATGGCTAAATGCAGCTAGCAGGTGAATTTAGATAACCACAGGATTACTTTAAGGTATCTGGCGGGTGCTCCAATTTAATGAACTGATAATAAAAAAATAGTGAATGAAGACACATACTTGAGCAGATATGCTTATAGTGGATGGATAATTATAGTGAAGGGACAGGACGTAAGCGGCTGTAAAACGATCCCGTCTTCCTGAAGTTATTTGTTTTCAGTTGAAGCTTCCCGTGGAATCCCCGCTTCGCAGGGTACTTTTGTCTGACATAGCCCGCAGCCCACGTAACGGCCGATATAACCTTCTCCTCTTCCCAGTTCATTGAGTATATTTCTTTGTTCTACATTCATGAACTCGGAGCACCTGTTTTTATCATGTCCCTGTTCACTGATAGCACCCGCCGGGCAGCGTTCGATACAACGACGGCATGATCCATCTCCATAGAAGAGACAGTTAGCTAAATGATTTTGATATAATCTGGGAGTGGGAGGGAGTGGTAGATCAGTTACTACACTGCCGCAGCGCATAGCTATCCCTTTTGATGTGATTAAGCCGTCACTGAGGCTGAAAGTCCCCAGACCCGCAGCGTAAGCAATATGTCTCTGGGACCAGTTTGATGCTAGGCCATTGGGCAGCCTTTTTACGTCGAAGAAGCTGGCTGTCCCGGGTGCAACAGCATGGTAGCCAAACTTCTCCAGTAGAGATACCAGATATTGTGCTAGCTCATTGATATGGTCCTCGCCTTGCCATCGAGTGTGATTCCACCTTAAGGATGCAACTTGAAACTCTCTGCGCAAACTGAGCCGTGTTTCATTAGTGATAGGGAGGACGAATGATATCACACTCACATTAGTCGGCCGTTTAACCTCTCTGTCTTCCTTATCTTTAATATACAGTTCCAGGGCTTCTCTGGGAGTAAAATGGAAATCACCGATTATTGTTTTATATTCCTGGAAGATGGCATCGTCACCGTCTGCAAAACCGACCAGAGGCTCATCGAAAATAGACTCGTTATCGAAAGACGGGAGCCTGTTACTTGAACTATTGGCGACAAATTTCTTTATCATTGTCTCCAGGAAACGTGCGGGGTCTGATTGAAACTGTTCCAGATTTGATCTTTTCATCGAAGGTTTTACCTCCTTAGCTGAGGGCATAGGTAACAGGTGTGTTGCCCTATAAGTGCATGTGCATTCTATTATATATAGGGTTAGCCGCTCATGTCATCTATATAGCTACATAGAAATTGCAGGAATATCAGGTTTGCCTCCTGCGCTGCTACTAATTAATCAAGCATCTATAGGCGATGCAGGTTGTTTAACAAAACATGGTCGGCTATTTGCATTTGCTATTTGATATATGTGGAGGTGATACCCACAACAATATTGATAAACTATGGATTACCTTATAAAAGATGGCGCAGTACCAGCAGACCTGATAGTGCCATGCCCTATTTGCTTTACCTCTTGTCTTTGGATAATTTCTTTTTAGTCAGATGTTGGTGTACTGAACTGATAGTATCGTGCAGTATGTGCTCTTCCTCTCTTGCATGACCAGCCAAGGCTATATGGGTGTTCTGGATTCCCTTCTGCCATGTCACACCATAAACAACGCTTTGCATTTTCAATTGCTTTTTCTTTATCGAAACCAAGCTCAACTTGATCAAAACCTTTTATTCTCTCGGCAACTGGCAGCATCTTTACTGGAAGACGATTCTTAAAGCCTTCTACTTCGCCAACACCGGATGGAGAAAGCAGGACCCATGGTATTGCCAGTACCTCATCGATATCCCCGCTGCCGCCGAGATACAGATCAATCGAAGTTGCCGCGCGTCTGCCAGCAGCGATTGCTTCGATCACTGAAGCGGGGCCGGTTGTGGCATCACCACCTGCGTATACCCCCTTCTTAACGGTTGCCATAGTAATTGCATCTACAGCCAGTGTGTTTCGCCATGATGCCTTGATTTCGTCGAGTCCTCCAATTCCTTCAAATTCAGGCATCTGACCTATGGCAAAGATAACGGTATCCGCCGGCAAAATATGCTCCGAGCCGGCGATAGCATCGACATTGAGTCTGCCTTCATTATCAAATTCAAATGAGCGTACCTCAAGACACTCGACACCGCTGACCTGTCCATCATTACCCGTAATCCTGGTGAAGGTCTGCGAGTTATGAATGGAAATGTTCTCCGATAAGCCCTGTTCGATTTCTTCAGGTGTAGCCAGCATGCAATCTCTGCTCTCAACACATGCCATAGTGACGTCGGTGGCTCCTAATCTCAGGGCAGTACGAGCGCAGTCGAAGGCAACATTACCGCCACCGAGTACAACCACCTTTTTGCCTATTTTGGGGCTGGTACCCATGTTCACCTCTTTTAAGAAAGAAACGCCGACGAGAATTCCGCCAAGGTCAGAGCCGGGGAGAGGCAACTTTGTACCGCGATGAGCACCCACAGCAACGAAAAGTGCATCATACCCTTGCTTAAATAAGCTGTCTAATGATTCCACGTTGCTGCTGGTCTTTATCTCTACTCCCACCTCCTTAATATCTTCGATTTCTTTGTCCAGCACTTCTCTTGGCAGCCGGTATTCCGGTATTCCGACCCGTAGCATACCGCCGGTGACCGGCAGTTTCTCAAATACGGTTACGCCATGACCTTGCTTTGCCAGGTAATAAGCGGCCGTTAATCCAGCCGGTCCTGAGCCAATTACGGCAACCTTTTTGCCGGTCGGTTTGGCAACTTTCGCGTCCTTTTTCCATGCCCCTCTTTCGTTCTTGGCAACGAAGTACTTTAAGGCTCTTATCGAAATAGGTTCGTCGGATTCACCGCGGCGGCAATCAGCTTCACAGGGGTGAGTACAGACACAGCCGAGCACTCCCGGGAAAGGAGCCTTTTCTCTAATGACAGCTATTGCCTCATCAAATCTATCATCAGCAATGAATCTCATATAGCGAGGAACATCTATTCCTGCCGGGCAATTTTCTTCACAGGGAGCTTTAGTCAATTTAGTTGCCCTGTCATTTTCAATATTTAATAACAGACCGCATCTGCTAGCACAGAAGTGACAGGATACTGGTGTTATCATATCTTTCTTGCCTCCTTATCAGTACGCTCAGAATATCGCCTATATTTAAACAATCCAAAAAGCTAATTATTACTTACTTTTCAGGTTTTGTCTGGCACACGGGGTGCAAACAGAACTGTCTTGGGTCTTAACTCCATGAATTTGCTTAATTCATCTATTGTGCCAAATTTCATAACTCCACCCTGGCAATGGTGAACACATGCCGGCTGTTTGCCCTTTTTTACCCTATCCTCGCAAAGATCGCACAAATCAGTAGGAACAGGAACGTTGTTGTATGACCACTTATCTTCACTAATCTTTATCGGTCCTGAATCGGATACCTTAATACCGAATAGTCCTACAGGGAAGTCGTGCTCCTGCTTACAGGCTATCTCGCATACATGGCAACCAAAACAGAACTCATAATCGATAAGCAAACCATGTCTAGACATTATATTTCCTCCGTTGCTTTATAGACTTTACAAATATTACTCTTATACGGAGCACACCACCCTGATGGACCCATGTTGCCCGGTTTATGCAGTTGATTGGGATTGACGTCGAAAACACCAAACAGTGACGGTTCTTGTCCGGGTTTTTCAGGGTACCACCACCCATGTCCGGCATTGACAACTTTGGGATGCTGCCCGGGAGTAAGCTTAGCCCGCTGACGACATTTACCATAGTTATTCTCTATCCACACCCAGTCTCCATCTCTGATACCCAGCTCCTGGGCAGTTTCTGTATTTATTATCAGGTATGGATCAGATTGTATCTCACGCATCTCGGGTATTTGACGATGTTCGGAGTGGAAAAATCCCCATGACCTGGCTCCCGTAGTCAGTACCAGAGGATATTCTTGAGCTAACTCAGGTGTGCTAATGGGACTTTGGGGTGGCTCTTCATAGTATGGCAATGGGTCATATCCTAAGTCTTCAAATTGACGTACGTAAAACATGAACTTACCACTTACCGTTTCAAATCCTGGCTTACCATCTCTTCTCAGCTTACCTTTCTCATATTTCTTATACTCAAAAGGATAGTATTCCGGGATGCCCTGTTCCCTTAGCTGAGCAAAAGTAATGCCTGCCCTTTTTAATTCAAAATCGAGCATTTCCTCTACGTTATTCCAGGGGAATTTTTCAGGATTCAGTTTCTTTCCCAACTCCAGCAGGATTTGCTCGTCCGACCTGCATTCACCAACCTGGACTATCTTGTTAACAGTTCTAATCGGTCCCCACCAGCAATTACCATGATTCTCTGCCCTGATACTATCCCTCTCCAGCGCAGAGGCAACTGGCAGGACTATATCGGCAAAAGCCATAGCCGATGGTGTCATGAACAGGTCGAGAACAACAACAAAATCCAGATTCTCCTGCATTATTTTAAGAAGCCTCCTGGGGTCCATAGCGATACAGGCAATGGGATTAGTACCCTGGAGCCATGCCATCTTAATGGGATACGGTTTGCCGGTTTCCATGACATCATAGAGGAGATCAGGATGGGCGATACTTACTGTAGGGTACTCTTTGGCGCCTATCCTTTTTAGTCTCATCTCCTTGGATATGTCTTCGAATCCCCAGGTAAACTTCGGTACTTTATAGAAAAATTCTGGCTGGCTCACTATATTACCACCGGGAACATCAACGTTTCCTGTTACTCCCCAAAGGTTCTGAATAGCGAGTACGGTTGACATGCCGGTCTTAAATTGTTCTACAGTAACTCCCCATTGGATAGCTGCTGGTTTACTGGTAGCATAAAGCCTGGCTGCCGCTATTATTTTTTCTTTGGGTACCCAGCTAATTTCCGCTACCTTTTCTGGAGGGTATTCCTGTACTCTTTCCTTGAGGCGGTCAAAACCTTCTGTCCACTTCTCGACAAACTCTTTATCGTAGAGTCCTTCTTCAATGATGACATTGAGCATCCCCAGAGCTATAGCGGTGTCTGTTCCCGGGCGAAGCTGGAGATGGATATCAGCTCTTGATGCAAACCAGGTAACCAGAGGATCGATTACGATGAGTTTGGAGCCTCTCTTCATGCATTCAACAAACCAGTCTCCCTTAACACAATCGGCATTAGCTACTACCGGATTATTTCCCCACACAACAATACATTCTGGCTTTTTCCAATTTGGATTGTCATAACGATCTGCAAACATTTCAGAAACGTCGGGAAGGGGTAAAAAGCCTAATGTATAAGTATCCAATACTATCTTTGGTCCATAGCAGGCCATACCGCTGAGCAAGCTGGTTAAATTGGGGCTACCAAAGGCTGAGTAGCACAATTTTGCTCCCAGATGCCATACATTTCTGCCTGTGCCATGCATTACTGTTATAGCTTCGGGACCATACTGCTTCTGAATCTTTCTAACGTTATCGACTATGGTGTCGTAAGCCTCGTCCCAGCTTATAGGTTCCCATTTACCTTCGCCCCTTTTGCCGGCTCGCTTCAGCGGATGAGTAAGGCGGTCGGGATGATGAACAACCTTTCTTAAAGCCAGGCATCGGGGACAAAGTTTTCCTTGACTGAACGGTGTCTCAGGATCTCCTTCTATTTTGATAATCCTGTTGCCCTTGCTGTACACCAATAGACCGCAGTTATTGTGACAGCCGGGACCTGTCCATGGTGTGGTGCGAGTGACAGTCATACCATCCTCTTCCCATCTCCATTTTTTTTCTTGTAATCTCATACTACCCCGTCCTTTCTGGTGCTGATACTTTGTTGATTATAACCACGCACTGAACATTCTTTCTTTAATATCATATGTAAAAATGATCGAGTTACCTGGTAGATAGCCTGTACTTCCCTTATACACTGGTGTATTTTGGTTCACGCTGGGAAACTCTTTGGCACATATTAGGTTACTATCTTTCGCGAAGACTGTCAATTCGAATATTCGTAGCTGTTGACATGATTAGAGTGATACTTTATCCTAGTTATTGAAGTCAGAACCCGTTTTAAGCACATCCCCCCTTAAATATAGTAACAAGAAGGGATCTGAAGCGGTGGCCAAGAAAAAACGACAGATGTCAGCATGTAGTTAAAGGAGTCAAAAATGGTTGCTGAAAATAACAAAGGGAGTAGGTTAAAGGATAGGATTGCAATAGTGACGGGTGGAGCACAGGGCATCGGTCGTTCTTTCTGTCTGGGAATGGCTGATGAAGGGGCCAAACTGGTAATCAGCGATATCAACCTGGAGGCAGCGATGGCTACTGCCAGAGAAATTCAGACAAAAGGCGCAGACGTATTAGCTTTAAAGACAGATGTATCCAGCCCGGAAGATACATTAGATATGGCTAGAAAGACTGTTGAGCGCTTCGGTAGAATAGATATTCTGGTGAATAATGCTGCTGTGTTTGCCAGGGTCAAGGTCACTGTAGCACCTTTTTATGAAATAAGTCTGGATGAGTGGGACCGGGTCATGGCTGTAAACCTTAAAGGGCCATTCCTCTGTTCCAGAGCTGTTTTTCCCTACATGAAAGATCAGAATAGAGGCAAAATTATCAATATCTCCTCAACGACCTTCTTCAAAGGTACACCGGTAATGGTACATTATGTAGCCAGCAAGGGGGGTATCGTCGGCTTGACGCGAAGCTTGGCTTCAGCTATGGGAGAGTACAATATTAATGTCAATTGCATCGCCCCTGATAGGACGTTGAGTGAAGAGCCTGATGATGAGGCTGCCATGGAGAGCTGTCAGCGTATGATTCCTCTACGCGCATTTAAGCGAATACAATATCCTCGGGACCTTGTCGGGGCTGCTATTTTTCTGGCTTCTTCCGATAGTGATTTTATTACTGGTCAGACTATTGTGGTTGATGGCGGGGCCATTATGCATTAGGAGATTACCCGAGACAGGAAGGTGAGCGCTCCATATTCGTAGCGAAGCTTCAGCTTCGTCGTTATTAATGGAAAACCTGATGCTGAAAGCTTAGAAGGACTTTTTTGACAGTGAATAAATAGAAGTTGTAGAAAGGAGATCCGCTCTTATGACTGGCGGTGAACTTAGAGATAACGTATATGTAATTGATACAAAAATGTTTGGTTTTAATCGGTACTGCTCGGCATTTATTGTAGCAGGTAAGGAAATAGCCTTGATAGATACGGGTACGGCAACGTCTGCTGATGCTGTCCGTAATGGCATTAAGGCACACGGATTTAATATTGCTGATATCACCCATGTAATTATTACTCATCTCCACTTCGATCATAGCGGCTCGGCAGGCATATTGTTAAAAGAGATGCCCAGGGCGAGCGTTTTGGTTCATCCGAGTATTTTGAAACATATCATTGATCCTTCGATACTTAATGAGAATGTTATTAGAGACGCCGGGCAAAAGATGGCTGACAGGTTCGGCGCACTTGCATCCATGCCATCGTCTCGCGCACGATCATTGATCGATGGCGAGGTACTTGATATTGGTAATGATGTACGGCTGAGGATTATATTTGCTCCGGGTCATCACCCTTCTGAGATAGTACTATTTGATGAGCATAATAAAAATCTGTTTATCGGTGATGCGGCGGGTCTGTATTTCGCTGATGAAAATGTGATATTGGCCCTCTCACCGCTGGGGTCTGATATTGTACGGTCGATGGAAACATTGAAAATGCTTATGGACGTACCGGCTACCAGGCTGTTCATGGGCCACTACGGTATTTGCGATACCCCCGAAGAGGTTATGGGACGGGCTTTAGATGCGATGCAGCAGCGTTTTGATATAGCAGTGGAAGCAATTGAGGCAGGTGAATCGGACAAACTTACAGGTAGAATGATTGCCAGTGTGAGCACAGAAATAGAGAAGCTCAGAACACGAGGACAGAGTCTTGAACTATACCTGACCGAAGAACTGTTACCCTTATGGGCCAAGGGGGTTGAGGCTTATTGCCGAAGGCTTCAACAGAAATAGCGGATTGCGCTTTATTAGCTGAACCAGGTCTGGTATTGGTCAACGACGCTCAACCGTAATGGTGCAGGATATGTGTGGGTATGATAGCTTGTGTTAGAGACAATGGCAAGGGCAATTGATCACTGATCTAGTACTACTCTATCAAACAATATGAAAATTTCGAGCTTTTAACATTTATGGTTCTGTACGACGCGGGTAAACACTCGTAGAAGGGCAATTTATTTGTATGGCGTATAATGGCAAGATAATGGTTCTGAAAACAGTTTAAATAAATAATACTATAATATAAAAAATTTACAGAAAGAAAGTAGGACAATCATGGAAGAAAGAAAAAGTTTAATTCGGGTAGCTTTGGGAAAGGAAAAGGCAAGCATGGTTGTTAAGAACGGCAACCTGATAAACGTTTATAGCGGGGAACTGATGGAAGGTATTTCCATAGCTATTAAAGGAGATAAGGTTGCCTTCGTTGGGCAAGATGCCGGACATACGATTGGCGAAGAGACTGAAATCATCGATGCCTCTGGAAAAGTAGTTGCTCCAGGATTTATTGACGGTCATTTCCATTTGTATATGCCTCTCGATGAATTTATAGAACATACCCTACCCACAGGTACTACCACTGTCTTTATGGAGCTTGATTTAGCCCACTTTCTTGGCTATGAAGCTGCCATCGACGTATTGGAGAATATGAAAGGACAGCCGATAAAGTTATTCGGCCTGGCTACATTCTACATTTCGCCACCTTCGTTTTTAGAGCAGGAAGGTTTTGCTCTTTCTCTGGAAGATTATGCAAGATTACTTGAAAGGGAAGATGTTGCAGCTTTAGGAGAGAGCATATGGACTGGAGTTCTGGAGGAAGATAATCGGGCATTGACCAACATTGTAACTGCTCTGGCGAATGGCAAACAGGCAGAAGGACATAGTGCTGGTGCCAAGGGTAATAAGTTGGTGGCCTATGCCGCTTCAGGTGTTTCTTCCTGTCATGAACCCATAAACCTGTCGGAAGCGATGGAACGGCTGAGATTAGGGCTTCATGTTATGATCCGTGAAGGCTCGATACGGCGTGATTTGGAGGCCATTTCCGGGATAAAAGATCAGGCTATCGATTTTCGGCGCTTGTGCCTGGCTACTGATAGTGTGCATGCGGAAGACCTGCTGTCACTGGGTCATATGGACTTTATAGTGCAAAAGGCAATAAATCTGGGTATTGATCCGATCAAGGTTTTCCAGATGGCTACACTTAACACCGCGGAGCATTTTCGTAAGGATGATAGTATCGGCGGCATTGCTCCGGGACGATATGCCGACATGGTCATTTTACCTTCACTAAAAAAAATAGAGTGCGAGTATGTTATCAGTAACGGCCGCATTGTAGCGAAGGAAGGAAAAACTGTGATTCATCCTAGAAAAAATATCTACACGGAACCAGTATTACATAGCATCCGTGTCCCCCGGATAGTACAATCGGACAAATTCTCTGTTTTCGTTAAAGGTAAAAAGAATAAGGCTACGGTACGTGTAATGAAATTGATTACCGAACTGATAACTCAGGAAGCTCATGTCACTTTACCGGTACTAAATGGTTCGGTTTTACCTGATCTGGATAACGATATTTTAAAGGTGTCAGTTATTGAACGTCAGAATAACACAGGCGGGATAGTCACGGGCTTTGTCCAGGGATTTGGGCTGAAGTCTGGGGCTATTGCCTGCAGCTATAGCTGGGACCTGGGTAGCCCGCTCGCAGTGGTTGGTACTAGCGATCAGGATATGGCTAAGGCCATTAATCGAATAATTGAGCTGCAGGGAGGTGTAGTGGTGGCTGACAATGGTGGAATAATCGCTGAGGCGCCACTCCCCGTCGGGGGCCTCATCCCTGTTAATAAAATTGAGGAACATGCGCAAGAATTCAGGAATATAAATCAGGCAGTTAAAAAATTGGGCTCCTCACTCACCGACCCATATTTGACACTCCAGACCCTGCCTGGCACAACTTTGCCCTTCTTCAGGATCACCCTTCAGGGATTTGTCGACCTCAGGAACCAAAAAGTCGTTGATCTTTTTGTAGAATAATACCATCGCATAAGTGATAACTGAACTGGTTATTTACTGAAAGTTGTGGAAAAGAGATGGGGGTAAAAGTTCCTGCCTTTTATTTCCGGAGCCAGGAGGTGCGCAATGGGGATTAAAGTTATGGGTGCTTCACGGCCTATCCGGTTTTCGCTGGTGGCACATACTGTTTTCTTCGGAGGAACGGTTTAAGCATTGTCGGCGTTAGAAGGGTAGTCACGATGCTTACGGCTACAGCAATACCAAACAGCTCGCGCGATATCGCTCCGGTAAGGAGGCCGGTACCGGCCACGATCAATCCCACTTCTCCCCGGGGTATCATTCCAATTCCCACTATCATGGCACCTCGATGTCTGAGTCTGCCTATCATCCTGGCTGGAACATAGCAACCAGCAAATTTACCTAGTATAGCCCCTATAAGAAGAGTGAGACCGAGAGCAGCACCGGTCAATAGGAGCGGTAGTTCTACTTGCATCCCCAGATAGGTGAAGAAGAACGGTCCCAGAAAAAGCATCAATGGTCTTGTCATGTCTAAGATCTCTTCCTTTTCTGCTGTAGCGGCAAACATCAATCCGGCTAAATATGCTCCTACTATAGGATGCAGATTGACCAGGGTGACCAGATAAGCTATCAGAAAACCTATGAGTAAGGCGGCCACAGGCACCGTGCCGGACCTTCTGAACGGTTTCAGCAGATAGCTTGATATGTGCTTGTTCCACTGCATCCCGACCATAAGAAGAATAAACCAGCTACCAAAACCTGAAACCAGTATTATTGCGGCTTTGAGGAGTCCCAGCGAACCGGTCCTTGCTATAGAGACCACCATAGAGAGGATAACTATGCTGATTATATCGTCCATAACGGCAGCTACAACTATTATCGTTCCCGGTTTTGTCTGTAGCCTTCCCATATCCAGGAATAATCGTACAGTGACTCCAACACTGGTAGCGGTCAGCGCAGCTCCCATGAATAACCATCCCACCAGTCCATACTCATAGCCCAGGACCGAGGTAATCAAGAAAGCTATAATAAAGGGCACTATAACCCCTCCCAGAGCTACGGTACTACCGGGCAGGATGTTTTTTGTGAAAGACCTGATATCAGTTTCCAGACCAGCTACGAAAAGCAGGATAACAATGGCTATATGGGAGATAATTTCCATTGGGCTGAACTCATGCAGTCCGTAAGCGTCTCTAATTATGGCGAAATTCATGATTATTGGATCGTTAATCAGTCCTCCCAGGGCAAATGGCGATATTACTATACCGATCAGTAACTCACCCAGCACTGGTGGTTGTTTCAAATAACGTCGTGCCAGCTCACCACCGATCCTGGCGGCTAACAATATAATTGCAAAAGCCAGTATAAATTTGTAGTAAATTTCGAGACCCATGGTTATTTATCCTGGTTGGACATTACTTTGATCAAGATGTTTATCTTATTTAACGATGATAAAAACGTTCGATCATATGACTGAATTACATACTATGCCAGTGCTCATGCTGGATATTAATTGTTGTTGTCGAACCACGGATTTTCCTTGCCTTCTTGACCCAGTTGGCAATTATGTCATAGAAGTATATTACTCCTACCACCTCGCCATTCTTGTTTACCACAGGTAGATCGTAAAGGTTTTTATCAAGCATAAGGTCAATAGCATCTGTGATGTTATCATCTGGTGTTAAACTTACAGGGGGTCCCATTATATCTCTAGCATACTTTGTGGTCAGGGAGCTGAGGACTTCTCCCCATTCAAAAGAGGGATCTCGCGTATCTCTAAACGCAGCTAATTGCACTGTTTTCAAGAGCCTTTTGGGTGTAATAATACCAACGAGCTTATCAGACTCGTCAACGACACATACCACCATTGCTTCTCTATCTTCCGCTACTTTCCGCATTGCTTTACTGATCTTGTCATTTTCAGTCACCCTGATACACTGCGCTACCATCAGATCTCCTACTTTTACTTGCATTCAAGTCTCCCTTCAAAAATGTGACAAATATAACGCTTCTTACGCTCAATTATATTATACTACGTTAATTTTCTGTAGTGCGCATTAAGACTGGTGATTCAGGAAACCAGGGGCTTTTAGTCTGCTTTGTTTTAGTTCTGCCATCTTAATCACTCCCGAGGAAAGCGTGTGTCAACACATTCTGTACGTTTTTAGCCGCAAATGCTTGAAAAGTTTTATACGCGTATTATAATGTTGGCGTACTAATCGGCACATACTACATTTAGTCTGATAATTGGTAGGTTACAGTTTGATAGAAAACGACTTGGTAAAATTAACGTTTCATAGAGTTGAGGTATAAATAAGGAGAACTTTCAAATTCGAGTTTAAACAAGCAGACCAGGCCATGTAAATTATAGTGAACTGTAAGTAACTCGAAAATCGCTCTTTTTAAGTGTATTTAGCTTGTTGCGAAACTCCACAACAGGGTTGTGCTGGGCTAAAATTTATTCCTTGTATGGTAGAATTTGGGTATGGCAGGATAGTAAACCCAACCACCCAAAAATCCCATTATTGTCCCCCCTGCCAAATGTATCAGTGGAGGCAATTCTATGTTATTCAAAGAGCTACAAAGCACAGCTAGTGAATGGTGGATCAGTGTGCCAAAAAGGTGGTGGGATATGCTAAAAATACCGCTATCTACTATCCCATTTATTACCGGCATTATCACACTCATAATTTGGAGTAGGGGTGTAAAGCCCCCTCTACCTGCTTGGAATTTAGGTTTGATAATAGGTGGTGCATTATTATTCATAGTATTAAGCTTCTTCGCTTTCCATAGGGTAAGAATGGAAAGAGATCAATTTAAACCTGCTAAAAGTTATACTGATGCTGATATCACGTTGATGCAATGGCGTAGAGAATATAGACAGACACAAGTCCCAGAGGCATCACAGATACCACCAACATTAAAAGCTATGTGGTCATTAGTTGATACCATTTTAAAAGAAAAAATGAAAAAGGGAATCAAAGGAGACAAATTATTAAATATGGTAGCGGAGTTGCTTCAGATAAATAGAGACGATCCTATATTGACAGCTACTAACTATACGACTGAAGATAAAATAACAAAAATTACTAAACGTGTTGGAGCAAAAATGGGATTCAGGAAACGTAATGCTCAACTAGAAGCTGATTGGCGAAAACGTTTAGCTGAAACTATGGATGAAAACAAAATTGGCCTTTTGTTAAGCGAGTCTGCTGACTATATGGAGTTGAAAAGGGAATTGTATAAGCATATTGAGCCAATTACTAGAACACAAATTAGTCACAGGATTGATGACTTTATTGAAAACCTATATACGTTATATAGCATTAGGTTGCTAATATCTTACGGGAAGACAGATAAGAAACTATATATTTTCCCTCGTGAAATGAGAGAGTTGTTAAAACGTTTGGGAGACAATGTTGAAAAAGTAATGCGTAATCTCTTTGTCAGAATCAATGATGTGTTAGAGGGCTATTCAGTTGGGGAAGAACTTAGAGATAATTAGTCATGTTTAATAACAAAGAATAGTTACCGTCATGCAATAGCACCGACACATTGTCTGACAGAAGACATTTGATTGTTTCTGGCAGCGTGTAGGGCTTGTGCTTGAACAACAATGAGAGATAAGAAACAATGAACAGTAACTTTGCGAATACGGCGAACGGTAATATTATTCAATCTTCTATATCCTTTAAGTCTGCCAAAGAGGCGTTCAATAGAAGTTCGCCTCCTATAGATAGCCTGCCATTCTTCAGTTTCAGTTGGCAAAGTCTTTTTAGTTCGAGGATTTTCCTTAATGATTGGTTCCGACGAATATTGGCGTTTAATGAGGGCTTTCAGCTTCTTGCTACAATAGCCTGCATCACAGATGACATACTTCGGATAGAACTTGCTATTGGCTACTCTTGCTTGAGTAAGAACACGACTGGCAACACGAACATCATGGATAGAGGCAGTAGTAAGATTAGCAGCAATAGGGAGTTCGTACTTGGTATCAGCCATAATATGAAGTTTGTAACCAAAGAAGTACTTTCTCTTACCCGATGTATCTGGCTTGACAGCCCACGTAGCATCTGGGTCAGACACGGGTTTCTTAGTTCCATGAGACCACGCTTTCAGATCAGTACTATCAATCGCTACACTTTTGCCAAAATTAGGCAAAGTATCGTAAAGATTTCTGGTGAGTATACGCATAATATTTTTAACCATAACAACATGTTTAGGCTGGGACAACTTACGCATGAAACGAGAGTAAGCAAATTTGGTAGGGATGTCTTCAGGGCTTGTTATTCCACAAGCTATAGCTACGAAAGGATTATTTTGCAGTTCCCTTATAAGCCTAGCAAAACTTGGAAGGTTGAGGACGACACCAGCAACATATGTTTTCCAGAGGACTTCTGGTGTATACCCTGGTCTACCAGTTGGAGCCTTCAGGTCTGCGAGCAGGTATTCATCAGGTATCGAATCAAAGATAGCATGAAGCTGTCTGACGATTGGAACAGTCTTGACATTTTCAGTGTTTTCATTACTATAATAAGTAGTCATGGGGTTGCTGAGACCTCCGTGGCAATTAGGGGAGTGGTGTGTCAGCACCATTCCCCTCTACTTACTTACCTGTCATTTCTGCCCTTCCTCTTGTGCTTTATTATATGTAGACAAATCTTTAAACGACAGTTGAATGATTTCTCCCCATCTGCCCACTTCTGCAGTTACTTCGGTATCGGGTCGCAAATCCTCAGCGAAGGGCGAGGAAAACTGGGCTACTTTGCGATAATTAAAATTAGTCTTAAACTTTCCACTTTTACTCTTTTGGGGAATGACCTCAATGTATTCCACTTTACCCTTTGGATTTGTTACAGTGGCTTGAGCTGGTTTATTCCCAAACAATCCTTTGACTACTACGTCCTTAGGTTTATAACCAAGGAAAACTCGCAGTCCTGTGTACAAGTGAAACGTGATAATAGATGTCCAATAATCTTTACCAGCAGATACAAGTTGATCTCTAGGTATCAATTTCTCTCTACCTATCGATTCAGCGGTGATCTTGCCCTCAGCAAGCCAGTTCGAGATAGTTTGTCTACTAACACCCATTTTTTTAGCTGCTTGTGTGATTGTGAGATACGAATCTTTCAATGTCATAATTGTACTCCACTTCTTGTTGATATGTCAAACTTATTCTTTACATATATTCTAACAAGATGTTGTTATAATGTCAATACTTTATAAGAGGTTTAAATGAAAATTGCTGATTTTTTTTATACACAAACTCAAGCAGCCCAAGCGTTAGGTGTTGACCGTACGACCATTTGGAAATGGTCTAAAGAAGGAAAGATTGATATACAGCGTGTCGGTAGAGAAGTCCTTATTCCTAAGTGGGAGATTGAACTGCTAAAGGTAAGAGCAAGGATGACTAGAAAAAGAAACAGTAAATCAGTAAAAATATAATTAATGACTATTGAGCCTGACAGTGAGGGAGAATATAATGGAAAGTAGAGGAATTAAAAATGGGTGGGATAACAGTTGTTGATCTACTAAATGAATACAAACAATGGGCTGCAGAAGGGAAAATTAAATTTTTACGTGCTAATAGTAAAAAAGAGGTAGTGAGTATTATAGATAATCTAATACCTATCATGGAAGTAGAAAAAAGTAATCCCAATCAATTTAAATGGTATGAAGCACATAAATATGGTACAGAGTTATGGCAAGAATTAGCCAAAGCTGCCTTAAATAATATCGACCCAGCATCGAAGGGTAATTCTACGTTAATTGGATTCCTTTCTTCAGCTACTAAATTTGAAGAATTATTATATGGTTTAGAATTTCACTATAGAGACCACACTCTTCATTCATTATGGGTTTATTTAACGGGGGAATATGTTCTGAGAAATAAACTAAGCGATATACATAAGCACCTTAATTGGTACTTATTCAACGATATTAAACAGGATGGTGATAGATATGCATATCCAAAACCATTAATAAAATACTCCGAGAAAAAGAAAAGCCAACTAATAAAAGAGGTAAAAAAGAAACAAGATGCAATATGGTGTATTATGGCATTATGCCATGATTTGGGATATTCTCTCGCTAAATTACGTGAACTCAATGAGAGGGTCAAGGACGTACTTATATATTTTGAGCTTCCTGACTTTAAACACATAGGTTATTCTTTAGATATTGAGCACCAATATCTTGTTTCACAGTTTCTTGAATTAATGGCCATGGACATACGGATCGTACCAAGTGAAAACTATAAGGAATTGGTGGACTTAAAAAAGAAACTAGATAAACTAGAACTAGATAGGCTAGAATTCGATAAGAAACTTGAAGAACATACATTAATCAAGTGCTATAGAGATGATGGAACTTATTGGAGACTTTGCCAGGCACTGGAAAAGAAACAACATGGTATTCTAAGTTCATACTTGATTTATAAAATTCTCAGCATTTTTGCAGATGCTTCGGTACGTGGTCCTGCCGAAGAATGGGGATTAGAAGATGAAGAAGCTGTCGAAAATATAATTCGTGGACATATCCTCTTTTCCATTGCCCAACACCAATTTGATTTTGCATATTTAAACGAATTTAGCAGTCTTGCTGATGTCCTAATTCTCGCAGATGAATTGGAGGAGTTTTCTCGCTATGGACGTGACTTATCATCTCGAAAATATCTTCCAACAATGGCAAAATCAGACGTAAGTTTTCAAACATATGAGGAAAATGAACAAAAATATATGACAATTAATATTTCATATGAAGTACACGAGGACTGTAGCTTGATTGATTTTTTCATTTTTAAAGCTGAAAGGTTATGTAAATTTTACTCACTTATTAAAGAAAAGGAAAAAAATGATTTTCATATAATAAATGAAATTAGTATGACTGCAAAGAAGAGGGATTTGGCGATTTGTATTAAATTGAACATAGTTCCCGGAGAAAATAAAGTTTTCTTACCAAAAAAGAAACATACTACACTTCCATCTGATATTATGAAAAGTGGATATACATTCATTTGTCACGAGGATCAAATTCATATCATTCGCAAGAACGTTAAAGAGATGCCGTTATTTGAATGGTTTGAAAACGTAGATGACCCAGGGTGGAAGCTTGAGGTAGATAATTGGCAAAAATTAGAGAAGGAAAGGGGATGGACAAGGAAACGGTGAAATCCTATGGAAAAGAGTTAATACTGGATATACATAACTGCGACTCCTCAACTTTTACCAGGAAGAGCATTAAAAGATATTTTAAGGAATTATGTAATTTGATAAATATGGACAGATGTAAGTTATGTTGGTGGGATGACTACGGTGTGCCACCAGTGGAACAAGAGACAGAACCTCATTTGAAAGGGACATCGGCTATCCAGTTTATAAAAACAAGCAATATAACGATTCATACTTTGGATTTGTTGGATAGTGTTTACCTGAATATATTTTCCTGCAAGGATTTTGATATAAATATTGCTAAGCAATTTTCTGAAAGATGGTTTAATGGTAAAACTGTTAATTCACATGTAATAGAAAGGAAATAGACCATGCTACTAAGTGAACGGGAAATCACAATACCGAAAGCCAAGAATCAAGATGGACTATTAGGATATATCTCTAAAGCTGCTATCGAAAATTTAGAAAAAGACGAAATGCCAGTTCGATTTGCCATTACACGTACTGACGAACAATTTTATCATTGTGAACTAGGGATATTATCAGATGTAAAAGACTCATCTATTGCACCTAGTAGTTCAGTTTTTACGTTCAAGAAAAGAAGTCATGAAAATACTGAGAGGTTCAATGTTGTCTTACTTATACCTACAGGCATTGGTGCTGAAATAGGTGGACATTCTGGTGATGGTGGGCCTGTATCACGAATCTTGGCAGCCACATGTGACAACTTGATTACTCACCCGAATGTAGTGAATGCATCTGATATCAATGAATTATCTGATAATGCCCTTTATGTTGAAGGAAGTGTAATATCACGACTTTTGATGGGAACTGTGAGCTTACAAAAGGTTCGTTCTAACCGTATAATGCTTGTAATAGACAGACACCCTGAGAAATTTCTTCATGAAGCTGCCATTAATTCAGCTTCTGCTGCAAGAGCTGCTTGTGGTATTAATTGCCCACTTGTGATAGAGATGGACGATAGAGTCTTAATGCGTTCTCTTTATTCAAGCTCAGGGATTGCTATTGGTCGAATAGAATATCTTGAATATTTATTTGATATTTTGGAAGAACATAGAGATAAATACGATGCAGTTGCTCTATCATCGGTCATACAGGTGCCTTATCAGTTGAATATTGATTATTACCGTGATGATATAGGAAACATGGTAAATCCTTGGGGTGGCGTTGAAGCTATGCTTACTCATGCTGTTTCGCTATTGTTCAATGTACCATCTGCTCACTCCCCAATGATGCCTTCCAAAGAAATACTTGATATTGATGTAGGAATTGTTGATCCACGAAAATCGGCTGAAGCTGTATCTACTACTAATCTACACAGCATATTAAAAGGCCTTCATAAAAGTCCAAAAATTATCGATAATTCATTCGTGCCTGATCGTTCAGAATTGCTAACGGTTAACGATATTTCTTGCCTTGTTATCCCAGATAAATGTGTTGGTTTACCAACGCTCGCTGCTTTAGAGCAGGGTATAACGGTTATTGCTGTGAGAGAAAATGAAAATCGTATGCAGAATAAATTGGAAGAATTGTCATTTGCACCCGGCCAACTTTATGTGGTTGATAATTATTTAGAGGCTGTCGGTGTAATTAGTGCATTAAAAGCTGGTGTTACCCCCGAATCAGTTCGCCGCCCACTCGCTTATACTAAGGTCTTAGAAACCAATAAAGATCATAAACCTAAGTCTTTAATTAAAAGTACAAGTGAGAATTTTAATTTGGAACACATTTTGTTGGATACAGAAAGTTAATCAGTAATGAAGAACAAACTCTACTACGGTGACAACCTAGTCTGGCTACGAGACCATGACCACTTCCCCAACGAATCGGTTGATCTCATATATTTAGACCCACCATTTAATAGCAATACTGATTACAATGTTATTTTTAGTGAGCCAGGAGGCAGGGAATCTCAAGCCCAGATACGTGCCTTTGATGATACATGGAATTGGGACAGAACAGCTTCTGAGCAGGCTATAACAGAATTGGGAAAACCAACTGGGAAGCCAGAGTTAGTAGAAATGATTCAGTGGATAGCAAGGCGTGGCGATAAGGCTTCCAAGAGTATGGCAGCTTATCTATCAATGATTGCAACTAGATTAGTAGAACTGCACCGGCTGCTTAGGCCTAGCGGTTCATTATATATACACTGCGATCCAACAGCCAGCCATTACTTAAAACTAATATTAGACCAAATATTTGGCCTTACCAAATTCAAGAACGAGATAATCTGGCAGCGAACCAGTGCCCACGGGGATACCAAGCAAGGAGCACGCCATTTTGGACGTATTCATGATGTAATTCTTTATTATTCAAAGAGTCAAACTCCAAAATGGAATCCCCAATATGGGGAGTATGATAAAGAATACGTAGATACATTCTATAGACATGTAGAACCAGAGACGGGACGTCTTTTTCAAGCTGTCGACCTCACCGCAAGGAAACCTGGTGGTGATACATTATACGAGTGGAAAGGCAAACGGCCTTATCATGGACGTTATTGGGCCTATAGTAAGCACAAGATGGAGGAATTTGAGCGTCAAGGGAGACTTTACTATACAAAAACTGGCATGCCACGATTAAAATATTACCTTGATGAGATGCCTGGTATGCCTATGCAAGATATTTGGGATGACATACCTCACGTTCTGGGAAGTGAACGACTTGGCTACGATACTCAAAAACCATACAATCTTTTGCTTCGCATAATTGAGGCTAGTTCCGACAAGGGTGACACTGTCCTCGACCCATTTTGTGGTTGTGGAACTACAATTGTTGCAGCTCATAAAGCACAACGTCGATGGATTGGGATTGACGTAACTTGGCTTGCTATAGACCTAGTAAAAAAACGTCTACAAGACAGTTACGGTAAGCAAGCGAAAGACACCTACATAATCTACGGAAATCCTTATGACGTAGCTTCCGCCCAAGCCCTAGCTGATAGCAGTAAGAAGGAGTTTGAGATATGGGCACTAAGTCTCATAGGTGCAGCACCCAGAGAGCGGGATGGAGGAGTTGATGGGCTCTTGTCTATAGTCGAGGATAAAGACAAAAGCACTAAAGTTATTGCCCAAGTCAAAGGTGGTAAAAGTCTTAACCCAGGTATGGTGCGTGACCTAATCGGAACTGTAGAGAAAGAGAAGGCAGCCATCGGCTTGCTTATTACATTGGAAGAACCTACTTCTGGTATGAAGGAGCTAGCTATACATGCTGGCTCATATAATTCGCGTATATGGAACATGTCATATCCTCGTATCCAGATACGGACTATTAGTGACCTCTTAGGCAGCAAACCTTTTGAGTTACCGTATGGGGAAAGCCCGATAAAAAAGGCAACAAGGATAAAGGAACAAGGAGAAACTGCACCTATGTTATAGGACAATACAACGTGGTTTATTGGATATATTAACTATACAGGAGGTTAGGAACAATGATCGCATATGGGAACAGAATAATGGGATATAAAGACCTCGGGATAGACGATGATTACGAAGAATGCGTTATTACCAGGTGTGGAAGACAGGCTACACAGTGGAAACCATCTCAGGTTGATGGCAAGCTGATGCCGGTATGTGGTAAACACTACCACGATTCAAGCATAACACCAAAGCGATGGGAGAATGCCAGGAAAAGGCGTGAAGCAACGATAAAAGAGTTCATGGGCAAAAAGTGTCATATCTGTGGCAAGCCAGCTACCGGATTTAGAGACTTAAATATAGACTCTGCTATCGACAAGTACGGCGAAGATTTTCCGAGCGACTACACTCCTAATAACATGTGGTTATGTGGTGACTGTTGGCCATTATCAAGAGATTCATGGTAAGGGAGTTACAAATATCCCAAAATGATATAAAAAATTGGAGGGGGGATAATGAGCAAATTCCCACAGGTATACTATGAACGATTAAACGAGTGGAGAAAAGTGAAGAAAAGATTAGAGGAACATGATAAAAGATATACTAAAGAGCCTTTAGAAGTCGAAACCACGGATGCACAGAATAAATGGAAACAATTGCCAGAAGAACTTAATGCAGCTGAACAAAAGCTTATTAAAGTTGAAAAACGATATGGCATTTCCATCATTTATAGGGATATCGAAAATGACAAAGAAATCTGAGGAACAAATTAAAGAACAACAGGAAATCAAACAAATGAAAACATAAAAGGGCAACACAACCAACAAAGAAACCTAAACCTAGTTCAAAGTAAACTTTTAATAGGAATAGAAATGAATTCAGATGTACCGTTAGTGATAGTTACCATACTATTAGTGATAATTGGTGGAATTAATATATGGGTAGTGAATAAAAGTGCTAGAGATGCTAAACGTTCGGCAGACGGTTCAGAAATGGCTGCTAAAACATTTAGAAATGAATTTGAACTTAGAATGCGACCGTGGGTTTGTTCAGCATATCTCAAACCATTAGTTTGGGATGATATATTGAATGCATGGGAAATCAGATTGGAAAATTCAGGCAATATTCCTGCTGAAAGGGTTATTACAGATGTGCAATTTGTATTTGATAATAAAAAAATTGGTAGTCAGACCATACCTACTGGTTCTCTTTTCCCCCAACAGCATATTTACATACCACTATCCTTAGTTGACCCTATACGATCTAATAAAGGAATACCAAAGCAATTTTGGTTTGAAGTAACAATTCAGTATGCTTGGGGACAATCAACAGAAGAAAGTAAACAATATTACGTTGCTTATACTAAGGAACACACGTGTCAGCCATGTTGGCCAAATGCTTATTTAACTGATAATTAATCATGAAGGTGATTAAACAGGAGAATAGCCTATATCTGTTTGAGTATAAGTTTGAACATTGGAGTATTATTGCGATGGTTATCACGAAGGCATATTCATTACTTTTTGACAAATTGTCGAGGGATAATTGCCTAAAAGAAAAGTCAACAAATTAAGGAATTGATATATAAATGGGAGTTTCGCAACAAGCTAGTGTATTGACAAGCTATCTCCACAGGACTACACGCGAGTCTTGAGACGTAAGATAACTTTAAAGCCGGGCGGAATTTTTTAATTTGGGTGTGATAAAAACATGAAGCAATTAGTTTACGATCCTTCTCCATCAGGAAAAGGAATGACGATTGTATGTTTTGTTTCCGGCTCCGGTACTAACTATAGAGAGATAGTTGCACAGAACCGTGATCATAGATATGTTGTATTCACAAATAGGCCCGGCTGTGGTGGAGTTGCCATAGCCAGAGAGAATAAACATGAAGTAATAGAACTTAGTCATATATCTTATCTCAGAGATGCTATACAAAGATATGGTTCGGGAAATGTTCCAAGAAATTGCCCTGAAAGAGTAAAGTATGAACAGGAACTATGTAGATTGATAGAAAGCAATATCGGTGGAGAACCTGATCTGATCTGCCTGGCTGGATACGATCAATGGCTTACTGACTGGATGGTAGATAAATACTATCCAAGAATTCTTAACGTTCACCCCGGAGATACGACTAAAGGTTATTATGGTCTGCACTGGGTGCCATCAGCCAAGGCTATATTAGCTGGAGACGAGGTGATAAGGTCGACTCTATTCTTTGTTGACAAAGGAGAAGACACAGGACCTGTCTTAGTGCAATCTAGTCCCCTTAATATAACGCAGTCAGTAAGTGAGTTGGAATTTAAAGGGACAGAAGGATTATTAAAAGGTTTATCCGAAGTAACTAGTTTCGCAGCAATTCATAATATAAAAACATATGAAGATTTTGAAGAAAAAGCGGGAGCAGAATTACTTGGAATTATGGGGAATATATGTAGAAACCTGCAGGACGCACTGAAAGTAGCAGGTGATTGGAAAATCTATCCATTTGCTGTACATGACTTAATAGCACAGGGTCGCGTACAGATAGCTGATAGAATGGTGTATATTGACGGGAGGGAAATGCCCGAATACGGATACCGAATGGACGAACACGAATAGACTGACAGCGAAGCAGATACTATTGTTATGGAAAGAGGCCTTTGTTCTTATCTGTCAGAGGCAAAAAAACCTTGGAGGAATTAAGGCCAGAAATTGTTAGTAATGGTTATAGCGGTAAAGAGCTACAAGAGATTTCAGGTGCAAATGACGCCCCTCCTTTTTAGATGGCTCCTTTCTAGTTGTTTTTTGATTTCGCGAGGTTATTGAAGCCCTAAAAACTCTTCTGTATTAACCTTCTCCTCCTGTAGTAATTTAAAGTACAAATGTTGATTTAGGAATGGATGGAGGAGTATGATAAGTTGTGATTCCACAACTTACATGGTTACCTGTCACCTACTCCAGAGATTTTTTCACCTGTCCTATTAATCTAAAAGTTGGCTAACGATGGAAGCAGGTCATTCACGTCGTCTGTTCCTAATACAAGTGCATTAAATAGGTGGCATGACAGAGGGTAATATTGTGCAAGAAGTGCAGCATTTCTATCGAAAAGTGAAGCCGGATTTTGAGTACTGTTTTAATGTTCAGTGTTCGGCTCTGCTTACCGCTGAAGAACTGGAGATACTACGGTGGTTAATTGCCGAAACGTTTGATATGGATAATTTCCGAGAAATATCTTTTCTAGAACCGCCTAAGGATGTAATTGAAATCGGTCCCCGTCTCGATTTCGATACAGCTTATTCAACTAACGCCGTAGCTATTTGCCATGCGTGCGGGCTGGAAAAGGTTGTTCGAGTGGAACGCTCAAGACGTTATTTGCCACCAATAGAGTATGACCGGGAACGTTTTATTGAAGAAAATCATGACCGGATGACTGAATGCCCCTATCCCGAACCTTTAAGATCGTTCGGGACCGGAACAATAGCGGAAAAAGCCTTTCGTGTCCTGCTAATGGGAAGCGGAATTGACGAGTTGAGAAGATTCAATCGACAGAATGGACTCGGTATGGATGACTGGGATGTTGAGTTTTATTTTAATCTATTCACGCAGGACTTGCGCCGCGACCCCACTAATGTTGAACTGTTCATGCTCGGCAATAACAACAGCGAGCATTCCCGTCACTGGTTTTTCAAAGGCAAGCTGGTAGTGGACGGACAGCAGGTACCGAATACTCTACTCCAGATTATTAAATCAACTATCCTTAAAAATCCTGCCAACAGTGTCATTGCTTTCAATGATAACTCCAGCGCAATCCGTGGTTACAAAATTTGGACGATACTACCCCAACGTGCGGGAATGTGTTCACCATTTGTCTCCAGACAATGTGACTATCATATTCTCTTTACGGCAGAGACCCATAACTATCCCAGTGGTATCGAACCATTCCAGGGGGCGACGACAGGCACCGGTGGCAGGATTCGTGATGGTCATGCCACCGGAAGAGGGAGTATGGTAATCGCAGGGACTGCCGGTTATTGCACGGCAGCTTTAAATATCCCTGACTATATCATTCCCGGTGAACCTAGTGGTCTTAAGTATCCTTTCGAGTTGGCTTCATCACTGCAAATCCTGATCGAAGCCAGTAATGGAGCTTCTGATTACGGGAATAAGTTCGGAGAGCCGATAATTCAGGGTTTCGTCAGGACCTTTGAACAGGTGCTGCCGAATAACGAGCGTCGGGCCTGGATTAAACCGATCATGTTTACTGGCGGTATTGGTCAAATCGATGAGCGTCATACAAAGAAAGAACAACAGAAAAAGGGAATGCTGATTGTCCAGGTGGGAGGGCCGGCTTATCGAATTGGTATGGGGGGTGGCTCGGCCTCCAGCATGATTCAGGGTGAAAATATTGCCGAGCTCGATTTCAATGCGGTTCAGCGTGGCAACGCTGAAATGGAGAACAAGCTTAATCGGGTAATTAGAGCCTGCGTTGAAATGGGAGATAGTAATCCAATCCTTGTTGTTCACGATCAGGGTGCCGGGGGACCTGGCAATGTCTTGGCCGAAATTACGGACCCTGCCGGTGGTAACATTGGTATTCGACGTATCACACTCGGTGACCCGTCACTGGCTGTGGTTGATATATGGTGCGCCGAATATCAGGAGCGTTGTGCCTTTTTAATTGATCCGGGGAGAGTTAATGAATTTAGAGCAGTCTGCCTGAGGGAAAAAGTTAATTGTGAAGTATTGGGGGAGATTACGGGAGACGGGCGAATTGTGGTCTATGATGAAGAGGATGATTCTACACCGGTCGATCTTCCTCTCGATAGAATACTGGGTGAGATGCCCCCCAAATCATACAATCTCGAAAGGATTCCCAAGAAACTCGAACCTCTGCAGATACCCGATGAATTATCGGCTGAAGAGGCAACAAGACTTGTCTTTCGACTGCCCGCCGTTGGCTCAAAAGGATTCCTGGTACGTAAGGTTGACAGGAGTGTTACCGGTCTGATAGCTCAACAGCAGTGCTGCGGTCCTCTACAGCTCCCGGTTTCCGATATGGCAATAGTTGCTCAAAGTCATTTCGGACTAACCGGTGGAGCGATTGCAATCGGTGAACAACCCATAAAAATGCTCATTGACGAAGAAGCCGGTGTCCGGATGGCGGTCGGAGAGATGCTGACGAACATAGTTTCAGCGCGGATTAGCGACCTTAGTCATATTAAGTGCTCAGTCAACTGGATGTGGGCAGCTAAACTCCCGGGTGAAGGGGCTAGGATTTACGATACGGCGGTGGCAATGGGTAACATGATGTCAGAACTGGGTATTGCTGTTGACGGAGGTAAAGATAGCATTTCGATGGCAGCCAGAGTGGATACGGAAAACATAAAGGCACCGGGAGAAGTAGTAATTTCTGGCTACGCAACGATGTCCGACATTTCAAAAAAGGCAACTCCAGATTTGAAGCGACCCGGAGAAAGTAAATTAATTCTTATTGACCTGGCAAATGACAAGAATCGTCTCGGTGGTTCAGCCTTAGCCCAGGCTCTCGGTCAAATTGGCAATGAATCGCCAGATGTAGATGATATCCTTCTCCTCAAGAATACATTTCACGCAGTCCAGCAACTGATAGACGATGGGCTGGTGCTTGCCTGTCATGATAGAAGCGACGGTGGTCTAGTCACCACTGTGGCGGAAATGGTAATGGCTGGCAATTGCGGAATATCCATTCAACTGCCTGATGGTGTAGAACTAATACCCCAGCTCTTCTCTGAAGAGTTGGGACTGGTTATAGAATATCTATCGACTGATGAAAGCCTGGTTCAGGGCATTCTGAAAGAATACAAAGTACCTTCGATTATTCTCGGATACACAGAAAAGGAGAAACGGATAGTTATCCGTCACCGTAACAAGGTTGAATTTGATGTCAGTACACAAACACTTCTCTTGTGGTGGGAAGCGAGCAGTGATCGACTTGAAGAAGAGCAGATGAACACCCTGGTTGCCAGGGAACAGGCCCGGCATAACAGTAGTTACAGGCTTAGCTACCATCTGACTTTTCAACCTGAGGCATTACCCTTGGAGCGACTGCTCCAGAAGAATAAGCCTCAAGTGGCAATTATTCGTGAAGAGGGTAGTAATGGTGATCGGGAAATGACCTCAGCATTCTACTGGGCTGGATTTGAACCCTGGGATGTCACAATGACCGATATACTGGAAGAAAGAATATCTCTTGACCGATTTCGAGGTATTGTCTTCGTCGGTGGTTTTTCCTATGCCGATATATTGGGGCCGGCTAAAGGGTGGGCCGGTATCATCAGATTCAACTTCAAGCTCCGGGAGATGTTCGATAGCTTCTTTAACCGACCGGACACCTTCTCGCTTGGAATCTGCAACGGTTGTCAGTTGATGGCGTTTCTTGGTATCGTCCCCTGGCAGGGAATTCTGGAAAGCGATCAACCGAGATTTATTCAAAATATTTCGGAAAGATTTGAGTCTCAATGGGGGACAGTAAAGATTACGAAAAGTCCCTCGATAATGTTGAAAGGTATGGAAGGCTCAGTCCTCGGCATCTGGTCAGCCCATGGTGGCGGTCGTCTATATTGTCCAAATCCCAAAATTCTCTCCGATGCAAGGCGGCAAGGTCTAACACCTATCGCTTATGTTGACGACGAAGGGACTCCAACAGAAAAATATCGTTTCAATCCCAACGGTTCGCCTTTTGGCATAACGTCCTTTTGTTCACCAGATGGCCGACATCTGGCAATGATGCCCCATCCGGAAAGGTCCTTCTTACTCTGGCAGTGGCCGTGGATACCCGAAGAATGGAAATCGACAAAATGGAAGTTCACGGTTGGAGATTACCATCTGTGGCCTTCTCCCTGGTTAAAAATATTTCAAAATGCCCGGGAGTGGTGCGAACATCAGGGTAATCAAGTATAGATCGTAAGGTCCCTTTTTGAGATGTAACAAACCGTCACTTTGTTCGCTCTCTATCTATGGTCCACCTGTCATGTCCTTATCCCCGGAGGGCTGCAATAAAGGTTCTGACCTGTTGCTCCGATCGGAATTTGGTGCTATCGTAACCGTCGTAATGGATCAGCTCCTGCTTGGCTCTCATCAAGCGAGGCTTTGGTTCCATATCAGGATAGCCCACTGCCATCATGTCATAAAACTCAAGCTCCCTGGGCACTTTAAGAAGTTCTTTGGTGAGAGATTGTACATAAGGGTATGCAATAGCGGATACCCATTGAGCTCCCAGGCCCAGACTGGTAGCTGCCAAATTCATGTAAAGAAAACAACTGGCTAAGCTGGAAGCAAAGTGTGAACTGCCCCGTTCCAGTACGGTGCTCAGAGGGTAGGCGTCCTTGGTTCTGATATCACCACAGAGTATTATGAATACCGGGGCGCGTACATAGCCGGCAGCGACCCACTTGAATCTTAACTCCGGCTCCCTGACGACTTCAATCTGGCGCATGAAGTTATTGTTTTCCTTAATCAGTTCGATGATCCTGTCTTTCAGGTCTTGTTTCTTGACCACAATGAATTCCCAGGGTTGTGAGTTAGCCCCTGACGGCGACCAGCGTGCCACCTCAATAATCTTATCTACATATTCATCGGGTATTGGGTCCGGTTTAAATTTGCGGATGCTTCGCCTTTTCTTGACCAGTTCCAGAAGACTTTGGTAGTCCATTGCGACCTCCTTCCTTCATGACATCTGCTATTGTATTGTCCACTATAATAAACGATAGCATGGTCAGCATGATACTATATGTGATAGGGCTATTGTAACACATTGAGAGAAGGTAACTATGTTAAACACTATGAGTTTGTGTGATAATCTCGAGAATTGTGAAATGACGTGCCCGTTTCTGTATATATACGATGTGACCGGATGCTTCTCACATTAAAGTAGAATGTTACTTCATGGGATGTTTTTGGAAGAAATCCCAGATAACATCATTTGCAATGAGCTTGTTAGATGTTTTGCCCACTATTCTCTCAGGAAGATAGGGCTCACTCTTACCACCAGGCCAGTGGTGGCCCAGCCCTTCAACCGTGTAATAAATAACTTCAGCATTCCCGTGACACGGCCTGTAGGCAATGGCTTTCACGCCATCCTTATTATAAATAGCTTCAGATTTTGTGGGGCAACCGATCAACTTCACCCATTTCATAATGGCATCCTGCACTGGCGGCTTACTATCTGAGTACCCCCACCAGGGCACACTAATCGGCCCACCGTCTATCGGGTTCAGTGGATCATCAGTGCCGGTAATGTACAGCATAGGAACAGGGCGGCTTGACCGGGGATGCTCTATCCAAAAATGGCCAGCAATGGGAGCGATGGCAGCGATGCGCTGTGATAGCTCTACTCCCAGGCGAAATGACATAGATGCTCCATTTGATAGTCCGGTGGCATAGATACGCTTTTGGTCTATGTTAAATATAACAGCAACGTCATCAATCATAGTATTTATGAAACCGACGTCATCTATATTCCTTTTCCCGGAATAACCTCTGCCTGAGCCATCATTCCATGTCTGAGGATTAGTCATGAATTCTACCGGCTGTGAAGGGAATGGCGCAGTGCCGTCGGGAAATATAGCAAGGAAATCAGCCTCATCGGCTTTGGCTGGTATTTTTGTCATCTCCATAGTGCCTCTGCCTGTGCCGCCACCTCCATGAATCACGATTACCACCGGTAATGGCTTCCTGGCGTCATAACCTTCAGGAACATAGACGAGGTAAGTACGTTCCCTACCGTCCACATTTGCATTGAATTGATAGGTGCCATGGCTGAAGGTAGCTTTCGGTGAAGCGTCTTTTTTTACAATGCTCGCTTGCTGCGAATTATCTTTTGATCCAGTAGGTGGTGTCGAGGGTTCAGCTTTTTGACAGCCAATAAGTAAAATAAGGAACGACAAGCAGAAATATGCTATTAGCTTCGCCTTCATTGACCTTACCTTAGATATTGATTACCGACAATAGAATACCAAATCGAACGTGGTATTGAAAGGGGGAACGGTGCTAAGGTCAGTGGAATACTAAGGCTATCCTCTTAAAGAGTTATTTATCGTGTGGGCCTATCGGCTTATACTTTTGTTGCTTGTTCACGCAAAATGGACTAACGTTCAATCAGGTACGTAATCCGTGACTGCCACAATGACCTGGTGGTCAGGATGTGCAGGTATGAGAACTACAGCACTTGCTCGCAAACAAATTGACATGTGAGAGTGATGGCAATATAATCAGCGCCAGCAAGGTTGGTAGAAAGGAGCAGCAATGGCCCATATGACTGAGGAAATGATGACGTGTATAAACAACATGATGGCACCATACCTGGCTACCGCTTCAAAAGATGGGGTGCCCAACGTAGTTCCCTGTGGTTCTACCAGAGCTATAAATCCGGATACTATCACGATTACCGCCCGTCATCTAAACAAAACCTTCAAGAATTTACAGGATAATCCCAAGGTAGCTTTAGTTTTTCATAGCGAATTGGAGAAAGGGGGAAAACCAGGAAAAGCGAAGGGGTGGCAGATTAAGGGTGAGGCTACTATAGTCGAATCGGGGGAATACTATGAGCGCGCTAAGGAACGTGCCATAAAACGTTTTGGACAAGACGCAGCCAGCACAGTGAAAGCCGCTATAGTAATAAAGGTACATGAAATCTATAATGTAGTCTCAGGCCCGGAAGCCGGTAAAAGAATAGCGTAGAGTTTTTTTTGGTGAGTGGAGACGGGCTCATTAGGCGTTGACGCTCACTGTCATAGACGATATGTTGTACCTGAGAAGGTGGAGCTGAGGGGACTCAAATCCCTGGCCTTCCCGATATCAATTGGGACGCTCTGCACCATTAGTAATATAATCCTAAAGCCTTAACAGTATAACCAGGATTTTTCGGGGGCCTGATGTGGTGTCCGCTTTACCTTGCCCGGCTGAGAGGGTCAGAGGCTTCAATATGGAGTGGTTTCCAGAGAAGATATCTTTATGTGGAGGGAGTTTTGCCTGCATTGTGTTCACCTAATCGAGTGGATACTTCTTTCGTAGAACCAATAAAACATATATGAAGAACATTGGTATTCCGGTGGGCTATTGCGAGCAGTTTGCGTACTTTTATTTAAGAAGAAATGACGTATACCAGAACTAAAGCAATTACCTGTTTCCTTGGAGAAATAAGTTAGTCTGTTGCTTTAGCTAAAGCATATTTCACAGATTTATAATGAGTTGGGAATGTACCTGAATCAATGACACATACCACGTAGGGGGACTAGACTGTCGCCTGTGCCGGAGGCTGTTATGGTGACAACTCTAACCTGAGAAGTGGTAAGAGGAGTGGTACAATTATTGGTGGTCAGGTCAAATTTGGCCGGTGAGAATGATTGTGGACAGGCCGGAAGCGGTACAGCCCCCGACTCATGTTGCCTTTCGTAAAACGGGAGTAAGTACAGGAGAGTAGACTATGTCTTTTCTTTGGATTGAAATGTTATGGTTGTTGCTGCTTATACCTGTACTCGTCGTTATCTATGTTTTTATACAGTATCGACGGCAAAAGCTTTTGTTGAGATATTCGAGTCTCCCATTAACGAAACGAGAATTAGGTAAGAGGCCAGGTATGCGGCGCCATATTCCCCCTATCCTGTTCCTCGTTTCCCTGATTTCAATGGTCTTTGCTATGACCCGTCCAACGGCAACGGTCATATTGCCGTCACAGCAAGCAACGGTTATCCTGGCAATAGATGTTTCCAGGAGTATGAGGGCGGAAGATATTAAACCCAGTCGATTGGAAGCGGCAAAAGTCGCTGCATTAACTTTTGTTGAAGAGCAGCCGCAAGATATCCGTATAGGTGTTGTATCTTTTAGTGGTTATGCAGCAGTTGTTCAAGCACCGACAAACGATCGTGAAGCAGTCGCTGCCGCAATAAATCGTCTGACGCTACAACATCGAACAGCAGTTGGAAGTGCTATTCTTACATCGCTTGATGCCATTTTCGAAGAATCCAGCCAGGTGTCAGAGAAATCATTCTCTGAATTAAGCATACCTCTAGATACGAAATCCGCAGCGGCTCGGATGCAGTCGGGCATGGACATACATGCGGTTATAATCCTCTTAAGCGATGGGCGGAACACTACAGGACCTAGTCCGCTAGAAATCATTGAACAGGCAACAAATCGTGGTGTACGCATTTACACGGTTGGTATAGGAAATCCTGAAGGAACGCTCCTTGGATTTGGAGAATATTCAATATATATGCGATTTGACGAAGAAACGCTTAAGCTCATTGCGGAAAAGACAGATGCCGAATACTTCAGAGCAGATAATGAAACTGATTTGCGCGCCATTTACGAACATTTAAGTACACAACTTGTATTTAAAGCTGAGCAAACGGAACTCAGCGCTATATTTACAGGTATTGCTGTTCTGCTGGCTCTTTTTGGTGGAGCATTATCGATAATGTGGTTCAATCGACTGCCGTAAACGTTCCAAGACTTAAAGAAAGTGATTTTGTCAATTAATAGATCCATCGCCCAAAATGGTCAAGTTATTATGTTAGAAAAAGCGGCATGGATTCACAGCGGCTACCAGCTTAAAGTCACCTGCTAAAGAAATTGTAATATCTGCCATTCTAACTTTAAAGGTGCTAAAATTATTAGGACAGGCCAGATTCATTGAGGAGGTTTGCAGTGGAAGACAGCAATGTAGAAAGTATCAAACAACCAGTATCGGCCGATGCTGCAAAAGAATTGTGGGAGAAGAATGAAAAGGAATTTGAATTATGGGCATTAAGTTTAGTTGGTGCCAAACCTAGAGTACGTCATGATGGAGTTGATGGCATTTTAGGATTTGTTGAAAGCGGTAACAAGAAACGAAACATCATTGTTCAAGTAAAAGGCGGTAAGAGTGTAATCCCGAGGATGATACAGGATTTACTTGGAGCTATTGAAAAAGAAGGGGCGGCAATTGGCCTGCTCATTTCCTTAAACAGGCCAACGTTACGCATAATTACCGACAGCGTACATGCGGGCAGTTATGAATCTGAACTGTGGAAGAAAAAGTATCTAAAAATTCAGATTCGTACTGTAGGGGAGCTACTGGAAGGTAAATCATTTGATATACCTCCGACCTATAGTCTGTTGAAGAAAGCATCACGGGTAAAAAAACAGGGTGAAACAGCACGGTTGTTATGAGGTACAGCCTTAAAGGTACTGCGAGGGGACGTACCATACTGATTTTTTGTATTGTGCATGAAACTATCATTGCACAAAATTGACAATTCTTGGCCCTGGTTATTCAGTTTCCTTCTGCTTTGTCCCAATAGGACAGTTAACGTAAGATGGAGCCAACCGGGGAGGTAATGCAACGTAAATCCGGGAGGACAAAAGGAAATCATTCTTAAAGTCATTCATCAAGAAAATAGTGATAGACAATGGGATAATCACGATTTATTATGATTTGCCAATGCCGCCCGAAGGAATAGCTAAGGAGGAGATCGGAGTTCTACCTATTGTAACCCCTGGTGGAGCTGAGGGGATTCGAACCCCTGACCTTCCCGATACCAATCGGGACGCTTTCTACGATGAGCAAGTTAGCCTTGGGGCGTAAATCAAGTAACGTGGATTTTATCAGGGCTTGGTGTACCGCACTTGGTCTGGTGGAGCTGAGGGGATTCGAACCCCTGACCTCCTCCGTGCAAGGGAGGCGCTCTCCCAATTGAGCTACAGCCCCGTTCTGTAGAACCCATTATACTAATAAGCCAGACCTGTTAACAAGCTTTTCCCCTGGGCGATTATTACCGTTTCATCGGGACTGCGCTTTCAATCTGGCGCAAACCGTGTTATACAGAAAAGGTCAGTTTTGTGCCTGACATGCTTATAATAAACTGGTCAGGCATGGCCTTTTCGAAGGCGAGCATAGCTTTTCGTCCGGTGCAGTGAGCGGGGATGACATAGTCCGGACCTATTTCTTTCATAGCGTTTACCGTGTCGTCAATGACAGGTTCAAAAGCAGGGCCGGTTAAATGGAATCCTCCAACGACTGCGTGCACGTCGAGTATACCCGTAACCTCCTGGGCATATTCCACGGTGTTTATTATTCCCGAGTGAGCGCAACCGGATAGTATCACCAGACCTTTACCTTTTATATTCATGACCAGGGAGGTGTCATCTTCAAGAAGGTCCAGCATTTCCTTACCATGTTCTTCATAGTACGTGTTTGGAACTCCAGCTTCAAAGCTCGTCCTTCTGGGGATTTCTCCTAAAAACATGACATCCCCGCCGAGCAATAAGTATGGTTCCTTTTTACGGACGATGCGAAAGCCCATCTCTTCGATTGCTTTTTGATCGGGAGAAGGCATTTCAACTTTATCGTCATTATCATGACGAACATACCGGTTCGACCTGAATACGGCGGGGTGGGTAATGAACTCCAGCCCCCTTTTCCCGATTTTGCCCATTATCTCCGCCATTCCCCCATGATGGTCTTTATGTCCATGTGACAGGGCAGCCAGTTCAACTTCAGTTAAATCAACGTCTAAGGCATCGGCGTTCCTTGCTGCCGTATCCCAGGAAAAACCGAAATCGAAAATCATGGTTCTCGTTTTATCCCCGACAGTGGTTTTAATCAGGGCGGAAAAAGCATGCTCGGCTAAGATTGCATTGCTCAGTTTTTTTTCCTTAAAGGAGCTTGCCCTGGTTACAATGTCTGAATTGTCTCTTAATAATATATCTATGTAGTTATCTACCAGGATCAGTATTTCGATTTTATCAACCTTGTTTACCGTTTCCATAATGAACTGTCTCTCTTTTTGGTGTTTTCTTTTTTCCGGCTATCTTTACAATGTGACTGCTCATTGCTGTGTCGGGAGGTATATATAATTGTATCACGGGACATTGTCAATTGACATGCCGGTTATCAGGTATCGAAAGGAGAATACAGGGAATACATGGCCGGTTAGCTATGGGATTGAAGTCCACGTATGACGTGATTGAATAAAGCGGGGCGACGAGCATTCCCAATGGAGGCCTGACAAAGTAGTGCCTGAAGGGCGGGAAGAGCGGTGGGCACCGCCCGGCAAGCTCTCCGCAAAGCTGTTCAAATGATCGGAAGACGACAGGCGTTGAAACTGGAAGAGTTCCTGGAACTTACTGATATAATCGTTAATCTCAGAGGGTAGTATCTGCTCTTGAAGACCTTTACAATATCAGGTGTGACTCTTCTATCACATCTCCCTGACCGGTTAATGTACGTACTGCCCAGCTTGTCCATTGTGAGCGCACGTGTCCCGGTAGAAGCGGAGTGGTATGGAAACCACCTTTGGCTAGAAGCTTTGCTTTGGGCTCACAGGCTTCCTGATAGACTAGTACGGATTTATTGTAGGGAGTTATGGTATCGCCTTCGCAAAAGACAAACAATTTGGAACAATTTTCAAGCTTCCGAAGCACTTCTGTCATCTGAACTTGCGTTGCAAATTGAAAAAACTTCTTCAGGTCCACACGAACTCGATAGCCAAACAGGTACATTAAAACTCTTGATCCCAGGGCAGCTATCCCTTTGAGCCAGGGAAAAGCCCCCTGTCTGGGATACTCCATGATATTATTCGTGCGTCCCCATTGGCCGAAGTTTACGGGCATATCCGTGTTCAATTCGGGGTCCACTTGTGATGGACAGGCGAGGGCGATGAGTGCCTGGGGGCTGTCTACTCTTTCTGCAGCCATTATCGCTGACATGGCACCGAGGCTATGCCCGATGAGACCCATTCGTTTTTCATCTACCCCGGGAAACTGTTTTAAAGTATTCCAGGCAGCAACAACGTCATCTACCAGTTTATCATCCACGGCGCCTTCGCTGGAACCATGACCGCGGAAATCGAATATCAGCGTAGCCACACCCTGGCTTGCCATAATCCTGGCACTGGTTTCCATAGCCCGGTGACTGGCACCGAAACCGTGGCACAGCACGGCACCGGGGATGGCGGAATTTATACATGAATCACGGGGAAACAGGACCTTACCTTTGAGCTTCAATTCGTGGCTGACGAAGTTGATAGGAAACTCTTTGACTGCCGCCGTTACCCCTTTGTTTTTAATTTTAATGGTTTTTTCCTTCATTATATAGTCGTACTCCCAGTCTAATCGTGTCTGTACTAATAATAGAGCATTATCTTAATGGTGTAATCGTGAAGGTGGCTGGTTTTAAGAACGAAAGAAAGCTGACTGGTCGTCAACCTTTTTACCGATGTGGTAGTCGTACTTTAGGCTGGAAATGTAGTACTATCGGTGACCGGTAGATTCGTGCAGGGCACCGGGAGTTTGTTAAAACAACCTGTTTATCACACGGTCTGCGAAGGAAAAGGCAGTGCTGATGAAATCTGTTACCTGAAAATTCGTACTAACGTTCCTGCCTCCTTAGTATCTCTGCATACTCAGACAGAGTATACATGGCGCGGGCACACTGTTCCGGGGTCTCATAAATGGTCACACCGGATTTTGTACGTGTATTGTCGGTAACGAAATCCGCAAAACCAGGGGAGTGGAGGGTGATAAGCGGTTTATTATATTTGCCGGGGAGAGAAGCGAAGCGCGCCACATCCCGGTCTGCATCTGCGGTAGCAGAAGATTTATCGACACTCCAGTTGATGGGATCGTTGGTAATAACTCCATCAATGAAGTCCAGGCTGAGTAATTTTTCCAGGATCGAAATATGTTGAGCGATAGTGCTGTACGATCCGGCTAAGTCTACGGGATTTCTTGGTGGTGGAGCATGGGCTGTTAATAGCTTCTGCAGTTCCTGAGTGGTCTCAGAATCAAATGCCGGTACTTCCAGACCAAGGGCGGCGCAGGCATCGGAAGTGACCACTCCCTGCCCCCCACTTCCCATTATGGCCACTCTGTTTCCGCGGGGCAACGGCTGGTGCACCAGGGCTTCAGCCATCTCAAATGAATGAAATGCTTCCTGGGCGATCAGGATGCCCGCCTGTCTGCATACCGCTTCAAACACCTTCTGGGAACCGGCCAGAGAGGCAGTGTGGCTGATCGTGGCCCTGGCACCGGCTTCCGTTCGTCCACCTTTGAACACTATTATAGGTTTTTTTTGTACGATCTCTTTGGCCAGCTCAAAGAACCTTCTGCCATCTTTAAAACCTTCTATATAAAAAATAATAACCTTTGTCTCTTCATCTTCTGCGAGATATTCCAGATACTCAGATTCTGTAATGTCCGCTTGATTTCCGATGCTGATAAATTTGCTCAGTCCATACCCTTTCAGACTGGCTACTTCAGCCAGGTTGGCCCCGTAGGTTCCACTCTGGGATACGAACGAGATGGTTCCCTCCTCTGGTAACTTTCTAAGGCAGAGATTGAGCTGTCCTGCAGCGCTCCATATTCCCATGCAGTTAGGTCCGACGAAACGTATACCGCCTTTCCTGGCTATTTTGACGATCTCGTCCTGGAGCAGTTTTCCTTGGTTACCGGTTTCGGCAAAGCCGGCGGTGATGATGACGGCACCTTTGACGCCTTTGTCTGCGCATTCCTGGACTGCTTTAGCAACTTTAGCAGTAGGCACTACTATTATAGCCATGTCAACTTTGTCAGGTATATCTAGGACGCTGGGATAACATCGGAGACCCTGTATCTCTTTATGTCCTGTGTTTATGGGGTATATGGCTCCGCGATATCCGGTACTTAATGGTACGCTTACCATCAAGTAGCCCCATTTACCCACCTTATTCGAAGCTCCTATGACAGCTATGGACTCGGGTTTAAAAATTGGGTCGAGTTGCTGCGTAATACTGTTCAATATGGCGTCCTCTTATATACCGTTCTTTTCTTGATTTTATATATCACGGGGGATGGGTAAGCTGAGATTATTAGTATATTTGTTGAACCGGGGAACAGGAAACCTTTGGTGAAGATTGCTTCCCCCAGCCTGTATATTATGCCATCTTTACCGAAAGCCTGTCTATATTCGCATACTGAAGCTCCCAATTCATTTTTTCGTTGATTTGATGTGTTACCTCGGGCTGAAACTGAGGCACAGACGTATAATGCTGTTTGGACCGGAGTTGCAGATTGTCCCAGACAAATGCATGTCTCTAACAATCAAAGCCATATTCTATGCAAGCGCCCTGCAAATACAGTCCCGTCCCGGACGTGGGGATTATATACGCGACTTGTCGTTAGGACGTTATTACCTTAAAATACTTAAATAGTAGCCGATATGACCTGGTCTACAAATTTCCGTACGCAGGAAAGCAGTCACCAATTCCAGCGGATAACGAATATCAGTTTATCGGTGTTGTCTGAAGGGGGATATTATCGATTACATTGTTACAGTAAAAGACCTGGCTAAAAATTTTGATAGAGTCGTTGCGGTGGATGGTATCAGTTTCGATGTGATGCGGGGAGAAGTATTTGGCTTCCTGGGTCCTAACGGGGCAGGAAAAACTACTACAATTAATATACTCTGCACTCTATCTAAACCGACATCCGGGGAGGCCACAATCAACGGTTTCGATGTAGTACGGCAGCAGAGTCAGGTACGCCAGTTGATCGGACTTGTCTTTCAGGACCCCAGCCTTGATGAACGGCTCAGCGGATTACAGAATCTGCTTTTTCATGCCCTGGTGTATAACGTCCCGGCCTCGATTCGTAAAGACCGGATTGAGCATGTGCTTAAAATGGTTGAACTCTGGGATAGGCGTCACAGTGAAGTGCGTACTTATTCCGGCGGTATGAAACGTCGTCTGGAGGTTGCGAGAGGCCTGTTACATAATCCAAAGGTGTTGTTCCTTGATGAACCAACGCTGGGGCTGGACCCGCAGACGCGTAACCGCATATGGGAATATATACTGGAACTGCGGCAGCGTGAAGGTACCACCATTTTCCTGACGACTCATTATATGGATGAGGCCGAGAAGGCTGACCGGATTGCTGTTATCGACCATGGGAAGCTTATTGCCATAGACACTCCCGCAAGACTTAAGAGTATTGTAGGCAAGGATATCATCTCTGTTAAAACCGGCGATAACAATAAAGCTGCTGAAGAGATACGTCATCGCTATCAAATTGAGGCTAAGAGTGATGGCGAGGGGCTTGTTTTTGAAGTAGCCAGCGGAGATGAATTCCTCCCTGTCTTCATCAAGGAATTTGGTACCAAGATATTGAGTGTCAGTCTGCGACGGCCAAGCCTGGACGACGTTTTTTTGAAGCTTACCGGGCGGGAAATACGCAAGGAGGAAGTTACCAATGAATTTAAGGCGCTGCTCCGCCAGCACGGCCGCCGTAGGCGTCACTAGGAGTTAACAATGAGAAATCTGCGTGGAGTTTATACTATCTGGTATCGTGATGTGCTTCGTTTCTGGCATGACAAGATGCGTATGGTTGGGTCTATGATGTTTCCTCTGTTATTTCTATTCGTTTTCGGCAGTGGCCTTGGTGCCAGAATGGGCTTTCTTGGCCCCGGGATCGATTTTGCTCAGTTCATGTTCCCCGGTATTATTGGCATGACGGTGTTCATGAGCTCGTTCATGGCTGGCGTGTCTGTGGTCTGGGACCGTGAGTTTGGCTTTCTTAAGGAAGTCCTGGTAGCGCCAATAGGTCGTGCCTCTGTAGTAATTGGGAAAACATTGGGTGCATCAACGGTGGCCCTGCTTCAGGGAATTATTATCTTGTTGTTTGCACCGCTGATTGGTGTCTCTTTTTCCGCATCGACTATTATCAAATTGTTACCGCTGATGCTTCTGCTTTCTGCTTCCATGGGCTCTTTGGGTATCCTGCTGGCCACACGTATCAGGTCTATGGAGGCGTTTCAGGCGGTGATGCAGATGTTGATGTTCCCGATGGTATTCCTCTCCGGTGTTTTTTTTCCTCCGCAGGGACTGCCTGCGTGGATGAACGTTTTGGTAAAAATAAATCCTGCCACCTACGGCGTTGCTCCTATCCGTCAGGTAGTGTTGGGAACATCGTCGGATTCATCTTTCGCTATCAATTTACTGGGACATACTATGACAGTTTGGGATAATGTTATTGTCATGGCGTTTTTTGGAGCGTCAATGATCCTGCTGGCTATGTGGTCTTTCGGTAATCAGGAATAGTGTTTCGACGTTGAGCGGTATTAAAACCGTAGAAAAGCAGTAGCTATTTCTATTGGGCAGATATAGTACGTCTTATCCGGGCTTCTAAAATACGAACTCCTGCTGCTCTATAAACCACCGGTTATTCACCATCAACGGGTCTATTTGGGAATAGCGTTGTCATAAGACCGGAAATTATTTGATAATAGTCCTGTGGGTTTTCATAATGCGGGAAATGACCGCTGTGTGGTATTTCAACCACGTTACAGCCTCCGTCTTTCAATTCTGGAATATACGATAGTCTGCGGTTTTCCGAACCATACAGGAAAGCCTTCGGAATTGTCAGCCGAAGAAACCGTTGTTGTAAACTGGCGTTATCGCAGTAGTCTACCAGGGAACAGCTATAATCAAAATATGCTCTTTTAGATGCACCTTCTTTTATTAATGTTTTACCGTATTCCTTTTGATTTCGATCGGACTAATTTTTTCTTGAAGTGTTCAAAAACCCTGTTGGTAAAGCCCGCCTGACCGTACCCTGCAATTTCACGTGAAAAGAAACAGTCTTCCGGCGCCAGATTCCCTTCGACATTAATGAATCCTTTGACGTACCCGGCGTATTTTTCAGCGTACAGCAGGGCTACCAGTCCTCCCATACTGTGCCCGATAATTATAAGGTCACGTAAATTCATTTTGGAAATTACACTGTTGGTAATTTCAACCAGTTCGTCGATTTCAAGTGCCACATTGTCCGGATATGGAGAATTACCGCACCCTGGAAAATCAAACGCCACCAAAGTACAGGATTGCAATCCGGGAACGTATATTGCTTCAGCGAAGTCGTTTTTGGAACAGCCCAGTCCCTGGATGTATAAAATTGTCTCTATTCGTCCCTGGCGGAGAAAATAATCGATTTCGAATGGCTGCTCCCGGTACACTATTGTAAGACGTTTATTTTCCATGTCAGTCCGACCTTCAATCTTACCTGTCATTTAAAGTACAGTCAATAATTGAAGCGAGACAATACCCTCACTGGTATCTTTTACGTGGAGTACCGTCGAGATTCTGTTTAAGCTGTTCGGTCAAAAATTATTGCCGGCTGGATTTGACAGCATTTATAGCATATGATATGATAGGAAAACGGTTGCCTACTACCTAATTAGTTCAATCTTATTTGAGTTTCATGATCGGCATTGAGACGCAAGATGTCCAGAGAAAAGCGCTTTTCATCCTGAGAATCCTCAAGGATTCTCAGGAGCCGCTGGGAGCCAGGGTTATTGCTCACCGATTGAAACAGTATGGAGTTGCCCTGGGCGAACGGGCGGTGCGGTACCATCTCAAACTGATGGACGAGCGGGGATTAACGCAACTTGCTGGTCGTGATGGCCGGTTGATAACTGAACGTGGCCTTGAGGAATTGAGTGATGCTCTGGTCAGGGATAAAGTCGGTTTTGCTATCGCCAGGATCGAGTTGCTTGCCTTCCGTACCAGCTTTAACTGGAATGAGGGGGCTGGTTTAATCCCGGTCAATGTTTCCTTCTTCCCAAAGGGAAAGTTTGATAAAGCAATCCAGACAATGAAGCCTGTTTTTGCAGCAGGGATATGCGTAAGCAACCTGATAGCAATAGCTCAGGAAGGGGAGATGTTGGGTGAGCTGGTCGTACCTGAGGGCACTACAGGACTGGCTACTGTTTGCAGTATCGTGGTAAATGGTACATTACTTAAGGCGGGCGTACCTATAGATTCGCGGTTCGGCGGCACACTCCAGGTTCGTGACCATAAACCGTTGCGTTTTGTCGATATTATTCACTATGCGGGCTCTTCTATCGATCCTTCAGAAGTTTTTATCAAGGCCAGAATGACCTCTGTGAGGGATACTGTTAGGAGGGGCAGTGGGAAAATACTGGCTAATTTCAGAGAAATACCCGCCCTCTGCCGGCCGCTCACTGAAAATGTGGTAGCTAAACTGAAGGAGGCCGGCCTGGGAGGACCGCTATTGATGGGCAATACCAGCGAACCGGTGTGTGAAATCCCCGTGGAGCTTAATAGAGTAGGGATGATCCTTTATGGTGGATTGAATCCTGTAGCTGCTGTTGAGGAGGCAGGTATAGAGGTCCAGAATCACGCCATGAGCACCGTCATGGAATATCAACATCTGAGTAAATTCTGGGAGGTAATAAATTGAAAGAAATAAAAGTTATACCCTGTCTTGATGTGAAAGATGGCAGAGTGGTCAAGGGAGTGAGGTTTGTCGATTTGAGAGATGCTCGCGATCCTGTGGAGGCTGCCGAAGCGTACTGCCGTGAGGGTGCTGATGAGCTGGTTTTCCTCGATATTATGGCAACGGTAGAGAACAGGAAGACAAGGCTGGAATGGGTTAAGAAAGTCGCCGAAAAGGTTACCATCCCTTTTGCAGTGGGTGGAGGTATCGGGAGTATTGAGGAAATGGAGGACCTGTTTGCGCTTGGTGTAACTAAGGCCTCAATAAACACTGCTGCTATCAGAAATCCCCAGCTAATAGTGGATGCCTCGAAACGTTTTGGTAAAGACAGGTTGGTGGTAGCTATTGACGGAAAGAAGAACGCACCGGGTAGCGGACTTCCCCGTTTGGAGGTGGTGGTCAGAAGCGGTGAGGAATCAACAGGGATAGATATCGTGGAATGGGCAAAGAAGGTTGAACAGTTGGGCGCTGGAGAGATTTTGCTCACCAGTAAGGATGCCGATGGCACGAAGGAAGGATATGACCTGGAAATGACCAGGCCGGTTGCGGAAGCAGTTAAGATACCTGTTACGGCTTCAGGCGGTGCCGGTAAGCTGGAACACCTTTATGGAGCTGTGGTCAACGGTAAGGCATCGGCAGTCCTTGCAGCATCAATCTTTCATTTCGGCGAAATATCGATACCTGAAGCCAAGAAGTACCTGAAAGATAGAGGTATACCGGTAAGGATGTAGGATTGTCTGAATGCCATCCCTCAGCCACATCGGGTACCCTCATTCGGACATTGAATAGCAAATTAGCGGGCAAAATTAAATACTTGTTGAATAGTAAAAGGCTATGTTTCTGAATAAATCAAATAAAGAGGAGTAATTGAGAATGAATTTACAACGACCAAATGCAAATGATGCCACCAGGACTGCCAACCGTTCCAGGAGTGTAGTACCCATGAGCGGTATCTGTACTCGCTGCATTGATGGCTGCACGGGGAACTGCGAGGTATTTAAAGCAACCTTCCGCGGTCGGGAACTGATCTACCCAGGTCCCTTTGGCGAAGTTACTGCCGGAGGTGATAAGGACTACCCCGTTGATTATTCGCACCTTAATATACAAGGGTATGCTTTGGGCGCCGAAGGTCTACCCCCCGGCGTTGTCGGAGATCCTGATACTGCTACTTTTCCGGGAGTAAATACGGAGACCGAGTATGGCTGGGACATCAAAGTCAAAATGAAGGCACCTATCTTTACCGGTGCTCTGGGTTCCACGGAGATCGCTCGCAAGAACTGGGATCATTTTGCTGTCGGGGCTGCCATCAGTGGTGTCACGCTGGTCTGCGGTGAAAACGTGGCGGGAATCGATCCGCAGCTTAAATTTGATTCAAACGGTAAAGTCAGTGTAGCACCGGATTTGGACCGAAGAATCGAAGTGTATCGCCGATACCATCAGGGGTACGGTGAATTACTGGTCCAGATGAATGTGGAGGATACCAGATTGGGCGTTGCCGAGTACATCAGTAAGAAGCACGGCCTGAATACCATCGAATTAAAATGGGGGCAGGGTGCCAAATGTATCGGTGGGGAAATCAAGGTCGGCAGCCTGGAGAGGGCATTGGAGCTTCAGAAACGTGGATACATTGTTACTCCGGACCCTTCAAATCCCATTAACCAGGCAGCCTTCAAGGGAGGAGCCCTTAAGGAGTTTGAACGTCACAGCCGCCTTGGTTTTATTAGTGAAGAAGGTTTCTATGCGGAAGTCCAGCGATTGCGGAACCTGGGATTTAAGCGCGTTACCTTAAAGACCGGCGCCTATGGTCTTCGCGAGCTGGCCATGGCCATCAAGTGGGGCTCGAAAGCGAAGATCGACCTGCTTACTATTGACGGTGCCCCGGGCGGGACCGGTATGAGCCCCTGGCGAATGATGGAGGAATGGGGTATGCCGAGTCTCTACCTGCACGCTGCCGCTTCTGAGTTTGCCAGGAAGCTAGCCGATAAGGGTGAGCGGGTGCCTGACATTGCCTTTGCCGGTGGATTCAGCAGCGAGGATGGCGTATTTAAAGCACTTGCCCTCGGTGCACCTTTTACCAAGGCAGTTTGCATGGGGAGGGCTTTGATGATTCCCGGTATGGTTGGCAAGAATATAGGCCAGTGGATTAAGGATGGCAAGTTACCCAATACGGTTAGCCAGTTTGGCTCCACCCCGGAAGAGATCTTTTTCTGCTATGAAGACGTAAAGAATATAGTGGGTGCTAATGAGATTAAGAATATCCCTCTTGGCGCTATTGGAATTTACAGTTACAGTGAGAAGATTAGAGTAGGCTTGCAGCAGTTAATGGCAGGTGCCAGGTGTTTCAGCGTGCCTACTATTACAAGGCGGGAGCTTATGTCATTGACAGAAGAATGTGCTAAAGTCACTGGAATACCCTATTTGATGGATGCCTACAGGGAAGAGGCAATGGCGATTTTAGAGAGTTAAGAATACCGTCCAACTATGTAAGCGGGCTCTGACAGGTTGGAGCCCGCTTTATAGTTTCATTTTTTGTTAGACACACAGACAATATCGAATTGGTAATGGTAAAGACGGAATAATAAATATTCTTACAGTAATACCTTTAATGTTAATGACCGCAGTCAATTTGGAGAACCCTGTCTACTCTGGTAATCTTAAGAGCTTCTTCGCATTACCGCTCAAGATCTTTACTTTATCGGAATCAGATAGGTCCATCGCTTCTACATCGCTTATTGTTATTTCAGTCGTATTGCCGCGTTCTGTACCGCCGTAGGGCATATCGGTGCCGAAGACCAAATGGTCGGCACCCCAGAAAGCGTAGCCACACAGTAAAGCAGGTATACTCCCATTTAATGCAGTATCGCCATAGAACTTCTTGAAATATTCTATGGATGGTTTACTTAACCAGGGTCTACCCGAAACACCGATTCTCTGTATAAAAAAGGGTAGCATACCTCCGCAGTGATGTGTGATAAACTTGATATCGGGATACTTTTCCAGTACACCGCCGAAAACCAAACGACCCATAGCCGCAGTGGTTTCATAAGGCCATCCGATTGCCATAAATAGTCCGTATCTTGAATGGTTTTCTCCGCTGTAGTCCGGGTGGTCGCGGTCTCTAACCGGGTGAATCCAGATTGGCAGATCATGTTCGGACATCTTTTTATAAAGGGGCATGAATTCAAGAGAATCCAGTGGTCTGCCGTTAACCGGCGTAAATACCTGTACCCCTTTAAAGTTCAGCTCTTTTATGGCCCTTTCCGTCTCCTGTAAAGCGGCATCGATATTGTTCATAGGTAAGCAAGCTGCCGCAGCAATAAACCGGTCCGGATATTTTGTGACCAGCTCAGCCATCTCATCATTGGCTATTCGGGCAAGATCGATGGCATCTTTGCTATCGACAACGTATTCCAGTGGGGGCAGAGCAACAGTTAATACATGCTTCAGTCCTTCGTGCTTGTCCATAATCCGGAATCTTGCCTCTATGTCCCATAATGCAGGAGTGTGACTGTTTTGTTCGTGTAAGAAACTGTGTCTGGCTCTTTTATCTAATTCGTCCTTATATTTGGGCGGTAAGATATGCGTGAAGATATCGATCATCTCTGCTCTTTTTTGACCTGTCATTTTGCCTGCTTCCCGCCTGCTAAGTGGTCCGACCTATGTGCTATTCAAATAGGGCATCACCGTATTTATCTATAACTTTCTTACGGAGCTCAGGATCAAACCTGGCTACCCTTGGGAAGGTCTCCAACTGGTCATAGGGGATACAGGCATTAATGAGGGCTTTACTTGTTAGTCCTCTTTCTCCCGGTGGTACTCCAACATCCAGTAAACCACCCCTCATCTCTCTTACAATATCAAGACTTCTTTCCGGATTGCTCCGGTTACCCAGGGCCCAGATAACACCGAAGTCATAGCTCGGATCGATATCTTCATCTACAACAATTACATATCTCCCGTAGTAGTCGCCGGCAACACAAGCGCTGGCCATCATTGCTACTTGCTTGGCATGTCCCGGGTATCGCTGCTTGATGGAGACGACAACCCACATATAAAAGCCAGCCGGGTGGACCCATACTCCTTTGATATCGGGGATGCCTGCTTCTTCTAGCTGGTTCCATATATTGGCGCTCTTGATCATTGACAAATGATTGACCCTATCGCTGGTAAGACCCTTTGGGCTTAGCCCGGCTCCAAGCAGTCCAAGAAGGATGGGATCGTTTCTGTGCATCACGGATTTGACTTTGATAACGGGTTCGGGACGGGGAGCGCTCCCATAATGACCGGTGAATTCCGCAAAAGGTCCCTCGACCTTAGCCTCATCGGGTAAAGCCTCGGCTTCAATCGCTATCTCAGCTGCTGCCGGTATGGGGAGACCGGTATATTCTCCTTCTATTACTTCGATAGGCTCCCCCTTTAGCCCACCGGCATAATCGTATTCACTTACTCCCCAGGGGGCTTCCGTTCCACCCATCAATGGTAATATGGGATCACAGCCAAAAAGAAAGACAACGGGCATGGCTTGTCCGCGGGCGAAATATTTGTCCCGATGAATGCGTCCGTGTTGTCCCGGGTCCATGAAGTTAAGTATAGTATTCTTGTCGTAGATCATCGATCGATAAGTGCCTAGATTGACCCATCCCTCGTCAGGGTCTCTGGTTACCACGCAGTTGAATGTACCGATATAGCGGCCAGCATCATACTTGTGCCACTTAGGCACCGGGAATTTAAACAGATCAATATCTTTACCTTTCTGGACATTCTCAAGCACAGGGCCTGTTTTCACCACTTTGGGCGGTATTGGTTTGTTGTTCTTCATTTTTTCGCGTAGGGAGTCGACGATTTCCATGTTTGTGGTTGCTTCTCTGGCATGAGCAGTCATGAGTAAACGGCGCTTGGAGCTTGGAGCACCGGTTAGTATTCTGTAACCCCTAGGGTATCCCTTGATATTATCGAATAACACTGCCGGTGCATCTGTTTTTTTGGTCCGTGCCAGAAACCGAATTAATCCGATCTCTTCATCCCAATCGATCCCATCGAGCCTCTTTAGTTCTTCCATTTCTTCTACTTTGCGAAGCCAATCTCGCAGGTCCTTGTATGACATATCTAAACCTCCTTATAAATATTATAAAAACTTCATTAGCTACAATTACTTTACAATAGCCTTTTACTCTTGACTGGCTACCCTGGCAAGAGTGGCTGACAGAGCGTCCCGAAGTCCAGCAATGATGAAGCGCCTCCTCATCTTTTTGGAGTAATCTTGCTTATGCCAGTATCAACGTATCCATTCGTCCCCGTTATTTCATTACGCTTGCTTATTTCGATACTCTTATAGACTTGTTACATGGGTGTTGTATCGGCTGATAGCCCAGTTCTCGGGAGATTTTATCCGCAGTGTCCGTCAAAAGCCTGACATATTTCTCTATTTTTAGTTGGTCCATTCGTACACTCGGCGCTCCGACAACAAGCGCTGCAATGACGTCACCTTTCTCATTTCTTATCGGTGCAGAAACGGATGCACCAGAAGATGCACGTTCCTCAAAACTTACGCTAAAGCCTTGATTTCGAATCGACTCCAGTTCATGTTCCAACTCTTCCCGGTCAGTAATAGTTTTAGGTCCAACCTTGATAAGTTCAGTCTTCTTCAGAACTGCATCTCGTTTATCTTTAGGCAAGTAAGCGAGAAGTACCTTACCTGCCGATCCTGCATAGATGGGGTATTTTTGTCCAACATTAAAACCGAACCGTATTTCATGAGTGCTTTCCACGACATCTAAGCAAATGCGCTCGCTCCCCTCGATAACAAATATTGATGCTGTCTCGTTAGTCTTTTTCTTTATTTCCTGCAAATAAGGCCTGGCTATTGTTCTAAGCTCAACACGCACCAAGGATGCCCAGTGCACCATTTTTGAGCCGATAGAGTATTTACCACTGAGTTCAGATTTAACTACCATGTTATAGACTGCCAGTGTAGACAGTATTTTTGAGATTGTGCCTTTATTCTTACCCAGTTCGTGTGAAATTTCGGAAACGCTCATAGAATCCTTATCTACAGTAAAGCAGTCTAATATGTCAATCACATTTTTTAAAGACTTGATGTAGTTTTGTTGTTGCATAATGAGAAACTATGTTTCCTTTTCAATATAGTATACTATACAATCAGATAAGTGTTCAAGGCATCTATCTGATTGAGCCATAGCGGTACTCTGCTGTATTAACACCATGATACAAAGCCTTTTTATGATTGACCTGACCTTTGAATGCGATGAAGAATACGTATGATTATGCTGGAAGCTCGTGAATTTGTCGTATGTCGTCCTGACTGCTATCGACTGTTTACAGGAATGATGTATTGTTATTGGTAATGTGTTTGTTATCACTGGTTTAGTAAAAAACCTTTTCCTGAAAGACGCTTCAGACAGGTTGATAGCAAAATCATTGTGAGGGGCCAATGACTTCATTATGAACTAATAGCGAGAAAAATGTGTCACAAAAGCTATTCGAGTTATATTGGGTAGCGCTTAATTATTAATGAATATAGTTTATCTAATATCCTGTAGCCTTATATACTTTACATAAGGCTGTCTTGAGCGGCCAGTTGCCGCTGATGGGATTGCAATGGTCTGGGTCGTCGTCCATACAGATATTTATATTTGACTCCCAAACACCACGCAGCCATGGTTCTCCTCCCGGCATCTCAGGATACCACCAGCCATGCTCAGCGTGCACGACTGTGGGATGAATATTATCCAGTAGTTGAGCCTTCTGGCGACATCTCCCTCTTAAGGTCTCTATCCAGACCCAGTCACCATCATTTATCTGGAGTTCGGTGGCTGTCTTCCGGTTGAGCTGGACCAATGGATCGGGGTGTTTCTTCCGTACAAAATCAACCTGGCGCCACTCCGAGTGGAAATATCCTCGGGTTCGACCACCAGTGATTAAAATAAACGGGTAGTCCCGGACAATATCGGGTCGGCTCAGGGGGCTTTCTGGGGGCTCTACCCAGCTTGGTAATGGGTCGTAGCCAAGTTTTTCCAGGACTGTTGAGTATAATTCAGCCTTACCTGTGGTTGTGCCAAATCCTTGTTTCTCATACGTCTTAAACTTTGGCTGAGGGAAATCGATCCCACCCCTGCTCATGAATTCTCGATGAGTCATGCCCAGGGGGCTTATGCGCTCATCGTAGGCTTCCTCTAAAGTTTTCCACGGCCAGTATTTCTCCTGACCAAGACGGCGTCCCAGTTCACCCAAGATTTCGAAATCATCTTTACGCTCATACTTGCCGGAGACGATAGATGGCAGTGCTGCCTCGCCGGCAACCAGTCTCTCATGGGTGTTGGTAAAATCATCGACTTCTGGCCTCTCGAGCCACGAAGTCGCTGGCAACACGTAGTCAGCAAGTTCGGCACAAGGCGTCATGAAAAAGTCGACAACGACGTAAAGGTCCAGTTTTTTCAGGGCCTGATAGACCAGTTTGGTGTTAGCCTGGGTCACCATCGGATTGCTTGACATTGTTATCATGGCTTTAATCGGATAGGGCTTGCCGGTGATCATAGCCCGGTAGAGATCAGGGCCATGACCGGCAAAGAAGTGGATTATATGCCCGAACTCCTTGCCCCATGTCTTTTTTGCCATAGGCTGGACAAGTTCATATCCAGGTAAAGATAACAATCGAAATCTGTCTGAACCCATTTGCTTCTTCCGTTGATCGGGAGGCAGTTTAGAATTGAGTTCCACCTCATCACCTTCAATAAAATTCAAGTTCGGGCCTGGTATCTCCTGCCCACCCTCGATATCTATATTGCCGGTAATAGCTGCAAGGGCAAACCTTGCATGGATTGTCTGAATTGAGCTATGCTGGTGTTGAATCCCCATCCCGTCTGAGGTGCATGCCGGCCTGTTCTGGGCATAAAGCCTTGCTGCCTTCTCTATATTCTCCCTGGAGACCCAGGTAATCTCGGCTACCTTTTCCGGTGAGTACTCTTTAACTCTCTCTACGAGTTTATCAAACCCATAGCACCAGTCCCTGACGAAATCCTTATCGTAGAGTTCCTCGGAAACTATGACGTGCATCATTGCCATTATTAAGGCACCATCAGTGCCGGGGCGGGGTTGGAGCCAGAGGTCAGCCATTCTGGTGGTATCAGTCGGGCGAGGGTCTATAACGATAATTGGAGCACCGCGTTTTTTAGCATCTCTGACCCCTTTCCACATACGCCACATGCTTTTTGAGGGATCAATTCCAAAGATCATAAGGCAGTTGGCTTTTTCAGGTGCTGACTTATATCGCGGTGGCCAGCCAAACATGGCTGCTGCCATAACAAGGTTGGGGGCAAAGCAGTGCGTGCCTTGCCCTACCCAGTTCGGGCTTCCAAACAGGTTGAAAAACCTACTTCGGTATACATCCTCAGTACGTGCTGTTCCGCTTGACGTTGCCACAGCCTCGGCACCATAATTTCGCCTTATTTCGTCTAACTTCGAAGCTATTTCATCCAGAGCTTGATCCCAGGGTACCCGTTGCCATTTGCCTTCACCCCTGATACCCGCTCGTTTTAGCGGATAACTTAGCCGGTTCGGGTGGTAGAACCATTGCTTCGCACCATTCAGACGCAAACAAGCTTTGGTTGGCGGATATATCATTTTAACACGCGGGTCGCTACTATCCTCTTCTATCTTTTTTAGCTTCCCATTTTCAACATATACGGATACCCGACAACGATTGTGGCACCAGCGGCACAGTGCCTTCTTCACCTGCACATTGCTCATAACTTGAAACACTCCTTTACGCGAATTTATATTTAGATAGCATAACCTCCGGATATGAGTTGTAACCTGAAAAACTTGTGGCACTATTTAGGTAACTGGGCTAGCAGCTTTTGCTGAAGTGCCTCCTGTTCATTTGTCCATATCCCTATTTCCTTGAAGTATTTAACAGCGCCAGGGTGATAGGGCATGAACGTATTGGAAACTATTGCTGTTTCCTTCCCCCATTCGTTAAACTCCCAGGTAGCCCTGCTAAGTTCCTTAGCGTGCTCCATAAGAGCTTTTACAATGGCATAAGCTACTTCATCAGATAGACTTTTATCACATAGTTCCCAGTTAGGAATTGCTATAGCTGGTGTCGGTTGCTTGACACCGGGTACATAGGGCTGGCCAACACCAGATTGAATCATGGGCTCAAGCTCCTGTACGACTCCTATCTTTGCCGGATCGAAAGGAAGCCATACAGCACCTACCTTGGCGTCAACCTCGACAATTTTACCGCCACCCATTGTAGTAATTACTGCATCGTTCTTCTTTTCTACAAGGTCCGCCAGTGCATGGGTTGTAAAGGGATACTTTAAAGATTTGACATCCTTTTCAGGGTCAAGTCCATAAGCACGCAACATAGCTGCTGAATAAGCTGTAGCTGGTATCGTAGGGTAAATTCTGCCCACTTTCTTGCCTTTAAGCTGGGGTATGGAGGTTATACCGGTAAATGTGCCTGTAATGAAATTGTAATACATGTTGTTTGTCTGCATGAGCAGGCGCATTTCTTTATATGGTTTAGGAACAGGCCATATTCCTTCCCATGATCTTCCTCCCTCACCTTGCCACACGTGCCACGCTTCGGTAGCCTGTTGGTGCTGCAGGTGAATTTCTCCTTTCTCCATAAGCTCGAACCAAGCGTATGGAGAGGTGACAGGTTCAACTACAGATATAACGCCGCTATACTGATTAATGAGCTGGCTTACTCCAACCATCGTGGAATATACAGAAGTACCCACTGGTAGAGCCGCAATAATAATCTTTTGTACCTGTGGTTTTTCTGGCGGCTTTGGTGCTGGTGTAGGAGTAGGTACAGGTGTTGGGGCTGGAGATGGCTCAGGAGCCTGCGGGGTACAGCTCAAGGCCAGACTTGCTACCAAGATTGCCGATAATAAACTGATAAGGATCTTTCTCATAATCTCCTCCTCTCATGTTGATTATATTCACGATTTTGTTTACGCCCTAATCATATTTCCACCTCCCAGTATTTAAGTGGGTACTCCAATTAATTCATAGCCTTTTCAGGCGCTCTTGATAGCATAGCTTCCTCGTCTCTTGGTTGTGTACAGAGATTGGGATTTGTAACGCAGCTCAGAAAGGTTATAGATTTACTCCCTCTTCGGCATTTACCCAGATTGGCGTAGCCCACTTATAGCATACTTATGCATCATAGTCAATATGTTGTATAGGTTCAGTTGATGGCGGACACTATCCTCCTTATCATTTTACTAAACT
>CAZQRP010000004.1:0-196848 GCA_964596125.1 uncultured Dehalococcoidales bacterium | reverse complement strand
ATACGCCCTTTTTTCTTCTATTTGGAATTTACACAAAATAGGATACGCTATCCCGTAGGAGAATAAATTGACAACCGGTTAACTGAAGAGTACAGTAGAGAGCTTCACTATTTTTCGCCGGAGGTGCCGATTGAAAGTCCTGGGAATTATGGGAAGTCCGAGGATAAAAAGCAATACCGATTTATTACTTGATGAAGCTCTGAAGGGAGCGCAGAGCCAGGGGGCAGAGGTGGAGAAGATCATCGTAGATAAGCTCAAGATTGCCCCCTGCAAGGAATATTATGGCTGTGAGCGGGATGGCAATTGCGTTATCAGGGATGATATGGATGATATGTATCCCAAGCTTGTTGAAGCTGATGTCCTGATAGTGGCTTCGCCGATGTTTTTCTATGGGATCAGCGGCCAGTTAAAGATATTCATCGACCGTTGCCAGGCACTCTGGGCCAGGAAATACATCCTTAATCAGGAGTTCTCCCAATCAGAGAGAAAAGGCGCGTTCATCGGCGTTGGGGCGACCAGAGGCGAAAAACTATTTGATGGCTCGATATTAATAGTGCAATATTTTTTCAAAGCCGTGAATGTCCAGTATGCGGGTGAGGTGCTGGTCCGGGGTGTTGACAAGAGGGCGGAGATCAAGGGCCACCCCACTGCATTATCGGATGCATTTGAGCTGGGCAAAAGGCTGGCTAAGAAATAGAGTCCCCCACCTACCCCGCAATGGTATAGCTGTACCAATCTTGAAACATGTACAGGTTGTATTCCTGGTCAGACCCGATGTATTCCGGATAATTCCGGTAAAACAATATTTCTGTCAAACATAGGAACTGACAGTCCTGTACCATCTCAGCCCGGCAACGGTGCCACTCTCCACGAAGCGGTCTTTACACTGGTGTTACCAGCTAAAAACTGGACTATTGATTTTTATCAAATCTGTTGTTACAATAGTCCTAGTACTAAAGTACTGGTTTTTATCATGGGACATAATGATTACACGTCGGGTGCGGTTCTAAAACCGGGAGCCATATTTTTAACTCTTAACCTGGCGGATATAGCTATAACGGCATTCCTTCTTTCATTTGGCGCATCTGAACTGAATCCCATTTACGCTTATCTCGGCAGCATTTATTTACTGGCCGTTGCTAAACTGGCCCTGGTCTGCCTTGTTCTATTAGGTCTGCTAAGGTTCAACCAGCTTCACCTGTTAAAGTGGCTGAATGCAGGTCTCGGGCTGATTGTGGTCTGGAACATTATAGCCGCTGTAACCTGGCTGGTATAGCGATTCTTCACCTGGCCTGTTTTCCCGGTGAAATTCCTCATATTTATTATTTCATACCTGTTGCTATCCATATGGCTTTCCAAGATGAGAGCAGTTAGGGTAATATATAGTTGTATGCCAAATATAGTAGCATATATGCAATGAAAGGGGTGCAGGGAAAGATGTTTAGCAGTAATTCAGAGGCGGGATTCGCAATTGGATTTATCCTTGGTGTGACGGTTGGCTTTGGAATTGCATTTGTCTTAGCCCCTCAATCGGGTGAGGAGACAAGAGCGCTGTTGAAAGAAAAAGCGTCTGATGTTGGCGGGAAGGTAAGGGAGGTTACCGGAGACCGGAAAAAGATATACGCAAAGACCTGGAAGCAGAGCAGAGGGCAAGCAAGGAAAATGCCATACGCAGAGGGTCTGGAATAGCGAATGTGGCGTTCAGGTTTTTAGCCTGTTTTTCTTTACTCTTCAGGTAGTTACCTTCATCTGAGATAGCATACCTATTTCGGCATCAATTGTTACCGAATTTAAGATTTTGTAGCGCTGACCAGATAGCTGTCATTGCTGTCATCTATTTTAATACCGGTGAATCCCGCAGATAATAACATTGTTCGCATATCTTCGGCGCTAGGAATAATGTCGTGTTTCACAGCCGGGGTCTCACGGTGGATCTTGTTTATTGTATGTCGGCTGGATGTATGGCAAATAAATAGTTTGCCGCTGCTTTTGAGCACACGTGCCATTTCGGAGAGTGCCCGCGGTTTATTCCGAAAATGAGGAAAGCTGGAGTAGCATACGATTGCACTAAAGATTTCCCCGGCGAGAGGTAAACTGGTGATATCTGCATGAAGGTACACGATATTCCCGCTAAAGGCCTTGGCTATCGACCTTTTTAGCATTTCTTCAGCAATGTCCAGGGCAACGAGTTGCCCGTACTTCCCGATCTTGTTCAATAGAAACGGTACGAATATGCCCGTTCCACTACCTACATCAAGCACAGAGGAACCTGGCGTAACATTGAGATACCCGGCCAATTTTTCCAGCTTGGTGCTGTCTTTTTCGGCAATTGTTTCGTCCCAGATGCTTGCCTTTTCATTAAAAAATGTCCTAGTCACTGTTGTCCTCCAGGAGCACTTGTTGCTGCCAGCCCTTCACTTTCTTCTTGGGGGAGAAAATAGCTGCAATGCCGAACACTATTGATGAAGTTACTACTATTGTCGCACCGCTGGGAATATTGAACAGGTAAGAAAACAGAAGGCCTATCCAGCCCGAGAGAACGCCGAAAGCCGCAGAAAGCAGGAACATACGCTTCATGCTATACGTGAGCTGGTAGGCGGCTGCTGCAGGATTCAGTATCAGGCTGAAAATGAGCAGTCCACCTATTGAGCGGAGAGAGGCGGTTATAGTGGCACCTGTCAAGAACAGAATACCGTAGAGAATTACTGTGGCAGGGATGCCTACGGAAAGGGCGATACTCCGGTTGAAAATGGTGGTCTGAACTTCCTTGTAAAAGACGATCACCACTGCCACCACGACGATAGCGACTATCCCCAGGAGAATGATATCGTTTCTGGTATTGGTGAGGATACTGCCCCAGAGCAATTCAAGGGCGCCGGATTTGGTGCCTGACATCAGGCCCATGAACAGGAAGGCAAGCCCCAGCATCAGAGAAAAAATGACTCCTACTGACGTTTCCGGGCTCAGCTCTCCACGGTCGGCGAGCGGGCCGATAATGGCAGCGGATAGCAGGCTAAATGCGAAGGCACCAACCAGAGGATCAAAGCCCAACCAGAGGCCGAGTAGTGCTCCGGCGAAGGCGGCGTGTGACATGCACACGCCGATAAATGGCATATGCAGCAGCACCACGAAGACTCCTATTGTAGAACAGGCAATTCCACCTAAAAAGGCAGAAAGGATGGCGTTCTGCATGAACTGGTAGCCAAAGATGGACAGGTCCATGACCCCAATTCCCGGATTCAGACCAGGATGGCCTCTCTCCGCCTCCTCCTCACTTCCTCGACAGGTATATCATATACCTGGCTGAGGTTGTCATCGGTGAGCAGTTCATCAGGAGGACCCTGGCCCCAGATGAGACCTTCCTTCATCAGCACCACCCGGTTGCAGGCGATGGGCAGCGCGCTCAGGTCGTGGGTGACGAACAGCGTGGTAAGTTGCCGTGTGTTATGTATCAATTTCACCAGCCGTAATATATCGGTTTGAGCTTTCCAGTCCAGTGAGGCTGTTGGTTCATCCAGTAGAAATATCTGTGGTTCCTGGGCAAGACAGCGTGCTATGGCCACTCTCTGCTGCTCACCTCCGGAGAGGTGTCCTATAGGCCGTTGCGCCAGATGAGTCATGCCCACCAGCTCCAGAGTCTCGTCGACGATTCTCCAGTCGCTCCTGGCAGGTTTCCTCAGCAGACCCAGGCGGCCATAACGTCCCATCATCACCACTTCACGGACATTCACAGGCATACGCGGCTCTATGTTCTGTACTTGTGCCACATAGCCGACTTTCTTCCTCAAGGAATGGCCATTACCCGGTACCAGATGGTGGTCCAGTACCCATACTCGCCCTCTCAGTAGTCTACCGAGACCGTTGACCGCGGTTAGTATGGTGGTCTTTCCGGCCCCATTAGGGCCGATAATGCCCACGAACTCTCTGGCAGCTACCTTGAGAGATACACCCCGAAGTGCGATGTCCTCCCTGTAGGAAATAACAGCATTTTGAATATCTATTACGGTATGGCTCATCTTTTGTCTCTTACCCCTTCTCTGGAGTACCTTGCTATTTAGCTATTGCCTCCAGTATTAACTCGATGTTCCGGTCGATGGCCTTTTCCCAGGTCATGGTATTGTCTAAGCCGCCGGGAAAATTAGAAAGAATAATCCGCTTACAGCCGAGCTCTTCGGCTATGCCTGCTCCGGCATCTTTCCCGCTCTGAAGGTTATCTATAATCAGGGTTACGTTTTCAGTTCTAGCTTTATCTACCAGCTCTTTGACCACCTGTGGCGTGAGCGAGTCCGGTGTACCAAAGGTGCCAGCGATGGTAAAACCGACCCACTTTACAAAACCGGCCTGCTGTTCAGCGCACATTACATTTATTGTCCCAAGACTATAGGACTCCAGCTTGGACTTCAGCGCAGCTCCCTTAGCCTTAACGCTCTCTTTATACTTTGCCGCTGAGTCCTGATATGAAGAACAATTCTCACTGTCAGCCTGGCACAGGTCAGAGGTGATTGTATCGGTTGCTTCTATTTGTACCGGCGGTGTCATCCAGTTGCCTTTGATATCAATTTTCACTGCAGTCAGGTCCGGATTGTTGGCTGAGGCGATTAAATCATCGGAAAACTTTTCCCCCTGCCAGCCATGCATGAAAAAGAGGTCGGCGTCGGACAGCTTCTGGACATCGCCGGGCTTTACATCGAAATGACCCGGACATTGCGCCGGCGGAATTATATTGACCACTTCAACCATGTCCCCTCCCGTCTGCTCTACTATGAAAGCAAGAAGAGAAGTACTGGTAACCACTTTGAGCTTTGACGTATCTACCGGCGAGCAACCAGCCAGCGTCACCACGAGGACGCTGATAACTAGCTTATTAATTATTTTATATATTTTGCCCATTTCTCTCCAAACTATCGTTGAAAACAGGCGACTAAATGCAATTGCAATTAATTGCATAATTAATATAAAAAATCGGTTCGCACTTTTTTTATCAGTTTCTCAAATTAAATCGGGTTTTACCTGGAGACGCAGATTAAAAGAGGTCCATTTCTAGCATGAAAGCAGTCTTTTAATAGACCCGCATACCTTTAGGCTAGATATAGTATACCATAGAAAATTATCTATCGCAACTATTTGCAAAAGATAATAGTTGCTGTAATCAGAAATTTTCTGGTCGCAGATAGACAACTTAGCATCGGTGAGCCAGTATACAGGTAGCCAGAGAGGTAGATGCTCCCTTTATCATATCTGGCTACTCGGCATCTATCAGGTCCATCTGATAGCAACGAGCATTGTGCCGGGACCGCCGTGTACGCCCAGGCCAGCGCCCAACCTGGCCAGATGTATCTTCTCTTCGGAGATGATGGAACTGATACGTTTCTTAAGCGTGTCGGCTTCCCCGGGCATGGTGCTATGAACGATAGCTACCTCCTGAAGATTGGAGGCACTCTTGGCAAACTCATATAACCGGTCCAGACCTTTGGGATAGGTACGTGCCAGGCTGGCTTGAACAAGCTCACCATCCCGCAGGGTGAGCATTGGCTTTACTTTTAGCAGGCTCCCTACCGTCGCTCTGGCTTTTGTAATACGCCCACCTGCCAGCAGATATTTCAGGGTATCGAGGAGACCGAGTATTTGTACCTGTTCAATGGCTTTCTTTGTCTCTTCCATGACCTGTTCTAAACTGCCTCCGGCCTGGGCAACCCGGGCTGCCGCCATGGTTATCAGTCCCAGACCCATAGACAAATTAGATGAGTCTACCACTTCGATGTGGCACTTTGTCTGCACCATCTCTTTACCCTGCACTGCCGAGTTATAGGTTCCGCTTACCTTGGAACCGAGATGAATGGATACAATGTTATCGGTTACTCCGGAAAGTTCCTGGTATACATTGGCAAAGTCAACCGGCATGGGCTGTGTGGTGGTAGGATGAATCGGTCCATCTACCAGTCTTTTGTAAAGCTCATCCGGGCTTATATCTACCTCATCGCGATATGCCTGCTCACCGAAATAAATATATACCGGCACAACGGTGATTCCCAGAGCCTGTACGATCTCAGCGGGAAGGTCAGAGCCACTATCTGTAACTATCTTTACCGTCATATGGTGTTTTAGCGGCTAAATTAATTAGCCCCTCCTCCTTGTTATTTTTAAAGCCTTTATTTGGACTTTCTCAATTATATATCTTATTGTCAAGTAGCTATCCTCATAATATCCGGGGTTGAAATGCTCCAGCTACAGTATGGCACCCTGCCGGGATCTTCAAATCGATGGCCTTGACCTGTTGTTTTGGTAGACAGTAGAATTGCACAGGATTAATCGGTTGAAGTGAAAAAAATATGTACCGGTTAGGGCAAGAATATGGAATACAATGATATCATTAAAAAGTTCGGAAGCATGGCGAATCCTGTGGCGGTAGAGGGCATGAAAAAGTATGGGATTGATACTACTAAAGCATACGGCATATCGGTACCCAACCTGAGAAAGATTGCCGGAGAAATCGGGGTAAACCATGGCATTGCTCAACAGCTCTGGGCATCCGGTATACATGAAGCCAGGATACTTGCAGGATTAGTTGATGATTATAGAATGGTTACCGAAGCGCAGATGGAGCGCTGGGTGAAGGACTTTGATTCGTGGGATGTGTGCGACCAGTGTTGCAGTAACCTTTTCGATAAAACTACATTTGCCTATCGGAAGGCTGTTGAGTGGAGTAACAGGGAAGAGGAATTTGTGAAAAGAGCAGGATTCGTACTGATGGCTGCACTGGCAGTCCATGATAAGAAAGCAGGAGACGAGAATTTCCTGGCATTTCTACCGGTAATAAAGAATGAGGCTCACGACGATAGGAACTTCGTTAAGAAAGCTATGAACTGGGCCTTGAGGCAGATCGGAAAGCGCAACCTCGCCCTGAACAACAGGGCAGTTGAGACTGCCAGAGAGATACAAAAAAAGGATTCCAAAAGTGCCAGATGGGTTGCCTCCGATGCCATCAGGGAGCTTACCAGCCAGGCTGTTCAAAAACGGTTGAAAAGCAAAAAGGGCTAGAGCGGTACCTACGGCTAAAGGCAAACCGGTGATTGTTTTAACGTCACGGCATGTTATAATTTACCCAGTCTGATAAAAAAACCAGCATGCCGATGCCGGATAATCTTTCCTCCAGGTTAAATGAATATCTTCCGCAGCAGGTACTAACGCTGATACGTGATGCCGGGATCAAAGCCAGTAAGCTTGGGCTGGACCTGTTTCTGGTCGGTGGAGCGGTACGTGACCTGTTTCTGGATCGAGGCAATTTCGATCTCGATCTGGTAGTAGAAGGCGATGCCATCGGGCTGGCCAGGGAGCTTGCCAGGAATGAACCGGTGAAATTGACAGCTCACGCCCGCTTCGGGACTGCCAGGCTCAATTTCAATGACTTCAGCCTGGACCTGGCTACCGCCCGCCGTGAAAGCTATGAAAAGCCGGGTGCCCTGCCTACGGTCAGCCCGGGCACTATCAACGATGACCTCCGGCGTAGAGACTTCTCGATAAACGCCATGGCAGTATGCCTTACGCCTGAACGTTTCGGAGAGCTAATCGACCTTTATCACGGTAAGGAAGACATTGACCACCGTCTGGTTCGTGTTTTGCACCCTGATAGTTTTATTGACGATGCTACCAGGATCTTTCGCGCCCTTCGCTACAAACAAAGGCTGGACTTCGCCCTGGAGCCGATTACTGCTGAACTACTTGTCCGGGATGCGGTCATGATAGATACGATAAGCGGTGATCGTATCAGGCATGAACTGGAGCTGATCCTGAGAGAAGGATACCCCGAGCTTGTTTTAAAGCTTGCCCGGGAAGTTGGAGCCCTTTCAAAGTTACATCAGTCTCTCAGGGCTGACGATTGGCTCGTTGAGAGGTTTGAACGGGCCCGTCAACTCTACCGGCGAAGGGAGTCTGCTAACCTTTATCTGTGCCTGCTCGTATACAGTCTGACAGTGGAGGAAAACGAGCAATTCCTTTCACATCTTAACTTTCCTAAAAGGCAGGCCCAGACAATGCGTCAGACGCTGTATCTTAAAGCCCAACTTCATCGACTGGACACACTTCAGATAATGCCCAGTGATGTCTACCAGTTACTATGTAATTATATGTCCCCGGCCATTCAAGCTAATATGCTGGCTTCAGAGTCAAAAGTTGTACAGCAGCATCTACAGTCGTATCTGGCCAGACTGCGTTATATACGACCGATATTAACAGGGGATGACTTGATAGTAATGGGCATTCCACCTGGCCCAGAATTAGGAGAGGCTTTAGCTGCATTGTACAAAGCAAAACTCAATAGAGAGGTAAAAACACGTAGAGACGAGGAGAAACTGGTCTATAGCTGGCAGCGCAGTTCATAGGAACCAGGAAGGGAAGATGAGTGGTATAATGCCAGCCCCAACATAGGCTTCTACAAAAGACCTTGGTAATCGCCCACCCCAGCAGGCCATTAAGAATTTCCAGACCGGCATCCGTAAAGCGCCTGCCACCAGTCCCACTAAGTCGAAAAGTAGCATCGGGATAAGAGCAAAAATAAGTACCGCCCAGACTCCATAGCGGTTCATCCATGATTCCGCCCAATAATACCCCACCCGGTGCTCACCTATGATTATTTTCTTTCCCAGGTAACCGGCGTAGTAGGCAGTAAGCTCGCCAAGAGAACCACCAATGCTGGCCACCAGCGCCACAATAGCCGGGTTCCACGTGGAAGCTGCGGCAATGACAATCGCCACCCCTGGCGCTGGGAATATAATGGTGGAACTGCTCAAGAATGTAGCTCCGAAAACGATCACGTAGGCAAGCACTGCAAATTCTTTCAGGGGAGCCTTGAGAGAACCCTGGAGGACCCACATCAGGTAGACGAGAGCAGTGGTCAGGGCTATCATACTGGTGACCCAGGCCGCAGCCTGAAGCCACCTCTTCCTTTTTATTGGCCATAGCCGGGGAATGTGGTCCACTTTTGATTAGTCCTCCGTGGGTATGCTGTTAAATACCAGATATACGGTATTACCCTGCTTATAAAGGCGTTGATGTAGCTCTCTTGCTGCGCTCTCGGTATCGGCCGGAGCGAAGAGAGCCGGACCGGAGCCAGCCAGGTGGATACTTCTGGCACCGGCCTGCTCAAAACACCTCCAATATGCTTTAATACCTGGAAAGGCGTCAATGGCTATAGAATCAAATACATTAAATAGCAGTGAATGTTCTATTTTGCTGGTTTCAGACAGGCTTTCCAGCGCCCGTTCGGTGAATTGACCTTTGGTGAAATGATGCCCCTGCAACCGGGCATAGAGTTGCTTTGTCTTGCCGGGTATCTCAGTCAGTGGTGGCACCAATATAACAAACCAGTACGGCTGTGAGGCTGGTAGCGGAAGTACCTTTTCACCTCTGCCTTCCATCAGCACTGTGCCACCGTGAATGAAAAAAGGGACGTCTGATCCCAGCTTTGCCGCAAGTTCGACTAAAGCCGGAGGCTTTAATCTTAGTTTCCAGAGTTCATTGAGGGCCAGTAAAGTAGCAGCCGCATCACTGCTCCCGCCGCCTAGGCCGGCACTCCAGGGGATCCGTTTCTTAAGTCCAATTCTGGCTCCTCCGGCATAGTCCCCTGCCTCTTTAAGCAGTTCGGCAGCCTTAATTGCCAGGTTATCCGACGTCTGCAAATCAGGCTCATCGCATTCCAGAGAAATCCCGTCAGCCGGTTCAAATGAAAGGGTATCGCACAAACTGATTGTCTGGACCAGGCTGCGAATCTCGTGATAGCCGTCATCACGCTTACCAAGTACTTCCAGGACGAGGTTAATCTTGGCCGGAGCTAAGAGAGTTAACATAGCATCCCTGCTTTACCAGAAGCAGCCGCTATCTGGTACAGGCTTTCCCATTCCTTGAGGTTAAGTGTCGCAGGTCTGCGTTCAGATTCTATTCCGGCCTCCGCCAGCAGGGAGGCAGCTTCAGACGGTTTCAACCTCAGTCCCTGCGCCAGTGAATTACGCAACTGCTTTCTAGGCGACCTGAACCCATACCTGACAAACTCCAGAAAGCTACGGATATCAGCTACCTCGACTGCCGGCTGTGGAAGCAGGTCAAAGCGGACAACGGCTGAATCAACCTTCGGTGGAGGATAGAAGCTCTGTGGCGGTACAAATGCAACAATCCTCGATTTGCTGTACACCTGTAAGCTGACGGCCAGCGCGGTCATCTCTCCAGGACCGGCAACAATGGCCTCGCCGACTTCTTTCTGAACCGTAACTACCATTAACAATGGTTTTGTTGAGGCTTCGATAAAGTAATGCAATACCGGTGAGGTAATATAATAGGGCAGATTTGCCACAACCTTGTACGAGGCTCTCCCCTTCAATAGCTGTGATGGACTGGTCTTAAGTATATCCGTATTAATGATAGTGACATTGGGCCAGTGAGAAAGCCTGTGCTTCAGGAATGAAGTGAGCTTTGTATCCAGTTCTACGGCTAAAACATGACCCGCCTGTCTTGCCAGCTCCACGGTCAACACGCCCAGTCCAGGGCCGACTTCGATGACACTGTCTTCGGGCAAAAGTTCGGCAGCTGTAATAATGGTTTCCAGTACTGCCTTGTCGATCAGGAAATGCTGGCCCAGCACCTTTCTTGCTTTAAGACCGGACTGGCGGAGGAGCTTTTTGACCTCGTTTGAGGATAGGTTCGCTTCCTTGGGCACGTAAAGCCTTACATCTCCCCGTATTTAGCGCTCTAGATTTTTGGATTATTCGGGCATTATTAACAGAATATCTTATGGGCCGTGCACCGACTGTCGATTCTGCCTCCTGGCTTACCTCAATGAGCCAGCTCAGACCAGGTTGCCTTGCGGCACCCGAAGAATGCCATTTACCGCTGCTTCCTTCCAGACCTGACGGGATTCATAGCTCTCCGCCGCGCAAGACCCGGTCCTCAACACCGCCTGATTGTGGTAGACCCAGAAAACGAGAGACCTCGAATCGGAGTTCAACCCCGCTATAGCGGATCTCGGGTACAGGGCACCGCTAGTTCCCCGTCTAGCACGACCCACCTAAATAGTACTATGTAGTAGTAAACGTTTCAAGGCTACATGCCGAAGCTTAAACGATAAATCAGAAACTCGGGTAATTCTTCCTTTTGCATCCTCTCCTGCGTGGCTAAAATGTCGTATTCAACCCGGTAATGATACACAGCTTTCACTTCGCTGTCATATAGAGCATAACTTGCACGGGGATCACGGTCACGCGGTTGTCCCACACCACCGGGATTGATAATTAGCTGATTCTCGCCGAGTGTCAGGGTGACTCCATCCGGCAATTCCTGATAGAAAACCGTGTTATCAACATGCTCGAAAATAAGAGGGACATGCGAATGCCCCACCAGGCAATATGTTGTCTGGAAATAGGTAAAGTTGTCCTCTGCTGCATGTATTGAGAGAAGATATTCCCAGATAGGTTCCCGCGGGCTGCCGTGGACCAGCGTAAAATTATGTTCGCTAATGCTGAGCGGCAGATTCTGCAGGAAGTCTATATCTTCATCGGTAAGCTGCTGCCTTGTCCACTGGCAGGCTCGAGCTGCATCGGGATTAAAGTCAGAAGTATCTATCTTACCTGTAGCCGCCCAATCATGATTGCCGGCAACACAAATATGGTTGTATTGACGTAAAAGCTCAATGCACTCGTGAGGGTCCGGGCCGTAGCCAACAATATCACCCAGGCACCAAATCTTATCGAAACTCCCTCTGTTGTCTATGTCCTGAAGTACTGCTTTGAAGGCGCTTAGATTGCCGTGTATATCGCCTAGAATCGCAAACCGCATTCTGCCTACTATACCATTTAAGGGACGGTTTGTTAAATTTGAAGCCAGTGCTCAGCATTCAGCACCGGTATCGAGGCGTCTTCTTATCATTCAAACCTGAGTGGAGTGTCTTACCGGAAATGTTGGAATTTATGCACATACCTGTATAATCTATAGACCAGCTATCAAAGCTAACTTTTGTAAACCAATAACTAAGGGTAAAATAGTAGTGAAGCAAATGTTGGTATTGGAGGGGGGAACAGCATGAATTATTTTGCCTATGCTTCCAATCTCAGCCAGAAGCAGATGGCTGGGCGTTGTCCTGACAGCAGGCCGAAGTTCACCGCTACATTGCCCAATTACAGGTTAATATTCACCGGCTGGTCGAGGCAGTGGAAGGGAGGTGCGGCCAGCATCAAGCCGTTTCGGGGCGAAAGGGTTGCCGGAGCTGTATATGAAATCTCGGAGACGGACTTTAAACGACTTGACAGGTATGAAGACTACCCGAATACATATGACCATCTGAATGTAACTGTGTGGACCGAAGATGGTGAACCTGTGGAAGCGGTGACCTATATCAAACGTGAGCAATCACAGGAGACAAAACCTTCACCGGAATACCTGTCTCTTATCCAGCAAGGTTACAGAGACTGGCAAATTGATTAGCCGTTACCACGGCATAGTCTTTGTTTTTATTGACTTTCATCAATGGATATTTTTATAACGGTATCGCCTTTTGATGATGGATTGCTCATCGGGTCTCTGGGAGTGATTTTATTCAGGACATCCATTCCCTCGATTACCTGACCAAATACTGCATGCCTGCCATCCAGATGAGGCTGAGGTGCATAGGTAATGAAGAACTGGCTGCCGTTGGTATTGGGTCCACTGTTGGCCATAGACAATGCTCCGGTGGTGTGTTTGCGCTGGCTGAATTCATCTGCGAACTTGTAGCCTGGGCCGCCGGTCCCTGTCCCGGTAGGGTCTCCACCCTGTGCCATAAAGCCAGGAATTACACGGTGGAACGTGGTGTTGTCGTAGAAACCTTCTCTGGATAGAACTACAAAGTTATTGACAGTCTTTGGGGCGTCTTTAGCGAAGAGTTCCACCACGATATCGCCTTTTTCAGTCTCAATGGTGGCCGTATACTTCTTATTAAGGTCGATTGTCATTTCTTTCATGGATTCTCCTGAACCGTTATTTTTATTATGGTATCACCTTTGAACGATGGATTTTTTGTCGGATCTCTGGGAGTTATCCTGTTTAGAATAGCCATTCCTTCGATTACCTGACCGAATACGGTATGTCGACCGTCAAGAAAAGGTTGGGGTGCATAGGTAATGAAGAACTGGCTGCCGTTGGTATTGGGCCCACTGTTGGCCATAGATAGCGCTCCGGTTGCATGGCTGTGCTGGTTGAATTCATCTTCGAACTGGTAGCCAGGGCCACCGGCTCCCGTCCCGGTAGGGTCTCCGCCCTGTGCCATGAAGCCGGGAATTACACGATGGAAGGTTGTGCCGTTGTAGAACCCTTCCCGGGCCAGAAACACGAAGTTATTTACAGTTTTAGGTGCATCTTTAGCAAAGAGTTCTACCACGATATCGCCTTTTTCGGTCACGATCGTAGCCGTATATTTCTTATCAACGTTAATTGTCATCGGAGGTGGCTCACTGTACTTGCCGGAACTTGCAGGTGAAGATTCCCCGGCACAGCCGAAGGTCAGAGCCATGACTACAATTAGAATAGCCAGTAAAACATAAGATTTTGACACTGTATATCCTCCTAACAAATAACAGCTTAACGAGTTACCTTATCCACTTTTAAACTGTCGGATCGGGACAGACCTTCAGAACTGCCCGCATTTACGCTGATTTTTTGGAGCGTACCTGCATTCCAGAGGTATACTAACTCCAAACAGAAAGCGTGCCCCTGGCAACCGCACTTATTTATATGGTCACGGTTTTTTCTATTTCAATTACGGCGTAGCAGAGTTCTGCGAAGGCAAGGAAACCAAAGCCGTAGAGCAGCGAAGCGACGATCCCTCCAATTGCCATGCCTATTGCTGTAGTGCCTGCAAAACTTGTTATTCCGGGGAACACAGGCACGAATTGTCCCCCTAATCCTGCAAATACAGCCATAGCGATTGAAACAAGACAGCCACCCACCAATACTATCCAGCCGAAGATTTGAAAAATAATCGCAGCAACACGTAGGACACGACGTTTCCTGGGTGATACCGCAATATCACCTAGACTCGGCATGGCAAGTCCTGCTGCCGGTAGTGGTGCAGCCTCTATGGGTGATGTGGCAAATCCTGTAGTTTGTGGGGCACCTGCTGCGGCCTGCGGAGCAGCCATTGTCTCTGGAGCAGTTGCCACTGGCTGTGGAGCTCCGCCCATCTCCGGCGGACCACCAAACTCCGAGGGAGCGGCACCTGCCTCTACCGGGGTGGCTTTTGCCGTTACCGCTTCAGTTACCGGTTGCTGTGCTGGTACGGTCTGCTGTTCCCCGACGCCGGCTAACTTTGTTCCGCAAACTCCGCAAAACTGCTGCTCGGCGGAAATTGGTGAACCACAACCAGGGCAGGTATTTGCTTGCTGCTGCACTGTACCTGCTAGCTTTCTTCCGCAGATGCCGCAAAATTGCTGACCCTCGGAAACCTGTGATCCACAACCAGGACAGCTAAGCGTTGATTGCATAGTATCAACCCCCCTTCCTTTTTATGGCATTATATAACTTGCTACTGGTATATACAAGGTTTGTAAATTCGTCGGTCATAATCTAATCAATGGTTTAGGCTAAAATAGAGGGCTTATGTTATAATCCAGCCGTGAAGGTATCTGAACTGGGTGAATTCGGCTTAATCAGACTTCTGGCTGACATCATTGATAGTGCCAGGAATCTCAAAGATGATTCATGGCAGCAGTTAGTTATCGGCGTAGGCGATGATGCAGCTGCCTGGCAATGTGATGGCTCAGTCCAACTGGCAACAACAGACAGCATGGTCCAGGATACACATTTCGACCTGAATATTACTGGTTGGGATAATGTAGGCTTTAAAGCCATTACAGCGAATTTGAGCGATATTGCAGCTATGGGTGGTGTTCCCAGATATGCCCTGGTCTCATTAGCCCTGCCTGGGGAGATTGAGACAGATTGTGTCGCCGAACTTTACCAGGGCATGGTTCGGGCTGCTATCCAGTTCGGGGTTGCCATTGCCGGCGGAAACATTGCATCTGCTGAGAAGGTAGTGATCACCATAACAGTACTGGGCTACCTGAAAAATAAAGCTGCACTCACTCGCTCGTCGGCACAGCCTGGAGACCAGATAGCTATTACCGGGTATACAGGTCTGTCGGCTGCCGGTCTGAGAATGCTCAAACAAAATTTAAAATTTGATACTAAAACAGCCAAGCTTCTCAGGGAAGCCCATCTACAGCCGGTAGCCAGGGTGCGGGAGGGACAAATCCTGTTGCTGCATGGTGTCCGGGCTGCCATCGATATAAGTGATGGTTTGATAGCTGATTTGACTCATATCTGTGAGGCAAGCCTTGTCAGCGCCACGGTACGCAAAAATCTGGTGCCAATTCATACTTCGCTATATAACTGTTTTGAACGCGATCATCAACAGTTGGCTCTCACAGGTGGCGAAGATTATGAATTACTGTTTACGGCGACCGAACAGGTTATGCAACAGGTTAAGGAAGCACTATCATGTCCGGTGACTGTTATCGGTGAAATAACCGAGGGGAAAGTCGGGCAGGTGACTTTGGTTGACGATGCGGGTAATAGCATTTCATGGCAGCAGGCAGGCTGGGAGCATTTTAAATCACAGGTATGAGGACCTGAAATGGCAGTTCTGCAGCTCATTTCGCGCAGCCCGGAGCAAACTCAGCAGCTGGGAAGCCAGTTGGGGAAACTGGCTCAGGTTGGTGACGTCTTTTTGCTTGTCGGCGACCTGGGCAGCGGTAAGACGTGCTTGACACAGGGTATTGCCTGGGGAATAGGCGTCAAAGAATACGCCTTCAGCCCTTCCTTCGTCCTGGTTCGAGAGTATCACGGCAGGTTACCCTTATACCACATTGATTTATACAGACTTGACAATATAGAAGAGATTGTAGACTTAGCGCTTGAAGAATATTTTTATGGCAACGGCATCTGTGTTGTTGAATGGGCGGAAAAGGGAATGCCAGTATTGCCTCAAGAGAACCTTCTCATAACCCTCAGTTATGTCTCAGCTACTGATCGTAGATTACGCCTGGAACCAAATGGAGGTCATCATACAAAACTGGTGGAATTCCTTGACACGGATCTGGAAACATGGAACTAGCTATAGATACCTCAACTTATTTCGCCAGCATCGCCCTATCTCGTGAGGGGGAGGCGATAGCTGAGACGAGCTGGCGTTCAGAGCAGAACCATACCGTAGAGTTGGTCCCGAATATAGAACACTTGTTGAAACGGATCGATGTTACCTGTAAATCGCTTAATGCTATTTTTGTGGCAAGGGGGCCAGGAAGCTTTAACGGGCTTCGCGTTGGTATCAGTACGGCAAAAGGATTGGCTTTCGCTTTAAATATTCCACTAATCGGAATAGACACACTGGAGATCGAAGCTTACCCGTTTGCCTTTACCGGACTGCTGCTTTGTCCCGTTCATAGTGCCGGCCGTGGTGAAATCGCTACGGCCCTTTATCGGCAGGATGACAGTTGGCGCTGCCTGGAAGAGGCGCACATTACTACTGTTGATGTGTTATGTCAACAGATTAAACAGGCGACGCTATTCTGTGGTGAAATCCCGCAACCTGTGGTACAGCAGTTGCAGCAGATTTTAGGCGAGCATGCAGTAATACCTGACCCTGTTGCCCGAATTCGTCATGCTAGCCAGCTTGCAGTGCTGGGTTGGCGGCGGCTGGCTCGAGGCATTCACGACAATCCAGCAAGCCTGCAACCATTATATTTACGACAACCACCGATTACACAGCGCAAAGTGAAATAAACAAGGACAGGAAGAGGGTAATCGATTCTGATACAGACGGACATTACGGAATGAAATCAGTTTTAAACTGCGGTACCTTCTTTACCTTCGCGTAAATGTGTGTGAAGCCCGGTAGGTTTTGTGAAACTATTTAAAATTAAGGAGCTGAAAAATGGAGAGAAGCCTGGTTATTATCAAACCGGATGCTGTACAGCGTGGACTGGCTGGAGTTATCATCTCCCGCCTCGAAAGACGAGGGCTTAAGATCGTGGCAATGAAAATGCTTCAAATGGATAAAGCCCTCGCCCATCGGCATTATGCTGTTCATCAAAATAAAGCCTTCTTCAATGACCTGGTACAGTTTATTATCTCAGGACCTGTTATCACCGCCGTTTTTGAAGGAGAGAACGCAGTGGATGTGATACGGCAGACCATGGGTGAAACAAACTCGGCTAAAGCCTCTCCGGGCACGATCAGAGGTGACTTCGGTCTGGACATCCAGCAGAACCTGGTTCACGGCTCTGATTCTGCAGAAAATGCGGTTAATGAAATAAGCATTTTCTTCTCGCCTGATGAAATTCTGGACTACTCGAAGGATATAGATAAATGGATCACTGGATCCTGAGTACCGGCGTGGCATTGCTCCACAAATCATCTAATCTGTAATAATCGCGCTGCTGTGGGGAGAAGATGTGGACGATAACCCCTCCCACATCAAGCAAGACCCACCCCGAATTCGCGGTTCCCTCACTGTGATGGGGGATAACACCTTCGTGCTTAAGCGTTTTACCGATTTCCTGCTGAATAGCCTCTATCTGGCGGTCGCTATCACCACTGCAAATAACAAAATAATCGGCAAAGGAGCATATTTGTCTGGTATCCAGCACAACGATACCATCGGCCTGTTTATCTGAAGCAGCTTCTACTACTCTACGGGCTACTTCTATTGCTTCCAGAACTCGATCTCCCTACCGAATTTATTTGATATGTATTTATTATATCATATTTACCTGTGTCCCGATTGGTGTACCTGTCTAGGTTACCGGTGACAGGTGGTGCAAGGTTTCGAGCGCCTGTGCTGTGACAACCGGGATAAAAATCATGCAAACTGCCTCTGGCAGCTTTGAGCTGAGGCTTAACGCCCAGGGTACTCAGTGCCAGCATGACTTAAGGCCCTGTTTCATATGGCAGCCCATTATTAATAAAAAGGGCATCGGAAAAGGAGATTTAAAGAAGTTTTTTTTCACGTATATAACAGTTTCTGCTATAATTAGTTCAAAGGAAGGATAGTATATGAAAGCAAGATGGTGGCAAGGTAGTCTATTTTATATCGTTATTTTGGTGGCGATAGTAGCCCTGGCTTTCAGCTTTTTGCCGATATCGAAAGGGCCGGAAGAAGTTAGTTTTTATGCCTTTATCGACCAGGCCAAGCAGGGCGAAATCGATACTATTCAACAACAAGGGAATACTCTTATCGGCTTAAAAGAGGGTAAGGAAGTAAATAAAGCATCTTTTGTCGGCAGTACCAAAGAGCTCATGGATGCACTCGAAGCTGCGGGAATACCGCTCAATAAGGGTAAAATAAACCTGGACGTTAAGGCTGGTGGCTTCGACTGGGGAGGAATATTAATCAGTTTTGTTCCTCTTCTTTTGTTTGGTGCTTTGCTCTTTTTCCTGTTTCGTTCAGCCCGGGGAGCCAATACTCAAGCTTTCAACTTTGGCAAGAGCCGAGCGCGGCTGGCAGCAGACAACAAGCCTTCTGTCACATTTGGGGATGTTGCCGGAGTTGATGAAGCCAAGGGTGAACTACAGGAAGTGGTGGAGTTTCTCAGGTCGCCTCAGAAATTCCTGGCCCTGGGAGCTCGAATACCACGTGGTATCCTCCTGGTCGGGCCTCCCGGCTGTGGGAAGACACTGATAGCCAGAGCTGTTGCCGGTGAAGCAGGAGTCCCGTTTTTCTCTATCAGTGGGAGTGAGTTTGTTGAAATGTTTGTCGGTGTCGGGGCTTCCAGAGTTAGAGACTTATTTGATCAGGCCAAGCGGAATGCACCGTGTATTGTCTTCGTTGATGAGATTGATGCTGTTGGTCGACACCGTGGCGCAGGTCTGGGTGGCGGCCATGATGAACGTGAGCAAACCTTAAACCAGATACTGGTGGAAATGGATGGTTTCGATACCAGTACCAATATTATTGTCCTTGCTGCTACCAATCGCCCCGATATTCTGGATCCGGCTTTGCTACGGCCAGGTCGCTTTGACCGTCATGTTGTTATCGACCAGCCGGATATAAATGGCCGCAAAGCTATACTTGATGTTCATGCTAAGGGCAAGCCCATGGCCAAGGACTCAAGCCTTGAGGTAATAGCTAAACAGACTCCTGGCTTTAGCGGCGCCGATTTAGCCAACTTGATAAATGAGTCAGCCCTGCTGGCGGCCAGGCGTGACCGTAAGGATATCAGTACCAAGGAGCTGGAGGACTCGATTGACCGGGTTATCGCCGGTCCAGAGAGGAAGGGACGGATAATAAGTGAGAAAGAGAAGGAAATTACTGCCTATCATGAGTCCGGGCATGCCCTGGCAGCTAAGATGCTCCCGAATGCTGACCCGGTACACAAAATAACTATAGTAGCTCGTGGAATGGCTGGAGGCTGGACACGCTTTCTACCTACAGAAGACCGCCATTTATGGACCCGTTCACAATTTAACGATATACTGGCTGTCAGTCTGGCCGGAAGGGCAGCAGAAGAGATTGCTTTTGGTGAAGTTAGCACTGGAGCACAAAATGATCTTGAGCAGGCAACAAAAATTGCCCGTAAAATGGTGACTGAGTATGGAATGAGCGATGAACTGGGACCTCGCACATTTGGTAAACGTGAGGAACTCGTTTTCCTGGGCCGTGAGATCCACGAGCAGCGAAATTACAGTGAGAAGATAGCATTAAAGATTGATGAAGAAGTATATAAGCTTATTCAGCATGCTCACGAGATAGCCAAGAATATTCTGGCGGAAAATAAAGAGAGGCTAAAACTCATCGCTAGACATCTGATTGCTGAGGAGACTATTGACGAAGAAACGTTTGAATCATTGATGAAACAAAAGCTACCTTCGACTGAGTTAGAGCCCGCTCCGGCTTCATAACCGGATTATGTTTGCAGACTGGATAGCATCCCCATATTTGTCATGATACAGATTACATCAGATCCCCTCTCTCCGGAACTCGTAGCCAATAACCTCATGAAGGACGAGTATGGTAATGTCATTACGTTCACCGGTATGGTACGTAACACATGTCAGGAAGGCAATCCTGTTGCTTTCCTGGAAGTCGAGGCCTGTCGAGAAGACGGTGAGGCAAAGCTCCAGGAGATAGCATCAGAGATTTACCAGAAGTGGCAACTTCAAGACATAGCCATTTGCCGTAGGATTGGTAGGTTAAAGGTTGGCGAAATCGCACTTATTGTCGCTGTGGCGGCACCTCATCGTCAGGAAGCCTTTCAAGCCTGCCAGTATGCAGTTGACAGAATTAAACAGGGTGGAGTTACAACGGAAAAAGATATATATGAAAACGGCGAAAGCTACATAGGAAACCGAAAGTGATAGTTACTATTTCCTCCGCTGGATAATGTAAGTAGCCAGGTCAAATAGAGCCTGACGGGAATTACCAGGGGGGAGTTTCTCCAGAGCCTTGCAGGCTCGAGAACAAAAATCGGAGGCTATAGCAAGACATTCATCGATAACTGACGAGGCCAGAACCTTTTCCACGACGAGTGCTACACTTCCGACATCTCTGTTTTCAATTACGTTCTTTATTAAATCGCCCTCCGGATTAGATTCGGCAAAAAGTATCGATGGTAGAGTCACTGCGCCTTCGGTTAAATCGGAACCGATTGGCTTGCCCAATTCAGCTTCCTGACCGATAAAATCCAGTACATCATCCACAACTTGAAAAGCCATGCCGAAGTTATGACCATATTCTTTCAGTGTGCTTATTGCCTCTTCTGGCGCTCCACTTAAAATAGCCCCGGACTCGGTTGCTGTTGAGAAAAGTCGTGCTGTCTTGGCACTGATCCATTGGTAATAATGATCGCGAGCCCGTCTATTATCAAATACAATATTTATCTGAGCTAACTCACCCCCGGAAATTGTCATAAGTGTTTGGGCAAAGAGGTCTATTACTCTCAAGTTTCCCGTACTGGCTACGAGGCTTGCCGCCTTGGCAAAAAGGTAATCACCAAGGAGCAATGCACTGGCTTCACCCCATGCATGACTGATTGATGGCTTGCCGCGGCGGACCTCTGCGTTGTCAACAATGTCATCATGGACCAAAGTCGCACTATGAAGCAGCTCAACTCCAGCCGCCATCGGCACCAGTAAAGTAAGGTCATAATTATAGAATCTTCCGCTGAGCAGTGTAAGCGATGGCCGGATTCTTTTACCTCCATTTATTAATAAATATTCCAGCAACTGAGCAAGCAGGGGAATATTAACATTGGCTACTGACGCCAGGGTTTGTTCGATTTTCTCCAGATCACCTTTTATGGGCTTATAAATGTTGTTAAGGTTCATCTTTGCTGTCCCATGCGGCTCGTTTCTTTATCTATAATGTCCTCATCGAGCTTGTGAAACAGTGGCTGTGGAGTTGGTAATTTCTTACCTGCCAATGGTAGTTGAAACTTCCACCCATCTGAATCTACATTTCCGTCGAAGCCCAGAAAATTATGTAGCTTTTGAGAGCTAAAGGGCAGGTACGGATAAAAAACAGTTTTCAAAGCTGAGAGTGCTGCCAGTGCTCCATAAATGGCTTTAGCTGCAGCCTGGCTGTCGTGTTTGATAGTTTTCCACGGAGCTTTGTCGTCCAGGTACCGGTTTGCTTCCTGGGCCAGAGCCATAGCTGTTTTAATACCATCCTTAAAGTGGCATTGGTTGATAAATTTGTCAACGTTTTCCAGCGTATCCTCGGCTTTGTGAAGAAGTCCCTGACTCTGGCTGTCAAGTTCACCAGGTTCCGGAGTTATCCCGTTGAAATTGCGACTGGTAAAAGTAAGGACCCGGTGGGCCAGATTACCATATGTAGCCACCAGTTCATCGTTGTTGCGGCGGAGGAATTCACGCCAGGAGAAATCGGTATCGCCTACTTCCGGCATATTAATGGAGAGAATATATCGCAGGGGATCAGGGTCATAACTCTCCAAATAATCGGGAAGCCAGACTGCCCAATTACGGCTGGTTGAAAGCCGCTTGCCTTCAATTGTCAGAAACTCGTTAGCCGGAACGTCGCTGGGGAGGGCAAGATTCTCATAGCCCATTAACATTGCCGGCCAGATAAGTGTATGAAACGGAATGTTGTCTTTACCTATAAAATAGTAGCTTTTAGCGTCATTTCCCCAGAATGGCTGCCAGGCTTCGGTATCGCCCTGCAGACTGGCCCACTCTTTGCTTGCTGAGAGATAGCCAATCACCGCTTCAAACCAGACATAAATGCGTTTCTGCTCAAACCCGGACTGTGGCACAGTAACGCCCCATTCAAGGTCGCGGGTTATTGCCCGGTCTTTAAGCCCGCCCTCCAGGATACCAAGAGTGAAATTCAGCACATTTTGTCGCCAGTGAGTCTGTTCCTTGACCCATGATTTCAGTCTATCCTCGAAAGCGCTTAGGCGGAGAAAAAAATGCTCGGAGTCCTGAAAGCGAGGAGTGGTGGAACAGATACGGCAGCGAAAATCAATGAGGTCAACAGGATTTAGCGTCCGACCACATTCGTCACACTGGTCACCTCTTGCATCCGGGAATCGACAGTATGGGCAGGTACCTTCGATATAGCGATCAGGCATAAAACGCTGGCAGTTAGGGCAGTAGGCCTGGGGCATGGTTTCCTTATAAAGGTACCCGTTTTTTAATAGCTTGAGGAAAATGTCGTGGACTACCTGAGTATGGTTTGAAGTACCCGTTGTGGTGAACAGGTCAAAAGAGATACCCAGTTTCTGCCAGCAGTCTAGAAACTCCCGGTGATACCGGGTCACTATCTCTTGAGGTGATTTCTGTTCCTGCTCGGCGCGCAGGGTGATGGGTGCCCCATGCTGGTCGCTGCCGGAGACCATCAGCACATTGTTACCCTTAATACGGTGGTAGCGTGCGAAAATATCTGCCGGTAAGTAAGCACCGGCTATATGCCCCAGGTGAAGCGGACCATTAGCGTAGGGCCAGGCGACTCCAACTAATATGGTATCGGACACGTATTTACCTCGGAATCCAGTATCGTAATCATTCGAATTCTATCATGGCTGTTGTTCCTGTGCGAAAAAGGTGAGCACCTCTTCACCTTTTTCGGTGGCATAGACAACGTATTTTTTCTTAGAACAGCATTCAATACATAGGCGCTGTTTTCCATCTTCCTTTTCCTCATCTTCAATGATTAAGTACCTCTCTCCTTGCTCAAAATTGCGTTTGCAATCATCACATTTGATTTCACCGATAGCAATACATCCACGAAGCATTCTTAGTCTCCTCTATTTAGCTTAAGCCATACTTGATACAGTTTCTTCTTTGATATGCCGCTCATTTCAGACACGTGGGCGACTGCTTCCCTGGCACCAGCCCCCTGTTGATAGAGTTTGCCCAACTCCATTTCAATACGTTTATCGATTTCAGGTTCTGCCGTTTTACTACCTTCGATTACCAATGTGAATTCACCTTTGGGCTGGGTGAAATGGTCTATTGCCTTGCCCAATGTACCCCTGAATATTTCTTCGTGAATCTTGGTGAGCTCGCGACAAACTGCCAGTCGCCTTTCCCCCAGAACCTCCAGAGCATCGTGTAGTGCACTTAAAAGCCGGTGTGGGGCTTCGAAAGCGACTATAGTTCTTGGTTCATCGGCAACCGACCGAAGCAGACTTCGCCTGTCTCCCTTTCGGCGGGGCAAAAAGCCGAGATAAATGAATTGATCCGTTGGTAGTCCGGAGGCTATTAATGCAGTTACTACTGCCGAGGCGCCGGGAACAGGCACAACGGGAATACCGTGCTTAATCGCAGCCGTAATAATTTCATAACCGGTGTCGCTTAATCCAGGCATGCCAGCTTCCGAAACAAGAGCTACATCTCCTTCACTCAGATATTTCATGAGGTAATCAAGTTTGGCTCGCTTGTTGTACTCATGATAGCTGGTAAGCGCAGTTTTTATATTATAAGTAGTAAGCAGATGGCGCGTGGTACGCGTGTCCTCAGCGGCAATCAATTTCACTTGACCTAACAAACGTAAAGCACGTAAAGAAATGTCTTCCAGGTTACCAATAGGCGTGGCAATAACATAAAGCGCAGACACAATTTGCTTGAACCATTATAACCTACTGCCACAAATGGGTCTAGTCTATTAATGCAAAATAGAGGCATTACTGACTTGACTTTAGTTACCGCCTCTGCTATAGTCTTTGCCAACCTTCTGAAGGGGCAAACATGACTATCCCTATATTTAAGAATATGGAGCGTGCTTATGGTTTTGATGAAGTTGCCATTGTCCCCGGTGATGTAACCATCAATCCCGACCAGACAAACATCAATCTTACCCTGAGCAATTTCACCTTTGCTGTCCCGATCCTGGCTTCGGCTATGGATGCTGTCGTTGACCCGAATGTCGCCATTCGATTCAATGAATTGGGTGGACTGGCTGTCCTTAATCTGGATGGAGTACAAACACGATATGAAAATCCCGATGAAGTCCTGGCAGAAATAGTCCGGGCTTCTGATACGGAGGTCACTGCGCTGCTCCAGAAAATATATGCGCAACCTATTCAAGATAATCTCATTGCAGAGCGTATTGAAAAGGTAAAAAAGGCCGGAGCTGTGTGTGCGGTCTCAGTAATTCCGGCTACCACTAAAAGATTAGCCCCGCTTGCCGAGGAAGCGGGAGCCGATATTCTGGTTGTCCAGTCTACGGTTACCACCGCCCGCCACATTTCTAAGAGCTACCACGGACTTGTCTTCTCCGAGCTGTCCCAGATGGTATCTCTGCCAATTGTGGTTGGTAATTGTGTCAGCTATGGTGCTGCTCTGGAACTGATGAGGACCGGGATTGACGGCATCCTTGTCGGTGTTGGACCTGGTGCTGCTTGTACTACCAGGGAAGTCCTGGGTGTGGGAGTTCCTCAGGTGACAGCCACGATGGATTGTGCTGCTGCCCGTGAAACATATTTTAAGGAGACCGGTAAATATGTGCAGGTAATTACCGACGGCGGCATCCGGATCGGAAGTGATCTATGTAAATGCTTTGCTTCGGGAGCCGATGCCGTGATGCTGGGATCACCTCTGGCACAGGCGACGGAGGCGCCTGGGAAAGGCTACCACTGGGGTATGTCCCATTCTCATCCTGAGCTACCCAGAGGTACACGCGTGAAGATTGGTACCCGGGCTCCGCTAAAACAGCTTCTGTTCGGACCTACCTCGGTTACCGACGGTTCAGAAAATTTTATTGGTGCCCTGCGCACGGCTATGGGTGTCTGCGGCGCTCTTACTATTAGAGATATGCACAAGGTAAAAATGGTAATCGCTCCAGCAATAAAAACCGAAGGCAAATACTTCCAGGCCATGCAGGGTATGTGTTAAGTCGGAAGGCAGCTAGAAGAAGACCGAGAGACAAAACCAGGCCCCGAATCCGACCAGGATAAGTGCACAAATACTGAAAACAACCTTCTGCACTTTCAGTGTCCATAGGTGCTTCGTTTTGAACACCGTTAAGGAAACAAACTGGTTCCAGACCAGGTCACATGTCCAGTGTACCACTGCAAAAATAAGAAGCCCATATATTCCCCACTCAGTAGCACTGGCTATAAGGGCGACACCGATAGTAGCCCACCATATAAAGAAATAGGGATTTGCTCCTGTAGTCACGATTCCTGTGACCAGAGAGTTGTATGGTAGATCAGCAGCTTCTCCAACGGTCCTTCCCATGGTCCGAAACATTATCGAGCCCATAAAAATAAGCATCAAGCCGCCCGCCAGGCCGATGAATCTCTTAACCTCCGGAGATGTAATGTAGTGAGCGAAACCAAAATAAATGAGCGCTATAAGTGGGAGTTCAATAACCGCATGTCCCAGGGCTATGGATATACCGGCATTTTTATCTCGATAGCCTTTCGTGATGATTGCCGCAGTAACCGGCCCGGGAGCCATAACACCGGAAAGGGATATACCTGCTGCCGAAAGTAGAAATAGACCGAGACTCGCTGTCATATTCTTCAAGATAAACTGAAACCGGGAACGATTAAACGTCTAACCGTTCATCAGTTGCATGATTGCAGCTAAAACTAGTCTTCCTCCTCTTCCATTTCCACCTTCTGCTCGCCGCCAATTTGAGGAATTAATGCGCTGCCTCTGGTTTTTCGTTTACTGGTTTTGGGTAGACCTGTGATTATTTTTTTTAGCCCGGCAAACACCTTAGCCGGGACTCGTTCAGGAAGTAATAATCCATTCACACCTGCTTCACGCAAGCTGCTCAGTTCCCCTCTGGTTACTGTTGGACTTATTGTTACCAGGAGCGGTTTGTCCAGCAGGTCGGCAAAAAATTGGCAGATTAGTACGAGTTCTACAGTAACCGGGGAGGCATCGCCAGCAACAAACACGCCGTCGATCGGCATGCTTAAGTCATTTATGGCTTTGACCATGCCCGGAGTAAGCGACCTGTCAATCTTTAGAATCTTCCCCAGTCCTTCCCTGTTTATTGATTCCAGCGGAGTCTGTACGTCAAAAACAATAAAATCGCAACCCGAATCAACAAAGTCGGGAATGTTCTCAATGCTGTTCTTGGCCAATAGAAGGCCCAGAGGGATGTCACCTGTGCCGGTGACCAGGCTTTTGAAGCTGCTGGCATCAAGTCCTTCGCTGCTTATAACTGCTGCATCGATTCCGCTGTTGACTATATCACTGGCCTTTTTTACACCTACTCCAGTTAAATCTGCTATAAGCAGCGGAGAATTAACCTCAGTTTCTGTGGCAGACTTTCGGAAGCCTATGGACTGCGCAGTGGTCCGGTAAATACGTTGTAATTTATCAGCGAATTTACTCATTTCAACCTTTCTTTTGAGCCAGCGCTTTAATACAGTCTGATGCTAAACGGACTACGAATCGTTACATCCGTCCTGCGGCTGAATTTAATAAATAAGCATACCGCCACATCTAAACCAAAGTCAAATAACCTTCCCGGTGCGGGAACATGCCTCCGTGACTCACCTTTTTATGATAGCTAGCAACCAGTACCTTCGTTCATAGAATCCTGATGCAAATCCTGTAGAGTCGTGAAGACCTATCTGGTTATCCAGCCGCCTACGATTGACCTGTTTATCTCGAGCGTTGTAGCTACACCTGTGGCTCCGGCAGCAGCCCGGCATAGTCTCTCAATTTTAAAATCCTTTGTATAGCCATATGCACCGTGAATTCGTCGTGATAGCTCGACTATCTCTATTGTCGTTGGCACGACGAACAGTTTGGCCGCAGCCGCCTCATTCATCCACCCCGCTGCTTTCTGGTCGTGAAGGAATGCAGCTCGATAGGTTAGCCATCTGGCTGCTTCAAGTTTGCACTGCATATCGGCCAGCATCCACCGGATACCCTGCATACTGGATATAGGTTTTCCCCTCGATAGCCTGAACCTTGCATATTTTACTGCTTCATCCAGAGCGGCTTGAGCAATTCCCACATTCGCACTACACTGCTCTATCTTTTCGGTGGCTATCCAGTATAGCAATACGTCGAACCCCTTTCCTTTGCTGCCAAGCAGATTTTCTTTCGGCACACGCATATTTTCCAGGTAAACGTCTACCGCTTCCATCCCTCCTCCTCCCATCAGTTCCCATGTTTTTTGTGAGGTATATCCCTCTCCATTCTTCTCTATCACAAATGCAGTACATGCTCCTGTATCGTCCTTGGCATAGAGGACAGAGTACCCATCCCTGGCCCCAAATGTGCTAAAGCGCTTCATGCCATTGATAACATAGTGGTCCCCATCCGGCGTAGCCGTAGTAATAAGTGCCGCAGGATCAGACCCTGTCTCCTCTTCGGTGAACTGTATGCTGGCGTATGCTGTGCCATTACAGAGCGGTTTCAAGTATTTCTCTTTCAGGTCCTCCGAAGCAAATTGAGTGATACTTTCAGGGATACTATTGTTGAATGCCACCAACCACCAAGCACCCGTCCCCGAGTATGCAAGCTGCTCGATAGCCAGTATACAGTTCATGTTACCTGCTTCACTTCCACCGAACCTTTTTGGTACCGTCATTCCAAACAGGCCAATTTGTGCAAACTTCTTAATAAGGTCGTCAGGCAATCTTCCGTCCCTATCCATCTGTGCGGCAACAGGCTCGATTTCACGCTTGGCAAATTCTCTTACTGTTGTTTGAAGAATGCGTTGACCTTCGGTTAAATTAAAGTCCATGTTAACTCCTCCTGATAAATTGTAAACATATCATGCTTGTCAGGTGCTAGGCATCTCCATCAACTTTTGAGCCTGACGCGACAAAGCCGATAAAGTATGATATCCATATAGAATCTATATTGCAGGACCTCTCTTATATAAGCCAAACCTGAAGATGAGCACTAAGCTAAAATAGTAAGCAGCCCTGTAAAAAGCTAAGCCCCGTCCTGTTTTTTGAGGTGCTCTTCCATTATCTCAACGAGCTTGTTACTTTCCGCTTCGGTCAGGCTAAGGTTACTTTCCAACCTGTGAATAAGGTCAGCTAGCTCAGGGAACTGGCTTATTACTCGGGCTATCTTTTCATTATGCCTTGCGATTTCCTCATCCAGGTCCGCAAAATCGAGTGTGAGCCCCAGTCTTTGATTGAGGAAGCCAACGATTTTTTTACAAGCCTTGGGGTCTTCTGTTGCCAATAGATAAAAAGGTATCGGTACCCAGAGACTGGCACCGACAATGTTTCTCCGTTTTGCAACCCATAAAAGAAATGAGTTCAGGGATGGTCTTTGACCGGGTGGTGTTTCATAATCGAAATCCTTGGTCAGATCGTATTGACTCATTAATGTTCTCATTTGTGGTGAGTTTGACATGGCTATCATGTCCCGGGGGGTAGTATGGGCGGCTAAGGAGACCATGCCGCCAATGTTGTAAATCTCTTTCACCTGGCAACTGTTCATGGCTACATCCAGGATAGAGTTTAAAAATTTGTACCACTCGGTTCTGGGAACACTACTACTAAAAATGACCAGGTTCTTTTCAGCGCAGCAGTAAAATTTGCTTTCTGGAAATTGGGCTATGTCATTTTCTACTGATACCCCTCCCATCGGAAAAAACTCTTCAGGTTCAATTTCAGCGAACTCCTGGCATGATAGTTTACTGATCAAGTATTCAACTACTTTTGATCCCAGGTGGGCAGCATCTTCACTCCAGCCTACAACAAGCGAAGAGTCCTGTAGTTTTGGATTTTTATATATTTTATAAGGGGTCTTTTCAGTCAATTTTCGCCTTCCTCGGACTCTTTCTTAAAGAATTTATCGATATCCTCGAGGATTTTTTTCTTATCTTCCTCAGTAATTTTATCTGGCTCGGTCGACTTGGTATAAGTGACGTCTTTTAATTTGTTGAGCTGTTCCCTGGCTTCTGGAGGCAATTTTTCGTATAATCTGTCTATTTCGTGCTCGCTACGTTCGGCAAACTCCGTAATTTCCGCCATATCTATGCTAATTCCCACGGCAGCGGTCAATACCTCAAGCACCGATTTTGAAGCTTTCGGATAGAGAATTGGAAAACCTTGAATATACACCGGTATCTCACCCATTATACATACCGCTTCAAGCCCCCTTTTCCTGGCGGCTCCTATCAAAAGGCCATTCAAGCCGGTGATGTTGCCTTGCCCACCCCTGCCCTCAATGTCAGACATTAATACCGTATTATCATAGCTTCTTATCTCGTGGATCAGGTCTTTGGTATTTGGTACTGCCCAAACTCTTGGCTTGGCGGTATGATGGATAGAAGCTACGGCTGCGCCCGAGGTGAAAACTCGCCGGCAGCCGAATTTCAGGGCTACATCCAGAACAAGATTGGCCATTCGATAAGCCCCAGTGCCCTCAGCATAGGCTCTTCCTCCCCAGGTAGGCTGTTCCTCTCCAATAAAGAAAATCAAGTCCTTTTTCTCGGTTTTCTTAAAGTAAAATTTGTTGCTGGGAAACTCCAGATCTTTCAATTCATCATTTTTAACGAACATTTTTCTGGGATAGAAGAAATCCCACGGCTCGATATCACCAAATTCTTCTGCGCCAAGCATTTCTCTCAAAGTGTCTACTGCCACCAGTCCGATATTTCCGATTCCCGGCCAGCCAGCTATCAGAACAGGGTTCTCAAGAACAGGTTCCTTATATAATTTTATTCCCATCCAAGCCTCCTTTAGTTACGGCGGGTCATTCCGCATGTCTATCAAGTTGGTAAGCAAGCGCCTTATCTATTTTCCATACCTCACAGCGCATACCTACGGTATAACAGGTTGTCGTCCTCAATTTGATGTCCCGGAATTTAGTATCTCCCACCCATATGAAACATTAACACGTCGGGACAATTGAATCAACCTTATTACCGGGGAAAGATTTTTATAGATACCATAGATGAAGATGCGGTGAAAGACGTGTTCGATAAAAGACAAAAGGTATTACCAGAAATAAGGTCTTGTCATCTAACAGGTAACACACTAACATCATTAAAATAATGGAGAGAAGTGCAACCTATCGTTTTGATTGAGGTTATGCCACAGCGTATAATAGAATCTTAAGACACTTAAGACGGGAAGATAGCTACGCAAATGGAATCGTATGAGATAGATGAGGGTAAGAAATACATCGGGTTTCAGGACGCTTTAGACCAGGTTCATTCGAAAGTTTTCCCTTCTGGGATTGAGGAACTGGACCTCAGTTTATGTGTTGGCCGCATAGTAGCTGAGGATTTAATAGCGCGGGTGGATAATCCCTCAAGCGATGTGTCGCTTAAAGATGGTTTTGCTGTTAGATCTGAAGACGTGGCTCAAGCGTCGTTGCAGCGGCCTGTTCGACTCCGGGTGATTGGTTCAGTATTTGCTGGTTCTCAGTTTAAAGACATAGTCTCGCCTTATTGTGCCGTGAGGATATGCTCTGGCTCACCGGTACCTGCAGGAGCTGATGCTGTTGTATCCGATGAGTTTTGCGAAGAAGCATCATCAGAAGTTTACGTCACCGCTGTTGCGGAGGCTGGGAGGAATGTGCTTAATGCCGCTGAGGATATAAAGGCCGGAACAGTAATCGTGGAAAAGGGGCAGTTACTTCTGCCCGGCTGCCTGGGACTCGTAGCTGCGGCAGGAATCAGCAAGGTAAAGGTTTATCGCAGGCCAAAGGTCGCTATTGTAGCGGTGGGCGATGAAGTAGTAGCACCGGGACGGCGTCTTCAAGCTGGTCAACTTTATGCCAGCAACCTGGTAACTATAGGGGCCTGGTTGGCTGCTTTTGGTATACCCTACGATACGTCAGTAGTCGGAGATAATGAGGATGTCATAAGGCAGGAGCTGTTGAGGTGGCTGCCAGACGCAGATGCCATTCTTACAAGTGGAGGTGCCTGGGGGAGCGAACGTGACCTTGTCGTCCGAACGCTGGACGAGCTTAGCTGGGACAAGCTATTCCACCATGTCCGCATGGGGCCGGGTAAACCTATAGCCTTTGGTCTGTTGAAAGGCAAGCCGGTATTTTGCCTGCCGGGTGGTCCTGCCAGCAACGAGATGGCTTTCCTCCAGCTAGCCCTTCCGAGCTTAATGCGTATGGCCGGTCTGGGTAAGCACGTCCTCCAGACTGTTTCAGCCAGGCTAACTCAGGATGTGCAGAGTCGAAATAAAGAATGGGCTGAATTCAAACGTGCTACATTATCCTATGACTCGGAAGGTAATTATACAGTTATGCCTTACCAGAGTAAAAGTCGTTTGCAGTCGATAGCTGATTCAGCTTGCCTTCTTTGTATTCCGGAGGGCGTAGAAACCTTGAAGACCGGCGAAGTAGTTTCAGTGCAGATTCTTGTGCCAACTTTCGGAGGTTTCTCCGTAGCCCGTTAAAACAGGTTGTATTTAGCTATTCATTACATATGCTGTTTTGTTTAAAGAATGACATCGTAGCTGATGGGGAAAAAGGCGGCAAGTAGTATAAGCCAGCGAAAGATAGGGCGGATGCTAAGTGAGTTTGACAAAGCTGGCTGTACTAATTTAAAGTGTTGGCTGTCGACTTGTTTCAAGGTTGCCGCCATTTAGCAATTTTGACTTACCTGATGAAGAGCGGTTACAGTATAGTTGAGATAGTGGGATCGGGGACGGCGTTACAAAAAGGTTAAGCCAATTATCAAGAAGATAATAACAGCATGACGGAGAAATCAGAACACACAGTGCAGTGGTATTTTAACCGGGGAGCAGAGTTTCATGGCTACCTGAGTCCTGGACTGGTTGTTGGAATTTTTATGGTTGACCTGGCGAAGGAGCTATTAGGGCTACATAACAATATAGACGCTGTGGTGGAGACAAGAGCTTGTATTCCTGATGCCATTCAACTCATGACGAGCTGTACCTATGGCAACGGATGGATGAGGATTAAGGACTGGGGGAAAATGGCTCTAACCCTTTACTCGAAAGAGAAAAGAGAAGGAATAAGGGTATTTGTTGATTCGGATAAGATACGAAAATACCCTCTTGTCTATCAATGGTATAGTAAGAGCGGTAATGTGGACAAGGAAGAAGTAGTAAAGCGATTAATGGATATTAAAAGAGATATACTTTCGTGGCAGAGAGTCAGGGTCACGCAATTAAAAAAGGTAAAAGGTGCCCCGATAGGGTGCACTTGTTGTGGTGAGACACATCCTGCCGATAATGGCGAACTCTGTAAAAGATGTAGTGGTAGCGATGACTATTATGAGTTATTAGGTGAAGGTATAGTAGCTCACCAACAAGTATAATCAATATCGAGGTTCAGTGTATTTCGAATAGCAAACAGTCATTTTCCAGGGGTGCCATAAAGCTATAGTGTTCAGGTTTTTATGCCCTGCGTATTTGGATGTTCACCTGTGAAATAATGAGTGTAGAAAGGATATAGCATGTGTTTTAGGCCTGTGCTTCCAGAAAAAGATAAAAGCGAGAAAGTGTGCCCTAAGTGCTACGAAGTTAATGAGGCAAATGCTACAGTTTGTGCTTATTGCGGGACGAAATTCGCTGAACCTCCTCCTTCTGGTCAACCTGGGGGGATACCACCTCGCCCGGCGGGAGCGCCACCTAAACCACCACCGCCAGCAGCGCCTAAAGGACCTCCTGCACCTCCTACACCGCCTGCGCCGCCCCCTAAACCATCTGAGGAAAAGTAAGCTGAATGGAGCTAGTATTTCTGGGAACAGGGGCAGGATGTGGTGTACCATCATTTTATTGTGGATGCAAGGCCTGTCAGGAAGCGCTCACTGACTCAAACTGCCGCCGCACTCGTTCTGCTATTGCTATAGTGAACAGCGATTATATTCTTATCGATGCACCGCCGGAATTGGGCGCACAGCTATCTCGTGAGGGTATCTCCAATGTAAGCTATTTTGCCCTTACCCACTGGCATTATGACCACTTCGGCGGACTGGGCGACCTGGAATTCTATGTCCGCTTAAACCGCACCAGGGCATTGCCGGCAGTGATGACGCAGGAAACATGGGCACAACTACAGACAAGTTTTGGTTTTATGACTGACTGCCTCGATGTGATGCTGATCGAGCCGGCTCAGGTAATCGAACTTGGCACTGTACGTTTGACTGCATTGGAAGCTGCGCATGCACCCGGTACGGTGGGCTTCCTGATTGAGCACGGTAACAAATGTATCGCCTACCTGCCTGATACCGGTACTCTTCCAGACAGTACCAGGGAACGACTGATGGATGTCGAATGCCTGGTGCTGGACGCAACGTTCTGGGGACGTAACTGGTATCCGGGGCAGCACCTTTCATTTAACGAAGCAATAGAGGTGGGGCAGGGGCTCAAAGTGCAGCAACTTTATTTGACACATCTGGCAATGCATTACGATAAACCTGTAACAAACCGGGAACTTGAACAGGCTGTTGAGCCCTACGGTCAGCATATTCGTTTGGCTTATGACGGTTTACGCCTGGCATTGTAATGGGAGAGATATGGAGCAAGGTATGAACGTAAACAGGGAACAGATTCGAAAATCGGTCTGTTTCTTTTGCCATCAGAACTGTGGCATGCTGGTTCATGTCAAAGGTAATGAGATTATTGGTATTGAAGGCGATACGGACCATCCTTTAAGCCGGGGTGGGGTGTGCGCTCGGGGTCAGATTGCTCTCAAGCACCATAACCATCAGGCGCGTGTAAACTATCCCCTGAAGCGTGACGGGCGGCGTGGTGAAGGAAAATGGCGACAGGTTAGCTGGGAGCAGGCGCTGGATGAAATTGCTGGCAAACTGGCTCGATTTCGTGAGGAGTCAGGTGCTGAGACGGTATGCAGCGCTGGGGGCACGCACCGTACACATGATTGGGCGCGCCGCCGCTTCATGAATCTTTTTGGTAGTCCCAATGTTTTTCATACTTCACATGTATGCTGGATTCCTACGTTTATGATTGAGACAGCCATATATGGATGGTGTGCCTTTGATCTGGATTTGCCGAATAGTAAGTGCGTGGTGTTGTGGGGACATAATCCCGGCTCGTCCTACCTGCCAGAAATGCGCGGCTTATTCGATATGCGTGACCAGAACGGCACCAAGATTATCGTTATTGACCCCAGACTGACGGAATCGGCGGCCAAGTCTGACCTCTGGATACCGCTGAGGCCTGGCACCGACGCTGCGCTAGCGCTGGCATGGCTTAATGTCATTATTAATGAGGGCCTGTACAATCAGGCATTTATCGAAAATTGCTGCTATGGTTGGGAGCAACTGGTCGAGCATGTGCAATCTTATACCCCTGAGTGGGCTGCGCCCATTACCTGGGTAGACGCGGATAGAATCCGCGCCGGTGCCCGCATGTATGCCACCAATACACCTGGCAATATTCAGTGGGGTGTCGCAGTAGACCAGATTGGAAAGGCGGGTGGTGTGGCGATGCATGCACGTGCATTGCTGCGCGCTGTGACTGGTAATCTTGATGCGCCGGGCAGTGACCTCATCTGCGGGCCGAATCCTACAATGATTACTGATGAAGAGATGGAATGCAATGAGCAATTGCCTGAAGAACAACATACCAAGCAGATCGGCTCTGACCGCTATAAACTTGTATCCTGGCCCGGTTACAGTAAAATCTCGGAGATAACGAAACGGGTATGGGGTAAAGCGCCCCCAGCCGAGTGGATGTGCGAGGCGCATGGCCCCTCGGTATTTGAGGCACTGCTAACAGGACAACCGTATAGACCGCGTGCGTTGCTGGTATTGGCAGATAATCCGCTCTCAGCCTATCCTGATAGCAGGAGTGTTTATGACGCCCTACTGAAGACGGAACTGCTAACTGTAATGGATTACTGGCTGACGCCGACCGCTATGCTGGCAGATTATGTTCTGCCTGCTGCCGGCTGGCTGGAACGCCCAACTATAACGAGCACCTATGGCTGCAGCGATTTCGTTATCGCCTCCCAGCGCGCAGTGCAGCCTCTCTACGAGCGACGCACAGATTTCGAGTTCTGGAAGGGACTGGGAGAGAGATTAGGGCAGGGAGAATTCTGGCCATGGCAGGACCTTGAGGAAGCGTACTATTATCGCCTGCAACCACTGGGACATAATGTGAGTAATTATGATGAATTCGTGGAGTCTGTCCGCTTTGACTTTCCTCCAAGAGAATACTATAAGTACAGCCGGGTCGGTTTTGCTACTCCTTCGGGACTGGTGGAACTGTACTCTCAAACACTTCAAGAACTGGGCTATGACCCGCTGCCTGGCTATATCGGTCCTGCCGAGAGTGAAGACCTTGATCCCGAACTGGCTAAACGTTACCCGCTGACGTTAATAGCCGGTTCAGGTTTTATGCCGTTCTATCATTCAGAGCACCGTCAGATAAAACAGTTACGTTTCCTGCGTCATCAACCACGACTGCAAATTCACCCGGACACGGCTAGGGACCTGGACATCAGCGATGGCGATTGGGTCTGTATTGAAACTCAGCGAGGTAAAATCAGGCATGTTGCCGAACTGACCAAGGCTGTCCATCCACGGACGGTATGCACTGAACGCGGGTGGTGGTTTCCCGAACGTAAGGCTGAAGAGCCGGACCTGTATGGTCTGTGGCAATCCAACTGCAATGTTCTCACCTCGGGTACGCCGGAATACTGCGATCCTATGAGCGGAAGTTGGGCCAACCGGGGACTGTTGTGTAAGGTCTATAAAGTGAAACAAGAGGATTCACGATGACTAGATGGGCAATGGTCAATGATCTAAGGCGCTGTATAGGTTGTCAGTCCTGTACTGTTGCCTGTCAAATCGGTAATGAACTGCCTGTGGGTATGTTCTGGAACCTGGTCACCACCGTAGGGCCATTAGGCACCTACCCGACCCTGGGCTATTATCATATACCTCGCCCCTGTTTTCATTGCGTGAATCCGCCCTGCGTGGGCTGCTGTCCTACTGGCGCTTCGTACCAGCGGGAGGACGGTATTGTGCTGGTGGACCCGGATAAATGTATTGGCTGTAAGGCGTGCGTAATGTCCTGCCCGTATGGCGCAAGAACACCTAACCGGGAGCTGGGCGTGGTACAGAAATGCACCTTCTGTGCACATATCATAGAGCAAGGTAAGGAGCCCTATTGTGTGAGTACCTGTCATCAACGTGCCCGCATATTTGGAGACCTTAACGATCCGAAGAGCGAAGTATTTCGTCTGGTCAATACTGAAAATGCTACGCAGCTTATGCCCGAACTGGGCACCGATCCGTGCGTTTATTATATTTTGCCCCATGGAGGCCGATGATGAAAAATGAACATTATTGGGGCTGGCCGATAGCAAGTTACCTGTTCTTGGGGGGGCTTGGGGGCGGTATGATGGTTGTATCGACAGCAGCAGACCTGTTTTTTGGCGTGGGAGATATCTTCGTAGTGGGTAACTTCATAGCAGCTTTATTCATTGGTCTGGGTTCCGGGCTGCTCATTTTCGAGTTGGGCCGTCCATATCAGTTCTGGCGAGTCTTTTCAAAAGAGAAAGCAATACTGACAGTAGGAGCATGGATGCTTAGCCTGTTCATTGTGTTTGGCATTGTGTATGGCTCCTTCTGGTTGTACTTTTTACCCTGGTATGGCATGGAATGGCTGCGATTAACATTGGGGTATATTTGTCTGGTACTAGGGTTGGGTGTGGCTATTTATACCGGAGTGTTTCTCGGCACTATGAACGCCCGGCCTTTTTGGAACGGACCGGCTCTCCCAGTCCTGTTTCTGGTATCGGGACTCTCAACGGGCATTGCTGCACAAGCCCTGCTGATACATTTCTGGCCTATCGGAGGCAGCGGGACCGGATTAGCCACTATTGAAAGCTTCTTACGCGCTTCCGATATCGGTTTGCTTCTACTGGAAGGGATTATCCTCATCGTTTATGTCTTGACTATGCGTACTTCAACGACAGTATTTGCTGCTCGAGCGGCAGCGACCTGGCTGAACGGTAGCAGAGTACTGCCGTTCTGGGGTGGTGTGGTGGTACTTGGCCTGATTTGTCCCCTGGTACTCTATACTATAGGCATTGATATTACCCTGATACTAGCACCGTTGTGCGTGCTGATTGGTGGTTTGATTCTTCGATTCCTGGTTGTCTACACCGATGACCGGACAATGCTGCCCGGTGAAGAGAGGTTCTTTTCATGGCTGCCGGACGAGGATGAGCCATTCTTGCATGCCTGGAAGGAGTAGGACTATGAAGTTAGACGGAGAATGTGAAAGGATTCTGGACAAAGCTCTTAAGGATGAACCCATCACGCATGACGAGGCAGTAAGGCTGATGCACATTGATCTGCAATCGCCGGAGATGTACGCGCTTTGCGCGGTGGCAAATACCATGTCCCGACGGCATTTCGATGGTTATGGAGATGTTTGTGCACAGATTGGACTCGACTTTGCCCCATGCCCCGGTAACTGTAAGTTCTGTGCTTTTTCCGCTCAAAATGGTGTTGTACGTGAAGTTACAGAGTATCAGAAAGAAACGGTAGTAGAAGCAGCACTGGAATGTGAGAGACAAGAGGCCAATGCTGTCTACTTGATGACCACCTGTAACTATAAGTTCGATAAATTTATCGATATTGGCTATGCTGTACGTAAAGCCTTATCGCCTGAGATGCCGCTGGTCGCCAATATCCCTGACTTTGGCAATGATGAGGCCCGGGCCCTGGTCGAAACCGGCTTTTATGCCGTTTATCATGCGGTGCGGCTTAAAGAAGGGGAAGATACATTCCTTCCGGTCGAAAAACGGCTGGCGACTATCGAGGCGGCACGTGGTGCCGGACTGGCATTGAATTTCTGTGTGGAGCCTCTCGGTCCGGAGCACAGCATTGAGCAACAGGTAGAGCTCATGTTTCGGGGGCGGGAACTCGGGGTAGCTTTTAGCGGCGCAGCGCATAGAGTGGGTGTGCCCGGAACGGCGCTGGCGCACTTCGGTGAGGTGACGCACTGGTATCTGGCACGTACGGTGGCTGTTACCAGATTAGTGATGGGCGATACTGTCGTAGCGCACTGCACTCATGAGCCTAATACCCCGTCAATACTGGCAGGAGCTAACCTGCTGTGGGCTGAGATGGGCACGAATCCGCGTGATGAGAACAGGGAAACGGAAAAAAGCCGCGGAATGTCGATAGGCCGGTGCCAGGAACTCCTGCGTCAGGCAGGGTATAGTCTGCGAGAAGGCCCGTCGCCCAGCGTGATGGGACCGGCCTGGTATAATGCCCACCAGGTCAGTACAGGTAGTGAGAGGAGAAGGTAGCCCGGCTTGAGAAGCTCGTGAAATGCTGCAGAACATACAGAAGCCCTGTCCGCGATACGGGAACTGGTTATTATGCTGTGGCTCAGGGTAGCATGTTCTAAACGTTAATCTCAGGACCCTGCACACACCGGCACAAAGCACATTTTAAAATACCGGTTATTATTTCAATGCTGACAGTTGTTTCGTTTGCTGTATAGCCTGTACAGATTCCTCATCACAGGTAACTGATGAAGTCAGGATATACTATTTCTGAAATCGTCGATAGTAAAGCGAATTGGATGAGAATATTGTCTATAATATGGACCAGTAGAGTAGTGTGGGGTATGGATGATGCCCGGACATAGTCTAGCCGATGTTATTGGAGAGACACAGAGCCTGTGCCCGTATTGCCTGGAGACTATCCCCGCCACGATTTACAGCAAAGAGGGACAGGTCTATCTGTACAAAGCCTGTCCAGAGCACGGTGAATTTGACGTGTATCTGTGGCCGGATGTAGATTACTATCGATGGTTTACCAGATTTAGCTTCTCTCCCGTATCACGTAAACCGCAGACGGAAAAAGTGGACGGCTGCCCACGTGATTGTGGGCTGTGTCCCGGCCACCGGCGACAGACAACCCTGGCCGAAATTGAAGTAACCTGGCGTTGTAACCTTATCTGTCCTGTTTGTTTTATTTCATCTGGTGATGCTCCGCCCGATCCGGCACCTGAAACTATCGCCGGGATATTCGACTCAGTCCGGCGTGTCGATGGGACAGAAACCTCGATCCAGCTCACCGGCGGTGAACCGACTGTCCGTGCCGATCTTCCGGATATCATCGCACTGGGGAGACGGGCCGGTTTTACGGCAATAGAAGTGAATACTAATGGGCTGGTTATCGCCCGTGACCGGAACTACCTGCATGCTTTAAAAGAGGCCGGGTTGAGCGGTGTGTACCTGCAATTTGATGGATTGACACCGGAAGTATCGCAAAAGCTGCGGGGCGCTGATGTACTCGCAGACAAGCTACAGGCTATTGAAAATTGCCGGGCGGAGGGTGTGCGGGTTGTACTGGCAGCAACCATTGTCAAGGGAATCAATGAACAGCAGTTAGGCGGCCTGATTACCTTTGCCATGAATAATCTGGATGTGATTTGCGGCCTGGCACTACAGCCGGCTTTCGAGTCAGGGCGCTTCGATATCCAGTCCCCTGGACGTCTTTCTTCGGGAGATATTGCAGGCCTGGTGGCGGAGCAGACCGGTGGTCGCATCGCGGTGCGGGATTTTTGGCCGCTGGGATGTTCACACCCTCTGTGTTCATGTGCTACCTATTTGCTGGGCGATAATGACGACTACCTGCCTTTCACAAGATATATCGATGAGAACACATATCGTGCTTATTTCAATAGCAAAAGCCCGCAGGGCTCGATCTTTGCTGACATACTGTCACAGACAGCTCCTGACAGAGATTCATCAGGCGCGCTTTCGGTGCTCATTATGGGCTATATGGACGCATGGACCATTGACCTGAGCCGCGTACGGGATTGTAGTATGACCGTTGTCACTACCGATGGGCGCTCGATCCCGTTCTGCACCTATCACCTGACAGATGTTAATGGTCAGCGTTTGTATCCCCTGGGACAAAGGAGGATATCTACAATTGATTGCCCGTAAGTCCAACTGCAGCCTCTGTGGTTATCTGTGTGGCCTCGTAGCACACTTTGATGAGAGCGGCGCTTTGCTGAAGGTAGAACCGGACCCCTCTCGTTATCCCTATTCTGTCCCTGTTATGCGCAGGTGCCGCCGTTTTTCCAGCAATGTCGAAATCCTCGATCACAAAGGGCGAATAAATTATCCCCTGAGACGCGTGGGGGAACGTGGTTCGGGACAATGGCAGCGCATTACCTGGGATGAGGCGCTGGATGATATCGCCAGCCGGTTGGAAAATCTGAAAGCCCGCTACGGCCCTGAAATGCTGGCAACCAGCATCGGTGCTCCCCGCCTCATGTACTGGCCGCTGCACCGGTTTTTGAACCTTTTCGGAAGTCCTAATAATGTCGGCGTTGGGCATATTTGCTGGAATCCCGCCATATGGGTTCACAGCATTACCTTTGGCTGGCCTATTGAGCCTGAGCTGGACCCGGATCGTACCGCTTGTGCTATTTTATGGGGTATCAATCCCGCAGTTTCCGACAATTCTTTATTCTGGCAGGCTATTATGCAGTACAGTAAAGCCGGAGGCCGGCTTATAGTCATCGACCCGCGCCGCACCGGCACTGCCGCCAGGGCCAGCACATGGCTGCCTGTTAGACCTGGAAGCGATGGCGCACTGGCGCTGGCAATGCTGCATGTCATTATCGAAGAGGGATTGTACGACCATGATTTTGTACGCGATTGGTGCTGTGGTTTCGAGCAATTACGCGATCGGGTAACGGCCTATTCGCCCCATGAGATGGCTGGTATCACCGGCATCCCCGGCACGACGATTGCTGAGGTGGCACGCAGCTATGCTACCCTTAAACCAGCGACAATAATCAGCGGATTGGGTATTGACCAGAGCGGGCGCAACTGCACCCAGACACTTCGTTCACTGGCAATTTTACGGGCCATCACCGGTAACCTGGATGAACGTGGCGCCTGTCACCTGTGTGAAATGCCTGATTTTGTGCCGGAGATAAAACTCGAGTTGAGTGAGTTGCTCCCACCAGCGCAGAGGGAGAAAAAACTTGGCATAGACCGGTTTCGCCTGCAGACGTATGATGGCTATGAAAGGCTGGCTAAACTTACGCAGAACCATGGCAAGAAACTGCCGTCTCGCTATCTTACCTCGGCGCACCCACACCTGGTATGGCAGGCAATGGTCACCGCGGAGCCCTATCCCATCCGTGCTTTGATAGTACTGGCAAGTAATCCAATGCTCTCACAGGCCGATACCGGACTGGTGTATAAAGCATTGAAAGGTCTGGACCTGCTGGTGGTGCTGGAATTGTTCATGTCACCTACGGCTATGCTTGCCGATTATGTGTTGCCCATGGCTGGAGGTTTAGAGCAGCCGATGCTGCAAACCAACGCTGGAGTAAGCAATATCGCCTATGGAGGCGCGGCAGCGCTGCCCCCGCTTTACGAGCGCAGACCTGCCTTCGACTTCTGGTGCAGCCTGGGACGGCGCTGCGGGCAGGGCCAGTACTGGCCCTGGGAAACCATAGAAGAAGCCCTGGATGAAATCTTTACCCCCGCAGGCTTGACCTGGGACCGGTTCTGTTCTACGGGGCTTTATTCGCCCCTCCGCGCTTATCAAAAATATAATGCCAGCGGCTTTGCTACACCCAGTGGCAAGGTTGAACTGTACTCTACCTTGTTGGCAGAACTGGGCTATGATCCCTTGCCTGTCTATGAGGATTTTAACGATGGACCGGCCGGTTATCCCCTCAAACTTATCACAGGTGTCCGCCATCAACCCTATTATGCATCTGAGTTCCGCCAGATAGAAAGCCTGCGCCGCATACGACCGGAACCTATCGTGGAGATGGACGCTGCTACCGCCACTCTGTTAGGTCTGCGGGAGGGTGAACGCGTCTGGATCGAAACATCTGAAGGCCGTATTCAGCATACTGTGGGATTTGTGAAAATGCTGCCGGGTATCGTGAGTGTAGAGTACGGCTGGTGGTACCCGGAGCAATCACCGGAAGAACCTTTATTGGGAGGTGTATGGGATTCAAATGCGAATCTGCTGACCAGTGCAGATGTGGAGATATGCGATCCGATACTGGGGCAATGGAGCTATCGCACGTTGCGCTGCAAGGTATACAAGGTTAATGGAGCAGTGGAGTGATAGTGGTACGGGCAGCTACTGTGAACGATCGTGATGCGCTTATAACCTTATTGGCGAATGCCGGGATGGACTATGTCGATCCACCGGGTGCTTATACACTGGCAGTTGATGAGGAGACAATCGCCGGGTGTGGCCGGCTGGAGGACCACGGTCATATAATGATGCTGCGACCGCTGGTTACTGCTAAGCCATATCAGGGGCGTGGTATGGGGAAACTTATTCTGAATGCTATACTACCTGATGATAGACCCACTGCACTGGTGGCACGCGATGAAGCGGTAGCATTTTACCAGGGGATGGGATTTTCTCACACGGCCTGGAATGCGGTGTCTGCTTCACAGCGGGCGGAATGTGAGTCCTGTTCTGATCGGGCTGTGTGTCTGCCCAAGCCGATGATTTATATTCCGGCAGCTTGCCCTGGTTCCTATGATATGAGGGGGGAGTTCAGATAGTTGTATGATTCAGCTTCTCAAGAATTCTTTAAAGTGGCATTGTTTTTGCTGTCTATTCTATTATAGGTATCAAGGATAATAAGTGAACATAAGAAAGCATGCTCTGGTATTGTTTACCAAGTCACCGCAGGCGGGTACTACCAAGACACGCCTGACTAAAAAGCATGGTGGCTCATTAACCGAGCATGAAGCTGCAAACCTGTATCAGGCGATGATGCTCGATGTAGCCACAGTCGCATTCCAGGCACTGGAAATGTGCCGTCAGACGGCAGCCAATGATAAAAGCACAGATGAATGGGATTTCTTAATTTCCTGCACACCTGAAAGCGAGAAGCCAAAGCTCCAGGCAATTTTTAAAGTAGAGTTTCCGAACGCGGATGATATTCGCTATATAATTGATCGGGGAAGTAGTTTTGATGAACACTTCAATGACCACTACCAGCAGCTTTTTAATATGGGATATTACTCAGTAGTCTGTATCGGCGGTGACCTGCCCACAATCTCACCGGAATTTATTCAACGAGCTTTCCGCTGGCTTGACTACATAGGTACGCAATCGGATAAGGGTGCGATGGTATTAGCACCATGCCAGGAAGGGGGTGTGTCGCTGGTTGGACTGACAGCAGATGCCTCAATGGATTTTACCGGTGTATTTTATAATATGCAGGGTATTGCTGCTCTGGAGGCTATCATCAGCGTTGCTGCTGCCAGGCAGATACCGGTGGCGTTACTGGAGACCCTGGCAGATATAGACCACCCGCAAGACCTGGCGCATGCAATGTCTTTGATTCATGCAATGGCATATGCCAGTTATTCCCAGCCGGGTATAACTGTACCCAGGCGGACTATGGACTGGATACAGCAAATGGGCCTGGTAGTGCGTACTGCAACCGATGACGAACATGATCCGAGGGGGAATATCGATGATCAGTATTGAAATCGATATGGAGCGATGTATTGGTTGTGGTACCTGTGTAGATTTTTGCCCGACATCGGTTTTATGTCTGAGGGGAAAAAACAAGCGAAAGGTCTCTTCTGTTGTACATAGCGAAGACTGCTGTGCATGCGACGTATGTGCGGGACAGTGCCCTCGTGGAGCTATACGAGTCCTGGAAGATGCTCACGAGGTAGCAGCCGTCAGCCCGGGTGAGCCCGACTCGTCTTTTACTCCTCTCAGCACAGATGAGCTTGCCAGCTATGCCGCATTATCTGTGTCAATGGAGAAGGTCCTAGGCCTGCGCTGGAAGCCTGTTGCCGTGACTCTTGTTCCTCAAGGTATGCCTTTACCTCCCTTACCGGTGTCTGCTGTGAAGCTGCGCTACTGCCAGTCGCTGATGGCAGCCCGCCGTGGCAAGACCCTGCTGATGCCGCCAAAGGCTCATGCTTGCCCCGACGGTACCAGTATCCTTGGCCTGACCGGGATCCCGCCCAAACTCGCCAGTGGAGAACTATATATAAAGTTCGGTAAACTGGCTTCTATTGAAGCGGCGCGACAGATGATTGCCGAACGTCCCCGCCTCCCGGATCGGTCGATGCAGGCCACCCTGGTAACGCCGCTGGAAAAGGCGGTTGTGAAGCCCGATGTGGTGGTGATAATGGCTCCGCCAGAGAGCATGATGTGGCTGTGCATGGCATCATCGTTCTATACAGGAAAGAGATTTACTTTCAAGGTGAGCGGATATAATGCACAGTGTGTAGAAACGACACTTTTTCCTTTCACTACCGGCGAGATAAATATTTCGCTGGGATGCTATGGCTGCCGTGGCAGTACAGATGTGAGCGATGACCTGATGTTCATGGGGATACCGGTAGGCAAATTATCATCGATGGTTGAAGGGCTGGAAGAGCTCGGGAAAAAAGCCATCCCTGACGAACGAGCCAAGATTTATTTGCCGCCATTGCTATAGCCGGTGGAGTGTCACGGATGGAAGAGGCTGACCCGTTCCAGCGGTAGGGTGTTATGGCATATTTCCTGTCAGGGTTGGTTGGATACTATAGTACAAACAATAGTACTGTAGTAAGCACTCTCGAATTTGTGGCAGGCGATATACATTGACATTATAAATACCATTTGCTAGACTTCTATTCGTATTATCATTGGGTGAGCTATAACGCTCAAACTTGCCTTCAACAGCCAGATTAAAAAAGTATAGTAATTCATTTAATAGGTATGTATCAGGTCTAATAATTAGTTTTATGCACTTTTCCTGCTACTTGATAGGGCAGAGTGTGTATCGAAGCAGGACTTTCATTAAGGAGGAATAACCATGAGTGAACAGGAGGGAATGGAGAACATTGAAGTCAAGCGTTCTGCTTGTTTCTTTTGCCATCAGAACTGCGGTGTGCTGGTACATGTACAGGATGGTAAGATTGTCAGGATCAGGGCTGATAGGGAACGGCATACTGTGCTCTGCGAGCGTCTCGGGCCCGATGGCAAGTTTGCTATCAAGTTTCACTATCATCCCGACCGTGTCAATTATGCCTTAAGACGGAAGGGCAAGCGCGGTGAGAATAAGTGGGAGAAGATACCTTACGACCAGGCGCTGGATGAGATCGCAGAGAAATTGAAGGAGCTCAAGGCAAAATACGGCCCTGAGACCCTGTCTGTGGCTGAAGGGACATACCGCTCTGACCACCTGTGGGCGCGAAGCCGGTTCTTAAACCTTTTTGGAAATCCACAGAATCTGGCCGATCCCGGTAATATCTGTTGGGCCTGGATATACGTGGTCAATATGGCACTCTGCGGCTGGCAAGTTGAGCTGGCAGCACCTCCTACCATGACCAAGTCTCGCTGTATCGTTGTATGGGGTAAAGACCCCCATGAGTCCTACAGTCCAAAAGCACCTGTGTGGCGCCGTATGTCCGCTGCATTGAAACAGGAGACACCACCCAAGATTATCACCATCGATCCTGTAGCAACAGATATAGTCCGATACTCAGACGTGTGGCTAGAGATCCGCCCCGGGACCGATACCGCTATGGGATTGGGCTGGATGAACGTTATCATGAATGAAGAGATCTATGACCGGGAGTTCATAGAGACCTGGAGCAATGCGCCTTTCCTGGTGCGGATGGACACACGCAAGATCCTGCGTGAGGCTGATGTAGCGAAGAATGGCAGCCGGGATAACTTTGTTGTCTGGGATACCGAGGCGAAAAAGCCGGTAGCGTGGCTCTCAAAGTCGGTTGAGTACCGGGAAAAGGTCGGAAAACTGGCACTGGCTGGTGAATATGATGTCGCGATGGCTGATGGGAAGAAGGTCAAGTGCAAGACAGTATGGACATTGCTTAAAGAACTTGTGGATCAATATCCTCCTGAGAAGGTCGCCGAGATTACCTGGGTCCCCGCACATAAGATCCGGGAGGCAGCCCGTATATATGCTACCAATCGCCCGGGCACGATTCTCTGGGGTGTGGGTGGTGGTGATATGGTCGGACGAAACGCCACATCCTGCACTTTTGTCCGGTCGATCCTGCGCTTCCTCACCGGCAATATCGATATCATAGGCGGTGAATACCTTGCCGGTCCCGGCCCGTTCATTGATGGTAAGATGCTGGTACGTGAGTGCGAACTGGAGCTGGCAGACCGGTGTGCACCTGAGACGCGAAAGAAGATGATTGGTAATGATTTCACCAGGCTCATGTGCTGGCCTGGCTATGAGGTGACCGCGAAGCCATACGAGGAGGTATGGAAAATCCCCAGACCTCAGGTCCATCAGTTGGCCTGTTCAGCGCCGCTGATCTGGCGGGCCATGCTGTCGGGCGAGCCATATCCTATCAGAGCCATGATTGCCTGGGGCAGTAATCCGATGATATGGGCAGGCAATACTAAGCTGGTCTATGAGGCGTTAAAGAGCCTCGATTTGCTGGTAGTCCTGGAGTACTGGATGACGCCTACGGCTCAACTTGCCGACTATGTGCTACCGGCAGCCGACTGGATGGAGCGGCCTATGCTTTCCACAATAGAAGACGGCGCTGATATCGCCGTCGGCGGTGTGCGTGCTGTACAGCCTGAGCATGATAGGCATATGGACTATGACTTCTTCCGGAAACTGGGCATGCGCCTGGGGCAGGAGAATGATTGGCCCTGGGAGACATATGAAGATGTGATATCTTACCGCATCGGACGTCTTGGTGTGACATATGAGGACTTCACTCAGCATCCATGGCTCTTTGGCGATCTGAACTTCGAGAAGCATAAGAGAATCATACCTGAGACCGGCAAATTGCACGGTTTCGCCACTCCATCCCGGCGTGTTGAGATCTACTCCAGCATCTTCGAGGAACTCGATTATGAGCCCTTGCCTTACTATGAAGAGCCGGTGGAGAGCCCGGTCAGTGATCCCGAACTGGCGAAAGAGTATCCGCTCATGCTTATAACTGGCGGCCGGTTTGTTCCCATGTTCCACTCGGAGCATCGTCAGCCAGGAATCGGCACAAGGGAAATGTGGCCGTGGCCCACGATGTTGATTCATCCTGATACGGCACGTGACCTGGGTATCAGAGATAGTGACTGGTGCTGGATCGAGACAAAGCGGGGACGGATACGTCAGAAGGCCAAGTTGTCGTTCACTATTGACCCACAGGTTATCAATATACAGGCGAGCTGGTGGTATCCCGAGATGCCTGGTGAGGAACCGTTCCTGCATGGTGTCTGGGAGTCAAATGCCAACGTACTGACCCTGGATGATCCTGAGACGCTGGATCCGCTGTGCGGCAACTGGACTGCACGCGGCCTGCTATGTAAAGTATATCCTACGGGGGAGCCAAAGTAGACTGACTTAAAGAGACAGGTTATAGAGCCAGAAATGTCACCGGTCCGGGCATTTTCAGGTCGGCTAAGTACGGGAGGTGGTTGACCGGTTCAAGCGGCAGAGAGAGGTTTATAGCGGCTTGGTAGTGACATAGTTTATAACATGATGACATTGGGGAGAGCAGGTCTTTTCGGGATGTCTCTCCTCTAATTTTGTAGATAAACATGATACGATAACTGCAACATTATTTGTTTCGCTATCGTTTGTCCGGGAGAAAGGAGAAACACCATAACAGTGAGCGTCAGTCGCTTCACCTTCAGCCCCTATGAAGTGAGAGCCAATCCATCTATGTGTACAGGATGTGGTACCTGTGTAGATGTCTGTGAAAAAGGCGTTTTCGTCCTGGGAGATGATGGTCTGGCGCTTGTTTTTGATGAACAACTCTGCTCGGGCTGCCGTGTTTGTGTGGAGCAATGTCCTTCGCGGGCGCTGAGCGTGACTCCTCAGGAGCTGGTTTAGGAAGTGGGGAGTTAGCCAGTTCACCGTTCCATTCCGGCCACTGTATGCATACGCTCTCAAATGGGATTGTCAATCGAGGGACCAACAAATCCGTTACTGTAACCCTGTTAAAGCTAATAATTGCTAAACAGCTTCTGGATATGGTATAAATTTGTGTGATCAATTGAAAGGAGAATATATGGACGACGTACGGAAGCCTATTGAAGTAAAAGTGATATCGCAAACGGGGAGGTGCGTGTGTGGACATAAGGTAGGCGATACATGGATTATAGCTGCGAAGACACCTGAGCCTGGTATATGCGCAACCGCATTGTGTTCTATGTTAGATAAGATACGCATATTACGATATGGCGGTGTGTTTCCATATAAAAAAAATCCGCATGTAACAACATCTGCCTGCCCCGATGCGGAAAATCCAGTGGTGTTTCAGATAACAAGATTACCTTAGGAATCAGATACTCTATTAATGGAGAAGAACTCATCTATACGCCAGTAAGGTTCGGTCTTAACGAGTTTGTCTTTTAACAACATCCTTATGATAGCATTGTAAGTATAATAGTAACGGGGGTGAAATGTGGATAAACCTTTCCATAAGATAAATATGTTCACGCATCTCCTTCCTGATAACTACAGGAAGGCACTCTATCGGAAGGCGCAACGAAACATTTTTACAGAAGACCTGGAGAGGCACCATAATGCTATACCGACCATATTTGATATGGATCTCAGGTTTAAAACTTTAGAGAAGTATGAAGGATTTCGAGAGGTTATAACTCTTGTGACTCCTCCGGTAGAGGCGGTTGCACCGACCGCTGATGCCTTGGAATTAGCCAGACTGGCTAATGACGGCATTGCAGAACTAATAGCCAAGTACCCCGATCACTTTGTAGCTGGAGTTGCCTGTCTGCCCATGAATAACATGGATAATGCGCTCAGGGAAGCTGAAAGAGCCATGGAAACACTTAACTTTAAGGGTATACAGATATACACACCATGCAATGATAAGCCACTGGATTCTCCTGAGTTCTTTCCACTCTATGAGATGATGGTGAAATATGACTTACCAATCTGGATTCATCCGTCAAGAGAAGCGAATATTCCAGATTATAAAGGCGAAACCAGCTCAAAATACCGTATATTTCAGACAGTCGGGTGGCCCTACGAAACTACAGTTGCCATGGTACGGCTAGTGTTTAGTGGTATTCTGGAAAAATATCCCTCTCTTAAAATCATAACCCACCACTGTGGGGGCATGGTACCCTTTTTCTCCGGCAGGCTGGCCGGAGTAGGCGTACAACAGTTGAACGAATCTGCTGGCGTCATTGTAAGCTTGAGCCGGCCACCAATGGAATATTTTAAAATGTTTTATGCTGATACCGCGATGAGCGGCTATTCTACACCGGCACTGATGGCTGCCTATCCTTTCTTTGGTGGGGAGCATATGGTGTTTGCGACCGATTTTCTATTTGGTGTCGAGAAGAAAATAGCCTCTACGGACCAAATGACTATTCCCGACCTGGATAAATATAACATATGTGAAGGGAATGCAAGGAGACTTTTACGCATCTAGCTTACTGTCCCCCCTCACTATCTATGTAATGATAACTAACTCTTGGTGGTATATTGGCGGTATCTTTCCCTGAGATTCTTGATCATATCGCGGTCAAACCGGGCCGCTGCCGCAAATTCGCTCTTTCTTTCGAAGGGTATACAGGCATCGATAAGGGCTCTTGAGTTATGGCAAAATTCTTTTGATTGTATTGATAAGAATGGATCAAGCATTCCGCTCCATGACCTTCTAAGAAAATCAATATTCTCCGCTGGGTCTGATCTTGTTGATATTGCCCATATAACATCATAATCATAGGTCGGGTCAACGTCCTCATCAACCACAATTACATATCTGCCCATGAATGCACCTGTGTGCATTTGAGATGCTACGGCAAGTGCCTGTTTGGCATGTCCCACATATCTCTGTTTTAGTGAAACGACAATCCACATTCTTGCTCCACCGGCGGGATGACAATAGACACCCCTGATATCAGGAATGCCGATTAACTCAAGCTGATGCCATATTTGTGCACTCCTTAAAAACGTTCGATAATCTATTCTTCTGCCAACTCTATCTCTAGGTGGTCGGCCATTGGTAAGCAGTCCATGTATTATCGGGTCGTTTCTATGATATACAGCCTCAACTTTTATGACCGGCTCTGAGTGCGTACCACTACCATAGTAACCGGTAAACTCAGCAAAAGGTCCCTCAGTATCCCTTTCAGTATGAGAGACGAAGCCCTCGACAACTATTTCGGCATCAGCCGGAAACGGCAATCCTGTAACTTCACCCCGGATAACTTCTATCGGTTTTCCTTTAAATCCCCCGATAACGTCCAGTTCTGACATACCCCACGGGAACTCGACTCCGGAGATAACCGGAAATAAAGGATCAGCACCGAAAACCAGGACCACCGGCATGTCTTTCCCCTGCTCAAACCATCTTTTCCTGTGAAGATCAAAATGCTTAGCAATGTCAACAAAGGTCAAAAGGCTTGATTTATCCCTGATCATGGTCCTGTATGTGCCGATGTTTATCCATTCTTCCTCTGGGTCACGACTGATAATCGAGTCCATTGTCCCGATATATCTTCCACCATCCCCACCCTGCCATTTTGGCGCTGGAAACTTAAACAGATCGATATCCTTCCCTTTGTGTACGTTTTCTAAAACCGGGCCGGTTTTCACAGTTTTTGGTGGAATACCTTTTAAATTTTTAAGTCTGTCCTTTTCCTTTCTGATAAAATCGAGATATGTGCTCGGATTATTATTATCATGTTCAAATCCAAGTATCATAGCAAGGCGTCTGAGCGAATTCGGTGCTCCGCACAACACACGGTACCCTGATGGATAGTCTACAATATCGTCAAATAATATTGCGGGGCAATCGAGATCACCTTTGCGTACGATAAAACGAAGTATTCCAATTTCTTCCTTCCAGTGGGCGCCCTTTATTTCTACCAGTTCGTCCATTTCTTCTGTTTTTTGAATAAAATTTCGCATAGTAAACCTTCCTTAAAAGTTATTGACCTGAAGGATACACAAACAATTTGAACTAATATAGCAATGCTATAAAACAACCAAATTCATGTGAACTTTCACTACAGGCTCTGGACAAGGTTCTTCTGGAGTGCCTTCTTGTCAATCTTTGTCTCCCCGGCCAATGGCATCTTGTCGACAAGCTCCAGCCTTTCCGGTATTTTATAGAGAGCTATTTTCTTTTCTTTCAGGTAATTAACCATTTCTTCGAAATCAAAATGCTCTCCCTTCCGTAACACTATAAATGCGCAGGCTTTTTCCCCCATTACCAGGTCTGGCATGGCAACGATAGCTACCTGCGATATTTTAGGATTGGTGAGGAGCAGGTTTTCGACTTCCAGTGGGAAAATATTTTGCCCGCCGCGAATAATAATTTCTTTCTCCCTCCCTACCAAAACGAGATTCCCATTGTTATCAAACTGTCCCAAATCACCCATATTACACCAGGCATCTCTAGTCCATGTCTTAGCAGAGGCAGCGGAATCTTTATAATAGCCAAAACCCATGCACGGGCTCTTGGCCATAATTGTTCCAGCTTCTCCTCTTTTTACAGTCTTACCTTGTTTATCAACTAATTTTATTTGAACTGCTTTAGATGGTTTTCCCACAGTTAGGAGACGTTGTGCCTGTGGTTCACTATAGTGTTGCATGACAGCAACGATACCGCATTCCATAGAGCCATAGTGCTGGACAATAGGACATCCGAATTTATTCTCTGCTTCAAAGGCTAAAGAATAATTCAGGCTGGCCCCAGTACATATGATGAAACGTAATGAATTAAGATTATATTTTTGAAAATTAGGATGCTGAATCATCATGGCAAGTTGCGTTGGGACAACTCCAATAACATTGACGTGTTCTCTTTCAATCAATTCAAGTGCACTCTCGGGGCGAAAATGTTCCAGCAAGACTATTTTAGGTGCAACTAACGCACTTGAATAAAACATGAAATAATTAGGTCCTGTAATGGCTGGACAGATAATGCCAAGAACAGAATCAGAATCTATCTTCTCTCCTGTCTCCCATAGGTGTGCTCTTCCGCCCCATTCGAGGCCGGCAGCGTTAGTCATGACAAGTTTGGGAAGGCCTGTTGTTCCAGTAGTATGCCTGAGGTAGCTCAGCTCAAACGGTGTATGTCTCGTTTTTCTTAAATAGGATGCAGGGTATTTTTGCTCAACTGGCTGTTCAAGCATCCTGTCCAGCGAAATTAAATTCTCCGAAGGCAGCTCTCCAGCTATTATAATATGTTCTAAATAAGGTAAATCGGGTCGAATTTCCTCGATCATACTATAATAGTCAAAATTTCTATATTTCCAGGGTATGATTACTGCTTTCGCTTCGGTATTTTGAAGATGGTATTTCATCTCCTGATGTCGTAACGTTGGTGCCAATTCCAGTTCGATAATGCCAGCTTTTTCATGTGCAGCGCGAATTAAACACGATTCAATAGACCATGGCAGTTGGACAGAGATAACATCGTCCCTTCTGAGCCCCAATTCCAGCAACGCTATGGCGAGCCTTTCCGAAAGAAGCTTGACTTGAGACCATGAAATGCTTCTTCGGGAGTCTACGAGGGCGATTTTGTCTGGAAAAGACTCAGCGTTTTTATCCCAGTGATCGATAAAAGAACGCTGCCAATAGCCTTGTTCTATATATGTATTGAATAATTGTTCCATTGCTTTATTATGAAAGCCAAATTCAGCCATTTCTCTCTGCCTATCTGCAAAATTTCATGTTTTTCTATGTAACATACTACCAACGGTATAGAAAACAACAATTATAGAATTTATTGTTCTACTTTATTATCTCTACCAATGAATTTCATATAGTCAAATGAATTGTCTCGTCGAATTCCTTATTGGGTACTTTTTTCTTTTGTAACATAGGTTACGGTGCCGTCATCGATGAGTTTTTGTATATAGGATCCGGGCTTCGGCTTTACCGAATATCTGGGGAATGGAATTAAATCAAGCTCCTTAAGTCCCGATTCTTTAAACGTCTTTTTCCCGAGCTTGAGTATCATTGCCATTTGAGCTACGTGCCTTCCGGTATTCCTTATCGATCTCATGTTTCTTGAACCTTGAGTTGGTGGTACAGTCCTGGTCGCTTCCTTGGTAATACCATCCTTAGCATATACATTGACTGCATCAGTGGTAGTCGGAAAAGCACCGTAGGTACTGCACTGAGGATTCGGATCTTCTCTGGTAGGCCATGGTCCTACAGTCACCATACCTAATGCGTGAGCCCACGTCCGTATCTCCAGGCCCACGATTTCCTGTCCCCCACTATCTCCACCGCCTACCGCAATAACGCCCACGGGCTTAAGTCTCATATCTCCAATGTACCTGGTGAAAGACATAGGACCGAACATACTTGCCTTGTCCATGAGAATCTTGGCAAGCGCATTGATACCAACCACATATACTGGCGCCCCGAAAACAAGCCCGTCGCATTCCAGCATTTTACGGAGTAAAATGCCACTATCGTCATTAAATTCGTAGCACTCCAAACCTCCGTCGGCCGGATGTTGCCAGCCGAAACACTTCATACACCCGACACATGGCACAAGTTTATAGTCGGCAAGAGAAACATACTCAGTCTTTGCATAGCCGACACTTTCAGTCGCTTTTAATGCCTCCTTCACTGCCGTCTCCGTATTTGCGTGGCGGCCACTGGCGCTGATACCTAAAATTTTTACCTGTAAATCTTCCATTATCGTGGTACCTCCTAATATTTTTTGGGTGAAGACTCATTTGCCCGCTTCACTCTCTTTTATGTAGTCAGCATTCTCAAGCTTTACTACTCCTCTTTTCAGCTATGTTTATCCCCTTTATAGTTATGCCTTTCGAGGTGCATTCGATGGCTAAATTATATTAGCATCCCTGAGTTTGAGGGCCAAATTCGCTCCGGCTTGTTCTACTGTTTCACCGGTAATGATCTCACATCGCCCTTCCCTCTTAGGGACAAATAACTTAAGCAATTGAGTTTGCCTGTTCAGGTAAGATTCCCCACCGAGTTCTTGGGCTGTCAGAGTCGTGATTGGCGTCTTCTGGGCGGCGATTAGCTCTTTCATACCTATAGAGCGCAGTTCCCCTAGCTCGTTGCTGACAGTAATCAGAGCAGGCAGTGCTGCTTCAATTATTTCATAGCCGTCTGATAGTAGCCGCTCTACTCTTACCTTTCCGCCGTTAAGTTCCACCTTGCGAGCAATAGTGATGCTCGGAATACCTAAAATCTCCGCAATACCAGAGCCTACGACACCAGCATCCGAATCTGCTGCCTGCCTTCCTGTGAAGATGATGTCGTATGGTCCCATTTTCATAATGGCAGTAGCCAGTATAGAAGCTGTCGTATAACTATCTAAATCCTCGAAAACACTATCTTCCAGAAGGACTAGCTCATCTGCGCCGGCAGCCAGGACTTTCCTCATTACTGGCTTTGCCAGACTTTGCCTCAGACTTATCACACTTACCTTGCTCTCGTGAATGTCTTTGATGCGGAGTGCCGCCTCAAGTGCATTCTCGTCAAAAGGATTCAACACAGGAGGTACACCTCTCAAATTCACCCGTTTAGCTTCACTGTCGATAGCATACGCTGAGGCTGGCGCCTCGGGGTCGGGTACCTGTTTGATACATACAAAAATATTGAGCATGTATCTCCCTTCTAGATGCTAATAATATTAAAGAACTTACCCTTTAGTGTGGGGCACAGCGCTTTTCAGTCGTCTTCACTAAGTTTAAGCTTGTACCATCAGAACAATAGATGAATTGGCTGACGGGAAATCAAAACGAAGCAAATTGACTTATTAAATTGTAAGTATCCATCTAATTTTAACACAATCAAACTTTATTTCTCTTCTTAACTGTTAGATGCCCCGTGCGTTACAAAAGTGATCATTCATCACAAATCCCGGTGAGGTGTCACGCTACCATAAATTCGGGTTTCCATTTCTTATCGAGCAATCTACAACCTGTCTCAGTTACCAGTACAGTGGACCCAAGGGCTACGCCCTTCTTTCTATCCTGCGTGAAAAGACGGGGTTCGAGCTCGATTACCATGCCCGCTTGTATTACCAGCGAACTATTGAACTCATATGCAGGCTGGGCCGGGAAGGAGCCCATTGGTTCTTCCACAGACAGGCCAACTCCATGGTAGGCACAGTCTTTATATGTATATGGAGATTTTCTTATAGGAGCCAGTAAAGCTTCGTCTAATTCTCCCGCAGTAATACCTGGTTTCAAAATCTTCAAGCCATTGTTGAACGACTCGGCGGCCACATTGAAAACCTTGCTCCATTCTTTATCTGGTTGTCCTATCGAAAAGGTTTGATTATACTGTGCCATATATCCAAAATAACTGGCGTCAAACTCGGTAAGTATGACGTCACCTTGCTGTAGTATCTTTGAGCCCGCTGGCTGTAAGTAGCCTTGTTGTTGTGCAGCAGCGATTTCCTTTCCTGAAGCATAATGAACCATACTATCAGGGTCGCAACCGTTACGAAATATGGTATCTTTTATCACAGCCCTTACTTCATAGTCCTTTACACCAGCTTTAGCAGTATCCTTCACAGCCTGGAGTACCTTATTTCCTACTTCACAACCAAGTTCAAAACACTTAATCTCAACATCGCTTTTGATCCTTCTTACTCCCTCAATGAGGCCGCTAGCATCTTCAAAACGGGCTCTGGGTAATTCGCTGGTGAGTGACATGTAGGCAGTATAAGGAAATCCCATCTCACCTTGATACCCCGATATACTGGCTATCCCTATTCTGGCATTTTCTAGATTCAGTTCCCTGAGCCGTTCGGATATTACTTTGGAATACCTCGGATGCCCAGTTCGCCAATCGGTCACCCAGACCCCTCCCGACTTTCCTATGTAACTAATAAGAGTTGGGTCTCCTTTAAATGGAAACACCAGGTAGCCGGCAGCTACAATATTTGATAGGTACCTTATATTTTCGCTGTGATTGCCCATGAAAGTGAGGTTTCCCCAAACAACCAAAGCTTCAAGGCCTCGATTCCTCATTGCTTCACGAACGTTCTTCCAACGCCTATCTCTCTCTTCTAATGGTAATGTAAATTGCTCTACCATTATTCTTTACCTCCTGTTGTTACTTTAGTTGACTATTGCCGATTATTGGCGTTGAGCTAACGTGGGACTGAAGATATCTTTGTATTGTACCATTGCTGTCAATAAATTTATCGTTATCTGGTTCTACCTTCTTGTTTAAATCGAGGTTGATAAATTTTGATTTTAGCTTCGTTTCGGACTATTTTCAAAAAGCTGTAATCACATTATAAATAATATGGTGTATGCTTGGAAATATCGAAAATTGAAAGATAGTCAGGACTATGGCTAGAATCGTATGTATGTTATTCTTAACAATTTAAATGATATTCTGACAGTTAAACCTGTATAATAAAAAAATTAATGATGATATATAAATAAGGGGGTTAAGTTGATACAGCCAAATAATCAACGGGAGCAATTTCTATGGAACGCTTGTCCTTTACCCGGATGTCTATCATTGGTTGAAAGTAAAAATTTTCTATCAGAGCAATTTTCAGAGCAGAATATTCAGTTCAATTGGATAGACCACTCTGCTGGCCCGGACGTCCTCTCCGGTGACTACCCAAGGTTATTTAGACATGGCGGGGTAGCCCAACCTATTGCTGCCAGAGCGCTCGGTGCCCGCTTCAAAATTATAGGCATAGAGATAGATCATAACTGTCATGGGGTAGCAGTACTAGCTGATTCATCCATTAAATCTATGAGAGAACTGAAAGGCAAAAGGCTGGCTGTGGTGAAAGGTATGCCCAGAGGTGCAGATTTTATACCTACTGAACCCTATCTCACAACTCTGAAAATGTTTGAAACTGGCGGTTTGAATGATGGTGTGGAGTACGTAGATATAAAATTGCGTAGTGATGACCTTCCACCAACCTGTCATGATGCTCAGGCGAAATTTAGCGCCAAATATCATCCGTCTTGTAAAGCTCTTTTTTCTAAGGAAGTCGATGCTATTTATACCAGTTTTCATCAAGCAGGTGAACTGCTAATTGAAGGAAAAATCAGAATGCTATTTGACACCAGACAGCACCCTGGCTTCCTGTGTGTAAGTGTAACTACTGTACCTGACGAGATTCTGGAAAGGTATCCTGATATAGTGAAACAGTTCTTAATGGTACAAATTAAAGCTGGCAGGTGGGCTCGAGCGCATCGGAGTGAGGCAATCGAAGTAATGGCACAGAGTGCTGGTGTGACGGAAGAAGCGATAATTAAAGGCTTTTCATCGGATTTCCATATGCATCTGGTTCCAGAGTTTACAGAAGAAAATATAAATGCATTGGGAGAAGATAAAGAGTTTATGAGGCGGCATGGATTAATAAAAAACGACTTCAATATTGAAACTTGGCTTGAACCAAAGTTTCTTGACCAGGCTCTTAGGGAATTGGGCGATTAAAATAAGGGAGCATACTGAGGTTATTTGACACAGTCACATTCATGAGATATTATAGCTCACGAATTTCAGATATAGTGGTATTGAGAGACCGTTATTTGCGGTCTGGTTTCACAGGGCGAATATTAATGCTGATTATGGATATAAATGCTATCGATAGATTGCTGCAGTAATACCGTCAGAAAAGAAAGAGGAATAATAAGGAGATGGAAAAATGTGAACCAAAAGCAAAAGTAGATATCATAATGTTATACATTAGCCATTAGAAATCATATCTATGTACAGAGGAGGGACAAATGAAAAGAATACTATTTGCCATTGTGATAGTGGTAATGGTTATAAGCTTGGCTCTGAGCTGTGCTCCTAAACCAGCACCAGCGCCGACACCAACCCCTACTCCAACGCCAGCACCTGCTCCACCACCTGCACCCAAAGCACCAGAAAGGTTGGTTTTCTTCTCCCTGAGGCCAGGTACCAGCGTCTATGCAACGCAGGTGGGTCTTAGCCAGCTGATTAACCAGTATACCGATCTCAAAACTATAGTGCAGCCTTTCCCTCGCGCTGATGCCAGGTATGACATGTTCCGCAAGGGAGACGTTCAACTGGCCACGGGAGCCTCTTTTAGCATTTACCATAATGTGTACAATTTGCCTTCGCCAACCCATCCAGAGGTACCAGGTGCGCCCTATCCTGAGCTTCGCACGCTTATTGGAGGCAACTATCTCTACTTTGGCTGGCTTACTCACGAAGGTACAGGCATAAAGACAATGGAGCAACTAAAAGGTCGTAAAGTGTGTGCGACAGTTCAAGTTCAACCGACAAACACAGTATTCAATAAGGATTTGCTGAAAGCCTATGGTCTCGATCCAGAAAAGGATGTTCAAGATATACCTTTCCCTACTACAACTGCCGCTACAGTGGCTTTAATTGCCAAGAAAGTTGAAGCCGTCGGTACGTCCTTGGGTGGTGCTAAAATGGCGGAACTAGATGCTAAGGCTGGTGCTGTAGTTATCCCACTTACCCCAGACAAGGTAAAACAGATAAGAGAGGTACCTGAAGCACTCTATCCTATCACAGCACCCAATTATCTCTCTGGTGTACATCAGGATACACCAAGCTATGCTGGCCAGAATATTCTGATTTGCCGTGACGATCTATCTGATGAAATAGCTTACGAAGTAGTCAAGGTTATAATAGAACATGCCAAAGAGTTAGAAACGGTAAGTACAGAGTTCAAGGAGTGGGGTAAGGACTGGGCCATACCAAGGGAGGTATTCTTACCATTTCATCCTGGGGCAATTAAATACTTGAAAGAACAGGGCCTGTGGAGCGAGAATCTTGAAGCCAAACAAAAAGAACTTATAGCGAAAATTGAGAAATTAGCAAAGCCCTAGATGAATCGAGTATAAGTGGTTAGTTTTTAAAATTCGTTTATATTGAATAGATGCTGAAATGGAAAGTCGGCTTTGGTTATTGTGCAATAGTTCGTTGATTGAAATCTGAGATGAATCTCATTGATTGAACTTAATTGAAGCATATTGCTGACAAAGATACCCAAGTAGAGGTCCAGTACAGACAATATAGAGGAGCAATGGCCATACTGGTGAAGACAATCGGTGTGGCCTTGCCCCTGTATTCGCTCTTATTTGTAGTCAAGATAGTTGAACTATGGTTCCGTGCAATATTTTATCCACAAGTATTTTCCGCTATATTCTTAGCTCTGGTCTCAATTCTAGTATTTTTACTTGTTCCGGCAACGAAGAATGCTCCCAGGGATAAATTGCCATGGTATGATGCTGTCCTCTGCCTTGCTACCCTACCTCCCGTTATATATATATCTGTTAACTATGCAGATATAATCATGGTGTGGAAATCATGGGCCACACCTACTGAAATAGGATTATTCATCATTCTTCTTGTCGTCATATTTGAAGCTGTTAGGCGCACTGTAGGAATGCCTGTCTTAATCCTTGCGGTAATTTTTTTCCTCCATGCTAAGTTTGCGTATTTACTTCCCGGGCTGCTGGGCTCTGTTCCTTTAGATATGCCGCAATTAGCGGCATATATGTATCTTTATGATACAGGGATCTTTGGCTTCGCTACAGAGCTCGCCGGTACCGTAATTCTACTCTTCGTTACTTTTGGCTTTTTCCTCAACCAGGCTGGAGGCAGCAGATTCTTTATCGATCTTGCTCTAGCGATAGCCGGTCGCCTGCGAGGAGGGCCTGCTAAGGTAGCGATAATAAGTAGCGCTCTCTTTGGCACAATTTCTGGAAGCCCTGCAGCCAATGTGGGAGTAACCGGGGCCATTACCATCCCGCTAATGAAAAACCTGGGCTATAAGAATCATTTTGCCGCTGCAGTGGAGACCGTTGCCTCTTCGGGAGGTGTTTTAACACCTCCAGTTATGGCGGCAACCGCATTCGTTATGTCTGACATGCTTCGTATTCCATATGGTGCTATCTGTATTGCTGCTATATTTCCGGCTGTCCTCTACTATATCTGCTTGTATTTTCAGCTCGACTTTGAAGCAGCTAAGTTAAAACTGGCTGGCCTGCCTTCAGATAGAATCCCATCACTGAGTAAGACGTTAAAAAATGGTTGGCAATTTATGTTACCGCTCATCCTGCTAGCTGTATTATTGATGGTGTTCGAGTATGACGCATTAGAGTCAATAATGTACGCCATGATATTGGTTGTAGTGATAAGCTGGTTCAGAAAAGAGACCCGTATGGGGCCAAAGAGTATTTTGAACGCCCTCGCTGGTGGGAGCCGGGCTATTATCATGATTGCTCCAATCTGTGCTCTGGTGGGTATTATCATGGGATCGGTTTCACTGACCGGTCTGGGATTGAACCTTTCTGTATTGCTTACGGATATAGCAGCCGGTAGATTATGGCTTCTGGCTATCATGGCAGGAGTAGCAATCTATATTATGGGTATGGGAATTGCCATCCTCATTACCTATATACTTATGGCTATACTGGTAGCTCCGGCAATGGTGGATCTGGGTGTACCTATGTTAGCCGCCCACATGTTTATATTCTACATGGGCGTATCTATGTTTTTCACTCCACCACTCTGCCCCGCTGTGTATGTAGCTGCTTCAATAGCGGGCTCAAATATGTGGAGGACAGCCTTCCAGGCTATGAAGCTGGGTATCGTGTGTTACCTGATACCATTTGTGTTGATATTTAAACCTGCACTATTGCTGATAGGGTCACCTGTTAACATAGTAATTGCTATTATTACGAGCATATTGGGGGCCTTTTTTCTAGCCATTGGTGTTGAGGGCTATTTCCTGACGGATTGCAAATGGTGGCAGCGAGTCCTATTTTTGGCTGCTGGAATTTCATTATTTATACCTGGTTGGCAAACAGATGTGGTCGGGATAGGCATTGTGATTTTACTGTTACTTTATCAGCGGAAAGCACGGTTAAATTTGTGATAACAAGGCTATAGTAAGCTATTTGCCAGGTGCCGCCAGTTGAATGCTAACATTAGCTGACATGATCTTATAAAGCCCTATACTACGAGCCCACTTTTTCCCAATTCATCAGCTACATCCTGAAGCCCAAGTTGTTGAAGCTTTGTCATTGTCTGTAGGCCATTTAGGACATCCCAACCTCTGAGGAGATAATATTCGTCTTTCATTTTTTCAAATTCTTCTCTTTCAACTACTGCTCCTTTTCGGCTTATTACATTGCTACCTTCCCCCGGTAAGAGACATTCAGGATTGTGGGTCTGGAACTGTAATGGTATGGTGTAGCTGAACTCTGGAAGACTGTCTGCTTCCCTGCCCCGATGGCCTTCCCTGGCAAGTATGGCTCGCTGGAGGTTGAAAGCCCTCTCACCTATCTCATACAGCTCGCCTTCATCAACTTCTTTGCCAATTACCGCTGAAAGAATTTCACTTTCAATCGTGGGATCACCTATATGATCCAAAGAGTGTTTTATATGTGTAAATGGCCAAGCGTAGTCGCAAAGAATCAGGCATTCTTTTGCATATTCGCGGTCTTGAATTTTCTTAGCTGCAAGTGCTTTTCCATCATAGGTCGAGAAATCTGCAGCAGTTTCACTGCCCCAGAACCTGTTTGCGATAGCTCGGATTAAATCGGTGGATACATAGGCGTCTTCAGTACCTCTGTACCATTCAATCCAATGAAGCATAAGCATGGCTATTTCATGCAGGTGCTGAATAGGCTGTCGTGGTTCAGTTGCATAGAATAGTCCGGCAGTAATATACATTCGAGGATCATACATATAAGTTTGCCCGGTCCTGGGATAAACGAGGTCACCAATCAACTCCTTTGACCCGCCACCAACTACATCTGCAGCCTTGTTAATTCCTAAAGCGAGGATGTTCCCAAAATCCTTCTTCAGCGAAATCATTTTTACTACACTTTCGATAAATTCAAGACTTCCAAATTTGGATATGGGAATATTTGTCCTCTTGTCTGTTAATATACCTTCTTGTCCACATCTAGATAACCATAAAATCATTGGTCCAATAACCATGGTATCAAGTCCATACTTATCACAAAGCCGGTTTGCATAAAATGGGACTTCCGTGGGTTCTCCGTAATATTCCAATGCTGGTTGCCTGTAGAAAGCACTGGACTGGCACATGAATTTCCCTTTATCACCATTACTAGCTTCGAATATTTGCCTTAGGCAACCACCTATGCACCCGTAGCAGGCATGTCTTTTGGTCGGAGGCTTGAATATTGTAGGAGGAGTTTTACTTGTATCCCTGGTGAATTTGCTGAGGTATTCCGTTAATTTCCTGAGCCTTTCCGGATTGGCTGCCACTACTTTGCGGCTGCCCATTAGCACGATAGCCTTTAATCTTTTAGCGCCCATAATAGCTCCGAAGCCACTCGAAGCACTGGAGTCTTCATCAGCAAGTGCGGTAGCGAAACTAACCATATTCTCGCCAGCCTGACCGATGGCTAGAACCCTTGCAGAGTTCCCAAGTTCTCTCTTGAGCATATCTCTCGTATCTACAGAACTTCTTCCCCACAGGGCTGAAGCATCTTTTATTTCAATTATTCCATCCTGTATAAGAAGATAGACAGGTCTGTCTGACTTGCCTTGAATTACGAGCCCGTCATGACCTGAGAACTTAAGCTCGGATCCCCATATCCCCCCCAAACTGGAGTAGCAATATGTTTCGGGAAAAGTGGCGGGAGATTTCCCGCAAATCTGCAGTCTCGATCCGGCCAATCTGGTAAATCCTGCCAGAGGTCCCGAAATAAGTATCAGTCGATTTTCCGCATCAAAGGGCTTGATATTTGGTAAGACCTCCTTCCAATAGATACTAGCTGCAATACCTCTCCCGCCAAGAAACCTATTGGCATAATCCATTGTTGGCGCATCAGTTATACTCCCTGAGGAGAGGTCTACCCTTAAAATTTTTCCAGCATATCCGGATTGTCCTGCCATTTTATTATTTATTTCTCCCCGTTTATGCCTTATCCGATTTGATCTTGGTAAAAGTCTATTTTGCATTCCTATGTTATTAGTCTTTTACTGAAGACAGGAATTCCAATATAGTCGAGTTAAACAGATCTGGCATTTCAATCATAGCAGCATGACCTGTTGGTAGAGTTACTAACTTTGATCCAGAGATCGCTTCTTGTGCTTGCTTGGTATGCTCTTGCCCTATTAGAAGGTCGTACTTCCCGACAACTATCAGCACCGGGCACTTAATTTTATTGAATTCAATAGGAGACGCGGGTGTACCTAGTGATCGTGTTAATCTGGCAAATCCATAAATATCATTCTGCAATTTAACCTTCATGTACTTTTTAAATTCAGCTGGATTTCTGGATTTAAAGTCTGGCGAAAAGGAATAAGTAGTCATTATTTCGGTTACTTTTTCAGCATCTCCCTTGTCAAGTAAATCTAGAATCATCCTCCGCCGCTCTACAGTTTCAGGAGAGGGAGATGTTAAGCCTAAATTAGTATTGACAAGCATGAGAGCCCTGACCATTTTCGGATGATTAATTGCTAATTCAATGGCTATACGACCACCCAATGAATAACCAAGAAAATAGGCTTCTTGTACTCCTATTACTTTCATCAATTCGTACAGGTCTATAGTAAATAATGACCTATATTCTTTTCCTTCGGGGCTCTCACTCTTGCCAAATCCTCTAATATCGTAAGTAATGACACGGTACCTTTGAGAAAAAAAGGGAATCTGATGATACCACATATTACAGTTATCACCAGCGCCGTGGATTAGGACAAGGTTTTCCCCTTTTCCCTTTATATCGTAGTTCATAGAAATGCCATTAGCCTTGATTTTCATAGGTACCTCCTTTTTCCCGGATTTATAGTATCATTTCTGCACAGGTTATTAAATATAATGATCAAAGTATTATAAAAGAATACCTGATCATAATAGTGCTTAATAATTCTGTAAAAATGACAATTCGTATATTGAATGAAATAATAAATTTCTGTGGTAAGCAAAGCTCGGTGTCAATATAAAATAGTGTATTTACAAATACTATCAAAAGTTGTATGATTATAGCCTCGTGTAGCGAAGAAAAAACAAAGGGAAATAGTAAGTCCGGTACTAATCTAATAGACCAGTGCAATCTACTGCATATGCTTATGCTATTAGGTTAATTTTTCTCCTTATTACGTTAACGTATTTCCATTGCCTGCCAAACATTGCCAAGTGTTAACATAGAGGTAAGGAGCTAATGAGTCAACAGATACTATAGTCGAGAGATATCATAGAGGTCGAAGCTTATTCTTTTTATGCATAAGAGTGAGATTATAGTCTGGAAAATAACCAATAAAGATGAGGCGTGAGAAAATGAACGAGTATTCAGTCGTAGGTAAAGGTTTCCCTAGAATAGAAGCTATGGAAAAAGCTACCGGTGAACTTAAGTATGTTACAGATATAACGCTGCCTCGAATGCTGTACGGCAAGCTGCTTCGAAGTCCATATCCCCATGCTATTATCAAGAGTATTGACTCTAGCAAAGCAGAGCAAATGCCTGGGGTAAAAGCTGTGATAACAGGCAAAGATACACTTGGTATAGCGATTGGCGGAATTACGAGTTCTAGGGATAGACCAGCTATAGCCAGCGATAAGGTACGCTATATAGGGGAAACGGTGGCGGCAGTAGCTGCAGTCGATGAAGATACAGCTCTAGAAGCTTTGGATTTAATATCTGTAGAGTATGAGCAGCTACCGGCCGTCTTCAGTTTTGAGGAAGCTACTAAAGAGGGTGCTCCCCTGGTCCATGACGATGCTGAGCGTAATATCTGCATTGAGCGTCACTGGAACTTTGGGGATGTGGAGAAGGGATTCGAGGAATCGGACTATGTACGCGAGGACCGGTTCTATACTTGTCCTGTAATACATGGCTTTCTTGAACCTTATGTATGTGTAGCCCTCTGGGAAGCATCAGACAAATATACTCTGTGGACCGGTGTCCAGATACCGTTTCGGCTCAGGCGTGAGTTAGCCCGCGCACTTGGTACGACGGAGGGTAAAGTACGAATTATCAAGGGTCATATGGGTGGAGGATTCGGTGGTAAAAACCAGGTACAGGATCTTCACCTTGCCGGTGCTCTTCTAGCAAAAAAATGTAGACGGCCGGTAAAAATCGTGTATACGATGAAAGAGCAAATTAGCTGTGGATTACACCGTGTCCCTGTTGTCCTTGACCTCAAGACCGGAGTTAAAAAGGATGGCACTATAGTGGCACAGAGCAGCAGGTTGGAAGTAGAAAGTGGAGCTTACATTGGTGCAGGAGCGATAACATCTTACAATCATGGACTGGCCCATATGCTTCCCTACCGGATACCCAATTTTAAAATGGATGTGTACCGGGCTTACACAAATGTGAGCCAGAGCGGGCCGAAAAGAGGGCATGGTCAATCACAGGTCCATTTTGCTATCGAGTGCCAACTGGATATGATTGCTGAAGCACTGAATATAGACCCGGTAGAAATAAGATTGCATAATGCGCTTCATTCGGGCGATGTAACTGTTAACGGATTCAGAATAAATAGTTGTGGATTTACTGAAGCTATTGAGCAAGCCACCCAAAAAGCCGGCTGGAAGGAAAAGAGAAATCGGGGGAAAGGTTACGGGATTGGTATAGGCTGTGGTGGATTTCCCAGTGGGATTAGGGATTCTTCTCTGAGTGACGCCGGAGCGATAATAAAAGTTAATGCCGATGGTGGAGTCATCTTGTTCACCGGTGCAGCGGATATGGGACAAGGCTGTAACACGATTTTAGGCCAGATTGTAGCTGAAGTCCTGGGAATAAGTTTGGATGAAGTAACGGTTGTAGCCGGAGACACCGAAAATTGTCCCTATACACCAGGCGCAGTTGGCAGTACTACTACCTGGTATGCGGGGAATGCGGTTAAACTGGCAGCGGAGGATGTAAGAAGGCAGCTTGCAGAAGGGATTGCTCCAAAACTGGAGACAGAGGTTGATGATATGGAATTCAAAGACCACCAGGTGTGTTCGAAAAAGTCCCCTGAGAAGAAGCTGTCCTATTACGATGTAGTCAGGCAAGTACAGGTTTCTGCGGTCAAAGGAATTATTATCGGTAAAGCAAGTTACTATCCATCAAACGTCGAATGGCCGGACCCGAGGCGCTCTTTTTACGGGAATATTTCAGGTGGTTACAGCTTCTCTGCCCAGGTAGCCGAAGTTGAGGTGGATATGGAAACCGGGCAGGTGAAGCTACTCAATATGACGCTTGGAGATGACTGTGGCTTTCCTCTGAACGTTTTATCAGCTACCGGTCAGGTCGAGGGCTCGGTATCTAATGCTCAGGGTGAGGTATTATATGAAGAACTCCACTTTGAAAAAGGAAGTGTACTTAATCCCTCGTTTGCCAATTATAAGATGCCTACTGCACTTGACTCGCCGAATATGGAGACCATTCACATCATTACCAATGAACCTGGCGGTCCATTCGGTGCCAAAGAGATTGGAGAGGGCTTTATCGTTTCTGGCTATGGAGCTATAGCCAACGCTATACATAATGCTACTGGTGTGTGGGTGAAAGACTTTCCTATAACGCCACAGAAGATACTTAAAGCTCTGAAAGAAGAAGGAGGGCAAGACAATGCAGCTGCCAAAATTTGAATGTCTTGAACCTGGAACACTACAGGAGGCATGCTCTTTACTTACAAAGTACAAGGAGCAGGCAAGAGTTATTGCGGGAGGCACTGATCTCCTTGTAAAGATGAAAGACAGGGAAATAAAGCCCCGGTATCTGATAAGAGTAAAACAGATTCCTCATCTGGACTACATTGAGCGGGATGGTACTGGCGGTATAAAAATCGGTGCCTTGGCAACTCTTCATGCCGTGCAGATATCTCCGCTAATAAGAGAACAATGCGATATTCTCGCACAGGCAATCGACCAGATGGCATCACCGCAGATCCGAACTCTCGCTACGATAGGAGGGAACCTGTGCAATGCCGTCCCCTCTGCAGATACTGCTCCTCCTTTGCTGGCCCTGGGGGCAAAGCTGAAGCTGGTTAATGCAAAGGGGGAACGGATTATTCCGCTGACTGAATTCTTCGTTGGACCGGAAGAAACCGTGCTCGATGATGGCGAGCTATTGGCGGAGATACAGGTGTCCACTCCCGCCGTCAACAGTGGAGGAGTATATATCAAGCATACCTTGCGTCGGGCCCTGGACCTTGCCATAGTAGGGGTAGCAGCAATGGTCACTTTGGATTCTGCCAAAGGAGTATGCCAGGATATATGCATAGCCCTTGGCGCTGTTGCCCCGACACCGGTGAGAGCCGGCAGTGCGGAAAGCATCATAAAGGGAAAAAGCTTTGATGAAACGTTGATTGGCCGGGCGGCACAGGCCGCAGCAGAGACCGCCAGGCCGATATCCGACATTCGCAGCTCCGCCGACTACCGGAGTGAAATGGTGAGCGTCCTGACCCGGCGGGCAATAAGCCAGGCCTGGGAGAAGGCACGAGCTGCTAAATCTTGATTGGAGGTATCCCTTTGAAAAGAAAAATAGAGTTAAAGGTAAATGGCGAACTTTACGAAATAGACATATATGATCACAGAACGCTACTTGAGGTACTGAGAGACGACCTCGAATTAACCGGAACAAAGAGAAGCTGCGACGAGGGCAATTGCGGTACATGTACTGTCCTTTTAGATGGAAAACCGGCCAGTTCTTGTTTATTACTGGCCGTCGAAGCTCAGGGTAAAGAGATAACTACTATCGAAGGGCTGGTAGTGGACGGCAAATTACATCCAGTACAAGAGGCTTTTGTTGAGAAAGGGGCAATTCAGTGTGGATTCTGCACGCCGGGGATGATAATATCTGCTAAAGCTCTGCTGGACGTGAACCCAAAACCGACTGAAGAAGAAGTGAGAAAAGCTATTGAAGGCAACATTTGTCGATGTACCGGCTATGTGAAGATTGTAGAAGCAATACTTGCTGCAGCGTCAAAAATGCAAAACTGATAAGACCAGGGTCATACTGTATGCAAGCGGTAAAGTAGTAGAAGAATAGTCTGAGGATGTAATTTATTGACTTATAAGGAAGCTATGCAGCAAGGACCCGGTAGAGCATTGTTTACAAATGACGTCGGGTAGTACTGTAAACGTACTCCAGGCCCTTTAAAAGTTCACTGCTCGTTCGGAAGGTATTGAACTATAGTGATTTGAGAACAAGTCCGGCAGAAATGGATGTAGCCGCTTATCAATGACAACCACTAACCTATGTGAATTCGTCTAGAATCTTGCCTTTTTCCTGCTCCGATGTCTTAAGCTGTCAACCTCGGCCCGCTTCTCTGTATTTCCATATACTGCCTCGCATTATGCCCACTTATTGAGTAACATCTTTCAATCAGTATAAACATAATTAGCAATACTATAGTACAGATGCTCAAAAGGCTGACTGTTAACGACATGAATTCCGACTTGACGCCAAGATTAACTAATAGAAGCAACGATGTAAGACTGCCGAAGAGGGTCACTGTACCCCACAGGTCAAATTTGAAGTGAGTATTGCGTTCCGTCTGCTCCTTTAAAATTACACCAGCCATGGTGAGTCCAGCTATACTAACAGGGACTCTGGTATAAAAGAGAGATTGCCAGCCAAAAGCATCCAGCAGAAAGCCGCCTAGAGGAGGTCCGGTAAGTAATCCTGCAGAGACGACGGCTCCCAATATTCCTAATGCCTTGCCCCGCTCTTGATTCGGAAATGTAACGGTGATTATGGCTGCACTGAGACTCACGATCATGGCAGCACCGATTCCCTGAACTGCTCGAAATGCTATTAACTGGATAATGCTCTGAGATAGAGAACATAATATAAGACCTACTGTAAATATGGTGAAGCCAAGTGTATAAATGCGTTTTCTGCCGGTTATATCCCCTAACTTGCCGAACGAGAGCATAAGACCTACGCTGGCAAGAAGATAGGCAACAGATATCCATAATACGACAGATGAGTCTGTATCAAATATCTCGGTGAGTCTTGGAAAAGAAACATTTATTATGCTGGCATCCAGTGTTCCCATAAATGTACCCATAGATACAGTCACCAGCGCCAACCACTTGTAATTATTTTCTTTTACATTTGTCATACTGTAATCCAGCCGGACAATACGTCATATACTAGGTAAAAGCGGGCACTTCAATTTTGAGTATTTCTGGGGATTCCTGATATACATCCGGTAAATAGTACTACGTACTGGCGCGTGGATGTCAATGAGGTTTATAAGTACTGTAGCATCATACCACAGGTTATAGAAGCAGGAAAAACAGATAATCGGTTATTTCGAATGCCATACGAATATCAGCAATATAACGTTGAAATAATAGCTCTCCTGGAATCCTTTTATGCACGCGATAGAAAGAAAAAAGACCAGCCGATAAAGGTTGCGTAGCCTGTACCGGGCTCAGTGTCGTTCGCAGGTACCCCAATCAACAGAGTAGAAGTAAGGACAATGACGTTGGGATTGGTCAAAGTCCTTACTTCTGTGTGATAGTGCCATCTGTTTCAGCGATATCTTGTTTTATCCGGCGTTGTAGCTGCTCAATTTGTGCAGAATGTCAAGCTCCTGACTGAGCGTGCTATCACCTATCGATTTCATTTCTTCGTCAAAGTAGCTGGTAAATGCACTGAATAATTGCCGGTACTTATCCGAGACCATGAGAGGAAGTGACTGGCGCTCCCACCGACCCAGGGTAAAATCGGCAGGCGGTATGATTATTCCCCGTTCTCTGTCGATGCTTGGCTCCCACGGTCTGCTGAAATGGGCATGTTCTGCCTCATCGATGGTCCAGTTTTTTAGAAGAGCTGCATATCTAGAGAGTAAAATTCCTTTCCTGATACCGCTATTGGCAAAGAACTTCGTGGTCTGTTCGTCCATTTCCACGGTCGTTTTACTTGTATCAGTCCTGCCGTTACGGTCTTCGTACCTGACTTCTAATTGCAGATATTTTTGTGGTGAGATTTTCTTTAATTTCAATAGTATCAGGCCCCCTCTGGTTTCTCCGCTTTCCTTCTTTGATGGAAACAGCGTATTCACTTTCATGAGCTCTCCCGTTGCCTCGTTTGCTTCAGGGCTGCCATATACTTTTTCTATCTTCCAGCCTTCTGCGTTAAGCCACAACTCCAGGTTAAACACCAGCGGCGTTACCATATAGTCGAATTCGCCATCCATCCGGTCTTTAAACTCCTTGTCTGAGTGAACGGAATAGTAATTGGCGCCTCTTATTTTGGTGATATACTCGATAAGTTCGGTGTTAAAATCTACACCGATGCCGATAAAGGTAGTGTAAATCCTGTTGCCGGCATTGCTCCTGGTCATGCCGAGCAGACCATGTTCGCTCGTTTCTCCCAGGTTTGGCATTGCATCGGTCAGGAAAATGATCCTGTTCTCATATTCAGACTGGTTGACGTCTAAATATTCGCTGAATAATTCGGTCCCCATTTTCATTCCTGCGGACATTTTTGTGCCGCCTCTGGCTGATATCTCCAGAATGTGGTCTTTTATTGCGTTCATATCGGTAGTACCTACCGGATTCAACGGCTTGGCCAGGAAAGCATCGTTATTAAACAGTACCATACCGAAGCGGTCGTCAGCGTTGAGATGGCCAAGAAGCGATACTACTGATTTTGTGGCGATTTCAATTTTGCTTTTTTGTGCATCATCTCCCCTCACATCGATTTCCATTTTATTTCCAAACTGGTCGTAATAGTAGCGATTGAAAGGAGAGCTCATAGAGCCTGAAATATCGAGCACGATAACTAAATTAAGCTTTTTCCTTCTAAAGTCACTTTCCTTCATTCCTGAGTTCAGACCAACTGAAAGATAGTATTCCTCCTTATCGGAGAAGGGATCTCCGGTAACAGCGAAGCTGTATGAAGGGCAAAACAATTTATTACACGCATCATGTTCGCCGATATCGAAGTAATAATCGTAAAAAAGTCCCTCATACGTGATATCGGTCGGCAGTGGTAGATAATTGTTTTTGATATTTTCACGGAAATTATTGATGTCCTTGGCCCCGCCAGCCGACAGTCCTATTGTATTCTGTTCCAGTGAAGGTGCTGTAGGGGCTGGCGCTGCTGCCGGTGCCGGCGCAATCTTCGGGAAATGCCCGAGTCCGTCTCTACTCTGTTCCGGAGTGTACTTCCAGTCATCGACCGATCTGATGAGTCCGTCTCCACAGCCGGAAACAAGTATTAACGTCGATAACAGTATAATTACGAGTGAAATATAGCATCTGGGATTTTGCTTTGTCAGCATTATCATTTCATAACCTCCTTTATGTTTGCGTAGGGGCAGCTATCTACCTATTACGCTCAAGGCTTCGGCAGTAAAGATCATTTTTTGGAACTGTCTCCCGGCGGTAAAATGAGCAACCTGATGGTCTTGTTAAAATCCAGTAGTGCTGATATATCTTCACTACGGGCATATCCCGGCTCGACATAGTAATATCCATGAGGTACCTGTTTCCCCTGCTCATCCTTTTGGTCCCAGGTCATGACATAATGTATTTCTTCATTGGGGCGTAGTAATTTCACCTCCGTACCTGCTGGAATAGTGCGCACTGGTTCGTAAGGCGTAGCCCGCTTTATCTCGATACCCGGGGGATACGGGGCTAATTCGACAGTCATAGATGAGACATTTGTAACCGTTAGATCGATATCGATTACTTCCCCGTATGAATATGTGTTCTTAATAATGGGCGCACTAGACTTTACAGGCAGGTCTTTCTCTGCGGCTGGTGGTGGTGCGGGAACTGGAGCTGGGGACGGTTTCGATGCCGGTGCCGGTGCTTGTGCTGGTGCTTGTGCTGGTGCATAGGCTGGTGCAGCAATTCTGAGGATACCCGTTCCCCACGTTATACTCCCTATTACGACAATGACCACGAGCACGGCGGTTAATGCTCTCAATGCCGGATGGTGTGGTATCAATCGGATTAGCTCTTCCCAGAACCGGTCGCTACGCGCTGTATTTTTTGCTTTCAGTCTTCTTTCCAATTCGCTCGCTTTATAACGTAAGATATTATTAAGTCGGACTTTAAACGAAGGTGAGGGGGCAGTACGAAGCGTGACCATCTTGCGGGCGAAGTCAATTGCCGTCTGGTAGTCATTATCCCTTTCAGCGCTGAAATTTATTGCTTCGCCGCCGAGCATTCTGTCAATGTTTTCGGAAAACTCTTTTTCCAGGTTATTCTGTCTTTCCATTTTTACATTCTCCCAAAGCTGTCTCTCAGTTTGCGAACGGCCCGGTAAAGTATTGTTCCGACATTGGACTCCGAGAGGCTGAGCATCCCTGCCATCTGACGGTTCGTCAGCTCAGCTCCAAACTTGAGTGCGATAATTTCCTGTTCCTGTTTCGAGAGGCTTGCTAAACAGGCCTGCAGCCTGCGCTGCTCATCCTTTCTGACGGCTTCCTCATCCGGCGGTATATTTTCCGATGCCATCTCATTTATCTCGTCCAGAGAAATAGTCTGCCTTCCACTGGTTTTCCTGTAGTGGTCAATAACCACATGTCCGGCGATTGATAACAGCCAGGTTGAAAACATTGCCTTCTCAGGTTGATAGCTGTTAAAGCCAACCAATGCTTTTTCAAACACGGTTGACGTCAGGTCCTCAGCCAGATCGGTATCGCCTACTCTGTAGTTGATATACCGAAAAACTTTAGGCAAATATTTTTCGTAAAGTTCGATAAAGACGTCCGTCTTGCTCCCGTCGTTATCAATGGTACAGGCATCCATCATGTCTGTTTTTAGCATGGCATTCCTCGAGGTTGCCTCTAATTATTTATACGCAGGAATTATCAAAGTATCACGGGTCTTCCTGAAAATATGAACGAATCACGGCCTGGAAACGTTTATCAGAGGTGAATATGGTCAGGAAGCGACATATCACCAACCGATTTAATGGAAGTATGTCGGTACATTGAGGATACTAACCGGTGTATCTTCCCTTGATTACTGACGGAGAAGCAGGTGACAATAAATGGCTAAAGAAGGTGTTTGAAACGGCAAGAATTGAAGAACCGATTTATTGTTATGCGAAGTTAAAATCAATACTATGCGGGTAGGTACCGGAAGTATCAGTCCGGGCGTAGAACAGATGCTCACCTAGAGCTCCCAAACGCTCTGCAGTTGCTGGAAGTCAATTAGTCCACTCTCAGCCATGTTCTCGATCTCAATGCCAGCCTCAACTGCTGCCGCCACTGGATTGAGACCACCAAGCAGCACAATACCAATCCGATTCAAGGCTACCGGTATCTGGCAGAGCGGTTCGCTGGCGTGACCGATAGCATAATGTCCACCAATGCCCACTTCCTTGAGTATCGTGATTTTCTCTTCGACGACTTCTCTTGCCGGGGCTGGTACTGTTCGAAAAACACCTAATACCTTGCCATTCCCTGTCCTGGCCACTTCATTAACGCTGGTCATTTTAGCACGAATAAATTGCTCCGATGGATCAATAGATGTACCGGAGTAGTCGATTATAGCCACGAAGCGCCTTGGCTTGGAATCCCTGACCTCGAGCACACCTCCAAATCTATACTCCGTTGGCACACCAGCCTTAAGAAGTACTCCATTGATAACGGCGCTGCAAACGGTCGCCAGGCTGATTTTACCGTCAGGTACGACCACTGAACCGATTCTTTCTCCTTCTGAGGCTGCGGCCACCAAATCACTAACACATATTCCAGCCTTGAAGGCATCCTTCATAGCTGATACTGCCTTTTTAAATTTGTCCTTGTCAATGAGTGAGATATTTATGGGTAGTTTTCCAGTTTTTGTTTGAGGGTCAAAGCTGGTTTGGAAGGCTAACATCTCCAGTTTCTCACGTACGAAACCAAGTTGCTGCGGTGCCAGTGCTTCCTTGACCTCCTGCCGTCCTTTGAGGGTTATCATCCTGCCGTCTCGGCCGACTGAATGGGTATAACCACGCTCGTCAGCTATTCTCAGATGATACCTGACTGCCCTTTCACTGAGGGAGATACCTTCATCCTCAAGTTTGCGGGCAATAGTAATGGACCCCAGCGGTTCAGAAGACTCACCTAATATTTTAAGGATGGCTATAACCTTTTGTTCTACATCAGGACCGTGATTTAATATCATTTCTTGAGATTTTCCGATACATACCTATTTCCAATTATACATTCAGTATCCTGAAAAATAAATAGTCCACTGAGTTATTTGTCCGGATGCCTGCAAAGAAAGGTTTTGCTCAACTAAATTTAAAGTACCTGTTCTTTATGAGCTTGATTACTGCAATGGAGCTTCTAAGGGGCAAGTGAGTACTGTTATTTTAGATTTGTACGGGTCGCTTTTGCCGACAAAGCCTCAGGATATTTGATGTCAGCATGATGTCTCTGTAGCGATCTGACGCCTGACCTGCGGGTACGGTATGCGGCAATCCCTTTAGCTGCCGCCGCCGCAGCAGCCAGTGTGGTTATATAAGGGACCTTATATTTTATTGCTGCTTTGCGGATATAGGAGTCGTCATACTGGCTCAATTTGCCGCTAGGCGTATTAATTATAAGCTGGATTTCACTATTGATAATTCTGTCTACAATGTTGGGTCGCCCCTCGTGCATTTTAAGAATTAAGTCGGACTCAATACCGTGGCTGGCAAGAAACTGAAGGGTTCCTTGAGTTGCCCTGATTTTGAAACCAAGGTCGGTAAATTGCTTTGCTACTTCCAGCACCGCAGGTCGGTCTTTCTCTGAAACGGTTATCAAGACCGTACCCTCCGTTGGCAGCAATTGATATGCCGCCTGCTGAGCCTTAAAGAACGCCAGACTAAATGAACGGGCAATTCCCAGTACCTCGCCGGTAGAACGCATTTCAGGTCCCAAAAGGGGGTCTACTTCGGGGAACATGTAAAATGGAAAGACTGCTTCTTTCACGCCGAAATGCGGAATTTTTCGCTGCCTGATATCAAGCTCAGCTATCTTCTTACCTAGTATGACCTGGGTAGCTACACGGGCCATGGAGATATCGCAGACCTTTGAGACGATTGGCACGGTACGTGATGCCCGCGGATTGGCTTCCAGTACATACACAACATCTTTAGCAATAGCGTACTGAATATTCATCAAGCCGACGACGTTGAGTACCCGGGCAATTGTTTTTGTGTACTCGTTGATCGTGTTGATGTGCCTGGCAGGTATGCTGACGGGCGGAATCACACACGCCGAATCGCCGGAGTGAATGCCAGCCAGTTCAATATGCTCCATGACTGCTGGTACGAAAGCGTCGGTCCCATCGGCAATAGCGTCTGCTTCCGCCTCGATGGCGTTCTCAAGGAACTTATCAATCAGGATAGGCCGGTCAGGAGTGACACGTACTGCTGCGGCAACATACTCTTTGAGCATCTCTTTATCGTAAATTATTTCCATACCGCGTCCGCCTAACACATATGATGGCCGCACCATCAGTGGGTACCCGATTTGCTCAGCAACGCTCAATGCCTCGTCCAGATTACTGGCCATACCAGACTCAGGCATGGGAATCCCAAGCTTGCTCATCATCTGACGGAAACGGTCTCGATCTTCAGCCAGGTCTATTGTTTCCGGGGATGTACCCAGAATCCTGACTCCGGCATCGGCCAGTTCCTTGGCAATGTTGAGTGGGGTTTGACCACCAAACTGGACAATTATACCTTCAGGTTGTTCCTTTTCGTAGATGTTCAAGACATCTTCAACTGTCAACGGTTCGAAGTAGAGCTTATCCGATGTATCGAAGTCAGTTGAAACCGTTTCGGGATTACAGTTGACCATTATCGTCTCATATCCCTCGTCCCGCAGGGCAAACGCAGCATGAACACAGCAATAATCGAACTCTATACCCTGGCCAATGCGGATCGGGCCACTGCCGACGACTATAGCCTTCTTCTTTTTGAGAGGCTGCGCCTCGTCTTCCTGCTCATAGGTACTGTAGAAATACGGCGTACTGGCATCAAATTCGGCAGCGCAGGTATCGACAATCTTATAAACAGGTTGAACATTCCAGCCACGACGCAACTGCTTTACCTGCTCATAGGGCATGCCAGTCAGGGCTCCTATTTGTTCATCAGAGAAACCGAGCCGCTTTGCGTGCTGCATAAGTCCGGGAGTCATGGATTGGGACCTTAGTGTCTTTTCCATATTAACGATGTTCTGGAGCTTGGTAGTAAACCATACATCGATCCCGGTATGTTCTGTTATTGCCTCAGGCGTTATCCCTCTTCTTAAAGCAGCCGTTATAGCCCACAGCCTCAGGTCATTAGGCCCTAGAGGGTAGGAATTGATATCAGTCGTCAGCTTCCATGTAGGGTCTTCCCAGAGGAGTGATTGCTTGCTGAACTCCAGAGAGCGTACCGCTTTCTGAAGGGCAGCCTCAAAACACCGGTCAATAGCCATTACTTCACCCGTGGCTTTCATCTGGGTGCCGATAACGCGGTTATTGGAGTCAAACTTGTCAAACGGCCAGCGGGGAATCTTTACAACCACGTAGTCCAGTGCTGGTTCAAAGGAAGCCATCGTTTTTCCAGTTATCTGGTTCGGGATTTCGTCCAGTTTTTTGCCTACGGCTATCTTGGCAGCGACACGGGCAATGGGATAGCCGGTGGCCTTACTTGCCAGGGCTGAGCTGCGGCTGACCCGGGGATTCACTTCAATTACATAGTATTTGTCGCTCCGCGGGTCAAGGGCGAACTGGATATTGCAGCCACCTTCAACACCAAGGGCACGTATAATCTTCAGACTGGTTGTGCGTAACATCTGGTACTCTTTATTGGACAGCGTTTGACTTGGAGCAACGACAATGCTGTCACCGGTATGCACGCCCATCGGGTCGAAATTTTCCATATTACACACCGTGATGCAGTTGTCGGCGCCGTCTCGCATTACCTCATACTCAATCTCTTTCCAGCCAGCCACCGATTGCTCGAGCAGCACCTGCTGGATGGGGCTGGCTTCCAGTCCCCTGGTAACGGCTATCTCCAGTTCTTCCAGGTTATTAGCCATTCCGCTGCCAGTTCCACCCAGGGTATAGGCCGGACGGATTATCAAGGGGAGACCTATCTCCCTAGCCACTGCTCTCGCCTGTTCCAGAGTATTAACGGTGACACTGATCGGTACCGGTTCCCCGATATCGATAAGTAGCTGTTTAAACAATTCACGGTCTTCGGCATTTCTTATCGTCTGTATTGGTGTTCCCAGGCTTCTGACATTGTATTTATCCAGCACGCCTGCATCGGCCAGTTCCACTGCCAGATTAAGCCCGACCTGACCACCGAGGGTAGGCAGTAGACCGTCGGGACGTTCACGCTTAATTATGCTGCTGAGCATCTCTACGGTAAGTGGTTCGATGTAGACAATATCTGCTATATCCTCATCAGTCATAATCGTGGCAGGATTGGAGTTTACAAGCACCGAAACCACGCCCTCATCACGCATCGCCATACATGCCTGCGTGCCGGCGTAGTCGAACTCTGCCGCCTGCCCGATAATGATAGGTCCTGAACCGATAATCAGGACCTTAGATGGCTTCATGGCTTGCTCCTGTTTAAAGTACTGAGGCAGGAGAAATGGCTACCTGAGACAGCCCTGCCCGGATGAAACTTGCTCACATTCATTTCGCCTCGTTTACCATCTTTAAGAATTTTTCAAACAGGTACACATTATCCATAGGTCCGGGCGAGCCTTCGGCATGGTACTGAATAGAAAAAACAGGCAACTCTTTATGTAGTAGTCCTTCAACGGTATCGTCGTTTAAATTTATATGACTCACTTCGAGGCCGCCCTTTAAACTCGGCACATCAACTGCATAGCCATGGTTCTGGGCGGTTATCTGGACTCTGCCTGTTGACAGTTCGCGAACAGGATGATTGCCGCCCCGGTGACCAAACTTCAACTTAAACGTTCTGGCCCCGAGAGCACGGGCAATTAATTGATGACCAAGGCAAATACCCATGATCGGTTTCTTGTATATAAGCTTGCCAATGGTCTGTTCGAGATAACCAAGGCGGGCAGGGTCGCCGGGGCCGGGGGAAATAACTATGCCGTCCGGCTCTAATAGCAGAATGTCCTCCGCTCCTGTGGTACAGGGAACGACAGTGGTCAGACAACCCATACGGTTCAAAAGCCGTAAAATGTTGTATTTCAATCCGTAATCGATAACGATAATGTGATGCCGATGGCCATTCTCTGTTGTCTGCCAGACATACGTTTCCTCGGTACTGACCTTCTGCACGAAGTCGGTGAAATCATAGCGAGGCAGATGGTTAAGCTCCTCCAGTGCCTCTTCGGGTCTCATCTCCGAAGTAAGGACCCCCATCATCACGCCGCTTAAACGTAAACGGCGGGTGAGGGCACGGGTATCAGTATTTTCAAGGCCGGGAATACCGTTTACCTTCAAAAATTCATGCAGTGTAGTTGTGCTCTGCCAGTTGCTCGGTACCGTACAATGTTCTCGAACGATCAGGCCTCGCACCTGTACCTGTTTTGATTCAAAATCAGCTTCATTAATACCGTAGTTACCGATGAGTGGATAGGTGAGCACTAAAATCTGGCCGGCATAGGAAGGATCGGTCAACATCTCCTGATAACCGATCATGCTTGTATTGAACACTACTTCGCCATAGGTGGTACCTTCAGAGCCAAAAGAGTAGCCCTGGTAAATCGATCCATCTTCCAGTACCAGGAAGCCCTGTTTGCTCATGTTTCTCTTCGACCTCTGACTCTTTAAACTTGTTTAGACACCGCCGATATATTCGTTTGACTGTTTCCTCATCAATTCCCGCAGCAACTATCTGCTTAACGCTTTTATAGCAAGTCGAGAGGAAGCAGCGACCATGTTGTCCAAAGACTGTAAATCCTTGGAAATGAACTGCGTCATATTCAGTGCAACTATCGTTAGATGACTATAGAAGGCAAGCTCGGGGAAAATGAGAAAATCAAATCCGAAAGCCTTGCCTTCATCAAGAGCTTCCATTGTCTTTTTAGTATTACCGGTAAAGTCGCCCACGATAATGCTGATTTGCGCCGTATCAAACCGCAGTCTCTACATTCCAAGACCTAATTATAAAGCAATTTGTTATAAGCTCACAAAATTGGCAGGTAGGTCTTCAGTTCATAGTCGGTTACCTGAGTCCTGTATCGATCCCATTCTATCTGTTTATTCTTAATGAAAGCATTAAAAACGTGGTCGCCCAGTGCTTTTTGCACTAGCTCACTTTTTTCAGTCAGCTGGATAGCATCGAATAGACTGGCAGGTAAGGTTCCTATTCCTCGTTTTCGCCTTTCCTCTTCTGTCATCTCGTAGACATTTTCCTCTACTGGTTCAGCTAATTCATACTCTTTCTCAATACCTTCAAGGCCGGCTGCCAGCATCACACTGAAGGCAAGGTATGGATTACAGGCCGGGTCTGGAGACCTGAATTCGACTCTGGTAGCCTTTTCTTTGCCCGGCTTATACTCAGGAACCCTGACTAGGTCAGCCCGGTTGCGCCGTGCCCAAGATTGATATACCGGTGCCTCATAACCGGGAACCAGCCGCTTGTAAGAGTTGACCCACTGACTGGTGATGGCAGTAATCTCAGGAGCATGCTTAAGCAATCCAGCGATATAGCATTTGGCTACCTTGGAAAGATGATACTGATCATCCTTGTCAAAGAAGGCATTCCTGTCACCCTTGAATAGCGATTGGTGAACATGCATGCCGCTGCCATTAATACCAAAGGCTGGCTTGGGCATGAAAGTAGCATATACTCCGTGCTGAAGAGCTGTCTGCTTTACTACTAAACGATAGGTCATCACACTATCAGCCATGGTGAGGGCATCGGTATATCTCATATCTATTTCGTGCTGGCTGGTGGCAACCTCGTGATGGGAATATTCAACACCGATGCCCATTTCTTCCAGGGTGAGAACGCTTTCTCTTCTCAGGTCAGTAGCTACATCCAGAGGAGTCATATCGAAGTAGCCTCCTTGGTCCAGTGGTTCAGTTCCATTGGAGTCCCGAAAATAGAAATATTCTAACTCCGGCCCTACGTAGAAGGTAAAGCCCATGTCTGCAGCCCGCTTTAGATTTGTCTTCAGGACATATCTCGGATCGCCTTCAAAAGGCTTACCTCCAGGTCTGAGGATATCGCAGAACATTCTGGCTACAGCACGATGCTCACGTGGTCTCCAAGGAAGCAACTGGAAGGTATCTACATCAGGAAGAGCCACCATATCGCTTTCGTCAATCCGGGCAAACCCCTGAATGGAAGAGCCATCAAATCCCATACCCTCCTCTAATGCTAATTCCAACTCCTCGACGGTGATGGCAAAACTCTTGAGCATACCCAGGATATCAGTGAACCATAATCTGATGAACTTGACATCGTGCTCATCTGCCATCTTTAAAACGTATTCCTTACCTTCTTCTCTACTTTTTTTTAGCACTTTTTCTCCTTTCGTTCGTACTATTTATTTGAATAATGTTTAGATAATCATCCTTATGTTTGATATACTCATAATTTCCCTGGCAGTTTTCTAAATTGCTTTTTCATCTATATCACCAGTTCTAACCCGTATCACGCTTTCGACTGGTAGTACAAAAATCTTGCCGTCACCCGTACTACCGGTCCTGGCATTTCTCACAATGGCATCCACTGCCATGGGTACATCCTCATCGAGTACTACAAGTTCGATCTTCAGTTTAGGTAACAAATCGACCCGGTATTCTCCTACACGCCGTTGTAATGTGATTCCCATTTGCCTGCCCCTGCCGCTTACCTCGCAGACAGTCATGCCGAAATAGCTGTTGTCCTGGAGTGCTTTTTTAACTGCGTCCAGCCTCTCTTCCCGAATAATAGCTTCAACTTTCTTCATCTCAGTATCCCTCCGTAGGCCCTTTCACCATGCTGAGAGAGGTCGAGCCCGATAGTTTCTTCCATTTGCCCCACCCTCAGTCCGATAGTAATATCGATCAATTTACCGATAGTCCAGGTAGCAGTGAAGGCAAAGGCACCAACGGCGAGTACACTGGCCAGTTGCAGTAATACCTGCATTACATTTCCCGAAAACAGTCCGTCAGCCCCGGTTGAATTAACCATCAAGCTGGCGAAGATACCGGTAGCTACCGCACCCCAGATACCACCCATACCGTGAACAGCAAACACGTCCAGAGAGTCATCGATGCCACGCTTTGTCTTTAGCAGTAATATGCTGTAATAGCAGATCAACGCCGCCGCAGCACCTATGGGGATACCGGCGAGCGGTGGCACAAAGCCGGCGGCTGGGGTAATCGCTACCAGACCTGCCACAGCCCCGGTAACAATACCGATAACTGTGGGACGGTGGTGAATCCAGCTTACTATCATCCAGGTTAGTGCTGCTGCCGCTGCCGAAATGTTGGTGGCGACAAAAGCGCTTGCGGCCAGGCCACCTGAGGTCAGAGAACTGCCGGCGTTAAAACCAAACCAGCCAAACCAGAGCAGCCCGGCACCGAGTACTATTATGGGGATATTGTGTGGTTCCATAGGTAGTTGGGGAAAGCCACGGCGTCGGCCCAGTAATGCGACTAAAGCCAGAGCTGAGACACCGGCATTGATATGCACAACAGCACCTCCGGCGAAATCGAGAGCGCCCAAGTTCGATAGCCAGCCATTGTTGCCCCATACCCAGTGGGCTACAGGACAGTAGACAATAGTCAGCCACAGGGCAGAGAAAATGAGAAGGGCGCTAAACTTTATCCGCTCGACAACGGCACCGGTGATAAGGGCTACCGTAATAATGGCGAACATGGCTTGAAATATCATAAAGGCCAGGTGTGGAACAGTGCTCGCATAGATGGATGACGGTTCCTGTCCTACATTCGTCAGGCCGATAAAGTCAAGCCCCCCGACAATACCAGCCTTATCGGAGCCGAAACTTAGACTATACCCGTATAAAATCCAGAGGAGGGCAACTAAACTCAGAGCAACGAAACTCATCATGATCGTTGAAAGGACATTCTTCCTCCTCACCATCCCACCATAGAAGAGAGCCAAACCAGGCGTCATCAGCATAACAAGTGCGGATGATATTAAAAGCCAGGCGGTATCGCCAGAGCTAATGGACATTTGTATACCTCCTTCCTTTTTCTTTTCAGTTTAGCTCAGATTTGTTTCCAGCATATTACAAGCGGATTAATTTTGTGTTACAAAGAAGAAAACCGATTAGACAATCCCGTCCAGTTCACGTCCTGTAGTGTTCCTATTGCTGACAAATCTTGTAGAAATATCCCTGGTCCGCTGACTGGGGAAGTGCTCAGTCTACTCGAAAGCGGTAGCCAATATTTCTAACTGTCTCTATGTATTGATGGTTATAATTTTCAATTTTGCTGCGCAACCTTCTTATATGGACATCTATGGTTCTATCGCCGCCGTAGTAATCATAGCCCCAGATTTTATTGAGCAGAGCCTCACGGCTATAGACGCGGCCTCTTTTTTTTGCCAGAAACCTGAGTAGTTCATACTCCTTAAAGGTCAGCTCTACTAATTTGCCTTCTACTGTCACCTCGCATTTGGCGGTGTCTATCACCAGGCCATTACATTTAATCAGGTGGTCCTTTTCCACATCTCTTGTTCTTTTGAGGAGTCGTTTAATTCTCAATAGCAGTTCCTTGACATCGTATGGGCTGATAAGAAAATCGTCCACATCAAGGTCGCCATCGATACTATCGATGTTATCTCTGGTGGCTAGGGCAATGGTTGGAAGGAATCTCTGACGTTTCATTTCACTGATTAATTGTCCTGTTGTGGAAGCAGACAAATGACCATCTACCTCCCACAAAATCATATCAGGAGGTTGAGCTTTAATCTTCTCCGCTATCCCGTTCACCTGCGAGACTATAGAGAGGTTAAAGTCGTTTTGGATAAGTTCCGAAAACAGTCCTATCAGCGTCTTGCTTTCCGGAGCTATTATCATTAAGCGCAGCACGATTTACTCCCTACCGACTGAAAATCCATAAAGTGCTCTAGTTTGCCATAGTCAATGACGCCGCTCATGGCGTGATTCACTACCTCTATGCCTGCTTCGACAGCCGATGCAACTGGATTCAGCCCATCGGCAAGCACTATTCCGACATTATTCATTGCCACGGGTAGCTCACAGACAGACTCATTGACTCTGCCAACTTTAACCAGGCCTTTGATACCCGTTTGCTCCAGTTGTTTAATAACCTTGTCCAGATTCGGCCTGGCTAATGCCGGTATTTCCCAGAAGCTGGCCAATATCTTCCCATTGCCCTCATTGGCTATCTTGCCCACGGTGGTCATTTTGCTGGAAATAAACACTTCAGAAGGGTCTAGCGAGCAACCAGCGTACTCGATAAGATCCACGAAGCGCAGGGCTTCCTGGTTCCGGATCTGGAGTATTCCTCCGAACCTGGAATCCACCGGTATTCCGGCCTTGAGCATCGTTCCGTAGATTACCACTTGTGATATTGTGGCCAGACCTACCATAGCCGGCGGTACGATCACACAGCCAAGTGTCTCTCCCTCTGAAGCCACAGCTACCAGTTGACCGATGCCGAGTCCAGCTTTGAAAGTAGGCTTCATTACCTCAACAGCCTTTCTGAATTTTTCTTTAGGGAATAGTGACACATTGATAGGCACTTCTCCCGTGCGCTTCTGCGGATTGAATGAATTCCGATACGCCAGCATTCCGATTTTAGTGGTCACCAAGCCTACCCGATCGCTGATCAGGGCACTATCAAGTTCTTCGAGTCCTGACCTGGTAATTGACCTGCCATCCATTCTGTCCACAAGATAGGTGAGACCCCGTTCGTCCATCAGCTTGAGATGGTACCGTATTGCTCTCTCACTCAGGTCGATGCCAAGATCACCCAGACGACGGGCCAGGACTCTACCGCCGAGTGGCTGTGGAGAATCGCTGAGTACTTTAAGAATCGCTATGGTTTTCTTCTCGATATCACAAGCTTGTTGACCTGACATACGCCACCTCATCTCAGTAGACATAGAGTCTCCCATCTGGCAATAGCCGGCAAAATCTGATCGACCTCGTATAAATGAACAGCATAAAATCTCATGTAATCAAATCCTGTGATCTTCACGAATAATGACCCGGGGGCCACCATTAATACTCGAGCTCCAGTTTTTGGGTGATTCAATTTGTTTGATCCTGTCGAGTTGCCCTATGTCCTTAAGCCTTCGATAAATAAGCTGCCATGCACAGGGACGGTCAGGTCGGACTTCACAACGGTCTTCGCGTGAACCACTGCAGGGCCCGTTCAGCATATGCTTGGCACATCGTGTAACCGGGCAAATACCGCCGTACTTGTGCAGCACACATGATCCGCAAGCAGCACATTTCTCTGTCCACATTCCCCTTTCTTCGAGAATACCGAGGAATGCGGTATTAAGACCTGCATAAACCGGCTTATTAGCATATCGCTCGGCAATCGCCTGGACGCCTGCACCACAGCCCAGGGAAAGTACCGCATCGCTTTTTTCTATTGCCTCAGCAGCCTGTTCGATGAACACATTATCGCATTGGCGCTCTATAGTGAACTCGTCGATTTCAAGGGCTTTTCCGTTTATAATCGAAGCAATGCGTAAGGCTGAAGCAATAATACTTACTTCGCGTTCTCCTCCGGCAAGACATACAGTAACGCACGTGCCACATCCCAGCACCAAAATTCTTTGGTGCCCACTCAGTATGTCAAAAAGTTCAGGTATGCTTTTTCTTTCGGCAACTATCATGAGCGTACCTCCTGCTGCATCAGTGTATTAGTCTTGTTCAGTGGACTGGGACCCAGTTTGCGGACGGTTTCAACCATGTCCTGTATGATTTCAGCAAACGGGCGTGCATCTGCGGCTCCGATGTTCACCATTCTCAAACGCTCCATTTCAAGACCACTTTCGGATAAAAGATCACGAGTGTAATTCACTCTTCGTTTGGCTATAAGATTGCCTTCTTTGAAATGGCAACTGCCCTCTTCACAACCGGCGACAAGGACACCGTCGGCACCATTCTCAAATGCTTTCAAGAAATATTCGACCTCCAGCCTGCCGGTACAAGGTGTCCGAATAATACGGATATTAGGCGGGTATTGAAGACGCATCGAACCTGCCAGGTCCGCAGACGAATACGCTCAGTAGTGACAGCAGAAAGCTACAATTTTTGGTTCAGAATTATTTATGCTCATAACACCCTTACCTACTCCGGCACACAAGCTGGTTCGTGATTTACACCTCTCATTATTTGAAACAGCTCATCCAGCATGCTGGTAAACTGCCTGGCTTCAAAATGGTTCAGTTCTATGGCACGGGCCGGGCATTCTGAGGCACAGATACCACAACCCATGCATTTGGCAGCAGCAATCTCCGCCTTTCGGTCTATGTTCACGAACGGCGCACTGTAGGGGCATACTGTTACACAGGTCATGCAGGAAATACAGCGGCTCTGGTCAATCCGTGCAACCTCGGCGCCGACTTCAAGATAACTCTTCGAAAGCACAGTGGCTGCCCGTGCGGCAGCGGCACGGGCCTGTGAGATATTTTCGTCGATGAATTTCGGCGAGTGTGCCAGGCCGCACAGGAATATCCCTTCGGTAGCGAAATCAACAGGGCGCAGCTTCAAATGCGCCTCTACGAAAAATCCATCAGCATTAAGCGGTACCTTGAGCATATCCGCAAGACGCCGGTTATCTTGATTGGCCTCGATGCCGGTACTGAGCACCACACTATCAGCTTCGATTTCAATTGTCTCCGGAAAATCCGGGCTGTTAACTGTCACCAGGAGACCGTTTTCTTCCGATACAACCGGCGGAGTGTTAGGCTCATAACGGATGAAGACCACGCCCGCTTCACGTGCCTGCTTGTAATATATCTCCCGGAAGCCATACGTCCTGATATCCCGGTAGAGTACAAATACATTTGCCCCTGGGTCCTGCTTTTTGAGCTTGAGTGCATTCTTGACTGCCATCGAACAACATATGCGGCTACAATAGGCCCGTTCGTCATTACGAGATCCGGCACACTGAATCATGACCACGTTTTGACCATTCGTCGGGAATGTATGTTCATGCAGACGCTTCTCCATCTCAACCTGTGTGATAACTCTATCAGATTCGCCATTCAGGAAATCTTTGGTCTCGGCCGGACTGGCACCGGTGGCCACGATCACGGCACCGCAGGTAACTTCGGTATTCTCACCATTGCTGGCAAGGATTATCCGGAAGTTGCCAATGTGGCCAGCAACACCGGTAACTTCGGTTTCCAGATAAAGTTCTATATTGGGGTGTTTCTCAACACGCTCGGTAAGACCGGAAACAAGAAGAGAAATATCCTCATGCTCCAGAGTGTAGTTCACTTCGAGGAGGTTGCCGCCAAGCCGACTCGATTGCTCAACAAGGCGGACCTTAAATCCCTGGTCTGCGAGTGCCAGAGCCGCTGTCATTCCGCTTATACCGCCACCGATAACAAGGCCGCTCTGATCGATGGCAAAGGAAGTCCCTTGCAGAGGAGCAAGAAGGCGTGCCCGGGCAATAGACATTTTCACCAGGTCGATAGCTTTTTCTGTGGCTGATTCCGGGACTGAGGAGTGTGCCCATGAGCACTGGTCCCTTATATTGGCCATTTCAAATAGATAGGGATTCAGACCGGCCTCGCGGAGTGTCTCCCGGAACAGAGGCTCATGAGTTCGGGGGGTACACGATGATACCACTATCCGGTTGAGCCGGTGCTCCCGGATCATATCCCGGATGTCAGATAGACTCGTATCTGAGCAGGTGTACATGGCGTGTGTTGCCAGAACGACATTGGGCTGCTGCGAAGCGATTGCTACCACGCGCTCCACGTCCACCACTGAGGCGATATTCTTACCGCAATGGCACACAAACACACCGATCCTCGGTTCCTCATCGGTAACATCATGTTCATCCGGATAGACCTTCCTGGCGATGAGAGAATTACGCGACTGTGCCAGCAGTTCCATGGACATGGCTGCGGCAGCACTCGCCTGCGTTACCGTTTCGGGAATGTCTTTCGGTTCCTGGAATGCTCCAGCAGCGAATACACCGGGCCTGGAAGTAGACAATGGGGAAAGTCGGTCGGTAGCACAGAAGCCGAACTCGTTAAGGTCTATTCCCAGGCGGCGGGCGCTTTCCCTCGCCGTTACTCCCGGCTCCATCCCCACCGATAACACTACGAGATCGAAATCACGTTCATCCAGGTCTCCACCTTCGTTGATAAAATGTATCCGGAGGTCTCTGGTTCCAGGCATCTGAATTATTCGAGAAGGTATACTTCTGATAAAGTGTATATTGTCCTGACCAGTGGCGCGCTCGTAGTACTGGTCAAAATCCTTGCCGTGGGCACGGATGTCCATATAGAAGATCGTGGCCTCGAGTTCAGGCAAATGGTCCACAGCGACAAGCGCCTGTTTCGTTGAGACCATGCAACACACTGATGAGCAGTATTCATTACCGCATGTTGCATCACGCGAACCAACACACTGAATCCAGGCGATACGTTGGGCTTCACGACCGTCTGACCGCCGGACGACATTGCCCTCGAACGGTCCTGAGGCAGAAAGCATCCGTTCGAACTGTACGCTGGTGAGGACATTGGGATAGCGCCCATAGCCAAACTCACCCTTCCTCTCTGCAGAGAATTCCTCAAATCCAGGGGCGAGAATAACCGAACCGACATCCATCTCGATGGTTCTTTCACCCATGTAATGGTCAATTGCATTCTGCTCACAAGTTGCCACGCACTCCCCGCACTCCGAACATAAGGCGCAGTTAAGACATCGTTCGCATTCAGCCAGCGCTTCTTCCTCGGTAAGCCCGCTTTCGATCTCAGTGAAATTCCCAGACCTGCTCTCAACCGGCAGTACCTCCGTCACGGCTGGCGGTACCTTCTCTTTATCTGCTGTCGAAGCGAGAAGCTCTTCGGGTATCGGCATCAGCATATCCTCGAAGCGGGAGCGCCGCATATCTTCATGCCTCAGATAACGATCAATTGATTCCGCAGCCCGTTTCCCGGCGGCTACCGCTTGAATGACGGATGCGGGGCCGGAAACACTATCACCACCGGCGAAAACTCCTGTAAGAGATGTTTCCAGAGTTACCGGATCAGCCTTAAAGCATCCCCTCTCGGTTTCAGTACCGGCGTGCTTGATGAATTCCGCATCGAGCATCTGACCGATGGCAACGATTATCTGGTCTGCCTTGAGTGTAGTACGGTCATTCTCATTATAGGTGGGATTGAATTGGCCCTCTTCATCGAAAACGCTCGTGCAACGTTTCAGTTCTATACCCTCGACCGAGTCGTTGCCCAATATACGACGCGGCCCCCACCCATTGTATATCGTAATGCCTTCCTCCAGTGTTGCCTCAATCTCCTCGGGCAGGGCCGGCATCTCATGTAGTTGCTCAAGTGATACTACCCCCACATTCCTGGCACCAAGCCGCAGGGCGGTACGGGCTACGTCTACAGCGACATTACCGCCACCGACGACGATCACGGTATCCTTCACTTTGGGAGGATTACCGATTATGCTCGCCTGCCGCAGGAATTCCACTCCGTAATCGATACCCTTCTTATTCTCGCCCTCCACACCGAGCTTGCGGCTCTTTTGAGCTCCGACGCTGAGGAATACGGCATCATTATCTTTTCGTAGCTGTTCTATAGAAATATCCTCCCCAATGCGGCAGTTGAATATAAAGTCAACGCCTTTGCGTCGGATAAGCTCGATTTCATGATCCAGCACCTTAACGGGAAGGCGGTACTCAGGAATTCCCCAGCGGAGCATGCCGCCTGCCGCAGAAGACGCTTCATATACCGTCACTGTATAGTCACGGTCGGCAAGATCGTCTGCCACAGTAAGTCCTGCTGGCCCGGCCCCTATTACCGCCACCTTCCCGGCGCCTGGTAAAGGCGTTTTCATTTCCGGAAGAGACAGTTGGCCCGATTCAAACATTTCCATTTCTTTGTCGGAAGCAAACCTCTTTAACAGCCTGATGGTTACCGGTGCATCAACAGAACTGCGGGTACAGGCAGCTTCACATGGGTGGGTACATACGCGCCCGCATATCGCCGCCAGCGGATTCCTTTCCCTTATCAAATTTACTGCCTTGAGGTATTCCCCTTTCTTGATGAGCTGGATGTAGCCCTGAACGTTGACGTTTGCCGGACACGCTATCTTGCAGGGCGAATGACCGTTTTTGAGAATACTGAAGATGTTTGGAGTGGCCTGAGCGTACAGTTTTGCGATCGCTTTGCGGGTACCAAGCTTGCGGTCGAAGTAATTGGGAATATCCACCGGACAGGCTTCCATACACTGGCTGCAGGCATTACACTTGTCCTCGTCCACATACCGGGGGTAACGCTTGACTGTGGCCTTGAATTTGCCCGGTTCACCCTGCAGGTCCACGAGCTCCGAAAGGGTAAGTATCTCAATATTGAGATTGCGTGCACATTCGACCAGCTTTGGCGAGACAATGCACGTGGCGCAATCACCCGTCGGAAATGTCTTATCCAGATGAGACATCATGCCACCGATAGCGGCGTCGCGTTCAATGAGATATACCTTGAAACCTGAGTTAGCAAGGTCAAGTGATGCCTGAACACCGGCAATGCCGCCACCCTGTACCAGCACCGCCCCGATCTTCTTGTCGTCGTTCATATCCACTATAGATCACCTTCCAAGTAGTTCACGAGTTACTCCTGGCGGACTCCTTCACTGGTCGTGTTACCGGCTTAATTGTCTGTAAAACGGTTGAAGGGCTCACCATCAACCTGTTCAGTCCAAGTTCCCTCTTCGAAATACCGAGACACAGGCCAAGGAGCTGGGTAATATAGACAACAGGTATGTCGTATTGCCTGCCTGTCTCTTTTTCAATATCTTTCTGTCGCAGGTCCAGACTGGACTGGCACATGGGGCATGCGACCGCTATGCAATCGGCGCCGGACGCCTGAGCCATATTTATGATCGTGCCGGAAAGCCTGGTCATAACATCTGTCCTCGTCAGGTTGAGCCCTCCACCACAGCACTCAACTTTGTGGGGCCAGTCAAGGCTTTCTCCTCCCATGGCACCCACCAGGCAGTCAAGGGATGTCGGATTTTCAGGATTATCGAACCGGGTGATATCGTGCGGACGGACCAGGAGACACCCGTAATAACAGGCCACTTTGAGCCCATTCAGAGACTGCTTGAAACTGTTACGAAGCCTGTCCAGTCCTATATCTTCAAGGAGCACTTCTATAAAATGGCGTACCACGACCGAGCCATCGTACTCATGACCGATCGCGTTGCTCACCCGCTCACGCATGGCCGGGGAAGACGAGACTTCGTGGTTTGCCATTTTCATTCTGTTGTAGCAAGCGGCGCAGTTTACAACCATATCAAGGCCCATTTCCCTGGCTAGAAGCAGGTTTGCGGCGGGGAGGGAGGCTGCGAGTAGCCGGTCGGTCTGGTGAGCAGCCGTAGCGCCACAGCAGGACCACCCCCTGGTCTCCAGGAGATCAAGGCCAAGTGAGCGGGCAACGGCCATGCTGGATTCATGCATATCCCGGGCTGTTGAGTGTGCCGAACATCCGGGATAATAGGCGTATTTCATTTGCCAGCCCCCTTGTTTTGTTGCGCTCTACTAAAAATCCGCTTCACCACCTGTTTATCCGCACCAGATGAAGGCAGCAGAGCCATCTTCCCTTTTTTCAACATCGCAGGAAATTTGCCTGCGTCTTTTACAAAAGTACGCGTCCCGAGCTTGTAAGATGCAATCATAGCCAGTTCGTACATACGACCGAACGTCCTGACCGTTCTCAGAAATCCCCGGTTAAATAGCGGTACATTACCTTTCGGTGCCGGTGTTCCCCTTTCCAACGCCAGGGCACGCAGCGCATCCATCACTGAGGAAACATTAATCTCCATAGGACATCGTGCATAGCATGTCTCGCATGACAGGCACATCCAGACAATGTCACTTTCCAGGAGTTCATTACCCGCTCCAAGATGCAGTCGCCTGATGATTTCCGAAGGTGGGGACTGAGTGAATCTCGCTACCGGGCAGCCGCTGGTGCACTTCTTACATTGGTAACACACACCCAGGTCGACATCAGACATCTCTTCCACAACACGGATGAGACCACTGTCTGCTACCTTTTTCTTAATCTTCACCGTCATACTGATACGTTCACCTGTGCCTGTTCATCAGTTGGTACAGTCATTCGTTGAATTTCATTCATCGGAGATATCCATTGTGGCAGCGAGAGCAGAAAGCGCAACAGGGGCAACTTTACGGTAAATCTCCATCGGCTTGCACCGTTCTCCGTTTACCATCAACAATTCATCGACCTTTACACCGAACAATCGCTCATTTTCCTCCAGGTATGGTAGTATCAACTCCCAGTCCTCATCGGTCAATGGAGTGAATTCACCACCGTTCAACTGCTGCTGAACAACATACTTCTCAGGATCGCGGATATAGATTGCGCCTCCCGAAGCGAGCGAGAAGAGATTACTGCCCGGGTACGGTTCCCGCTGCGCAATCACACGGCCGTCATCGTCGAACGTGATGCCGTTCAGGATAACGAATCCACCGCCATGGAGAGCATTACCAGCCATAAAGGACTCGGCGAGAAAGTCCAGACACGTACCGTTGATCACCACCTTCGGTTTCCCTACCGAATTGATAAGTGGTCGGCCAGCAGCATTGCCCATCACATAGATGGAACCACCTTTGCCACCGTACATGAATGTCTGCCCGGTATCTCCATGTATGACCAGTTTTCCGCTTTTGATGATCTGTCCCAGTTGGTCCTGGGCATTACTGTGTACCGTGATCGTTAGTCCATCTATTCCCGAACCCAGATAATCTCCTGAATTATCGTATACATCTATGGTCACTCCCTCTGTTTGTGGCCCGAGACCGCAACCGATGAACCTCTGGCCGGCACAATTGAAGCAAATGAAATGCCGCCACCCTTTAATATATCCATCCACTAAGAGAGCCGCACCGCAGTCGTCTCCTTCCGGGGGAAAGTCTCGCATGTTTATCATCAGCGTGGTTTCATCGGGACGAGGTGGTCTCAATAAATCCCGGGTTTCGTAATCTACCAAACGGTGTGTGCTTTCTGAGGATCCCTTGGTGTCGAACCCTGGAAAACTGCTGAACAATCGGCTCAGCGCATCGCGCAGAATATAAATGATATGATTACGCTTTTTGTCACCGGTAGGATATCTCCGGTCATTTAGGAGGGAAAGTGCCTCAATTGCTATCGCTGCGTTCTTCGTGTCTCTTGCCAGATCAGTGACCATCCGGCATGCCATGCTGACATTCGTAAACGTCCACCGAGGAATATTGTCACGGATATATTCGAAGAGAGTAACGGTGCTTCCGGTTTCAAAACATTGCCGGATACTGTTTCCAATATTGCTATTCGGGCTAATCACGTCAACCGGGAAGATACATGCCTCGGTTCCGGCAGGCATGGATACCGGGATTCCGAACTTGTCGGTACATGTCATCCGCAATTTCCCCGAGGAATTCCGCTCCATATTGAATATGAATGCCCCACCATCCGTATGGCTGCCACCCCTGGCGTTCCAGTAACGGTCGGCAACGGGACATATTCGGCTGTCCTCACGTGAGAGGCTCAGAAGTGTAGCGTCTATCGCCTGTTTCTCAGAACAGATCAAGCCCACCTGGACCTCCCCGTCGCAGAAAGCAAATACCTGAGGCCGCAACATCGCCGTATCCGTTATGCCCAGGAGCTGGAATTTCTTTTCTTCAGGAATACTCCTGGCAATAATAAAGAACCACGGACCATCGGGTGAACCGTGCATATGGGTAGCCTGAATAGCCCGATAGATACTTTGTTTATCTACGGGAAGGCGATCGAAGTCTAGCTCCGATGTGGGTGCCATAGCCTCTATGATATATTCCAATGGATAGTGGTAAGTCCGGTCGAGCAAGTCGAACAGGAGTATGGATACCTCTGTATCTGTGAGAAATTGCGGGTATATATGGCGCTGTGACAGATATTCGCTGACCGAGTGATAGTTTGCGAAATCCCCATTATGTACCAGCGCTGCATTGATGCCGCCAAAGGGATGGGCACCGCCCGGGTGCCAGACACGACCTTTCGTCGGAAAGCGCTGGTGCGCGATCCAGACATGAGCGCAGAGGTCTTCGATCCTGTAATATCTAGTAATCGCCTCAGCATATCCAACTACCTTGAGGATCATGATGTTTTTACCATGGGACAGGACAAAGGCCTTCTGCTCGCCGAGCGAGGCGTAAAATTCCTGATTCAGTCGGAAACTATTCTGATTCACAAACTCATCCTCTGCCTCAACGCGATCGAGTTCTCCGAATTCATTCGTAGCTATGAAAGATTCCAGTACATCCGGTTTCACGCGAACAAAATAACGCCATACATCCGGGGGTCTCACCTCCAGACCTTCAAGCATAGTCCAGTCATCAAGTGTTTCGAGTTTGCTGGAAGCCGCTACGTCGAAGTATGGTGAGATATATTTCCCTTCCAGTTCTTGTCGAACTCCGGTGTCTAGAAGGGCGACGTGGATCATATAGTACTCATCCAGGACTTCCTGGCTGACACCGAGCTGTTGAGGAACGAATCCTGCTGCGGCTACGCCGCCGCCCTTTCCGTTACCTCTGTTGTGCATCTGTCTTGATGGTTCGTGGATATGCCTTCCCGGGACCGGCTCGGTACAGCAAAAGCCCACGACACCACAGCCGCCTTCTTCTTCACATTTCCTTACTTTGGAAGGCAGCATCAGCCCGGCTACAAGCCGGCTTCTGGAAAGCAAAAGACGTTCTACTGTTTTGCTGTTCACCGGTTATACTCCACATTATTAGTGTAATCAAGATGCATCAAGAGGTCCGTGCGCCCTCTCAATTCGCTCACATTGCGCATGCCGAACCTTTTCAGAATGCCAATGAGTTCTTTCCGCCATGCATTATAAAGATTGATGAGTCGCTGCGTTCCCCATTCAACATGTATTAACTCGGAGAGTTTTACATCTGTGGTAGCTATACCGCGGGGGCAGCCCCGTCCACTTTCGCAACGGCCGCACCGCACGCACCCGAGCGCCACCAGTTCCGCCGTACCGATCACCACGCCGTCGGCGCCAAGTGCAATGGATTTGGCTATGTCATGGATGGTCCGTATTCCACCGCTTGCTATCAGAGTAACTTTGTCCCGTACACCTTCTTTCGTCAGAAAATCGTGTACCTTAACAATGGCGTATTCGATAGGCATGGCGATGTTCTTCTTGGCAATGTCAGGTGCTGCACCGGTGCCACCATAGCCGCCATCCAGGTGCACAATATGGGTCCCCGCGGAGTAACTCCCTACGGCAACCATATCCACATCTGTCGGTGTCGATACTTTTGTCGATATCAAGACCCGCCGGTTAGTATGCTTTATCCAGTCTATATGTTTCTTATGGTCTTCGATGGAATAGACGCTGTGGAACGGAAAAGGAGAAAATAAAGAGATACCAGCAACAGTCTCGCGGATTCTCGCCACTGCATTGGTAGTCTTATCGCCCAGCAGGTGTCCACCCAGGCCCGGCTTGGCTCCCTGAGCATACTTGAATTCCACAATGGGCACGCGCTGAATCGTTTCCTCACGTACTCCGAAGAGTCCTGTGGCGACCTGTGTGATATTGTGGTTGTCATACGGTCTCAACCGCTCCATATAGCCGCCCTCACCGGTACATGTGAATGTGTTTAGTGCTGTGGCAACCCGTGCCTTTGCCAGCTGGGTTACATTGCTTACCGAACCGAACGACATGCCACCGCCATACCAAGGAACATCAATTCTAATGCGTGGCCGTCCATCGTTGCGGCGGTTCAACTCAATACTGGTATCTATCTCGTCTTCGTCCAGTTCCACCGGCGGCCTGTCCGGAAATCTGAACCTGATGCGGTCGAATCCGCCGCCGGAATTACCGCAGTGGTATTCATAACCATATTCCGGAGGGGGAAGGCCACCTGTCTCCGCCATTTTCCACGTGGCCAGTATCATATCTGCTGTCCAACGAGAATCCCCGAGCACCTGCATCATGGGATTTTCTCCCATTCGCAGTGCTTTCTGGGGGCACAATTCTACACAGTAGTGATCGGTCCCCTCACATGCCGGGCCAATACATAGATGGTGTTGTGAAACTGCGAAGTACTTGTAGCCCGGCTTGAGCACATGTACCCCCTGTGGACATACTTCCGCACATTTGCCGCAGAGGATGCAGTCATCGCTTCGCCGGATAATATATTTAGCAATCTCATTACGGTACCGCGGCGGAGCTGGCCGTACCACGTTAGCTACCTCAGTCTGCGGCACAAACGTTTTCAGTGTGTTATCCGGCAGAATTTCGTTAAGACCTCTTTTTTGAACCAAAGAGTCTACCAAATGTTTCCTCCTCAAGCTCCTCAAAGAATAACGCACGGCCTACTTCGCCGCGCAGACGGCGGGCCTCGCGTATTCCCATTGCGCCCATGACCTCGATCAACTGATCGTGCCAGGCAGCGATTAAATTCGTCATTCGTCCCACACCATAGTCAAAGTCTACCTCCTCAATCATGGCTGGACATGAGAGACCGGTTCTACAGTTCCGGCAAAGCTGACAATCGAGTGCTATCAGCAGCGGCAGGTTGATTGTTACCAGGTCGGCACCACAGATTATCTGCTTTGCCATGTGTTCCGGCAGCGCTATACCGCCGCCTGCCATGAGTGTGATTTCGTCCCTGATCCCGCTTTCTACCAGGGAGGTGTGGACCTGGCGTACCATATCTTTTACAAATCTGGGATTCTCCACTCCAATCTGGTTGCCGTTGATATCGGCTACAAGATGTATTGCTTCGATACTCTGCTTGTGAGCAAGTTCTATTGTGCGTTCTACACCCCTGGAGTCCAGCTCGACTCTTACCGCCACCACAATCTCAGGATGTATATTCTTGAGCTCTTTTATCCGGTGGTCCACAGTACCACCATCACTGATTTCCACGAGCCTTGTTTTTTGCAATAGTTCCTTCGGCATTGATGCACCGTCACTCAGGTAAAACGCCAGATGTGGCAGGTAGTGCTCTTTGTTATCGCCCAGAAGGGCCCAGTCTTGTGAATCGACTATCATTATCAAGCCAGTCCGTGCAGCTACTGCTTTGAACACAGGTATGAGGTTTGGATGGTAATACTCGGCCGGCATCATATCGATGATCAGCGGCATCGGTATGTCCACCAGTGCTGCCAGAGCGCTGGTGGGACTGTCTCCGTTGAAGAGAAGCAGGGGAGGTTTCCTGCCGATATCGACTGCTGTGCTGATATACTCACGCCCATGAATTCCATCCCGGGTAGGACGCACGATTTCCGACATGTCAGTCCACATCGAATCAAAACCTGCCCCGGTGAATTTGCCCCGATATCCCGCTCCGGAAACCGGAATTTTAGCAGTCTCAGACTGAAACCAGGTTGTTTGAATAATTTCAGGGGTCCAGTAACTATTTCCCATTCGTTCATATACCGGATTGAGTGTCAGAGCCAGAAGGCCCTTGGTGCACTCCTGCACGCAGGAGAAACAGCCCATACACTCGAAGAAAAGAGAATCCACATCACGGAGACCGCGGATATATTGTGCCTCCTGTCTGTAGCGGTCGAAAACACAGGCCTTTTTCACGCAGTTATGGCATCCGGCGCAATCTTCTCGCCAGTCCTCTATGCCGTACTTGCCGACACGAGGCCGTCGTGGTGGAACAGGTCGTGTTTCTATGTGATATTTCTCCGGCATATGTCTTTTCCTCTTTTACAATGCAGCAGCGGCAATAAGCTCGGGCACAATTGTCTCATTTCCACCGGAAAGAATGTGTACTCCTCTCAATCCATGCATGTTTTTGATCTTTTTAACTATTTCGGCACAGATGGTCAAGCCTTCTTTTTTCTGGGCGTCCTGGTCACCTGCTGCCTTTATCCGATCGAGTACGTCGTTCGGGATGATAAAATCAGTATAGGTATCGCACAATCTCTTTGCTTCAGCGGCACTTGCTAGAGGCAATACTCCTGCCAGGACGGCAGTCTTTTCTGTGATCCCTTCGTTACAAGCTGCGTCGAGCCATTGCTGAAACGCTTCAACGTCAAACACTGCCTGAGTTTGAATGAAGTTCGCGCCGGCATCCACCTTCTTGTTGAGCCGTATGATGTTCAGTTCCAGCGGCGTCAGGTAAGGATTGGCAACTGCTCCTATCAGCATGGAAAATGCGCCCTCAATTTTCGTTCCGTCCAGGAGTAATCCCGCATCATTCATCTTTCTCACTGCAGCAACAAGCTGAATCGAATCGATGTCGTAGACGTTCGCAGACTCGGGGCATTTTGTCAGTGTCTGGTGGTAACCGGACAGACACAGTACATTTTTAATGCCCAGATATGCCGCACCCAGCAGATCGGATTGAAGCGCAATACGGTTCCTGTCCCGCGTGATAATCTGATATACCGGTTCTACTCCAGATCGGCTTAAAGCAACAGATGCTGCAAGACTCGACATCGCCACACCGTAGTGGTTGTCGGCTACATTCACTGCCGTGGGACCATTACTTAAAGCGCTTGCACAAGCCTCAACTGCTGAAGCATCTGTTCCGACTCGCGGCAAATACTCTGCTGTCACGATAAAGTCTCCACCCTCTATTTTAGTGGCAAGTCTGCTGTCGGATTTCATACGATACTCTCCTCATGTTATAGATACCTCGTGTAAGCAATCTAAGATTGTGCTGCCGGTATTTTACTACCGATATTTGATCCCTTTCTGGGTAAAGCCTTTATCCTGGTACGGAAGTCCTCCACGTCACGGATGACCTTTTCGATTCCACCATCATCCATTTGAATGGTTACCATGTGCCCTTCACCCAGTCCGATCTCCTCAAGCAGCGTATCAACGGCTTGCGCCCGTTTCCGTGCCCGCAGGTTGCCCTCCAGGTATCGGCATTCACCTTGCTTGCAGGTTACTATTGCGACTCCATCCGCTCCGGTTTCAAACGCTTTGATTAAGTAGAGGATATCTACCTTTCCCGAACAGGGCAACGGGATGGCTTTCAATTCATCTTCCTGTTCACTATAACCTCGCTTCAGCTCTACCGGGTCAAAACTGGTTGAACAGTAAAAAAGATATATTCTCAAAGATTGGCTATTCATAATTTCATGCCTTTGTTACAAGTTTGTAGTAATGAATCTGTTGTACGCTTTTACAAAGTTCTCCATTCTCCTAGGCTCTTATCGATATTCCCTGTTGTGCCAGATACTTCTTGGTGTCGCCGATGGAGTAGTCGCCGTAATGGAAAATACTGGCTGCCAGAACAGCATCGGCTTTGCCTAGCACCAGCGCTTCATAAAGGTCTTTCAGGGTGCCGGCACCACCACTGGCAATGACTGGTACATTGACTGACTCGGATACAGCACGGGTAAGTTCGTTATCATATCCCGCCCGGTGTCCATCAGCATCCATGCTGGTAAGCAATAGTTCTCCGGCTCCGAGTGCGACTGCCTGTCTTGCCCACTCGAGAGCATCAAGCCCGGCATTCTTCTGACCACTATGAGTGTAAACTTCCCACTTTAGCCGGCTGCTTCCATTTACCCGTTTGGCATCTATGGCAACCACAATGCACTGGCTGCCGAATTTATTGGCGCTTTCCTTAATCAGGTTGGAGTTGAGCACCGCAGCTGTATTTATTGAGACCTTGTCGGCACCGGCCAGTAGGATACGTCGCATATCGTCGATGGTGCGCAGCCCACCGCCTACAGTAAGGGGCATAAATACTTCCTCAGAGATGCGTTCAACGACATCTACCATGGTGTCACGTCCTTCAGGAGTGGCTGTGATGTCCAGAAAGACCAGCTCATCGGCACCCGCCTTGTAATAGAAACTCGCCAGCTCTACCGGATCGCCGGCATCACGTAATTCTACAAAGCTTTTCCCCTTAACTACCCGCCCGTCCTTCACATCAAGGCAGGGGATGATTCTCTTTGTCAGCATTTATAGTACTCCCCGGTCGGATTACCGATAATCGAATAGTTTATATTCTCTGTTCTTGTCATTCCATCATCGCCTGGTTCTGTTAACGGGCATTTGATTTTGCTCCAGGAACTGTCTTAATAAAATTGTCATAAAACCTGAGTCCGATCTCACCACTCTTTTCTGGGTGAAACTGAGTGGCAACTAGGTTCCCTCGAGCAATGACGCTGCATATCGGAATACCATATTCGGTCTCACCAACGATGAGCGATCTGTCGGCTGGCTCAACGTAATAGCTATGCACAAAGTAAAAGTTAGCTTCATCCGGTATATTATTAAAAATCGGGTGGGAGGTCTTTTGCCTTACCTGGTTCCATCCCATGTGCGGGATCTTTAAGCCGGGAGGAAGCCTGCGAACAGTTCCCGGGATGATGTCAAGGCATTCCTGCCAGCCACCCTCTTCAGTGCCGGTAAACAAAATTTGCAGCCCGATGCACACGCCGAGGAAGGGCCGGTCTTCGGCAATAAAATTGACAATTGGTTTTACCAGTCCCAGCATCTTCAGACTTGCCATGGTATCTGTCGCAGCTCCAACGCCGGGCAGGATAACCGCATTGGAAGCAAGCAGCTCATCAGGATCACTGGTTATCTTAGGCTGATAACCCAGTTTGCTGATAGCGTTGATTACGCTGCGCAGATTGCCAGCGCCATAATCAATAATTGCGATCATCCGGAATCCTTTCTTCTGTTTGCATCTAATGGTCTAATTCTGAACTGTAACTTCGACCACGTTTTCCCGGGCGATGGCCTTTTCCTCATCGCCCTTTTTAACAAAGACATGCATTAATCCCAGTATCTCATATTGACCGTTATCCAGAGCTGTTGTGTCCCATCTCATGGGAAAATTCTCATGCCTGTCATTGGACTCCCCGATTTTAATCCATGTGTCTGTGCTCTTCTTTCGAAAGTACCAGGGATTGGAAATTTTAACGATAGGACCTGAGAGTCCTAAATTTTCTAACTCCTTACGCAACAGGTCTTCGTCAAATTCCTCCCGTAGTTGAACATTACCGGAGTAGCTTTTCAATGTCTGTGAAGGAACGATATAATGTGGTCCCCAATTGTATGACATGATGTACCTCCTTTAAGTTTGCAAAATCGATCGGATAAGCATATTCATTACATAGTGCTAATCAACGATTTTTTATATTAGAACGCCCATCGTACACCTCCATCTTTTAAATGGTATACGGCAACCGTTTGCCGTATACCATATGTTAGCATAGTCAATTTTGCATGTCAAGACTCTGCTGGCCTAAAGGAGAAAAACGTATCCGGGATCTGTGCCATCTCGTAGCTATTTCCATACAATTTGAAACAGGGCTGGCCTTGGTTCTCGAATAACTGGTGATCGTCAACTGGGACGCTGCGCTCACTGCATTAATTCATTGATAATGGCTGTTAAAGTAAATTATAATGGCCTGCATATACCATATGCAAATTTGAAAGGAGTACGATGCCAATGAAAATTCTTGGAATTGTAGCGAGCTGTAGAAAGCTCGGAAATACCGAGATATTAGTAAAGGAAGCGTTAATGGCTGCCGAAGAACGAGGCGCTGAAGCAGAGGTCATCAGATGGAACGACTACAATGTACTCGCCTGCGAGGGAGACGCTACGTGCCTGTTTGGAGCAAAAGGGTGCAAGAATAAGGATAAAGATGATCATGATTTTCTCCTGAAAAAAATTTACCAGTATGATGGTCTGATACTTGGTTCCCCCTGCTATTTTCTGGAGGTCCAGGCGATTGTGAAACAGTTCATCGACCGTTTATTTATTTTGTTAAGTCAGCCGTCTGAAGTTCAGGGGAGACCTGCTGCAATAATCGTTCCTTATGCTACCCGGGGGTGGACTTCGTATGCTTTACTTCAGCCCACAATCCTGTTACATCAGCTTGGTATGGATATCGTCGACAAATTGTTGGTACATGTACAGGCAATGAGCGAAGTAGCTGCAGATCAGGGAGCACTGGATAAAGCACGTTTGATCGGTATCGAAATGGTTGAGGCGATCAAAACAGGTGACCACTCCTACAGGGGTGAGCCGGGCATATGTCCGATCTGTCATGAGCGCGATATACGTATCCTCAAAGATAATGCTACGGTAGAATGTGGTATCTGTGGCATACGCGGTACAGCTAGTGTGGAAAACGGTGTGATTAAAGTTCATTTTCCTGAAGAACAATTACCGTGGTACCGTTTTTCATTTGAAAACATGTATCGGCACTTTACCTATGAGATAAAACCTTCCAAAGATTACTTTACCAGAACATGGTCGCTCTTCAAGGAAAAACGGGCGAAATACAGTCAATATCTGGATATTAACCGCCCCACGATACCAAATAACGAAACGAGGTGAATACATGGCAGATATTATGGCGAAACTACGATACTTTCCACTGGGCCTTGTCTCGGGACCTGCGGTACCTATTATGGAACGGGACCTGGATGATATAGCCGGGAAATGTGGTGCGATCATTGAGCTGGAAAAAATAGAAGGTAAGACTGCTCAGGTAAGCGGTGACATGATCAGAGAAGAGACTATAGACCATGCCATTGAAGAAATAAGCCAGGATGTCATTACGGTAACCTCACAGGATGAAGATTCATTCGCAGAAACGATAAGGGAGCTGGTCAGGAAATATCGAGCCCCTCGTACTGTCTTCGCCACCTGGGGAAGCAGTGAACGGGGAAAACAAATCATCTCCCGGGTTTTTGATGAAAATGACGGATGGGCCTGAAGACAGGGCAGGGTATGACGACGGGCGACCACACAGAAACTGAGGTAAAAACTTTAAGGGTATGTCACGTATAAGCGGAGATCAGGATACGATATAGAGCTTTTATTATTAACTTCTGGCTTTCACAACGTAAGGAGGTAAGATGAAAGTAGACCCTAAAAATTTAACGACTGACGGACGCAGGAGGTTTATGGGCAGTGTTGTAGTTCCCAGGCCGATCGGATGGATTTCGACAATTGGGAAAAATGGCATAGTGAATTTAGCTCCCTATAGTCTTTTTAACATTGTCTTCTATGGACCTGTTCCATTGATCTTTGTTTCACCACACTGGATTCGATCGGGAAAACAGGTAAAGAAAAAAGACACTCTGAGGAACATGGAGGAGACCGGAGAGTTTGTCGTCAATGTGGTTACCGAAGATGTTGCTGAGGCGATGAACCTGACTGCCGGTTTCTATCCATCTGACGTGAGTGAAGTAGAGTTGGCTCAGCTAACAACTGCTCCAAGTGACCTGGTTACGGCACCAAGGATAGTAGAGTCTCCGATTAATCTGGAGTGTCGAGTTACCGAGATTCTCCAGATTGGCAAGCCCGAGGTTATAGGCGAAATGGTGCTGGCGGAAGTATTGAGAGTACATGTACGTGATGACCTCTATCAGGATGGTGTTATAGACGTATCAGCTCTGCGTGTAATCGGAAGAATGGGGGATGGTAAATACACCCGTACCCGTGAGCTTTTTACTATGATAGTGCCGAAGGTTTAATACAAAGCAAAGTCTTACATGATGTCGCAGCGTTACCGGATTAACCAGGAATTTATAACTATACTTGCAGCCGTGGCGGCATCGGCTAAATCAACTACCGGGACCTTTCGGGACTACTTCATGTAGGATGACAGCGGATTGGTCACGCTGGTTTCCACAATACTGGTCTTTGTTATTGTGAAAATACCCACCGGGATTTCCGATACTACTCTGGTCTTGACTGTGCCACCGCTGGCAAGGGTGTTAAGCGCCAGTTCCGGTAACTCGTCGAGGTCGATAAATAAACTGAGCCGTTGAGACTCATGGCTATGTGGGGCAATAGACATTGCCTCTGTCTGAATAATATCCGGCGAATCTTTACCTTCGGTAAAAGCCTTGTGTTTTATGGCCGGGATGTGGAGTGTAATGAAGCTGGGATTGCTAATAACTACAGTACCTTCAACATTGAGCCCTTTAATTATCTCAGTGGCAGCCAGCGGGTCCCCTTTTACTGTCTCAAGGATAGTATGAATTATTGAACCGAGATCAGGTTTTTCGATTTCCAGTGAGTATTCCTGTACCTGGAAATCGGTTTCCAGTTGATTGTAGCAGTACAATATGGTACCGATTGTGGCTCCGACCAGTAAGAGCAGCACTACGGCTATACCAGCCAGCAGTTTTTTCCGCGTTAGCATACCACGTTTTGCTGCAACCGCTGCTTCAGGACTCGTATGAACAACGTCTCTTTCTCCGGATATGGAAGGCTGCGTTCTCTCGATGGGAGATGTTAGACGGACAGTTAATGTATAGCTGCCAACGGTAAAACGATCGCCTGCTTTAAGAGTGAACGGTAATCCGGGGTGGATTTTAACGCCGTTAACCATAGTACCATTGCTGCTTCCCAGGTCGGTTACGCACAGTGCACCCATATCCCATTCCAGTTGAGCATGATGGCGTGACACCATACTATCTTTCAAGATAACCTGGTTATCGTCACTCCGGCCGATGGCTGTTACCGTTTGAGCGACGGGGTATTCCGTGACCTCATTGTCGCTGCGGGCTTCTAAAATAACTAAGATATTCACCGGGGGCGATCTCCTGTTCGACGTTCTTCAGTCGGGATATTCCTGAATGGGAGACATTGAATTGACACTATGTATTGTCTATTCAATATAGTCATGCCCTGGCGCTTTGTCAATAAAACTCAAGTTGTTTTATGGATTGAGCTCGGCATAATTCATTCTTCAGACTTTTTATCAACTTTAAGCGGGACCTGTACGGGGATTTCTGTTAGAGGTAGCTGTAACGTTTTCATTATATCAACTGCGTTTCGGGGTGCGTATCCCTGCCAGTGATTATTGAAAAAGGCAAAGGTTAAAGCAGCATTTTCAGCCGCGTGCTTTAATTTACCGGCTAGCTCTTCTATTTCTTCAGTGGAATACAGGTATCTATAACGGGTCTCGCTATCTCCGTGCCACCACATTTCTGTATTCCTGCCGTGAAAGCGGAAATAAGCCATGTCGGATGTCAGTGGCAGTCCTTCTGCGATTGATGATGTAAATTTAGGTTCGTCGATGTGTACCCAGGCCACGTTGTTTTCCCGGAGTAATTTGGCGGTATCGTTATCATCGCTCCAGCTACGATGTCTTAATTCGACAGCGAGTCTATACTGGCTGAATGTGCTGATAACAGCGTTTACTATCTGTTTCCCGTATGTATCATTTTTAAAACTTGGCGGGAACTGTGCCAGGAGCGCCCCCAGTTTTCCAGATTCGACCAGTGGATCAATACTCTGCTTAAACATATCAACATCCTGTTGAGATATCACTGCCTCCTCGCCCGTAGCCTCTTTAAACATTTTCGGGTGAGTGAACTTTTGCCATAGTTTTGCCGTAAAGAGAAAGCCTTCAGGCACCCGGCGGACCCAGTTATGAACATATCCGGGATTTGGTGGCCGATAAAATGAGCTGTTAATCTCTACCGTATTAAAGAACTGGCTATAGTACTCCAGTTCGTTTATTTTACTGCGAGGGTAAAAAAATCCTGTCCACGTGCCTTTGCCCTTAGGGTAGGACCAGCCTGATGTGCCTATATAGAACTTCGCTGAATGAGCCATCTCTCAGTTCTCCGCTTCAATGATTATGGGTGCCCCCTCTTTTTATCCATTTAGAGAAATGTGGGCACATTAAATACCGCTGATTCTATGTATGCTGTTTTAGTTATGGTGAATCCACAGGTACCAGTTTGCCCACCACCTGGAACTTCTCCGGCGGATGGAAACCGGTGATTTAGGGACCATTACTACCGCCATCTTCTATCCCCAACCTGTATTATCTTCGGGGTTGTGTTACAGGTAATCGTACTATAGTCCCGCTCAGGATCATTGTCAATACTTTAAATCGCCCGATACTCCTACATTCGGTTAAACAAAATATACTACATAAAACAGTTATTATTTTCATGCTTTGTACGTTCCCTGACTCAACCGTTTGTTCTGCTGCCGGCTAACCATCTTTAGTCCCCGTGTGGACCGTAGCCGCGCCCAGGGTCAGGCGGTAGGTTGCTACATTTTTCAGCCCTTCCTGGTACATAATTTCTGTCACTTCCTGTGGGGAGGGAAACTCCAGAATGGACTCGGGTAGATAGGTGTAGGCTGCTCTACTGCCGGATATCAGTCCACCGATATATGGGGCGATATACAATAGATACAGATAGTGGGCTGCTTTTGCGATAAAGGACGAAGGTCGAGTGAGCTCCAGGGAAATAACCGGGCTGCCGGGTTTAGCCACACGGACCATTTCACGAAAAGCGCCTGGAATATCGTTGACATTCCGCAGAGCAAAGCCGATAGTGACACAGTCGAAGGTATTGTCAGGGAAAGGCATCTTCAGAAGGTCTCCCGAGACCAGCAGAATAGTAGCTACGTTATCCGATGCAGCAAGCTTAGCTTGAGCCTTTAGCAGCATGTCGTAGCTAAAATCCAGGCCAATGACGGTGCTTCTGGTATTCTGTCTGGCGAAACGCAATGCGAGTTCAGCCGTCCCGGTAGCGGCGTCAAGGACCAGTCCCCCTGAAGGGATGCTGGCCTTCGAAGCAGCGAACCTTCGCCATGTTCCATCCTGCTGAAAACTAAGAAGACTGTTGAGAAAATCATATCTTCTTGCGATGGCAGCGAACATTGATTTAACGCTGGCTGCTTTATCTTTCATGTGGCTATCGATAGATAGTACCTTATTTAGTGATTTTACACGTATATCCTGCTTCTACAACTTCTTATTTTGTGTTTGTGTAAATTTAAATCCAGCCCGTAGTAATCCATTGACTCATTGTTCGTTTGGTTTTCGAGCTTGTCTTTCCGGTGAATGAAATTTAATCAATGGTATACGACGCAGGTGCCGATAGATGTAGTATATAATCAGACCAACTAGCATCCAGATAATTCCCGCCCATCGGCTATAAGGTTGTGTAATCAATATAATTATCCAGACTGCAGAGGTTGCAGATAAACCAAGCAAGGCTGTCAGCGGCAACTCTCGGCCCTTAATTTTTATATTGAAACGAAGCTTAAACGGACGCTGCTGCTCTGGTTCTTTAATCCGCAAACTCAGTATTGCAGCGTGAGCCAGAGCAAAGCAGAGTAGAGAACCAAAGACATATAAAGCTCCCAGGTTGGTAAAGAACTGGGGTGCAAATAATCCAGGAACCAGTAGAGCTATGGATATTAGACAGAACAAGATTATAGCGATGTACGGGGTTTTGAAACGCTGGTGGACCCGGTTCAACATCGCGGGCAATTGATGATGTGAAGATAAATTGTAAGTGAGACGGGAAATGCCCATTAATCCGGCATTAGTAGCAGTAAGCAAGATACTTGCAGCCAGTAAAGCTACCAGGACTGGTAACAAACCACGGAGGCCAGTAAATATCCAGGTAAGTAAAATATAGGGGGCTTTTTCGTAAGCAATACTGGAAGCAATCTTCTCCGGTATTATCATTTCAGAAATGCTATTTGCAATTCCTGCTACAGGGTCTCGTGCCCACCCATTTAAGGGATCACCTAAGGCTTGGGGTGGCATTGCAGAGAGGGCTACTATAGAAATGCCCGCAAATAATACCAGCACTGCCACTACCATTAAAACATACGTCTGAGGTATTCTCTTTTCTGGATGGAGTGTTTCTTCGCCTAATTGAGACACGGTTTCCACACCTGTAAAACAGAGAGCTGCAATGGCAATACCGAAAATTAGATTATGTGTAGATGGCCAGTTGCCTTCACCAAACATGTGTTGAACTAAAATCCCTGGATTCGGCATGAGTATCAATATGATACCTACTACAACCAATGTGATCTGAGTGAGAATATCGAGACTGATGAATATAATGTTTACTCTTGACGATTCTTTTATGCCAATAACATTAACTAACATGAGGAATAAAATAATCCCCATAGAGACAGCAGTGCCAATAAATGGTTGTTTCAGATCTGACCAGAAATAGGCCAGATAGGGTGGAATAGTGTATGCAGAAATAGCCATAGTGGCAATGTAGCTAAGCATTAAAGCCCAGCCAGCAATAAAGCCAATTATGTCATTGAATCCGTGCCGTGCGAAGCTAGCTGAACCGCCAGCTTCCGGTATCATGGCACCGCCCTCTGCATAAGTGAGCGCGTTGAATATATAGATGATTCCGGCTATGCCGAGAACAATAGGAGTAGCGCCAAGGGCTACTATAGCTATCAGGCCTAAGCCATAATAAATAGAGGAACCAACGTCTCCATAACCTGCGCTGAAAAGTCCCGGTATTCCCAGCACTCGTCTTAAATGTAGTCCTCGAAGGCGATGCGGGCGAAAAATCTTATCTCCAGGTTTATGGTTCCATCTAGTTTGCATCAGTTGGCAGTCTATCGGTTTTACAATAAGTAATGTGCGTATTGTATTCTACCTCTTCCTCCTTTTCAATAACAGTAATGGTGGAGTATCATTTTTGCTTGATTTCTCTATTCAATGGTAGCATTGTAATATATGTAATTGGAGTATTGCAGCCATAGACCGGCGAATATTAGGATGAAATAATCGGAATGTTGTTCTATCAAGTACCGTGGAGTACCGCGTGACTGCCGAAGAGAGACCGATCATAGCTATCACTGTGGGTGATGCTGCCGGAATCGGACCGGAAATTATTGTGAAAGCTCTGGCTTCAGAGAACATCTATACTATGTGCCGTCCGTTGGTAATAGGTGAAGGTGTCATTATGCAGGAGGCGATAACAACGGTACACAGACCACTGCAAGTACACCCGGTTGCGGCGGTCAGCGAGATCCTGGATCAATTCGGCACTATCGATCTCCTCGACCTGCATAATCTGGACAGAGGCGAAGTTATCCCGGGCCAGATATGTAGTGCCTGTGGTAGAGCTGCGGTTGAGTATATAAACGAAGCTGCTCGGTTGATTCTTGAGGGTAAAGTCAAGGCCTTGGTAACAGCACCAATTAATAAAGAAGCAACGAGACAGGCAGGCTATGGAGAGTTGGGACACCTGGAGTTACTTGCCCGTCTGACCGGTGCCACCGACTATGCCACCATGCTGGTTACCGGGCATCTTCGTGTGGTTCATCTCACTACTCACCATTCACTCAGACAAGCCTGCGATTTAGTGACCCGGGACCGAATCCTGGCGAAGCTGAAGCTGACTCACGGCTCTTTACAAGCGTGGGGGATTGAACATCCCCGCATCGCTGTAGCGGCGCTCAATCCCCATGCCGGTGAAGGAGGTCTCCTGGGCTCTGAGGAAATCGAGGAGATAAAGCCGGCGATAATGGAAGCTCAGGGGCTCGCTATAGATGCCCGTGGTCCTTTTCCTGCTGATTCCGTCTTCAATCGTGCCCTTGGCAGGGAGTTTGACGCAGTCCTGGCAATGTACCATGATCAAGGCCATATTCCGGTAAAATTACATGGCTTCGATAAGAGTGTAAGCGTTGCCCTCGGATTGCCTTTTGTACGCACTTCTGTAGACCACGGTACTGCATTCGATATTGCAGGGAAGGGTATTGCCAGTTCTCAAAGCCTTGAAGAAGCAATAAAGATGGCTATTACGTTGTATATGCAGAGGAGACTTGCTGACTCCTGAAATTTGCTTTAGAGTCCGGTCGTTACCAGTATAATTTCACTGATTCAACGATACCCAGCGGTTCAAATAAACAGTTACCTAGCTTTTCTGCTAAATTATCTATAATTCGTTCTTTCTCTTTCAGCTCAGCTTCCCATGCTTTAATTGAGGCTAACTCCGGAGAACCCTCGTAGTAGATTTTACCTCTGATTTCATTGTTATATTCCTTGACTTCTTTGTTGTAGTCTTCCAGCAAATCGGCACATTTCTGCCAGTCCTGGACATACTCAACATAAAAGCTATACTGTAATGACTCTGCTTTATCTATACTTACCGTTCCATACTCTTTACCAAACTCGATATATGCTATTTTATCCAGTTCTGCGGGGTATTTCTGTTCGCGCAGCCACTCATTGTAGGTGAAAGGTTTTATTCCTTCACCTGTGCAGTCGATAAATATAAAACCCCTATCCGTCGTTTTAAAAGCATTAAGGGTGTGCCCTATTTCTTCGTTCATGAACCTGATACCTACGAACGCAGTCTTTATGCCGGCTTGTTCCGCATTATTATGAAGTGTCTCCGAGAAGTCTACGCACGTTCGTACTCCGAGTTCATATGGTTCCTCATCGGTATCGTCTTTGAGAATGAAAGATTTTAGCTCAACAAAGCTAACGTTTTTTGCATCCGGATTGTTGATAAGATTGACGATTCCACCTGCTGCCTTTGCAATGAGGGGTTGTACATCGGTGAATTCCTGTACATATTCTGGAAGCATCTCGCTGCCCGGCTTTATCTTCTCTGGCTCAGATGCCGGCTTTTCTGCTGGTAAGGGTGATGTGTTTCCTGGCTCTGAAGGAGTTGACGGATTGTTAAAGTCTGTCCCTGTCAAACCTGAATTGGCGGCAAAGACTAAGCCTCCAATTATCAGCATGATGCCTACCAGTAGGCCGAAGAGAGCTATATGTGATAAACTTCTCTCCTTTTGGTATAATTTTTCTCCTTTGTAGCTTTGGTCGTATTGTGGCTCTTGATTTATTTGCTGCTCCATTGGCGGAGGCTGTGTTTTTTGCTGTTGTGGCCAGTCCAGCCTTACGCCACATTTCGGACAGAACCTAAATTGCAGGTCAATGATGCTGCGGCAGTGAACACATCTGTATTCGAATCTTTCCCCGCATGTTAAGCAAGCGCTGTGACCTACAGGATTTTGTAAACCACATCGAGGACAACGAAATAGCGGTTTGTATTGCATGTAACCTTACCTTTGTCTTTCCCCTAAAACTATGATACACCGATAACGTTTATATATCCAGCAAGAACGAGACGGAATACCCTAATGCGAACATAACCTTATGTTCTGGAAATACCAGCGTGCTGTTACTGTGGAAACGGTCAGGAGGTTTAAGGATAGTTTCTTACACTATGATGTTTAAGCGATATTGAAGGCCTCAATTGGTATCTGAATATGAATTACCCAGCTCCGGTTCTCAGGCGAACTAACAACAGCAGAAATAATGGGGCGCATATCGCCCCTCCTACCAGAAAAATCCCGTTCAGTCCTGACAGTGACAGGACAGGGCTGAAAAGGACGGGAGATAAAAACTGTCCAACATAGCCGAATGTTGCCATGAAAGCAACAATTTTCCCCCGAGATGAAATGGGGACTATCTCACCTACCCAGACCATGAGTGCAGGGATGACGACGCCTCGACCAATACCGATGAGTATCACTGCAAATGCTATGATCATGACGGATAATACTTGAGAAATAGTGATAAATCCGATCGTCCAGAGTGCCAGAGTAACAAGGAGAATCGTTTTATATGACAGTTTTGATTTGATTTTTCCATACATGAGAGATGTCAAACCTGCTGAAAGCGGTGTACCTGAGAGAAACAGGCTGATGTAAAACGGCTTTGAAATGCCAATTGTTTCCAACAGTTGAGGCAGGAAGACCACAATAACGTAGTGAAGAATCCATGCCCAGCAGAAGAGGCCGAAAATAGTGTAAAGAATAGGGTTGTTCTTTAATATAGATACTACAGAACCGTCGTTGCTCACATCTTTAATCTTTTCGTTGTGTGTTTCGGGTATGGTTATTAGTGCAAGAAGGCCGAGTGGTAAGCCCAGCAAGTAGACAGAAAAGGGAAGATGCCATGAAAATCCACCTAGAAATCCCCCAATTAAAGGCCAGATAAGGCCGCCGAAGCTATTGGCGCTTCCTCGCCAGCCCATGATTTTATCTCTTCCCGATCCCTTGTAAAGATTTAAAATCATTACGGTAATCGAATTCAGGACTGCAGCGACAGCAAATCCAAAGATTACCCTGCTAACTATCAGCAACCAATATGAGGTGATAACTAATCCAGAACCACCAGCAAGTGCATAAAGTAGTAACCCGAATATATACGGTTTCTTGGTGCCTATTCTGTCGATAAGATTACCGATCAAAGGGCTGAAAATTGCGATGGAAAGTGAGTGGGTGGTTATTATGAGGCCGACGGAAGCTGGACTAGCCCCTAATCCTTCTCTTATCAAGTTCAGAGCAGGAGCTATAACCGCACCGGCCATAACAGTTAAAGTGGCTGAAGCCAGGATAATCCATAAGGTAACTCTGTTAAATAGTTTCATAATTGTTGGCGGGTCTACATGATGTCGAATTACATGCAAGAACAACTATACCATAGAAATGCAGTAATGTGCTCAGAACATGCATGTCTTCGATTATAGCAGGCCTGTCCAAATTAGAGTCGGGTCTATGGCCTTGTTGAATTCCGGGATGGCTTGTTCGTATTTTCCTGCTTTTAATACGTCAGCACCGCGGCCATAGTATTGTACAACCTTCTCTTCTGGTGATGGCGGTAAGGAGGTGCCGTTGATGATAAATCTGTGCTTGAATGCAGTGGGGCAATGAGTTTACCTGGCGGGATTGCTAAAGCTGGAAGCAGTTGCTGGTCTATATCAATCTACGACTCTGTGAATTCATGAAGGATGGTCGTGGTGAAACCATAGTGCCCGAAGGAATGGTACTCGTGGTAAAGTCAGTCGGTCCAACATTAGGTAATACCCGGCAATTGCGACCTATGGTGGTATAGGGTGGTACTTTTACTGCTTTCCCAATTACCGTGATATCCCAGGTTCCCGGGATAAGTGTTGCTCCGAAACCAACCCGGCAGTATTTGCCTATAATCACGTCCTCGTCCAAGACACACTGGTCGACCGAACTATGTTCACCTACCAATGCGCCTGACATTATTACTGAACTTCTTACTACAGCTCCTTCTTCGACCCTCACATAAGGCGACAAGATAGAGTTTTCGACCTTGCCCTTAATGACACAGCCTGGACTGATAATACTGTCTGTGACCTTGCTTCGTTTTGATAACTTTGAGGATATCAATGTCGTATCTTTAGTCAATACCGGCCGTCGGCTGTCGAGACTAAAAGACGGTGATGTGCGGGTAAGCTCTATATTGGATTCGTAGTATGCCTGCGCAGTGCCGATGTCCTGCCAGTAACCGATAAATTCAAAAGCAAAAACTCTATCCTCCTTCACCATTTTGGGGATGATGTCATGCCCGAAGTCATGGGAGGAATACGGTTCTCGTGCATCCTCATTAACCTGTTTCACGAGGATGTTTTTACCGAAGATATAAATTCCCATGGAAACTAAATTGCTCTGTGGTAACCTGGGCTTCTCCAGGAAGTCTATTATCCTGCTGTTTGTATCTACCTTGACCACGCCAAAGCGATGCGCCTGCTCGATAGGGGCCGCTACGACTCCCACGGTTGCATCTGCCTGCGAACGGTGATGAAAAGAGAGCATCTTGCGGTAGTCCATTTTATATACATGGTCGGCAGCCAGTATTAATATTGTGTCAGCATCATGTTTTAGTATATATTCAGTGTTCTGATATACAGCACCTGCAGTACCTGAATAGGAGCCAGCTTTTGGTTCCAGGACATGTAAAGCATGGCCGGCGGTATTGCTCAAACACCACTGCCGCAGGTAGTTGGCCATCTTTGAACGCTGGTAATCGGTCAATATGGCGATATCACGTATTCCCGAGTGGATACAATTGCTCAGTGTGAAATCAATGATCTGGAAACTACCTGCGAAGGGCAAACTTGGCTTTGGTCTGTTGTGGCACAGGACATCCATCCTCTTGCCTCGCCCGCCGGCCAGTACTATGGCTAATACCTTTTTCATCCCCACGTCTCCTCAGCAATAAACCTCGCTATCCGCCTTAGTATTAGATTAGTCTGCTTCCAATAAAAACGGAAGGATACTGGTGATTTGCGCCAGGAAGCGACCCCACTTTCCGATCAATTCCTCATCCTCCTGCTCCATAACGACTGTGTGACTTTGTTAATTAGTATATTGAAGTGAGAAACTATACTATATGCCTTTTTTTGATAAATATCAAGCACTACCCGGCAGCTTGACAAAAATGGTCCGGCTATTTAGAGTATCACTTATCGCCCGGCCTTTATGGTGTTTCTACCACACGGAGGACCTAGCATGCCTGAGAAAGATATAACCGTTGAGGAGATCCCATTGGGTGACCACCGGTTAAAACATTTTGTTAAATTTCCCTGGAAGCTGTACAAGGGCGATCCCTGCTGGACGCCACCGCTCAATGGAGACTTACTAGGTAATCGTTTGATTGGCCTTAAGGGCCTGCTGACTTCCAGGCATCCGTACCATCGCCATGCCGATGTTACTCATTTCATGGCCTGGCAGGGAAAGCAGCCTGTGGGGCGTATATCGGCGGCAGTAAACATGATGTACAATGAGTATCACAACACGTCTATCGGTTTTTTTGGATTTTTTGAAGTGATCGATAATTATGATGTAGCTCAGATATTGTTAGACCATGCCCGAGAATGGGTCCAGAAGCGTGGCTTAGCAGAGCTGCGAGGTCCGGGAGAATATTCCAACTCTACTCATGAGCGCCAGGGCATTTTAATTGATGGATTCCAGTATCCGCCTACAGTGGAATTGACTCATAATCCGCCTTACTATGCCCGATTTCTTGAACGTTACGGATTTCAGAAAATCAAAGACTATAATGCCTACATTGTTAACAGGAATACTGCTAATATATCACTTGTAAAGAGACTGGCCCGGAGGGTGAGCAAGAATTTGAATGTTGAGACCAGAGCCCTTATCCGGAAAGAGATCAAGGCGGAGGTCCGCTTGATTTTGGACATCTATAACGAAGCCTGGGCACAGAACTGGGGATTCCTTCCTATATCTGCGGAAGAAGGAGATGCCATTGCCGATTCTTTACAGTTTATCATTGATCCAGGCCTCACCCGGTTTGCTTTCATTGATGGTGAACCTGTTGCGGTCATGGGGATAATTCCCGATCCGAATTACGCCTTGCGGCCCCGATGGCGCTGGTATGGTGATTCGGACTTCGTACGGTTGGCCAGACTACTCATAATGCGCAGACGTATTCCAAGGACAAGAGGCATGTTCTTCGGGATTAAACCTGCATTCCAAAAACTGGGAATTCCGGCACTACTTGCCAGTGAAATTGCGGACTATGTGCTACAGCGACATTACATGGACTTCGATGGGTCGTTAATCCTTGAGGATAACGAATCAATTATAAAAATTATTGATGTTTTCGGAGGTAAATACTATAAAAAATGGCGAATATATAATTTACCTCTCCAATAAGGAGGGCGAAACGCATATCGTCAGGTCTGTTCCGATGTGCTACCTGGGGAGCCAATAGTGGAAATCCCTCTCATCCTCAGTCCTCCTCGTCCAGCCGGAAAAGTTCCCTTACCATCTCGGTATAGTCACTGCTTCCGTTTGCTTTAAGATACTGGATAGGGTCGTTGAGTATCTTGGTTACGATTGACCTGGTCATAGCATCTAGGCTATCTCGCTCTTCATCAGACAACGGTTGCAGCTTCTTCAGGGTCATGTTCAATTGCGCACGGCGTACAGCTTCTGCCTTTTTTGTCAGGGTCCTGACTAGAGGCCTGACCTCATAAGCGCGCCACCAGGAGGTAAACTTATCTAATTCTTCTGCTACAATTTGGGTGACCTTCTGAATTTCGTTTTCTCGCTGCTTGCGGTTTACATTGGAAAGTTCGGTAAGGTCGTCGATATTGTAAAGGAAAACATTTCTTATCTGACTTACTGCCGGCTCAACATTCCTGGGAACAGCGATATCTATGGTTACCAGGGGAAGCTCAGGGCGTTTTTCAATAGTTTGCTTTACCTGGTCGACACTTAAGATCCAGTGCGGAGCACCGGCGCAGGTAACAACTATATTGGTAGTGAGTAACTCCTCCCCCACATTACTTGGGATGATTGGTGTGCCACCCAGTTCGGCAGCCAGAGCTGTGGCCCTTTCCTGAGTCCGGCCGGTAACTACCACGCGGGCTATCCCCCTGTCTTTAGCCGCTTTTGCCACCAGCCTGCCGGCCTCCCCTGCACCAATGATGAGTATTTTACATCCCTTAAGGTCACCAACAATCCCTGCCGCCAAATCCACTGCCAACGAGCTGATGGAAACCGCATTTTTACTGATTCCCGTTTCCTCACGGACACGTCTGCCGGTTCGAATCGCGCTCTGGAAAATATGACGCAGCGGTAGATTCACCATCCCTGCCCCCTCTGCAACCTCCAGCGCATTTCTTACTTGACCCAGGACCTCAAATTCGCCAACTATCATAGATTCAAGACCACTGGCGACACGAAATAGATGTTCAATCGCTGTCTCGTCCTTAAACAGATAGACATGCTGGAACAGTCCGGCATCGGGGATATTCAGACGGGCTTTCAGGAAGTCCAGGCTTGCCTTCTCGGCACCGCGACCGTCACTATCAACAGTATAAACTTCGGTACGGTTACAGGTAGACAGGATTATACCCTTGGATATATGGGAGCGGAGCTGCGGCAAGGCGTCCTGGAGTTTCCCGGTGCTAATGGCCACCTTCTCCCTGATAGTAACCGGCGCTGTTTGATGATTAATCCCTACCAGGTTAATTCTCATTTAATCTGCTTATCCTCAATTGTTACTTGTTTCCGGGCCTTCAGATTGTCAAGCAGGATAGTACTGGCTCTTTCCTTTTCACCTCTCTTCAGCAGCTCAATCATTACATCCAGGTCGAGGGCTTCCTGCCAGTCGTCCCCAGTAACTTTAATACCTTGCCGCCTTACTTCAGTGCGTACCTCACCAATCAGATGGACCAGAGCAGCATACTCATCACCGAGCTCTTTCTCTAATCTGGTCCTGACCTTCCGCGCCAGAGCAGGACTTTTGCCAGCAGTAGAGACGGCAATGGTAATCCCTCCCCGGTGCGAATATGAGGGGACAATAAAGTCGGAGTTGTCCGGGTCGTCTACTGCGTTGACCAGGACTGCTTTACTTTGAGCTTCCTTCACTACCTGCAGATTGATATCGCTATTATCGGTAGCGGCAATGGCAATGAATGCTTTTTGCAGGTCGCCTGGCTGGTAGTGCCTGCGTTGTATATGTAGCTGGCCTTGTTCCACTAACTCAATTAGTTCCGGACACAGGTCCGGACTGATTACCTCGATACTGGCTCCGTGCTCCAGGAGTGTTTTTACCTTGCGCAGGGCGACCCTTCCGCCGCCGACCACGACACATTTTTTCCGGCTGATATTGAGCAGCATCGGGTAATGAACAAGCGCCTGGTTCGCCTTTTTCATGCTGGATATTCTCTTCCTTCCTTACTGGTCGTGTTCATATGTAGCATGATAGTCCTTCCGTTCATATTGCACCTGGATGCCTGTACTTATCTCGAAACTGCCGGCAGGTTTCTATGAAGCGTGATGCCATATGAGGCAGACTACCCAGGTGAAGGTGAATGTAGGAAGCAAGTAGTTTCTTCCTCTGGAAACCCTCCTGAAGCCCCTCTGGTTCCAGAATTCGGTATGCACTGGAAGCATTATTGCCATTTTTTAAGATCGACCAGTGGAACTCGTGGCCCCGGACTGTTTCTCTGCGGTGCAGAATTGGGCCATCATGCAAGGCCTGGACTGTCCGGTAGCCCAGGCTAAGGTGTGGGCTATCAATTTGAGAGGAAACAGGGATGGCTCCTACCATAGTATGTTCGTTTCCCTGGAAGTCCTGAATGCTTCTTCCGAGGTACATTAATCCGCCACATTCAGCATACACTGGCATCCCTTGTCTGGCAACCAATTTTATAGCATCCTTGACAGGCCTGTTGCCTGCCAGGTCGGCAGCATATAGCTCAGGGAAACCACCGCCTATGTAAAGGCCAGCGATATCCCCGGGCAAGTCAGCATCTTGTAAAGGACTGAATGGCACTACTTCAGCTCCCCAGGCTGCCAGAAGGTCGAGGCTGTCCTGGTAATAGAAGCTGAAGGCCTTGTCTCTGGCTACTGCAATCCTCGTCACAGCCGGCTTCCGCACCGGTGGGAAAAGTTGAGGCTCGGCCTGGGGGGCTACTGTTTGCTCTGACAGGCGTACAATCTGAGGGATATTGAGAGTGGCTTCACATTGTGCCACGAGAAGTCTTAAAAATTCTTCGCTGACCGACCCCTCTGCGGTGGGGATCAGGCCCAGATGTCGTTCAGGCAGGGACAGGCTGTCGCGTCGGGGGAGGTATCCCAGCACAGCGATTTCAGTGTAATGCTCGATTGCTTCCCGGCATAACCTCAGATGTCCATCACTGCCGATGCCGTTCAGGATGACGCCACCGAGGCGGAGTGAAGCATCAAAATCCCGATAGCCGGTTACCATAGCTGCCAGGCTGCGCGCTCCCTTTTGGCTGTCTACTACAAGCAGCACCGGTGCGTTAAGGAGCTTGGCAAGCTCAGATGTGCTGCCTGCTTCGCTTGTCGATGAGCGCCCATCATAAAGTCCCATTACCCCTTCGATAACGGCGATATCTTTCCCCACCATGGCGCGGTTGAACAGTTCGACCACGGCGTCACGGGACAATAGCCACGTGTCCAGGTTGCGGGAGAATTCGCCGGTTACCCGAGTATGATAGCTGGGATCAATATAGTCTGGGCCGGCCTTGAATGGTTGTACCTTGAGCCCCTGACGGCTCAGTGCTCCCATCAGCCCGGTGGCCAGCGTTGTTTTGCCTACCCCACTGGTGGTACCGGCTATGACTATCGCTCTCACCATGCTATATTCCTGTTCCTTTGCCGGTGTTACCAATAACCAGTCCTACAGAGTGGCTTGCTGAACCATGCTCTGTTCTCTCAATCATCAGGCTGGAAGTGTTCATAGTTGTATCTTTTTGCTCAAGCTGTATTTTGTCTGGTAACCGCGGGGGGTTACCATCCAATCATTAAGGGTAAACGTGGTTGAATTCCCGATAATGATAGTTGTATTCATACCGATTTCGTAGTCCAGCATGTGTTCCAGATCGGTGAAGACCACCTTTTGCTTCTGGCGGTAGGCATTGGTAACAATGCCTACCGGAGTCGATGGAGAGCGATATTGTAAGATTATCTCCTTCGCTTCGGACAACTGGCGTCGGCGTTTTTTGCTCCTGGGATTATAGAGAACGATAACAAAATTCCCCTGCGCAGCCATTTTCAGTCTAATGGTAATTTCCTCCCATGATATGAGGTAATCGCTGAGACTTATGGAGGCAAAGTCACCGGTTATTGGACTGCCAAGTAAGGTAGCACTGGCCACCAGTAGAGGTACCCCTGGTATAACTTCTATATCTACGTTACCCCTCGATTGTTCACCAAGAATTTCACCCACCAGCCCGGCCATACCGTAAATACCGGTATCACCGCTGGAGATAAGAGCCACACTCCTCCCTCTCTTAGCCAGGCTGATAGCTGTTGTCACCCGCTCTATTTCCGCTCCCATACCGGTAGCAATAACCTCTTTCTGGAAGAGAAAGGGCTCGATTAATTTAATATAGGGTTCATAACCAACGACCACTTCACTATGATTGATAGCCTCTCTGGCTCTGAAAGTCATATGCTCCGGATTGCCAGGGCCGATACCGACCAGAAAGAGCTTACCTCTTTTTTTCCTGCCGCCGTGAAAGGCGAGACGGGCGACAGCGATAGTTACCGTCCGGTTATAGCTCACCTTGGATACAACGAGAGAGGTGGTGCCACTACTTAAGAGTGCCGCCGACTCGCATACTGACGGTGTCCCCACATGCTTTAGCACTGCTGCCGAGGGGCTTGAAGGGAATTTTACCTTGCTTAGGCTCTCTTTATCAAAGTACTCTATCAGAAGACCGTATTTCCGGGCAAACTCCAGAAGTCCGGTCTCGTTTTTCTTCATCGTGATAGTGGCTATATTTCTAATGCTTTTGAGAGTGAGTCCGTGTTCTGAAAAAATCCGGCAGACTGCCTTGTCTATTTCAGCACATTGTGTCCCTTTGTTACAGCCGATACCAATCACCAGACTTCTTGGACGGTAGATTACTGTAGGTCCGGTTAATAATGACTGGTACTCTGTATCCTGAATTTTGTCGGTGATTATCAATGCTGCCTGAGAATTGGACTGTTTAAGGTCCTTAATACTGGGAAAAATTCGCACATTGTCTGGTAATGGTTTAGTCTCGGGCCACCAGTTTCTCTCGCCAGCGTCCTGGTAAATGCCAACCGGTTCTCCGTTCACCAGCGCTGCGCTGACTGCCTTGACATTGGCATCATTTTCGATGTACCAGCCAAATTCCGTTCCCAGGAGGTCTACAGAAATAGTCTCACTTACGTCGGAGGCGGTTGTAACGACAGGATGAGCACCGAGAAGAGATGCTATTTTCCTGGTTAAGTCGTTAGCACCGCCGGCGTGTCCGGATAAAAGGCTGATGCTAAATAAACCTGCATCGTCAACCACTACTACCCCGGGGTCTTTATGCTTGTCCCCTAGTTTTGAGGAGACCAGCCGGACCGCAATACCTACAGCCATGATGAGCACCAAGTGCCGGTATCGGTTGAAAACTTCCACGGCCAGTTCTTTCACAGGTGGCGAAAAAGGATACTCATCCGCCGTACACTCCGCAGCAAATTTTTCCGGCAGGTAAAGGTGGCTGCCGGGGTGCAGCGATTTCAAGCGCTGGCCTAACGCCACCCCTTTTCTGGTTATGGCCACGATTGCCATGTCTTCTTTTGTGAAGCTATCGGTACTCATGTTTAAAACCTTGGTCATAGAGCCTGGAGCAGTGGCGCTTTTCCTTCGAGTCTAAGAAAGCACCTACCAGTATCAACGCCTGTTTCCTGATGTCTGAAGTCCGCACCTTTTCCACCAGGTTCTTTAAGGTAGTTCGCAGCACACGCTCGTCTTTCCACGTTGCCCGGTAGACTACGGCCGCAGGGGTGTCAGCAGGATAGCCCGCTGCAAGCAGTTCGGCTACAACTTCCTCAACCAGAGATGCGCTCAAGAAAATCGCCATGCTGGCATGGTGCGCCGCCAGGCTCTTCAGATTCTCTGAAGCGGGAACCGGCGTTCTTCCCTCCATCCGGGTGATAATAACCGTCTGGGAAAGCTCCGGTACGGTAAGCTCCGTTTTCAGGGACGCGGCAGCGGCGAATAGAGAGCTTACACCGGGTACGATCTCGTATACTATTCCTTTCTCGTCCAGAGCTGCCATCTGCTCCTGAATAGCGCCGTAGATGCTGGGATCACCACTTTGCAGCCGGGCTACAACCTTTCCCTGCTTCACGGCGTCCAGTATTATCCCTGTTATCTCCTCCAGACTGAGCGATGCGCTGCGGTAGATTTCGGTGCTTTCCCGGGCCGATGAACAGACCTCAGGATTTATCAGCGAATCGGCATAAATTATAACATCCGCCCGCTCGATGATGTTTTTTGCCCTGATGGTCAGCAGCTCGGGATCACCGGGGCCAGCGCCGATAAAATATACCTGGACCGTCATACTATTTCCTTACAATCAGGATGGAGAAATAATCGACCTTTTCTCCTTTCAACTTGCGAATGTCCCAAATTATCTCTTCATCCTGAGTAGTACATCTCCTGACATAAACACACTTTTCAGTCAGATTCAGTTCCTCAAGAATACTCAGGACTTTATCAAATATAGTGTTCACTTTCATGAAGACTATCGTATCGAAATTCTCGAGCGTTTCTCTAATGATCTTATCTCCACGGTTAGCCGATATGATAGCTATATGTTCATCATCTCTTGCGAGAGGGACAAGAGTTCTCGCTGCCGAGGCATTAATAGAAGAAATCCCGGGGATAACCTTGACTTCCACTTCCGGATGATTGTTTTTAAGTGTCTCGAACACATGAATAAAAGTACCATAAATGAGAGGGTCACCCACATTGACGAAAGCGCAATCTTCTCCGTTCTTGAGGTGCTGCCAGATACTGTCCGTTGCTTCGCGCCAATACTCGGCCAGTTGCTCTCTATCTCTCAGCATCGGAAAAACCAGCCCGATAATCTCTCCTTCTGACTTTTTGACTAAACTATCGATAATAGACCTCGCATAGCTTCTGCTTGTTTTGTCTTTCAGCGGTACAAATATTACCGGAACCTCGGAAAGAATATGATACGCTTTCAGGGTCAGCAGTTCCGGCTCGCCCGGTCCGACTCCTACACCATAGAAGCGTCCTATCCCTTGCTTACTACGCTCAGTCGTTTGGTAATCAGACATAGTCTCCTTCCGTCCGGATTACATATCAAAGTCACCGGGCCAGGGATTGCGTAAGCACTCCTTATAGTATCTGGCAGGAAAGGTAAGCATGGACGTTTTTGTCATTAACGATGCCCAATACATACCCCGCCTGGTAACCTGGATATGACCCTCATGTTCTTTCGCGATATTGAAGAGCTTAAGCATAAGTAAGAATCTCCCTATTGTCTGCTCCATCTTAACGCCGAAGCGCTTTTCGAACTCGGCCTTCTCTACCCTCAGTCGATATAGTCCCATCATAAACCATCGCCTCATCACCCGGTTCGGAGGCATTGCCGCTCCGGTAGCTACAGGTAAGTCCACTTCTACCCTCTTAATATATTCCTTGAGAGAAAAAGTGTTGATATAGAACAGTCCCCCGATTTTGGTATAGGCGCTCAGCCCTACCCCGATATTCTCATCGCGCGTACAGGTGACATATTGCGTTCCCGCTTTGACCGCATTTGTGAAATCCCAGCAGCTAGCCTGGATATATCCATGAGTGTTGAAGAAATCGCAAATTGTGTAGAACATCTTCTTTTCCAGTTGGGGAGGTGCAATGGCTATCTGCCCTTTCTGATGATCATGATACCATCTGGTATAGGGGAAGAGCATAAGAGGGTAATATGAGATTTGATGGACTCCCGTCCTGGCCGCCCTCTCCAGGTCACTCAATAAGCTTGGGATTTGCTGCCCTGGCAGGCCATATAGTAAGTCAATACTAACATAGAACCCTTTGCCGAGTAAAAACTCTATTATTTTAAGTACACTCTTTACCTCATAGCCGCGCCGCATGCTTCTGAGGATTTCATCATCAAAGGATTGTATCCCCAGGCTGACTTTAGTGACGCCGACCTGCTTCAACGTTTCGCTCATTGTCTCATTGATGTCTTCGGGATTTGCCTCAAAACCCACCTCGCCTTCCATCTGGAAGTTCGATCTAATATGCTCCACAAGCTCAACCATCCCTTCCCAGGTTAGGCTGGGAGTGCCACCTCCAAAATAGACATCGCCTATTTTAATCTTTCCAAGCCTATCCCGGTACGACGTGATTTCTTTTTTAACTGCTTTGATGTAAGGATCGACTTTGCCCTGGGAGTATTGGAGGCTGTGAAAACAGCAATAAGGACATAGTCTCCGGCAAAAGGGCAGGTGAATATACCATCCAATGCCATCCATATCGGCAGGGAACTCCGGGTTAGCAGGCGTAAACTTTGTCCCTCTAAGACCCCGCTTTATCATCCGTGGCGCCATTTTTTCAGCAATCATACTATTTCCTTTTTCCCGATGTCGGCATTCCGGTAACCACAAAGACCGGATTCAACGCTTCAAACCGGGTTAGCTCCATTATGTTTACGCTCCGTGCTGCATTGACCAGGGTTACATCAGGTACAAAGCCTCTAAGTGTGAGAGCATTAACTGCTGCACTCAGGTTCTCCAGGGCGACGACGTTGATGACAATGCGCCCACCGGGCTGTAACCTGTGGCAAAGAACGTCCAATATCTCTTCCATTCTGCCCCCACTGCCGCCAATGAAGGCTGTGGTGGGAGGGGGCAGCTCACCCAGATTATCCGGGGCAAAGGTCTGGATCACTTCGACATTAGGCACATGGAACTTCAGCAGGTTTCTCCTGATCATTTTCACATCTGTATCGTTCTTTTCTATAGCGTAAATACGTCCCTTCCTGACAAGAAAAGAAGCTTCGATTGAGACCGCTCCCGAGCCAGCACCGATATCCCAGATCACGCTTTCGTCTGTGAGACGCATCTTTGCCAGGCTTACCGCCCTGACTTCCTGTTTGGTGATAAGCCCTTTTTTTGGCTTACGCTGATAGAATTCCTCATCGGGTATTCCCAGGGACAGGCGGTGAACAGTACCAGCTGGCTTCTTCTGTGGGACTCTTAACAGAATCAGGATGTTGAGTGGGGAGACGTTCTTCTGGCATAAACCCGGCAGATCGGTTTCAACTATGTTCTCATCTTCTGTACCAAGGTTCTGGCAGATATAGGCATAGTAGCCGTTAACTCCGCTTTCCAGTAAAATCCCGGCGATGGCGGCGGGAGTATGCTCGTTATCGGTGAATATACCGATCTTATCGTTTGAACGCACTGCCTCGACAATATCCTCGATAGGTCTGGAGTGGACACTGACGAACACAGCGTTATCCCAGTTTTCCCTGATCCGGGCGAAAGCCAGTTGCATGGCACTCACGTTGGGTATTATCTCAAAGATATCCTTGCCCAGTTTGCTGGTCAGGTATGTGGCTATTCCGAAAAATCCAGGGTCACCGGAGGCCAGGACAACTATTCGTTTCCGTGCCAGGTTTGTCTTAATTAAGTCAGCTACTTCAGCCAAGTTGTTCCCGATAGCAACCTTCTCAGTATTCAGAGAGTGGAACATATTAAGCAGCCGCTTGCCCCCAAAGACTATTTCTGCCCGGTTCACCAGTTGGAGGACTTCAGGGCGCAAGCTGGAAGCTCCATATGGTGACACACCTATGATGTAGACTTTATCCTTCAGCATTTTCCCTCCCCAGAATAATGCCGTCGTAACTGGTCATTACACACTCTACTACAAGTTTCCTCCCGGTCTTCTCCCAGCATTTCCTTGCTGCGAGCAGGCACAGCTTATCGCAAAAATCTCTGGTATACTCTGGTGGTATCATCCGGCGAAAATGATTAGCGGTAACGGCCTCCCGTAAAACCTTAAGCATATCATCAGGTACGCCGCAGCTTGCTACCACTCCAGTCAGGAAACCGATATCTACCTTAGAATCACTAACATTGGTATAGAGGTATCCGGCGGCAAGCTTGCTTATTTTACCTGTCATGCCCCAGACAATCACCTTAGCCAGATGCCTGCTGGCACATTGTTCCAATGAATAGCCGATGAAGTCTCCAGCTTGAACGAAGCATTCTTCGGCCAGTGCCAATTCGCCCTGGGCAAACTTTTCACTTCGCCGGCCTGTGGTCAATACGACCTGGCGGCAACCACAGGCCACGGCGACATCCAGCGCCTGAGAGATACAAGTCTTGTACGCGTTGACCGAATAGGGGATAACGATCCCGGTCGTGCCCAGAATTGAGATGCCTCCTACGATTCCCAGACGGGGATTGAGAGTTCTTCTGGCCAGTTTCTCGCCCTCAGGTACCCAGATTGTTACCTGAATACCTTTGTCTTTCAGCTTGTTTCCCAATATTTTGCTCACCGAGTTAGTGATTATCTGTCTTGGTACGGCATTGATGGCTGGCATATCGACCGGAATTTCCAGGCCGAGCTTGGTTACCACTCCCACTCCTTTGCCCCCGTCAATAGAAATGCCCGGTTCATCTTTCCAGGAAACTGTAGCCCAGATTTCGGCCCCGTGGGTAACGTCAGGATCATCACCGGCATCTTTTATTACCGAGCACGATGCTTGAAGGCGGGTAATGAGACACTGGTTGATCTTGAAATAGACCTGGTCTATATGGGGCAGGTCAATCTGAACCTGGTTGATTACCTCTTGTGTGAGTAGGGCAATAGTAGCTGCCCGGGCTGCTGCAGCGGCGCAAGCCCCGGTAGTGTAACCTGAGCGTAAAGTGCGTTTATTTCCTCCCCTCGCTGTCATATGACATCTCTCCTGATATACTGGTTCTACGTCTGTCGTCTTTGGTTATGTTTCAATCCCCACGAGTCTCAATATCTCCCGTTTAGCCTCTCCAATAGTCAATGGTATCTCCTGAAAATGTATCCCTTCTTTCTTCTGGAGAATCTCAATGAGATGAGCTACTCGCGGTAGCCTTAGATCCAATTCCCTGATCATATCTGTGTCGGTAAACACTTTCTCTGGTGGTCCTTCGGTGATTATCTTCCCTTTATTCATAATGGCTACCCGGTCGGCAAATAAAGGCACCAGCTCAACATCATGAGTAGCCATTATCATGGTAGTTCCCTTCTCTTTGTTCAGTTTCCTGAGTAAACGCATGATCGAGCTGACACCCCGGGGATCCAGGCCGTTTGTCGGTTCATCTAACAGAATTATCTCGGGCTCCATAGCCAGGACACCAGCAATAGCCACCCGTCTTTTTTGGCCGAAGCTTAAAGTATGAATGGCTTTATCGGGAAGCTCAGAGGCACCTACCAGTTTCAGAGCCTCGGCAGTCCTCCGCGCCACCTCATCCGGTGTTAGTCCCAGGTTCATCGCACCAAAGGCGACATCCTGCCCCACAGTAGCATTAAAGAGTTGGTCGTTAGGGTCCTGAAAGACCATTCCCACCTGCCCGAAAACCTGCTCGTCTTTAAAGAAACGAAGCTCTTTATTATTCAGGAAGACCTTGCCCGAAGACGGTTTCAACAAACCGTTGAGGTGTTTTAACAAGGTAGTCTTCCCGCATCCGTTAGCACCCAGCAGTGCTAAGAATTCATTGTCTCTCAACTCAAGATTGATTTCACAGAGAGCCTGTGTATAACCGTTATAACTAAAGGACAGGGCTTCAGTTTTTATCATGGTCTCAACTGTCCTAAAAGAAAGAGAATTATCAGTACGGCGCTTAAACAAATGGCAGCTATGAAGTCTTTCCTGCCAAAATGTTCCATATAATTAATTGTCATGGTACCGGTGTAACATCGTGCGGTCATCGCCTCAAAGACTCTCTCGGCTCGGTCATAGGCGCGCAGGACGAGGATACCTCCAAGCGTAGCAACAGACCGTACACTCTGCTGCCAGTTGCGGTAACCCAAGCGTACCCTCTGGGCGTCTTTTATGGCTATCGCTTCCTCAATGAGGACGAAAATATAACGGTAAATAAGTAGTGCCAGTTCGATTAAGGTTTTAGGGAGCCTGAACCAGCGAGCTGCCATAAGTAGCCTGTTGGCCGGCGTCGACATACTTAAGAAGAGAATGAGCGATACGCCACCGATTACGCGACACATGATTAAAAAGCCGCGAGCCAGACCTTCTTCATAGCCCATCAGGTTGAATCCCCAGAACGGAATGATAAATAAAGTGGTGGTGCCATGGAAAAATATCTGGGTAATCAGTACCACTCCGGCCATAACCAGGGGCATTGCCAGCCTCAGCAAGAGCAGCTTTGGCGGTATCCCAATAGCCATCAGACTGGCTAAACAAAAAGAGGCGATGGCTATTGGCGTATAGATGGTTGGCGATAGAAGGTTGATTACCAGGGCAATAACGGTAAAGGCTACCTTGGTCCGCGCTTCTATCGCCGTCACCACATTGTCTTTGTGAGCAAAAACATCGGTAAAAATATGGCTTTTATCAAGCATTTATTACCTGTACCAGCCAGCCGCATATCAGTTCAACTAGCTGCCTTCCTTTCGGTTTTTTCGGCTATAAGCCTTCTCCAGTAGTATCCCCCGACAAATCCACCGACAGCCCCACCAAATGCGAACACAAAAAGCAGCAGGTCACCCTGATCGGTGTTGATGAAAGGCTCCTTCGCTTCCCTGCCGGCATCGACAGCATACTTCTCAATAACAGTAACGTCGACTCCTCCCCATGGACCCTCCACTCCCTCAGGTACATGCTGAGATAGAGAGAGCCATCCCCAGACTGCCAGAATCACAATAACGACCACGATACCGGTTGCGATTATCCTGGTTAAACTTTTCATTAGCTCCCTCCTTTTATGGTGCTTTTATCGCGCTGGGCATTGGCTTGAATGCTTTTGGAATTATCTGGGACAATAGCTCGGGCCGGCGCTGATAGACAAGCGTTACTACTCCGCCGGTGAACAGTCCTTCCAGAATGCCCAGGGGCAACTGAGTGGGCGCAAAAGCTATGGCAATGGCTCCGAACATACCCCACAGCGAACCACTTCCGTGCAAAGCTGAGGCCAACTCAAAAGAAGTTGTAGCGTATGTTGCCCAGTCGCCAAAGAGTCCGGCGGCGAAAGCAGCTACAGAGATAGGGACGTTGAGCCTCCTCAGTAGAAAGAAGGCGCCAAAGCCGACAAAAGAACCGACAAGGGCCATAGACACGATATTAGCTCCCCAGGTACTTATACCGCCATGTGCCAGAAACAGGGCCTGGATAAGCAGGGCCAGCGCACCCAGAACAGTGCTGATAAACGGGCCTACAAGGATCGCTCCCAGGGGAGTCCCGCATGGATGAGAGCAGCTTCCTGTAATTGGTACGGGAATCGGGAAAACTGAGATAAGGAAGATAGCTGCCCCTGATATACCAAGTAGAGGCATAAGCCCTTTTACCTCTCTGGTCTTCCTTCTGATGAGACGAATACCGATAACAACAAATATGACGGCAATCACATACCATATCGCCGCCCAGTTCGCTGGTAAAATCCCCTCGGCGATGTGCATAGCATATGCCGGGGTCGGGTACAGGAACAGTAGCCCGAGAATAAATACCAATGCTAATATAATTTGAGTCCTGAACCGGTGGACACTTTTATTTAGCATTCTACTGTACCTCCTTCTTTTCTATGTTTAACCTGTTATACTCTTTTTTCTACAGCAATTTTTAATAGAGCGTTCACTGTTGCTACTGCCATGGCACTTCCACCGCGAGTTCCCGCTACCGTAATATGGGGCACATTCCGTTTCATTAACTCGTCCTTCGATTCTTTTGCTTGCACAAAACCGACTGGCATTCCCACCACGAGAACCGGCATGATTCCTTTATGGTCAACTAGGTCGAGCAGAGCCAGGAGAGCCGTGGGAGCATTGCCAATGGCGACTATGGCACCATCAAGCCTGTTCTCCAAATAACGCATTGCTGCCGCCGCACGGGTACTATTCACCTCCTTTATCTGTTGCAGCCCTTTTGCTTCGTCCATGGCGCAGACGAGAGAACATCCACAAGCTTCAGCCAGTTGACTATTGATACCGGCAGCCACCATCTGAACGTCAGTAAAAATGGGGCTGCCTTTTGCTATGGCGTTGAGTCCATCGGAAACTGCCGATGGACTCAACTTTATTAGACTGGCAACTTGAGGGTCTCCACTGGCATGGACAACGCGCTTTATTACCAGTCGCTCTTCTTCGGACATGTTTGGCATATCAGGTAGAAGTCTTTCCACTATTTCCATACTTTGCTGTTCGATGGCCACCGGAAATGCTGGTGAGCTACGATTGCTGGACCACAGCTCCGGAGCTGCTTCCCGTATGCGTTTTACTACCTGACCTATAAAGTGTTCTTCCAGTCCTAAATAATTAGCCACGATAAACTGCTTTTCCGGATAGAGGCGCTTCAGCTTATCAATGTTTTGAGGAATGTCCTCCGTGATATGTCGTCCCGGGAAAAGGAAGTAAGGCATTATGACTATCCGGTGCACACCCAGTACCGCCAGAGATTCCACAGCTTCTTGCAGTGTGGGGTGATTAAACTGGAGTGCGGCCCCGATAATCTCAGCTCCAGGGGGTAACAGTGACTTTATTCCCTCGGTAATCTGTCTCAAGACTTCGGGCACTTCCGTAATACCGCGCTCGCCGCGGCTGCCGTGGACCAGGATGATCACTCCTGTTTGTGCCATTTTATCAACTACTCTGGATTAAAAACAAATCAGATTGTTATTATAATGAGTGTGAAGGTTGAATGTCAATGATTGCAGGACCTGGACTGTTGAATTCGTGCGGGGCTGGAGTTGAAAAAATCTACACGATGCTGTTCATCGGGCCTAAGGCAATAAGTTCATAATCCAGGTTCTCTTCTTGTAACCTCTTGATCAGCTCGGAGACAGCATCCTCGCTGCAGACTATAATAAAAGATAGTCCGCAGTGGGCCGCTTCGATTGCTGCTTCTGTAACACCAAAAAAGTAACGGGGCTCAATGTCTGCTCGTCTTAGTGCAACCAGGGCCTCAATGCCAATAGCTCCAACCTGCTGATTATCGTTGATTTGAGCTTTCAGTCTTTTAGCGTCAACCTTTTTAGACCCACCCTTTTGAATGATGGGCACCTGTATAACAGTTACTTTACCCCTCGTTAGCTCTACCAGTCCTTCGATGTCAGAGACATCGACATCCTCACCCTGACGTACACTGGATAAAGCAGTACCTCTGGCACCCCCGTCTGGTTGGTTGGTGGCAAAGAGTAAACCGTTCTTCATTTTCAGTCCCACAGTTTGCCCCTGGCTTATGTCACAATCCGATATGGCTGCACAGACCGTAACATTAGTGACCGCTTGTTCCACCAGAGAAGCATAGCCCCGGAGCTGTCTGAGCACCTTGAGCATCCAGTTGACTCCTTTCACACTCACTCTATAGTTAGAGCGACCGGATGAGATAACCAGTTCCTCTTCCAGTAACTGATGAATGTAGTCTGATATTGCTTGTGGGGTAACTCCCAGTTTACCTGCTATGCTCTTTTGCTGAATATTGGGGCCGGAAGCTGCAATTTCAACCAGTATCTGAAACCTGGTGGCAGAATTCTTATTTTGTAATATCTCTACCATGACTCAAGCATAATTGTTGGATAATCAAATAGACTTTATCTATTATAGCAACTTTTGTTCTATATAGCAGTAGTACTGGTCGGACAACTCCGGAGCCTGTGCTTAGGGCTGATGGTTTGCATCACCTAAAAACACCTGATTCTTCGTCTTGAGTTCGTTCTCAACACGCCGGATTTAACTATGACGATCATCCGAGGGTATCAGTCCCGGGTGGTTCCCGTTTCCAGGGGATAGCCTGCTTCTTTCCAGGCGTCGTAGCCACCTTTCAAGACCTTTACATTCGTATGACCTTTGTCGATCAATTCGAGTGCCGCACGGGCACTGGTCTTCTCATTTGGTCAGGAGCAATACAGGATAATCTCTTTGTCAGCAGGTGCCACCCATTGTCCGCCAGTAATCCGGGAAAGCGGAGCAGGTACAGCCCCTTTGATATGGTCTACCTCAAACTGTTCTTCTACGTTCTTCCTGGTATCGACGATAAGTATGTTGGCATTGCCTTCCATCTTCTGCAGTAGTTCCTCTATGGTGATACGGGGCACCCGGTCCGATGGTGATAGTCTGGATGCAGGCTCGGGCACCGGTGAAGCTGGTGGCTCGGATTCAGGGGGAGATGCAGGAGTGGGGGCTACCGGTGGGGATGGTGCGATATCAGGTGAGGTGGTAGCGCAACCGGATACTGTCAACAGTAGTAGCATCGATGCGATCAGAAAATTTCTTTTCATCACTGCCTCCCGATTGTTCCTCATTTAGAGAATAAAGCCTTATCGGGCCATGAGTTTACATGATATATCATGTATAAACAAAAAATGCGGAAATATCAAACGAATCTGAAAAAGAAATTAAACAGGCTGTACTATCCCTGGATTGTAGCTCTCTGCTTTCCGGTGAAAAATCACTCCGATTTGGAGTTGTTATGGCTCCACCCTGGCTGAAATGACCTGTGTGTTAATGTTATGAAACAGTAGCATCGAAAAAGACTATGGAAGAAATTCGATACAAAATAACGAACAGGAATCGGAATTGTAGCAGCAGTAGAAACCGGTAATGCTTATTCTAACCCTCCTGGACCAGGTACCACTGTGTTAATCTATGCAGTCATTACCCTACAACTCTGTTACATACATTATTATAAGCTTGGTCCCGCCTTGTCCGAACTCAATAGAATCGGCTTGTTCGTTAAAATATTTGGGCCTATCGAACTGTAAACGTATCTGAAAACGAGGAGCTCCGGCATTAACTTGTTTTTGAACTGCATCGGTTACTGCAGCAGAAGTAAATTTGGGAACTGGCCTCCAGTAAGTGCTTATCAAGGAGCCATCGGTTCCAAAGCCATCACTTATGACAAAATCCTCTTTTCCCAGAGCACCGTACTGGTCATGGTAGATACCAAGACGACCGAGGCTGAGGGTGCCGAACGGTTCGCCATACACTGTGTATTGGGTCAGATCGATGGTAGAAGACAGAATCGTAGCTCCAACCGGTATCATCGTGATATCAAAACTCATAAAAGCCTGTAGAGAGTAGCCGTCCCTGGTATCCCCGGCTACTGGAATTGGCCCCATCTTTCCGATATCGTTTACATAACCCTCCTCTCCAACTATGGAAAACGTCTCCACGGTAATTATTCGTGTGGTGTCAACTATTACGTTGATTTCTTTAGCTGTGCTTCCGGCTGCGTTAGTAGCTGTAAGAATGTAATCTGTAGTTGTTTTAGGAAATACCGTTCTGGTGCCGCTAGTAGGCACATAGCCTATGTCCGGCTCTATATTGACTGTATCGGCACCTGATATATTCCATGTCAATGTCATCGAGTCACCTTTAGTAATGATATCGGGGCTTGCCTTGAATGATTTGACTATCGGCTTGAACGATATGGGTGATAGGATAGTAATAGTGCGATAAACGTCCTTTGACCAGTTACCTTTATTGTCTTGGACCCTGAAATACACAATATTATTTCCCGAAGTTAATGATGATGTCTCAAAACTGGCTGAGGTGCTCAACACGCCATCCAGACTGGATCTCCATTCATAAGCTGCTATATTTCCATCTTCGTCTATACCATGCCCGCTGAATGACACAGTTTCGTCTTTAAAAATCCTGATAGATGATATTGAATCTATATAGGCGACTGGTGGCTCATCAGGTACCGGCTGAGCAACAGGTGTAGCAGGGACACAGCCAGCCGCCGTTATTAGAGTTACCAGTGTTATAACCAACAGCTTTTTCATGTTTCACACTCCCGATGAGCAGCCATGTAATAAACTTGTTGCTTTACAGGTAGTCATAAGCTATCAGGAAATATTCTAAATCAGTGTTGTATTGTATGCAAGCATTACATGACAATTACGTTCTAACAAGTCACAGTAAACCTGGTTTGCCCTGTCCTAACGCAGAATAATCAGCTCAAACATCGCAACAGGAAATGCATTAGAGGCAAGTTTTAAAGACAGTTGACAAGCGATTACTATACTAATATAGTAACTTGCCAGGTATACTCCCTCAGAATTGGCAAATGGATATTCATCATTGTAAAATAAGTTATGCTGCCATTAAACCGACTGACTCAGATCGCAGACAAGATGATAGTGACGTAATACGGGATAGCAGGATTCGCCTTTGTACCTCACTTTCTTTATTTGGCATTACTATATTTTTAATTGCACAACCTGATAGCTACGTCTCAGCCTGATACAAGTTTATTAGCCGGAAACAGCGGGTATCAAGAAAAGGACGAACCAGGTCTCGGGTAAACTGGCATATCATACGGCAAAAGGAGAAAAGCACTATTTTACACATAGTCTGGGCGATTACCTTTATTATCGTCATTGTACTCCTTGGTTGTACTGGTATCTGGTTGTTCAAATTACAGACCTTTTTTGGAATTGTAGTGCCGTACGTTGCTATCTCAATATTTATCACCGGATTCCTGTACCGTGTTTTTAAATGGTCAACCGCTCCGGTTCCGTTCCACATAGCCGCTGTATACGGCCAGCAAAAATCCCTGCCAGGGATTAAACCTGACAGGATTGAAAGTCCAAACAGCACAAGGGCAGTAATCGTACGTATGGCGATGGAGATGCTTTTTTTCCGGTCGTTATTCAGAAACGACAAAGTCGAGCTTAAAAATTCGACAAAACTGATATTTGGGGGAAATAAATATCTCTGGCTGGGCAGCCTGATATTTCACTGGTCTCTTCTCATCATACTGTTCAGACACATGCGGTTCGTACTGGAGCCTATTCCTGCGGTGGTACGTTATATTCAAAATATTGATGGTGTATTTCAGTTTGCCTTACCTGCGCTGTACATTACAGACTTACTTATTGTAGTGTCTCTGACCTATCTGCTTCTAAGGAGAGTGGTATTTTCACAGGTCCGTTATATTTCTCTCACTTCAGACTATTTCACAGTATTGCTTCTACTCAGCGTACTGGTATCGGGGATTCTTATGCGTCATGTTTACAGGATTGACGTGGTGGGAGCAAAAGAGCTGGCAATGGGGATAGTCACATTTCATCCTGTTATACCTGAAGGATTAGGTTTATCCTTTTATGTCCATTTAACGCTGGTGTGTACTCTTATTGCCTACTTTCCGTTTAGTAAATTGTTGCATGCGCCCGGGATATTATTCAGTCCTACCAGAAATCTGAGGAATGATAGTCGTATGCACAGATACCGCAATCCCTGGAGTTATCCTGTTAAAGTACATACGTACGACGAATGGGAAAATGAGTTTCAAAAACAGTTGGAGCAGTCTGAAATTTTGCCACAAAAAGAAAATTATAGTTGAGTGATTAACCAAGGAAATAAAGTTACAGAATGACAAAGGATACATCGAAGAATAACAAATTAGCTGAAATCGATTACAGGATTCCTAAGAAAAGCTGGTTACAGCCTGAAGTAGAATTCCGTAAGGGTACGTATTGCTACGCAGCACCCTTGAAAGACCAGAACTATCTGGAACTTCCGAATCCAAGGCAATGGCAGCCGACTGATGATGACTGGCAGCTTCCGGAAATGTGGAAAGAAGTTATTTTAAACGGGATGAGAGACAGGCTGAGTAAGAACCGTACTTTTCGACTATTCTTAGATATCTGTGTGAGATGTGGCGCATGTGCAGATAAATGTCACTACTTCATTGGCTCCGGTGATCCAAAAAATATGCCTGTCTTGAGAGCAGAGTTGATGAGGTCTATATATAGAAGATACTTCACAACGGCGGGGAAGGTTTTTAGACAGGTTGCCGGGGTGAGGGAACTAACGGAGGAAGTAGTAAAGGAGTGGTTCTATTATTTCTACCAGTGTTCCGAATGCCGGCGTTGTTCTGTGTTTTGCCCTTTTGGCATTGATACCTGCGAGATAACGATGATGGGACGGGAGCTGCTCAATCTGGTTGGCTGTTCGACCGAATGGATTGTGGGACCGGCTGCTAACAGTTACAGGACCGGGAATCACCTGGGTGTCCCGCCACACGCATTCAAATCGACATTGGAGTTTGCCATTGAGGAAGTAAAAGAGTTAACCGGTATCAGTGTCGAAGCTCCGATACATAAAAAAGGTGCCGAAGTCTTGTTTATTGCACCTTCCGCTGATTATTTTGCCAGCCCGCATTGGTTCACGCTTTTGGGATACCTGATGCTTTTCCATGAAATCGGACTTGACTATACCTGGAGTGCCTATGCATCGGAAGGAGGTAATTTCGGGTTCTTTCATTCGACCGAACTTGCTAAAAAATTGAATGCCAAGATATACGAAGAGGCTAAGAGGCTCGGTGTGAAATGGGTACTCGGTGGTGAATGTGGTCATATGTGGAGGGTAATTCATCAATATATGGATACGTTCAACGGTCCTGCCGATTTCCTGGAGGAACCGGTTTCGCCGATAACAGGAACTAAGTTCGAGAATGCTGCGGGTACAAAAATGGTCCATATCTGTGAGTTCACCGCTGACTTGATTCAGAATAAAAAGTTAAGATTGGAGCCGGGCAGAAATGATAAGTGGAAAGTGACCTTTCATGACTCATGTAATCCTGCCCGGGCAATGGGTCTCATTGAGGAACCGAGGACGATAATCAGGAACATATGTAATTATTTCTATGAGATGCCTGAAAATACCATTAAGGAAAAGACGTTCTGCTGTGGGAGTGGGGCTGGTTTGGGCCCGGATGAAAATATGGAAATGAGACTGAGAGGAGGTTTTCCCAGGGCAAATGCGGTTAAATATGTGCATGAGAAGTACGGAGTGAATCTGCTTGCCTGCATATGTGCTATAGATAAAGCTTCGTTTCCTCCGTTGCTGGACTACTGGGTACCGGGAGTCGAGACTGCTGGAGTTCACGAACTCCTGGGAAATGCATTAATAATGAGAGGGGAAAAAGAAAGAGTTACCGACGTACGAGGTGAGTCCCTTAAACCGATCGCGAAGGATTCCGAGCATAGTACAGAATGACGATATATGATGCCGATAAAATAGTACTTGGAGTCGTTATTTTTCTAGTCATAATGACATTTCCAATCTGGTATATTGCTGTTGGAGGTGCATCCGGTATAGCGCCTGAGCCTGAGATCACTACATCTGAAGGGCAGTGCGTTGAGTCCGCCGAGTATATGAGAAGGTATCATATGGAATTATTGGACGAGTGGAAGAATATGGCAGTACGTGAAGGCGCTGTAACGTATCGAGCAAGTGATGGCAGGGAGTACGAGATAGACCTCAGAAATACCTGTATGGGGTGTCATTCGAATAAAGCTGGATTTTGCGATAGGTGCCATGATTACCTTGGAGTAAAACCGTCCTGCTGGGACTGCCATATTGCACCCGAGGAGAAAAAATAGATGGTGTTAAACAGGAGAGATTTCCTGAGACTTGGTTGTCTATCCGTTTTGGGACTGATGGTGATGCCAGCTTTGAACAAAATTTTAAAAATTCCATGGGTAAATGCATCTTCAACAAGCGGAACAAGGGAATATAAAAGATTGGCAATGGTAATCGATTCGGCGAAGTGCCTCTCAGCAGATGGATGTAGAGACTGCATAGATGCCTGTCACCGTATCCATAATGTGCCCAATTTTAACAATGAAAAAAATGAGATCAAATGGATCTGGACCACACCGTTTCGCCAGGGATTTCCCGGATTGGGACATAGATATATCAATAAAAACATCATGAATAAGCCTGCCCTAATGCTTTGTAATCACTGCGATAATCCGCCCTGTGTCGCTGTTTGCCCTACTCGGGCTACATGGAAAAGGTGGGATGGAATAGTAATGATGGACTATCACAGGTGCATTGGTTGCAGGTACTGCATGGCAGCATGTCCCTATGGTTCCCGGAGTTTTAACTGGCAAGAGCCCCGTCCTTTTATAAAGGAGATAAATCCGGAATTTCCTACTCGGACGAGGGGAGTTGTAGAAAAGTGTAATTTTTGTCAGGAAAGACTGGAAGACGGGCTTATTCCTGCCTGTGTTGAAGCATGTAATGGAAGAGGGCTGATCTTTGGCGATCTCGAAGACCCTGATTCGGAAGTACGCAAGACCATTGGTTCAACCTTCACCATTCGAAGAAAGTCGAGTCTTGGAACTGAACCGCAAATTTACTACATAGTGTAAGGATATTGTTAGAAAAAGCACTTACAGGAAACAGACTCTATTGGGGATGGCTGGCGCTCCTGCTTGTGGTGGTAGCCGTTGGGCTGGTGTTTTATTGGAAACAATTAAGCACCGGACTGGGTATTACAGGCATGAGTAGAGATGTTTCTTGGGGTCTGTACATTGCCAACTTCACATTTTTTGTGGGCATTGCTGCTTCAGCCGTTGTTTTGATATTGCCATATTACCTTCATAATCAGAAAGCATTTGCCAGGCTCGTTGTCCTGGGCGAGTTTCTGGCAGTAGTAGCTGTAACAGTGAGTATGTTATTCGTGGTTGTGGACCTCGGCCAGCCATCGAGAGTGTTCAATCTCTTTTTACATCCCTCTCCAACATCGGTCCTGTTCTGGGATGTGATCGTGCTGTCAATTTATCTCTTGCTCAGTATTATAATCGGCTGGTCGACACTGGATGCGGAGCACAAGTCTGAAATGCCTCGACCCTGGATAAAACCGTTAATTCTCATTTCCATACCGTTAGCTATCAGCATTCATACGGTGACTGCACTTATTTATAGTGGTCTTGAAGCAAGACCTTTCTGGTTCACTGCTCTGATGGCACCGAGGTTTCTGGCTTCAGCATTTGCCTCGGGGCCGGCATTGCTTCTCATTATAGTAATTATAATAAAAAGGCTGACCAGATTTACCATCGGTAAGGAAGCTATTCAAAAAGTAGCGACTATTATTACCTATGCCCTGATCCTGTCTATGTTCTTTTTTCTGCTCGAGCTTTTCACTGCTTTTTATGGGGGTGTGCCGGAGCATTTGACCCATTTCCAGTACCTTCTTTTTGGGCTGGGAAATGGGTCAAAGCTGGTGCCCCTGGCATGGCTTTCTATAGGACTCTTCTGCGCATCCATTGTTCTGCTCCTCATTCCATTGACTCGCAATAATGAAAGTATTCTGCTATTTATCTGCGTTTTCATAATTATTTCCATATGGATTGATAAAGGACTGGGTCTAATCATACCGGGCTTTATTCCCAATCCCATGGGTGAAGTGTACGAATATTGGCCTACTATACCTGAGGCGTTTATTACCATCGGTGTCTGGGCTATCGGACTATTGTTATTAACGGTGTTGTATAAAGTCGTAATTTCAGTGAGGGACCAGATAAGGGTATAATAATAAAGACCAGACTGATTATTGAGTTAACTTTTTATTACTAAAGGAGGCGAGTATGGCTAAAAGCGAGACTCATTATCTTGACCAGCTTGAGAAAGGCCCCTGGCCAAGTTTCGTGAGCGAAATCAAGAAAGCTGCAAAAAAGAAACCATCGGCCCGCGGCTTACTAAAACAACTGGAACTTTCCTATAAAGATAAAATCACACACTGGAAGCATGGTGGTATCGTCGGTGTCAGAGGTTATGGCGGCGGTGTAATCGGTAGGTATTCAGATGTTCCTGAAGAAATACCGGAGGTATCCGCATTTCATACATTTCGTGTCAATCAACCCAGTGGGTGGTTTTACAGCACCAAAGCATTACGGCAGGTCTGTGATGTATGGGAGAGATATGGCAGCGGACTTACCAATTTTCACGGGTCGACCGGTGATATTATTTTACTGGGAACGGTCACCGAGAACTTACAAACCTGTTTCGATGCACTAAGCGATGAAGCGGGATTTGACCTGGGTGGGTCCGGATCGGTTTTAAGGACACCGAGCTGCTGCGTTGGCCCCGCCAGGTGTGAATGGGCTTGTATCGACACACTCGATATATGTAATGATATTACTCATGAATTTCAGGATGAATTACACAGACCGATGTGGCCATATAAGTTCAAAATCAAGATATCCGGTTGCCCGAATGACTGTGTGGCATCAATAGCCAGGTCTGATTTACCAATTATTGGAACATGGCGTGATGTCCTTAGAATCGACCAGAGCGAAGTAAGAAATTATGTTGCCAATGGATTTGATATTAAGAATGAAGTTATTGCACTTTGTCCTACAAGTGCTCTCGAATGGGATGACAATATACGGCAACTCAATTTGAACGAAGAAGACTGCGTAAGATGTATGCACTGTATTAACAGGATGCCTAAAGCATTGAGGCCGGGTACGGAGACAGGGGCTACCGTCCTGATCGGAGGCAAAGCACCGATAATGAGGGGTGCGTTTATGTCCTGGGTGTTGGTGCCTTTTATGAAAATGGAGCCGCCATACACCGAACTGAAAAATCTTCTACAGCCGATATGGGACTGGTGGGATGAGAATGGCAACACCAGAGAAAGAATTGGCGAGCTGATAGAGAGAAAGGGGCTGGTTACATTTCTTCGTGCAATCGGGTTAAAGCCGCAGCCGCAGATGGTATTCAGGCCACGATCGAATCCTTATGTTTTCTGGGACTTTGATAATAAGGATGAATAACACATTAATCAAAGGAGGAATAGTATGGCTACTGATATAGGACCACCAGATTACCGTCAGATGCTTCCTGAGGTGATCAAGGATAACTATGGAAATTGGAAATATCACGAAATCTTAAAGCCCGGTGTGCTCAAACATGTTTCTGAAACAGGCGACCAGGTGTTTACGGTACGGGTCGGTTCGCCGAGACTATTAAGCGTTGATTCTCTTCGGATGCTCTGCGACATCGCGGATGAACATTGCGATGGCTTCTTGAGGTTTACCAGTCGGCATTGTGTAGAATTTATGATCCCTGATGAAGAAAGGCTGCAACCTCTCATCGATAAGATACGAGCCCACAACCTCCCCATTGGCGGTACGGGTAATTCTATATCAAACATAGTCCATACGCAGGGCTGGATTCACTGCCATAGCGCCGCAACCGATGCCTCGGGGCCGGTAAAGGCGATAATGGACGAACTGTATGACTACTTCATTTCGATGAGGCTTCCTGCTCAATTACGGATTTCTTTTGCCTGCTGTCTTAATATGTGTGGCGCAATTCACTGTTCTGACCTGGCAATTGTAGGAATACATCGCAAACCACCCAGAATAGACAACGAAAAAGTACCAGTTCTTTGTGAGATTCCGACTACATTGGCGAGCTGTCCGACAGGCGCTATTCGCAGAAATCCTGATCCCAATATTAAAAGTGTCGTTGTAAATGAAGAGAAGTGCATGTATTGCTCGAATTGCTTTACTGTTTGTCCTGCCTTGCCTATAGCAGATGCGGAAGGTGATGGTCTTGCCATTTTTGTAGGAGGCAAGGTATCGAACGCGAGAAAATCCCCCATGTTTTCCAGAATGGCTATTCCTTATATACCGAATAATCCTCCCAGATGGCCTGAGCTCGTTGCCGAGGTGAAAAATATCGTGGAAGTCTATGCGTCCAATGCAAAGAAATGGGAGAGAATGGGTGAGTGGATAGAAAGGGTCGGTTGGGAAAGGTTTTTTAAATTAACCGGAATACCATTTACAGAACAGCATATCGATGACTTTGCTCATGCTGTAGATACTTTCAGAACATCCATGCAATTTAAATGGTAAAAATAATAGGGGGTAATTATGGTGACAGGACCAGGTGATGAAGAGATAACAAAAAAAGTACTGGACTACTTGTCCACTGTCACTATGGCTAAGAACAGGAAGATTGCTACTGCTCTCAACATAGACAAACATTTGGTGGATAAAGCGATATCTCAATTAGCTAAAGAAGATAAAGTTGAATATGTATATTTGGGTGCCTCCTACGTAAAACTTAAGGGGAAATAAACAGCGCAGTAGCAATATAGTTATGAAAAGTGACCTACAATATGGTGGTGGCAAAAGAATGCCCCGGCTTATTATTTCAGCTCCTCAAGGGCATTCAGGGAAGACTACAGTCGCCATCGGTTTAAGTGCTGCTTTTGTAGACCGTGGTTTAACGGTCCAGACGTTTAAAAAAGGACCGGATTACATTGATCCATCATGGCTGGCTGCTGCATCGGGGCGCCCCTGTTTTAATCTTGACCCTATTATAATGACTGAGCAGGGTCTATTCGCTTCCTTCCGGAAAGCGTGCCGCGGAGCCGATCTAGCGCTTGTCGAGGGAGCAATGGGCCTTTATGATGGGATTGATACGCCACGTTCGAGCAGCACGGCAGAACTGGCAAGGTTACTGCAGTGCCCGGTTGTCCTGGTGGTGAATTCATCCAGAATGACCGATAGCGTAGCTGCTATGGTGAACGGATATATAAAGTATCGTTCAGGGATAACTATTACCGGTGTGATCTTAAATAATGTGGCGGGAAGCAGGCACGAGCATAAATTAAGGACAGCGGTAGAAAAGTATTGTGGAATACCGGTTGTAGGAAGCATTCCGAGAGACCCGAAACTTGAAATAAAAGAGCGGCATCTCGGATTAGTCCCTTATGGCGAAATGGAAAAGAATAGTAATGTAGACTACATAGGTGCATGCTTCAAAAACAATGTTAACCTCGATGCTATTTTGAATATTGCTGGCAATGCAGCAGAATTTCATGGTAATGAGATTGATTTACCTGCCGTTAAAGGACCGATAGTGAAGCTGGGTGTTTTGTATGACCACATTTTTTCTTTCTATTATCAAGATAATCTTGAGGCTTTGACTGGAGCCGGTGCTGAACTGGTATTTATCAATTCTGTGAAAGATAACAAGTTGCCTGAAATCGATGGATTGTATATAGGAGGAGGTTTTCCCGAGCTATTTGCCAGGGAACTTGAGGGAAATTACCGGCTCAGGTGTGATATTGCGCAGGCAATAGAGAATGGACTGCCGGTATATGCCGAGTGTGCAGGGCTCCTATACCTTTGTAAAAGTATAAAGTCAGCCAGCGATACCTATGAAATGGTAGGAGTGTTTCCCGCTGAAGTGGAAATGTGCGACAGACCGAAGGGGCATGGCTACGTGGAAGTCGAAGTATGTGATGGCAATTATCTGTTTCCATCCGGGTACCGTTTCTGGGGGCATGAGTTCCATAATTCTGTAGTAACGGAACTGGGAAGTTTGAAGTTTTCGTACAAAATGCATCGCGGCAGGGGAATTGATGGAGGAAGAGACGGAATTCTTTACAAGAATGTGTTAGCCGCCTACACGCATTTACATGCTTCAGGGGTTCCTCAGTGGGCTGAAACGTTTGTATCAGTTGCTTTAAAAGAGCGTTCCATTAGAAATGCCTTATTGCTTCAAAGGAGTTAGGATTTACTCATTTACATATTTTTCACGCTGTTAAAGGAGGTACTCAATGCCGAAAGCAACACTCGGGGGAATGGAAATAGAAGTCGATGAAGACGGATTTATGCAGGAACCCGAAAAATGGAATGAGGCTATAGCTGAAGATTTGGCTAAAACTGAAGAAGCGTATCCTATGAATGAGGATGCGTGGAAAGTGGTAAATTATCTAAGAAAATACTACCTGGATTATGAAATTGCTCCTCCAATTCGAATGTTAACAAAGCAAACAGGCTTTGATCTTAAGAGTATCTATCAGCTTTTCCCGAGCGGACCGGCCAAAGGAGCATGTAAAATTGCAGGTCTGCCGAAACCTACAGGTTGTGTTTAGTTTTAAAGGGTATTGTGATTATCCAGTAAATGAGCTGTGCTTACTTTAGTTAAGGGAAAAAAAGAGCCTTAATTGTGATAATCTGCTTGGCTATATTTGGGCAGATTATGTGCTGTCATTTCAATATCAAATTTTCTTTTTGGAATAACTGAAAATGCAAAACATCTCTTTTTTACACATTATTACTTATGTTTCTTATTTATTCATCATTACCGTTTATGCCTGGAGAACAATAAAGTATGTGCGAATGCCGATACACTTGCGTTGGGATCTCTACCCCCTGCCAGGTGATAAAGCAAATGGATACGGTGGCTCATATCTTGAATTACTGGAATGGTGGAAGAAACCTCAGCCGAATGGACTCCTGCAAAAAGTTCTGTTTATGGTGAAGGATTACATCTCCTTTATTCAATACTATCGTCAGAACCGCGGGTATTGGTTCGTACTTTATCCGCTGCACATCGGATTTTACTTAGTTTTCATTTCTCACGTATTCTATTTTTTCGGTGGATTAGCTGAAGTTAGGGGGCTTTCGATCTCAGCTTTTTCAACGGTTATAGTAGGCAAATCGTTATACTATTTGACATTGATAGCGGGAGTCGGTGGTTGTATCTTTGGCATAATCGGATGTATGGGACTGCTCATAAAACGGTCAATAAACAGGGACTTAAGGCTTTACAGTTCACCCATGTACTATTTCAACTATATATTTTTCTTCGCTGTTTTTTTTAGTGGATTATACGCCTGGTACCTTTTTGATCCGACTTTTTCTACCTTCAGAGAGTTCTGGAAAAGTCTAATCAGTTTCCAGGCGGTAAACATGGACATGGCATCGGCTGTCCATATTGTACTTTTCTCATTGTTCCTTATTTATATGCCATTTACCCGGGCTATGCATTACATTACCAAATTTTTTACATTTTTTAGCGTTAGATGGGATGATAATCCCAACTTTAAGGGAAGCAAAACGGAAATGAGATTACAAAATTCTTTTAACAACGCCATAAGCTGGGCTGCCCCTCATGTCAGGTCAGGTGTGAAATGGTCTGATGTGGTTTCGGTAGCAGAAAATGCTAATGAAAATGGTCAGGATAGATGAAGAAAAAAATAAATATTCAAGATATCAGCAAGCACAAACAGCGGATGATACAGATACGTGCAGAGGACCTGATGCCTCTTCCTTATCCTTATGAGGAGTACAGTAATGAGTCTCCTATTTCACAGATTAATGAAGATCAAAGGCAAAAGTACGAGGATTCCCTGGACGGTGTGATAGCTGTTGGTCTACCCAAACCTCAAAATAAGAAGGAAGAGGAACAATTCATCAATCAATTCATGTCAGGACTGGGAAAGCTGTTCTCGGAAGAGGATAACTGGACCTTTTTGCAGCCGCTTATGCTTTCTCTCGATTACTGCGCCAGGTGTCAGACGTGTAGTGAAGCCTGCCCTATATATATTGCCAGCGGCAAGCAGGAGATCTACAGACCTACGTATCGTTCGGACGTTTTTCGCAGCATCGTCGGTAAATATTTTAAGAAGAACGGGAAATTTTTATCAAAGTTCAAAGGAAATGACATTGAGCTTAATTGGAATACACTGGTAAGGCTGGCAGAATTGTCTTATCGATGTACTCTGTGCCGGAGATGTGCCCAGTCATGTCCTATAGGTGTTGACAATGCGCTGATCACCAGAGAAATCAGAAAACTGTTTAGCCAGGAACTGGGTATTGCGCCGAAAGAGCTCCATGAGCTCGGTACAGTGCGACAATTAAACAGCGGTTCCAGCACTGGTATCTCGCCGAAAGCGTTGGCAAATATACTTGATTTTATTGAGGATGAGATTGAAGAAAAAACCGGTAAAAACATTAAAATACCGGTCGATAAAGTTGGAGCAGATATCTTATTACTTCACAACGCTGGAGAATTTATCTCCTGGCCGGAGAATATCGAAGCATTTGCCATTATTTTTACGACTGCAGGAATAAGCTGGACCCTTTCCAGCGAGTTGGTAGGTTATGATGCTGTTAATTACGGAGTCTGGTATGATGATGTGCAGCTAGCGCGGATAGCGATCAGGCATGCTCAGGTTGCCCGGCAACTCGGAGTTAAAAAAATGTGTGTGGGAGAATGCGGACACTCGCACAAAGCCTTACTGGTAGTTGCTGATAGAATTTTAACCGGGGAACTTAATATTCCCCGTGAAAGTGCCCTACCTCTACTTGAGGACCTGGTATGTAATGATAAGATTAGACTGGATCCAGGCAAAAACAATTTTCCGGTTACACTTCACGACCCATGTAACCTGGTACGATTAAGCGGCATCGTGGAACCCCAGAGAAAGATACTCAGGAAGATATGTCCCCAGTTCAGGGAAATGAAACCACACGGAGTCGAAAATTATTGTTGCGGTGGCGGTGGTGGGTTTGCGATAACTCAGTCCATGAATTTCCCTTCCTGGAGGGCAAGTGTTTCGGGGAGGATGAAGCTCAAGCAGATACTTGAGTCATTCCAGGGAGAAATTAGTCCCGAGATTAAAAAATATGTTTGTGCGCCCTGTTCTAATTGTAAGGGACAGATCAGGGATATGTTCGAGTACTATGCTGTCTGGGAGAGGACTGGCATACTATATGGCGGGCTTGTTGAGCTGATAGTTAATGCCATGGTAGATATCGGTAAGCCTTTTATTGAATGGGACTGGCGCTAATCTGAGTAGACCACAGAAAATTGCAGGAAGACCTGAAATGGTTGACAAAGTTATAGTATTTGGCTCTGAAGCCTGTGGATACGGGGACCCGGATCTCGGTTTCGAAATACTGGTGAACTTGTTAGAGCGATTATCACATAGAGATGACGTTCCTTTAGCTATTATCTTCTGGAATACATCGGTCAACTTATTGACTGAAGATTCTCCTGTGCTCACGCATTTAAAACGACTCGAAGAAAAAGGGGTAAAGATTATTGCTGGCAAATTATGTGTCAATCAACTGGAGCTCACCGGCAAATTAGCAGCAGGTAAAGAGTCAACGATGGATGAAATTCTTGATCTGGTTTTGCATAACGATGTCATCAATTTCTGACCGTAGTTTCATCAGTATTGAGATGAGAGGAAAGCTCGCCATTGGGACTGGTCAGACTGGAAGATAATAGAGGTGAAAACAGAGATTATCATTGGTTCGCGGGCCAGTAAGTTGGCTGAAATTCAAGCCAGATCGGTACTTGCAATCCTTACAAAGCTGCATCCTCACCTGAAATTTAGTATTTAGAAAGTTAAAACGAGTGGCGATATGTCTTTGGATACATTCGGGGATTGGACCCAAACCGGCATGTTTGTCAAGGAAATTCAGTATGCCCTGTTGAATGGCGAAGTTGACGTAGCGGTACATAGTCTCAAAGACCTACCTGTTCAGGAGGTTGAGGGGCTTCAAATAGCAGCAGTCACAGAGCGACTTGATCCGCGGGATGTTTTCGTCTCCAGAGGTGAAACACTTCGGCAGCTTGCCGCTCACTCAACAGTAGGGACAAGAAGTCCGAGACGCATTGCTCAGGTGAGTTCGTATCGATCTGGCCTGAACGTTGTCGAGATCAGAGGGAATGTGGACTCTCGCCCGAAAAAGGTATTCAGTGGTACTGTCGATGGCATTATAGTTGCTGCGTCGGCTATAATACGGCTGGGCTGGGAAGAGGGGTATGGTTGTTCACAATGGGAGGATAGTGTATGCTGCGGAAAAAAATGACCTTCACCAGCCGGGTAAGCTGGCAGACGATTTAGCACAAGGGCTATTGAATATGGGGACTCTCAGTAACGGCGGAGGACATAGTGTCAATGGTACCGGGTAAAGTTTATTTAGTTGGCGCAGGTCCCGGTGATGCTGAATTAATCACAGTAAAAGGTCTTAGATGCCTTGAAAAAGCCGATGTGATTATCTATGACCGGCTTATTGATAACACCCTTCTTGATGCCGCACCCGGAGCCGAGAAAATATATGTGGGTAAGTCGCCGGATTACCATGCAAGGGAGCAGGGTGAGATAAATAAATTGCTGTTAGATAAAGCCAAGCAAGGTAATGTTGTTGTAAGATTGAAGGGAGGCGATCCTTTTGTATTAGGGCGTGGCGGAGAGGAAGTGGCTGTATTAGCAAAGGAAAAGATACCCTTTGAGGTTGTACCGGGCGTATCTTCAGCCGTAGCAGTGCCGGCATATGCCGGGATACCTGTAACGCACCGAAATGTCTCGTCCTCTTTTACAGTGTATACCGGTCACAGGGCAATAAATAAGGCAGACAGTTCACAGGAGGAATGGTCTGCCGGTGAAGGGACATTAGTCTTTTTGATGGGGATAACAAATCTCAGGAATATAGTAGCTACATTGATAAAAAATGGGAAAAAGCCTTCGACACCTGTTGCCGTGATATGTAATGGCACAGGGCTTTCTCAAATTACAGTGGAAGGCAGGCTGGATACCATTGCAGATAAGGTAAAACAGGCAAAGTTGAAAGCGCCCGGAGTTGTGGTAATCGGTGAGGTTGTAAAGCTGCGGCAGCGATTACGCTGGTTTGACACCCGGCCGCTTTTCGGTAAGCGGGTCTTGGTAACGAGAGCAAAGCGTCAATCCAGCCAGTTGTTGGATCGCTTAAGGGAATACGGCGCGATTACCGTGGAGATGCCAACAATAGAGATAAGACCTCTCGATTCCACTGAGGAGCTGGATGGTGCTATCGGCAGATTAGATGACTATAACTGGATACTATTTACCAGCGTAAATGGTGTTAATGCTTTTTTTACCAGAGTGCAGGCACTGGGTAGTAAGGTACAGCAGTTGAAAACTGTTCAGATAGGAGCTATCGGTCCTGCCACTGCCGGCGCTCTCGGTGAAAGAGGGATCATTCCGGATTACATACCCAAGACGTATACTTCCAGAGGCCTCTTAACGGGACTGAAAAAAGAAAATATGGCGGGAGCGCGGGTTCTTTTACCCCGGGCGGATATAGCCGATAGAGAGTTGGCCAGCGGACTTGTGAAAATGGGTGCTGTAGTGGATGAAGTAGTTGCCTATAAAACGGAACCGGAGTACGAGGTCTCCGATGAGAGCCGTGAGGCTCTTTTGTCCGGCAAAATCGATATTACCATTTTTACCAGTGCGTCCACTGTGGTCAACCTTTTCAAAATATTAAACGAGAGAAAAAAGGTTGCTACTGTACTAAATAGTATGATTATAGCCTGTATAGGCCCCAAGACGGCAGCGAAAGCAAAAGAGTTCGATATTAAAGTTGATATTGTAGCTCATGAGCACACGACTTCCGGGCTGCTGCAGGCTATCGTAAAATATGTACAAGGGAGGGTGGAATGAGTAATTTTCCTGAACTTCGCCTGCGCCGCTTGCGTCGTACTAAGGAGATTCAGTCTTTAGTAAGGGAAACAAAGGTTGATATTGATGACCTTATGTATCCTCTATTTATTGTGGAGGGGAAGAAAGTACGGCAAGAAATAGTCTCTATGCCGGGGATATTCCATGTCTCTGTTGACCTGTTACCTCTGGAAATAGAAAAGATTGCCCAACTGGGGATTCCGGCTCTTCTGCTATTCGGTATACCAGAACACAAGGATGAGACGGGCTCTGCTGCATATCACCCGGAGGGTGTCATTCAGGAAGCCGTAAAGGTAATAAAAAAGACTGTGCCTGAAATCGTCGTTGCTACCGATGTATGCCTGTGTGAATATACAAGCCACGGACATTGTGGAGTAGTGGTAGATGGTTATGTGGAAAATGACAGAACACTGGAAATATTATCCAGAGTGGCTGTTTCTCATGCTCAGGCAGGTGCTGATATCGTAGCCCCATCGGATATGATGGATGGCAGAGTTAAAGCTCTACGGGCTGCTCTCGACAGTGCGGGATTTCCGCTTGTACCCATAATGTCATATACCGTGAAATATGCATCTGCTTTTTATGGACCGTTCCGGGAAGCTGCATATTGTGCGCCACAATTTGGCGACCGGTCTACCTATCAGATGGACCCGCCAAATGTACGTGAAGCGTTGAGAGAGGTGGAGCAGGATGTTTCCGAAGGTGCTGATATCATTATGGTCAAACCTGCCTTACCGTATTTAGACGTTGTTCGCACCGTACGTGACAATTTCAATTATCCTCTGGCAGTATATAACGTTAGCGGCGAGTTCTGCATGGTAAAAGCTGCTGCGCAGAAAGGCTGGATAGATGAACAGCGAGCAGTACTGGAAATTTTAACGGCTATAAAGAGGGCGGGAGCCGATATAATCATTACCTACCACGCGCCTGATGTTGCTCGCTGGTTATCCCATGGTTGATATCTATCATGATGGAAAGGTTTAAACGTTCAAGCGAACTATTCGATAATGCCAAACAGTATATACCAGGTGGTGTCAATAGCCCGGTCCGGTCTTTTTATGCGGTAGGCGGGCATCCTCCCTTCATAAATTGCGGGCATGGTTCCAAAATATACGATGTAGATGGTAATGAATATATTGATTACGTATGTTCCTGGGGGGCACTTATTCTGGGACATGCAAGTCCTCGTGTTGTTTCTGCTCTTAAGAAGGTTGTCGAAGATGGTACCAGCTATGGAGCGCCCACCAGGCTGGAAACAACCCTTGCCGAGTTAATCTGCACCGCACTGCCTTCAGTTGATATGGTACGTTTTGTAAACTCCGGTACAGAGGCTACCATGAGTGCGATCCGCCTCGCCAGAGCTTATACTGGAAGAGACAAAATAGTCAAATTTTCCGGCAATTACCACGGTCATTATGACGGTCTATTAGCCAGCGCAGGCTCGGGTGTCGCTACTTTGGGGATTCCTTCGTCGCCTGGGGTACCCTCTTCGTTTACGGCTGATACGGTGGTGATTCCATATAATGACCTGGATATTGCAGAGCAGATATTCAGGGAAAGCGGTTCGGAAATAGCTGCTGTAATTATCGAGCCTGTTGCAGCTAATATGGGTGTAGTAGTACCCGAGCAGGGCTACTTATCCGGTCTGCGCAGGTTAACGAGTGAGTTTGAATCTCTGCTAATATTCGATGAAGTAATCACCGGTTTTCGTGTGGAATATGGTGGGGCACAGACACTGTATGGCATTATGCCCGACCTGACCTGCCTTGGTAAGATAATCGGTGGAGGACTACCAGTAGGGGCTTATGGTGGCAGAAGGGAACTAATGGAAATGGTAGCCCCGCTTGGACCGGTCTATCAGGCCGGGACTCTCTCAGGTAATCCTGTTGCCATGACTGCGGGCATCGAAACGCTGAAATTATTGAGAGATTCAACAATCTATAAGAAACTGGATAGTAGAGCATCCCGTCTGGAAGAGACTATTGTCTTGGCTGCCAGTCAGACCGGTATACGCCTGGAGCTGTCAAGAATCGGCTCAATGTTTACTATCTTTTTCAGTCCAGTGCCCGTGAAAAACTATGAGACCGCCCGCTCCACTGATACAGACCTTTATAAGAAGTTTTTTCACCGGATGCTGATAAACGGTATATACCTGCCACCCTCACCATTTGAAGCTAATTTCCTATCTTCAGCCCATAATGATAATGACATTGAGACTACCGGTTCTGTGATCCATGAAGTTTTTAACAACCTTGGAAAAGAATAGGATATCCGCACACTTCATTCTGACACTTCATTTTTAGAGTTGAGATGACGAAGTTACCATCCCTGTTATTGGATAAAGAAGCGGCAATCTTGAAAAGGTGGGTCGATCTGGTTATAGATACGTATCCTGCTGAAACGGCCAGATTGTTCAAACAAAGTAAAGACAGGTTTGCAAATCCTGTTGGATATTCCATCTCGACAGAAATGCAAGCCATATATGATGGACTTGTCAGGGGCAGCGATACCGGAGACCTGTATAAATCTCTGGAAAATGTCGTCCGTCTGAGAGCGGTCCAGGATTTTTGTCCCTCCGAGGCTGTATCGTTCATATTCCTGCTCAAGAAAGCTGTTAGAGAACAGCTTGGAGATGCTGTCATCGGAGGTGCCTTTGTTAAAGAGCTGGCGGAATTTGAGTATAGAATAGATAAAGTTGCACTTATGACGTTTGATATATATATGCAGTCTTTGCTTAAAATCAAGGAAATTCAGGTGAATCAAATTAAAGCTGAAAAAGACAGGTTATTAATGATATTAGAGCGGGCTAATCTATTCAATAACAATTTAGGAGAGGGTGATACTACCCACGATTGAACTACCTACCAGTTACTGATTAAGTCAGCGATCGCTGTGAGAATACTATACTTTTGCTTAAAAGGAAGACCTGCTGCCTGGCTGGTCTGTTGCAGGTCAGGCACTGCTCTGTGGTCTTCTTCGGAGTAATCAGGTCCTGACTCGCGAGGGAGTATGATATGCCACTGCCCTCTGCCATGCTTTTTTTGCACTATCAAATTCTTCTTGAGAAATAGGCTTCTGGCTGTAGCGGGCCAGCAGGTACGCCGCAGTAATCTGTTTCAAATCGTCCTGCTGTAGGGGAAACTTCTGTTCCAGCAGCTCCAAATGCTCTAGAGGGGTCTGGGCAGGAGCGCGAGCTACTCCTTGTCTGGCTGCCCAGCGCAGCAGATTACGGTAGAGGGCTCGAATAGAAAGTAAGGGGTCTTCCGACGGTTTGGGGCGCTTCTTCCATCTCAGGAAGAGTGATGTTAGCCAGAGCCATAGATGCTTAAGTAGTTGGGGAACCAGGGATATCAGACTGCGGAGCATATCCAGGGAGACCATCCGAATCTGGAACCGGACCGGCTCTATCGGACGAGCCTTACGCCCGGTTTTACGCTTTTTCAAGGCAAACGCGATAAGGACCAGTATTGCCAGAAGGATGGCAAATACGATAATCCAGATGACCACGGGGCTTATGCCGGGTGTGCCATCGGATGGGGGGGGGAGGGGCATGGGAGCGGGCATCCCCTCGCTTTCCGGTCGTATATTGCAGCTAAAGTCAAATTTGAAATCGGTGGGCGGCTTGGCTGCCGCTTGCTGCTGGGCCATCAGCCAGTCCGATAGTTTCATCAAGATATTCCGCAACCAGTCTACGATGGCACGGGCCACATCGGGGGAGAGAAGTAGAATCAGGGCCATACCGGGCACCATTAGGCTTGCTCCGGCAAGAAACAGATGGCCTGGATGCAGAGGATGTACTACCGCTGCTCCACGGGAGAGTGAGCTTGACCAGCGCGTAAGGAACAAAGCCAGCGGGACCAGCAGGAAGAAGAGGAAAACCGGCAGGGCACTGCCCGCGATCTGCGAAAACACCAGCACGGCTACAACGCCAATCATGAGACGGAAGGAGATGCTGGAATAATTCATCTCCTCGTGAGATACGGTGTGCCCCAGCAACCAGGTAAGTCCGCAGAACACCATTCGCAGGATAATGCCAAAAAAATCTGCTTGCCCGGCCGCCAGGCTGCTAAGCAATCGCTCTACGGCGACCAGCAGTATAACCAGCGTGACCCAGGTCAGTTCCAGAGTAAACCTCAACCGGTGCGGCAAGGCCGACCGATTCAGGGTGATCCTCGATAAAAGAGCCGTGGGGTAAAGGAGCAGGATGAGTACACGGGTATAGATGGGGCCACTTAGGAGCGATGCCAGGATATACAGGTAGCTCAGCTCCATTCCCAGAACTGCACAATAAAATAGTGTGAATAGTGAAGTCGGTCTCATGAGTAAGTCTTTCCGGTAAGGGATACGATAGCAGGTCTGTTCTGCTCTGCAGTCTGTTCCATAATCACGCAGAGGAGTGAATACCCTTTTTGTTCTAGCCGGCTTGACAGGCTGGTGAGGGTAGGCGTCCTGGTGTGTGTAACCACCACCAGCGTAGCTCCCGGAGGCAGGATGGTCCGGAATTTGTCCATCTGTTCATAAAGAGACACCCGCGACCTGGCGGTGACTCGCGCCAGGGCTTCCAGCATTTGCATCAGATGGTTCCGCCCACTCCCTATCGATATCCACACCTCTGGCTCGCTGTTCGTTGTCAGCCCCACTGCAAATCCCTGCTGATGGGCTTCGTAAGCCAGGGAGGCTACCGTAGTTATAGCACGCTCGAATTCTTCATCTTCCTCCGGAAAGCTCTGCACATCCAGAATGAGGAGCAGGCTGAGGCTGGTGCTGGACTCGTACTGCCGGGTCTGTAACATACTGTGAGCGGCGCTGGCTTTCCAGTGAATGTGCTTGAAGGGGTCATCGTAACGGTAGTCGCGTGATCCAGCCAACCGGCTGGTATCATCATAGATGCTCCTGGGGGCTGGCTTTTCGCCGAAGAGTGCTTTCAAGGGGAGACTCAGCTTACTCAGCGGGAGTATCTGCGGGTAGACCAGTAACCTGCCAAAGTAAGGCTCGATCAGTTCCCTGGGGAAAAGCCCGAATATATCTCCCGAGCGTAGCCGGAGCGGTCCCGGCTGGTAGTCCCCTCGCGCTTTAGCTTCTAGGGTGTGCTTCCAGGTGATAACCTGTCCGGGTGAAAGGGCAGTGATCCAGCGCAGCCGTTCCCAGGTGTAGGGGCTGCCAGGCCTTTTACCCGTGGCCAGGCGATAGGGCAGCTCCATTTCGATTTCCAACCAGGGAAGGGGTAATCCTTTGTTGATCAATACAAAGGTAATCTCTACTTTCTCGCCTGGAAAAGCACGGCTGTGACTGGTGCTCATTTCTACCGATAGACTTCTAAGGGCATAGTAGCTCCAGAACCGGGACAGGACAGGTAGTACCAGCAAGAAAGATGTAGTAGCCAGCAGAGGAACCATGTGCTTAAAAGCTGAAAAGATGAGCACTCCCAGCAGGACTGCCAGGACTGTCCAGTGGAAGACAACCGGGTAACCCAGGCTGATGATAACTTTATGTGGCGCTCCACTCTTCTGCCGGGACGGGGACGGAGGAAAGGATGTCTGCAATCAATTTCTCCTTGCTTGTGTTATGGAGATAAGCTTCAGTGCTCAGGATAAGGCGGTGTCCGAGTACCGGCATGGTTAGTCGCTTAACGTCATCCGGTAGTACGAAGTCCCGTCCCTGAAGGAGAGCCAGGGCCTGGCAGGACCGGTAGAGGGCCAGGCTGGCCCTGGGGCTACCTCCCAGTGCTATAGAGGGATCCGTGCGAGTCTTCCCGATAACTTCCAGGATGTAGTGCCGTACTGAGGGCTCCACGTATATCTCCTGGGCCTGCTTCCTGATGCTCATTATTTCGGTCGCCGACGTCACCTCCGGAAGTTGCTCCAGAGGATTGGACCGCTCAAAGCGGAGGAGCATAATATCTTCATCTCCTTGATCGGGATAGCCCAGCGCCAGTTTCAGCAAGAAGCGGTCTAGCTGGGCTTCCGGAAGAGGAAAGGTACCCTGTAGTTCTACCGGGTTCTGGGTGGCGATGACGATAAATGGTTGGGCGAGGGGCATGGTAATCCCATCCACCGTTACCTGCTTTTCTTCCATACACTCCAGCAGGCTGGACTGGGTGCGGGGTGTGGCCCGGTTGATTTCGTCCACCAGGACAATATTGGCCATTACCGGACCGGGGCGGAACTCAAACTCGCATGTCTTCTGGTTAAAAAAGTGTATGCCCGTAATATCCGAAGGCAGGAGGTCGGGAGTACACTGAATGCGTCGGAAGCTGCACCCGAGGGAGCGAGCCAGTGTCTTAGCCAACGTAGTCTTACCGATGCCGGGCACATCCTCAATCAGGATATGTCCCTCGCAAAGCACAGCCACCAGGGCCAACTCAAGTACCTCCGGCTTAGCTACTATGACACACTTCATATTTTCAAGGATGCGTTTCACAAAGTCAGGGACCATGGTAATCCTCCATTTCAAACGGCTACAGTATCTTCATTGTCAGCCCTGGTATGCAGATATAAAGAAACTTTCAGAGCCAACGCTCAGTTTATTATAATATAAATAGTTCTATTATAATAACGGACAGAAACATAGCATCCGGTAGAGAAGATATGGACGTATTCTGGCTTGGCGGGCAGGGGCCTAAAGAAATACCCTCCTGGGTTTATCTGTATCTGGTCAATACGCTCAAGGTGCCCTCAGAGAGTTTAACCGGCCTCCGGTCTGTGGAGCAGGTGGGCTTTTGGGATGGTAAGCTTGTGACCTTTGTCCGCATCTATGATCCCCGCGTTAGTGAGGAAAAACTACGGGTCAAAGGTTTTACTTCACTGGAACAGTATCCCGAGCTTATACTATATGAGGGATACTGGGAAAAAGTCAGCGACCGCGTATTCCTGGAACACAAAGCAGCCCCAGAGTCTGGGGTATCATGAATCGAACGAACTATTCCGCATCCAGCTCGACCGGCTTGACACTGCAACGTTTTCAGGATTGGACTGGTACTTTCTACGCGTACCTGGCTCTTACCAGAGAAGTGACGGCAGCTATCCCGGTCAAGACTGCTCCCGTCATATAGGCATAGCGTAATCCGAAGAGGAACGCAGCCGCCTCCTGAGTTGCGAGCAACGGCTGCTGGAGAATGGCGGGTGAGACCAGAGTATAGAGCACGGCCCCTCCTGTGGCAATACCGAAGACCATACCCATGTTCCGAACTGTCGCCAGTATTCCTGAAGCAATACCGAGTTGGTCTCTGGGTGAACTACCCATTACAGCACTAGTGTTTGGGGATTGAAAAATCCCTGTGCCCAGACCGAATACAGCCAGTCTCCACATGACGTCCAGGGAAGTAGCGGAATGTGACAACTGGCTCATAGACAGTAGAGCCAGGGCACACATGGCAGCACCAAGACATGCCAGCGGACGTGTGCCTATACGGTCAGAGAGAGAACCACTGAAGGGCGCAATCACCATAACTGCCAGCGGGAAAGCAGTCATGGTCAGGCCAACATTATTCGGTGGGTAGTGCAGCAGTCTTTGCAGGTAGAAAGGAGTAAGGAATACAAGCACATATTGGGACATAAAATTCAACAGGGCACTGATGTTGGCAAAGGAAAAAGTCAGATTGCGGAAAATGCCCGGATTTAATATCGGCGGATCAGCCCTTCTCTCTATCCAGAGGAAACTAATGGCAGCCAGAACCGCTACTACCAGCATAATGCTGGTGGCAAGGCTCAGACCTGAACCCTGCGAATAGTTAATAAAGAGAAGGAACGATAATAGTGAGACAAAGGAGGTCACTGCCCCACCTGTATCCATCTTACCAGGCTGTCCTTTCAATTCAGGAAGGATGGTACGGGCCCAGAAGAAACCGACAATGCCGATGGGAACGTTGATCAGGAAAACGAAAGGCCAGCCTAATGAGTAGGTGATGAAGCCACCCAGAGAGGGGCCGATCGCTAGACCGGCCGATATACTGATGGCGTTAATACCCAGGCCTTTGCCCCGCTCCGTTGCAGGAAAGGAGACAGTTATAATTGCATAGGGCATGGCCATCATCATTCCGGCGGCAAGTCCTTGAACGGCCCGGAAGGCGATGAGCCAGTGGATTGTGGGGAGAAAATAGGCAACACCGCATAAAGCAGAAGCGATGATGAAACCGGCAAGACCCATCAGGTATACTTTCTTATATCCCAGGATGTCGCCCAGGCGGCCGTAAAATAGCAGCAGACTGCTGATGACCAGAAGATATAGCATCGGGACCCATTGTGCCGTGGAAAGCTCTACTCCGAAATATTCCGCGATAGTGGGAAGGGTAACATTCACTATGCTGGCATCGATTGGCCCCATAATGCTTCCGAGCATAATCGCAGCCAGGATGAAATAGCGATTGGAATACTGCCCGTCCAGAGGTCTGCTGTTCATTGTTGACTGGCTCTGGGTTGTTAAGGAAGAACCCATGACAATGATAGCTCAGGACTGGAAATTCATCAACACAAAAGATGGTTGACACGGGAAAGGAGACATTAAAGTTGGATGGGGAATCCAACCTTCCCTCTTCTAACAACTGGTGAAGCAGGACCGCTACACGTATTGACCGCGACCATAAAAATCACTTATCAGTTACATTCTTCTCAGGCTAACCAGTCCGTAAGCAAATGATAAACAAGTTTGCCGATATGTCTATATCAGGACATTGGTTCATAAGCCATGTAACCTTTGTGTTAGAATGAGGACATAGAGGCGGAGACAGGATATGGAGATGTATCATTTTGTCACGAACTGGACATTCCATGCCCCGATCGAAAAGGTCTGGGAGAAGATAATAGACGTGGAATCGTATCCCACATACTGGCCGAGCATGAAGAAGACTGAAATCCGGGGACCTGAGCCTCTGTTACAGGCCGGTTCGATAGTTGACTATGAGCTGAAGGGTTCGTTGCCCTACCTCTTACGCTTCTCGACGGAGGTTGTCGCGTTCCAGCCGCCCGACCTGATGGAGCTTGCGTCGTCAGGCGCCCTAATGGGTGACGGAAAGTTGTTATTGAAGAGCCATGCCGATGGAACGGCGCTCACTTTTTACTGGGACGTAGGAATGACGAATCCCTTTTTCAATCTCCTTGGCAAACTGCCGTTTATCAAGGCTGTGATGGAGAAAAGCCACAACGTAGTGATGGCAAGTGGCTATCAAGTTCTCAAGTCCAATCTGGAGGGGTAGGATTACCCGTTTGTATACGTAGAGTAAGTATCTGGAGTCCACCTATATCCACCTCACCAGTTTGCTCACATCATCCCTTGAGGACTTGAACTGGCTTACCGGACTTTCCAGGTCGGGGTAACCCAGAGCAATACCGATAACTACCTTTTTATTTTCCGGAATATTCAGGAGTTCTTTGATTTCATAACTATAGTCGGCAAGTAAGCCGATAGGACAGGTCGACAGTCCGGAAGCATGAGCCGCAAGTACCAGATAGCCTACGGCTGTACCGACGTCGACCATCTGTCTGGCTGAAAAGCAATCGTCAAGACAGATAATAATGGCGACCGGTGCTCCATAGAAATTGCAGCTTCCTTCATTGATATAGGTGTCGACCGGGACTCCGGTCTGCTCAAAATACGGTTTCATAGACTCAAGGGTCTGAATCCCTCTTTGCCGTATGGCTTCAGGAAGAGGTTTTACCGCACCGGAGCCACATGATATCTGTTTCTCCTTAAAGGCCTTAATCAATGTGCGGCCCAGTCTATCCTTCTCTTTATCCATCACCACAACAAACTCCCAGGGCTGGAGATTGTTTGCTGAAGGAGCGTTAACCGTTAGGCTTAGAATTCCTCTGATCGTCTCTTTCGGTATTGTGCCAGGCTTAAAAGCTCTTGTACTCCTTCTTTCTTTAATTGTTTCAAAGACATCCATTATGTAGCTCCCCTTCCTCAGTTTGCTCTCGTTTGAAAAATACATTATAGTACAAAGGGTGTTCTATTATTCTATAGAGAAATCACTCACAGGTATAGTCTCCCGGAATATGTGAGGAGTTATCGCAGATGATTCGAGCGAAGATATGGTTTCGATGTGCTGCGGTCCATGACCCTATTAGCCCTGTCATTGTACAACCGGCTTTTATCGGTTGGGAAGCCAAGCAGAGACGAGTCGACCTTACAATCGAGAGAGCTTTTAAAGGTGACGAATTAGTGCGCCGGATGAAAGGCTGGATAACAGTAGACCCGACGCGGGTAATCGATATTGTCAGCAAATTCGGCAGGTTAAAGGTCCTGGATGACAGAGAGCTGGTCATTGAAATGGAGGACCTGTCTGATTTCAATAACCTGCAGAAGGACCTTTTCGATGCTTTCGGAAATGAAGTAGATGTGGAGCTGATGTAGCAGGGATAGGTAAACCTCCAAGAGACCTATTATGGACTAACCTGCGTCCCGGTATTTCCAGTTTTCCAGCTTCCAGATCTCCTGGCTGTATCGCCTGTGTTTTCTCTGTTGCCGGGTTTGACATTCACCTGTCGATCAGGGCAACGACAGGCAGATGGTCGGAAGCGCAACTTACGGGTACGTGAACATCGCTAACCTTAAGGTCAGGCGATACCCAGATATAATCAATTCGTTTCTCGGGACTGTCCGAGGGATGAGTGTATGCCGGAGAACCGTTACTCATTGCTGCGGCATCCACAAGGCCAGCCTGGCGCAACAGCCCTATCTCCTGATCATTCGGTTCTCCGTTGAGGTCTCCGAGTACTATCGTGAGTCCGGCACCGCCCCAGAAGTCAAGGACGGTCTTGGACTGAAGCTGGCGGATATCTGTATCCCCCTCGACTTGCTCGCCAACGGCATGAGCATGGAAATGGGTAGCGATTACCTGGAGTCGAGTGTTGTTGCCCACGTCTATTCGTGCTGCAGTGAAGCCGCGCAATAAAGGTAGGTCGCGCGGCGGCAGCTCATGCAGGGTGTAGTCTACGATCTGGTAACGGCTCAGGATGGCATTCCCCCAGTAAGGACCTGTCGTCGGGCCAAAAACGCCGGGCATATTCAATCGCCGGGGTAGCCAGGTCAACATGTCGAGCCGGCCATTGACTAGCCAGCCTCTGGATACTTCCTGCAGTGCTACGATATCGGGGGCACTATTATCGATGACCTGAGCTATAGCCTCCATATCCAGATAGCCGTTCGTGTTAAATCCGTTGTGCAGATTATATGTCATTATCCGGGTTGGGAAGCCTTCACCGGGGACTGCTGCCGGTGCCCTCCAGGTAATTCCCTGGACTAATGGCACTAATAAGAGGAGGAGGGACAACAGCAGCACTGCCCATGCCCGGCTGCCGGCGCTCACCTTCTGAGGCAGGGCAAATGATGAACGTAGGACACAGACTGCTATGATGAATGCGGCTATTGGTTCCAGGATGGTATTTGTATAGGGAAGACTGAGATCGTAGATGGCATAGTAGGCGAAGATGGACATCAGAAACAGGAGCACGCCCGCACCGTTAGCCACGGCTATGCCGGAATAGTCGGTCTTTTGAACACTGACTGCGATAGTGATCAACACCAGTGTTATCAGCAGTGACAATAGTACCTGTCCGATTAGCAATAGTGCGGCTGTCGGTGCTGTCGCTTGCTGACCGGGCAATGCCAGGACAACAATAAGGCCGATACCGGAGACCAGGGCCCAGAGCCATGAGATGCGCCGCAGCCTGATGACGAGCAATGTCGCGCCGGCTAAGCCCGCCAACTGTGCCAGCAATGTCCACCCGAAAGCTATGGGAAGCGGCCAGTTTGTAAGAGTCGCCACGCGGGGTATGTTCTGGAAAACCACCAACTGAAGGAAAAGGAAGGGGCCAATAGCCAGCCAGGTCAATGACCTTGACATGGAAATGCCATAAGTTATCGTCCTGAGTGACACACGTTCACCTGCTTTAGATCCGAAGGCTAGCACTACCAGTAACAGCCATTGGACTATTACCAGCAGCAGGGTTACCAGTACCGGAAGCAAATGGACTTGCCAGTGTATATCATAGGTACCGAAGGTGCCGTTGAGAGCGGTGTCCAGTGTCAGCCCTGCTAACAGTCCGAGGGCGAGGTGGCTGACAGCGGAGTCTTGGCGGAGCCTTGCGCTCTCGAGATATGCTGGTAAAAAAATGATGAACAATGACGTTCCCACCATTGCCAGGCATATATTGAATAGAGGCTCACCCCACCACAACTGCATTGCCAGCCTGACTAGTCCCAGTCCGCTTGCAGTAGCGATTACCAGATTGTGGCGACCCAGCAGTCGACCGAGAGGACCAGCGAGGAAGGCAGTAAGGAACACGAGGAATCCGACTATCCCGAGCTGCATTGCACCCCAGCCCATCCGGCTACCCAGCACCCAGAATAAGCCAGGTACCAGCACCCTTACTATCTGCATACCGAACAGGACTGTCAGCGCCACAAGACCTATGTCGATCCATAAAGGTCGGTCTTCCTGCCATATCAAAGGTACGCTAATTCTTTTCTTTCCTGGTATAGCCTCAGGTTTTTGCTTCATTTTTTTCTCTTTCCATACAAAGCTCCCGGCATGGATGCCCGACTGGTATTGACCACGCCGGGTACCGGTGAGCTTATTGCCTGTATTCGGACTTGAGTATTTTATGCTCTATATGGGACAGATATCGCGTTGCTGACCTACTATTATTCATCGTCATGATATTTGTATACCTCCTATCCTTCACAGACCGGCATGTGAAGCGATATGCCTGCATTTATCTCTCTTATTTCTTCGTAGGATAGGTTATACCCGATTACGTGTCAAGATTCTCTCTGACCTTCGAAAGAGTAAAAAAAACTTACAGGTGATGATTATAGCAGGCTATAGGATGTGAAGTGAACTGAGAAATAATGCAGGGTCGGATCCGTGAAGATGTATTGAGAAGGGTAGTTACATCTCTCTGGGGCCATTCCTGCTCCGGTGTTACTTTTTCAAAAGCAAGCATAGTGGGTACTGTATTAGAGGTCATTTCCTGTTTGCTGCTGTCCGGAGGTATCGAATATCGGGCTCAGATTGACAATTTCTTATATCCAGGGCTACTATGTTTGCGATGATGCGACTGGGACTGCCCGATGAATAAGAAACACATAATTGCCATCATAATACCACCGATATTGATATCTTTTATGTATCCGATTTTTCATGTTTTAGCAGGGGCACTTGTTGTTGACAGGATAGCGTGGTACCTTGGATTAATCATCTACTGGCTGATCTGGGGTGCAGCCTTTCCGCTTTGGATTATTGGTAAAGAAACTATCCTGAAGTTGGTCCGACCTCAAAAACCGGATAAAAAAGTGCTCATACTGGTATCTATTCCACTGGTGCTCGCAATAATTGCCAGATTCATGCCGGGAATGGAATATGATAAAGAGAGTGTGTGGATATTGCTGCTTTTACTATCAACAACATTCGGCAATGGATTCTTTGAAGAAGTACTGTGGCGAGGCGTGTATGTGAAACTTTTTCCCAACAATATCATATTTAGAATGATATGGCCCAGTATCTGGTTTGCAATCTGGCATTACGTACCAGGATCGATTTTACACGGCAATGTGCTGGGTCTAATTATCGGGTCGGGTATGATGGGACTGTATTTAAGCTATTTAACGAAAAAGACGAATACATTATGGTGGCCAATTGTAGTCCATGTCCTGGGTGGAATAATCATGGTTGTGTAATGTCAGCTTACACCTTTGTGCTTCTGGACTTGCCCTTCAGGTGTATTTGCTGTTTGAAGTGGCTCTGGAACATCTCTGATTTTCTTCAAGTTTGGACCTTTCCAAAGTACAGACTATCAGAAAAAGGAGGTCACCACATGCGGACAATCGTTTTGATATTGCAGCAGTTGATGACTGAAGTGTGGTATCAAGCCTTTGCCCTGTTTTGCAGTCTGGTGCTTACCCAAGAACTACTTCTCCACACTTAGACCAGTATTATCGTGCCGGCAACTACCGCAATTGCCCCTATAATCACCGCTTTATTAAAAAGCTCCAGTTTGCGGTTCAGCAGAAGCGACAGGAAAACAGTGAGAACAGGAGAAATGGAGAGAAGAGGAGCTACCACGCTTGCCGGTGCTGTACCGAGGGAAATGAAGCGTAGTAAGTGGGCGAAGCTTGAAATTACACCGAGAAAACAAAATAAAATGATAGCACCCTTGCTCATGCTGAATAAGGCAACTCTTCTGGAATGGTTCCATAAAGACATGCCAATAGCGATAGTAGCAGCGCAAAAAGAGATAAAGACGCCTCCGAGCGGTGAGCCTGAGTCACTAAGTCCGACTTTTATCAGGATTGCAGTTATACCCCATAGCACACCACTACTGACTCCGAATACTACTGCCTTTCTATTCAAAGATGAAAACATGCCGGGACCGCTCTGAAAGATACTCGGACTGATCCCGATAGCCACAATTCCAAATACTATTAAGAGAGCTCCGCCCAGCAGTTCCCAGCTAAATTGTTCGCCGAGTGCACATACGCCAAGGGTAACCGAAATGAGCGGACTGACGCGGGTGAGAACGTCTGTTACATTTGCACCGACCAGTTGCACGCTGTGATAATAGAGAGAACGGCTGAGCCCGTAATGGATAATACCCGCTGCTGACAACCAGAGGTAGCTTTGCCAGGAAAAAGCAACAATACTTTTCACCTGACCGGTTGCAACGAGTGTTACAAAGAAGAGCGGTAATGATATTGGCACGCTGATAAAAATACCCAGCGTGGCATCGGAAATCTTTATAACTGACCTTCTGGTAACTATCGAACCTGTCGAAAAAACAAAGGCAGCTAGTATTGCTATAATTTGACCACTCATTAAACAGGCCTATTATACTACCTTTGCTTCTTAATAAATGTGTGTTTCATTAAAATGGACAGTAATTTTCATTAAAAGTGGCAGTCCTGATATCTTTAGCAAAATCCTTCAAACCGCCTTACCACTTCCCAATTCCGGATATCATCGTGGTCCGATGTGTGGAACATACATCCTGAGTTGCCAGCCTGCCATTCCTCATGGTTACAGCCTGATAAAATAGCTGCAAATACCAGTGATAGAACAGCAAGTCCCGACTGAAAGCGGGGGGGTAACACTAACACTATTAGTACTCAGGTTGCAGGAATTTGGAAGTGTAATTCGACAGATATAAGCAAGATAACCGGGAATGAAAACAATGAATCCATTTCTAAATCTTGTTATTCTATCTCCTTACCATGGTAGAGGAATCCTCCTTTCTCTCTCCGGAGTAACATAAATAGCATCTTCCGGACAATCCCTGCTACACATAAAACAGGACTGGCAATCTCTCAAATACTGAATAATGGGCCTACGCGAACTTTCATCCATCCGTAGACAATCCATAGGACAACTTTCAATGCAGATCCCACAACCTATGCATAGTACCATATCTATTTTTCTTATCCCCATTTTATGTCTCTCCTTTCAGCTACCTGCCACATCGGATGTAAGAACTTCTCTCTTGTAGGCTGCAGGGGGTATCGCTCTATAGGAACATCTTCAGTTCCGATCTCCATTCCATCCTTTCCCATTTGTAACGTGATCCATTTGAGCCAGTTGATATTGTCCGTCTCTGGATAGTCCTCCCTTAAAATGGCCCCACGGCTCTCCTTTCGCTCTATAATAGACCGAAGCCACATCTGGGCACACAGCACCATGTTTTGAGCTTCTTGAGCCATTCTCAGATAATGGGGATCATAGGCGACAAGGAGAGGTACTTGGGTCAATGCTATTTCATTTACCTCCTTGAGTGCCTTTTGAAGCCTCATCCCATCTAAGATGATAGAAATTTCCTTAGGAAGAATAGCCTCTTGAAGTGACAGGACAACCTGGTCCGGTTCCACTCCTCGTTTTCTGTTAAGCGGTGCCATGGCAGCAGCTTTTAGCTCCTGTATCTGCGATTCATCCAATTTTGTATCTCCGGCCCCTTTGATATATTCAGCGGCAGATTTTCCAGCTATAGCTCCTGATACAGCGGCAAAAGGCAAAGCGGCATCCGCCGCTCCTGAATGAGATGCACCGCGACCTCTTCTATTAGCTGTATCGCCTGCCGCATACAGTCCATCAATAGTACACGCACAATTCCTGTCAATATCCACACCCCCACCACCGCCGATGCTGCCCATCAGAAAGGCAATCCACTCGACCCTTTTTATAATCTTATTTCCGACTAACACTCCCATACCTTCAAGAATTTTACATGCAAGCGGTATGACCACCCTCATTTTAGAAACATCATCAGGCGTAAAGCTGGTCATGTCCATGTATATTGGTCCCCTGCCTGCCGTTACTTCTAAGGCCATAGCCTGGGTATAAGTCTCCATCAGAGTATGGTCCCCAAGTACCGGGTCATACTCATGAAGGAAGCGCTCACCTTTAGCATTGATAAAGGCCCCGCCAAGGGTAACTATCATGTTCATACCTAACATATCAAAGTTACGGGCTGAGGAGTGAAAAGCTGTAATATCGAGGCACTTAAGCTTAGCCCCTGCCCTATATGCCATGGCAGTCCCGTCGCCACTTACCATCCTATGACCTGCAAATTGCTTCTTGTATCCGTTGCCTCCGCAGGTTAGAATCACACACCTGGATTTGAAGATCTTAAAATCACCGTTTATAGCATCAAAGCCAACAGCACCTACTACTCTGTTGTCCCTTGTCAGCAAGTCTGTAATCATGATTCTATCGATGACATTGATACCACTCCGTATCACCTTTTTTCTCATAGCTTCCATCAGCTGTGGACCATGAAACATTATGGCCTTTATCGGCTTTGCCTCAACGCCACCACGCATATTTCTTCGCTCAAATTTACCGTCTTGAGTTTTTTCAAAGGTAACACCATACTGTTCCATTTCTTTAACTCTGGTTAATGCCTCATTAAGAATTACCTGTAGAAACTCCTGGTCCTGTAAATAACAGCCACGCTCTACAATCTCGCTAAACCAGAAATCAAAGTTGTCCTCCTCAGGCACAAATACTTGCATAACACCAGCAGCAAATGCACTACAACCGCTCTTCCCGCTTTTTGCCTTGTCTATTAGAATCACTTTGCTAATACCGGCTTCCCTGGCCTTGATAGCAGCAAAAGCCCCGGCCAGACCACCCCCGATAATAAGAAGGTCTGTTTCAATTATAGGATCATCCGTCAGGCTCATAGTATCTCCATTCTGTACTTTATTACTGAGTTCCGCAGACTGCAGTTCAGGTTATTTTGAGCAGTTGGTTTCCGTCAATCCAAACCAATTGTATCACCTTTGATACCAGTGTTGAAAGAGTATGTACTGATTTCAGATGATTAGTGACGCTTCTCACTTTTTTATACTATGTTGGTGCTTTAGCTAATAGTTTATGCTTCCTCTTTGGGCAACTTCCAGGCATACCAGGCAATAAGGGCTGACACCAAAATACCTAAAACCTGGTCGATCTGCATGGCGACTGAACACTCACTGACGAATTTAATCGTATCAAAGGTGATAGCAATGAAGAAAAGGACGCCAAGGACAAAATTCGTCCAGCGGTTGGCTGAGCCCTTCAGGGTCAGGGATAACCAAGCCATTATCCAGGGACCCCACCAAAAGAGTCCAAAAATCACCATCTGTCCATCGCTAACCTGCATTCCCATAACCTTCCCCACCATCAACCCCTCTATCTTTCCCGGTTCTACAAATGATAAGATCCAAAAAGCCGTGAAACCTATTGCCTTAATTACCCACAGCACGGCAAGCCGTGTCTTACACCTCATTAGCTCCATATTTACCTCCTTCCTAGTCAGTAGTGAACTCTAAGGTTTGACTTTATAACAGCTTCTCGAATTTAACTGCTTTGAAAGGCTTCCCATGAGCAGGATAAATCCACTTGACACCCTTAGCCAAGAGTAAACGCCAGCTTTCCTCTAATAGACTAATATCTTCAGCAAAGACAGGCATGCCAGGTCCAATTCGCATAGGAAGGCCATTCATAGCCATATCGCCCACAAATGCATCACCTGTGTCTAATAATAAACTCATCGAACCTGATGAATGCCCAGGGGTGTAGGTAACTTTGCCGTGGATACCATAGGATTCTAAGGAAAAATCCTTGTCTTCCAGCACCAAATCTACCGGCGTACCAGGAAAGCCAACCGAAGACATGTACCTTCTGTCTGCCACTCCAAGGATCTTGCCCCATAAATTAGTTCCGGGTGGTGTTGGTTTGAAGCCGTGCTCCACCCAGTCTTTTTCATGCTGATTGATAGCAATTTTACCTCCGGTTAATTCCCTTATCTCATTTGCTGAACCAGTATGATCCCAATGGCCGTGAGTCAGTAGAATAAGGGAAATATCCTTAGGTTCAATAGAGAGGTTTTTTAATTCCCTAAGAAACTTTTTCCCTTGACTGGGAAAACCTGCGTCAACCAAAATCAGTCCTTCTTCCTTAATCAAATAACAGTGACTCGTCCCCAAAGACATCCAATGAATCTCCGTCTTCATCATCTACCTACTTCATTTTTATAAAATGAAGTATAGTATAATTTATGAGAAGTTCTCAATATCTCCAGGATGAGGTATTTTTATCCTTCAACCTTGACCCACAGCCTTTTTCCATCAGCGGTGAACTCTATGAAAATGGCGCACCCGATTTGCTCGAGAGCGTATGTCAGGACTCTCAGACATGCCTCGGCCAGGGAAGAAGGTGAAGTATGACCAGGATACGGAACGACGTATATTAACACAATTGGATAGCAAACCACCGGCAGGCTATTCAACGTGGACAGGAAAATTGCTGTCTAAGGCACTGGGGGATGTATCGCCTCATCATATTTGGCGTGTATTGCGCCGGCACGGCATTCACCTTCAGTGCTGCCGTAGCTGATGTATTAGCACCGATCCTGAATTTGCTCAGAAGGCAGCTCTTTGTTCACCCAGGGCGACTTAAACATTCTTACGCTGAATTATGCAAGTAAGTACTAATTCACTTCGCAGTGTCGCTCTATTATTTGAGATCAGGGTGTCAACCTCCTGCTCAATTATAGGTAAATGAACATGAAATTCTAGTCAAGAGTTTCCGTATTTTCATCATCGTTTTAATAGCAATCCCCATATTCACGGAAATAACTCCAAGACTTTATTACCGCTCTCTGTACCTGAGCTAGATATAACCAGAACATAATCGGCTTATGCAATCCCTTTCTGTAGGCTTTCATACGAAGTCCCTTATACAAAGCGAATGCTGGTTAACAGATATCGCCGTATTATTACGATAAGAAATACAACGCGATGGCTCTAACCATGTAAATAAAAGCAACTGCAAGAGCAATCAGACAACAGAACATCGCCAATAACGTTTTATCATTCTTGATGATACTGAAGAATCCTCCAATTTTTAATATCCATTGTGGATATCTTTGCTCTGTCCTCGTGGCATGCAATCCAATTGCTAATGTGAGGTTAGCCCATAGCGTATCGATAATTTCAGCAAATATAGTACTGCCATGTCTGAATCCTCTGGTATCTTTAAACAGAAAGACGTGCCTCATATCAGTCACCTCCTCGCCATTTTTATGTGCGTCTTATTAAGCAATATATAGTTCATAGCATATTTTAGCTTTACAATGATGCCATTGCTGATAGAACCGCCTGTTTTACAGGTACTATCTTTCAGATCATGTGCCAGGCGAATAAAATGATCGATGTGTTGTATAAATCCCGGGCGGATACATATGATAAAAGAAAAAATTAGCATGACAAACCCGATAGCCGTTATTATTAAAAACACGATCATTTTCCACTAACTTCACTCCAAAAATCGGGTATAAATAATGTTTTATAATTCATGATTATTTATTCACTAATACTAATTGTAATACTATTTTTATTTGCTGTCAAGTATTGACAAAGTTATCGGAATGTGTATAATCAATAAATAATGAATAAATATTCATGTTACAGTAGACATGAATTACCTATCCGTTATGAATATAGGTATATTTTATGTTACTACTGGAAGCTATTCGCAGTTGCAGAAAGATACAAGGAGTAAATAAGCAATAAAAAAAAATTTACTGGCACTTTTCACCAGTATAATAAAAAATAAGTTAATTAGGAGTGAAAAAAATAGAATGACAACACCTGCAATGGTGGAAAAGAGTGGAATTGTACATAGACATAAAAGAAGCACTATTACCTTCATGGAAGAGGGAGAGGTGAGAGCAGAACCTCCCAGCGGATCTGCTATGATATGCGACATAGAAGAAGAGGAACCTCCAAGTACAACCGCCACTAACAGACAACGATTTTTCGGTCATATTCCGGCCGACAAATGGAATGACTGGAAGTGGCACTTTCAGAACAGAATTACTACTGTTGAAGAACTCACCAAATTTATCCCATTATCAAGAAAGGAACAATCCCAAATCAGACTGGTAACTAAGTGTTACCCCTTTTCAGTAACTCCGTACTATCTATCACAAATCAATCTGAACGATCCCGAAGACCCGATCAGGAAACAAGCAATACCATCTATTTTGGAGTTTACTATCGGTATGATGGGTTATGAAGACCCGTTAGAGGAGAAGAGAGATTCTGTAGTTCCAAGTCTGGTCCATCGTTATTCTGATAGAGTACTTATGGTACTCACCGATATCTGTCCCATGCTTTGCCGTCACTGTACGCGAAAGCGAGAATGGCGAAATGGCGGCTGGGTGCGGACAGCAAGCGAGGTGGAAACCATGCTGAATTATATTCGCCAGCATACAACCATAAGGGACGTAATCATTTCCGGTGGTGACCCCCTGACGCTTTCAAATCGCCGCCTGGAAGATATCATATCCAGGATAAGAGCAATAAAGCATGTTGAGATTATACGTATTGGTACCAGATTTCCTGTGGTTCTGCCCCAGCGTATAGATGAAACGTTATGCGAGATATTATCCAGGTATAGCCCTATATGGCTCAATACGCACTTCAATCACCCTAACGAGATAACTGCGGAAGCAGCGCAGGCATGTGACCGGCTGCTACGGAGTGGAGTCCCGGTAAACAACCAGTCTGTACTGCTGCGTGGTATTAACGATACGGCCGAGATACAAATCAGACTGTGTCAGGAGCTTCTCAAGATAAAGGTCCGCCCTTATTACCTTTTCCAGTGCGACGAGATCCAGGGCACCGAACATCTACGTACACCGGTAGAGGTTGGCATAAAGATAATAGAAAGTATGAGGGGACGTACTTCGGGTCTTGCTATACCGGCTTATGTTGTAGATCTCCCTGATGGTGGAGGAAAGATCGCTCTACAGCCTAACTATGTACTGGCGCATACTGAAGAAGAGCTTGTACTGAGAAATTACAAAAACCGCATATTTCACTATCGAAATCCCGGTCACCGGGCACATTCTGAGATAGCTGTAAAAGAGAAGGTACCAGCCTATCGTTCAGTGGCACGAGCGCTCAACCACGCTTGACCAAACACACTAGGCCAGTGACTTTGACGTAAGGAGTATGTTATGCGAATAGGTTTATCATACGATTTAAAAGATGCAATGCCGGTAGGCCCGGCCGATATTGACGATGCACTTGAGGAATATGATACATCCGAGACGGTTGAGCTGATAGCTGCAGCCTTTGAAGAAAAGGGACATTCAGTAGTTATGCTCGGTGGAGGAAGTACATTCCTCAATAATATCCTGCGCGAGAATATAGACTTTGTCTTCAACATTGCCGAAGGAAGGGGCAACTACCGGAGCCGCGAAGCCCAGATACCTGCTATTCTGGAGATGCTGAACATACCTTATTCCGGCTCAGACCCTCACTGCCTGGCAATATGCCTTGATAAACCACTCACCAAAAACCTCGTAAAAACGGCGGGAATTCTCACTCCGAGGTGGCTGGTACTGCATGAGAGGGAGGAACTCCGTAAAATCACGACAAACGGATTTCCTTTTCCGGCTATTGTTAAACCGGCATATGAAGGTTCAAGCAAGGGTATTCGTCTGGATTCGGTGGTAAATGGTCCGCGTCAGGCAAAGGAGGTTGCTGAAAAACTACTGGAGCATTACCACCAGCCGGTTATGCTGGAAGAGTTCATAAGAGGTGATGAGGTTACCGTGGGTATAATAGGCAATTCACCGCCGAAAGTCCTGGGTTTAATGCGCATCCTTCCTCGGCGAAAGGAACAGTTTTTTGTTTATTCGCTGGAAGTAAAACGGGACTGGGAAGCCCTGGTTGACTACGAGTGCCCCGCTTTTCTGGAGGAAAAGTACCTGAAAGATATAGAAGCCTCGAGCCTCAACATCTTTGAAGCGCTGGGCTGCCGGGACTTCGCCCGGCTTGATTTCAGAATCAGCTCTGAAGGCCTGTCCTATTTCCTGGAGATAAATCCTTTGCCCGGCCTTGGCACCTACAGCGATCTAATAATAATGGCAATAAAAATGGGCCTGAATCACCAAAGACTGATAGGCGATGTCCTTGATGCCGCATTAGACAGGTACACTGCATGCGTAAACGTATAGCCATCGTCTATAATGAACCGTCTCCTTCACGGTACGACGCTCTCGGTGAAAGGAATGCGGTAGTCGGGGTGCTTCAAGCGGTTGAAGCAGTGCAACATGCCTTACTTGAACTGGACTATTCTGTTACGCGAATCCCTCTGTCATCCTCACTTGAGGATATTCAGGCTAAGCTTACGAACCTGGGAACAGATCTTGCCTTTAATTTATTTGAAGGTTTTTGCGGCTATCCTGAAACAGAAGCCCTGGTGCCCGATATTTTGTCAGCGCGCGGAATTCCGTATACCGGATGTCCGGGAGCAGTGCTGAAGCTGGCCCTGGATAAGGCCGTTATGAAAAAACTTCTGAAATCCGCTGGAATTCGGACGCCGGACTTTCAGTTGCTCAATCCACACATAATCCATACTTTCCGGCTCCGCTATCCCTGTATCGTCAAACCCCGCTGTGAGGATGCCAGTCATGGCTTGTCGCCAGAAAGCGTAGTTTGCGACCGTACTGCTCTGGAGAAACAGGTTACTGTGTTGAGCAAACTATATAGCGACGAAGTGCTGGTGGAGGAGTTTCTTAACGGGCGTGAGTTTAACGCAACCGTTTTGGGCAACTCGGTATGTACCGTCCTGCCCGTTTCCGAAATAGTCTACTCACTCCCTCCCGGAATGCCCGAACTCCTCACCTTTACCGCCAAATGGGACCAGGACAACCTGTATTTTCACAACACGAATGCTGTATGTCCGGCTGATGTCAACCCTGAAGTATATGGAAGCACTACCAGGATGGCGCTGGTGGCTTTCTGGCTGCTGCGATGCAAAGGGTATGCCAGAGTAGATATGCGGATGGACTATAAAGGACGTTTAAACGTTATCGAGGTGAATCCTAATCCTGACATTTCTCCTGACGCCGGCACAGTACGACAGGCGAATGCCTGCGGAATGACATACACGCAGCTCGTTGAGAAAATTGTGCAACTGGCTTTCAGCAGGAAGTGGCAATGACAGTCAAAATCCGTTCCATGACTAAAAATGATAAACAAGCCATAATGAAAATTCTGCAGGCTACACCCGAATTCAATCCATCAGAGGTGACAGTAGCCGAGGAGGTCATCGACAGTTATCTCGATGACCCCGAAAGGTCTGGCTATCATATTGCAATTGCTAAAGTTAACTCGATAACCTCTGGCTATATTTGCTACGGACCTACTCCACTCACTGACGGAACGTGGGACCTTTACTGGGCGGCAGTCAGACCTGATAAACAAGGGCAGGGCATAGGGAGCGCTCTTATTGAATACACCGAGGGTGAGATAAGCAAGGCACACGGAAGAATGGTGATTATTGAGACCTCATCGAAATCGGAATATAAAAAGACCAGGAGTTTTTACATGCACCACAATTATGAGATAACAGGCCGCATCCCCGACTTTTACGCAGCGGGTGATGATAAGATTGTTTTGAAGAAAGTGTTGCAATGAACTTTGCCATCTGGCCGAGGTTTAACCAGGATTTTTACCCCGCTATTGAAGCAAGTAAAGTTCAGGCTGGTTTAGCACGGAGCATACCATTGATAAAGAGAGCATTGGCCGGATGCAGTCCGTACCCCGGCACCGCCGATAGACCTGTCTCATTTAGAACGAACCATACAGGTTTAGCCGCACTCATACTAGTATAAAGCGGGTATTATTTATGTTTCGCATTCGTCGAGTCTATGACGATATTACTACTGCCAATAAGGAGGCAATAGAGCAGGTACTTACTATTTTACGTACTCAGTTCCCCGGACTATCAAAAAAGGATGCGGCCAAGTTGCCGGAACAGCTTCGAAACCCCATGAAGTACAGGTTCCGCTCCATTCTTTTTATCGCAGAGGGTGTAAGAGGGCACATCGATGGATTTGCTCTCTTGTTTCACGAGCCGGCGCTGAAATTTTGTTACCTTGATTATATTTCCACAGGCCAGCATAAGATGGGTGGGGGAATAGGTGGTGCTCTCTATGAAAGGGTGCGGGAGGAAGCATTTGACCTTAATACGGTCGGCCTTTTTTTTGAATGTCTGCCTGATGATCCGGAATTAAGCCGGGATCCCCTGCTCAGAAAGCAAAATGCGGCCCGCCTGCGCTTCTACGAGAGATACGGCGCCCGCCCCATCGTGAACACTGCCTACGAGACTCCCCTCAAACCTGGGGATGATAATCCACCCTATCTGGTCTATGACGATCTGGGACAGAATACGGAGTTGTCGGCTGACGCTGCCAGGGACATTGTCCGCGCAATTCTGGAACGGAAGTATAAAGGCGTGTGCCCTCGTGACTATGTCGAAATGGTTGTCGCCTCATTCCGGGATGACCCGGTACAAATGAGAAGTCCCTTGTATTTAAGAAAGCCGCCAGCCCCTATCCAGAGGAGCACTCCGGTTGACAAGCGTATAATGCTCGTCATCAATGAACATCACGGCATTCACCATGTTGAAGAACGCGGCTACGTTGAGTCTCCGGTAAGAATAGATACTATCTTAAAGGAGCTAAGGAAGACTGACCTGTTTCAAAATGTTGCTCCGCGTCATTTTTCCGAGAAACGTATCAAAGCGGTCCATGATCCGGTATTTGTTGACTATGTGAAGAAGGTATGTGGTAATCTTGAACCAGGAACATCAATATACCCTTACGTTTTCCCGGTACGTAACCGGACTCGTCCTCCCAAGGACTTGCCGATACGCGCCGGCTATTACTGTATTGATACATTTACACCGATAAACGGCAATGCATATCTGGCGGCAAAAGGGGCAGTGGACTGTGCGCTGACCGCAGCAAAGAAGCTTCTGGAAGGGTACCGCCTGGCCTATGCGCTGGTACGGCCGCCCGGCCACCACGCCGAGCCCAAGACCTTTGGAGGCTTTTGCTATTTTAACTCGGCAGCCATTGCTGCCCAATACCTCAGCCCCTACGGAAAAGTGGCCATGCTTGACCTTGATTATCACCACGGTAATGGTCAGCAGGAAATATTCTATAATCGTTCCGATGTGCTGACCATATCTATTCATGGTCATCCCAGTTTCACCTATCCATACTTCAGTGGATTTATCAGCGAACGTGGCAGGAGTGCAGGTAAAGGGTACAATATCAATATTCCTTTGCCGGAAAACGTCGACTGTGAGTATTACCAAAATGCTCTCCAGGATATGCTGAAGCGTGTAATCAGGTTCAGTCCCAGGTTCCTCGTTATTCCTCTGGGATTGGATACAGCCAGAGAAGACCCAACGGGAAGCTGGGATCTGGAAGCCGGGGACTATATATCAATCGGGAAAATGATCGGTTCACTCCATTTCCCTACGCTCGTTGTTCAGGAAGGTGGCTACGATACACGGGTCCTCGGTATCAACGCACGTAGCTTTTTCGAAGGTCTGTGGTCGGGCACGTATGCGCCTGACCAGAACTATATAAACAACAGGAGCGTACACTAATTTACATCTGTTACCTTTGTTTTCCGGTACGAAGTTCCTGCCCTTATATTCTCCGGTATTTGCCTGAAATAACGTTATGGCCGGTCATTTTCTGGTCTACAAAATGTTCAGTAAGAGCCGTGTTCCCGCCCGAAAGGTCGAATGGTGTGAACCAGTCCGTTATCCCGTGCCACTCGGGTGCAGCCGGGCGATAAATATCATTGACCGCTCACAGGCATCGTATATATACTAGTTGTTATGGACAATATTCCTGTTGGCATTCTGGAACGTAAAGATGACCACCTGATGGCCGATGTTGCAGCGCGTTTGGTGAATATTCCCGTTGAGTTTGTTTCTCTGGAAGCGGAGATGGTACCCCTCAATAAAAATTACAGAGTAGTAGTGGACCGGCTTAGCTTTCGTTATCCGTTTCTTAGAGAGATGATGAAAAGCCTGGCGCTCAGCGGGACCTATATAATAAACAATCCTTTTGCTGCTTCGGTTGCCAATAAACTTGTGGAAATGAGAATAGGTGGCCATCTGGGTCTGGCATTCCCCAAGACTATTATTTTGCCGGACCAGGTAGCTACGGACGAATCGGACAGTATAGTGGCAAAGCCGGACTTAGACCATGTTGCCGGAGAGCTTGGATTTCCCTGCATCCTGAAACCGTTTGATGGCTATGCATGGCAGGATGTCTACATAGTAAGATCGGCGGACGAGCTTAAAAACCTGTATCTTGCCCTGTCTAACCGCTCTATACTGCTGGCACAGCAATTTATCAGATATAAGGACTATTTCCGGGTATTTTGCTTTGATAAGAGGGATGTACATTTTATCCGTTGGGTGCCCAGGCCTCTATCTATGGGCCAGTATATTCAATGTGACCTGAGCAGTATGCAGGAGCACAAGGACCGTTTGACAGACCTGACCATCTTGATTAACCGGGCTTTGGATTTCGACGTAAACGTGACGGAGTGGTGTGTGGACGAAGAAGATAGATGGTGGGTTATCGATTCCTTTAACGAGGTGCCTGAGGTAATCGCGGAGGCATTACCTCCCGACTCTTACTCGTGGATAGTAGACAGGTTTGCCGCCTGCATAATAGATAAACTTGATTCATGCAAAAAAAACAATACTCCGATCGATAGAGTCATGTAAGTCCGGTACGCAGAGACAATTACTCCGGAATAACGTAGGAGTCCGTCTAATCTTGTAAATCAGAAACCGCTGGGCCAGGATTTAGCACCTGGTATGGATAGTTTCATACGGGATGTCAGTGGAGCCAGCGGTCGAATTCGAACCGACGACCGGCAGTTTACGAAACCTGAGTCCGACTTACCACCGAGTTATCCTGAGTAGTACTGAGTGTCGTCAATTTTAGCGTTTTGACTTACTATCTTGTACCTGGACGTACCATCCAGTAACATCTCGTGCTATACAGTTTGTCGGCAAAATGCCGGCAAAAAGGCTGTCCTGCCAAGCTCTGTCTTAAAGTGCCATCTTGATGATTTATAGTCATAATATGAGGTATTTCTTATATAAGTATAGGACGATAATCATAGGTTGTTTGTTTCTGCGTTAGATGATCTCAGGGATCGGAGTGAATGGTTTTCATTACCGATATCGAACAGTTGATAAATCAACACCAGATAATGCTGTTCAATAGACCGTCCAAATGTTGCCTCGGAAGTAACAAAGCAGGTAATTGTTCAATTATATACTAAACCAAGCAATTGCTACTTATTTACTGAATTTTTTAATATTAATAGGTGGATCACTTTCGTCATACAAGCTTTGTTGCCGGGATAATTGTCAGTATAACTACAGGTATGAGGATAGTCATAGCAGCGGTTTAGGTTGTTGTCGACTCAGATTTACTAATTACAGTAAAGGTCCACTTTTATCTGCCGATATCAACAGTATAGATACCTGGCTCACATGGAAGTCTGGCTTTCAAAACGTGTCTGATTATATGCTTTTATGACTGGTAATTCTCTGTGTTTAACAAAAGAGGCACTTGTAAGAGTTATCTATTGATTAGAAATTGTAGCGACATATAGAAACAACTGGGATGTGAATTAAGGCTGTATCACTTTGTTAACTTAAACGAGTTTGCCATGTCCAGCATTTCGAGGACATAGCCTTGTTTTGCTTGTGCTCTCTCAAACATACAGTTAAATTGGTACAAAGTATCGGAGACCAGTTTCAAGTAGATCACGCCATCCATCTTGCGCTTATTGTATAGGTATGAATACTCTATAATCCATTGCCATCGATGAGCATTAAGTTCGCTGCTTTTTTTAACTGTCATATTTTGCCAGAGATTAGAAATGTCCTTTATGTACGCTGCGGCGCACTCCTCGACAGAACGTGACTTCAATGTCTTGTTCTGATTTACATCGATACAGATTACAGCAATATCCTCAGTTAAGGGAGGATAGAAGTCTACCTTATCCGGGTCTCTTATCTTTAGAATCCAGTCACGAGGGTAGTCAACGACATAATGATACTCGTTGTTTTCATAGCGAAGATACTGTACCCCCATAGTTGGATCAGGATTATCGATAGGTTTCACTTGACCTGAGCCTTGGCAAGCTACAACTGTTAATAGCAGTAAGAGCAATGATATACGAAATACCATGCTACCATCTCGATACATAGCAAAATCAATTGACACTACTTAATTGTAACTGAGTTTTTACCCGAAGTAATCTCATTCCGTGGATTATACGCCTATGTTGAGAAAAACAAAATATCTTGTAGATTTACAAGCTTGCTTTCAAGGTTCACCTAAATAATTAAACAGGGCATTTTTCTAAAAAAAACAGAATCTTATTCCCACCATATGCAGGCACTTTTCTCTTATCAAATCCTATAGAAAAAACTAAAATTTAACTAAACACTGCATGCATGTACAAAAGGAGTTGATAATGATTTAAATCTTTCATAGTTATTGTTTTTGCCCGGTATGGCAGTTAACCAAGCTATAAAAAGACTAATTATAAGGCGTTAGTACAATTTAAACAGCGTGGAAATTTGGGAAAGGTAAACAAGATTATGACTTTGAAGAGAGCATTGATAACACTAGTTCTATCTTTGGGTATTGTCAGTCTGGCGATGAGTGCGTTGTTTATTAGCCCGGATGTAACAAAGACCAGCACATCAGCAGAGGCCGTGCAGCTAAAAAATTCAACATCCGATGGTGATCTTGGAGTAGCTGGCTATGTCGGAATGCCAGATGAAGCGGCAGATATGGTCACAACCCTGCGGGAGCACCAAAGGAAGATGGGGTTCTATACTGAACTCGAAAAAACTAATCCTGAACAGGGAAATTAATAAAAAATAAGGAGGCAAACTAATGACTCGAAACAGGATACTGGTGATAGCGGTGGTAGCTTTAAGCGTGGTAAGCATATTAATGGGTGTAACGTTTATTGTCCAGGGCATAACCAAGAGCACTATGTTAGTCCAGGCAATGCAGGCGGAGAAAGCAACTTATGATAGTGACACTTTCAAGTCAGAAGGAGTAATCGATAGTCCGGTGGAAGCAGCATCTATGGCTGCAGTCCTGCGAGAGCACCGCGAGGCACAGGGATTCTACACAGAACTTAAAAGAGATGATCCTAAACGTCAAACAATTCTTAATGCTATGACCATGGAGAATTCTCTGAATCTTGCACAGCTAGGATTTGGGCTTGTTACCGTCGTTCAGGCAACAGGTGCCTTTATGATAGTTATCGGCGTGGCTCTTGGGTTGGTTGCGGTGTGTGTGCGCCGTATGGATGGTGTTACTTTAGCTGGTCAGGGTTGAGGATCGTATTGAAAAACGTATAGTAACCTTTGCACGTTTTTCCCCGAGCTTTCCAACTGCCATATTCCTTGCGAAATAATCATTTTATTAGTTCAAGAGCAAGCTTACAATTAATATGAACCCGTACTCTACAAAACACCGAGGGTTATTCAGTATGTAACGGAGAGTGCGGGTACGTATTTTTTATTTAGTAAGTTGGTCAAGAACAAACTATTTGATTAAAACGAAATCACTGATGACTGGTTGGTTGATAAAGGTGGAGGAATAAAAGCAGGCTCTAGCCAGTTACTTCCTGTAAAATATAGCCTTCTTGTTTAAAACTACCCCCGATTAAAGTTGACTAATATACTCAATATAGTCTACTATAATAATAGAAGTATTATGTTGGTGTCATGTAAGGTAATACATTATGAGTACCGAAAACGGTGACAATCATTTGAAGAGCAGTAAAGAGTCAAGCGATTATTTACAAGCGGTAATAAACAGCCTTAATGACGAACTACTGGTTATTGATAAAGATTATCGTATCATACATGCTAATGAGGCGTTACTGACAAGACACGGCAAAAGAAAGCAAGAAGTAATAGGGGTACACTGCTACAACATCTCTCACGGCTCACCCGAACTTTGCCATCCTCCGCACCACGACTGTCCGATTACATCTGTATGGGAAACCGGTAATTCAGCCCACGTAACTCACCTTCACGTTTACGAGGTGGATAATGAAGAGCGGCAGAGATATGTTGATATTATCGCCTCTCCGATCAAAGATAGCAAGGGTAACGTAATTGCCGTGACTGAGTTGATGAGGGATGTAACAGAGGCAAAGGAACTGGATTTAAAAATTGCCGAAGCCCATAAAAACCTCCTGGCACTGAACACTATTACTAATGTGGTTAGCCGATCGCTTGATCTGGATGCTATTCTTGCGAATGCCTTGGAAAAGACACTGGAGATAATGGATGTGAAAATCGGGGGTATATTACTGTGGGATGAGGAAAAGCAAATGCTGTGCTATCAGGTTCATCGGGGTCTATCGGAGGTGCAGGACCAAGCATTATGCTGTAACCTGGGGGAAAGTATAGCCGGAAAGGTGGCTCAAACAGGAGAGGCTATTCTGGTCGAAAATATATCAAAGGATCCTCGTGCTGCTGAACTCGGCCCCATAGCTATAGAGGGACTCGGGACATTTGTCAGTGTGCCTCTACGTTCTAAGAATAGGGTCCTGGGCGTACTGAATATTGCCAGTCAGGGTGCCTCTAAATTTTCATCTGAAGACTTGCGGCTCCTGAATAATATAGCCGCGCAGATAGCGATTGCTGTTGAAAATGCGAAATTACATCAGGAGGTGCAGCACCAGGATAAAATCCGCGGCGAACTATTGCGAGAGATATTATCTATTCAGGAAGAGGAGCGAAAGAGAATTGCCCGTGAGCTACATGATGAGACAAGTCAGGCCCTCGCAAGTATTGCAGCACGTCTGGAAGCAGTATCGAGTATGTTGTCTGCAGATACGGATACTACGAGAGCTAGGTTAAAAGAATTACAGGCTTTGTCTATTGATACTCTTGATGGTATACATAATCTGATATATGAGCTTCGTCCCACTTTGCTTGATGACCTGGGGCTTGTTGCCGCGACACGGTGGTTAGTGGATAATAATTTACGGCCTGCAGGCGTTAAAGTAAGATCAAAAGCTATAGGTAAGGAGCGGAGGCTAGCACCTCAACTCGAAACAACTCTCTTCCGCGTTATTCAGGAAGCCATCAGTAATATTGTCAGGCACGCTCAAGCGAAGAATGCACTGGTATATCTGTATTATAATAAAAACACTATTAGAGTTCATGTTAAAGATAATGGTATTGGCTTTGATGTCGAGGAGGCTATGACTTCCAAAGATCGGCCACGAGGGTTAGGGTTGCTGGGCATGAAGGAGCGGGTTGAGCTCATGAATGGTACAATGAGAATTTGCTCTTGTCCAGGTAGTATGGGCACTGAAATAAATATCGAGATTCCCATGAATGGAGATTTCTGATGAACGAGATTAAGATAATTGTCGTAGATGATCATGCTGTTATGCGAGATGGAATTCGAGCATTGCTTAGTCTCCATGAGGACATCCAAATAGTAGGCGAGGCATCCGATGGTAGAGAGGCTATTGAAAAAGTAGCAGAGCTTGTACCCAATGTGGTTGTTATGGATATAGCTATGCCCGGCATCGACGGCTTGGAAGCTTCCCGTCGCATATTAAAGAAAAATCCGAGAGTAAAAATTCTGGTATTAACTCAGCATGACAATAGAGAATACATTATATCCGCTGTCAAAGCAGGAGTATCAGGTTTCGTACCCAAGCGAGCGCTCGGCGCAGAGCTGGTATCTGCCATACGCGCAGTTTCCCAGAACGAGTCCTTCTTGTATCCATCTGCCGCTACAGCTCTAATTGAAGACTACCGGAAGAAGGCTGAAGTGGAGCCATATGACCAGCTAACATCAAGGGAAAGGGAAATACTCAAGTTGATCGCCGAGGGTAAGACCAATCGGCAAATTGCAGATATGCTGTGTATCAGCATAAAGACAGTTTTAGGTCATCGGGCGAAGGTGATGGAAAAGCTGGATTTGCACAACCGCACCGAGCTCATTAAGTATGCGATTCGAAAGGGGTTAATTATTGTGGATAGATAAGCGCGATCAAGCATAAACGCTTGATTACAATTGTGTAGAAGCTCTGCCTTACTGGTAGAGCTTTTCTAATTTGTGTAGGAAAAACAGGGCACTTATTTACATAATTATAGTATAGATTTTACCCGAAACAGGGACGGTTGGCTCTTTAAAGCTATTCAGCTACGGGATACTATATGTCATGGAGTGCCGATTGTTCGATGTACGTGTTTTAAGAATCGGATAGCTCAGAGAATGTAAGGGAGGTAAAGAAAATGGAGCCAGTTACAGTACTAGTTTTTGCGTTAGGTTTGCTTGTAGTACTGGTGCCTATAGCCCTCGTTTGGTACATAAATATTGGCGGGATACTACAGGCCATTCGAATGAAGAGTTTAGAGAAATTAAGTTGTAAACTCGACTCTGACTGCCCGGCGGGCTTCATATGTGTGAATGGCAGGTGCGTTAAAGCGGCTAGCTAAAAATTATTTCTATTGGGATATAATCTAGTTTTACAGCGTGCGGTTACCAAGGATAATTTGGTGACCGCACTTTGATTTTGTTACTCGACTGATGAGTTAGAAATATATCATGCCTGAGATTAGTAAATACGATGTTTACCTAGTTTATTCCAATTTATAACGCTCGTTTTATTTATATTGGCGGTTCCAGGTAGTCATAATCGAGAGACCTCAGGCATAGTGACGGCAGAATCAACACACAAACAAATTTCCCCATCCCCATCTCCTTTTTTAACCACCCAAGGCCTTACGGTCCTCTCCTTAACTGAAGGGGGGATGTTTCCATTATGAAACCAGGTACTAATGCCTAGTCTGAAGCACAGGTTGTTATGACTCTGGAAGGCGGCGATACAATAAAGACCGGCAATAATGCTCGCGCCGTGATTAATTTTATTGAAGGCAGCTCTATAGAATTGAAGGCAGACACTGAAATCCGTGTTTCTGAGTTACGTGCTGCTGAGGTCACTGGCTCTATTACTATCAAGTTGTGGCAGGTAATAGGTAAGACCAAGAGCTGGGTATAAGAACTTATCGATCCTGCTTCCTGGCAATTTTATTGTAGTCCTTTCTTATTTATAATTTGTAATATCCTGTTATTAATTTAACTTCTGTTCCGTTGATACTATATCTGGCGCATAGACTTCCCAGTACTCTGACCAACTTAAGAGGTGGTATAGTTTGTATCGGCAGGTCAGTCCAGCAGGCGATAGATGGTACCGGCATGACCGATGTGTCTTGAGAGAAGTGTAAGACATTATTATCAAGAAAAGACTATAATGAAAGTGCCAGGAGGATGAGTAGTGGTCTCTACGTGTAGTTAATTTTAAAGGCATGTTTTTCTCATTGTAGCTGACTACCTACAAAGTTTGAATAACGACCAAATAATACTTAAGGTGATCTAATGGATACGATGTCAGGATACAAAGGTACACTGATTTGGTTAGACCTGCTGACAGGTACAATTACGGAAGTATCTACCGCGGAATATTCTCATAACTTTATCGGCGGTATTGGTATCGCCAGCAAGATTTATTGGGAAAACGTTCCTCCACACATCGGCGCTTTCGATAGCGAGAATCACCTCATCTTCATTACGGGACCATGTACCTGTCTAGAAGGACTGGCCGGATCCCGGTGTATAGCTTGTGGTAAGTCACCCGCAAGTACTCCAAATTACTTTAGCCACTCGAACTTTGGTGGTAATTGGGGAGCTTTTTTAAAGCTTGCTGGATTTGACGGACTTATAGTTCATGGTAAAGCGGACAAACCCTGCTATATAGTAATCGATGATCATAGGATTGAAATCAGAGATGCCAGAAACTTGTGGGGGAGAGGTGCCGTTGAAGTGCGAGAGGTACTTAAAAATGAGTTGGGCAATTCCTTCAGTGTACTTACTACAGGTCCAGCCGGTGATAATATGGCTGTGCAGGCTACCATTTTGGCCGATAATGATGCCAGTGGTTCCGGTGGTTTGGGAGCAGTCATGGGTTCCAAGAATTTAAAGGCTATTGCTGTGAGAGGCAGTGGCACAACGGTCGAGGTTGCTGAACCAGAACGCCTGAAAGATTTGCTCCAGTATGTTGCCGAATTGAGAGAAGGTATGCCTCGTATTGGGGAGGTGGAGAGGAAGGAGTATCCAACTCAGAAGTACCATTGTTTTGGATGCACTGACATATGTCCACGGGGCAACTATGAGGCGAAGGATGGGAGCCTGGGAAAATTCATGTGTCAAAGTTCTGTGATGTATATCCAATGGGCTGAGCAATACTATGGTCAACCCACTGACGTACCTTTTTATGCTAATCATTTCTGCGATGACTATGGTCTGAACACCAAGGCAATAGCGATTATGATCTCATGGCTTAACCGTTGCTATAAAGAGGGAGTGTTATCAGAGAAGAACACTGGTCTACCATTATCGAAGATAGGTAGCCTGGAGTTCATACAAGCCCTGACGACCAGCATTGCCCACCGTCAAGGTTTTGGGGACGTGCTCGCTCAGGGACTACAGCCGGCGGTTAGCACACTGGGGAGTGATGGAGTAACATTGCTTACTGAAGAAATAACCAAAATTGGAGATTCACTCGGCTATGGACCCCGGGGCTTTATCACTACCGGGTTGTTACATGCCGTGGAAGTGAGGGAACCTATCCAGCAACTTCATGAGGTGAGCCGATTATGTATGGAATGGGTGCGCTGGGCAAATGGATTACCTGGAGCTGAGCTATCCAGCGATGTGTTCAGGTCAATTGCCAAACGGTTCTGGGGTAGTGAAATAGCCGCTGATTTCTCGACCTACGAGGGAAAAGCATTGGCTGCCAAAATGATTCAGGATCGCGAGCTAGCCAAAGAGTCTCTCATCCTCTGTGACTTCGCCTGGCCTATTCAGTACGTTTTAAATTCACCTGACCATGTAGGCGACCCTTCTCTGGAAAGTCAGATCTATTCCGCTATTACCGGTAGAGAGATGACTGAAGACGAACTCTACCGGGTGGGGGAGCGTATTTTGAACCTGCAAAGGTCTATACTGCTTCGAGAGGGGCGACTTGGAAGGCAAGATGATACCATCCCGGAGACCTGCTATACCATTCCACTCTCCAACCTTCGGCTGAACGACAATTGCCTTTTTCCTGGCAAGGACGGTGCCATTATATCTCGGAAAGGATCTCCAGTTGATAGAGAGAAGTTTCAAAAAATATTAACGGAGTATTATCGGTTAAGGGGCTGGGATCCAGAGACGGGACTCCAGAGGAAATCCACGTTAGGGAACCTCGAGCTTGAGTATGTAGCCCAAGATCTGCAAGAAAGAGGGCTGTTGACATGATATCCGGCAACCATATAAGACAAAATATTACAGATGCTGAATGAGATAGCGACAGGGGTCATATTAGCTATTGCTGCCGCTATATTCTGGGGTATCAGCAATACCATGGCCAGGGTTGGTCTCCAATCCATTAAAGCAATAAGCGGGGCGATCCTGACTATGGTGGCATCGCTGGCTGTATCTCTGCTCGTTGCTTTTACCTTCGATCTTGGAGCTTTATTTTCAGTTTCTTTGATTGCACTTGGGTGGTTTGCTCTCACTGGCGTTTTGCATTTTACTCTCGGTAGGTTTTTCTTTTATCAGGGGATGAGATACATTGGGGCAGCCAGGGGAACAGCCGTCGCCAATTCTAATCCGCTATTCGCCATAACGTTTGCCGTAGTATTTTTAAGGGAGACTCTCACTGTACACGTGATTGTCGGGACTCTATTAATTGTTGGTGGGCTGTTTTTATTATTAACCGAGAGCAGCGAAGTTAGCGTAGCAAAGAAAAGCCGTATGCTGGGATACGGTTTTGGCCTGGCAACGGCATTGTGCTGGGGTGCTGTTACTATTGTTGTACGATACCAGGCTTCACAATTCGCTCCTCCTATTGTCGTTGTCACGTTTGCACTTCTGTTTGGTATCATCACGCTTTTACCGGCCACTGGTGGGAGCTTTGAAATTAAGGCCAAGACTAATAGAAAGTCTATTAATTGGCTGCTCCTTGCGGGCGTTATGCAGGCTATAGGTCTGGTGAGCTTCTACTCTGCTCTAGCCAAGGCGCCAGTGATGATAGTAGCTCCTCTTACTTCCACCAGTCCTCTTTTTACTGTCCTTTGTGTTCACCTTTTTCTGCGTAGATTGGAACGGATAACATTACACTTGGTAATTGGGGCTTTTATGGTGGTAGCAGGGAGTGCATTGGTTGCTATGTAAACAGCAGAAATAGTATGCGTTAGTTCACCAGAATCATAAGCTTGTTCCGCATTTTATTTTGGCAAATTAGGCACACGGGCGGAAAAATTTCGTTCTGACACTCCTGAAATCAACCAGTTAAGACTGTAGTCTGTTTGAGAATTGAAAATATATCACCACCATGAGCAGGATTTATACATTTACGATTTCTCAAACAATATAACAAACGTGAAAGATATCAAAAACGACACTGAAGTTACATAAATGGCACCTGAAATGCACATAAGGTAACAGTTGAGAAATTTGAAAAGATTATAACGGCCGGCTGATTTCACTAAAATGCTTGAACTGTATTCTTAAAAATATTTTCTGCCCACGAAAATACTCCCGTTCGGATACATTCCGTATTGGTGGGGGGTTGGCGATAAGAGGTGGTGTCTATGCTCTACAAAGGCACAAGTGGGGTCCAACACTTGCCGGTGCAATTGCTGCATTATCCCCAATAGTACTGCCAGGAATAGCATCTATACCTTTGATAGCCCTGTCAAAAAATGATTTTAACCATGGGGAATTAAAACCTGACAGAGAAGACGTGGGAACCTGATGTTACAGGTATTCTGAATAATCAAATAGTATTTACTCCGTAGATGATTTATAGAATTTCGTCCCATCCTGTAGAAGCTATTTAACTTAATGGCTCTATCTTGGTTATCTTTTCACCCTTAAGTGTCACATTGAAGCGCTGAATCTCACTATCATTGAATGGATACCTGGAGCGGACTTTATATTTCTTTGCATTTACCAGGTCGTCATCAAACAGAAGGGTCAACTCCCATAAATTATGGACTATGTCTATTGCATTAGCAGTAACAAGAGTCGCGGTACGAACTACCATTATCCTCCATGTCCCTCACAAAAAGGGATTTTCATGGTAATACATTATTAATATATATGCAAGGCAGACTTGACCTTTAGAGCGATAAGGTAGACAAAATGCCGTCAACCGCTGACTATCACCAGTAAATAGAGTCGCCGGCATAGAGCTGGACAAAAGTATATTCGAGGCGGGTATAGTATTTAGCTTGTTGCGAAACTCCCTTTTCCATAGATGCTCCTCATTTTGATCAACAGTTACCACATATCCATACACACTTTGGAATGTAGGCGCCCGGAATATTGTCGCCATACTTGTCAACGGCAGACTCTATATTTATATCTACCCATCCGGTAGCTGGCTTGCCACAGATGTGACACTTTTTGCCCATGAACTCTTTTATCGTTGCTTCACGCCTTTTCCTGGCGTTCTCCCATCGCTTTGGTGTTATGCTTGAATCGTGGTAGTGTTTATCACATACCGGTATCAGCTTGCCATCAACCTGAGATGGTTTCCACAGTGTAGCCTGTCTTCCGCACCTGGTAATAACGCATTCTTCGTAATCATCGTCTATCCCGAGGTCTTTATGTCCCAGTATTCTGTTCCCATGTGCAATCATTGTCTTTGACCTCCTGCATAATCTGTTTACATCTGGACTCAGTTTAGAGGATAGACTCTGGATCCAATTCCAGTAACAATAAGAAAACAGATACCGTTATACTTGGCCTCTCCAATTATCTTGATAGTTGTGCTACTAGCCTTAACTCTTCCCAATCCTGAACATTTTTGTTCCACAATGAGGACCTACACCCTGAGTTGCTGGCTTACCAATCTTCATGGTGATAGCTTTGGCATTCTTTTTAAAGCTACTGACAACAGGCCCCTTCCCCTCGTTCTTGCCACTTTTTCATACACGTCTCTATGCACTTCTCCATCACCTGGGGTATAGTCTCACCAAGTTTCTGAATTGCAGAGGCTAAACCTCCTTTGAGTGTCTCTATTCGGATACCTGTGTCGTCGATAATAACTATAGCCACCGGTTTCACACCGCCACAACCACCAGTACCACCGCCTGTGCCTTCACCCTCCTGCTTACCTGTTCCCTTGCCTGAGCCACCACCTGCCCCGAATCCAAAGCCTATACTTATCAAGGGTACAAACGTCGCTTCTCCAATGGTAACTGGTTCTCCGACTACCGTCTTGACATTAAGGACCTTCTCCATTTCACCCATAGTCGCTTTCACTAAATTCTCTGCTACTTCCACAGTTACAAAACCTCCTAATTATTTTTTTCGCCAAGAATTGGAAGCTATGCGTCAACAGCATTTATGTCACAATTGTGTAATGAACACTTTAAGCAGCTAAACTCTCTTTGTCAAGCTTATTCAGCCAGCGTTAGCCTTCCCAAACCTGAACAACCTGGTCCATTAAAAAGGACGAAACCTGACATTCCACTTTGATTTCAACGAGATTCTATTAGGCCAGGGAGTATTATTTCAGTGGTATCCGGAGGTTTTTTTATGGATAACTTTAGGTTATTCAAGATTTTCTCTGAAATGGGGGGACGTGAGCTAAAAAGTGGCCTCCCTTTTCGTGCAGTATACTATGCTCCTATCGAATGTCAAGAGTATCAGGTAATTGGACGTATTGACAGAAACTAGGTACAATACTATATTTTGAAGGCATATACAAAATCAATTACTTCTCATAAATAGTACGTGATATATGAGGGTAGAAGACACTGGAATTAAAGATAGAGAGACTCACATCAACGTGTTTAGATAATCTTTGCGGTCCAATACTGAATACTGTTAGGAGTATGTATGAACAAAGAAGGAAAAACGATAGATACTGACGTTTTAGTAATTGGTGGTGGATTGTCCGGTGTTTTTGCCGCTATTAAAGCGAAAGAGGCCGGAGCTAAGAAGGTAACTATAGTTGAAAAAGGGCATGTGGGTAAGTCCGGCTGTAGCGCCTTTGCTGCCGGCGTGATAAAAGTGTGGGTCCCAGAGGAGGATGACTTTAATCTGCTCTTTGACCGGGGGGTCAAGCTCTGGCATTACCTGGTTGATCAGCACAGGCTAAAAGATCATATAGAGCAGGGATATGAAAGAGTAAAAGAAATGGAAAGCTTCGGCGTCGAGTTAGAAAAGACTCCAGATGGGAAAATAAAGCGCCATCCGGCACGGGGCGCACATCCCGTGATAATGTTCCATGGTAACCAAATGATGGAAACCATGGCCAAGGCTGCAATCAAAAAGGGCGTTGAGCATATCGGTAAGACCATGGTTACCGATCTCCTGACCAGAGATGGAAGGGTTGTTGGTGCCCTGGGCTTCAATATCTTAAACGGGGATTTTTATATATTTAGAGCGAAAGCAACGGTCCTGGCTACAGGAGGTAACCTGTATAAAAGCCTTTGCCCCGGCCACAGGAGCTGTACCGGTGAGGGATACATGGCAGCCTTTCGGGCAGGTGCCGTCATTAGCGGAGATGAGGACCACCTCATCAATGCCTTCCCTGCTCGCTGGGACATTGGCCCCGGGATGAACATGTTTGTTGGTTGTGGTGGTCAATTTCTGAATGCCAAAGGCGAACAGTTTATGGTCAAATACCATCCAACATTAAAGGATCGTGCCCAGCATAATACCTTGATTCCTGCCTTTGCCATGGAGGTCAAGCAGGGAAATGGCCCGATATACATGGATATGACCCATCTTCCACCTGACGAAGTGAGAACAATGAAGAGAGTACTACCCTTCCCTATGAGGATGTTCGATCGTGCTGGTCTCCTTAAGGGAGATAATTTCGTCAACACCATAGAATGGACAATTTGGGCATGCCGTAGTGTCGGCGGGCTATTTGTGAACACCGAGTTTGAGACCTCGTTACCCGGGTTATATGCCTGTGGAGAAGCAGAAGCCTCTTATTCATTGACCGTAGGACTCGATGTTGCTGCTACCTCGGGTGCTGCTGCCGGAAGTTCTGCAGCCAGCTACGCTGCTGGAGTTCCCGCAGTGGACATTGACCACGAGCAAGTGAAGGAGTTCCGGAGGGATATGTTTGAGCCTCTGGAGAGAAAAGGAGGCATAGAGCCAGACCAGGTCTTGCTTGCCCTCCAGGAAGCAATCTTCCCATATAGTGTAATTGTGTTCAGGACCGAAAAAAGATTGATGAATGCGCTGGACCAGGTACGGGATATTATAGAAAACCAGGTTCCTTTACTCTATGCTTATGATCCGCACTATTTAAGGATGGCTCTGGAAGCTCGGGCTATGGCATTGCTTGCAGAGATGCAGCTCAGAAGTGCCATTTATAGAAAGGAATCGAGATTGGCCTTAAGGGAAGATTACCCATATATGGACAATGTAGACTGGTTGAAGCGGGTGCTCATTAAGAGGGAGAATGGAGAGACCCGGATATATACAGAGGATGTCCCAATAGGTGAATATCCTGTAAAACCGGAGAGGAACCGTACGCTTCACCCGATGTGGCGAATTGCAGAGCAGCTTGGAATAGCTAAAATAGATCAGGAGCAAATGGTATGGGTGTAAGAAAAATAGATACAAATCTGTGCACTGGATGCGGAGTCTGCGTAGAACACTGTCCAATGGATGTGCTCAGGATTGATAACGACACTGGAAAGGCATACATAAAGTACATCAGAGATTGTCAGAGTTGCTTTTTATGCGAGAGCGATTGTCCTGAAGGTGCAATCTGGTGTATGCCTGTTTTTGAGAGAAGAATGGTTCAGGCATGGTGAACGATTCTCTTCTTCCGGCCAACCGGCCACAAAGTGTGTCGTCAGCACCTGTCGTGCAACTGAGTAACTGACACTTTAGCCAGTTGAGTTGTCTTGGTCGAGATGCTTTTATAGCCTTAACTCCGCCCGATCCTGAACATTTTTGTCCCACAATGAGGACATACACCCTGGTGGCGTGCCTGCCGTTTATAAAGGTTATAGCCCTGGCATCCTTACCCTCCCTCTTCGTTCGGTATTTCATACAGTATGCTTGCATCGTGTACCTCCTTTTTTATGAAGTATACCTTCCTCTGATCGAATATCGAGAGTATCAACCAACCAGAGATATTCATTGAGGGATAGCGAAAGGAGTACAATCAGGTACGTCCTCATAACTCGTTGGGCTACCTACCGCCTGCTCCTGAGGCTATAATACTGGTAACTCTAATTTAAGAAGTGGTATCCTTATGAAGGCAGACCAGGATTCCGATAATTACATAGGAGGATATTTCCGCAAATATTAACTAATCAGGAGAGAAGTTTTGGCAGACACAACGGGCAGAGTTGCGCTGGTATATACGGAAAACCGCATAGAAGGCGTTTTTAAAGCGGTAAATTTACTCAAAACTAACCCGGTCAAGGGTAAAGTAGTAGTTCTTAAGCCTAATTTCAATACAGCCGATCCATGTCCGGCTTCTACGCATAATGATACTCTTTATGGGCTAATAACTATGTTGAAGGAAATGGGGGCTGCTCGTATCGTCATCGCAGAACGTAGCGGTCCTGCTACTACTGCGGAGGTAATGAAACAGAAGGGTATCTTCGACATGGGCAAGGGACTTGGTTTTGAGATAATCAATCTCGATGAAGTTGGCCCCAATAGCTGGGTACACACAAAGCCTGAGAGCAGTCACTGGGCCGATGGTTTTCGGTTCGCCCGTGTGTATGCGGAGGCAGAATGTGTAGTACAGACCTGCTGTTTGAAGACACACAGGTATGGTGGTCATTTCACCATGTCCCTTAAGAACTCGGTTGGTATGGTAGAACGCAGTTTTATGAGTGAATTACACCGGTCACCCTACCAGCGTCAGATGATAGCAGAGATAAACACTGCCTATAGCCCGGATTTAATTGTCATGGATGGAATCGAAGTATTTGTCAGTGGTGGACCGATGGAAGGGATCAAAGCCAATGCCAGAGTGATGGTTGCTGGAAATGATAGAGTAGCAATCGATATAGTTGGCGTAGCAGTCTTACGGCTCTTAGGAACAACACCTGAAGTAACCAGAGGTACCATCTTTCAGCAAGATCAAATCGCCAGAGCTGTAGAACTGGGCTTGGGAATACAATCACCTGATGATATACAGTTTATAACTGATAGCACTCAGAGTGAAGAATTGGCAACGAAGTTAAAGAGTATCATATTAGAAAATTAATCCGGGTAAATTGTCAGCATCGATGGACATTACTGGGACAAGACGTAATGGACCTATTGGGCTTGTGATTGAATTTAAGGAATGAGAATGGTAATCTGCCATGAAAGGTGACGTAAATTCTAAGCTCCGATCAAGCTTAAGGAAAGCAACCCAACTGACATTTGCTGATCATAATTCCAAGCCGATCGGCTGTCTCTCCAACCTCTCGTGGGCTGACTTTTAGTTCCCTGGCGATCTTAAAGGCAATTGCGCAAGGTAATTTGTTATCCTCAAGAGATGACATTACCTTCTCCTCAAGTTCAGCACTCATTTCGTTTACCTCCGCTTCATATTAGTCATCAATATATATTATAAAAATGTTTGGTGGAAACTGTAAATAGCTGAAGTAGTGTTGTCAGGCTATCTTATCTCAGGTTATATTTTCTTTTCGCATGAACTGTTCAGGAACTCCGCGAGAGCAGCAACCGGAATCCGGATCAATCGGCCAATGCGAAGGTAGCGGACCTCATTTCTACGGATTAGCTCATACATGAGCCCCCACCGAATTACCAGCCTGGTCGAAGCTATCGCTCCATCCCTGTGGAAGGGTTTAGCCGTTCACAGCTTTGAATGTGCCGGTTCACTTATCACGGAAGGGTCCAGGCGTGAAAAAGGTACGAAACGAATGGTGGTTACCTTAGAAGGAAAGGTACTGCTCCATTTTGGAGATAACAGGGTTGGCCAGCAGGGTTGCTGAGGTCTGCAGCGATACTATCGTGTCACTCTGGAATTGCGATACTATCCTGCCGGTAAAAGAGAAGGTTATTCGGGTACAGCATGCAGGAGAAGTACTGGAAGAAAGCCCTGATTTTTTTATTCTGCGGTCGGCAGAGAACCTTGAATCGGAATGGAGCCAGCGGTCGGATTCGAACCGACGACCGGCGGTTTACGAATTCGTCTAGAGGCTTATTGCGCTGTGTTTTACTGTCTTTTACTGTGGTATTCTGAAGCTAAAACACCTCGCTGAATGTCCATTCAGTACCGTAAAACCTTATAAGAAATTACGGAGTGGATTAGCAAACGGATTAGCAGAGAGTCTACTGCTACTAACTATAAGTAGTAAAACGTTAGGTTGTTAGATGTTAAATGCCTGCTCACAATAAACCGAGCCCATAATCCAAAGATCATTGGTTCAAATCCAACCACCGCTACCAGCGCTATCGCGGTAGAGCATTTTACTCTGTCTTTTTATTTCCTGCACTTTTAGAATTGTGCTAAACTTTTGCCAAACAATATAGTAGGTAACAGATGTATAAGAATTGGCACCTAGAAAACCAGAAAATCTATTATTCAGTAGTGCTAAAGGATAATCTTAGTTGTTATTCTGTATATTTATAGGATTTATACTCTATAGTTGTTTCCATTTAGTGACGAGCTGGTCAGTTTATGGGAATGTATATCTAAAAATAATCATACCATTTTTTATGTTGGTAGTATTTAGTAATAGTCTTCTTTCTACTTGAAATACGATTTTCGAAATGATTTTTACTTAATAACTACTTAGCAGCAGGCAGTCCTGTTCTCACCCTCTTCAAATTTACCCCCATTTGTGAATAAGACGGAAGGAAGACACTTTATATCCTGCTTTTTTATATTTAATAAAATGATATTTCGTATTATCTCTTAAAGAAGATAGTATATAATAATTGGAATGAAGTATAGCAGTCATGTCAGAAGTTACTAAGCTGTCTGTAGAAAGAGAAGAGATCAGTAATCAATTGCAGGGATTGATACACAAGAATAATGAACTAATAAGTGCTGTTCATGATAAAGAAACTCAGTTTGAGACATATAATAAGTCATTAAAAATGGTAGAGTCTTGGTTTTCTGAAACAATAGAAAAGATCGTAAAAATAAAGCACGATATAGAAATTATCGATATGATGTTGAAGTATTTCGTCGATCCGCAGGGATTGAGCTCCCATAACCTTGATAGATTTGTCAATCTAATGATCTCAATACGACAATTAAGACTTGGCTATAAACCATATGCAGATGCACAGGGTAACCTAATAATTAAATACGAAGTGCCCTTCATATTTATTGACCTGGATCAAAGCAAACATAAAAAGGATGTTGAATATGCAAGTCAATTTCTTGCTGAGTTGATTTTTCCTTTGGTGAAGGACAAGTATATGCTGATATCTGTCTATGAGAGCCTGATAAATATGCATATATCAGAAATAATGCCCGAGATAATGGCTCGGCTTTCACAGCAAACGTAGTCTTAGTTGAAATTCACATATAATTCTAAGACAATATAGTTTTATAGTGACCAAAGTGCACATAATGGACTATTGTTTAGTAGAGATATATTTGAATCTATCGTAACCTGCGAGAGAGGTCATATCTAAGGACCGCAGAACCACGAAATCGAAGAGTCTGAATGAGACGGCGTACTGGCAGTTTCTTTAGAGCATCCATCACAGAGTTACCATATCCAACATCCCTCATTGCTGCATCACTGAAATACACTTCACCAGATTTTCCTAACCACAACTGTTCTATCTTTGTGTCATTTTTCGAGGTGGTCGGATAATCAGCATCAGGTGGACCATCTAGAGAAGGAATGTATTTGTAAGCCAACCATGGTCGTGCATTCACTATCTTACTAGCAACAAGGCGTGCTATCGCATTCTGCTTTTTCAAGGGTGCCAAGTCAAGTCCAAATAGTAGATGTCCCCATAATGATGCTTCGCAACGCAAATGACCGTTTGGAAGAGTTTTTACCGGCGAAATATCGCTATACAGCTTCGGTACGCCTAAGTCCTCGCGACCTCCAATAATTGGCCAGGTCTGGTCTTCAAACATCACCAATATGTAGTCGCCACTGACATGATCATGTTCTCCATCAAATCGAGCTGCTACTTGCACAGTGGCTATGCGATATCCCGCTCCAGCCATGAACTCAAGCCCATTGTTGTAACTGAATATAATCGTAACCGTTGGCTCTTTGTCTGGCTTATAACAATCTGGTAATAGTGCATTAATGGATTCAAAATCAGTTTGATATTGCAAGGCAAGCACTTCAATCTCAGGATAGGTAAACTGAGGTAGGTTGGTCTTATCGAAAAGAGGTCCCATAATAAGTGGCATTCTATAGTACTTATTTGCTTCGACCTTCATAAAGTTCCTCCTAAATTATTGACAATAATCAAGACATATTATATTGATGCTGAAGGCTGGCACAAGAGACCTCTCACACATCTTGCCCCGTAATTCTGGTGATTATTATGTAGTTACTGTATCTGACTGTAGCCCTTTTTGGTAATATTGTCAATATAAAACATATCCAGTATTCTTAAGACATAATAAGTCAGATAAAGTCTAAAAATCTCGTTTTACAATTCGCTACTTTGTGCAATAGGATTACTACAGGCTTTTTACATCAATTACCTCGAAAACGAACTATAGTTATTTTAAGATACTCAGAGAAATGCCATACAGTAATAAAATAGACCACAGCCTTTATCAATTGTTTTTTTTGGCGTAAATTAAGAATCATTCTGCTTTTAGGCTTTCTTTACCTGAACTACATGTAGATCGAGCTCGAATTGGCAAGGCAGTGCCTTCTGAGTTGTCATTGACCAATATTGAACCTACTTTGTTCATATCATTTCTCCGTCATTAATTATAGAATCCTTTTCATTACTTGATTGTTTGTGGGAAATAAGTTATCCGATACCACAAAATTGCCTGTGTGCCCTCCTGTGTTCGACACTATAATTACGTCCTCCTATGTAGAGCTCCGTCAACACTTATAAATTTCAATTTCAACCTATCCGGGTAACCCTGACCGTCGTAATGCTCATGGTGATATCTGACCATATCCAGATTTCCTCAGCTTCCCGATGTGAATAAGGAATTATGACAAATACCATATACTTGCGGCGATTACAAGAATGATAAGCACGATACCATCGAGTGCAATGCCACTGAGAATCGCGAATAGTTTTTTATCACCTTTGAGTATAGCCAAAAATTTGTTACTTTTGTTCATTTTTTCCTCTCTATCATCCTTCTTCTATTCATGTCATGGTAAGTAGTCGTTTTTTCATTTCTAAAGACCTTATAATTGATGCTGTACTCGGATTATATAAGTTGCTATTTAATCTTGCTGAGTTAGTGTTTTTTATCTGGCGTCAGCCATAGCCACTACCGTTGGGATTAATGAGTCAGATATTGGAGCCTGCAACCTTTCAATATTCTGGGCAACATCAACAAGTTGCGGCTTTGGATCACCATGATCATCAAAAAAGCCCCTTAGCGGATTATTCAAATCAAATGAGCAAAAAAGAGTTGCTACTGTAGCTCCCTGCTCGAAAACAGCCTCTATATAATCAGTATTAAATCCACTGGTACTAATCTGCCAATTGCTTCTGTCATTATTGTTAAGCTCCAAGCACCACCAATTTCTATTGACACCCAACCGGGACAACACCTCAGCAGACCTCGAACTTATCTGGTCTGCACTCGGCTCATAACAGTCAAATGATGGAACATCTATGGAATTTAGACAAGTTTGTTTTATTTCAGGTTCCACATTATTCATCATCAAATTATGGGTAACCGGAACACCAATTTTATTAAATTTACTCCTTAGATAGTCCAGATAATCCTTAACCGCAGAAGGGGTATAGTTTTGATCTTCTGGAAGCCAAGGATGTTTCTCCGCTCTCATTTTATAGTCCAGTTCATTTTCCGCTCCAATAGCAACAATATTAGGATAGTTAATCACAATGCTAGCCCATCTTGATGCCCAATCACCCAACGAGTCATTAACTCCATCGTAAGTAATGGCAAAGTCAGGATTCTCCAGGTTACCAAAATTGGGTCTTCCTTTTGCAGTAAAGCTCGGAATTAAGAGCATTTTATGTTTATAGATTAGATCCAGCCATGCTTTATATGCTGCCTCCTCTTGCTCATTAGTTATAACTGATCTGCGAACATAGCACAGGTCTATTCGAATGAGCCGGATACCAACTGACTCCAGGTAACTTAATACTCGGTCTATGACAGCAAGGTTCTCCGGAAGATAGAATTGCTCATACGTCTTACCGTAAGGAAGCCACGGATATAAAAACATTCCCACCAGTTTCTTTTTCACGCCATCGACTTCAAAGAAACCATTGTTATCTATTCGAACATGCTCAGCGCTTCCATCTGACCACTCTATTATCTTGTCAAATAAGTAGCCTCCATCATCTGTTAGAACTGTATCTTCAGCATTATTGGACTGGACTATTGTTTGGTCAAAGGGTATTTCAGCAGCATAAACGGGTGTTTTCTGGCCGATTGCTGGTATAACCTGGCCTGCCCCTTGCCAGATAAGAATCTGGCTTATTATCACGATCATTATTATCCTTGTTATTTTCATTACCGACCTCCTTAATCTTCTATAAGTTCAGTTTAAGGAGGTCGGCTCAAATCCAAATCACATTGAGGACCTGAGACCTCACAAATAAATCACAAGTTACTATCTTTCATAGCCGTTGCAGCAATCCAACTGGAAATTTAGGCAATCCTGATATCTTACGGGCAAGTATTGAGCGTAATTGATGCCCGAGCAAATTGAACAAATCAAGATCAATCAATATGGATATACAAGATCGTATTGAACATTTGAAGCAAAAAGATTAACCAATGAATCATAAGTACTGAAAAGTTGAGTGTTCTTGAAAATAAAGAGGGAGCCTTCCCATGAAGAAAGGTTCCCTCATCAGTACTATTCTTTTTACGAATTATTAATTATATGATGATATGGTCATGTAGGCTTTTTCATTGAGTATCCTATCCCTGTCTTAGTCAAGAGATATTGCGGGTTTCTGGGATCATCCAACAGTTTTTGCCTTAGCCGGGATATATTCACTTGAAGCAGATGGTGCTCTCCAATGTATTCCTCGCCCCATACCTTCTCCAGAATCTGGTCGGGAGTAACTACCATGCCGGCATTGCGCGCTAGATAGGATAACAGATGATACTCCGTAGCAGTTAGGTCCAGCTCCTCGCCATTCAGCATAACCATATGTCGTGTAAAGTCTATTACTAAGCCCGTTGAGGAGAATTCGGGCTCAGAGACCTCCTCCCATGCCGAAGTGCGCCGCAGCACTGCTCTTACTCTAGCCGCCAGTTCATGGACTGAGAAGGGTTTGGTAACGTAGTCATCAGCGCCAGCATCCAATCCCTCAATTTTCTCATTTTCGTTGCCCTTAGCTGTAACCATAATTATCGGTACCAGCGAGGACTCCCTGATTCGCCTGCATACAGTGTATCCGTCCATCAATGGCATCATGATATCGAGCAATACAAGGTCGGGCAAATCCTCGTTATACTTTTGTAATGCTTCCATCCCATCCTGTGCGTAGATTACCTCGTATCCCAGAGGGAGCAACATAGCACCCAGTAATTTCCTATTTCGTTTGTCATCATCTACAACAAGTATTTTGGCCTTTTCCATCAGTTGGTTTCACCATCTTTCTGCAATAAGTTTACTCACGTCTTATCTGATCAGATATTCCAGACTCAGCGACTACCAGCTTGCCCTGGTACCCAAATAAATGGGCTATGTTAATCCGTAAATTCTCCCTGAGCTAGTTCAGATAGATCACGGACACTTATAATAGTGTCTTATGAAGATAAG
>CAZQRP010000003.1:178989-218183 GCA_964596125.1 uncultured Dehalococcoidales bacterium | reverse complement strand
ATGATATGCCTGATTGCTTGTTGGTACCAACTGAACAAGAACCTGAATAGTTACCCTTCTTGCCCCTTAAAGCCTACACAACCCGGCTGATACTGAAAAAGGAGTATCGGTTAGCTCTCTGGACACAGCTTAAAGATCATATTGGTTGGGCTCGGATATTGAAGCATTAATTTTATTCGGCAATAGCTATGCTTTCTTAGAGATTGTGTGCATGCTTTCTTATTGATTGAATGCTAGACTTCTTGACTTCTTTACTAATCTACTAATTTCGTATGTATTTTTGGTTGAGTAGTATAGTAAAGCAATTGCAATAAGTAAAGCAATTCTTATTGGTTGAGGAAGCTAAAATTGCTGAATTGGTTAAGCAATGAGTTGAGACGATGGGAATGGGTTGAGACGATGGAGAAATGATTGAAATGTTAGTAAACGTCTGCTATTTCCCATATGTCTGGCCTGTGTGGGAATGAATAAAAAAGGCTAGCGTGGATTTGATTCCCACGCTAGCCCTGGTTGTTCCTGTTCCATAGCTTCTTCCCTATTATTACTTTAGTCTCATTTTTGCTTTCCTTTAGCCAACCTCTTGACCTTAGCTATCGATAGATAGTCGGGACATTTGGGCTGGCACTTTTTGTGCCCCTTGAGGCAGTCACGGCACAGCCAATAGCATTTCCTTGTATTGGCACATTTGTACGTAATGTTCAACTTGTCTCCTTTCCAGGCCTCGAAAAAACAAAAAACGGGGGATCGCTCCCCCGCTTTTTGCGTTGGTCTTCTTTTTGACTTACGTTCTGGTTAGCTTGGTCTATGCCACAGCGACAGGCTCTTTCGTCTCTGCTGGCTGCGGCTCGGTTTCAGGTTCAGGCTGTTTAGCCTTTCCTTTCCGCTTCGGCCTGGCTTCGGCCTTTGTTTCCGCTTCTTTAGCTACCGCTTCGGCTTCAGCCACCGCTTTGCTTTCGGGCAAAGCCATTGGCATTACCAGACAGCGATAACCATCAACGGCAAAGGTAAGCGGCGATTGCGGGCTTGTTAGCTTCAACTCAACTATTCCGCCACAGGCTGTAAGCGCCTTTGCCAGGTAGTTGCCAGCTATTCCGATTTTGACCTCTCCGCTTGTCTCCGCTGGTATTGCCATCGAGGCTCTCTCCTCTTTTGCCTCTATGGTAAGCCTGTTATCGGCTACGGTGAGAGTCAAAGGACGATGGAGTCCTTTCAGTCCATCATCAAACCAGACGGCTAAAACGCTTTGACAGGCCTTGATTGCCTCTTTGGTATCAAAGCTGGCTGTTGCCATAAACTCGGTAGGAAATACCTTGTCATAATCAGGATAGCTACCGTCCTGGTTTGGCAGGCGATACTTGACCAGTTCGGTATCGATAATCAGCGACCTGGCTAACAGGCCACCGTTATCATTATCTGGCTTTTCCTCGATGCTAACCTTCACTCTTTTGGCTTTCCTTAAAGCTGGTAGTAAGCCTTTCAGGTCATCACGGTTAACCAAGGCTTCAGCCTCTCCAGCTTCAAAGTCAAGGCTCATCTCTCCGAGGGTAAAGCCATCGGCAGCCACCAGGGTTAGCTTGCCATCCTTCTGCATTACCTTGACACACTGGAGAATCGGTCGGTCATCACCAGTGGCGGTGAAAGGCAATACCCGTGACAATGCTTCGGCCAGCTCAATGCCACCGAGGTTAGGGCTTACAGCGTAGCCAGGGCTAACTCTTACCTGGCAAAAGGTAAACGGCATTTTATCCTTTAACCAGGCTCCATCAGGCACATAGCTTTGATGATTGCCACACTCTACCTTCAAGCCTTTACCGTTAGCCTGCAAACCGCTAGCACTACCGTTGGCAGGTATCACCTTCACGATATTACTACCTGCCAGAGATTTAAGGTAGCCTAAAAAGCCTTTTCTGCCTATTGTGGTATCGCTATCAAATAGCTCTACTCTTTCGGCAGTTGCTCTCGACAGAGCGTTTACCAGCTTTTCCTTGTGGCAGACAAAGCCATTACCAGAACGCTTGCCTTCAATATTAAGTTGTTCCGTCGAAATCACCCCCTTTTGTTGCAGATACTTGACGGTAAGTATCGTTTGTATTCAAGGCTACTCACTACTCCGCATATCCGCTGGCAGTAATTTTTGCCTCTACTTATATAGTTCCAAAAGAGGGCTGAAAAGTCTCAAAAACTAGGCTTTTCTGATACCTTTCTAACTCTTTATGCCTATGATTCAGTAAGTAAAGTTGCTCTTTGTGGTTTAGAGGCTTACCGATATACCTTTTATAGGCAATCTTAACCAGTTTTTTCGGGCAACCGAGTAGCCACCGTTTGGCATCCTGCCAGGCTTCTAAATCTATAGCATCATCATCAGCAAGGATCTGCCATAGCTCTTGGTTGTCTCCATCTCCACCCTGTAGCTCACCATTAAGCCGTAACATAGTTGGCTTTCTCATCAAATCTCTCCAGTAAGCCATTACCGTATAGCTGGCTACTCGAATCATAGCTCCTTCGTTAAATGGCTTATGTCCATTGTTACTGGCTACCTCGGCAAGTCTTAAAATAATGTCCTGTCTCAGGTCTTCTCTATCCTCTGCCTTTGCCTTGTGTTGAAACTTATTGGCAATACATATATACTTTTTCCAGTCTAGCTCCATCTTGTCTCCTTTCGAGGCAAGGCTAGATTTCCCTGGCAGTGCAGGCTGTCAGGGATTTATATTTCCTTGCCCTGTACTGAAGACAAGCGCTCTAATAAGGCCTATTCATATTCAATTGTTAAGGTGCAATGTATCGAATTTGGCAATTTCAGTATCCAACAAAATAGGCTTTTGTGCAGTATTAGAATGAACCTATATTTACGTAAATAGCTATGGAAACGAGATTTTCCAGAGAATTTTTAAGAGTGATAAGCCAGGATTGGCTCTATAAGGCTCTGTAGTGAATGCTATCTATAGCCGTAGAGAGCACTGAGAGGATTAGACCAGGCAGCATCAGAAGCGACCATACCAGCAGCAGTAAGACGGAAGTACTTACGTGGTTGTCCACCAGCATAATGGTCTTGAAGGGCTGAAGGCTCTTCCTTTCCTGTAAACTCCACCCATCCCAGCCTTTGCAGGTTGGAGAAATACACTACAAAGCTATGATAGCGGCAACTGGTGGACTTATATGGAATGAGAGCCAGGTGCCTTTCAGTAAGCCTCTCGATGCTCTCAGGGCTGATACGGCGTTTGGCACGCTTAGCCCGCCGTTCTTCTTCTCTGGTAGCCCTATCCAGGGCGATGGCATTGAGAAGGGAAGTCTTATAGTAGTAGAAGATGTCTATCTGAGGAGCACCTTCATGTGGGTCTATACTCGGTGAGCCATGAGGCCCATGTCCTAACAGATACTCACGAATGAACCAGCCGCAGCCGAAGGGCCGCAGGAAGCCGCCTCTTCTTGGTCTCAGTAACTCAACCATGCTCACCCTCAAGTATCGGCCTTTTCCCACAGGCTGTCATACCAGCGGCGGTGCTCTTCTCCGGCAATCTTGCGATACTTTGCCGTGGTATTGAAGCTGGTGTGTCCCAAATGCTCCTGTAGTAATCTCAATCCATCACCTGAATCATTGAGCTTGACCGCATGAACGGCAAAGGCATCCCTGAGACGGTGTGGGCTGACGTTGTGAACGATCCCAGTTTCAGGGTTTGCCAGTGATGGTAGCTCTGCTTTAATAGCACAGTCCTTCAATATCTGCCAGGCCCGGTGCCGGTTGATACCGAAAATGTATTTCTTACCATCCCTGGTAATGGGACCACCACGGCGGATATAGTCTCTGAGTATAATTAGTGTATCCAGATCGATAGGGAGTGTCCGGAGCCTGCGGTGTTCCTCTTCTTGCGTTTTGGTTCTGGCCACTTCCTTGCCACACTCGGGACAGAAACGATGAGTCCGACTTAGCCTGACCTGACAATCAGGGCAAAACTGTTTGATTCGACTCTTAAGATGAAGAATTGTCACTGCACCAGCGTCCAGGTCTACATCCTCAATCGTTATTGCCAGAGCCTCGGAGACCCGGCAACCCAGATGAAACAGGAGCCGGATCAGCAACCTGTCTCTGAGGCAAGTCGCTGCCTGTTCCATTCGTTCTATGTCCTGTGGCTCAAGATATGCTTTTATGTCAGCCATTGCATTAATTGCAGCGCCATTCTCCTGGCTATGACTCCGCAGTCCCTCTCTTTTTCGCTACTAACCTATTCTTCTTCCCCGTCCTTGCAGCTTTCCAATAGACGCTGCAGTGCTACACGGGGAATGAGGATGCGTCGGCGTATTCGAATACTGGGAATCTGGCCATTTCGAATAGCCTCATACATGAGACTACGGCTGAGACCAAGCATATGCCTGGCTTCCTCAACGCTTAGTGCCAATTTGACAAGCGATATATTATCTGCCATAATTTACACATTAACTCTTAATAGTTATGAGGTAATATAATAACGTACGTAAATATCCTAGTCAATATGTCTTAATATTGACATATATTATGGACAATGATATAATTACAAGTGATGGAGGTGACCATGAAAAGGCGCAGTTTGAGTAAAGAAGAGCTTAACAGGATTATTTACCGGCGGCAAAAAAAATACAGCTGGCTAAAAATCGAGAGGGAAACAGGTATTCCACGGCGCATGGCCAAACGTGCATACGAGCGGTGGGAGAAGACTAGAGTATCGGAGGATCTCAAAGCAGCACGCATCCATGTAGCAGAAGGTCTATTACGGGAGCATTTAGACAACCTGTTGGCACTGGCACACAATCTTGTGCTACACCTTCCATCCAAAGCAATGCTTTTCGAGAACAAAACTGCCGATGGTATTCTTGAGGAGATATTGGGGAAGGATATCAGGCAGAGAATAGATTCTGATAGAGAAACAGTGTTCACAGGTGAGCGTGAGCAAAGGCACATCCTGCGAGAGAACCACCTCCTTTTTGATTCGCTCAGGACGCACAGCGTGGAAAATGTCCGGTGGTCCGAATTAGATACGTGGAAAAGAGAGTGGAATGAAGTAGTCCAGCTTCAGCAGACGATAGGTGACAAGGCCAGAGAGCTTATCAACAATATTGTTGATAATTACAAGGAGAAAGAGTTTACAGAGGCGTTGTTCACTGGCAAAGAAGGTGATGATCTTCGTAACAAGATGGTCGATGGCGTAACAGAATCGGTGTGGTGGGGTATACTCGACGAAGAGCCGAAAGAGGGATATAACAATATAAGAATAAAGGCTGGACGAGGTGAGGAGAAGGTGGTGGCATTTGGGAAAGGTGGTTCAATTGTCTACATAACCCTACTCGATTATTCGGCAGTAGAAAATATATCAGAAATGTGCCGTCGGGCAGCCGAAATTATCTGTAAAGAAGATGAGGTCAGATGGGCAGTCAATACAAACAGGGCGATCGCACGCGCAGCAGAGTCCCTCGAGCTGGATCTTGAACCGGTGAAGTTGAAACCCATTCTACTAAGGACTCGGTGCGATCTCTGTCCAGCATAAATAATCGGATATATTAAGGAGGAATAACGATGAACGGACACATCCGCCAGCGAGCAAAAGGTTCCTGGACGATAGTTATTGATGCAGGCAAGGATCCGTATACGGGAAAACGAAGACAGCACTGGCATGCCATTAGAGGAACCAAGAGGGATGCGCAACGGGAGCTCCATGAGATGCTTGTAGCCATAGAGAAGGGGACTTATGTGAAGCCCAGTAAGCTTACCTTAGGTGAATGGCTTAACCAGTGGCTCGATGGCTACGTGGTTATGCATACAACCAGGAGAACTCAGGAAAGCTACCGCTCGATTGTACACAGGCATCTGGTGCCGTTCCTGGGAACATTACCACTACACCTGTTGGGACCGCAACACATTCAGCAGTACCATGCCAATGCTTTGATCAAAGGCAGAATTGACCAGAGAGGCGGACTCTCTCCGAGAAGTGTACTGTACCATCACCGCATTTTATCGGAAGCCTTAGGTCATGCTGTCAAGATGGGGATTATAGCGCGGAATGTTGCTGAGTTGGTTGAGCCACCGCGACCATCAAGGAATACCATGAACGTACTATCACCGGCAGAAATAGTACAGTTCCTTGATGCTGCCAGAGATACATCCTACTATGTGTTTTTCTCCATATTACTCTGCACTGGTTTGCGACGTGGAGAATTGCTCGCTTTGCGGTGGCGTAATGTTGACCTTGACAGAGCTGTACTTTACATAACAGAGACGGCTTATAAATTGAGCAATGGAGAATATGTGATAAAGCAGCCCAAAACCGCAAAGAGTCGCCGTACAGTGTCGCTACCGCCCTCATTAGTCCTGTTGCTAAGAGAATATCGGGCAGATCAGGAACTGTTTTATATCCAACTGAGTAGGGACATAAAGGAGGATGATTTTCTTTTTATCAGGTTGGATGGGAATCCTTTAAATCCGAATGCAGTCACGCTGGCGTTCAGGAGAATAATACGGAGAGCAGGATTAGGTCATGTTAGAGTGCATGATCTGCGTCATACCCATGCCACATTGATGCTGAAGGCGGGAATTCACCCCAAGATTGTATCCGAAAGGCTGGGGCATGCTAGCGTCAGCATCACCCTTGATACCTATAGCCACGTGCTACCTGGATTGCAGGAGGCAGCTGCCGAACGATTCGACGAGATACTGGCATTGGAAGAGATAAATAAAAACTCAAATGTTAGCAAAATGTTAGCAAGCAAGGAGGATTTGAGTGGTAGGCCGTACAGGTCTCGAACCTGTGACACCCTGATTAAAAGTCAGGTGTTGGATTTCCCCATAGTTGCATCACCTCTTAAGATGAGCAAGCAAGCTTATACATAATATTCAAGATATGGTTATCCAATTATTTTTCAGAGCTTTGTATAAGGCTTTTGTTCTGGAACGAACAGATAACTTGCCAAATATAGAACTAAAATGGGTATCCACAGTGCGTTTAGAGATGGATAACTGTTTAGCAATGTCATTATTGGACATACCTTCAATTGCCAGCTGTAATATCTCTAGCTCTCTTGAATTAAGAGGACTGGGAACAACATCTGATTGCCCAGGTCTGCTTGTGTCAGCTAGCACCTGTTGAACGACCTTCAAACTAGCTGCTACTTGCCCAAAATAAACGCTATGTATCGCCTGAATCAACTGTTCTTTCGTAGCGTTTTCCTGTATACAGCCTCCAGCCCCTGCTACTATCAAGGACTTAAAACTCGATTCAACTTCCTCTTCTGGACAGATAACTAAAATGCCAACCGTAGGCAACATCTTTTTAATTCGCCTGATTAAGGTTTCTCTATTGGTATCAGGTATGGTAAACGAAATAACAACGATATCGGGTCTATGCTGTGAAATCAGTTCTATCAAAGTATCATCGTTGTCCGTCTCGCCCACCAATGTCATGCCAGCGTCTCTAATGGTACTACAAATGCCATTTCTCAGTAAGTAATCACGTATGCCAACTACAATACGAATCTTCTTGACCTCACCCTCAGTACTGACCTGCTGTCCTCTATTGATCCGTTCTCTGCTCTCAATTGTTAAGCGCTGCTTTTCAATTGCCTCCCTGACCGCAACCAATACATTATTCATATTTAACGGTTTCGTGATATAGGCAGATGCCCCTTCGTTCACAGCCCGAATGGCAGTGTCCAAACTGGGATAACCAGTAACGATAATAACAGCGATATCGGGATGTATTTCTTTAAGCAACGTAGATAAAACTGGCTTGAGGCTTGGGGAAAATTTGGTGCAATAATCTGCCAGATTCCAGGTTTAATTTAACAATTTACGAGTGTCTGACCACAATAAATATATGGTATAGTTATACAAATATATAGATGCTATGGACTTAATACCGTAGCAAATATCCAGAATTGAGAACGTCCACCGGAAACCTAAAGAAAGGAGATATGAGGCATGCCGCGTAAAAGACCGCCTATATTTTATCCTGCTCTACTGGTAATAGATATGCAGAATGGATATTGTACACCCGGCGGGTCATATGAAAAATATGGAGGCCATATTGGAGCTGATCTTAATGCGTACAGGCAGGTCATACCGAATATCAAGCAAGCGGTAGCTGTGTGCAAGGAATTAAAAATACCTGTTTTCTACACTCAGCAAGTTAGAGAGGCATCAGGTATAGACCTTTACACAAGACTGCACCGCATCGTACCGAGCAGAAGGGCAGAATATCTCAGAATACCTGCATGCGTGCGAGAAACATGGGACGCAGAAATAGTTGATGAACTTAAACCCCAAAAGGATGATCATATAGTTGTGAAAAGGAGAGATTCAGCCTTCCAGGACACCGAACTCGATCTATGGCTCAGGAGTTTATACGTTGATACAATTATAGTAACAGGTGTTGATACGGCAATATGCGTAGAAAACACTTTAACCGATGGATTCAATTCAGGTTACGATGTAATATTAGTAGAAGATGCCACTGCGTCTTCTTGGGCAAAAATAGGTAAAGCAACTGTAATGAAGGTCAAGGGTTCTTATGGTTGGGTTTGGACAACAGACCATCTAGTAGGGCAGTTACACGCTTGTAACTGTGGAGAAGGGGCTTTCAGTTTCCCTATCTAATTTCTATAATAGCGTGAGTTTATTGGGAGAGAATATACAACAGACTTGCACTCCCTATTCTAACTTACTAGCCTATCCACCGGACTAGCTACCACATGCCTCTTAAACACATCATCAAATCCTGATGCCTGAAATTTCGTTTGGTGAACAAGGAAGCCAATAGCAGATAGCTTGTACTTCAACAAATTAAAGTCTAAAAGTGGTAAAATTAGTACTAGAAGAGCCCACAAACCAATAAAGAGATTGGGGAGTGTTAAGCTTGATAAAAACGATCGGGAGATGTTGGCGTGTATGAAAATATACTAGTTCCTCTAAATGGCTCTGAGCTATCCGAAAAGGCTCTCCCATATGCTAAAAGTATCGCAAAGACCAAAAACAGCAACGTGATACTTTTTGCTGTTAGTTTGAAAATTTTCGTTGAGAGGCGTGACCACCTTTTCGCATCATATCTGGAAGTTTATGCTAAAGAACTCAATGCAGAAGGCATCAAAGCTACTACGGCTACAGGCTATGGTAATATAGCAGCAGAAATAGTTAAATATGCTAATAATAATAATATAGACTTGATTGCCATTGCCTCACATGGTTATTCGGGAGCTAAACAGTGGATGTTTGGAAGTATAGCCCAGAAGGTTCTCTATGGCACCACAATTCCGGTGCTTCTAATAAAATCAAAATCTCCTGAAGTTTCCGTGGAATTGAACAGGATATTAGTTGCCGTCGATGGCTCCTCTTTCTCCGAATCTACTTTTCCCTATGTTGAAGAATTGGCTAAGAACACTAATAAGGAAATTTTACTCCTCCACATCTGCGAACCGCCGATTGTACCGTCGTATGGCTCGCGCCCCATCAATAAGAACTGGAAGAAATACCGGGACAATATGTGGGCAGAGACGGAAAACCAAGCAACAAATTATCTAAAGAAGACCACGGCTGCAATGATGAAAAAAGGATTAAAGGTAAAATCTAGGGTCGTAAAAGCCCAAACCGAGAAAGTTGTACAAAGCATCATGCAGATATCTAAAGAAGAAAATGTTGACCTGATAATTATTACTACCCATGGACGCACCGGTTTCAGTAGCTGGACGTACGGTGGTATAGCAAGCAGAATTGTGAAGGAATTCTCACAACCTATACTACTTATACGTCCTGCAACAACAAAACCTCCATCTCCTCCTGAAAATCTCCTTGATGACATTTGGAATAGTTACATAATTGGTAGAACGTGAACTAATAGCGCACTACGATTAATCTGATTAACATATGACACAATATGTGTGCCCTATTTTGAACAGATTAGCAGCCAGGTATGATCGCCAATGCACCCCCCGTAAAACCATCAAACTTTCAAATATTTGATTGTTTGATTATTGTTTTGTGCGGGGTAGCTGACTGCGGATAGCAACAACTTCGGAGAACGGTTTTTAGCTATGGCAGAAGACACGGTTATTACATATTTGGACAAATGCAGACATATTGTTATTTTTGAACGTGATTAGTGGTGGCTATTGGTGGTAGGCGGTTGACGAGGTCGACTAAGGTCAGTTACTGGGGAACTGGAGAAGGTGGGGAGAGGATGAACGGAGGGGGGTGGATGGGTGGATAAATATGGCTTTATTTTTACCATTCACCGAGTTTAGCCCGCACAATCAACATAACGAGAAAACCACAACCTAGACCAATAAAGAGACCTGCAACAAGATTATCCACTGCAAAACCAATACCCATGCCGATAAAAAGTCCTGCAGGTATGGCTAATCCACTTACACCCTTGTGCTTTTTTTGTTCCTCAGATTCTTTAGACATGCAACCTCCTACTCAACTCTTTGATTTTCTATATTGGGTTATTTTTCTTGCTTAACGATTATATGTCAAACAGAAGAATGACACAAGATAAGGGTCGAATCTTCCGTCCGTATTAAGCGATTAGCAGATTTCCCCAGAAAAGAAATATCGAAACTCTTACCAGACTTGGCAAAATCGCTCAGCAAATTAGGTCAACGTACTCCCCAAGTTTAGTGATTCCTTCGTGATTTTAGGCGGTTGTGAATTTATTTCTACCGACTGATTCGGTATCAAACGATTGATTTACGTGTAATAGTTGATACTTATCAGATAATCAAAACCGGCTCTACCAAAACCATAATGCAATAATCTGCAAAATTCTGCGGTCTAAATTAATAATTCACAGGATTGGGCGTACGGGGTATTCAAATGACATATGCCAGGTGATACAATAACTGGTGTATGACATATTAACATAAAGTAAAGACTCGTCTACATAGTAAATATTAGCAGTTCAGTAAGAGATAGAGATTTAAGCAATGAGCAAGACTGATAAGAGAAAGAAAAAACAACATTCAATCGGGAAGAAGAAACCGCCAAGATGGCTGAATAAAGAAGAGCGTGAATATTGGCGTATGTTACCCAAATGGAATACATCTTTTGAAAATGAGAAAAAACACTTGACAAAGATGCTCTTACTCCATTTTTGCCTTACAGATGGAATAATTATGGTTGCCTCGCTAATTCTTGCGGCTGGCCTTATTTGGAGGATTAACCTTGACATGCTGCCTGGATCACCTATATTGATTTCTATAGCCAATATCACCTGTGCAACAGCAGCCGGAGTCACAGCGATTATTCTCGCCTTTGTTATGTTTCGTTATGGGCATGCTAAGAGACTTGAAGAGGAATCTCGTAGTAACATTCCTGCGGAGATACAGCGCTTAAAGGAAATCAGGGCACATTTAAGTGACTTTGCATCTGCTAGTGTTAGAGAAACTGCTGGTCAATACAAGGAAAAAGCTCAAAATCTAATTGATGCAGCAAAGAAGTTTGATACAGCAATATTCGAATTAGCTAGGCGATTCGCGTTTGCGGAGAAGCGTGGAACGTATTGTGACCATCATTTCTTACGTCTTTTGGAGGATCATATATTTAAAAGAGCAGGTGATTGGTTTGTAGCACATCTGGAATTTTGGGAGAGCTTTAAGTTTGAGACCGCTAATAGGGAATTAGCCAGGAGTATCCAAAACTCTGCACTAGGTGCGGCCAAGAATCTATATAGACTTAATGAGAACATCAAAGATAGCGACGATGAACTTAGACAGGCACTGGACTTATCCATTTCATTACCATCGTTTCTACTTATTGTCTTTATTGGTCTACTAAGTATCTCCGCAGCAAATAGGATGGCTCCATTATTAACGACATGGATTACAATTATATTAATAGCATTGTTAATTACCCATCTCATCTTCCTAATCTGGGGAATAATGAAGTCTATGTTGCGAGAAAATACAATAAGGACAGCAAATTGCCAATACTATCTTGAAGAAGTAAAAAGAAACACACAAGTTAACTACAATGAGATGTTAAATGATTCCTTGGAATTATTGAAAGTCCATCCAGACCTTACGGAAGAAATCCAGAAAGTAGAGGATCAGCTTAGCTCCGAAACTATGTGAACGTTCAGTTTATTCTATAATAATTGTGATGGCTCCCTTGGGATTTATATTCATTCAGCTTCCACTATAGGTTAATCCGAGATGTTGTCAATGCTCAGAGCCATTGTAATACTCAACTCAAGGACATCTCAATACTACCTTCCCAACCAATCCACGGGACTTGCTATTACATGCCTCTTAAACACATTATCAAATCCTAGCGCCTGAAATATGTCGGGTATGTTGCAGGCTATTGACATGATATCCATAGATAATATAATTATCAGAATTAAAAATAGGAAAGGGGTTTGGAAAATGAAAGCTTTAGCGAACATAAGTACATGGGTACTGTTCATATTTGCCTGGGTGATGCTTATTAACCTGATTATTCAATCATGGTTTTTTGGGCTGAGTGAAGCGATGACAATGATTGCTAGCGCAATAGCTATGACCAGTTTCTTCCTTACGGTTATTGCAGCTAAGATAAAGAGCAGTCTATAGGCTATTCTTACGGCCCAATAGTTGTAGCAATTAACTGAGCATACATAATTGCATATATTTCTCCATTTAGGTCTTTAAGCGCATTAACATTAAAAAGCAGAAAAATCCGTATGTTTGTGTGACCCTGTGCTCTTATAGACTATTCTGTGCGTTGATAACATTTTATCTAATGTATCAACCTATCCACCGGGCTCGCTAATACATGCCTCTTAAACACGTCTTCAAAATCGAAATTATATACGACTAAAAATATTTAAAATTGTAAGGTAAAGTGATGTTTAGTGATATTGACAAGCGACAATTTGAGGTGTAAATTAGTACAGTCATAACTGAATATTCGTAGGGGACATTGAAATGCCACCTGAATGTGGTCACTTTGGTGGTATGGAGTCAATAGTGAAACCGGCCTGGATGGGTTGGTTTTTTATTTTAAAAAGGAGGTAATATAAATTGAGTAAGTTAATCATTATCATCGTTACAGCCTTTCTATTGTTAACCTTAACGTCAGGGGCAGTTCTTGCAGATGGTCAAGGCAAAGGTCCAGCAGAGAAAGCTACTGGTTGCTTTGAATATTATCAACCTGGATATTTCTTCGACTTTAATGCGCATGCATCCAAAGATGGTCGCCCAGTAAAAGGAGAGGCATGGAACTATACACCATCTGGTGGTTGGTATCATGCTAAAGTCCGATGTGTAAATGTTGTAGATGAAGATACAATAATTTTTGCTGCCGAACTTGTTGATACAAATGTGCCTAGTTGGGGTCCTTGGGTATTGATACGAGTGGATGATGGTGGTGAACCAGGTGCTGGTGCAGACCAAATATGGGGTCAATTTCTAACTGAGTCAAATGCTTTGAGCAAGTGTATGAGTGGTGTAAATCCCAGTGGAGGGCCTTGGAATGTCCTTAGTGGTAATCTACAAGTTCATACCAGATAACATTAAATAAAATAAAAACTAGCATAATAAATAACTTACCCCTTAATATTATCCACCGGACTCGCCTGCACATGTCTCTTAAATACATCCTCAAGTCCCAATGCCTGTGTATATCTCCCGGTCATTTCCAGTGTTGTATGCCCCAACGCTGAAAGAAAGCCGCTTTTATTTTGTTCTAACGGTTTTTATACCTTTAAGCGTATCCACCGATACGTGCTTTATCAACCTTGTCATATCGGTGTCCAGCCTGGTAAAGTCACTGGATTCCATGGAGGAACTGACGCTGGTGGAGATATTGGTGTTGAAGCTGGCTGACGTGATTTTGGGATTGATGGAGATGCTGTATCAGGTAGAGACAAAGGTGGAGATTGAGGCGTTTGGAAATACAAAGCATTTGAGACACTACTTGAACTGGTATTATTGTGGGCCTCAATAGTCCAGCGATACCTTTGTCCATATTCGAGCACATTTCCAGGTAGTATCAATGAAGTTCCCGCTAATTGAGCCACCGTATAGACTATGTCGCCGGAGCTGTAGGGGAATTTGCTAATGATCAAAGAATAGTAATCTGCACCGGATACTTTGTTCCATCGAAATGATGGGGTGAGAGTATCAATCGTTTGACCTGGGTCTGTATATAGGCCGGGAGATGAAAGTACGGTGGCAGATAGAAGTAGAGGTTCGGGTTGTGTTTGAGGCATAGATGTAGCTGAGTAAAGAGATGCTTGTGAGGATGAATCAGAGATAATGGTTCCGTAAGTGAACAATATACCAGTCAAAATGCCAATTGCCATCAAGCCGATAAAAAGAAGCCATGTCCCGGTCTTTTTCTGCTGAAGTCTTAGTTGACGATAGTTCGATTGTTGCGTCGACCAGTTAAGATATGTTCCACAATTTCCACAAAACCGAAACGAAAAAGCAACCGGGGAACTACAATTAGGACATGGATATGTCTGCTGCATACAATTATTCTACATCAGCAATTGGGAAAAGACTAATGTAAAGTTGATCTTAACTGAATGTATACCTATTTCCTACTCATATTTCTCTAATAACTATAGTAGAATTGAACAACAGAATTCTATTTGAGTATATGTTTTGGCGTACCGTTTTCTTAATCGCCCAATTTATGCATTTGGTGCACAAATTAATGTGGTATCTACCTCACCAGCCTGTCCACCGGGCTTGCCACCACATGTCTCTTGAATACATCCTCAAATCCCAATGCCTGTGTACCGTACAGTGCTGTGATAGAATATACGCCTACAAATCATTCTTAATATTACATAGGGAGTAATCGTGGTCTTAAATATTGTATTGATTGTCCTTGGAAGCATACTTGCATACTTCATATTTATGGCAATAATAGGTGCTAGAATACTAAGAAAATTTATTCATTTTCCGGCACCTTCATTTGTATCATACTTTCTCGATAGCAAGCTGAGAAAAAAGATGCAACCACCGGATATGTTGGTAAAGCGAAGTGGTATTACCGGGAATATGACAGTTCTGGAAATCGGTTGTGGAAGTGGTGCATATACCACATTCATTGGGCGAGAAGTTGGAGATAAGGGGATAGTATATGCTTTGGATATACAAACTAAAATGCTACATAAGCTTCAAAATAAACTGCATTATGTTGAATATGAAGGTATTACTAATATCACGGCTATATTGGGCAATGCCTATAGTCTCCCATTTCAAGATAATTCCATTGAGCTTGTATGTATGATAACTGTGCTTCAGGAAATCCCGGATAAGACTAGAGCTCTCAAAGAGGTCAAACGTGTGCTGAAGAACAATGGTACATTAGCGATAACTGAATTACTTGTCGACCCTGATTATCCTTGGAAAAGGACAACGATTAGAATGGCAAGTGGAGCTGGTTTTAAACTTCAGCAGGTACAAGGTAATTTGTTTAATTATACAATTACATTCGTCAGGCCATCGGATTAACGTAGATGTTTACATGTATGAAGCTGGGGTAATATCATGTTGAAATACTTTTAATATAGGATATGCACTACTATTTTAGTGCTGCCATCATACCTATCTGACCAGCCTATCCACCGGACTCGCCTGCACATGTCTCTTAAATACATCCTCAAACCCTAACGCCTGAGTATATCTCCTTGTCATTTCCAACGTAGTATGTCCCAACGCTATCTATAACTAATATGAGGTTTCAGGAAAGAAGATAGAGGTTTGGATTCATAGTTCTGCTATATTGACACATGCTAAGTCTGAAGACTAGAATTGAGTAGTAGTAAATGAATTGAGATTGCTAGTAAATTAAATTGGATTAGGAGTAAGGGTTGTGAAATAGGGGGCACTATAATTGTCACTAACGATGTTTTTTAGTGCCCCCTCTGTATTAGATTCAATACATATAGCATGAAGGAGGCTATACTATGTCGACAGAGCAAAACAAAGCTATAGTTCGGCTTGTCTGGGATGTACTCAATGGAGGTAACGCAGAAAAATTGGAGGCACTTTATTCTCCAGATGTTATTTACTGTGGCCCTGGCGGTCACGAAATAAAGGGCATTCAGAAGCTTAAACAATTTTTTAACTATGTACGTACCGCCTTGCACGACGTTCACTTTACCGTTGACGATCTTATAGCTGAAGGGGATAAAGTCGTTACCGTATGGACAATGAAGGCAACAACTAAAAATAACAAACCAATCATACATAAGGGAATTATCGTGAGTCGCTTGGTAGACAATAAAGTCGTAGAGGACTTTGAGGTTTTCGACAGATTTGCGATGGCTGAGCAGGCAGCTCCGAATTGGCTCGCAAAAATGATGGTAAATTCTATGAAAAAGCAAATGGAAAAAGGTCGTCCCTAGAACAAATTAGTATCTGTCTGGGTGTCCTATTTACCCAATCGGTATACCGGACTGGCTACCATATGTCTCTTGAATATATCCTCAAATTCCATTTACTTGTTATAACTGATTTCATTACCAATTAACTTTGTATAATACTGTGACCTAGGAAAGGAAAACAAGCGAATGAGTATAGATTGGGTACTGTGGATCATTAGAGCCGTACTAATTGTAGTAGGAATAACAATGGCAATAATGGTCTCGAAAAGGAAAAGGGAAGGAATATATCAGGGGCAATACTACATTGGGATTTTTGTAATAGGAATTACCGCTTTTACTCTAGGGTTCATTCTCCTAATAGTATCTATTATAACAAACCCGTTATTTGATTATGGTTTTTTTCTTACTGTTGCGGGAATAATTGCGCTTTTAATTGGTTTGGTTGCCAGGAAAATATGGAAGAAGAACAGTTAGTATATCAACCTATCCTCAGATCTGACTGGCTTGATAATATCTTGTCTAATGTATTAACCTATCCATCGGACTAGCCAGCACGTACCTCTGAAAGACGTCTTCAAATCCCTGAGCCTGAGTATATAACCTAGTCATCTCTGCGAGATGTTATTATCAGCAGTATGAGGTGGTCCCCGGAATTTGGACAGGTTGTTAAGGTGGAGGTCATTAGCTGTGGCAACTACTTAAAAAGTGGTACAAATATCGGGGGCAGGTCACCTTTGCCCACGGCAACGCAGAACGCTTGTGGCACCTGGATCTGGTAAAGTAAACAAAAGGGCGGACTGTTCAATTGGAAATCATATTATCAACGAGATTTACTGAAAAGATGACCTGTATTAAAATGGTAACAATAATCAAGATAGAATAGGAGTCACTAAATGAGGCTTATGAAGCTACTGCTGGCTCCACTAATTGCCTTGATTTTGGTGGCGTCTTGTGCTGCTCCGACTTCATCACCAACGCCGCATGAGATGGAGGAAAGGGAGGAAGAGCCATCCGTACCAGCCCCAACTGAATCCCCGACTGCCATACTTGCGGAGGATGAGGATTTATGGTGGAAGCGTTCTGAACCAACCAGCTCAGCCCTCATATCTGAAGCCCTAATACCCTTCATCGATGCTCATAGTCAGGTTGATGAACACGTTGAGCTAGAGAAAGTAATACAGCTGATGGACAAGGCTGGGGTTGCTCTCACTATCTTGGCGAGCCGGGCGGCCGGTGGTGCAGTACCACCAGAAGAAGTGATTTCCTTTGCTTCTAGGCATCCTGGAAAGATTGTCCCCGCAGTCAGGACTAAGAGCCAAGAACTATACAGCGCTAATGATCCAAGGTATTATGCCTTTCTCAGGAAGCAGGTGAATATGCCTGGATTCGGTGCCATGGCAGAAGTCCTGATGTACTACGCTCCAAAAGCCGACAAGACTCCTCTACTCGTGGTCTACCCAGATGACGAGAGGGTGCAAGCTGCTCTCAATTACGCTATACAAAAGAAGTGGCCGTTTGTGGTCAGTATCGAGTTTGCGTCGGCTGGGGCGCTGCGTGATGATTTCATGACCAAATTTGAGGCCTTACTTGTTCAAAATCCAAAGCACCCCTTTGTTGTAAACCACATGGGACAGCTGGACCATATCGAAGTCCGTCGACTGATTGAGGCACACCCTAATATCTTCTTTGCTACATCACACGCGAATCCTCGTGATAGGGGAGCGCCAAGTAGGTCCGGCCATCCCTGGACTAATATGTTCGATAGCGATCGTCTTTCGACATACTGGAAACAAGTAATGATCGAGCATCCTGACCGGTTTATTTTTGCATTGGATTGTGTCTGGGCTCCGGATTGGAGTCGATATTATCTAGACCAGGTTGACCTTTGGCGAGAGGCAATGAAAGAATTGCCACTTGAAGTGGCGCATGCCTTTGCTCACGGCAATGCAGAACATCTCTGGCACTTGAATTTGGTGAAGTAATAGCAAAAGACCAGTGACCTGCCCCAGAAAATGAAACTACTGATGCTATTAGAGCAAGGTTTTTACGAATACCTTACGCATTCGTTTTTTATTATGGTTGAACATACATCCCATAATATAGTAAATACTTGAAGGAGGATTGAAGGGATGGTGGCAAGATTTGAGTTGTACAAAGATAAAAAGGGCGAATTTCGCTGGAGGCTAATGGCTTCTAATGGGCAGATGATAGCCAATTCAGGCGAAGGATACACATCCAAGGACAGCGCAAAAAATGGTATCGAGTCTGTGAAGAAAAATGCCCCTGCCGCCGCTGTCGAAGACAAATCATGGCTAACGTCATACAGCGTTAGACTATACCATGAATACAAGGCTGGTTATCGGTCTTTATCGAGGTGTCTTCTGTGCATAGCCTGATGATACCGGCTAATCAAGCCTCAGCTTTATTTGGGCCGTTCAATATGGCCTTGTCTGTGTAACAGACTGCCGCTCCAGGGTCGCGTTGGACAGGCCATGCGTATTATTTACCGAAACTACTCAGGCTCCGGGCCATCGACATTAAACACAGGTTGCCCCGTGCCGACCCGGACCACGAAGACGAAGGCGGGCTCTGAACCAAGAGTGACGTCACGGTGGATGATGTGCTTGGGCACGTAAACGACCTCGCCCACGCTAACCTCGATGGACTCTTTGCCCCCAGGACCAAACTCAATCCGTCCGGAAGCACCACTGGAGATGCCATAGACATAGGTATCGTATTCACCATGATGGTGCCACGGTGTGACCCCTGGAGCGATGCGGGCAACTTCTGCTCTGCTGCCCTCTGTGGCCATGAGCTCTTGCCTGATGATAGGTGATGACTGTGATGGCTGTGCACCGCCGGTCTCCAGTCGAAATACTAGTGGCTTCTCTGCCATTTTAGCCTCCTTTCCCAAGCGGGTATGGCTGACTTTATTTTCCTTATTGTACATCGTTAGCTGAGCAAGTGAAAAATAGTTATACCGTTTTGCAGTTTCCTTAAGTGTCACATTCTGAGTTTTCGTGCAAATTGAATAGTATTGCAGGGACAATTAAAAGGGAACAAGAGATCGGGTTTAATACATGGGGCGGTTCTTTGTTCGGTACAGTATGTGGTCGATTTTTGAAGCTAAGTGGAGCTGATGGGATTCGAACCCACTACCTTCTGACTGCCAGTCGTGACTGCGGTGGTGTTATCTTTGCTGCGGACTTGAACCATTGGTATCCTGTGTCACAGGCAAACCTGAATTAGATTGAGCATTCTTCGCATTTCTTTTGGCTTCTATCTTTTTTTTGATACGAATGTAACAGATTTTGATTGGAGGCCAAAATATTACATAAAGGACAACCAATACTAAACCTATAATTGGTATGAAGTAAATACAATTAGATGGGATATGGATTGAAACTGGAATTATTTTATTAGCAAATAATAAATTGATATTAAATACAAGGCTTATTAGAGTAATGAATATCATTGCCAAAACATAAGCCCAACTACCGCTCCAGTGTTTTATAAAATTCCCATAATCTATTACTGGAATAGACGCATAATCCTCTGCATCTATTATCTGTTGTCCGAATTTCTTTTGCATATTCTGATGCTTCCATAATCCAAGTGTAAGAGCAAGGTTTAGTAGTGATAAAATTCCTGCTAGTATAATTTTCTCTTTGTCAGTCATGTCACTTGTAAATATTAGGGTATATGCACCAATGTTAATGGCTGAGGCTACTGATGGAATACTCCATATCGTTGTAGTCCAGTGTCTCCAAAATTTTTCACATCTATCATAATGTTTAAAAAAAGGCTGTCTTTCCTTATCCTCCAATTCTTTGAATGGTTTATTATATTTCTTATGGAATATGTTATTTTCATCTTCACTCATGTTTTTCTCCTTTATGTTGTTTTGGCTTCCTCTTCCGCTTGTAGTTCAACTCCAGCACCATCCAGTCCCTGCCCCATTTCTTGCCTTTGATTTGACCAGACCGCAATAACCGTCTTACTTGACTGGTATCAAGGCCCAGTTTTTGAGCTGCTTCTTCTACGCTATGCATGGCTTATTTGAGACTATTATACCTTTATACAGGAATAATGTCAAGATGCAAAACACACTAAACATATTGAACTTGACACAGTAAGTATTACAGCATATTGTATATTGAGAAGTAGAAAACAAAAGGTGATAAATGGGAGACGGTTCACCTCTTTTTCATAGCGCACTTGAGTTGCTAGCTCATGCTTGTGAACACTACGTAGGTGGTCAAGAAAGAGATAGACGATTTGTTATTCTGCACTTAGCTAATGCTGTCGAATTACTATTAAAAGATCGTCTTCTTGACCTCCAAATTTCTATCTATGAGAATTCAAGAACTACAAAGACCATTTGGAGAGTTCTCAGTGATTTAGAAAAGAATAATGTTCTTATTCCACAGAAGCACATAATAGAATTACTGATTGATGAACGCAATAATCTGCAGCATCGCTTTGGATTTCCAAATACTGTTATGGTCAAGTATTATTTCGATAACTGCCTACGATTTTTTGAAGAGTTTATGAATGCCGCATTTGATTTGGAGTTAAGGGAATATCTATCAAACTTTATAGATGAAAACACGATAGAATACCTATATCCCTCATCTGAAGTAAGTGGAGACATATTGTTACAAGCTAGGCAAGTGGCAAAAATTCATCCATCTGGTGCTATAATGACGGCCTGGATTGAGCTTGAGAAAAAGGTGGTTGATTTGAGAGAAATGTTGGAAAAACAGAGTATCAAGGAAAAGTCATGGCTTGGATATCCAGCGTCTCCTTTTCTACGGCACCTTCTTCTTGAATACATGCCCCAAACAGATTCAAGGAAAAAGTTAAGGCAAGATATTTTAAGTCTTAGTGTTAAAAGAAACAGAGTTGTCCATGCTGATATAGATGTTAGCGCCGAAGAAGCAAATGAGTATATCAAGAGAGTTGAAAGGATTCTTCCAAAGATTGAGGAATTAAAACCACAACTGGAAGAGCAAATAAAACGAGAGAGTGCCTCGGAAAAGAAGAAAACCTCTAAGAAATAAAAAAGTTCATCGCCAATCCTCACACACAGTGCAGGTGCCTTTAAATGTCTTCCTTTGAGCCAATGTCCTTATAGTTTCTATTAACTTCAACGGATCATCCTTGGTAACAGCATCTAAACCTCTAGATTCAATTTCTGGATACTCTGCTTTGAGATGAGGTATAAAATACTCGTTGAAATCCTTATCAGTGTATAAATATAAAGGCACATTACATATAACTAGCTGCTATAGGAATTAGAAGTTAACTTATTACTGCTTTTTCTTTCGCTTTTCCCGCATTCTCACAAAAAGTATAGACAAATAACCATGTGAGTCTCTCCAGCTGGAAATAGTAGATATTAATGCCGTAAAGCAATAGATATATAGAGAAGTAACAGGGTTAATAAAGGAAATGCCTATACCAATTATAAATAGCAGACAGCCCATAGAAAAAAAGAATGTTCGACGAGTGGCGATTTCAGTATCAATTGCGCTATCGGCTAATTCACGTTTTCCGGCTATATATATCCAGATTATCAAAGACACAATTAAGATTAAAAGTGCATTTATGCCATAGACTAAAACTGCTACCTGTGCATCACTATATTCCCCCATTAGTGATGCAGTAAAGGGTATAAGTGCTACAAACATTAAGAGAATAATGTTCATCCAGGCAAGCTGGCCATCACTGCGTGCAATACAGTGGAACGCGAAGCGATGGTGGGCCCACATCATCCCCAGTATTATAAAACTTAACGTATAAACCAGTAATTTAGGCCCCAACTCGAGTAGCTTACTTAGAAGCTCTTCATTTACCGGGCTTCCTGCTATCACAGGGATACTGAGCTCCAGAACCAGCAAGGTCATCACGATGGCAAATACGCCGTCAGTCAATGCCTCGACACGATTAACAGGGAGTAAACTACCTCTTCTACTTGATTCAATGCTGCTCATAGCTTGACCTCCTTTTGAAAATGATGTAGTCCTGGCAGATTCCGAATTATTATAAATCTAGGAGGAGGTTGTGTGAAGAGAGCTATATTTACGAATAACAATTATCGACCGATTCATTTCACCAATCTATCAACCGGACTCGCCACCACGTGTCTCTTAAACACATCCTCTATATTTTTATATTATTGCACGATGCTCACATTTGCTAATTTGGCAAAGAACTGGGACATAGTAGTTAACGACCGATAGTCCATTATTTGAAGCCAGCGAGGATTATAAGTGAAATACAACATGACTAATAGGCTCTACCCGAGAAACTAACGACAAAAGAATTGTCTAATATATCGGAGGAAGAAGGAAGAAATTGAATATTTGCTTGAAAAATAAGGACAAATTATTTTAAAAAACTAGTGCTCTTACTGAAAACTTGTAGTATAATTCGTCTATTAGTACCAATAAAAATAATACAAAGGAGGACTATAACATATGAAGATGCTTGGTATAATAGGATTCTGGGCCTTTATTGTCGGTTTGGTACTCGCTTTTATTTGTGGTATTGTGCTGCCCCAGAATACCGCTATTATTATCGTCCTGATCATCTTGGGGCTCATCATCGGTTTCCTTAATATCAGAGATAAAGAGGTGTTGCTTTTCCTGGTTGCAACTATAGCACTTATTGTTGTGGGCAACGCATTTTCGGCAATAACGACACTGGGCATAGGTAAGATTCTTGGCAATATGCTTGGTTATGTAGCTGCACTGATGGCACCGGCTGCAATCGTTGTAGCAATAAAGGCTATTTGGTCTGTTGCAAAATCGTAGACCAGTTAATAACAATACCTTTGACCAAACACATTGCTGTAATTTTGCTTGTGCTTGAAAGATGTAATATCTGCCTATAAGCTTGAAAAATAAGTGTTGGCATCCTGAATATTATTAGCGGAGCACTTAGCACATTGAGTGCAATAAGGATGTGCCTCGTAGGCTCGATAATAGCCATATACGGGGTATTCTCTCTTGGGGTTTCCCATTTGCAATATTGGTAGCCATAGAAAAGGACAAGTTCGACTAGAACCATTAGTCTATAACAGTCTGAATAATGGTGTTATCTAACCAATCTATCCACTGGTGACGCTACCACATGTCTCCTAAACACGTCCTCAAACCCTAATGCTTGAGTATATCTTCTGGTCATCTCCAATGTTGTATGTCCCAGTGCTATTTGTAACTCAAACGGATTCGCTCCATTCCTCAAGAAGCTTATAGCGAAACTATGCCTCAATTTATGTGGAGATAACTGTATGCCGTGTCTTTTACCCAAGTTTCTTATCATTTGGGCAATACCAGTAGCGGTGAATGGTTGATTATCCTTGTTAATCCATACATGGTTGAGTTCACTATTCCTTCGAGATAGATAATGCCATAATGCCTTCTGAGTTTTCAGTCCTATTCTTACCAGCCTTTCTTTATCACCCTTACCCATGACCTTTATTATGCCTCGTTCAATATTTATATCGGTTAGTTCTAAGTTGGCCAATTCGGATAATCTCAAGCCAGTATCCAGGAATATGAATAATATGGCTTTATTTCGGTAGTCATTGATATCTTTACCATTGAATGAATTAAGTAGCTTATGGCATATCTCAGGCTCTAATCCCTTAATTATTTTACGAGTAAATCGAGGCTTCTTGATAGTTGCCATAGGATTAACCTCAATCATTCCTTCATTAACTGCCCATCTAAACATTGCTGATAGAGAGGTATAATATCGATCAACCGTATAGGGACAAACCATTCTATTTGCACGTGTGTTTTTGCTATCCCATCTACTAGGAGTATCTTTTAGATATCCGAGGAAACTTCTAATTGTAGTCGCATCGATAGTTTCAATATCGAATTTGTTTAAGAACCACTGGAACTTATTGAGATTGTTCTGATAGAAGGATACCGTCGCTGGAGATTTATTTTCTACTCTACAGGATAACAGAAAACCTTCAATCAAACGGTCTAAGGTAATAGCTACTTGCGTGTAAGAATTTGAACGAGTCGAAAGTTAAGATGGATTGGTTTTAGCCTTAGAAGAGTTACTGGTGGAGCTGATGGGATTCGAACCCACTACCTTCTGACTGCCAGTCAGACGCTCTCCCGATTGAGCTACAGCCCCATAGAAATCGTTTGTAGTTTAGCATAAAAAGGTGTGGTCAACAAGAATATGGAATGTCCATGGACTGACACCAAAATGCCGACAGGTTAACCGGGCATTACAATTGTATCGCTAATGTTTCAAAGGACGACCTCTGGCGTCCTTACGATAGTCGCTGGCAATGAGAATGATATCGCTCAGCCACCAGACGCAACAACATCCCAGCGTGAGCATTTTGACGACGGCTGAACGGGTCCTGCCGATATAAAAGCGGTCGATACCGAGGAAACCGAGAAAGACTGATAAAAGAAGGGCCACCAGCCAGCTTTTCTGTTTCTCCATTATTTATATGGGTACTCCAATCCAGCGTAGTAAAGAACCCAGACCAAGGAAACCGAGATAGGCTACTGCCATGTCTTTTATCGTCTTACCTGCCCAGCATAAAATGAAAAACTTGAACAGTCCAAAGCGCATCATACCGGCAACTGCGGTAAACGGGTAAAACAAGGGATTTATAATGACTGACATGAGAAAGATGGCTATCGAACCCCGGCGGCGTATCCACTCCTCGAATTTGGTTGTAAACCGGTGATTAATGGTTTTTAATGTGCTGTGCCCCCCGTAGCCGGTAAGATATATGGCCAGGCTCCCGATAGCTTCTCCGAGGCCTGCCAGGGCTCCAACTATAGCCGGATTTGACACGCTGCCTAAAGTGAATACAACCAGAAGACCCGGTACCGGGACTACGACGGTACCTCCGGCAAAAATGCTGATAATAAAAACACCCAGATAACCGTACTGTTGGGCCTTACTCACATATTCCCAGTAAATGACAACTGCAGCACAAAGTGATAAAGTCACTGCTAATGCTGCGGCACTGATCAGATACTCCTGTTTTTTTGAGCCCTTGTGCGGTATCCCGGTAGTTTCAGGCGAATCTTCCATTTATTTAATTATGTGGTTGCCCCGGATTTTGTCTTTGAAGTTTTTTGGGAGCTGAAATGTAGCTGATTGCCATCGACGGTGATAAATACTCTGTCTCCATCTTTAAATTCACCACCAAGGATTCGGCTGGACAGCGGATTCTCTACGTGCCGTTGTATAGCACGGCGTAATGGACGTGCTCCGTAGACTGGCTCATAACCTTCTTTAAGCAGCCAGGATTTTGCTTCTTCATCCAGCTCCAGCTTTATGTTGCGTTCAGCCAATCGCTTCTGTACTTCATCAATCAACAGGTCGACAATCTTCTTGAGGTGTTCCTCAGTCAGTGGCTGGAAGATGATAATATCGTCTACCCTGTTCAGGAATTCAGGGCGGAAGGTGCGTTTTACAGCAGCGTCTACGGCGCTCGTCAGCCGCTGCATCTCGCTCTTTTCCTGATGCGAGAAGCCTATAGCCTGGCGGCGGAATTCCTCGGTACCCAGGTTGCTGGTCATTATTACCACGGTATTCTTGAAATCGACTGTTCTGCCATGACCATCGGTCAGCCTGCCGTCTTCCAGCACCTGAAGCAAAATGTTGAAAGCGTCAGGATGCGCCTTTTCAACTTCGTCGAAAAGGATAACGCGAAACGGACGGCGGCGTACCGCTTCAGTCAATTGACCGGCTTCTTCATAGCCTATATATCCGGGCGGAGCACCGACAAGGCGGGATACCGTGTGTTTTTCCGTGTATTCGGACATATCTATCCGGATCATGGCGTCCTCGTCATCGAAGAGAAACTGTGCCAGAGCTTTCGCCAGTTCTGTTTTCCCGACGCCGGTCGGCCCCAGGAAGATGAAGCTGCCGATAGGCCGCCTCGGGTCTTTCAGCCCGGCTCGCCCGCGCCTGACTGCCTCGGAGATAGCCGATACGGCTTCCTCTTGATTTACAATTCTGTCATGCAGTCTTTCCTCCATATGGATCAGCTTCTCAGCTTCACCCTCCATCATCCGGGAAACTGGAATGCCTGTCCACTTGGAAATCAACTCGGCTATATCCTCTTCATGGACGACACTGTCGATTTTCTCTCGTTGAAGCCATTCTGCCTTGGCTTTATTGTATTCATCCTCTTGTCGCAGCCGCTCGGCCTTATGCTGGGCGGCTTGCTCATAGTCACCACGCTGGAACGCTGCCTCCTCCTCACGAAGCAATTGTTGTACCTGTTGGTCTAACGTCTTGACCTCGGCCGGCGCGCTTTCCATATCGATATGCAGCTTGCTGGCTGCTTCGTCGATAAGGTCAATTGCCTTATCCGGCAGGAACCTGTCAGATATGTATCGCTGGCTTAACTGGGCAGCAGCAACCAGGGCTGAATCATCTATCTTGATTTTATGGTGAGCTTCATACCTGGGCCGCAGCGAGTGCAGCATTTCTATGGTTGCCTCCACACTTGGCTCGTTGATAAATACAGGCTGTAACCGCCGCTCCAGTGCCTTATCTTTCTCAATATGTTCCCGGTACTCATCCAGGGTGGTCGCACCTACGCAGCGCAGCTCGCCGCGGGCTAAAGCCGGTTTTAACATATTACTGGCGTCAATAGCCCCTTCAGCAGCACCGGCACCAACTACCGTATGCATCTCATCTATGAACAGAATAATTTCACCGCTTGCCTGACGGATCTCGTCCATCACTGCCTTAAGCCTTTCCTCGAACTCGCCGCGGAACTTACTGCCGGCAACCAGCGCTGCCATATCCAGGGCAACCACCCTCTTGCCCTTAAGGGAATCAGGGACATCACCGGCAGCGATTTTCTGAGCCAGGCCTTCGGCGATAGCCGTTTTGCCTACACCGGCCTCGCCGATAATTACCGGGTTGTTCTTTGTCCGGCGAATTAATATCTGCATGACCCGTTTTATCTCGTCATCACGTCCAATTACAGGGTCGAGTCTTCCCTTGCTGGCTGCGTCGGTAAGATCAATGCCGTATTTTTCCAGGGAACGATATTTGCTTTCGGCCTTCCGGTCTTCAACCTTGTGGCCGCCGCGAATCTCTTTTACCGCCTGGTAAATCTTTTCACGGTCAATGCCAAACTCTTTCACGATTGTCGCTGTATCACCGCTGTTTACTCCCGCAACGGCAATAAGCAAATGATCAACGCTGATAAATTCATCCTGGAATTGCTTAGCCTCCTGGTTGGCATTTTCCAGCAGGCTGGCAACTCGCGGAGTCTCATAAATCTGCGCACTTTCACGAGTCATCTTCGGTGCGTTATCAAGGGCAGCGTCAAGTCTCGCTTTTAATGCTTCTGTGTCCACGCCCAGCTTTTCCAGTATCTGTGAAGCCAGGCCACCTTCCGGCTTTAGTAATGCCAGGAATATATGTTCCACGTCCCACTGACTGTGCTTGTAATGAAGAGCTAGCTCCTGGGAAGATGTAATAACTTCCAGTGCCTGCTCGGTAAATCTCTCCGGTCTCATGATCTCCCCCAGTTTAGCACCACATTCCTTTTGAACTGGTTAATCACTACATTCAATATCTGTGTCATCTTATTCCCTGTTCCCCGCCCCTTTCTTCACTTCGGGCTTGTCCTGTCTGAGATGCTCGATCTCAGCCTTCAGCTCCTTTATTTGTTTCTGCATTTCTACCATTTTTTTTGACATACGCATGACCACCTCGGCACCGGCAGGATTTACTCCAAGATCATCCATTAACGTCTTTATATGTCGTAGCAGCTCAACATCGCTTTCTGAATAGTAGCGGATATTCCCCTCCGAACGATATGGCTGCACCAGCCCCAGTCTTTCATAGTAACGTAACGTGTGAGTCTCGATGCCAACTATTCTGGCAGCAATGCTGATTACATATTTGGGTTCAGAATCAGACAAAGCCATTTTATCTTATCACCTTAAAAAGCACTATAGCAATAGTTAATTGGGACGAAGTGCCCGTAATTGCTCAAAAAGTTGTTTTTCCTGTTGAGTTAATTTTGCCGGTATTGTCACCTTCGCTTTGACGAAGAAATCACCGTATGAGGAACTGCCCAGACGTGGCATGCCCTTTCCAGCCAGGCGAAACACCTTGCCATTTTGAGTCTCCGGCGGTATCTTAAGGGCCAGTTTGCCTCTCAGGGTCGGCAATTCCACCTCACCTCCGAGTACTGCGGTGAATAAAGGCACCGATACATCTGTATAGAGGTCGTCTTTTTTCCGCTCAAAGGTCTTGTGAGGCAACATCTTTACAATAAGGTAAAGGTCGCCTTTTGCACCGCCGTAACCTATGCCGCCTTCACCGGCTAATCGTATCTTTGAACCTTCCGTGACTCCCGGTGGAATCTTTACTTCAATACGCTTTGGCTTTATAACGCTGCCGGAACCACCACAGTTAGTGCATGGTCTACCCCGGAACTTGCCTGATCTGCCACTTCCACCACAGACAGAGCAAGTAGTTTCAGTCTGAAGCTGAAAGGTGCGTTTTGCACCGTAGTAGGCTTCTTCCAGGGTCACCTCTATCGGGTGTTGCGTACTGCTGGGTCTGCTGGGACGGCGTGCTGTACCGGCTCCAGCACCAGCACCATAACCACGATACAGGTTATCGAAGATGCTGCCTATATCACCAAGGTCACTAAAGTCGAAGGTGGTATACGTACCACCTCTACGTGAGCTCCACGGGGTCCCCTGGCGTGCTTTAGTAAATTGATCGGCAGATTGCCACTGGTCACCAAATTGATCATATTTCTTCCGCTTCTCTTGATTAGAAAGGACTTCATTCGCCTCATTTATTTCTTTAAATTTGGATTCGGCTGACTTGTCACCGGGATTAACATCGGGATGATATTTACGGGCAAGCCGACGGTAGGCCTGCTTTATTTCTTTTTCAGTGGCATTACGGCTAATCCCTAAAATCTTATAATAGTCTTTATTTGCCATTAGCGTACCCCGATGTTCTTATTATAATCAGTTTGGATAATAATGTCAATATTTTAATTAGAAAATTTAAAGTAAATTGTTAAGTATATTGGAGTAAATAGTGAAAGAGGTCGAAAATTTTATTCAGGATGGCTGGCGGCAAACAAATGTAAACGGGAGGTGAAGTCACCAACCTTATACGCTGTGGACCTTGTCACCGATAATTGAATGTAAAGCGAAGCAGGCAAAACTTGATGGATAACAGCTTTATCGTACCGAAGTGGCTGCTATCTATCTTCGATGGCAGTTCTACTCCAGCGATTGATATGTACCGGGCATATAAAAAAGGCTGAAGTATCACACCGAAAGCAAGTAAGGATAGGGCAAAACTGGCTAGCGGGAGTAACAAAATGGCCGGGAGTCAAGATATTGCTACTGAGTTCAAACGGCTGACTGAAAAATGTCCAGAAGTTGTTTTAAAATGCGTGCTGTGGCACCCCATATTACTCTTCCATTGTACTCGTAGAAATATTCATTAAAAGCCTTGCCGTCCATAATCTGATTTTCCTGCCTGAAGTTGGCCTCGTTCAGCAAAGCCGAAACCGGGATATCAAAGATCTCGATGATTTCATGAGGATTCGGTGTGAATTTATGTGGGTGAGGAATAAAAGCCACGTAGGGCGTGATGATAAAGCCTGAGGTTGTTGTCTGGGTATCGTCCAGTTCCCCCACAACATCCACGTCTTCAGGATTCAGCCTGATCTCTTCCCAGCTCTCCCTGAGAGCTGTATCAAGAAGATTGGAATCGGATTCACTGTAGGTTCCACCTGGAAAGGAAACCTGTCCACTATGATGGGCTAAACTGTTGCTCCTGAGTGTAAACAGGATATGATATTCCTCTTGCTTATAAAAGATGGGGACAAGGACTGCTGCTTCAGTCAGTCCTTTATGGTTTAGCCTCCTCTTCTGGCGAGAAGAAAGAAGTTGTTTGAGATTCACCTCCATGTTGTTAATCAATGATACATCAGTTAATCCGACCAAGACAAATTCCAGATCCTGTAAACAACACCTTTGAAATTTGCATTCGGTTTGGATTATTAGCTATACTGAAGATTTGAGGTATATGAATATGGCCGTAAAGCGGGACTATTACGAAGTACTTGGAGTGCCCAGAAATGCCAGTGATGAGCAGATAAAAAAGGCTTTCCGCAAGCTGGCGTTCCAGTATCATCCTGACCATAATAGAGAGGATGGAGCAGAGGAGAAATTTAAGGAGATCAACGAAGCTTACGAAGTCCTGTCCAATAGTGATAAACGCAATCACTATGATCGTTTTGGTCACACCGGTACCTCAGACTGGTTTAGTGATTTTGGTGGCTTCGGTTTTGGCGGTTTGGGTGACATCTTCGACGCCTTTTTTGGTGGAGCAACAACCCAGAGTCGGCAGCGTGCTCCTCAGAAAGGAGCTGACCTGCAAACCAGGCTGTCCCTTACTTTCGAGGAGGCTGTATTCGGCACAGTCAAGGAATGTGAAGTCATTCGACTTGAACTGTGCTCATCGTGTCATGGGATCGGTAGTAGACCGGGTACAAATCGTCAGAAATGTCCTAATTGCGGTGGCAGCGGGCAGGTTCGCCGGACCCAGCAAAGTCTTTTCGGGCGTTTTGTACAGGTCAATACATGCTCGCGATGTGATGGGGAGGGCACTATTGTAACTGAGCCCTGTCCGCAATGCAGAGGCAATGGCAGACAAAAAGCAAAACGCAAGCTCAAAGTCGATATTCCTGCCGGTGTGGACGAGGGCTACAGAATGCGTCTCAGGGGCGAAGGCGAAGCCGGGATTTACGGCGGCTTACCGGGGGATGTCTATATCAATTTTGCCATAAAATCTCATGAGTTCTTTGTACGGGACGGTAATGACATTTTATATGAATTTCCCATAAATTTTACCCAGGCTGCTCTTGGAGATATCGTGGAAGTACCTACCCTGGAAGGCAAGACAACATTGAAGATACCAGCGGGCACTCAGAATGGTAAAGTATTCTCCCTGAAGGGTAAAGGTGTACCTCGTCTCGATGGGAGGGGCAGAGGAGACCAACATATCGGGATTCGGATCGTAACTCCTTATTCTCTGAGTAACGATCAACGAAAGCTTTTTATCGAGTTAGCTAAAATACTACCCCAGGCCAAATTGCCCGAAGAAGAACGGGATGGGAAAAAACGTAGATTCAAGTCTGGCTTCAGTGATTTTTAGGCTGCCGCCCCGGGCTTCAGTCCATTTTTAAACCGGTTTGATATCTCTACCGGCGGCAGGGACTCGAATAAAACTTGATAAATCAGGTCAATAATCGGCACTTCCAGTCCCAGTTTACCGGCTAACCGGTGTGCAGCGACGGTAGTATCTATTCCCTCAGCGATATTGGACATGGATGCTTTTACTTCGGTCAGAGAACGGCCTGTAGCAACTTCCCGGCCTACATAATGATTGCGACTCAAAGGCCCGGCACAGGTGGCTATCAGATCACCCAGTCCAGCCAGTCCATAAAACGTGGGTGACCTGGCTCCAAGTGCCACACCAAGAGAGGTGACTTCGTCCCAGCCCAAAGCGATGAAGGTGGCTTTGGCGTTATCACCGAGGCCAAGCCCATCGACCATCCCGGCTCCCAGAGCAATGATATTCTTCAGCGCCCCGCATAGTTCCACGCCGACAACGTCGTTACTGGTAAAAACAGCGAAATTGGGTGAACATAACAGTCCCTGTGCTTTCTCAGCTACTTCACTGTTCCAGGCCGCCAGAACCGAGGTAGCTGGTAAACCCCGCCTGATCTCCTGAGACAGGTTTGGACCGGAAAGTACGCTAATCTGTTCCAGTGCAGTGGCGCTAATCTCTTCCAGCAATACCTCTGACATCCGTTTACCACTATCCGCTTCAAGACCTTTAGCCAGGCTCACATGTATCATACTGTCGGTTACAGAACCGGCGATCTTTCTGACATTTTGCCGCAGGCTTTGAGCCGGCACTGCCCAGATTACAAAGTCGACCGAGCGCAGTGCTTCTTCGACGTTGTCGGTAAAGGAAATGTAGCTGGTATAAACAGTTTTTGAAGGCAGTTTTCGTTGCTCTTCAATGAGTTCTTTCGCTCTGGTTTCTGTCCTTGTCCAGATAGTTACCTTTATTTCTTTTTTTGCTATCAGAGCACTAACTGTAGTACCCCAGGTGGTAGCACCGATAACTGCAACAGTACTCATGATCGTCACCAGTTTGTAAATGGTCTATTTGCGAATCCGTTTTTTTAGCTTACCAAAAAGCGCATGCTCCGTGCCAGTCTGCAGACGGCCGATATTACTGCGGTGCTGATAAATTATTATGGCAGCCGCCACGAAGCTGTAAATCAGGTATATAAGGGGGAATCCATGTCCCAGGGTCAGGAAAATCAGCAAAAAGAATATCCCTACAGATCCGAGCAAGGAACCTATTGACATGTATCGGGTCCGGATTACCGTGAAAAATAAAATGAGACCGCCGAAAAAGGCTACTGCCGGATTGATGGCAAACCAACCTCCGAAGTAAGCAGCAGAGCCCTTGCCGCCGCGAAATTTTATATATATTGACCAGTTATGTCCTACCATTACCGTTAACGCGGCAGCTATTTGAGCATAGTGATAGTTCAGGGGAACCCCGGCAACCAGCAGTACGCTGTCACCTACAATAGTCCTGGCCAGTAGTACTGCTGCTGCTGCCTTGGCCATGTCAAGGACAATCACTAAAATCCCTGATTTTGTGCCGACAGTGCGTATTACATTAGTGCCACCGATATTACCGCTGCCGCGCTTGGTTATATCGACATTACCTAATAACCTGCCTATAATGAGGCCAAATGGGACTGCCCCGATTAGATAAGCGATGATTGCGGCAGCGATAAATTTTCCGATTATCACGCCGCCCGGCCTCCCGTTTTTACGAATTTTCTTCGGGGAGCTTTCTTGAAAAAGAAGCGTAAAGATGTACCGGAAAATCCGAAAGTCTGGCGGAGTTTGTTCTCCAGATAGCGCTGATAGGAAAAATGGACCAGTGCGGGATCATTCACCAGGAAAGCAAAACTTGGTGGATTGGTCCCACTTTGATAAGCACGGATAACCTCTAACCTTTTTAGTCCTTTTCGTGGTGGCGCCTGAGTCATCACCGCTTGCTTGATAAGCTTATCTATCACAGAGTTCGGTAATTGTTTCTGCCTTTCCTGCCAGACTTCTAATGCCCTGGGTACTATCTTGTCCACTCCGTGCCCGTATTTCGCGGAAACGCATAGAATGGGCACATGAGCTATGAATTTGAGCCTTTTCCTGACCTGCTCGGTATATTCCTTCTCAAAATAACCGGAAACCAGGTCCCACTTATTAATTATCAGCACCATTCCTTTATAGGCTTCCTTTATATAGCCGGCGATATGGACATCCTGGGCAGTAACAGGTTCGGTGGCATCTGTAACCAGCAGGGCAATATCGCAGCGATTAATGGAACGCAAAGACCGGATCAAGCTGTAGTATTCTATGCCTACGCCGGCACGTTTACGTCGCCTGATGCCGGCAGTATCTATCAACAGTAATTCCTGACCGTCATACTTAAAAACCGTATCCAGGGCATCCCGGGTTGTGCCCGGGACCGGGTCAACGATAACCCTTTCCTCGCCCACAATAGCGTTAAGCAGCATTGACTTGCCCGCATTGGGGCGGCCCAGAATAGCGAGCTTGGGCCTTGTGGAATCGATAATGCCCGGTGATTCCTCGGGGAGAAGCGGAATTAGGGTGTCCACCAGGTTATGTATACCGCGATCATGGTGAGCGCTGACCGCCAGCGGAACGTTTAAGCCTAGCTGGTAAAAATCACTTATCTGGTTTTCCAATTTGGCATTGTCTGCTTTATTAGCTGCCAGAACTATCGGTTTATCGCAGCTACGTAGCTGGTCCGCTATCTCCCAGTCGGTGCTGATTACTCCATCTCTGATATCAGTTAAAAACAGGAGAACATCAGCTTCGGCGATAGCCGCCTCGACCTGATATTTTATCTTTTGATTCAATGATGAGCTGGGTAACGGGTCGAGCCCGCCGGTATCAATTATGGTCACATCCCGTCCCCGGAGGTGGATGTCTGCAAAGACACGGTCTCGTGTCGTTCCCGGCAGATCTTCGACGATGGCTAGCGGTTTGCCAGCCAGCCGATTAAACAGTGCTGACTTACCAACATTGGCCCTCCCCACTATAGCGATAACAGGCTTCATCGATTTACTACTACTGTGCGGTACTAATAGCTTTATGAACAACTTGCCAATGTAAAGAATACCACGTGCTATTTGTCTCGTCCAGTATACCGAAACATTTCAGCCATCAATGTCTTTTGTAAATGAAGCCTGTTTTCAGCCTGATCAAAGACTACTGAGCTGGGATGGTCCAGAAGCCCACTAGCAATCTCCTCTCCATGATGAGCTGGCAGAGGGTGCATAAACAGTACATCCTTTTTTGCCAGTGAAAGTAAATGTGCATCTACCCGGTAATCGGAGAATGCAGTGCGACGCTGCTCAGCCTCGGTTTCCTGCCCCATGCTCGTCCAGACATCGGTATAGACTATGTCGGCGTCTTTCGCTACCTGGCGATAGTCCTCGGTTAGAACAATCTGGCTGCCCGTATGAACGGCAATCCGTTGAGCGGTCTGTACTATTTCCTTTTTCATCTCGTAACCGGCAGGGGAAGCAATTCGAAAGTTAATGCCGGTTAGTGAAGCGGCTAAAAGCAGGCTGTGAGCAACGTTATTACCATCACCTATAAATGCCAGGCTTAGACCGCGGAGTCCCCCTCTTTTTTCGTAAATGGTGAGGATATCTGCCAGCGCCTGGCAGGGATGCTCTACGTCGGAGAGGGCATTGATTACCGGGACGCTTGAGTGCAGAGCCAGGGTCTGTAGAGTCTGGTGAGAGAAGGTACGGGCAATTATGCCATCGACATAACGGCAGAGCACCTGAGCCACGTCGGCAATCGGTTCTCGCTTGCCAATACCTACTTCATCAGGAGACAGGTAAAGACAATGGCCCCCTAACTGATGTATTGCTACTTCAAAACTGACTCGTGTTCTTAACGAAGGTTTTTCGAAGAGGAGAGCCATAACTTTCCCGGATAGCAGCTTGGGAGTTAGCTCCTGCTTCATTTTCAAGGCTTTATCGATAAGCCCTTCAGTTTCTTCAGTGCTTAAATCGGCTACAGACAGTAAATCTCTTGATTTCACATTGCCTCCTCAGCGAAGTGCTTTTCAGTATAGCATGGTTGTCAAGATGGTATATAATAACCCTGAAATAATTAAAGAGACTGCTGAAAAAGAGGTGTCCCCGATATAATCGGCGTTTGATCGTCCAGGAGTGCCCTCAGCTTTAAAATTGCCCCAGGACTGGGGGATTGAACTTACTTTTTTCAGCACTCTCTCACAATGATGAGAGGTATGATGAAAAACAGGCCTCTGCTGTTGCTATTTGATGGAAATGCTCTGGTACATAGAGCGTTTCATGCACTGCCTCCACTGACACTGCTGAAAACAGGAGAAATGGTTAATGCCGTTCGAGGCTTTGCCAGCACATTACTGAAAGTGTTAAGGGAGACAGAGCCGACACACTGGGCAGTTGCCTTCGATAGACCAGCACCTACGTTCAGGCATGAACAATTTGAGCAGTACAAGGCCCAACGGCCCGAAACTCCAGGGGAGCTAGTCAGCCAGATAATACGGGTCCATCAACTGGCCGATGCGTTTCATCTTCCCACATTTGAGATCGACGGCTACGAGGCTGATGATATCCTGGGCGCTCTGAGCAAGCAGGCCAGCCGGCAGGGTATAAATACTATGATTGTGACCGGCGATAATGATATGCTGCAACTGGTATCACCTGCGGTGAAAGTGCTGAAACCGGGGAGGACCTTTAGTGACACTGCGATTTGGGACGAGGCCGCAGTCCAGCAAAAATATGGTATATATCCTGAACAACTTGTCGACCTCAAAGCGTTGACCGGCGACCCTTCGGATAATATTCCCGGCATCCCGGGCATTGGAGAGAAGACGGCAGCGAAGCTGCTGCAGCAATTCGGAACTATCGAGGCAATCTATGCCCGTATCGAAGAGGTAACTCCTCCCAGACTGCAGGGCCTTCTTCGTGAGCATAAAGAAAAGGCGTTTCAAAATAGGGAACTGGTGGCAATTGTTACCGATGTACCGGTAACTTTGGACCTGGATACCTGTGCGGTCAGCACGTATGACCGTAATCGTGTCGTCGACCTGTTCCGTGAGCTGGAGTTTGTCGGCTTGCTGTCCAGCCTGCCGGAGGAGCTTCGGGGGAGTCCAACCGTGGCTTACAGCCGGGAAGCGCATAAAGGCGATTACCGTATAATCAACACAGCGGAAGGCCTCGATAACCTTGTCAGTCAATTGGCGGCAGCCGGAGAGTTTGCCATCGACCTGGAAACTTCCAGTAAAGAAGCTATGACGGCAGACCTTGTCGGCATTTCACTGGCAGTAACGCCGGGTGAGGCCTGTTACATTCCGGTAGGACATCAGGTTTTAAGCAGCCTGACCCAGCTACCCTTATCCGAGGTTATCGCCGTCATAAAGCCGCTTCTCGAAAATAAGAAGGTATCCAAAATAGCCCAGAACGGTAAATATGACATGCTGGTGCTCGCCCAGCACGGCATAACGCTTGAGAACCTGGGTTTCGATACGATGATTGCTGCCCACCTGCTAGGCGAGAAATCACTGGGGCTCAAAGCACTGGCTTTCAATAAGCTGGGTATAGAGATGATGCCTATTACCGATTTAATCGGTAAAGGTGCCCGGCAAATTTCCATGGCCCTTGTTGATATAGCGGATGCAGCGGAGTATGCCTGTGCCGATGCCGATATGACGCTGAGGTTAAAAGGCATATTCAACTCCAGGCTGAACCAGGAAGGACTGTGGCAGCTTTTCAGCGAGGTGGAAATGCCTCTGGTCCCGGTGCTGTTAGCTATGGAGAGAAGCGGAGTTGCTCTGGATACTGGGTTGCTGCGGGACATGTCGTATAGTCTGGAAAAGGACATGCTGGGGCTGGAAAAAGAAATATATAACAGCCTCGGCCATAGATTCAATATAAACTCGTCACAGCAACTGTCGAGCGTCCTTTTTGAAGAGCTGGGGCTCCCCAGGTCACGCAGGACAAAAGGCGGCTATTCAACCGATGCATCGACGCTGGAGGAACTGGCAGGGACTCACCCTATTATCGAGCTCGTTTTGCAATACCGTCAACTGGCAAAATTAAAATCGACATATACCGATTCTTTTCTCTCCCTGATTAATCCTAAAACGGGGAGAGTACATACCAGTTTCAATCAGACGGGCACGACGACCGGCCGGCTCTCATCCAGCGAGCCGAACCTGCAAAACATTCCTATCAGGGGTGAAATGGGTGCCAGGATAAGGCAGGCTATTATCGCTGAGCCGGGGTGGTACCTTCTATCAGCAGATTACTCTCAAATAGACTTGAGGGCGTTAGCCCACATCTGCCAGGATACAGAGCTCATTGCCACCTTCATCAGGGATGAAGACATTCACACTTCTACGGCTGCCCGGGTGTTCAATGTTCCCCCCGGCGAGGTTACCGCAGACATGCGTCGTGTGGCCAAGACGGTGAATTTCGGTGTTATCTACGGCATGAGCGATTATGGCCTCGAACAGGCAACCGAGTTCAGCCGGGAGGAGGCATCTCATTTTATTAATTCTTATTTTGCCAGGTACCCGAAAATAAAGGACTATATTGAAACAACAAAGGAGCAGGCCAGGGAACTGGGGTATGTGCAGACGGTGATGGGCAGACGGCGCTATATACCCGAGATAAAGTCGCCGAATAGACAGATCAGGGAAGCCGCTGAAAGAATGGCGATAAATATGCCGGTGCAGGGTACTTCTGCCGATATCATAAAAGTCGCCATGATCGACATTTACCGTGAGATGGGGAAACGGGGCTTGAGGAGTAAGATGATTCTCCAGGTCCATGATGAGCTTGTCTTTGAGGTGCCCCCCGGGGAGATCGATAGCATGAAGGGATTAGTCTCTGAATTAATGCCGCAGGCGATGACGCTCAGCGTGCCCTTAAAAATTGACATCAAGCTGGGTAAAAACTGGGGTGAAATGGGCTAGACCGGCGGCCGCGGCTCTGTCTCAAGTCCTCCGGGCATAGAGCGCTCCAGGAGGCATTTTAGCTCTATTCCTCAGTAGAACTGTTCACAATACCCGTATTCAGCTACCTCTGGTAACAGTACTTCGGTATCTGAGTAGAAGTATAGTCGCAGAGAGTCTTTTTGCCTCCGCATAGCTTGTAACCATACTTCTTTGCTTCAGCCTCGGTTACACACACGCAGCCTGCAGGACAGCCGGACGGTTCGGCTGAGCGCTGTTCGAAGCAGTATTTCGGATTTCCAGCGGCATCATGACCGCACAACGTCCTCTGCCCGTTGCACAGCACGTATCCAAGCTCCTTCGCCTTGAGCTCGGTTAAACACGCGCACCCGACGGGGCAAGTAGTCTCCGTTACCGGTTTCTCAAAGCAGTACATGATGGTACCGGCGGCATTACGTCCGCATTCTATCAGCTTGCCACCACATGGGACCAGGCCGAGTTTCTTTGCTTCTAGTTGTGTTAAGCAGACACATCCCGGCGGGCATCCCACCGGCTTCTCGAAGCAGTACATGACTTCACCGGCAGCATTAGTCCCGCACGCAGTAAGCGTGCCGCCGCAGGGCTTTAAACTGAGTTTCTTTGCTTCCAGTTGTGTCAGGCAGACACAGTCCGGCGGGCATCCCACCGGTTTTTCGAAGCAGTACCGGGTATTTC
>CAZQRP010000003.1:0-178889 GCA_964596125.1 uncultured Dehalococcoidales bacterium | reverse complement strand
TCAAGCCGAGTTTCTTTGCTTCAAGTTGTGTTAAACAGACACAGTCCGGCGGACATACTGCGGTTGTTTTCTTATAGCAAAACTTGGGAGTACCATCTGCCAGGATTCCACAGCCGGTTTCCCTTCCCTGGCACAGGGTATAGCCGAGCTCCTCTGCCTCAGCCCTGGTGAGGCATTCGCAACCATCCGGGCATTCCAGCTCCAGCTTTCCCTCACAGGAAGGAAAAACAGCGATTATCGATGTCAGTAGCAGGACGAGAATAACAAATAGACCTTTTCTCATGCGTACCTCTCCTTTCAGTATGCCATAAATGGTAGGAAATAACAGTCCTGGATGGAGGGATTTGGCAGGAAATTTGAAATAGATGTATCTGATTAGATAGTAGATGCACGGGTATATTCATTATTAAGGATAGATTTAAAAATTGAACCGGAATATTTTTAAAGCTCCATAATAAATCAATGGCATAAGATTCAGATGACCTGCTCTCCCTGTAAACTGCAGTGGTTGATAAATATTGTACCCGGCACCTGTTTCATAGTCGAACGGTTTTACGTTACAATAGGGGTGCGTGACTGGTACCAGTCGGCCGATGGTGAATCCAAAGAAATCAGGGAGGTGAGACGGGAGTTGCCTGAGCTTCCTGAAGTAGAAACAATAAAAAACGAGCTTTTACCCCATGTAACCGGGCGGCAGTTTAGCGAAATTACCATTTATGATGTCAGAGCGGTCCTGCAGCCGCCGGTTGAGGAATTCTGTCTCAAACTGATGGGGCAGAGAGTCGATAACCTTGAGCGCCGAGGCAAGTATCTGATTTTCCATATCTCCGGTGGCGGAGTGCTGATTATCCACCTCAGGATGACCGGAGCGCTGCTGCTGAATCCCGCTCAGGTCGACCGTTATACCAGGGCTCTTTTTCAGTTTGATAATGACAGCCGGGTCGTCTTCAGTGACCGGAGACGGCTGGGAAGGCTGTGGCTGGCTGAAGATGATAGAGCAGTCATGGACAGGCTTGGCATCGAGCCGCTGAGTGCCGAATTCACGGTGGGCGAACTGGCCAGGCGGTTACAGGGGCGGCAGACGCCGGTCAAGGCGTTTCTACTGGATCAGGCCGTTATCGCCGGTATCGGTAATATGTACGCCGATGAAGCCCTGTTTGCGGCAAAAGTCCATCCGTTGAAAAAAGCGGGTAGTCTATCTTCTGATGAAATCAAGGACCTCCATACTGCGATTGTGAATGTCTTGAGGTCGGCAGTAGACAATAAGGGCGCCAGTGTCGATACCTATAAGCGTCCGGGTGGTGAGCCGGGCACGGCACACTTCGATTTCCGGGTTGCCCACCGCCCCGGTGTGCCCTGCCCCGACTGCGGCACCACCGTTCAAAGAATTGTCGTCAGAAACCGCGGCAGCTACTTCTGCCCCAATTGTCAAAGACAGTAAAAAGTATGCCGGCGTACCAGGACGCTGTGCGGCCGTGATGGCAATAAGAGTCCGGAGGAGAGTTTTCAGATAAGCGCCTCGACTCCCGGCTTTTCAGCGGGTAGAAAGTTTATCCAGGGCCGTCGTTAACCGTTTGAAGCACCGTTCCCTGCCCAGCACTTCCATAGTCTGAAACAGTGGCGGAGCAGCCGTCCTTCCCGTAGTCGCCACACGCAGCAGCCCGAAAAATACACCGGTCTTGAGGTCAAGCTCAGCGGCGAGGGGACGAAGCACTCCTTCCAGAGAACCTGTGGCCCAGTCTGTTACAGTTTCCAGCCTGTTCATGGCGGCTTGAAGAGCATTCACCGCCACGGTATGCTCGATTTTATGTAAAAGCAGACCGGGATCGTAGTCTATTTCTTCGGTGAAGAAGAATTCGCTTAGCTGTGGTACTTCTGCCAGTGTTTTAGCCCTGTCCTGGAGAAGAGGCATAATAAGACGTATGTAGTTGCTGTCCAGAGGTCTGCTGACTTCTGGTGGCAAATGTTGCTCTAAAAATGGAGTTGACCTGTTGGCAAAGTCTTCGGGACTTAAGCCGCGGATATAGACTCCGTTCATCCAATCGAGTTTATCTTTATTAAACACTGCCGCAGTCTTGCTTACCCGGTCTAAAGAGAAATGATTGATTATCTCCTGCTGCTGGAAAAGCTCTGTTTTATCGTCCAGTGACCAGCCGAGCAGCACCAGAAAGTTGACCATTGCTTCTGGCAGGTAACCCTGGTCTTTATACTCGTTTATAGCCGTAGCGCCGTGCCGTTTGCTCAGCTTTGCCCGGTCGGGACCAAGGATCATGGGCAGATGGGCAAATTGCGGCGGCTGCCAGTTCAAGGACTGGTACAGCAAAATATGGCGTGTCGTGCTGGAAAGCCATTCATCTGCTCTGAGGACATGAGAAATGTTCATCAGGTGGTCATCGACTATGTTTGCCAGGTGGTAGGTGGGATAGCCATCTGATTTAAGCAGGACAAAATCGTCCAGTGTACTGTTATCAAACACTATTTCACCGCGTATTACGTCATTGAACGAGGTCTGTCCTTCCGGAGGTGACTTGAAACGTACCACCGGGGTGATGCCGCTTGCCTCCATTTCGGCTCTTTTTTCCCGGGTCAGGTGGCGGCAGTGGCGGTCATAGCCCGGTGGCTGCTTACGTTTCCTCTGTTCCTCACGCACCGAGTCCAGCCGCTGCGGCGAGCAGTAACAGGAGTAAGCCAGCTCTTCCCTGACCAGCCGGTCAGCTATCTCGTGGTAGCTGCTCAGTCTCTCTGACTGGAAATAGGGACCTTCATCCCAATCGAGCCCCAGCCAGCGCAAACTGTCCAGGATTATGTCTATGGCTCCTTCTACCTGGCGGGTAACATCCGTATCTTCAACGCGGAGAATAAAAGTGCCGTTGTTGTGACGGGCAAAAAGCCAGTTAAACAGGGCGGTCCGTATGTTGCCAAGGTGCGGGTAACCGGTGGGACTGGGAGCAAAGCGGACTCTCACCGTCGTTTTCAAGTCAGCTAACTCTGCTTCCAGCATAAGACTCTTTAAGTATTACTTGCCGTACCGGTAATTTTACCACATAGGTATCCGCAATTTTATCATGGAGCCCTTGTTTACGGCTATCAAAGGCAATCCAGATAAAGCCCGCGAACACTGTTATGGTGGATATAAGGTAGCCCAGATAACGGAGAAGCGCAAACTGCACGGCAACCGGAGAGCTATCTGTGCGGATCACTTTTATCCCCGTAGCCATCTTCCCCGGCGTCTGTCCCCGCCATACCCAGAACCCGGTAAAGTAGGCAACTATTAGTATGAACCATAATACGAAACAGATTGCGATAATCGGGAGATGTATCTGGACTGTATCTATGGTAAGTGCGGAAAATTTATAAACTGTAAGACAAATACTATATGGGACAGCCAGTAGAATAAAGAGATCGATTATGCCTGCCCCGAACCTAATCCAGAAGCCAGCGTATTCTAGAGCAAACTCTTCTGGCTTCTTTTCCAATCCTGACTCCTCTTAGAAGGTACTTATTGTTACCAGTAAGTCAATTCACTGCTAAAACATAATAAGGTAATAACAACATTACACTAACTGATTAAAGAAGTGCAACAGGAAAAAAGAGGAATTTTTCCGTGCATACCTGAGAAAATTTACTTTTTTGTCAGGATGCGGTGCAGGCCTTCTAACTGGGCCAAGTGCTTCTTAAGCCGTTCGACGAGCTGCTCTGCCTGTCTTAAGGCGTTCTTGGTATCCTCTGTTTCCACCTGCACTTTAAACAGGATCTCATTTCGCCGTACGCCCAGATCAGCTTCAAAACTGGCCAGATGCTTCAACTCCTCGCCACTGCCGAGAATCCTGGATAGAAGGTCTTCCTCTCTTCCCATTTGCTCCTTCTTAAGCTGGCTGTATGATTTATCAGGGTCCATCATTTCAAACACCTTGTACTCACTACAATGTAGCATATTATCATATCTTTAGGCAATAGCTTCCACTACCTGTACCGGGTTATTGAACGTATGATTGCAGACAGAGCTTTTGGAACTGTCCGAAAACGAACAGACGTTAAGGTCTTTATATGCGGCTTTGCTCCGCTCATCACTATAAGTGGACCTTGTATATCTATCATCATGTCGCGGAGATAAGCTTAAGTGCATACTTCAAGTCCCGGGGTAATTCGCAGGTAAATTCCTGGTAGTTACCCGAAGATGGCAGGCGGAATCCCAGTTTGTAAGCATGTACGAACTGCCGCTTAAGATAAGCCGACTTGACACCGTAGACTGGATCACCGACAACCGGATACCCGATGGCGGACAGATGAACACGTATCTGATGAGTCCGACCGGTCTCAATAGAGACCTCGAGCAGCGTGTAGTTATCCAGGTATTCTTTAACCAGATAGCTGGTCCAGGCCTGTTTGCCATCGGTTACTACTGCCATGCGTTTACGGTTTGACGGGTCGCGACCTATGGGTCCCTCGATGGTCCCTCTGTTTGGGCTCAACCTGCCCTTTATCAGGACAAGATATCCTTTGGAGACCAGGCGGGCTTTAAACTGTTTGATCAAGTCCTGCTGAGCAGAATAGTTTTTGGCAACAATTATCAACCCGGAAGTATCCTTATCCAACCGGTGAACTATACCCGGTCGCAACGAGTCACTAAAATGAGCCAGATCAGGACAATGGGCTAAGATTGCATTGACCAGCGTATGACTGGTGTGCCCGGGAGCTGGATGTACGGTTAGTCCTGCTGGCTTGTTTACTACAATAAGGTCGTTATCCTCATATACTATGTTCAGCGGGATAGGTTCAGCAGTAGGAACGGCTATCTCCGGATATTGAAAGCTGATGCTTATTTTATCTCCGATATTCAATCTCTGGCCTGGTTTCGCTCCTGATCCGTTGATCAGAATAGAGCCATTATCTATCAGCTTCTGGAGGTGCGAGCGTGACAGTGCAGGGTATTCTTTGACCAAGTATTTATCCAGGCGTTCCTCCGGTGCGGTGACCTGGACAGTGGTGAGTTCCGGCTCAGGAGGGGTGACCATTCTCTTTCTTCAGCCCTAGAATAATGGAGCAGATAAGTACCAGTACGCCGATAGTTATAGCTGAATCGGCGATATTAAACGCTGGCCAGTAAAAGTCATGCCACAGCCGGATGTAAATGAAGTCGGTAACATAACCAAGCCGGATGCGGTCGGTCAGATTGCCCACTGCGCCTCCGAAAACCAGGCCCAGCACTATGTTGCCTAAAATACTGGATTGAGAAAGGTGACGATAGAACAGTAAAATAACAACGAGCCCGACTACGGCAATCAGGCTTAGCAGGAAGGCCTGATTGGCAAATAGACCAAAGGCTGAGCCGGTATTATGTATATGGGTTACAGTGAGGGAGCCGATTTCGGGAAGTGATTCTCCCGGACGTAATACAGACCGCAGCCATAGCTTGGTTATTTGATCTATGGCCAGCACGAAGACAGCAGTAATTAAAAAAGTCCACTGCCTCCACACTTTACCGTAGTGATCGGCTCCTGAAATCTTTCATCTGTTGTGCCTTACAATTCAAACATAAGTTTGCATGGGGCAGCGCTTCAAGCCTGGCAGGGTCTATGGCCTGACCACAACGGTCACATATACCATATGTGCCCGCTTTGTACTTTTCAATAGCGTGGTCTATGTCTGCCAGTGCTCCTCTGAGCTGTTGCTCCAGGGCTAACCTTTTTCCGAATTCAAAAACTTCGGTCGCTTCCTCTTCCCTTTTACCGAATGGGCTTCCTTCGCGTCGTTCATCAGCTGGTCCGACGGTGACGCTCAATTGCGCCAGCTCATCGAGCAAATGCTGCCGCTCTTCCTGTAGACGATTATATAACTCGGTAAAATCCGTCATTGTACAGACCTTTGAAAACATGCTGGTGAAGCCATTCTAACTCAAGGCAGGTAGGAATGCAAGCTACTGCAGACATCCAGATACATTTATTCTGTTCCTGACATCTGTGCTTTTAAAGTATCCGCATTTAAAAGGGACTTTTCCTCTTTAATCGAATATTGACCTGTTTCCGTTTTTGAACTGGTGCTGCCGGGTACTATCCCGGTTGGCCTTGACTGCGAACATGATGCCTTTTCCAGTCCTGCCAATCACAGCTATTACAGAGAAACCTTGGGAACAAATTTAGTAATCGGATTTACTCCAGTGCCTTGGATTTCTGGGCATAGTCCTATAGCCGCTCTTGCAGGTATGGTCCATAAGACTGCAAATTACCTGCCAAGTCTTTATAACTGGAGCCTGAAGTGCCTGAGTAACACACAGCTCACCTTGCAGTACTGTTAATCAGTAATAAGGCTGCCAGTATAGGTGTGGAGCCTCATTCAGATAGGCGTTCTCCGGTTTGTAGTATTTCAAACAGCAGCGATAATAGCTAAAACGCCTGCAATAATGAGCCAAATTCCAACGAGATAATTAAGTATCCGTGGGAAAATCATCACTATGATTCCGAAGATGAGGGTCAAGATGCCCCATATTAGACCGCCTCCAGGTAGTCCAAACATTACAATGTTACCTCCTTATAATTGCTAACATGCCTATCTAGTTGCCTCACCAATATCTCATTGACAACTATGCTAAAATAAAGTGGGTGCAGGTCTTCGGTTGGTCTAGAACAACCGAATCTCCACTCGGAGGAGTTACGTTCGCCTGACGAGGCCTTCGGCGGAGATAGCGAATCCGTCAACGGATAGCGATTCTCTGTGAACGTAACTCCTCCGAATCCTGCACCCTTCATTTAGTTGCTCCTAAAATCTTAAGTAATGGATTTGTTGGGTGTTTCCACTTCCCATCTTTAGCAACGCTATACAATCCTTTATAAGTAGGTCCCAATCGTTGTGTACCTAATCCGAGCGCCGTTTGAAATGCGGCCATTGGAGTCTTTCTCCTGTTGAATCTGAAGGTAAACTCATTTAAATATGCCTGTAAATGCTGTTTGCTCACTGCTCCATGATGTGTACCCAATAGCCAAGTTTTCAGATTAGAGAATACTCTATGAATATGTGGTAAGTCAGTCACTATGCTATGTTTGTAACCTGCTTTAGCAAGACCAGAGTAGCTAGGCCAATCATCTGTCTTTACAGTAGAACCTGTCTCGACATTTGATTTAATGAAGCTAAGTAACGTAATTCCTGAAGCATTTGGGATTACTTTGAGACGGAGACGATTAGCATACTTGCCTCTAATGTCTACTGCTCCAACTACCAGAACCTTATTTTCTGCTCCTCTGCCACGTTTGCCTGCTTTCTCTCCGCCTATATAGCTTTCGTCTACTTCTACTGTTCCAGTGAGTTTATCTCTGCCTTTTCTGACTGTTCCTGCACGCAGCTTATGTAGCATAGTAAAGGCTGTTTGATAGCTAGATAATCCCATCTGCCTTTGAAACTGCAAGGCTGACATTCCAGGTGTATAAGTTGTAACTAGATAGGCAGCATGAAACCAGGTCTTAAGAGGTTGTTTACTTCGGTGCATAACAGTGCCTGCTGTTACCGATGCGTCATATCCACATTTCTTACAACGTAATAGCTTACGAGTAGATATCCAGTAGTATTCCTTGCGGCCACACCTAGGACAAACGAATCCGTCAGGCCATCGGGACTGAATCAGAAACTTTAAACAGGCTTCTTCGTTTGGGAACCACTTCTGGAACTCGAATAATGTCTTCGGGAAATCTGGTCTAGGCATTTTGAACCTCATTTGCCAATTTTTCCCACGGAATAGAGCAATCTACAGTAAGAACTTTGGATTCAAACTCCTTTTCGAATCTACCATATATACATTCTATAGTAGTGATTCCAGTCAACTTCCAACCGCTTGGAGATGCAGGTATTCCTAATGGTGATTCAAGAGGATAGTAAAATAATTCTATCGGAACTCTTAAAGTATCCTTGTCAAGAATGATTGATTTTTTCCATTGATTTCTTTGTCTGACCTTGTTCCCATAAAGAATCTGATAGTCAATGTGTGTAATAGCTAATTTAGCTGGATAAGGTCTAGTAAAAATCACTTTAAAAGATATACTTTTCTCTGCTTCACCATACCTTACAAAATGTCCACTTTCTGGAACATCAATCATCATTTGAGATTTTATTCTTTGTAAAATTCCTGAACTCATTATTTTCAACATATACTTTACTCCCCATATTCCTGTTAACTCTACAGCTTTTCCTACTATGGCAGTTGATAAAACACTACACATTTAGAGTACCTCCTCATTTTAAGAGATACTCTAATTATACTACTTTTGTGAGTTAACAAGATAGGCATAATTGCTAATATGCCATAAATAATAAGATACAAACCGACCACCAGTGTGAGTGAGAGATGTCCCCATAGTATCAAAACACCGGCAGCTATAGCCAATATACCTATTAACAGACCGTCTGTCTTTGTTCCCGATTTGGCCATTGTTTGTAGTACCTCCCTTGATCTGGAATACAGGACCTCGTGTTGTTTTATTTTAACTCATACTGTCAATAGCCCTCACAGTTGTCTTTTTTAACAGCGAAATACCACTCCGGATAAAAGAGTATACGAGGGATTCGGTCCCTGGTTGACACGTGAGATGCCAGTAAAAAAATTTCTATTTTTAGCACAGGTACGAACTGGTATCTGATAGCCTTTTCAAGCCGGTGTGGTGATCCCGCTCTCAGACAACAATGGTTGTTCAATATAGAAAAATAACCGGCAGAAAAAAGTATACGTCATTTCCCCGTTCTGGCACCGGGCATCGGCCGTCTTTCAATCTGTTTTTATTACTGTTTTATCGTCGTCTAAATGTTCGACCAGCCTTTGCCTTTCAGCAGACCACGCACGTAGGCTATCTGGCCAGCATGCTGGAGCTCATCGCTCATCACACTCACTAGGCGTACCCCAACCGTTGGCAGCGGTTGGAACCACGGCTCATTCAACTCAAGATCGAGATCGGCGGCGGAAAGGCTGCTAATATAGCTCTTTAACCGCTCCAGCACAGCTCGATGGTATTCCAGGATGGTTTTAACATCAGGTGATTTAAACGCCCTTACATCTTCAGAACTATGGCGAAAACCGGTGTCTTTAGCATCGGGAGGGCGGTTGAATTTGGCATACCACCCATCCTTAATCCAGAGTTGCTCTTCCCCCGTAAAGCTGGCTATCTGCCTGTCCTGCCCCCGGGTCAGATGCCAGGCAAGCCAGCCCATGCTGTTACAATCAGGATTGGGCTGTTTATCCAGATCGGCCTGGGTAAGCCCTTCAAGTGATTTTTCCAGTGTCTGCAACACCCGCTCATATCCATCGATAATTAACTGCTGCCATTCCATGATAATCTCCTTAATTTTTATGTATTCTACTATAGGATGGTAATGAAACGAAAATCCGATTGATTGATATTGATATTGTACAAGCAGGGCAGACGAGGTATCATGGTGATTTTATTTATTATTAGTCAGGTTACTCTTTGTATAAAGTTTGTATAAGCTGCCGAATGGGGATGGAAAGTGTTGAAGCAGTGTTACCTTAAAAAGATGGTTTGATGGAGAGATTAGACTCGTGTTCCTTAAGCCATTTCTTGTGATCACGATATCGCGGGCAGTACTGGGCTACCAACTCCCAGAACCTGTCTGTGTGATTCATTTCTTTCAAATGAGCAAGCTCATGGATAATAACATAGTCAATAACGGGCTCCGGTGCCATTATTAGCTTCCAGTTGACGCTGATGTTGCCTTTATGTGAGCAGCTACCCCAGCGTGTTTTCTGGCCGCGTATAAAAAGCCGGTTGTAGGTGAGCCCCAATCGATGGCTTAGTTCATCTATCTTTTTCTTCACTACTCTTGCCGCTTGCACTCGATACCACTGCTCGAGTGCCGTGTTAAACCGGCTGGTCGACCTGAGACTCACCGCTAGCCTGTTCTGTTTTAACGTTATACCATCAGCATTCCCGATGTTTTGTTGTTTTTCTATCACCAAATCCTGCCCCAGGTAAGGGACCGTATCACCACTTTTAAGTTCCTTTTCTTCATGATATGGTTGAGCTTCACAGTACTCTGAAAACTTTCTCAGGATCCAGTTTCGCTTTTCCTCTAGAATGAGTGGCAGCCGCTCAATAGTATACCTGTCTGGAATAACTACTGTAAGGCCTGTCTCTCGTCTCATTTCAAGCCTGACAAGCCTGGCTCTCGTGCTGCGCTTAATACTGTAAGAAATAGTCTGGCCGTTAAGGGTGATATTACTTTTCCCTATGAAGGTCAATTGTTGGCGGGCTGTTCTGCCCATACCTATAGTTTACCTGTTTAAAGCATTCGGAGTCTACAGGGCATAGCAGAACAAAGGTGGAGCCCTATCATTTATGGTAACTCAGGGACCGAGTGCCTGGTTAGCTATTTTGGGAGTCCTGTTTCAGGACAGGCTTGTCCACCCCTTTCCCAGAGCTTTGTAAATAGCTTCTGTTCGAGAATGGACTGCCATCTTGCTGAATATAGAGTGGAAATAGCCGTCTATTGTACGCTCGGAAAAGACAGGTGTCGGGCAATTGCCTTGTTTGACATACCGCTACCTGCCAGGTGGAGACCTCCATCTCCCGTGAATCGAGCTTTATACTTCTCTGAACTCGCCTTCTACAGTACCTTCTTCACCAGGGGTGCCTTCGTCACCGGGGGGAGGTTCTTCACTTGGTGGAGGTTCCTGGCCTGGAGGAGGTGGTGCCCCAGCCTGCTGGTAAACCGCGCTGCCGATCTTTTGCATCAATTCGGATAGTTCTCGCGTAGTATTGCGGATATAGTCTACATCCGTACCTTGCAGGGCAGAGCGTGCTGCAGCTATCTTTCCTTCTATTTCCTGCTTTAAATCACCAGGAACCTTGTCGCCCTGTTCCCGGAGGACGCGTTCAATAGTATAGATAAGGCTGTCGGCCTCGTTGCGAGCCTCTATCTCCTCTTTCTTTTTCACATCTTCAGCGGCATGAGCTTCAGCTTCACGTGCCATCTTGTCTATCTCTTCCTTGCTCAGACCACTGGATGCAGTGATAGTAATTTTCTGCTCCTTGCCAGTGCCCTTGTCTTGAGCCCGTACACTTAAGATTCCATTGGCATCGATATCAAAGGAGACTTCAATTTGGGGTACGCCTCTCGGCGCTGGTAGGATCCCATCGAGCATAAAGCGCCCAAGGCTTCTATTATCTGCCGCCATTGGTCGCTCTCCTTGAAGCACATTGATCTCAACACTGGGTTGATTATCGGCCGCTGTGCTGAAAATCTGGCTCTTTGAAGTGGGGATGGTAGTGTTACGCGGGATAAGCGCTGTGGCCACTCCGCCTAAAGTCTCTATGCTGAGAGTAAGCGGTGTAACATCAAGCAGGAGGACTTCTCTGACGTCTCCCTTGAGCACTCCTGCCTGAATAGCTGCTCCTAGGGCTACAGCTTCATCAGGATTTATACCCTTTATCGGCTCCTTGTTAAAGAACTGCCGTACCATGTCCTGGACCTTGGGCATCCGTGTTGAGCCACCGACCAGAATCACGTCATTAATCTTGGCTACTGTGAGGCCGGCATCATCCAGGGCTTGACGGCACGGTTGCAGGCTTTTTTCCAGCAGGTCGATTGACAACTGCTCCAGCTTTGCCCGTGTCAGATTGATATTCAGATGTTTGGGACCGGAGGCATCGGCAGTGACAAAGGGCAAGTTTATATCCGTCTGCGCGACTGTAGAGAGTTCGCGCTTCGCCTTCTCGGCAGCATCTTTGAGCCTTTGTAATGCCATTCTGTCCTGCTTTAAATCTATACCACTTTCTTTCTTGAACTCGTCACATAACCAGTCTATTACCCTCTGGTCGATATCATCGCCGCCGAGGTGGGTATCTCCGTTGGTCGATTTGACCTGGAAAGTACCTTCGCCGAGCTCCAGGATAGAGATGTCAAATGTACCGCCACCCATATCGTATACGGCAATGGTTTCCTCTTTCTTCTTGTCCATCCCGTAGGCTAGAGATGAAGCTGTCGGCTCGTTGATGATGCGTAATACATTCAGTCCGGCAATGGTTCCGGCATCCTTGGTAGCCTGGCGCTGACTGTCATTGAAATAAGCCGGCACTGTAATCACGGCGTCAGTAACTTTATCACCAAGATAGGCTTCAGCATCCGCTTTGAGTTTCTGTAATATCATGGCTGAAATTTCTGCAGGACTGTATTCTTTACCGCCCATGATAACCTTGGCATCACCATTGGATGCTTCAATAATCTTATAGGGCAGCAGCTTGATATCTTTTTGGACTAGGGGGTCCTTGTATTTACGTCCCATTAATCGTTTGATGCTGTAGACAGTGTTTTCGGGATTGGTAACCGCCTGACGTTTTGCCAATACTCCCGCCAGACGCTCGCCTTTTTTATCGACAGCGACTACCGAAGGCGTGAGCCTTTCACCTTCGGTTGTTGGGATAATTTTAGGCTCTCCTCCTTCAATAATTGCTACCAGACTGAAAGTAGTTCCCAGATCAATACCAACTGTTCTGCCCATGTTTTCCTCCTTATAAATAAACCTCTATTAACTAATCTGCGGTCTCTTCGGGGTTCATTGCCTCGGTCTTTTCCTCCTTGCCCTTGCCTACCACAACCCGCGATGGACGGAGTACCTTGTCCTTCAGTTTATATCCTCTTTGGACCTCATCAATAACCATTCCTTCCTGTCCTTCCATTTGTGCCACAGCATCGTGGAAGCTGGGATCGAAGGGCTTACCTATTGCTTCAATTTTCGTTAGTCCCTGTGCTTCCAGAGTTGACTGAAGCTTGTTATAGATAAGCTTGACCCCATCCACCCAGGTAAGACGTGCTACTTTGTGAGGTAGCGAATCAAACGCACGCTCCAGGTCATCTAATACCGGCAACAGGTTAAGGATAAGCGTCGAGTTAGCAAAATTACCCAGCTCGTTCTTTTCCTGCTCAACACGCTTCTTATAGTTACTAAAGTCAGCCTCTGCATGCTGCCAGTTAGTCATATATTTCTCTGCTTTCTCTTTTTCCTCGGCCAGAGCCTGCTTTAGGGATTCAATATTTAAATCTGTGGTTTCAGCTACATTGGATACTTCCTTTTCAAGACCTTCCTTGTCTTTCTTAGCCAACAGAGGCCTCCTTTTCCGGGCAGTCTTAATCTTCGGGGCAAGTGCCAGCCACCAGATAGCTTAGTATTTCCGACATGTAACTGACTGTGGGAATAGCCCGGCGATAGTCCAACCGCGTCGGGCCCATAACCCCGATAGTGCCCCCAACTCTGTGGGGAATACCATAGCGGCTGAGAACCAGGCTCAAATCTTTTAATGAGTCTTCATGACTCTCCTGGCCAATTACAATCTGTATTCCCTCACTTTGTGACTGCCGACTGAGCACAGGCTTAAGCCAGTCTCTTGCTTCCATTAACTCCATGATATTCAGCATTCTGTCTTTTTCAACGAACTCGGGCTGACCGAGCATCAGGCGTAATCCCTCAAAATAAGGTTCAGTATATTCGGCTTCATCTTCGGCCGCCATTATATCTATCACGGCTTCGGTTACCCGTTGTTCTTCCGTGGTAGACGCCAACTTCTTACTTGAGATGATTGCGCTGGTTAGGCCTGAATAGCTCTCATTTAATTTATTGGCGACACTGGTTAGCTGTTCCTGAGTTACCGGTTCACCAAAGGACAAGAGTTGTTTTTTCAGTATAGTTTCGCTGACGACCAGGATTAGCATGGCCAGGAATTCATGTAAAGAGATCAATTCCAAATGCTTGAAGCGGCATTCCCTTGCTTTAGGAGAAGTTACCAGAGCTGCATTGCCAACCAAGCGTGCTATAAGTAGTGCTGCCAACTTCAGCCATCTATCCATCTCCTCTTCTACCTCTCGAAATAGATCGCGAATATGATGTTGTTCTTCTGGTGATAGATCAATATAGTTGGATATGGACTCAACGTAATAGCGATAACCTCTATCCAGGGGTACACTGCCGGCTGACGTGTGAGGTCGCGTGATGTAGCCTTCTTCTTCCAGATAGGCCATATCATTTCGAATTGTTGCCGAACTTACCCCCAGGTTATAATTACGAAGTATAGTCTCTGAAGCCACGGGCATCGCACTCGAAATATATTCGCCCACAATAATTTTGAGAATAGTCTTTCTTCTTGGAGTAAAACCTTTCAACATTTTTAGCACTCTCCTTATAAGACTGCTAACTTATAATAATTTAGCACCAAAAATATAATATGTCAAAGTTATAACGGTAACATGTGGTAATTTGAAATACCAGGGCCACTCCTGTATAACAAATATCAAGGCGTTTTTCGCTGACTTGAAGCAGATAACCTGCTCTACAACAGTTTTATATACGCAAGCAAATAGTATGCGAGCTGAAAATTGCCTCATACATTTTAGCTGTAAGAGAGGTATTATTTTTCAGTATATGTGACTTCAAGTTTAACGTCTGACCATTCAATCCATTCGGAAACATCGTTACCATTGGTCTCTTTCAAAAATAGTGCTTCGATCTGGAAACGGGTACTGGCAGCCTCGACAAGGTGTCCTATCTCCGGTGTTACATCCAGTATATTCGGCTGTGTATCCAGACCTGAGGCACTTGCTTTCTCTAATTTTGTGCCTGTTATATTGAAGCTAGGCAATGTGTCACTATAGGAAACTCTCCATAATCTCAGTCCGCCGAGGGATTGTGCTCCGACCTTGGTGAATGGATTACCAGCTATGTTCCTGGTGGTGAAGATCAATCTGGCATCCTTTATTACGGATCCCTGTAGACTCCAGATATTGAAGCTCCAGAAGGCCCTGGAGCCTACATTCTTTTCATTATCTCCAGCCCGGGTAAAGGACTTGTCTTTATCTCCATTGGCGTCTACGGTACCTGTTTCTTCTTTGACCACGTTGATGGTCACTGTCTTTGTTGCTGTAGCCACCGTGACTCCGACATTACCCTCTGTCTTGCCGCCTTTGCCGTCACTGACGGTCACTGTAATGTTAAATGTTCCACCTTTTTTAGGTGCTACCCAGGTGATCTTATTACCTACACCTGTAATATTTCCTTCGATGGCTTTCCAGTTATAGGTAACTACATCGCCATCAGGATCGGTAGCGATACAGGTAATGGTCGCTGTGCCTCCGGGGCCTGTTGTGGATGGGTCGGCAGTCAGGCTTGAAATTTGTGGGTTCTGATTGGCTCCTACACTCAAGGTTATAGTTGACTGTGTGGAACCGCCTTTTCCATCATCTGCTGTTGCTGTGATCTCATAAGTCCCATACTGCTCGGGGGCTTGCCAGGTAACCACATTTCCAGCGCCACTGAATTTGCCTCCTGTAGCTGACCAGGTAATGTTCACCTTGTCGCCATCCGGGTCTGAGACAACGCACTGGATCTCAGAAAGACCTGAAGGATAGACCTGACTTTGCGCTGGCGTCAGGCTTGAAATTACAGGTGGGCGATTACCAGATGGTCCGGAAGCTGATGGCGGCGTAGGCGTTGTTTCCGGTGCTTCATCGGAACCGCAGGCGATGCCGAGTATAGCTATCGTAGCAAGTACGATAAAAACCGTAATTAATCTCGCTGTCCGAATTATCAGAATCATAGTTACTCCTTCACTTTTAGGATTGAATTGTCACGATATACATGATTTAATCACTTTTAATTTATTGCACCCGCTACTATGCTGCTACCGTACTGTCTTCGATGCATTTTCGAGGTGCATTTTATTGTTTCTTAATTATTTTACATCGCCTCGCTATAAATTTGCCATACTACCGATATATCGAACAAGATTATTTCTCTGCGCTGGTTACAATATCATAGTTTACAATTTTCCAGGCATCAGGGCCAACACTTTGAACGAAGAAGTCCCATGTTTGACCTGCTCCTAAATTCTGATTAACAGCTGATGACGTATCTATGAGATTCCCGTCCGAGTCGTAATACTTAACTGTTATGGAGACAGTGCTGAGCGTAGAGTTGCCAACATTTCGAGCTTTGCCTTTAACTGCAGCCGTGCTTTGAAGCACATCGCCGCTGAACTTGTGTACTGTTATGCTATGGCTGAGGATCTGTAGGTCGTTTTCTGCTGAGTTATCAACATCTGTTTTCGTTTCAGTACAAGCAACCAGGTATATGGATGATACCAGCATTAAAGCAAGGGCAACGATCTTGATTGTATCTATCACATTAGTTCATTCTTTATTAACAATTACATTTCGAGTCAGGTGGAATGAAATGGCGGCCCAATATATTCATAGCTGTCTATTATCTTTTTAATTGCAACAATACTTACGTTTATTCTCATTAACTACTACGCCGATGGTCAAAGTACTATGAGTACTGTTGCCATTCTCATCTTCAACAACGACCATTATATGACAGTCACCATAGCTGTTCGGGGCTTTCCAGGTTACAATAGGACCGGTTCCTGTGAAGCTACCATCAGTGCATGACCACTTAAAATTGATATCATGGCCTTCGGGGTCTGCTGCTATACATTGGATTTCCGATGTGCCCAATGGATAAACGTAATCATGATTGGCTTTAATGCTTGAGATTATCGGTGGCTTATTGCCGGATGAGCCACAGGCGTTGATGAACGTCATAACGATGACTACTACGGCCAGCGAAATACCGAATTTTATGCTGTGACGGGGCGATCTCATTATCTTTATCTTTTCTCCATAAATTATATAAGAGTATATAAAGATTGGAAAATTTTGGCAATTAATAACTACTCTCCATAATGAAGAATCGTGTTGTGTTATTGACCTGGGCTGAAATAGAGTGATATTATGCTTTAAGCACTCTGGAGACCCACTATTGTTTAGCGAAAATCAGCAAGACCTCGACGTTGCCCGAATTATTAAACTTGAGGCTCAACAGCAGCAGCATACTATAAACCTTATTGCTGCGGAAAACTATGCTAGCCGGGATGTGTTGCAGACTACGGGCTCTATTCTAACGAACAAATATGCTGAGGGCTATCCAGGGCACCGCTACTATGCAGGATGCCCTTATGTAGATGAAATTGAAACCCTGGCTATCCAGAGGGCTAAAAAACTATTCAGTGCTGAACATGCCAATGTACAGCCTCACAGCGGCAGTCAGGCTAATATGGCTGTATATTTTGCGTTACTCGAACCCGGCGATACTGTGATGGGCATGACCTTGAGCCATGGCGGCCATCTGACGCATGGAGCTCCGGTCAATTTTTCCGGCAAATGGTACAGGTTTATACCTTATGGTGTTGACCGTGAGACCGAAAGGCTCGACTATGCCGCAGTGGAAACGCTCGCTCTGGAGCACAAGCCGAAACTGATTGTAGCTGGGGCCAGTTCCTATCCTCGGGTTATCGACTTTGAGCGGTTTCGCCATATCGCTGATAGAGCAGGTGCTCGTCTTTTAGTGGATATGGCTCATATTGCCGGGATGGTAGCTGTCGGCCTGCATTCGTCGCCGGTGCCTCATGCGGATGTGGTTACCTCATCTACACATAAGACTTTGCGTGGCCCGCGCAGTGGCTTTATTCTGTGTAAGGGGGAGTTGGCTTCACGTATTGATTCCGCTGTTTTCCCTATGATGCAGGGAGGACCGTTGATGCATGCCATAGCTGCAAAAGCAGTGGCTTTTTTTGAGTCAATGCGGCCAGAGTTTGTCAGCTATCAGAAAGCAGTACTTGAGAATGCTGTGGTTCTTGCCAGTGAGCTTCAGCGGCATGGTTTTCGTCTGGTCACTGGCGGTACTGATACTCATATTGTTCTCGTAGACCTTACGGGAATGGGGATAACCGGTAAGGATGCCCAGACAGCGCTTGAATCGAGTGGGATTCTTGTGAACAGGAATGCCATTCCCTTTGACTTGAGACCACCACAAATCACCAGCGGTATCAGGTTGGGGACACCAGCGGTTACCACGCGCGGCTTTGGTATCGAGGAGATAAAGCAAATCGCCTCCTTCATTGTAAGGGTGCTGTCCGATCCCGGTAATGAAGAGGTTGCAAAGCAGGTAAGTGAACAGGTAGCTTCTTTATGCCGCCGGTTTCCTGCCCCCGGTATAGTATAAAACTTTAAATTACCTGCCTTTTCGAGATCAAAGAGTCCCGGTTTAGTTGAGTTTGCTAAGGGTTTTGTAGCTGGGGCATAGTTCCTTCAATATGCACTGGCGGCAGCGCGGACGCTGAGCTTTACATACCTTCCTGCCGTGTTCTATAAATAATACATGAAACCTGTAGATGGCATCATGCGGGACAATGCTTTCAAGTAGCCTGTGGGCTTGTTCTATAGAGGCTTTGAAATCAATCAGTCCCAGCCTTTTCGCGACACGAAAGATGTGTGTATCTACTGGCAAAGCAGGCTTATTCCAGGAAAAAAGTAATACGCAGCTTGCGGTTTTCATGCCTACTCCAGGTAATTGTCTCAGCCAGTCTCTGGCTTCGTCTAAAGGGAGGTGCTTCAAGAAATCAAGTGCCAGTTCACCTTGTTCCCGTCTGATCTCTTCAAGCACTTTCTTAATGTACCTGGCTTTAATTTCTCCCAATCCGCCAGCCCTGATAGAGTAAGCAATTTCCTCTATGCTCGCTTTGGTGACGTCATTCCAGTTATTAAACGAGTGCATGAGGGAATCGAAAGCCCGGTTGGAATTCCTGTCAGATGTATTCTGGGACAGAATCGTTTGAATCAGCACAGAAATTGAGTCCTGACGTGGTTGCCATTCACGGTTGCCATGTTCCCTGATCAGCAGTTCAAGTATCTGTTCTATATCTCCTGTTTTCATTCTGGAGCTATTATACATGGAGGAGAATTATACTCAAAACCCTTGTTGGGCTGTAGTAACCTATTGGTGATATAATTATCGGTAACCGAGAAATATGCTGGGAGTTGTTTATGGATGAACTGAAAGTATTTACAGGTAATGCGCACCCAACTCTGGCCAAGGCCATATGTGAATATCTGAATACGCCACTGGGTCAGGCCGATATTTTTGAATTCAGCAATGAGAATATATTCGTACGTATTTTAGAAAATGTGCGCGAGCGAGATGTCTTTGTTGTTCAGCCACTATGTTCTCCGGTCAATAAAAATCTGGTAGAGCTCCTCATCATGATAGATGCCTTCAAGCGGGCCTCGGCCGGCAGGATCACTGCTGTTATTCCTCACTACGGTTATGGCCGTACCGATAAAAAAGACCAGCCTCGGGTACCTATTACTGCCCGGTTAATTGCTGACCTTCTTACTACCGCTGGCGCTAATCGTCTATTAACCGTAGACCTGCACGCCGCTCAAATTCAGGGCTTCTTTAATATACCGGTTGATGAGCTCACCGCTCTCACTATCCTTGCCAATTACTGGAAGAAGAAAGGACTGGACAATCTGGTAGTGATAGCAACCGATATCGGTATATCCAAGCATGCCCGAGACCTGGCGGCTAAGCTGAATGCCCCACTGGCCATTATCGAAAAAAGGCGAGTTGGAAATATCGATGCCACTCAGACCCTTAATATAATCGGTGAGGTTGAAGGAATGCGTGCCTTGACCGTCGATGATGAGATAGACACGGCCGGTTCTCTGGTTAATGCTGCGAACACTCTCCTTGAAAAGGGAGCTGTTGAAGTTTATTCCTGCTGTACTCATCCTGTACTTTCGGGGCAGGCCATTGAGCGGATAGCCAAGTCGCCGGTGAAAGAGGTTGTGGTTACCGATACCATACCGGTCACTGGCAGTAAGAAGCTGGATAAAATCACTGTACTGGCTACAGCACCGCTCATTGGTGAGGCTATAAAGCGCATTCATACTGGCCTATCTGTAGGTGCCCTGTTTGAATAGGAGAAGTTATGTTTAAATGGTTATCCCATCTCGGTGATTCCAACGAGAAAGAGTTAAAGCGTCTTACGCCAGTTGTGGACCAGATAAATTCTCTGGAACCGCATTTCCAGAAGCTCAGCGATGCTGAGCTTCGTGCCAAGACCGAGGAGTTTAAGTCTCGCCTGACAAATGGAGAGACTCTGGATGACCTGTTACCGGAAGCCTTCGCTGCAGTCAGGGAAGCTGCCAGGCGTACCATAAGCCAGCGTCACTTCGATGTCCAGCTTATGGGTGGCATCGTTCTTCACCAGGGGAAAATCGCCGAGATGAAAACGGGCGAAGGCAAGACGCTGGTAGCTACTCTTCCTCTGTATTTAAATGCTCTTAGCGGTCTGGGCTGCCACCTGGTCACAGTGAATGACTATCTGGCCAAGCGCGATGCTCACTGGATGGGCCCCATTTACCATGCGCTGGGCATGAGCGTTGCCAGTATATACCCACAGCAGAACCCGGATGAATATCTTCCGGCGTACCTCTATGATCCTGGCTGTGAACCGATAGACAATCGCTGGCCATTCTTCCGTCCAATCACCAGACGCCAGGCCTATGAAGCGGACATAACATACGGTACCAATAACGAATTTGGCTTCGATTACCTCAGAGATAATATGGTCCTGGACCTTTCTCAATGCGTACAGCGAGCTCTCAGCTATGCCATTGTTGATGAGGTGGACAATATATTAATAGATGAAGCTCGTACTCCATTGATAATCAGCGGTCCTGCCGAAGAAGCAACGCAAAAATACTATATTTTCGCTCGCTCGGTTACGCAGCTAAAGCAGGATGAAGATTATACCATAGAGGAAAAAACCCGTACTGTGACCTTAACTGATGATGGCATTACCAGAATGGAAAAGATCCTTAGGAGTGAAGGACTGCTTAAGGCCCCCAGCCTTTATGATCCGGCTAACTATGGTTTAACGCAATACCTGGAGAACGCTCTTAAAGCGCAGGTCATATTCAAGAGGGACCGTGACTATGTGGTTAATAAAGATAGACAGGTTATCATTGTCGACGAGTTTACCGGTCGGTTGATGTTTGGCAGGAGGTATTCTGAAGGATTGCACCAGGCAATTGAAGCTAAAGAAAAGGTTAAGATTCAAAGGGAAAGTGTGACTTTGGCAACCATCACATTTCAGAATTACTTCCGTCTCTACCAGAAATTAGCCGGTATGACAGGCACAGCGGCTACTGAGGCTGAGGAGTTTTATAAGATATACAAGCTGGACGTCGTTATTATTCCTACCAATGAACCTATGATTCGTTTAGACTTACGGGACCAGATTTATAAGGATGAAGAAGTTAAGTTCAAGGCGGTGGCCAATGAGATCGAGAACTATAACAAGCAAGGCAGGCCAATATTAATTGGCACGGTTTCGATCGAGAAGTCGGAGCTGCTGAGTGATCTTTTGAAAAGAAGAGGAATCCCGCATCAGGTACTTAATGCCAAAAATCATACGAGGGAAGCTGATATTATTGCCCAGGCTGGCAAGGTAGGTGCCGTAACCGTAGCTACCAATATGGCAGGCCGTGGTGTTGACATAATACTTGGTGGTAGACCTCCTGAGAGCGATGGTGCAGAAGCTAATGACAAACAGTGGCAGGAATGGCAGAAGGAACACGACAATGTGGTGGCACTGGGTGGAGTGCATATTATAGGTACTGAACGCCATGAATCCAGGCGCATTGACAATCAGCTCAGGGGGCGCTCAGGAAGACAGGGAGACCCTGGAAGTTCGCGTTTCTTTATCTCACTGGAGGATGATGTTGTCGTCCGGTTCGGAGGTGACAGAATTAAAGGCGTTATGAGCTGGGCTGGCATGGATGAAAATACACCTATTGAGCATTCGATGGTCAGTAAGGCTATAGAAAATGCTCAGGTCAAGGTTGAGGGGTACCATTTTGATATCCGCAAGCATCTTGTTGACTATGATGATATTGTTAATAAGCACCGTGAGATAATCTACTCTGAACGAAAAAAAATATTGAGTGGTGCTGATCTGAAGGCGAATATATTGTCGATGGTGAAAGACGAGATTCAGAGGCTGGTAGCCGCACGCTACAGTAACGACGTTATTGAGCCCGATCTGACCGGTTTAATGGAAGATGCTACCGGTATCTTTCCCTTCTCACCTCAGCTAAATGCTAATATTTTATCCGGGATGAAGCCAGAGCAAATCGAGGAAGAGATGATTGAGTATGCTGAGAAGTTGTACGAGCAGCGGGAGAAGGAATTAGGTTCCGATAATATGCGACTGTTAGAAAGATTGGTAATGCTGCGAACGATAGACAACCTGTGGAAGGAACATCTCACAGCTATGGACCACCTGCGTCAGAGAGTTGGACTGTATGCAGTGAGACAGATTGAGCCGCTGGTTATGTATAAAACAGAAGGTCATGCCCTGTTTGACAGTTTGCTGGCCAATATCCAGCATGACCTCGTCCATACCATCTATAAAGCCAGTATTACCACAAAGGAAGCCCCGGTACAGAGACAGCCACAAAAAGTTGCCGTCCCCGCAGGTAGAAAAATTGGCCGCAACGATCCTTGCCCATGCGGCTCGGGTAAGAAATATAAGCACTGCTGCGGGAGATAGAGTATTCCCTGCCGCTTCATTTTATTTCTCACTGGCTTTGGTCTATTATATTCATAGCGAAATAATCGGATAAGGCCAATGAAAAATACTGCTGTTGCCAAGGTGTTTCAGGATATTGCCGATCTGCTTGAACTAAAAGGGGAAAACCAGTTTAAAGTCCGGGCTTATCAGCGTGCGGCTCGGACCATCGAGCACCTACCTAAGGAAATTGAAATTATGGTAGAGGAGGGTGAGGATCTGGTGAAAATTCCTGGTGTGGGTGAGGCGATAGCCAAGAAGACTACTGAGCTGATAACGAGCGGGAAGTTGGGTTACTATGAGGACCTTAAAGCCGAATTCCCCGAAGGCATAACCAATCTTCTGGAAATTCCAGGCGTTGGTCCCAAGACGGCAAAAAAGCTCAGTGAACTGGGAGTGAAGTCGGTGAATGATGTGGAACAGGCTATCAGGGATGGGAGGGTGGCAAGTATGTTCCGCCTGGGTGATAAGACGGCTGATAACATTTTACACCAGATTCAAGCCCTGCGCCGTAAGGACCAGCGCATTCCCATAGGCGAAGCTCTGCCTGTTGTAGAAGAGATTCTTCATACTCTGAGCGGTCTGCCCGGAGTGAGAAATGTAACCAGTGCCGGCAGCCTGCGTCGTTTTAGAGAGACAGTAGGTGACATTGATCTCATGGGCACGGCTGATAGTCCTGAAAGGGTTATTACTACCTTTGTCTCCCTTCCGCAGATAAAGGAGGTACTGGCCAGAGGTTCAACCAAGGCCAGTGTTATTCTGCCGGGTGGACTTCAAGCTGACCTTAGAATGGTGGAGCATGACTCCTTTGGCTCTTTGCTTCAGTATTTTACAGGTAGTAAGCAGCATAATATTATCTTACGACTAAGAGGGCAGAAGCAGGGTCTAAAGCTGAGTGAATATGGTATCACTGAGTTGACAAGCGATAGACTGGAAAAGTTTGCTACGGAGGAAGACTTCTACCTGAGACTGGGACTTCAATATATCCCGCCGGAGCTGCGAGAAGGCCAGAATGAAATTGAACTTGCTGAAAAGGGCGTTGTTCCAAAGCTCATTGACTCGTCGGATATAAAGGGAGACCTCCATACTCATACCGAATGGAGCGATGGCCACGAGTCTATAGAAGCCATGGCCTTAGCAGCTAAATCACTTGGCTATCAATATCTGGCGATTACTGATCATTCAGGTGGTCTTGGTATCGCTCATGGACTTACCGTGGAACGGCTGAGACGACAGATTGATGAGATTAAGCAAATCAATCAACGTCTTCGTGGTATCCATATCCTTTCTGGGATGGAGGTAGATATCCGTGCTGACGGCAGTTTAGACTTGCCCCAAGAGCTTTTATCCGGTCTCGATATAGTGATTGCTGCCATTCACTCAGGTATGGCGCAGAGCGAAGAACGAATAACCAGGCGCATTCTGGGGGCTATAGAGAATCCGAATGTTGATATCATTGCTCACCCGACCTGTCGTCTCCTCGGCGAGCGAGAACCGGTAGCTGTCGATCTCGAAGCTGTTTTCCGGTCAGCAGCCAAACACAATAAAGCCCTGGAAATCAATGCTATGCCCAGCCGGCTTGATCTGAATGATGTTCATATCCAGCGAGCACATGAACTGGGAGTAAAACTAGCTTTAGGCACTGATGCTCATAGTAGTGCTCAGTTAGAATTAATGCGCTTTGGTGTTGGCATTGCCCGCCGAGGCTGGTGCCAGGCTGAACATATAATCAATACCAGGCCAGTCGAAGAGATACTGCTGCTGTTAAAGGGAGGCTACTGAAAGAATGCCATCGAAAGGTGAGCCTGATATGGTAAATGATGGGACAGAGCGTGACCTGCGGGCAATACAGCACCTTAAAGAGACCGTGGCTGATGGTAAACACTGGTATCTGGCTTTACTTGAAGCTATCAAATTGTGGAGTAGTTCCGAGGAAAACTATAGTGGACGCCATTATCTGTATCTGATTGATGGTGAAGCTTTCGACTGGCTGGTGCTGGCGGAACGACTCTGCGAGGAGATAAGCGATCTTGTTCCGGAAAAAGAGAGAATTGACCTTCTTTTCTTCGACCGACCGCCTTTGGAGTTTACCAAGGAGGAGTTTAAGAAATTAATCGGTACAGCGAAGTATCGGGCTTACCTGAACTATCTTTACGGCGTTCTGGTTGAAGAGGCCTTAGTTTGGGCCGTGGTCGGCGAGATTCGTAAGGAGCGGCGAGCTTTAGGCTTCAGTAAATATGATGATGATTTGGAGAAAGCCTATGAGAGAATCTACGGCATGAGCCAGAGGGTATTACTTGACAGTTTCAGAAAAGAAAAACGATATCCAAAACGAAAACTCACGAACTTGAATGAGCTTAAAGAGTTCACGTACTGGCTATTTAAATACCGGCTGAAGAATAGCGATAAATCACGTGTGGCTAGTGATACCAAGAAAGCTCTAACGCATCTGCAACACAACCTGGCTCTGAAAAAACCTGGCCTTTAGCTGAGTTGGTCCAGCTCTTGCTCCAGCCTTGACAACTTATCTTTATGCGACTCGAGTCTTGCTCGCTCCTTGTCCACGACGGCTGCAGGTGCCCTGGAAACGAAAGCAGTATCTTTCAATCTCTGTTCCAGTCGGTCAATTTCTCCCCTGTTTACGCTGATTTCTTTTTCCAGGCGTTTCCGTTCAGCAACTAAGTCAACTATGTCTGCCCAGGGTAAAACAACCTCGCTTTCCTTCAATACTATTACCAGTGCCTTTTCTCCTTTTGTTTGCCTCAGGTCACGGCTTGAGATGGTCAAGGGTCTGGTTTTAGCCAGTGTTTCTATAGCCCTGGACTGTGAGGCTATATCCGCAGTAAGCTCATTAGCGTAGACATGGGCTTCAATCCATTTCGACGCTGCTACTTTATACTGAGCACGGGCATTACGAATAGAGCGTATAATTTCGATGAGCGAACTCATCACTCGTTCAGCCTCCGGATCAAAAGCCTTCTTATCAACGGTAGGGTATGGCATAACCATGATAGAGTTTGAGTTGAGAATTCCATCAGGAAGTCGCGGCTTCAGGTTTTGCCAGAGGTCCTCGGTAATAAACGGCATGAACGGATGAAGAAGGCGAAGTGTCGTTTCCAGCACAAAGGCCAGGACAGGTAAATGTGAAGACCCTCTCTGAGATAAATGGAGCTTGGCAATTTCAATGTACCAGTCACAGTATTCGCCCCAGAAGAACTCGTGAATCTGCCGTTCAGCCTCACCGAACTGGTATTCTGCAATCATCCCGTTGACATCCAGGATAACGTGATTAAGCCGACTCAGAATCCAGCGGTCTTCCAATGCCTGCGGGCGCTTCAAAGCCGACTGTCCCGGTGCCGGGTCTTTAAGTGGCTCGGACTCAAGGCTTTGAAGCACAAACCGGGACGCATTCCATATCTTATTAGCGAAATTACGTCCTGCTTCCAGTTTGTGCTGGCCGAGATTAATGTCGTTTCCGGGAGAAGTACCGGTAGTTATGGCATATCGAAGGGCATCGGTACCGTATTCATCTATGGCACTGACCGGACTCAGAACATTCCTCCGTACTTTGCTCATCTTTTCACCTTTCTCGTCCCGGACCAGCCCGTGTAGATAAACAGTGTGGAACGGGATGTCCCCAATATCTTCCAGCCCCATCATGATCATTCTAGCCACCCAAAAGAACAGGATGTCATAGCCGGTTTCCATGACAGAGGTGGGGTAAAAATAAGCCAGGTCTTCGGTAGTATCGGGCCAGCCCAGAGTTGAATGTGTCCATAGAGCCGAGCTAAACCATGTGTCGAGCACGTCGGGGTCCTGGGTAATCTCAGATGAGCCGCAATGACTGCACGTTGAGGGCTCATCAATAGCTACTATCAGTTCATGGCACTTCTGACAATACCAGACCGGAATGCGATGACCCCACCAAAGCTGCCTGCTGATACACCAGTCACGGATATTCTCCATCCAGTTCAAATATACTTTGCTGAATCGTTCCGGGACGATTTTTATACGTCCATCGGTAACCGCTTTGATTGCCGCTTCGGCCAGAGGTGCCACCTTAACGAACCACTGCTTGCTGACCTCCGGCTCAATCATCGTCTGACACCGGTCACAGTGTCCTACGGCATGAGAATGCGGCTCGATCTTCTCCAGCAGTCCGGCTTTCTCGAAGTCTTCTACTATCTTCTGGCGGCAGCTAAACCGGTCGAGCCCGGCATAGGGGCCAGCCTGTTCATTCATTGTGGCATCAGGATTCAGTATATTTATTACAGGCAGGCCCTGGCGCTGGGACATTTCGAAGTCCACCGGATCATGAGATGGAGTGATCTTGACCGCACCGGTGCCAAATGAAGGATCGACAGCACTATCGGCGATGATAGGGATTACCCTTCCAATTACCGGAAGAACGACCTTCTTGTCTACCAGACCCTGGAAACGCTTGTCTTCGGGATTAACTGCTACGGCGGTATCGCCGAGGTATGTCTCAGGACGAGTTGTGGCTACCGTAACAAAGCCATCCCCTTCAGCTAAAGGATAACGCAGGTAATAGAGATTGCCTGTTATATCCTTGTGCTGGACCTCCAGGTCGGAAAGAGCTGTCTGACAGCGGGGACACCAGTTGATGATCCGCTCACCTTGATAAATCAAGCCCTTATGATACAGACGCACGAAGGCGGTACGCACTGCCTTAGCCGGTCCTTCATCGAGTGTGAAACGCTCCCGGGTCCAGTCGCAGGAAACTCCCAATCGCTGATGTTGATAGCTAATTGACGCCCGTGACTGGCTCACCCATTCCCAGACACGCTCGATGAATTTCTCCCTGCCTAATTCGTGTCGGTCCATTCCTTCTTCTAATAGCTGCTGCTCCACGACCACTTGAGTAGCAATGCCGGCATGATCAACGCCAGGCAACCACAAAGTTGGTTCGCCCTTCATCCGGTGCCACCTGACCATAATATCCTCCAGCGTTGCCGTTAAAGCATGCCCCACATGAAGTTCACCGGTGACGTTAGGAGGTGGCATTATTATAACGAATGGTTGTTTGGCGTGATCGATTTCCGGCGTAAAGTAACCCTGCTCCATCCAGAATTGATACCACTTCTGTTCAACTTTTCCGGGTTCGTACGCTTTTGAAATCTCTGACATTTACGTAACTTCAATTTTAGGTGAAACTATTGTGCGATTTGTGATAATCGCTGGTGAAGCTGATGTTTCTGTTATCACTTTCTTTTAGCAAGGGCTTGAGCTACCTTATCCAGAATTCTATCAGCAACTTCTCTTTTAGCCAGAAGAGGTAATTCCTCTGTTTTACCTTCACGGTCTATTATGACTACCTGGTTATTATCGGCGCCAATGCCGCTGTCAGTAGCTGTAATGTCATTGGCGACAATGAGGTCAAGCTGCTTGGTACTGAGCTTTTCCCTGGCATTGGCAACCAGATTCTCCGTTTCGGCAGCGAAGCCAATTCGCATAAAATTGCCTCTTACTTCCCCGAGGATATCAGGTGTTTTCTCCAGTTCTAATATCAGTTCAGAGTAAGCATGCCGCTTTATCTTTTCCCTGGAGACCTTTGCCGGCCGGTAGTCGGCTACTGCTGCTGCCATTATTAGGGTGTCAGCTTGTTCGGTGGCTTTCTTTACGGCCTCATACATCTCCTGCGCCGTGCAGATATCGATTATATCTACACCGACTGGTTTAGCCAGTGTGCTGGGCGCAGTGATTAAAGTTACATGAGCGCCGCGGTCGCGGGCTGCTTCTGCCAGAGCATAACCCATTTTGCCTGAGGAGCGGTTCGTTAAGCACCGGACCGGGTCAATTGGCTCCTCGGTCCCACCGGCGGTTATCACGATCCGTTTCCCGATCAGATCACCGCTTTTGCTTAATACCTGACAGACGGCGTTAAAAATCTCGTTTACATCAACCAGGCGTCCCATACCCAATTTGCCCGAGGCAAGACGGCCGTAATCAGGACCCACGAAGGTGAATTCTCGGGCTTTAAGTTTGTCAATGTTGTCTTGAGTAATGGAATTTTCATACATATTTACATTCATTGCTGGGGCTATAATCACCGGCGCTTTGGTTGCCAGGACTGTACAGGTCAGCATATCATCGGCTATACCAGCAGCTAGCCTGGCGATGAGGTTAGCTGTAGCAGGAGCGATGACAACTATGTCTGCCGCTTCAGCCAGGGCCACATGCTCTACACTATATTCGGAGGTTAACTCAAACATTTTCGTAACCACGGGCCTGCCCGTTATATTGCGAAAGGTGAGTGCTGTTATGAACTCGGTAGCTGATTCAGTCATAATGACTTCCACCCTGGCTCCTGCCTGGGTTAACTGACTGGCAAGTTCAGCAGCTTTATAGGCAGCTATACTGCCGGTGACTCCCAATACTATGGTCTTGTCCTTCAACATCTTTATTCCCCTATGCCTTAGGTCCTATTCATCTGGTAAATTAAGCGTAGGCCGATTAAGGTTAAGTCGTGGTTTACCTCTTCGATAACAGGGGTCTCTTCAGCTAGAAGATCGGCGTAGCCTCCGGTGGCTACCACTTTAGCTTTACTTCCGAGTTCCTTCTGAATTCGGGCAACAATATATTCAATCAGACCGACATAGCCAAACACTATTCCCGACTGCATGGCAGCTACAGTATTGGTACCGATAGCTCGTTTAGGGTGAGTTAAGTCTACTCTTGGTAGAACAGCAGTACGATTAAATAAGGCCTCAGTTGCGATAGCAATTCCCGGAGCGATAGCTCCGCCCAGATAGTCTCCTTCTGCAGAAACGGCATCAAAGGTAGTGGCTGTGCCGAAGTCAATGACAATTGCGGGCCCGCCGTATAGCTGATGTACTGCCACTGCATTGACTATCCGGTCGGCGCCAACTTCCCTCGGATTGTCCATGCAGATTCGTACACCTGTTTTGACACCTGCTTCTACCACCAGGGGTGAGTTTTTAAAATAGCGCCGGCAGACATCTTCAAAGACGGTTATCAGCGGTGGTACAACACTACATAGCACAGCGTCAGTGACCTGCGAAGCAAGTATATTCTGACCATCAAAAAGATGAAGCATTAAACTGGCATATTCATCCGGCATCCGATGTACTCCGGTCGCTATCCGCCAGGTAGCTATTAGTTTGTCATTATCGAATACACCGAGAATGATATTTGTATTACCGATATCAGCAGCTAACAACATAACGTTATATATAAGACAGGCCAGGACTTTTACTGTGGACCAGACTTTCCTGTCTTCTTCACTTTCATACTTTTTATATCCTTTTAAGCATTTTTATCACGTGAGGTAAGACCGATAAAAGGTCGCCTGCCAGCATGCCCGCATCGCCCATTTCCTGGCTGACCAGATTTCCAGCCTGGCCATGAAGATAAACTCCGCAGGCGGCTGCATCGAAGGCAGGCAGTCCTTGTGCTACCAGCCCGGCAATCACGCCTGTCAGGACATCGCCGGTCCCTGCCGAAGCCAGCCCTGCATTAACTGCCTGACTGATTTTAGTCCTACCATCGGGTGCAGCAATAATAGTATAGGCTCCTTTCAATACAACTATCTTTTGCCATTCCCTGGCGGCTTTCTGGGCTACCTCTAACCGCTCCCTTTGTATTACATCGAGCGGAATCCCGGATAAACGTGACATTTCACCGGGATGTGGCGTAAGTATAACATTCTTACCTAGCTTCTGCCACCACTTCGGTATCTTGGCTAAAGTATTCAGGGCATCAGCGTCAACAACCAGGTCTATGGCTTCATTTCGGGGTAAGTCAAGGACAGTAGACTTAATGAATTCTGTGACTTCATCATTCTGTCCCAGTCCGCATCCAATAAGAAAGACCCTGTAGTCTGGCAAGCACTGCTGTATAAGTGGCGCCGCTTCCTGTGCGATTGTTCCTTTATCAGCTTCCGGTAGAGGGATGTACGTCACTTCTGTTAGTTTTGTTGCCAGGATTGGTTGAAGAGTTCTGGTTGTCCCCAGTGTTACCAGACCGGCTCCGACCCTGGCTGCTCCCATGCAGGCAAGATACGCAGCTCCGATATAATTGATTGAGCCGGCTACTACCAGCACCTTACCAAAGGTTCCTTTATGAGCACCGGGGTGACGTTCCGGCAGCACCGACGTAATCCAATCTTCGGTAATAAGCTCTGTGTCTATATCCCGGGCTAAGGTGGGCGGTATGCCGATATCAGCTATAATGACCTCGCCAGCTCTTTCGGCGCCCGGAAAGTTAAATAGTCCTGGCTTGGGGTAGCCAAGGGTGATGGTAGCATTGGCTTGCAGACAGCTTGAGTCAACAACTCCGGTATTTGCATCAAGTCCCGAAGGTATATCAACGGCAATGATAAAAAGCTCCTGTCGTTCCTTTTTGGCTGCAATAATACTGGTCAGTACCTGCTTGAAAACGCCTTCAATGGCACGGCTTCGGCCGGTACCGAACACAGCATCAATGACCACTTCTGAAGAAGCCAGGCGTTTATTCAGGATGGCAAGTCCTCCATCCTGGTCGGCATTGATTGTGTCTATGCTTTTCTCTTGTGTTAGCCTGAAGTTTTTATCATTTGCAGGGCGCTGGCTGCACAGGTAAAGACTTATTTCAGCTCCCATTTCTTCAAGGTACCTCGCTGCCACCAGACCGTCGCCACCATTATTACCAGGTCCGACTATAATCAGAATATGCTTCCCTATAACGCTGACGAGAAGCTTCTTTGTCTCCTCGGCTACAGCACGCCCGGCATTCTCCATGAGCACTTCGGTAGGTATACCGATGTCTGCGGCGCTGCGGTCAATCTGTCCCATTTGTTCTGCGGTCACAACTTTCATATCGCTTACACCGTCTTTGACTGTTTTTGTCTCTCTTCTATGAATTTCTCCAGGTCCTCAGTCATCGCTTGCCAGTGGGTTCCCTGCCAGTATATACGATTACATGAAGGACATTCCATGTAATGGCTTTGAGTTTTAAAAACATGAGGAGGGACCAAATCGCGTACCTCTTCTTTGCTTTTCTCTATCAGGCTTTGGTTACATTTGAGGCAGATAGAAAATGGTTTCAACTGATAGTCTAAATCCAAAGTGCTGGCAATCTGCTGAAGCTGAGCTTTGTGATCATCTCCTTCAACGAGGACTACTTTGAGCTCACCGCTGGTAACCAGCCGACGCTTCATAATCTGTGTATCCTTGGTCAGGACCACCCGGTTTTGATTCAATGCTAGTTTAATCATCTTGCCGTCGTCTTCGTCCGTAAACAGCACAGCGTCATAGCCCATCAATCTTAACCACTTGACAAGCTTACCGGCATTGATATCGACGATAAATTTCATTTCCATGCCCCATTCCATGCCATGATTTTGACTCAAGCGATACTGAGGGGATTAAAATCAGTTTCATAGTCATAGACATCAATACCTTCTTTTCGCTTCAAATAACTTACTACACCATAGGTAAGCGGTGTGGCAATAGATTCATAAGCGCTTTTCGTTAACCAGTGACTCAAGACCATAATTCCAAGCACAGAAAAAGGCAGCACTCCTCCAAAAGCAATGGGAAGAGCAATTAAGCTATCAATACCCTGACCCACCAGAGTGGAAGCAATAGTCCTTGTCCAGAGCCACCGACCCCTGGTTGCGATTTTCATTTTGGCCAGAACAAAAGAGTTGGCAAACTCACCGGCCAGATAGGCCGTAAAGGAAGCTAACAAAAAGCGTGGCGTACTGCCCAGGATACGCTCATAGGCCGACTGTGCTTCAAATACCTGTGCTGGAGGCAGCATCCCGCCGATCCAAATAGCTGCGACTGCGACTAAATTGCAGAAAAAACCGAGCCATATAACACGGCGTGCCTGCTGATAACCGTAGACTTCGGTTAACACATCACCCAGAATATAGTTAAGGGGGAAGATGATTATCGCTGCCGGCAGTACTATACCTGCGATGTCAACCTGCTTGACAATTATAATGTTAGCGGTGATAAGGCAGGTAACGAAGAGCGCAGCTACTATTAAAAATCTATGTGAAACAGTCATCGTGACAGTTATTACCTGTGTACCTTGGCTGATTTCAGAGCCAGTTTCGGCGTCGGAAGTAGATCAGCATAAATACAGCAATACCGAACATGATGAATAATAAAATAGACAAGGGTAAAAGGTTACCCGGTTCTCCGCCAAGTAATGGTATGTTCATACCATAGATACTGGCGATAAGCGTACCCGGCGCCAGAATCGCTGTCAGGATGGTAAGTACCCGGATTATCTCCTGAATTCGGTGTGAGGTTAACCAGTTACTTGTTTCAGCCAGCCCGTCGACTACCTCCTTGCAGTCTTCCAGAGCGTCCCAAATTTTACGGATATGGTCGGCAATATCGCCAAAATAGATTTCCTGGTCTTCCCTGAAAAATGGATACTCTTCGTGCTCCAGTGCCTCAACTACACCGATTTGAGGATGAATAACACGGCGGAAGGAAATAAGGTCTCGGCGGATTAGTGATATTTCCCTGACGGTCTCAGGTACAGTCCTGGAGAAGATAAGGTCCTCCACTTTCTCAATGTTGTCTGTCAACTTGTTGAGGATGGGGAAACAGTAATTTACCAGTCTATCCAGTATGTGGTAAAGCAAATAGCCGGAACTATAGCTCATGTATTTATTACGTATTTCACCGTCAAGCTGGCACTCCTTGAAAAACTTGGCCAGCGGCTTGAGGTCACCCGAGCAGTGGACTGTGATGACGTATTTCTCACCAACGAAAATATCAACCTCACTGGGCGTGGTGACCCGGTTCTCTTTATTGAAAACGGGAAAATGAAGTACCATAAAAAGGCGGTCATCGTATTCATCGATTTTAGGGCGCTGCACCCGGCTTAAAATATCGTCCAGGTCAAGAGGATGAAAATTAAACTGCTCCGCTAAATACCCTACCTCTTTAATGGTAGGCTTTTCGATGTATACCCAGGTCAGCTTGCCACAGCTAATTGAGTCAATATTCAATGTCTTCTCTTCGTCAGTTGATGTTGTTGACATATCGCGACCTTAGCTGTTAGATGTTTGTTCTATTTTATCACAATTTAATGGCTAAAGCGGCAGTTTTTTATAATAGATTATCGTAAATGTGATAATAAATGGGCTTGATAAATCAGTAGCAAAGAGCTATAGTTTCCATAATTGGCTCATTTAAAATGAGGGAGACAGAGGATGAGTAATCTGAGTATAGGTAAAATCAGGGGCTTACAGCAGATTTCAACAGCCAATGGCGTTTTTGTAATATGTGCCATCGATCACAGAGGGTCCCTTAAGGCCATGATTGAAAAGGAGCAAGATGAGGCTGTTGACTACCAGGAACTGGTGGAGCACAAATTGGAGTTGTGTGCTGCCGTTGCTCCCTACTCCAGTGCTATTTTGTTAGATCCCAATTACGGTGCAGCTCAGTGTATCGCCGGTGGAGTGCTTCTGGGACATACCGGGTTACTGGTCAGTGTCGAGTCTACCGGTTATCAGAATGATCCTCGAGGGCGTATTACTACCTTATTAGATGGTTGGGGCGTGGAGAAAATTAAACGAATGGGTAGCTCGGCAGTCAAGATTCTAATATATTATCGTCCTGATATAGTCGAAATCGCTCATAAACAATTGGATACGGTGCGGTCAGTAGCTGAGGAATGTCTGAAGTATGACCTGCCATTTCTCGTTGAGCCTGTCAGGTATCCTGTCGATGGAGAGAAGCAAGACCCATCAAGGTTTGCGGCACGAAAGCCGGATATGGTGATAGAAACGGCTCGTCAGATTACTGCACTACCAATAGATGTTCTCAAAGCAGAGTTTCCTGCTGACCTGAACTATGAAACAGACCAATCGAAACTTCTAGAAATATGTCAAAAGCTGGATGAAGCAACGCAGGTACCCTGGGTTGTATTAAGTGCTGGGGTAGACTACGAGATGTTTCGTGACCAGGTGAAAATCGCCTGCCAGGCTGGTGCTTCCGGATTCCTTGGAGGTCGGGCTATCTGGCAAGAGGCGGTACAATTTGGCAATATGGAAGAGCGAGTCAATTTTTTAAAGACTACCGCTGTCGACAGACTGAAAGAACTGGTAGAGATAACCACAAAGTATGCTGTTCCCTGGCACCGCAAACTTGGGATGAAGGCTGGCGAACTGAGTACAATTTCAGAAAATTGGTATAAAACCTATTAATCCAGGAGAATGTCGTTTACTATCCTCTATGGTAACCAATCCCGAAGGACCAAGATAGTCTGTACAATTGGACCTGGCAGTAGCTCCGAACAAGTGATCGAGGGATTACTTCGAGCTGGCATGAATGTAGCCCGGCTTAACTTCTCACACGGCACATATAAAGAACATGCTTCCCGCATCAGCAGACTTCGTCGGGTGTCCAGACGGCTTGGTTTACCTGTCGCTGTAATGCAAGACCTGCCCGGACCAAAAGATAGGACAGGCAGAGTTAGGAAAGGTGGAGTTGTACTTAAGGATGGTGATGATTTTATCCTCACGAACAGGCAGGTATTGGGAGACGAGCATCAGGTTTCTGTAAACTGGCCGGATTTGCCAAAAAACGTGAAGCTGGGTGATACAATTTTCCTTAATGATGGCGCAATAAAACTGGAAATAGAAACGATAAATGCCAGTGATGTCATATGCAGAGTCATTAGGGGCGGAAATCTTGGTGACCATAGAGGTATCAATGTTCCAGGAATTACCCGGGAAATTTCATCGGTAACTGAAGAGGACTGGGGCCACCTCGATTTTGGTTTAGAGCATGATGTGGATTTTGTTGCGCTATCATTTATCAGAGAGGCCGAAGATATTCTCAGGGTACGGCGTTTTCTAAAGCAAAAAGATGCTGCTAAATTATTAATTGCTAAGATTGAACGGCGTGAAGCTCTGGATAAACTCGACGAAATCCTGGAAGCAGCCGATGGAGCTATGGTCGCCCGGGGTGACCTGGGCATTGAGATTCCTATACAGAAAGTACCGGTAGCTCAGAAGACAATTATTCAGAAATGTAATCGCCTGGGCAAGCCGGTAATTGTTGCCACGCAGATGCTTGAGTCAATGGTTGATTCACCGGTTCCTACCCGTGCTGAGGTTACCGACGTAGCGAATGCAATCTTTGATGGTACTGATGCTGTTATGCTGTCAGAAGAGACCGCTGTCGGTCACTATCCGGTACAGGCCGTAGCCATGATGGGGCAGGTTGCCCTGGAGGCGGAAGCTGCATTACCCTATGAGGAGATACTGGCTAATAAAGGTAAGGACCTTAAACCGGAAACCGATGATGCTATTAGCTATGCAGCTTGCCATACTGCCAAGCAACTGGGAGCAGCCGCAATTATTGCGTTCACCGATTCCGGGAATACTGCCCGACGCGTTTCCAGGTATCGTCCCGAAGTACCGATTCTGGCAATTACTCCTAGCCAGGTAACAAGGAGACAGTTATCATTGTCCTGGGGAGTTCAGTCTCATAAAGTTACCGCAGCTTCGAGGGTAGCTGATTTGTTTGTCCAGGGAGCCAGGGTAGCCAGGGAATCCGGATTGGCTCACGATGGCGATTTAGTAGTTATCACCGGCGGCGTTCCTATGGGAGTGACCGGTGGCACTAATCTGTTAAAAGTCGAAAGGATTTAAATGATTGCTACAGTAACTCTAAATCCCAGTCTGGACAAGACAGTTACGGTAGAAAGGCTAATAATTGATGAGGCCAACCGGTGGACAAGCCTCCGCCGGGATCCGGGTGGTAAAGGTATAAATGTGTCCCGGGTCATCCGTGTGCTGGGTGGTGATACCATTGCCTTTGGTTTCATGGGTGGTATTGATGGTAAAGTGCTGGAGCAATTGCTAAAGCAGCAGGAGGTACCTTTTGACTTTACTCCAATAAAGGGGGAAATAAGGAGCAATTTTATTATCACCAATTTGAGGACTCGCCGCCAAACCAGGATTGATGCCCCGGGCCCATCGATTTCCAGTAAAGAGCTGCAAAACCTCGTTAATAAGATAACGCATCTAGAGCCAAAGCCCAATTTTATGGTCTTTGCCGGCAGTGTTCCTCCGGGTGTGCCTGATGATATCTACAGACGGCTATTAGAAGAGGCTGGAAAACAGGGTATAAAAACTGTTCTTGATTCTGATAATCAATGGCTGATAGAAGGGATAAAGTCTAAACCGGATGTGATTAAACCAAATGTTCACGAAGCTGAGGAGTTGCTCGGCGCTAAGCTGAGAGATGAAGAGTCCATAGTTCAAGCGGTGAACAGCCTGGTTGCTCAAGGCATCGGGATCGTGGCAATCTCCCGGGGTAAAGATGGGATGATAATATCTGATGGGGATAAGATTGTGACTGTGGTATCACCTCCAGTGGAGATAAGAAGCACGGTGGGTGCCGGTGACTCTGCCATAGCTGGTCTGGTGATGAAGCTGAGCGAGGGAGCAGGTATCGAAGAAGCCGCTCGGCTGGCAGTGGCAGCGGGGGCTGCAACCGCGCTAACACCGGGTACTGCGCTGTGTCTCCGAGAGGATGTTGAAAGGCTTCTTCCTCAAGTCAAAGTCCAGAAGCTTTAATATCAAGTCCTTTTCATTATGAGCCTACACCTTTTATTAGCTCGTAGTAGTTTCAGCTAAGGCCCATATTCATTGACGGCTACATTAAAATTTCGGCTTTTTTCAGTTATAAAAGGCGCATTCGTGAAAGGTCAATTATTTGATATATTTTCTTTCATTCATTGCCCAGACTATTTATCTTATGCACTAATTCTGCAAACTGTCCCGGATATAGGGACTGCATCCCATCGGAAAGGGCGTGTAACGGATCATGGTGTACTTCGACCAGAATACCATCGGCACCTACCGCTATGGCTGCTTTCGATAGCGGTATCACATATTCCCTTCTTCCGGCAGCATGGCTGGGATCGACTACGATGGGCAGGTGGCTTACCTCTTTGATTGAAGGGATAGCGCTGAGGTCAAGGGTATTCCGTGTATTATCCGCAAAGGTACGTATTCCACGCTCACATAAGATAATCTGTGTATTCCCTTCTGATACGATGTATTCTGCTGACATTAACAACTCTTCGATCGTGGAGGCGAATCCCCGTTTCAGCAGTATCGGCTTTGAAGCCTGCCCTGCTCGGCGTAGTAGAGAGTAGTTCTGCATATTCCTGGCACCGATCTGGATGATATCGGTATATTGTTCGACAATATCTATATTGACGTGGTCTATGGCCTCGGTTACGATCAGCAAGCCTGTTTCTTTGCGGACTTTGTCCAGTATTTTAAGTCCATCCTCTCCCAGTCCCTGAAAACTGTAAGGTGATGTCCTCGGTTTATAGGCACCTCCGCGAAAGACCTGCGCGCCATGCTTCTTTACCAGGTGAGCGATAGTTAGCGCCTGCTCTTCGCTTTCCACAGCGCAGGGTCCCGCCATTATTACTGGCTCTGTCCCGCCAATTTTGATATCACCAATGGTTATCACCGTGGGCTCCGGCTGTGTCTCCCGGCTGACAAGCTTGTATGGTTTGGTTACTCGAATGGTCTCTTTTACACCGTCTAAGGCAAGCAGCGATAAATCTTCAACGGCGCTTTTGTTGCCTATAATGCAAACAGCCGTGCGCTGGGCACCCGGCATTGGAACGCCACGATAACCAAGCCTTTCAATTTCTCGAACGACTGCCTGCACCTGTTCTTCCGTTGCATCATTTTTCATTACAACAAGCATCTGGCTCTTTCCTCTATGTTTTTCTCATTATCGCAGTGATTATTCTATCGTACCGCTGTGACCAAAGTATTAACTCCATATCTTCAGCTAAAGCAGAGCTTTTTGCTCTCGTCATACTAGACACATCAAAAGTAAAGCTTTGCTTTCTGGCAGTGCTATTATAACTCTTAATTATCCCTGATGTCTTGCTCTTATACCGGTCCGGTATATCGACAGCACATTTTGACTTCACCTTTGCTTTTTCATCTCCAGTGATATTCGATGGTTACCAGCCTGATCAATCGCATCTTCCTTGTAGAAGCGGTGAAGCTCTTATGGATCATGGCCTGTAAACAAAAACAAAGGAACTAGAATAAAACAAAGATACCTTTTTACTGGTTGTTTGGCCCCTTGACATCAAGGTAGCTGTTTTCTATAATAAAAATTAGCAGTCTTGATGCGTGACTGCTAATTTTTAATGGTGAAAACTAAGGAGGTAAATACATTGCCGATTTATGAATACGAGTGTAGGCGCTGCTCATCTCGCTTTGAAATGAAACGTGCTTTTGACGATGATGTCAATGCCATCTGTCATAGTTGTGGAGGTGAGGCGCGGCGGGTTTTTTCAGCAGTCCCTATTTTCTTCAAGGGGCCTGGTTTCTATGTGACAGATAATGCTGCGGAGGATAGAAATAAGCCTGGTACAAGCCGATATGGGAGCAAACCGGCGGGTACTGGTAATGGCATGGAATCTGAAGATGAGAGTAAAGCAGGTGCTCTGCCATGAAGTTATATATAAAAAAGGTCTACTGTTCGGTTTGCCGTCGTCTGGTTAAAAGCCGTGAGCAAATAAACAATGGCAATACCTATGTCGTGTGTTCGAGGTGCGGAATATCCCTGTGGATCTGGAATGGGATCTTCTGGAAGTCAGCTTGAGAAGTTGCCTGATGGCGAAGAGAGATTATTACGAAATCCTGGGAATTGAAAGAAGCGCTGATGAAGCTGCTATTAAGCGGGTTTATCGCAACCTGGCTATGAAATATCATCCAGACAGGAATCCTGAAGATGCAGAGGCCGTAGAGAAAATGAAGGAGATAAATGAGGCCTATGCGGTATTAAGCGATCGGCAAAAGAGACGACTGTACGATACCTATGGGCATGCCGGGTTGGAGGGCTATACTACTGCGGATATCTTCAGTGGAGTTAACTTTGGCAGCCTGTTCCGGGAGTTCGGTTTGGGCGACCTTGGTTTTAGCTTCGGTGGCGGTATATTCGATGGTTTATTTGGCACCAGAAGGACGTCAACCAGGGAGCGGCAGAGGGGAGCCGACCTCCGATATGATTTAGAGATCACTTTAGAGGAAGTTGCGTTTGGGATTGAGAAGAAAATAGAGGTGCCGAGAAAAAAGACCTGCTCTTCTTGTCTTGGAACTGGTGCTAAGGAGGGAGCGCTGAAAGATTGTGACCATTGCCACGGCTCTGGTCAAATGGTCACTGAGCAGAGATCAGGCTATAGCGTATTCCGCCAGATTACCACCTGCAGTCATTGTCGCGGCAAAGGTAAAATCATTCAAGAGTCATGCGATTTATGTCAGGGTAAAGGCTTTATTGAGGAAATCAGCGAGTTCTCCGTTTCTATCCCGAAGGGGGCTGATACTGGCTACAATATCAAGATCGAAGGTGGTGGAGAATCCGGAAATGGAAGCATTATACCTGGCGATCTATATGTTGTGCTCAATGTAAAAAAGCATCCTATTTTCGAGAGGCATGGTGCTGATATCTATATGATGAAAGAGATAAGCTTTACCCAGGCAGCTCTAGGGGACGAGATTGATGATGTACCCAGTTTAAACGGCAATCTGACGCTTGACATACCCGAAGGTACACAGAATGGTGCTCTATTAAGGATAATGGATAAGGGAATTCCTCATATGGATGGTTATGGGCGAGGTGACCAGTATGTTATGGTTAAAGTTACTATCCCTCAAAACCTTACCAAGAAGGAAAAGGAATTACTCAGAGAGTTTGACGAACTACAGCGGAAAAAAGGCCAGAAATGAATAACAATTGGTCATCTATACGTGTACCAGTATCCAGATGCTGCTTGAATTCCGTAGAAGATGAAACTGAACCGAAGAAAGCTGTCCGATTCATATTGTGCCAGTATGCGGTTTATATCCTGTTTTAACTCAGCTGCATCAAATGGCTTGGTAATAGAGGCGACTTTTGGTCTGGAAAGGAAGTCCCTGGTGTCCGCTTAGAAGTGTCATTGGTCGTAGTTTTATGTCAGTTTGGAATTTGCCTGCAAAGTAATATCTAGATTTGTCATTTTAGATTCAGAGGAATGTTTCCTTCTTTATCTCTAAGGATATCTGCATCATATCCCGAAAGTAGATGTTAGAAAGCTAACTATTTGTTTACAAATGAGGGGATAAAAGAGCTAGATAGTGGAATGACCGGCGGGGAACCATTTGATCCCGGGTCTGCCACAGGCTTCCCAAAGATCGAGTGTTGTCTGTCTCGGTACTTTCTTATCCCAGAGTGCATTAATCATTATCATGGGCCGTTCGTTAAGGTACCTGGCAAATGTCACGGGATCGGTTAAAAAGCTCTTCTTAGCAGGGATAACATTTGCAAATCCCTTTTCAGCTACCTCGGCAAGATAGTGTGAATAACGGCTTTGTGCTTCAGTATACTCGGTCTCTTCGCGGTCATTATGCCATTTCATTAGCCAGGCAGGGCTTTCATAATTTCCACCGCTAAGAAGAAAAACACCGGCATGTATGCGTTTATCTATGCCCATGGATATGGCTGAGATAAATCCGCCAAGGCTTATTCCTATGACTGCTATCTGTTCCTTGTTGATTTCCTCCACCGTTCTGGCCCAATCCACTATGTGACATACATCAATTACCGAGGTTTTGTATCCTTCGAACCATTCATCGGGAGTGAGATGAGGAAGCCTGTTTCTTATAACTTCCGGCATTCGGCTTGTGTGGAATACCAGGTATATTATGAAGCAAGCTATACCTCTTTTAACCAGGTTTCTTGCCAATAGTTTGCAGGGGATTGCACTGTTATTTCCCCAGCCGTGGACCAGAATAGCCAGCGGTCTGCTCTGCTCGCTGCATGGTCTGAAATACTCGCCACGCGCAATATTATGTTCCTGATACTGTGTTGGTTGGGCTATGGGGAAATCAACAGTATAATGCAGCCACCTTTTACTCGTTTGCTTTAGACGTAAGTTAAAACAGGGCTCAACATTCGGATAACTGTACGGATTCATAGGGCAAGTTTGTCCTTATGATTTTTCAAGAGGGGACAGCCGGTTCCTGTACAATACAGAATTGTAACAGCAAAAAAGTCATGACTTCCAGCGTTAAAGTAATTTACCGTGCTTTTTACTGTCGCTTATTTTATAGTTCTGCTTAACTTTCTTCAAATCACTTCACAATATATAAAAGTCCGTTTAGTTTTCAAAGGCTTCAATTTTAACGTCAGATTTTAGACTTCTCAGCCCAATAAAGAATATCTTCACCCCATTTTCCCCTCTCCCTCAAGGAGCAATGTAGCATTATCTCCAGTCTCTCCGGTCCCATAACTTCAACGAAGATGGTTACATTTTACCGTAGAGGCGGATAATTACATTTTACTTCAGGTGGATGTATAATCGAGGTATATATAATATCGTTGTTGGAGTCAATCGCTGGCTGTAATGTGGACGAGAAATAACAACTGGAAATTTACAATAATTGGAGTAGGGGCAGTACTTGTGTTGATGTCTATTGTTTTTGCCATACCACTTAAGAACGTGCCGGTGGAGGTTATTGAGCCATTTGCTGTGACCGAATATAAGTCAGAACCTTATCTGGTAACAGAGCCATATGTGGCCGAAGAAGTCTCCCATAGGACTGAGGTTATTACAGATGCTTCTTATGAAGTAACTCCTGTCGGTATGCACAGCGTCGTATACTGGGGCCAGACCATTTCATCGGGGGAAGCTTATGTTGGCGTAGTGAAAACGTCCTTTTTCAATATTGATGAACCTGATGCCCGTCTGGTTGGTCAGTTGAAAAATCCAGTCCCGGGCAGATTCATGATTCTGGATGCTGCCAATCATACTATGTGGCAAAATACCGGCATTGAGGTCAGTATTGATTTACCTGTTTCTCAGGGACAATATATGGTGAAGCTTGAAGAGGATATGGCATGGGAAGACCGGAATACGTATGATAGGGAATGCCATATTTATCTGGCAATGGCATGGCCCGAGGTAGTGAAAGTAACAAAATATAGAGAAGTTACAAAGTACCGGGAAGTTCCGGTTGAGGTGGTGAAGCAAAGAGCGATAACCACGTATCAAAGGGCTTCAATCTGGAGAATACTTTTCGGGGATTGACACGAAAGGCGGATGTACAGGTCAGATTTTCCCGGGTTTGGTCCTTCTCGCAGCGATTCAGTAAAGTGCGAAGAAGCGAAACTGTCACATAGCAGATTCTAATGCTGTGCAGTACGGTGTCACTGATTTAGCAGTGGCAAAACGTACTATTTGGTGTCATGTCGTTTATCAGAGGCAAATCTGTTAAAGGGCGAGATATTCCAGATATACAAGCTGGAAATATTTTTGTATTAAACCAACAAGTATTTCTTAAGGGGGATCAGGTCTGCCATTGAGTCCCGGTGGTTTGTTTTTCCTGACCTATCCAGGTAGAGGCCGTGGATGCCTGTCTTACGGGCGTTCACAAAATCAAATTGCCAGTTATCGCCGATATGAACGACCTGCCCGGGCTGGACATTTAATTCCCGGCAAATCTTCAAGTAAAAATCAGTAGTTTTTAACTGCTGGTAATCGGATATTGAGGAGAAAATCCTGGCGAAATAGGGCTGAATATCTCGAAGGAGGTAGTGTAAAAAGTCCCCTGACGATCCGGATGCAATGATAAGTTTAAATTTTGTACCTAAGGTCGACAGCACGTCTATAACTTCGGGGTAGTAACGAACCTTGCTCTGGCATTTCTCCATTACTGGCCTGGGGTTGCCGAGGTCGAGTACATTGAACCAGTGATTGATATCATACCATTCCAACCTTTGGTCACCCACTTTCTGGAACTCCTCCATGACCTTTTTTCTAGCTTGCTCGATGGGCATATTGAATCTCTCTGAATACCGTTTCGGGATGGCTTCAAACCATATAGCATAGCTGAAGTCGGTTGTCACAAGTGTGCCTTCTACATCAAAAGAGACTATTTTTATTTGATTCATCATATATTCTATTTGCTCTGATATCTTAGACAGGAGATTATACCATTTCCGGCCGAAAGGTTTGAATGGGAAATATTAATTCAATTACTATTCGCCATCGTTCCACACGGTTCACCCCCACATGCGTGGGGAATACTTCATAATCCAGCGCCTTAACGACGCTAGTAGCGGTTCACCCCCACATGCGTGGGGAATACGCTCCCTGTAAGATTTCAGGACGCATTCATATCGGTTCACCCCCACATGCGTGGGGAATACTCGGGAATATCATCCAGTCGCTGAACCTTTAACGGTTCACCCCCACATGCGTGGGGAATACGAACTCATCCTTGACGGGACTGTCTTTCCATTCGGTTCACCCCCACATGCGTGGGGAATACGGCACACCAGCGGATATGGCCTGGTAGAGAGCCGGTTCACCCCCACATGCGTGGGGAATACGCTCTGGTTGTGTTGACCATTTTGCAGTAGGTCGGTTCACCCCCACATGCGTGGGGAATACTCTATCGGTGAGGACAAAGGCCAGCAAATCCGCGGTTCACCCCCACATGCGTGGGGAATACACCAGCCAGTTGCAATACTGGCAGACAATATCCGGTTCACCCCCACATGCGTGGGGAATACGTAACATCACCTTCTGCTTGGTTAGCACCATTCGGTTCACCCCCACATGCGTGGGGAATACGAATTCCGAAAAAAATCACCGACGGCATCCACGGTTCACCCCCACATGCGTGGGGAATACAACAGTTCCTTTAATCCACATTAGTCTCCTTTCGGTTCACCCCCACATGCGTGGGGAATACCTAACGTCCGCTTCTTTCTCATTGTACACCTTCGGTTCACCCCCACATGCGTGGGGAATACTACCATAGGCCTGCACATCCTCAAACTTGCATCGGTTCACCCCCACATGCGTGGGGAATACGCACCTTCACTAGTCTTATACCTGACATGGGCCGGTTCACCCCCACATGCGTGGGGAATACTTGAAATACGTCTTCCCTTTCCTCAACTGGTACGGTTCACCCCCACATGCGTGGGGAATACATCAGTTATATCACATGGATAACAGCCCATGTCGGTTCACCCCCACATGCGTGGGGAATACGCGAATTTCATTTTGATTATGACCCATGCCCACGGTTCACCCCCACATGCGTGGGGAATACGGCTGAGCAGCCCTGACCGTGGCCTATTGGAACGGTTCACCCCCACATGCGTGGGGAATACTTCAGGGAAGTTGCTCGGAAATCAGTACAGACGGTTCACCCCCACATGCGTGGGGAATACGTGCTTACTTCAATGTCAAGGCAGGCGCTACCCGGTTCACCCCCACATGCGTGGGGAATACATGTATAGTTCACTATCTCCTCGCCGCCAGGACGGTTCACCCCCACATGCGTGGGGAATACATAACAATAAGCCTGGTGAGGCCCGGATGCTCCGGTTCACCCCCACATGCGTGGGGAATACTGTCTGAAATACGGGTACACCAGCCCCTCCACCGGTTCACCCCCACATGCGTGGGGAATACAGCTCCTAGTTGCAGTACTCACCTGGATGCAGCGGTTCACCCCCACATGCGTGGGGAATACTCCCTTACAATACTCGTGGTAGTGCCTTAAGTCGGTTCACCCCCACATGCGTGGGGAATACGACCTTGGTCTCTTTTTTCATTCGGATTGCTCCGGTTCACCCCCACATGCGTGGGGAATACGACTACGACCGACCGACACTGAACGGTATCTACGGTTCACCCCCACATGCGTGGGGAATACTTTTTGAATTGCTTCAGCTTGTCCTCTGCGGGCGGTTCACCCCCACATGCGTGGGGAATACGGTATCTTCGGCATAACTTCAGTTGGTCGCATCGGTTCACCCCCACATGCGTGGGGAATACACTAGACATTTAAAGCTAACACCAAAATGGTCTGAGTGTAACTAATGGCTTACAGTATTAGAATTATGGTCATCCAGAGTATGGACATTTCGTTCTATTTTTATCAATGTAAGACCTTCAAAATCGATAAACGTACGCTCCCTCTCACCGCACTCACGGAAGGAGAATCCCTGGGGATTCTGGTCTGTCCATACCTGCAACATGGCACCAGTATCTCTAGTCTTTTTAACGGCCCTCTGCCACAATTCATCTCTTACCCGTGCGCTGGGATTACCAAGGAAAACTCCAGATTTAGGTTCCAACAGCCAGCGTGACAATGCGCCCCTCAAACTCTTCGGCACCCTCTCCAGTATCATCACCAACATTAAGCACCTCCGCAATATCAGGCAGCAGCCGTTCCATCAGCTTGGATTCATAGAACTTTTTACGGCATTCCATCCGGACTGCTCGTTCCAGGTCACCAGGTTTCTCAGCTACTATTTTAAAGGCTGTAGGCACGGTTATTTCCGTCTTATAAAGGTCAGCAATATCATAAACAAAACTCAACATCTTTCCAGTGTGGATGAAGCCAAGTCCAGGAGAGTATCCTGCTGAAAGTAACGCAGCGTGGCACAATCCGTACAGACAGGCGTTAGCTGCAGATAGTGCCCGATTTATCTCATCACCTTTGTTCCAGTCATTCTGATCGTATCTCCTGCCTTTCCACTCGACTCCATATTTTTTGGATGCCTCAGCATATGCCTGACGAACTCTAATACCTTCCATACCTCGAATACTTTCCAGGCTAACAACAGCAGGAATTGTCTCTTTAAAACGGAAGCGGTACATGCGCCAGGCGACCTCCAGCCGTTTGGTCTCGTCACTTACCAGTTTCGCCTGTCGTATTAGTCTCCGTGCGCTATACGTTCCCCCAGTGCTGGCGGCATAGAGTCTCACTCCGTCCTGACCTGTCCAGGCAAGGAGACAGTTGTTGCTGGAGAGGCTCTTTACGGCCGCGTGGGTGACTGTGGAACCAGGCCCCAGCATCACCACGCTGAGCTGGTCAATCGGTACGGGCACAACACTACTTCCCTGGTGGAAACTGAGCCCATCAGCATCAACATCCAGCCTGCCCATCTCCAGATACAAATAGCTCCAGCGGTCACGAAAACGCGGCAACTCATAAAGCGTACGCATTTTATTCCTTAATTAGCGCTACTGAAAGTAGCCCAAAACCGAGACCTTTTGCGCTACCGATGCCATCCTCAAGTGTATCTCGAAAAGCCTGCGGATTGATCACGCGTAGCAAGCCCTCAAACCTTACTGACAGAAGTGTAATGTTTTGCATTCCACTACCTTTATTTTTCTTCCTGTCCTTTGCAAATTCCTCTTCTTCCACAATCACTTTAATCAGTTCATAGCCGCCCTGTGGCCCTTTCTTACATAGCCATTCCATTTGTTCTTCTTCCTCAATAATACCTTGACGCTTGCCTGTCTCCTTCATACGCTTGGTAGGGTTAGCACGCAGGCGGAAGCGGAGAACCTGCCCTGAAGAGAACAAAGGGTTGATTTCTTTGTATTTGCATTCCTCAACGAGGTCGCTCAAGAGGTTCAACTTCCTCCAGTTGGGTTCCTTTTCTGATTGCACAAGTATGTACATATTTCCAGTACAATGATCCTTGTCAAGACGGAATAAGACACGGCCGGGACCTCCCGCCACTTCATCAGGGAAAGCAGTCAGCAATGAACGATGAAGTTCATAAGGGTGCGAGGCTTCAGTTAATGCTCGCCGGGACCGAGGGTTAAGCTTTAAGAAAGAGAGATACATGGTGGATCAACCTCCAAATAGTGATAGCGGTGGTACTCATACATCCTAAGTTCATTAAGACGTAAACCGTCTTGCTGTTCCAAGTCACCTGCCATATCCTCGATGTAGATAGGCAGTTTACCTTTTTGTGCCATCGGATGACGCAAATGACATCTTAAGGCGGTTTCGAGGTCATTGAATTCAGCCATATCATCAAGCAATGGGCGAACTGGCAGGCAGCTTTTTCGGCCTAAATATATTGGCCAACATGGAGCGTTAAAAGCATAACGAAGAGATTCCGTTTGCTCTGGCGAAGCTTCTAATCCAACAAGAAAGATGGCGTCATAGAGATAGTCGCGGGATGAAACGATTGTGCTTTCTTCATATTTCTGCGCCCTCGCAAGGCTTTTAGCAATACCACTGCTGTGTTTGAATTCGCCACCGGCGGTGCGATGATAGCCGGTCACAGTATGATAATCAGTCGAAACGATACCGGGACGGTCTATTCGGACACCGAAAAGTATATCTCGATCGAGTCTCTCCAGTTCCGAATCATTGCGATTAAGCCCCATAGCACAGCCGATAAGGCCTATTACACCGGATTTTGTTGGCCGAAGGCCTGTATCGCGAACATCCCAGCGAGAACGTGTGCCCCAGGATTGCATGGGACCCTCGAGCCAAAGAAGCAGGACACGGTTAGCCATGTCTGACCTCCTCCTCCACTGCATCGAGGATAGTCTTCAAGTCTGTAGATGATTCGTTATCAAGAATTTTCATATCGTCGTATTTTGCCAGCAGCAGGCGTTTGCGTGCCTCCAAACCGTACTTATGCGTGAGCGTTTCACATTCGCTTTTTAATGCATTGGCTGAATTTATTTCAAGACCGTCTTTCGATTTCGGATTGACCGGATTACAGAAAGCATTGGCATAGCTGACAGGAAGGTTTTTATCGCGAATCTCGATCCAAACAAGACTTGGCAATTGATGCGCGGCAAACGAGTTTTGCTTGCCGCTGGGCGTAACAAGACAAGCCGCTTCAATCAATGCCCGTACGGCACTAGCAGCTGTTTGACGGGCATTCTTCTCATCCTCGGCGTTCACCTCCCGCTTGAATGCGTTACCTGTGAGATTGTCCACTAGCCCATCGACATGGATGTTAAAATACTTGTAATAACAGGCGGAATTAAATTCCACATCGCCGATCATGTCGGCACCACTAACCGCTTCATCGTCGGCTGTGCGCTCAAGGTCATCAACGGCTGTATAATAATCGAACTCATGATCTATCTTGTGGGTACTGATCGCATGGGCGAACTGGCTGGAAGCTTCAACGTGCAGAAAGACAGGATTTGTCACCATGCGTCCGAAAAGAGCCATGTCAACGGGAATCTTAGCATTGATATCAATCCCTGCTGCTTTGGCTAAAGCTATAGAGGAACCATAACGTAATGATAGCGTCTTCAGTCTTTCGTGAATTGTGTTCTTCTTTGTTTTTTTCTTTCCTCCGTCATCTTCTGCCTGTTCTTCCACTTCTTCATTTGGTTCCAAATCAGGTGATCCCAAAATTGTGTCGATGGCATTCTTCAGGCTATCGGGAAGATTGAAATTTTTAATGGTCTTCAAAGCAGATGTGTCTTTCTGATTATTTGTGGCGCTTAGTAATGTTTCAAGCGAAGCATCCCAAAGGATACGCTTCTTGACCTCGGTGAATATCCGGTCGATTTCTTCTACGCGGAAAAAAATCGTCTGCGCCGTTACGGGCTTTCTCAATTCATCTCCTTGTTTCTTCTTATCTTCAATTTTTTTTTCGGACTTGGCAATAACCATCAACTTCTGTGCCGCAAGGTCAGCCAGAGAAAATAAGGCGGCCTTATCACATTCGTCGGTGCAAACATTCGCTGTTTCCTTTAATCTATCGCGGATAGTTGCCGGCAAGCTACGAGTACGGATACTGGCCGTTCCTTCTGAAAATATTTTTTGGAAGATATCAGAACGGCGTATGCTTCGCTTTATGCACTGGCTTGAAATACGGGCACGTTTGTAGCCACCGAAAATCGCCTCTTTCGGACTTCCGGTGTCATCCCGGTTTAGATTACTGGGGGCATGGTTCTGTAGCATGTGAATTTCGATAAGCATGTCGATTACTCCTTTTTCTTTTATAATATAGTTGCGGCGTTCTCGGATTTTTCGTTACTGAAGAAAGTGCTAGCCCAACGTTTTTGAACGTATTTTTCGGGTTGATTCCAGGATTTGAGGTCGACGAGCAGTATTGACCAGTCAACTCCGACTTCTTTTCCCGCTGCGTAACGCACCATCTGCCGAATGCGGTAAGGCAAGTCGCCGTCGCCAGTCCAGGGTTCATAATCAGCATCGAGGAGAATGTGGAACCGGCGTCTAATGGATTCGCTATCTATTCCTTTAATAGCCCGCTTCCAGGTCACACCGAAGTTACCTTCAATGCGGTGGCGACTGGCTTTAATATCGGCAGTTTTGTATTGAGCAAGCAGAGTGGCAACGAGAAATGCAGTGGCTTCGCTGGCAACACCGTAAATCAGACCAACCAGCCATGGGCATCTCCCTTCTATCGGATCACGTTCGCCACATCCACGTCGCAACATTGCCAGCTCACCAGCATTGAGTCTCTCGATACGTTCTATGAATTGTTCCTCATTAGTCCTTTCAGTTATTGCCATAAAGCACCTCCTTGATTTTATGTTTGAGAAGGGCTCGCGCATGAACCTGACGTTCGAGCCCGTCGCTGTCTGCGTCCATGTCTTTTACGGCAAACTCAAACTGTTCAAGAGCAAGACTGCGAATGGTTTCACGCCACTCGGTGGCAGTCATCGCGATAAGATCAGGGTTATCGGGCGCATCCGGATCCAACGCAGCAAACGCATTCATCAGGGGATGGAAACTGAATTCGAGACGTTGCCAATAAGCTCTCTCACAACGGTCTGCAATGGTTCCCAATGCCTTTTTGTTCCCCTCACCTTTGTGTGGATATAAAATTTTGATACAGGTGCGCAAATTGTAGGCGGCTTGCTCCGCTCGTTCTAGTTCGTGTTGGACCAGATTTCCCAGCCTTGGTGATCGTCCCAATTTGACCGGTACCGACCACGTTGATTTCACCCATTCATAAACCTTCATTTTCATGTCCGTGCGCATTCCGTAAAATTGAACCATGAGCGGCCTACCCACATCTGTGAGTTTAAATGCCTCGACGATAACATCCGGTCGACTGAACGAGATTTTGTTCTCGCCTTGTCCATATGTGTTGTCATTTAGGAATAAAAGCGGGCCTGCATCGCGCCAAAGGGGATGGTTTTCCCTCATGCGAATCGGCGTTATTTTGTCCTTACTATAACGATAAGCAATGCTAGCATCTATCCAGTCCAGCCGTGTACTGTCGCCCTTTTTAAACTTCATTGATCGCACATAAACTTTTCCTGCGTCATCTATCTCAGGTTTTAACTGGATTTGTCGTGGACGCCACGTCAGAGATTCGACTGTTGTCGCTTGAGAGCGTTCTTGACCTGGGGAACGATCATTTCGCCAAGCAATAACTCCGTTGCCGCTTTCCTGATTCGCACGAAGTGGAATGTTAAGCACGATAGTTTCGAATACATTTTCTCCAGTGGGTAATGCATATATTGGAGGTGCCCCATTGATTGAGGGACTTAGTCCAGATCCTCCCGCTATCATGAATGGTGAAATCGTCGTAAGCAACCGGACGGCCTCATGGACTGAAACGCTAAAATTATCTTCTGGCTGATGATGCCAATGACTCACATTTGTTCCACTAGGCGTGGCAGGGAACAGACAAGCAAGGGGTTTAAGTTCTGATGTATCCATTTTCGCCTGTAGAAACGGTCTTTCAGGATGGAATAAATCAAAGACATCGCCGCATTGTTTAGTGTAATTCTCGATCATTTGCGTATAGAATTGGCGATTCTCAATGAGATTTTTCAAATCCAAGTAGTCTTCTGGTCTTCTATCGGCCAATATCAAGATATCAAGTACAAAGGCGACCAATAATCGATATATCCCAAATTCGATGATTAGTGCAGAGTCGTAGATTTCTTTCAATTCATGAGACTGTTTCAGGCATTGCAGGATACCTAATTCATCGCGTGAGCCATCCCGGCGGATCACAGGAATCCATGGCTCCGCTATTACATTAAAGGAAAGTCGATTCATTACACCCTCCTGGCCAAAAGTCCCAATTCTTTGTCATATGATACTTCATAAAGGTTTCCTTTCTCGTCAATTCCCTGCCATAATCCCTCACTAGATACAGGCAAGAGCACAACACCTCTAAGTTTGCCTTCTGCCCATGCTCCAGCACTGAAACCTTCAGCAGGATTATGGAGTGGCAGATAACTCGGTAGCTTCACTGATTTTTGATATAGATCACGTATTTCCTTCATTCGCAATTCCCCATGCTCCCAACATTTCAATTGTTTTTCTTTGACCAAAACAGCGGTACAGTCGTTTGCGCCGAGCCTTGTTTTTGCCCGCCAGCCATTGCCATCATCGCTATCATCGCCCACTGGGTCATTGTTAACAGGGCGAAAAAGTCGGTTGCTTGGCTCGCACAGAGCAAATTGCTTGCCTTGATTGGAAAGGAATTGAGTTTCATTATCCCAATCTTGATCCGCTTTTCTGATTGCCTCCCAAGCTACTACTATTTGATCCCATTCATGCGAGCCGTAACAGCGCTCGATTAGTATTCTGAAATCGTCTGGCAATTGAACTTCGCATTGATTGGCAATAATCGCCAATGTTCTCAGAAGAGGTTTATCGGCATACACATAGCTCGTTCCTCCGAAAGTCAAATCCTTTTCTTCCGGTAAGAGAACATGTAAAACCGGATTATCATTACGTTTCTGATGCCGGTGTAAACGGCCGCTACGCTGAAGCAATAAATCGATGGGAGCAATTTCGCTGATCATATGGTCAAAATCCACATCTAAGCTTTGTTCCACAACCTGTGTTGACACTAGTACAAATTTCAGGGGGCGATTGATCCTTTCTTTGCCAAACAATTCTAATACCCTTTTTGTAATACGTTCCCGGTCGGCGATGGTGAAACGCGCGTGGAAAAGCATCTTCTCGTCATTTGGCAAATTAAGTTCTTTAAATACGGCTTGCGCTTGCTTCACTGTGTTCAGGATAACACAGCAGCATCCACCATATTTCACCAGTTCTATAGCTTTCATGGCTGTTTTTTTTGCATCACCAAGTAGTCCCGGATGAGTCTCAATTTTCAGAATTCTGTTTGATGAGGCGTTGGCTTCAATAGTCCATGCTTTCTTCCCGGTTTCAGCCACAGTTATAAGCGGATATGGTATTTCCAAGCCAAGGATTTCCCCTGTTGCACCGTAAGCTTCGATCATTGCTGCCCGCTGTCTGGCAGAAAGAGTCGCCGAGAGTAGTATGACCGGAATCCTCAGGCAGCTACACCATTGGAGCAGCCGAGCGATGATGGCGTTCATGTAGGCGTCATATGCATGTATCTCATCAATGACCAACACCCGATCTGCAAGGCCGTAGAGCCGTAAAAAGCCAAACTTGACATGCATTCCCGCAAGCATTGCTTGGTCAATCGTCCCTACTCCGTGGGCAGCGAGCATGGCTCTACGCGTCGGTCTGAACCACGCGGCAGCTAGAGATCGGTCATCTCCTGGTTCACCCACTTCTAGTGGCTTCTCTGGCTCCTTTTCATCCCGTAACCAGGCCATACCGTGGATCAGTTTAGCATCCTCTCCATACCCCATTCTCTTGAGGTAGTCATTGCGGTAACGGTCGTGCAAAGAATCGCTCGTCGCCATGGTAGGCAAAGCCATGTACATGCCATGATAACCCTTATCTCGCCACTTCTCAGCTAAAATCCAAGCGGCTTCTGTCTTACCCTCGCCCATTGGAGCCTCGATGATGACTAGTACGGGAGGGATATCTACATCCAACAGCGTTTGCTGCATACTCCGCGTAGTAGCAACTACACATGCTGCTTTCCCTGAACGCCTGTTCCGTACAAGGCCTAAATTTATAATCCATTCACTCGCCACAATTTTAGCCATTGCGAAATAAGTAATTGCTTCCTCAATTACTTTCAGACGTGTATCGGTGAAAAATTTCTCGTTGCTTGCAATCCAATCGCACATAACGATTTGTCCGGCAAGTCGCATTCCCAAGGCACTATGACTTTTAGACATGATATCTGGAAATCGGTCAACCCCAACTACTTCTTTCAGAAAATTAAATAATTCCTTCTGAGCCTCTAGATACCTACTCGGAACTGGACGATGCGACTCATTCCAAAAGCCATGGTGTGTAACGATTGTGCGGCTGAGGGTATCAGCATCTCGTTCAGACATACCAGCATTGCACAAGGTATCACGAAGAAATCGGGCGGAGAGGCGCTCATGTCTACATGGTGGATCACTGGTTCGTTTAAAAAGCGTCTCCCTTTCTAGTTGTTCGGAAACCTGAGGGACACGATGTTGAAAAAAAGGATCAGCTTTACCTATGTCATGAAGACCTACTAAAAGCGCTACCTGTTCATCACTCCAGCCAAATGAGTATAAGGGATTTGGCAAAGCTAGACTTACTGCTGACGTATCCAGCAGGTGCTTCCACAAAGGGTGACAGGGTTCGCTCTTCGCCCACAATAAATTGTAATCAGCCTTCAATTCAGTCATAACCCGTTTCACTATTATGTTAGACCTTTACTGCTGATCTTTCTGGATTTATCATCTAGTCAGGTCATAGAAAGTCCCTTGCTCATTGATCAGCTTGTATTTTACATTTAATTTCCTGCAATTCGCTTATCTGTCGCGATATATCTCTTCGAGTTTCCCTGCACATCGTTTGAAGCCCTGTCTCAGTTCTTCCGGCTCCAGCACCTCGATATCTGGTCCCCAGCTTCGAATCCACGGCGTCATTTCCAGGGTGCTGCCCACCCGGACCGTCATAATGCAACCACCATCAGGTAAATCTTCTATTACCTGTGAAGGGTGCCAGATAGACTCTTTAACCCTCCGGGTTACATTCGCTGAGAACCTCAGTTTAACTTCTATCTCTTCTCCCCAGATTACGCCCCAGCTTGAGCCTAATAGACCGTCCAGCTCTAAACCGTCTGGCATATTAAAGCTCTCTTCCAGCAGGTTGACTTCCTTCATGCGATCGAGTTTAAAGGTGATAATTCCTTCCCGTTCTCCACTCACAACCTTTCCTATTACATAGGTGGAATAGCCCGTTCCCGTCATCTCGATAAAATAGGGGTCGATAACCCACTGCTTTGTCCGAGCGCCCAGCAAAGAGCGGTATTCGAATTTTATACGCCGGTGCGTGCTCCAGGCAATGGCTATCTGTTCAAAGATGTTTAAGTAGTCAGCGTTGGCCGCTTTTCTACTGAGGTAGGGAATCCCGTGCTCCAGTTGCTCAGCTACTGGCAAGGGTAAAATTGAGCTTAGGCGGGAAATAGCCGATTCTATGTGGGGATTATATTCATCCATCTGGCGCATTACCAGACGAGCAGCAAGGAACAGCACTACCGCCTCAAAGAGAGAAAGAGAAACCGGAGGAAGAAAATAGCATTCAGGCAACCCGTAACGGTCATACTGTTTTTTAATCAGGGGGATGTGCAGGTCGCTTTGCAGTGTAAGCAGGTCTCGCTGGATGGTACGGATGCCCACCCCGCATAGTCTCGCCAGCTCCCTGGCAGTAAGTCCCACAGGATTTCTATGTACCAGGTGCTGGATTTGAATAAGACGAACGGCACGGCCAGCATTTCTTGCCATATCCGCAACCTCCCATCCTGGTGTTGCTCTTATGCGAGTGAAATAATTATAGCACAAAACTATGTCAAGTAATGTCGTTTTGAAAAAGTAGCTCAAAAAAAATTGGTATATTGAAATAGCCGATAACACTCTACCGCCCTGTTTACACGCTAGTTTGCTACGTAGAATACAGTTTTAATACACTTCAATTGAAGTGGCAGCATACTTTCAAAGCTGAATAAAATTGCCAGTTAATGAACGCAAAGGATATAATGGAAAGTCCGGCAGCACAGGGCGTAATGATTTTTTGAGTTGGGTCTTATAAAACTATCAAGAGAGAAGTATATGCTGCTGGTACTAGTGACTGACATAAAATTGAAAGAAAAGGGGTTCTGCGAATTGGACAATGCATGGTGTCAGTAGCCGGACGAGTTATTATTGGTGGTTATTTAGTGATAATAAGATTCTTGGGTACGCATAATTCAGAGTCACGAACTACTAATCTTGTGTCCTTCTTGATCGATGATGTCCTGGCAGTAGACGCCGGGAGCCTTATTTCGGAGCTTTCCTTTTCCGAACAGGAGAAGATAAAAGCGATCTTGCTATCTCATGGTCATTATGATCATATCAGGGCAATTCCGGCACTTGCTTTTAATAATTCCCAGCATATTACAAAGGTTTTCGCCCTGCGGGAGACACTTGAAATCCTTTCTTCACATCTTCTGGACGGTGTAATTTATCCAAGATTCGCCGAAAGAACTTCGTTCTTGGGAAAGCCCGCACTCGAACTTATCCCTCTGGAACCGTTTAAGCCGAAGAATATCGAAGGTTACCGTGTTCTGGCTGTCCCTGTACCCCACACTGTCGATGCGGTGGGCTTTGAAATTACTTCTGGAGATGGCAAAAGCCTGTTTTATACCGGGGATACCGGTCCCGGGCTGGCACCGTTATGGGACTATGTCTCTCCTCAACTTCTTATCACCGATGTCACATATCCCAATAAATATGCAAATGTAGCCGGGGATGCAGGCCATTTGTGCCCTGCAATGCTCAAGTCAGAGCTGGCCGGCTTCCAACAAGTTAAACGATATCTGCCCCGGGTCGTTGCGGTTCACTTGAGCCCGCAATTTGAGAAGGAAATCGGGGAAGAATTGGACGCGGTTGCTCAAGAGTTGGCTGTTTCTATCGGCATCGCCAGCGAGGGTGAAACACTTACTTTGTAGATGAATAACGGGATCGTGCTTCGATAAGACAAGGTCTCTTTCCATTTGTTGAAAACCGGCCTATCTTAATCCTACCATTTTATAGACAGTGACCGGTTCTGTTTTGCCTTTAAATGATTGAGGTTCCAGTTCCTCGATATCTACGTAATCCGCTGCATGCCGGTATGTTTCCTGTCCGATCCATACCTCACCACCAGGAGTTGCGCCGCAGATACGTGAAGCCAGGTTGACCGAATCGCCGATAACAGTATATTCGGCACGCCCCGATGAGCCTATATTACCAGCTACCGCCTCACCGGTGTTGATACCGATGCCAAATTGTACTGGAGGCAATGAGGAGTCACTTTTTTGTCTTTCCATAATTGCCTGCTGCGCCTCCCAGGCCGCCTTAATTGCTAATCTGGCATGCTCTTCTTGGTATTGCGGAGCGTTCCACACTGCCATAATATTATCACCCGCGAACTTATTTATCATGCCGTCATTGTCCAATACCCGTTCAATAATTATAGAAAGATACGTGTTGAGTATGTCTACGACTTCCTTCGGTGACATTTGCTCGCTCATCTTAGTGAAACCGCGGATATCTGAAAACATTACTGTTACCGTTCTATGCTCACCGCCAAGCTCAAGCATACCAACGGCATTGAGATCGATTATTTCTGTTGCTACCTGGTGCGAAACGTATTTTCCAAAGAGGTCTTTGATGAGCCGCTTATCATATTGCTCGGCTACAACGACACAGAATACATTCGTAATATAAGCAACGGGCAATAACATTAATGGAAAAAGTATGTTAATGACGTAGCCGCTATTGAACGTGATAAAAACGACTAGGAGATAGCAAGCAAATAGTCCTGCAGTCAGTGCTCCACTCCATTTAAGTTTCATTCTCGGAAAAGCAAACCCTGTAATTGCTATTAGTAATAGCATAATCATGAGATTGGTTAGCCAGTCAGCATCAATTAGAAATCGCTGTCGGAGTATGGTATCCATTACATTGGCATGAATCCATACTCCCGGCATTTTGCTGGCTGATATGGGAGTAGGCCAGGTATCCGGTTCACCAGTGGCTGTCATACCAATAAGCACAGCTTTGTGTTTGACTATAGCCGGGTCAAAATCACCGGCGATAATGGCACTGTACGAAAGTGTTGTATAACTGTTTTTGGATGCAGTGAAGTTTATTCTGACTCTATTATACTTATCGACAGGTACATCGCGGCCGAGTAGGGAAAGCTTGCTGTTCTGAAGCGAGTATTCACCGGGAAGTGGCTGGGAAAATAAGGCATGGAGTACAGCCAGGGCAAAAGCAGGGTAAGTATATCCCGAACTGTCCTTGACTATGAGGGGGATTCGTCTTACTACGCCATCGCCATCAGGTACTACATTGGCATGACCTAGACTGAGGCAAGCTTGCTCCAGAGGTGTCGTTGGTACTATGAAATACTCATAGGAGAATCCGGACTGAGATGGAGGCAAGGGTTTATCGCCTACTACCGTTAATACGACGTTTCCAGCAGTTTCTATTGCCTGCGCTAGAATGCCATCGTCAACCGATGAATCTGCGAATAGAATGTCGAATGCAATGACCTTGGCACCGGCTTCATGTAAATTATTAATGGCTTGTGCGTGGAGGCGACGCTGCCATTCAGACCACTTACCATACGTCGCAAGCGATGTATTATCGATACCAGCAATAACGATATTAGGCGATGGTGATTCAGGCATGAACGTCTGGTCGGTCAGCCACCAGTTAATCGTCGTAAACGGTTGGACGACGCTGACCAGCAGGGTGAACAGGCATCCTGCTCCTATTACTATGCCGGTGTGAAATAGCCGGCGTGATCGATGCTGGTTCCTTTTAATCAAAAACGACACCGGGATAACTTCATTGGTGACCGGGGACAGCAACTATTAACTTGAACCGTAGGCACGAGATGTCTGTGATGTTGGCACAGGGGGGTTGGGTGGCTGGCCCAGACCGATAGTGACATTATATCCACTATCCATGCATACTCTCCTGTTTTGAGCTTCAGCGCACCAAATGCCCTCTATGTTATATATCTCCATGCGATCATTAAATACATATACATCGCCTATACTTCCCCGAACTACAGCAGAGCCAGCGGGAGTATCTATCTCGTATCGTGAAGCAGGGTCGATAAGTTTTTGTACCCAGCTTCTGGTCTTGCCTATCCCCTGCCACAGCTTGATGGTAATAGGGCCAGTGCCGTCAGCCGTGATTAACTCAGAAACACGGATTTCAGTGTCTGCCTGCAACTCAATAGTGCTGCCTTCAAAAAAAGTAATCACAGCCAGGGAATTGGCACCGGTCTTGATTGTATCGTCGCTTTCCAGACTCATACCGACCTGTGCCTCAGACCAGGCATTGGCACCTGATTCCATTATAGATACATTCCCCTCGATTTTAGAGAGTACGGTAAGGTTGTTACTCGTTGGAGCTGAAGCTGGGGATGGTGTTGGAGATGAGTATGGCTCCATCTTTGACGGCTGTGGCAAACAAAGGACCAGCCCCACAATCATAAAAAAGGAAAGAGTAATACCGGCAAACAACCTTTTGGATAGAACACTTTTCATTTACTGCGCTCCTTGGTGCCCTTTGCTCTGCTTCTTTTAAATAATGCCTCAAGCAAAGGCATTCCCGATTTTTGAGCGATGGCTTCAAATAATATCCTGGAATCCTCCATCATGGTCTGGGCATAAGCTACTGCCTGTTTCATGTCTTGCTCCGGGGCCAGTGAAATGCGCCCGTGGCTTGGATATAGTTCAGCAATCTTTAACGTGCCTAAACGCTCCAGAGAGTTAACATAATCGCTTATATTACCAGAAGCAGCAATGTCAGACAAGGTGCCCCCGGCAAATACCGTATCTCCGGAGAAAAGCAGCCTCTGTGTAAGCTCGTAGATACAGATGCATCCTGATGTGTGCCCTGGAGTATGGATAATCCTGAGCTTGTAATTTCCAAGGTCGATCAGAGTATCATCTTCCAGCCACAAATGAGCGTAAAACGGTTTGCTGGACACATTGAGATACTTATTCATGGTCACAAACTCATCTTGTAACTCGATCTTGTTGGCAGCCAGTCGGTGAGCGCTTATCACCGCTGTATTGAAGAAAAAAGCTGTGGCACCGATATGGTCCGAGTGCTCGTGGGTAAGTATAACAAAATGTATATCCCTGACTTTCAGACCTGTCTCTTGCAGGCACTTCCTGATATAGGGGAAATTGGTGGTAATGCCCGTATCGATAAGTACATTTTTATCTGAGCCACGTATCAGATAAACATGGCTGCCTGGCTTCTCACCGTAAAATTGATAGATACCAGGTTTAAGTTTTGTAATAGATTTAGAGTTGGTGACAGCTTTATGACTGCTCTCTTTTTCTGGTACTGACATGTTTCTTATTACTTCTAGTTAGATTGCTTTATTTGCTTCACGGAGATGCTGACACAACTTACCCATTACTACCAGGGCAAATTCAGGTTGATTACGAATCAGATAGGTAAACTTGCTTTTATCTAACACGAGAAGCTGGGTATTTTCTTCACCGGCTATCGCTGTCGCTGAGCGAGGACTATCGTCAACTAAAGCCATTTCGCCAAAAAAATCACCTGTTTCCAGCGTTGCCAGCAATCTGCTTTGACCGGATGGTACCTGGCTGAAAAGCTGTACTTTACCCGAATAAACAATATACATTTCATTGCCCGGACTATCTTGTGAAAAAATCACACCAGATTTTTCATATGTCTGTACTAACTTCCGTGACGTTGTGTCCTCTATTTTCACGATTTGGGTCTCCCTGAAGCTGTGTGCTGTTGAAATTACCTTGCAGGTTCTAATTCATGTAGACTATGAGTGAATAATTCTATCATGTCTGTTCAATAGATTTTACCGAAATAATGTTATTGTAGCAACAACATACCGTAACAGAGGTGAAATTGCCAGCGAACAAACTCACGGGATATAATTAGTAAGCATGGCAATACAAGGACTGATTGATTATTCATTTGAACTGGGCCCTATAAGACCGCCCAGTGAAGCATTTTCACTGTTAATCAGAGTGACAAGGAACTGCCCGTGGAATCGTTGCGAGTTCTGTTCTACGTACAAAGGGCAAAAGTTTGAACTCAGGCCGGCTGAGGATGTAATCGAGGATATTGAAAAGGCTAAGGCTATAAGTAATGAAATAAAGGAGCTAGCCTGGAAGTCGGGTGAGGGTGACCGCATAAGGGATGTAGCTGCCCGCGTTTACCAACAGTATCAATACGATGCAGCTATACGCAATGTGGCTTTATGGATGTGGGCAGGAAGCAAGTCTGCCTTTCTACAAGATGCTAACAGCCTCATCATGAGGACTCATGATTTAGTAAAAGTAATTGCCTTTCTGAAGCGGACGTTCCCGGAATTAGAAAGGATAACATCGTATGCTCGCTCCAAGACTGCATCTAAAAAGTCAGTGGAAGAGCTAAAGGAGTTAAAAGAGGCCGGCCTCTCCCGGTTGCATATAGGCATGGAAAGTGGATCAGACCTGGTGCTTGCTTATATCAAAAAGGGAGTTACCGCAGAGGAACATATTAAGGGCGGTAAGAATGTAAAGGAAGCCGGGATCTCATTGAGTGAATATATAATGCCTGGATTGGGCGGCAAAAAAATGTCAGCCGACCATGTACATCATACAGCTATAGTACTGAATCAAATTGATCCTGATTTTATCAGGCTGCGTACTCTCCGTGTTAATCCGACCATGTCGTTATGGTCGAAAGTAGAGAGTGGAGAATTTGAGTTACAGACCGAAGATGAGGTTGTTGAGGAGCTTGGCAGCTTAATTAAAAAACTCGAAGTGACTAGCCAGCTTAAAAGTGATCATATAATGAATCTTTTGCCCGAAATAGACGGTCGGTTTCCAGAAGCAAAAAGTGCATGCCTGGCTGTCATAGAGAGATACCTGTCACTATCGCCTCAGGAAAGGCTTAATTATCGGATGGGCAGGAGAGCCGGATACTATGAGAGACTGGATGACCTTTATGATGCCTTCAAATATCAGAAAGTCGAGGAAATTATTAACAACATCAACTCGAGTTCAGAAGGTACTGTTGAAGAGGTTATAGACCGACTCAAACAACAGTTTATTTAAGGGCAATAGTTTTTTGGTAAAACAGAGTAAAGGCTTCTTGAATCTAAACCGTTTCAGGTCAGGTAAGGCGCTAAAGCAACGGGCGAAGATGAGGACAGGAAGGGGTAAGACCAGGACAATTAATAAAATCCCCTGTGATCAGAACAAATAATTCAAGCTTCGGCTTTACGGTTTTAAGGTAGTTGATAGAATGAATAAGTCACGTTCACTACTGGCAATCTGGTTGGTATTTTATGGTGCACTTATGCTTATTCTACCGTTGCTAATCATGTTGCCTGGCGGTCATGGTCTGATTATAACAGAGAAGACTGTACCTCCGCGTGAAGAGGCGGAGATTAAGATGCCTGAGACTATACCGGCTGAAGAAGGTAAAGCCATCAAAGTAGGTGGTGTCTTTATTGACGGTAGCTATGGTGGTGATGCTGAGACTTTAAACTGGCTTCTTGCTGCAGATGCTACTTCTCATAGCTATACCGGGCATACCCTTGACGCGCTGGCAAATTACAATAATGATCTCGAAATTAATCTACTTTGCCTGGCAAAAGATATAGAAGTATCGCCGGACGGCCTGGTCTATACTATTACCATCAGGGATGACCTCAAATGGAGCAACGGGTCTCAAGTTACTGCTGAAGATTATGTGTATACCTTAAAGAACCTCATGTTTTCTGACTGGCTTAACTATCCTTACAAGGATGATTGGCAGGAAAAAGTTAATGGGAACAGCGTTTTCGTCACACCGGAAGTAGTCGATGATACCAGTTTCACCATCACGCGGCAGACAGTCGATCCGGAGTTCGTATACAACGTTTATGACTTAATACCCTATCCCAAGTACATTACAACGAAATACGAGGGTGACGTTGAGGCCTTTACCCGTGCGCCGGAGTTTAACAATCTGACATACACCGGTAATCTGGGCCCTTATAAATTCGTCGAATGGATCAGGAATGACAGATTTGTGCTTGAACGAAATCCTGACTATTATCTTGGTAGAAACGTCGGTGCCCCCTATTTTGAGAAATATATTGTCAAGCTCTTTGGAACCTCGGCTACTATGCTTGCAGCACTGGAAGCCGGAGATATAACCTATTGTGGGATTGAACCTGAAAAGGTAAGTAAGTTTAAAAGCCTGGATAGCATTAATGTATATACCGTGCCGACTGGAGGCTATACATTGTTGGGTTATAACCAGAGAGCCAATGGATGGGAGGGAATTAAAAATGTGGAGATCAGGCAGGCACTGTCAATGTCCATAGGTAAACAGATAATAACTCAATCGGTTTATCTGGGCTTTGCTGAGCCGGCTTTTAGCTTTATCCCTGTTACCTCTCCCTGGTACGACGGGGAAAGTGTCATTAAATATGGAGTTGGCCCGCTGTATGATAAAAAGAAAGCTGCTGAGCTTTTTTATGAAGCTGGCTATGGTAAAAAAAATCCTGATGGCACTATAGAAGTCGTTGACAAAGATGGTAGGCCTTTAAAGTTGATACTGGTAACCAGCACCGGCGGTGGGCTTGCAGAGGACATAGCTTTTTTAGTAAAGCAGGAACTGGGTGATATTGGTATAGAAGTGGAGCTTAAATTAGTTCCCTGGGAAAACATGGTAAGAAAATATTTAATGAATAAGGTGCCTGGCACGGACCAGGAATACAGATATAATAATGGCCCTGAAGCGGTGAGCGATGAGCCATGGGACCTGGTTCTGATGGCCTTCGGCACTGATGTGCTGGCACCGTCGGGAAGCAGTGTCTTCTTTACTACGAGAGGCGGACTGAACTTCGTTGGCTACTCCAATGCCAAGGTAGACGAGTTATTTGAACGAGTACGGTCCCGGGAGGCGCTGGACAAGGGAGTGCGGCGGCAAATATACGCGGACATTTCCCGCGTCTTATCTGAAGAGCAGCCACTTGATTTTCTGGTATTCCGCCGATCCAACATTGGTTTCCAGAAGAATGTCAAGGGAATAGAGCCTGGTATTAGTATAGGTTATAACTACTACCTGTGGTATTTTGATAAGATCTAAAGCTGGGATTGCTTGGCATTCGTGTTTATTACCTGATAACCATTATCCGGGATTGAATGTCGATGGGAAAAAGCTGGCTTAGAACGTACATCATAAAAAGGCTTATCTACGCATTCATTATTGCCTGGGGAGTAGTAACCATCACCTTTGTCCTTATCAGGATTGGTCCCGGTTCGCCAGCGGATAAATATCTGGCCAATTTGGCTGCCAGTGGACAGGATGCTTCACAGATCACAGCTGCTATCGAGGCTCGATATGGTATCGATAGGCCGATATTGGAGCAGTATATTAATTACATGGGCAATCTGTTCCAGGGTGACTGGGGATGGTCTTTCGGCACCTCGATGCCAGTAATCGATTTGATAAAAATCCACTGGATTTACTCATTTCAACTAATATTATTGAGCAGCCTTTTCGCTGCTTTTCTCGGCATTTTAATCGGTATTTACTCTGCGGTCAGGCAATATACCAAGATCGATTATACTGCTACCTTTCTCTCCTTCATAGGCATATCGATACCTAATTTCTGGCTGGGTGTCATGCTTATTCTCCTTTTCTCGGTAAAACTTGGATTGTTCAAGTCTTACTATGATACGACATTGCCCTTATTATCATTCGAAAACCTGAAGGCATTAGTGCTGCCAGTGATCACTCTGGGTACGGGAATGCTGGCTGGCTATGTCAGGTATACACGTTCAGCAATGCTGGATAATTTACGGAAGGGATTTGTCACCACTGCCAGAGCTAAGGGCCTGCCGGAGCGGACTGTTATCGGCAAGCATGCTTTTAGAAATGCAATACTACCGCTCTTTACCATAATAATGTTCGATTTGGGCAGTATTGTCTTCGGTGGTGCCTATTTAACGGAAATAGTCTTTGGTATTCCCGGACTCGGTCAGATTTCTTTTAAGGCTATTTTTGCGGATGACTATCCTGTGGTAATAGCTGTTGTTCTTATTGGGACATTCCTGATTTTGATGATCAATCTTATTACCGATATTGCCTATACCTACCTGGACCCAAGGATACGATATGACTGAACGGTTGTTACACATAGTCCAAAGAATTGGCGGACCGCTGTATAGTAACCGGCGCCTGATAAAGTACTACTGGGAACGGACTCAGAGAAATAAACTGGCCGTATTCGGTCTGACTTTTATATTGTTCCTTATTCTATTAGCTTTAGTGGGCCCTTTTTTCACTTTAGACCCAACGCTGGTTAGTTTTGAAGAAAAGAACATGCCGCCGGTAGGCTTTAGCAGGCACGTATCGGTTTATAATCTGGAAACCGATACATTTACCACGACTAAGATTAGTGGAACGTGGAAACACCCTCTGGGAACAGATAGTAAGGGAAGGGATATGCTGGCAATGATAATCTCTGGGGCCAGGATATCACTTCAGGTAGGCTTGATTGCTACTGGCATAGCCATATTTTTAGGTACGATTATCGGTGTTGTATCAGCCTATCTGGGCGGTTGGGTGGATAATGTTCTGATGAGATTTACCGACGTTATGATGACCTTCCCCTTCTTTCTCTTACTGGTACTGATCATTTTTATCTTTGGTCCCAGCCTGGCACTCATTGTACTGGTAATCGGTGTAACCGGCTGGACAGGTGCAGCCAGACTAATCAGAAGCGAGGCTTTATCTCTCAGGACGCGAGACTTTGTTACAGCCGCAAAAGCCCTTGGTGCCAGTGACGGCAGGGTTATCTTTGGTCATCTTGTACCGAATGTCATCAGCCTAGTCATAGTCATGGCTACCTTATCAATTCCGGGTGTCATTTTGGCTGAAGCTGCTTTAAGCTTTATAGGTTTAGGTGATCCGACGGTAGCGAGCTGGGGGATAATCCTTGAGTCCGGGCAACAGAGCCTGGATACTGCCTGGTGGGTCGCTGTAGAGCCGGGGATTATGCTTTTCTTGACTGTGCTGGCGTTTAATTTTCTGGGTGATGGACTCAGAGATGCCTTCGATCCCAAGAGCAATATTTAGAAACTATGGGGAATTTTCTATAAATGACTTCTTTGGATGGCAGTATACTGAAAGTTACTAACCTGAAGACCTGGTTTTTTACACGCCGCGGTATTGTTAAGGCAGTTGAAGGTGTTAACTTTGAGCTCAAGCGGGGGGAATGTCTTTGCCTCGTCGGAGAGTCCGGTTGTGGTAAGACAGTAACAGCGTTATCGATTCTGCGTTTAATTGAAGGCCCATCCGGTCAAATAGTCGATGGCGAGATACTATATAACAACCTTGACCTAGTTAAATGTTCGTCAGGAGAGCTAAGACGAATCAGAGGTAAAGAGATAGCCATGGTTTTTCAGGATGCACAATCTGCTATGAATCCGGTCTTTACTGTGGGTGACCAGATTATAGAGCAGATTAAGCTTCAACTGGGATTGGGGGAAAGGGAGGCTCGGGACAAAGCCATTTCACTGCTCAAGGAAATGGGCATACCATCGGCAAGGATAGCTGCGGGCAACTATCCTCATCAGTTATCTGGCGGCATGAAACAGCGAGCCATGATTGCGATGAGCCTCTCTTGCAATCCACACATCCTTATTGCTGATGAGCCGACAACCGCTGTAGATGTGACTATAAAAGCCCAGATACTTGATCTCTTTCAGGAACTGAAAGCGAAGAAACAAATGTCTATTTTATTCATAACACATGATTTGGGCGTTGTGTCTGAGATTGGAGATAGAGCTGTAGTAATTTACGGCGGGAGAAATGTCGAGACTGCTACGGTCTCCGAAATAATTCGAAGTCCGAAGCATCCCTACACTGCTGGTTTGCTTGCCTGTCTGCCTGATATCTCCAGGACCGTAGATAGACTGGCATCCATTCCGGGAATACCTCCTAACCCTATTGAGCTTCCTCCTGGTTGTCCTTTCCATCCAAGATGCCCCCGGATGATGGACATCTGCAGACAAAATGAACCTTTACAGACTATGATTTCCGAGGAACACTTCGTAAGTTGCCATTTGTATTAAAGAGATGCTGAATCACGAGCCGCTATTAGAAATAAAGAGTTTAACCAAATATTATCCGGTAACAGCCGGTCTATTCTCCACGCATATTGGAGATGTAAAAGCTGTGGATGGTGTATCTTTCGACATAAGAGAGAGTGAGGTCATGGGATTGGTTGGTGAGTCGGGGTGCGGTAAATCGACCCTGGGCAGAACGATACTTAGGTTAGAAGAACCCACAAGTGGAGTGATTATTTATAGGGGGACCGATATCACCGGGCTGGATAAGCAGGGCTTAAGAAACCTAAGAAAGGAGCTTCAATTAATTTTTCAGGACCCGGATGCCTCTCTTGATCCCAGAATGACTGTAGGTTATTCCATAGGTGAAGCCCTGTCGATACATAATATCGCCGGTGAAAAGGAACGGCTGCAAAAGGTGGCTGAACTGATGGAACAGGTTGGTCTGGAAGCCGGACAGGCCAGCCTGTTCCCGCATGAGCTCAGTGGCGGTCAGAAACAACGTGTTGGTATTGCCCGTGCTTTAGCTATTAATCCCAGCCTTATCGTCGCTGATGAACCTGTAAGCGCCCTGGATGTGTCTATTCAGGCTCAGATTCTTAATCTGATGATCGATATTCAACAGGAATTCGGACTAACCTACCTGTTTATCGCTCATGATCTATCGGTAATAAAGCACATGGCTAGCAGGGTGGCTGTAATGTATTTGGGAAAAATTGTGGAGCTTACCGGTAAAAGCGAAATCTTCCAGAATCCACTACATCCATATACTCAAGCGTTATTGTCGGCAATCCCCAGCTTGAGGCCAAAAGGAAGAGAAAGAATCTTGTTGAGTGGTGATGTCCCCTCCCCGTTAAATCCACCAACAGGCTGCCATTTTCATACTAGGTGCCATAGAGTGCTGCCTGTCTGTAGTCGCGAGGAATCCCCGCTGGTTGAAATATCTCCGGGACATCAGGTGGCTTGTCATCTGTATGATTGAAAAAGCTAGCTGTCCAGTTCCTTAACCATGTAGGCATTATCCAGCCGATAACCAAATTCAGAGCGGAAATAGTCCCTGGCACCTACTCCGCTGACAATAGCCATCCTTTTGGCCTGAAATTCCTCACGGCTGATCTTCTCGGCTTCTTTAAGCAGTTCGCCTCCAAGCCCCTTATGTTGAGCAGACTCAGCTTGTTTCTCCCCCAGGGGGACTTCTGAGCCGAATACATGTAGCTCTCTGATCGTAGCCGCGTTTCCATCATCCAACCTGGACTCTCCGATCCTCAAGCGAACTAAACCGAAAATAGTCTCGTTCTCATCTTCATAAGAAAGGAAAATCTCCTTCCCTCCGGAAGCGTCATAGTCCCTCCTCTTCAGATGTGGCTTACCGATTTTCCAGCCATCCCGTGATCGGTGTCCATACTCCCGACACCGGATGCAGTTGCATTGTACATTAAGTTCATTCATGCGCTTTTTAAGCGCGCTTCTAAGTGCCAGGTCCTTACAACCACCAGTTATATACTTGTTGGGGATGTCCCTCATCACCCGGGAGATTCGGACATAACCGGGAATCAGAGCCTTTATGTTTATCATCAGACCCACCAGTTCGTCGATCGTATAAGGTTGATAGATGTTATTTTTGTACCATGTTTCGAGTTCAGTGCCGGCGATAACCAGCGTGGGATAGAGTTTGAGTCCATCAGGTCTGAAACTCTCGTCACTGAAAAGCTGTCGGGATAGCTCCAGGTCGTGCTCCAGGGTAGCCCCGGGAAGTCCGGGCATCCAGTGATAGTAGACTTTTATTCCGTATTCTTTCAGCAGCCGGGTAGCTTCAATTACCTCAGCTATGGTATGTCCTCGCCTGACCAGCCTGTAAACGTCATTATCTAGTGTCTGTACTCCCAGTTCCACTCGGGTTGTACCAAATGTCAGCATCTTTTTAATTTGCTCTTCATAACACCAATCGGGTCTGGTTTCAATGCACAGCCCGACGCAGCGGTGTTCAGTAGTTTCGTTGATCTGTTTGGCTTCTTCCAGGCTGGAGGTATGCGTACCATTCAGGCCATCGTAGCAGTCCTTTATAAACTCGTATTGATATTCCTCGGGATAAGCCAGAAAGGTACCGCCCATGACGATTAGTTCAACTTTATCGGCAGGATGTCCCATTTCTGTGAGTATTCTTATTCTCTCCGCAACTTGTTTTCTTGGCTGATAATCGCATCTTTTAGCTCTGAGTACTGCCGGTGATTCCGGTGTATAGCTTCTCGGGGCTTCGGGATACGAGGGGCAGTAAACACAGTTACCTGGGCATCCCATTGGTTGTGACATCACGGCAACGGGAGTTACTCCCGATATTGTTCTTGAAATTTTTTTCATACTGTGTTTTCCTTATATCAAAGTTTATCAGATTCATAATTATGGCAACAAATAGAGAAATCTTCAATGAGATAGCCGAGAGCTGGTACAGGTTCAGGCACTGGTCCAGATTCACTAAGGAGCTTGAAGAAATGGCACACAGGTGGCATGGTGGTAGGCTCTTGAATATCGGGTGTGCTCACGGCCCCGATTTCCTCCCCTTTAAAGATGATTTTGAGCTGTGGGGGTTAGACTTTTCACCACAGATGACCAGACTGGCACGTAAGTATGCCGACAAGTTTGATTTGGAAGTTAACCTCATGGTTGCTGATGCTATTTCGTTGCCCTATCTTGATGACGTGTTTGATTGTGCAATTGCAGTAGCTACGTACCACCATATTCAGGGCGATATAAAAAGACTGGAGGCTTTCCGGGAATTAAGGCGGGTACTGAAGCCTAAGGCTGAAGCTTTTATTACGGTATGGAATAGGTGGCAGCCGCGTTTCTGGCTAAGAGGTAGAGAGACATATATGGCATGGAAAACCGGACGTAAAACCTTTTATCGCTATTATTATCTCTTTTCATACTCCGAACTGGTCGGATTGTTAACCAAAGCTGGTTTCAACGTTCTTGGTGTGTTTCCGGAGAGGTCCTATCGTTTCCCGTTAAATATTTTTTCGCGGAACATCTGTGCGCTCATCAAGGCTGACTAATCGACCTCTTTACTAACGGGATCATATGTAGCTTCAAGCTCATCCGGATTTGTGGTTAAAGCGATTGGCAGGAATGATTCGACCAGGTTCGGATCAAACTGAGTGCCAGCACAGCGTTTTAACTCTTCTACTGCTTCCTTATAGGATAGGGGAGCACGGTATGGGCGTAGTGATGTCATAGCATCGAACGCATCGGCAATAGTCAGTATGCGAGCTTCAAGAGGAATAGCATTACCTTTGAGTCCTGCCGGGTAGCCGGTACCATCCCAGTGCTCATGATGGTGGAGAATTGCTGGCAGGCAGGGAGTTAAGCTGGGCACATGGCCGACTATGGTTCGTGATAATTGGGGATGAGACTTGATTAATTCCCACTCCTGAATATCGAGTTTATTAGCCTTGTTCAATACTTCATCAAGAATGCCGATCTTGCCGATATCATGAAGTAGAGCCGCATGGCTTACTATCGTAACTTTTTCCATTGGCAAGGCTAGAGCCTCGGCCAAGGCCACGGCATAGCCCCTCACCTTGCGGGAATGGCCATAGGTGTATGGGTCCCTGGCTTCAATAGTTGCTGCTAAGGCGTAGATTGTATTTAAAGTCTCTTTTTCAGCGGCTGGCGTTGATTCAAGTGGCTCAGTTATAGAAGGTAGCATTTGAGATATGACACAGGTTCGGTTACCACCAGTTAGCTTGGCATGATAAAGTGCTTTATCAGCGGCATTGATAATATCATCAGGTGTCAATCCATCATTAGGCCAGGATGCAAGTCCAATGCTGGCAGTTACTGCGATTCGCCTGCCTCCCATTTCAGTGGCGATCCTGTTACGTATTCGCTCGGCTGCGGCAAAGGCGTCGTCAGCCGATGTATGAGGCATAATGATAGCAAATTCATCGCCCCCGTAGCGAAAAGCCAGGTCGATGTTCCTGAGGCTCCCCCTTATTGATTGACCGGTTTGTGTCAGCAACTTATCACCGACTAAATGCCCCATTGTGTCATTGTAGCTCTTGAAGTTGTCCAGATCGAGGAAGGCGAGCGAGAGTACGCTGCCATAGCGAGAATGTCGGCCGACTTCATGCTTGAGGTTTTCATCGAAATGGCGGCGGTTAAACAGACCGGTGAGTTCGTCGATGCGAGCCCTCTGCTCAGCCCTGGCGTAAAGCTGAGCGTTGGCGATCGATGTTGAAATCTGGGATGACAGGCGTTCCAGAAGATGGACCTGTGCCTTACTATAAGCATTCGGATTGCGGCTGGCGATGGTCAGATTGCCAATAACCTCCCCCTTGGTAATCAAGGGCAAGTATACAATCGACCGGATTCCTCGATTGAGCAGGTCTTCGCTGGTCGAAAACATTCTGTCGCGGGCCAGGTCAGGCTCAATCAGGCTCTTTTTATGGCTGATTGCCCACTCTGTAGCTGTGCCTTTGAGCTGAATCCTCTCTCCTACCTGCCAGGCTGAGCCAACCTCTGTGGACAAAGCGGATAGGTAAAGTTCGTTCCCCTCGACCAGGGCAACTGAAGCAAAGTCAACGTCAACTACTTCTCTCAGCCCGGCGACAAAGGCATCGTACACCTCTTGAATATTCAAACTGGAGGTCATGACTCCGGCCAATCGATTGATTAAAGACAGTTCTTGTTCACTTTTTCTTAGTTCCGCTTGAAGATATTCCTTTTCCAGGCTGATTGCTACTCTGCTGGCAATGCTTTCCACCAGGTTGGCATCCTCAAGCGAATATCTGCCAGATTGTTTTCGGCTTAATGCCAGAATACCAGTTAAATTGTCACGGCTCACTAATGGAAAGAATAGCTCTATGCCCAGATTTTTAAGCTTATCTCTCTCTCCTCCCCACAGACTTCTAAATTCGGGGAGAATGTCTATGTTCTCCCTGCTTAGATATCTATTCTCTCGCTCGAGCCATTCAACAATAGGACTATCGTGTCTTAGTCTAAGTGGCGGATTTTTCTGCCTGTGTGGCTCGGAGAATTCGGCAACGAAATCATCGGTACGAGTTTCTGGCAGTAACATATGTGCCTGCTGACAATCTAACACTTTAACCAGTGGTGGTAACAGTCCTTCGCTGAGCTCTTGCAGGCTGAAAACTCCGCTTATGCCATGCCTGACAAAGTCAAACAGTTCCTGGCGATAGTCATAGCTGTCCTTATAGAAAAAGCGGTCCACTCCACTGATGAAAAAATTTCGTAGTAAATAGACAATTACTGCCATGGCAACTGCTGCCAGTGTCGTTGATGCCAATATAATCGGTTTCATCTCAGAGCCAACGAGTAAATTGATCAAGAAAAACACGACCAGATAAATACTGACAATGACGACTATGAGACCGGCCCATGATAAACCACGGCGTATAACAAAGTTAAAACTTACTATTTCATGTTTTACTACGGCATACGTCAAAATAGAGGCGGAAAGCAGGCCTCCAAGGTGGCTCACAGGAAATCCTCTCGCCAGAGGAGTCATACCGCTGAAACCAAACGCGACTAACAAACCTATGGCAACGATCAAGTAGGCAATTTTATTGCGCTCCTTCGGTTCAACTGACCTCCTGAATCTTTGTATTAAGGAATACACACCTAATGAAGTAATCGTAAGGAAATGAGTAATATATAGAATAATCCACCAACCATACGTGGGACTAACCACACCACCATCGAATGTAATACTCGGTGGTATATGGCCAAAGACTGTAAGAGTAATAAATAATGCCAGTGAAATGTAGCCAAACCATACTCCCAGGCCACCTGGCAGATTTAGGAAGGATCTTACAAAATAGAGGAACTGAACACACCACCACATGGATGAACAAATGACGATTCTAAACAGAATAAGCTTGTATTCGGCAAGTGTATCGCTGCGGAGAAGAAAGTCGCTTAAGGTCCAGAAACTAGCGGCAATCAAATAGCAGGCTAACAGCATATGCTGCTTTTGCCACTGGCGGTTAGCTATGATTATGATTAGTAATAGAATATATACGATAGCTGCAGCTAGAGGAATAAAGCTATGGATCGCCATTTAAAGCCTCATATTATACGAGCTTGCCTAATTATGTCTGTAGCTTTGAAACTTGTCAAGGGGACGAATGTACTAGAACTATTGCGTGAAATGTCATAATATCTCACCCTGTAATGGACTGGTAAAGACATGACAGGGCGGTTGCTTTAAGCAACCGCCCTGCTTCATCATCTCAAATACCGTTAAATGCTATCAATCTGTGGTGGCTTAGGCCTTAACTGTAACTTTTTCCTCGGGTGTGGCTTTAACGCCGGCTCCTAACAGGGAGAGAATGTTATCCGAAGGATTCAGATGAGGTGGTTTTAAGTGAGCTAAACTGGCTGCTTCAGCCTGCCGGTGAGCCTTATAATTTGAAAAGGCACCTTTGGGCAGCAGAGTAACCTCTATTGGTTTGAAGTCGATCAGTCTTTCCAGACTTGCCAGGTCTTTGTAAATATACAGGCCATCTTCTAATTCTTTGATTTCTTGATATACCGCTGTGGCTACACCTTTTTCGCTGGCGATATAACCGTTACTGAGTTCAAGATAGAGATGTAATTTCGGTGTTTTCTCGATTTCCTTGCGCGCCGTCCAGTCTGTATATGGGATGTTGGTATTCTCAATTGCCTGCCAGATTACTCTTTCCGTCAACCTCATGAAGCCGAGGTCAATAAGATCGTCAGCACGTCGCTCGAATACCATCTGTGGTATATCTATACCTAGCCTTTCGTTTCTTAGTGCTGTTATTCTGATCATATCGCCGACTCTATACCTGACCAGTGCGCCTCCGTGGAAATTGGTGATAACGAGCTCATAATTCTCCCCGGCTTGCACCTCGTCGAGTAAAACGGTTTTTGGTTGATAGTTATGATCGAGTTGCCACTTAAAGTGTTCGCTTTCAGGTATAAACTCGAGAAAGTTGAGGTTGGGGAAAAAGACCATACCATTTTTATCCCAGGTTTGCGTAGCTATAACGGTTGTTTCGCTATTACCGTATACATCTAGAGGAGCTCTCCCCCATAAATTTTTGATTCTTTCTTTATAAATAGTGCTATCTGTTCCCATGGATGATATAACTTTTAAAGACCATAGATCCTTGGGTAGCATGGGTCGTCTGGCTAGCTTGCTTTTTATTACACCTTTAATCAGTCGGAGCATTATCTTTGGCTGAGCCAGCAATTGCGAGAGTTGTACACTGGACGAGCCCTGCTTAAATTTTTCACCGATGGCTACCAGTACACCAGCCAGGCCAAAAAAGCCATCCATACCTTCGGTCAATGCCAACTTGAACCCCTTTTGTACCCTATCCTCGAAGGACATCTTTTCTGATTCATCGAGGGAGGGCAAAAATGTAAAGCCGAGATCCTCTTCAATCTTACAGGCCACTGCGCCGGTTAGAAAAGGTGATTGGGCCATAGCATGCAGCAATTTGAAACCGTTCTTGAAAGCGATATCTCCTCTTTTTTTACAGGAACCGAGAATCGCTATAGCGCTGAAATCCAGACCTGCCTCTTGCCAGAATCTATGGCTGATGGGCACCCACTTGTGCGGATATTCGCCTGACCTGCCGGAAGTCTGTACCCATCGCACTGGCATTGCTGGCAGGACATCTTCTCTTTGCTCAAGAAGTTCGGGGCAATAGTCCGTGTAGTTGGTCATTGGCACCTGTATCCTGAATTCCTCTACGGTTTCAGGCGTGGCGCCATGCATTACTTTTCTACCCAGCTTGGATGTTTTCAGTAGATCGATTTGCTCAAGTAATAGTTGTTTCTGGATGACCATAAACTGTTCTAGGCTGAGGTCGAGAAAGCCGCAGCACATCTGCCAAAGCTCTTCATGTCTACCTTGCTTCAAAAGTTCCTGGATTTTAGACATAGATTACCTCCCTAGCGGTTAGCCTTTAAGACACTATGGCATGATTAATGCCATTTGGGAAGTGATTATGTTCTAGAACATAGTTCTAGTAGATCGGAAAGCGAGAGTACTGCGAGGAATTAACAAGGTAAAATGACGGATTCTTAGGCGCCGTCGGTTTTAGTATTAAAGCCCAGAGCTTGTAGTTTTTGCCCTAGTTTATCAAGCTCTTTATCTGTTGTCTGTTTACCAAGTTCCAGCCCGTAGCTAAGAAAGAATTCAAGGAAGTTGCGCAATAGTTCCCTTATTCCCTGCTCGAACTGTTGGAACTCTTCTTTGGTTACGTGATTACCATTTAGCCCATTAACGTCCTTTTTTAAATGACCATCAATAAGGAAGCTGATGAATTCCGAAACATTCATATCACCCCGGTTTTCATCTATCCTCTTTGCGACCGTGGAGTCAATAATTAGCATTCTTTTTTCAGGCATAGGCAACTCCCTTCTTTATTTTATTAGTGGCATAACTACCAAGGCAAGTCCTGAAGTTTCCACGAAACTATCCGAAATTCCGTCTAAAAATCGAGTGAGTCCTCCAGTTCAAGTACTTCTAATACGGTGTCAATGCTTTTTAACAAGCTGATTCCTCTTTCGGTTACCTGGTAAGTCACTACCGGATTACCCACTTCCACTTTATCGATAAAACCGTGTCTGATGAGAAAACCAAGATATTTCTGTATTTGAGTATAGCTCATGTTAGCGCTATACATGATTTCAGTCTTGCCCGCCCCATTCTCCCCCACTTTGAGCATATCATGTATTATCTGGATATTTGATCGTCTACGGTTCATACAACCGCCTCTATTAAAATCATCTAGTACTTTTTAACTAGCGATATGGTACTATTGTACTATAGTATCATCTCAGAAATCTTTGTCAATAGGTATCAGCCATCTAATTTGAAAATTTTTGCAGCAAAATAAGGAAATCAGCTTCACTTTCTCTTATAATCAGGTATGTGAAGAGAATTTAAACTGATTTATTTCTTGAGAAGATTTGAAAAGTGATTCTATGCCTTTGAGTACCTTGGTCCCCGCTCAACTCCTACTGATTGGCAACAGCGTTAGCCTTAACTGCAATCTCCTCCTCAGGCATGGTTTTTACCTTTGCTCCCAGAAGTGATAATACATCATCCGAAGGATTAATATGAGGCGGTACCAAATGACCTGATTCCGTGCCTTCGGCCTTTCGTTGGGCACTATAACTGGAGAAAGCTCTTTCGGAGAGCAACGTAACAGCTATAGGTTTGAAGCCGATTAATCCTTCCAAACTAGCCAGATCTTTATGAATAAAGCCGTCATCCAATTTTTTAATTTGCTCATACACTGCTGTTGCTATACCCTTTTCGCTGGCAATATAATTGTTTTTTAACTCAAGGTACAGGTGCAGCATCGGTTTCTCATTAATTATTTCCTGTCGTGCCGTCCAGTCCAGGTAAGGGATACCGGTGTTTTCCAGTGCCTGCCAGATTATCTTTTCTGTCAGACGCATAAGGCCGATATCAATAAGATCGTCAGCGTGTCTCACAAAAGTCATTTGTGGTATATCAATGCCCAGATTTTCATTTCGTAGTGACGTTATCTTGATAATGTCGCCGACTCTATACCGAATCATCGCACCACCGTGGAAATTAGTGATAACTAACTCGTAATTCTCACCAGCTTTCACTTCATCGAGCAGGATGGTTTCCGGTTGATATGAATGGTCAAGCTGCCATTTCATGTGTTCTTCTTCTGAGATAAACTCGAGGAAATTGAGGTTGGGGATGAAAGTCATATCGTTGCGATCCCAGGTCTGCGTAGCAATTATAAGGGACTCGGCATCACCGTAAACTTCCAGGGGATGTACTCCCCATATGTCCTTGATTTTATGATTGTAAATAGTGCTGTCTGTTCCAGAGGATGTTATACCTTTCACTGACCAGACGTCTTTAGGCAACATCGGGCGCCCTGCTAACTTACTTTTAATTGAGCCTTTGAGCAGCCGGATTATAGCCCTGGTCTGTGATGGCCAGCGAAAAGATTTAAGCATGTCAATATCTCGCTTAAATTGGTCGCCGATAGTTGCCAGAAGCCAGTCTACACCGTAAAGGCAATCCACTCCTTCTGCCAGAGCCAGTTTGTATCCTGTCAGAAGCCTTTCCTCGAAGGACAGTTCCAGAGATTCGCTAACGGGAGGTATAAATCTGAAACCAAGCTCTTCACGAACTTCATTTTTTGAAATGTCAGGCAGGTAGATTAACGGACTTGCAGAATGTAGCAGCCTGCACGTATTGTTTAAAGAAATTTCCCCCTTCTTCTTACAGGTGGCCAAAATTACTGTGGTACCTAGTATCAATTCTGTCTCATCCCAATATCTTTCACTGAATGGAATCCATTTGAAAGGATATTCTCCGCCGATTCCTGGACTATGTACCCATGCTACCGGTTTTCTAGGCAGTCCATCCTCTCTTTTTTCTAGTAAATCGGGGCAGTAATCAGTATAAGTAGTGAGTGGGACCTGTTCTCTAAATGCTTCAATGGTTGTTGGCAGAGAGCTACCCATAAATTTTTGACCGAGTTCACAATCCCTGAGCAGTTCTATTTGTTCCAGCAATAGCCGATGCTGGATCGCCATGAACTGGCCTAGACTAAGGTCAAGAAAGCCACAGCACATCTGCCACAGATCGCTTTTTCTACCCTGTTTTAGAAGCTGGCTGATTTTGTTCACGATAGACTCAACAAGTTAAATGGACCATGAACGAAATGACACAGGTATCAATGAATATCGCTATTGTAATCAAAAAGTCCCGTGTTTTATTTGCTGTGAAGCCTGCCATCAATTCAACAATGAAATAATTGATGCTCAGTTTCAACACACTGGATTATGGGTAAACTGGCAATGAAGATAGTAATCTTTGTGTGGCCCCCCAAGCATTAATTTAGAGTAACATGGCGCTCTTGAGCGATGTCAAGGGGGTTTTTTACATAAACAGTTGGAAATATTAAAAAGTTCTTGGCGCTAAATAAAAAAGTTTTTTGCCGGGCTCATGCGGACCGAGGTTTTCAGCCTCATTGTTTTCAGTTCATATCTTTTATGGAGTGGTTATCGTTTAGACTTTTCATGCTTTGATTCAGACAGTGGCATTAAGTGACATTGCCCGAAATAGTTAAGAGAGGAACTTCCACAAGTTTAAGCAGTGTGTGCCATTCGATTATGAGTTTAGGATTGTCCGGAGCAAACGGCAATGCTTATACCATACAGAAGCTTTGATAGAGTGAAAGTGGGATTCACCTTTTCCGGAACAGGCTCAGAAACCTGTCTTGATACTCATCAAACAGGTCCCACTGCTTTAATTCGGCTGCCAGCTGAGGCGCCCTTGACGGGTTTTTCCTGGTTTTTTCAAAAAGCTCCTCAATATAGTTTCGGGCATCGAGAGGAACACCCGCTTCATCCATACGTAACAGCCCTCTTCTTTCTAGTTCGACTACGTTGTTGTACACCGAACCTCTGGTCAGCTCATACGTAAATTTCAGGAGAGATACATCCCACATTTCCTCAACACCTTTGATAATAGCAGTCAATGGGTCACCACTGCTATCTATTTGCTGGCTGATTTTTTCTACAACATCGTCAATAGGAGATGAGAGGATATTCATCTCCTTGGGCTCGTTTTTATAGGAATAGAATATTCCAGATTCGTGAGGATACTTTTCCGCCATTATTTCAATGAACCTTCTCGCTTGCCCGCTAAATCCTTCCAGGTTTATCAGGTAAGTCGGGGTAACAATCTTTGGCCTGGCAGCAATTACTCTTCCTTCCCTGACAACATTCGCTCTCTCCATCAATTCAGAAACAAGGTAGTAATATATATTGGTAGAACCAAATGTGGACAGACTTTGTTTGGGTGGTCTTATCACTATTGTGTTCTCAATAGCGTGTTGAATTCTTTCATCGATCTCCATAGAACTCACCTTACAGTTAAAAGAATAGTTTAACCGCCTGAAAGTTACGCTCTATATTCGGCTTGCCTTCCACAATACTACCGAACTCGGTGCTATGCCCCGGAACCAGATATTCTATATCGAGCAGCGACAGCTTATCGATACTTCTTTTAAGCTCTGAGATACTGCCGCCGGGAAAATCTGTTCTGCCGATACTGCCATAAAAAATGACATCTCCGCTTATTAAAATCTTTTTATCCGGCCAGTACAGGCAGATTGAGCCGGGGGAATGACCTGGAGTATGAAGAATCTGGAGTTGAATTTTATTATTAGCTCCTAAATGTAAGTCACCTTCTTTAAGATAAAAAAGAGGCGTGAACTCTGGTGATTTCATTCCGAACATAGAGTTTAGCTTTTCTCCCAGCGTATGACGATATTCTTCTTCCTCTTCAGAGATAGTAACATCGGCTTTACTTTTTTGTATTATCAACTCGTTTGCCTGGCAGTGGTCCCCGTGAGTGTGGGTATTAATTATCAAGCCTATGTCATCGATTTTAAAGCCATCTTTTTCTATGGCTTTAACCAGTTGGTCAAAGCATGGTTCCCTGAATTCATTGGTTATGCCTCCCGGGTCGATAATTACATGGGGTCGGCCATCCTCTAATAAGTTAGTAAACAGGCAGCTATTGCAGTTGTTACCTCGCCCCTGCCAGATATAACAGTAAAAATTTTCAGCAAGTTTTACCGGCTGATAGTAGTTAGATGATTGATAAAACATGTTTTGAATCTAGCCTAATTATAAGGTAAAATGCCAGCAAAAGCGAATTATAGATTGTAGAGGAGACCGATATTGCATGGGGGAAATCAGGAGTTCCTGGGACATCGCTAGGGAAAAAGCTGATAAATTAGGTGGACTGTCACTGGAAGAACAGAAGAAGCAAAGAGAGGATAGATGCTTCCCCATTGGTAGATCACTGGCTCAGAAATACCTGACCGGGTATGATATACAACGTTTTAAGGCTGAAATACGCAAATACGAAAATGAAGATAAGGAGTTGATAAGGCAGATAGCACTGCACCAGTTAGTCGAATGGATTGATTTGAAGAATGGTGCTATTCTGGACGGAATAGGACAGGGCATTCTCGATTTGGCTGTGTCTAAAGAGGTGGTAAAAACCGTAGATAGGCTACGAGAGCTTCTCCGCGAGTATCAGGAAGCAGAGAAAGTAGAACGGCAAAAGATAGACAGTGCTGGTATGAAGATACTTCACCGGCGGAGGATATCGGGAACAGCTATTAAAATGATCAATAGTCGAGCTGTGGAAGAGTGGCAGAAAAGAATGAATGAAGTTAATCATTCCTTTGATGAAGTCTTAAACGGTATTAAAGAGCAACTCAGGGAATGAGCTTATCACTCCCGGATTTAGAATAGGGAGTCTATGCTAGGCTCATAGCTTGATGGAGAGCGAAGTCAACATTCTTGTGAGTATCCTGAGTCAATTCTTCAACTATTAAACCAGCTATTTCCAGTAACTTGTTCTGTTCATGATCGGGCAGGTCTTCCACCAGTTCTTCTATTCTTCTTCCCAAAAGCACTTGGCGCTCCAATGAGATCTTCTTCGATTTCGGTAAAGACAGCAAAGGATGGGCAAAGAGTACAGGTTTGAGTAAAGCAGTTTTGTGGATAAATAAGGCCTGCCTATCTGCCTTGGCTGACTTGTGAGCTAATTTGGCTTCCACTGGAGACTTTAGCCACTCTAGAGCGAAAGCAGCCTGGCAATTAATAAAATCATGATCAATTAAGAATTTGCTGGCTTCACAATCCTTGACAGCGGCAGCGAGGTGATAAACGGCCTGGTCCAGAACAGCCAAATCAACTCCCTTAATTATAGATATCTGACGACAATCTTCGGGGATTTTAAAAATACGGTATTCTAGGCCACCGTGGAGAGCGCTGTGAGCTGCTTCGTGCCTTAAAGCCCCGAGCCTGGCAAGTTTGGTTAATTCAGCCAATTTTTCGAGAGAAACTGTTATACGGGGGTAACCACGCCAGGCATCGTGAGAACAAGCGGATTCTTCGTTATCATCGGAGGTTATACCCAACCTGAACTTTTCCTCCCGTAGGAAGTCGCGTTTCATTGCCTCGTTTTCGGCTATGAGAATTTCAATTTTGTAGGGTGCTTTGGAGCCGAACCGCCGATAGCAATCACGGATTGTACTTACCACTTCCTTTTTAGCTCCCCCAGAACTTCGCCCCCTCGTAATAATGTTTAGCTCAATTTTTGCCATATCTCCTAGAAACAAAGATAGCAATGTTAACGGGCAAAGTCAATAAGCTAGGCGGACTCTTGATTAAGAAATTGTAGTTCACGTGTGCTTTGATGGAACGGACTGCCGGTCTAATACTGGCGACCATTTCATACGGATATGGTATGCTTTTCGGGATTTGAAGCGGTGAAATCTGGATGTGAGGAAACTACGGAAAAATCAGAGACAGGCAATTCGATGGTAAAAGTGGAACTCTTGCCTTTATGGCTTTCAATATATATTCTGCCGCCGTGCTCTGTTATTATGCGGTGACAGACGCTGAGCCCGAGGCCAGTACCGCCATTGCTTTTGGTGAAAGACCTGAAGATCTAACTGATTAAGTCAAAATCTAAGGGATCGCCACTACAAGAAAAATTGGACGAGCTGGTTCAAAGCGAAAGGCAATCGAGTTGATAAACAATAGGAATACCTGATGACGAGATTTGTAAAAATAATTAGGAAATATTCTTTCTGTCCGTACCGGTTCCCATTTTTTTATGCACAATCTAAATGTAATTACAGCGAATACTGTTCCTATGAAATGACTATCCAAATACCTTTATTAAGGAATATTTTAACAAGGAATTCGTAAAGGAAATCTAAAACCAATCCCCTTTTCTCTTATCATAAGCATCGGTCCTTATTAGGACACGTTGATCCATCCATTTTTTAAGGCTGTATAGATGGCTTCTGTTCGTGAGTGGGCACCTATCTTGCTGAATATATAGTGAAAATACCCCTGTATAGTACGTTCGGAGAAAGATAGGTGTTCTGCAATAGCTCTATTTGACATGCCTCTGCTTGCTAGCTGTAGCACTTCCATTTCTCTAGAGTTAAGCGAATCAGGAGGATTGCCACTGTTTTTAGGGTACTTTATATTGAACATGGCCTGCCGAATAATATCTGTGTTGACCACTGTTGCACCATGATAAAGACTTCTTATAGCATCAGCTAACTGCTCTACCGGTGCGTTATGTATGGATAAAAAGCCTTCAGCTCCTGCCTCGATAGCAGATGTAAAACAATCGGATTTTGTCTCTTCATCGCACCCATTTTCGCATATAATCAGAATGCTTGTTGCAGGTGCTTTGTCTTTAATATGTTTGATCAAGTCTTCTTTAGTAAGTCCGGGTAATTGACAAGATGTTACAGTAATATTAGGCTGATACTGAGAAGTCAGTTCCATCAGATTGTCGACATTGTCAGTCTCACCCACTAAATCCATTTTTGCATCATGGATAGTAGAACAAATACCTCTTCTTAGTATGTGTGACTGAGTACCTACTACAATACGTATTTTCCCCTTCTGATTACATTGGGTATAGATTTGCGATTTCTTTGGATTGTATTTCATAGTCATTTCGGCCGACCTTGTTACTTTATTGCTTACGATTGCTTACGATACGAGCGGATCATTCTATAATATCTCTATACGTTTCCCTGTTTTGAGAAAGGTGCTTTTTTTGATTTTTTTACCTCGGTTTTTAATCTTTCTACATCATGCATACTGATTAGACCGTGCTCCCTTAAGAGGCTACGACCTTTGACGTCCAGATATGCTACCATTTGCTTTCGGTCGGACAGAGGAAGTGTTCCATTATTTACCCATTGAAGAAAAGTGGTCCTGCATATGCCCGCAATTCGACAAGCTTCAGCGATGTTATATAAAGCTTCACCATACATTGTCACTGGCATATTGTGTCTTCTCCTTTATGTATATCAGACATGTTTAGTCCTGTTTAGCGCTTATAAATCGGTGGTTTTTTAATATTTACTTCACATAGTTGATTGATCGACCTTTATTTTGTATTTGCTTTTAAATGAATCAAGATAATATGAGCATCCTCGCTTATAATCGCTGGAGCAATTTACCGGTTGTGAGATATATCATTCTTTTAAATTTTTTAACGTCATCTTTTAATCTCTCCAAGTCATGTTCGCTGACCAGATTATGTTCGCTAATGACGCAGTGATTCCTCCTGTCTCTGTATCCTGTGGTGATCCTGCCTTCTGTATCAGCAAGTGTTCCATTCTTCGCCCATTGTAGAAACACTCGTTTATTTATTTTTGTTATATGACAGACTTCCTCAATTGTATAATGCTTTTTACCGTTAAGTTGGGTTGGCATATTACATATTCTCCAATCGATACCTGATTTTTACTCTACTACATTTATTACGTGCCTGCTGCAGGCTCTTCTTTCTAATTGACCACTGCGTTCATATTTCCTGAGTGCGCCCTCCTGGTGCCATAAAGTCGGCATTCCGAAACTCGTTTTCGCCATAGTACTAGGTTATTTTACCTATTAGTATACGGTGAAAATGCTATAAGTAAATCACCTATGAGTCATAATTTATATAGGACTTTTGTACTAAATAACAGACTTTTTACGATGTGAATGCATTATTGTAGCGGACTGGTACTATAGGACAAATAGAGGATTTAACGAATCATGAATATGACTGTTTTGACTGGACTAACATTTTATGCGAAATGTTCGTTGTGTGGTGTCCAAAACAGTAGCGACTCAACCATAATGGATCCTATATATCGCCTGGATTATTTGTTTTACACCGGATAAGTGTATCGGTACATTTACCTGAATGGCCCGGCGAATCATATAGATACGATAGAGGGATTATGAAGGAAGAAACGCTGTCCCGTATATGTGGCCCGGTACTATTGTGAAAGAAAATAATATATTTTCAAACGTACTTATGGTGATACAAGTGTTATGTCTCGATCTCATTTCAACTAAGGAAATAATAAATGGACCTTTCTTGCTGGTCTGTGGCTATTTAACCTGATAGTTCATATCTGAATAAGACAAGCTTCGATTGTTGAATTAAATGTTTGCTCTCTATCATGGTCTTACTATGCTGCTACTCAGGTCTGATCACCAGTTCACCGGTATCCTCGTAGAAATACCACAAGCGACTGAATACCGGGTTTATAGGACAGACTTTAGTAACACTCCATATTCCGTACCCTATGTATTCAGCGGTAAAAATCGGTTCAGCCTTCTCATACAGAGAAGTGTGATCAGGACATCAGGGAGACTTCGAGCCAAGGTTTTTTATTATGCGACAATCAGGGCTATGTTTTTTCGCTATTGCCAGTACCTGGTCAAGTGTATAATCTGTATCATTCCTTGTTGAAAAGCAAGCACCGCATAAGAGCATTGAGAGAACAAGTGCTAGTAGAACAAAATACTTCATGGTAATTACTGGATACTTTATTTTGCTCAAATTATACATCAAGGCTTTGTTGAATAGCATTTTTAGAATATGTCTTTCCTCGTCCTCTCTATTTATGAAGGTATCGGAACTATGCTATGTAAGTTTCAGCATACCCATAGTTAAATACCTGTATACTGTGCCTTGGGCACTATACAGCAGCCAATTTGCAGCGAGATTATGGTTAGGGCAAAAAGGAGTCCAGATTCCTTCTGATCCTGCATTGCGGTAGATGTTCGTAAAATCGTAGAAGGCTTGAGATGAACCACATTAAAGCATATGAAATACTGGGAATTGGTATCAGGACTCATTCCTGTTTGTTGTGATTCCCGTATTCATCATATTGAGCTGTACATTTTTTATGCGCACTATCGAAGACGACTCTTTTAATCATGGCTTACCACGAAATTTCTTAAGATTCCTATATTTTCTATTTTAACTTCGACCACATCGCCCGGATTCATACGGCCTATGCCTGATGTGGTACCTGTGGCGATAACATCTCCTGGCAACAGGGTCATTATGCTTGAAATAAAGCTTACCAGTCTGGGTATACCAAAAATGAGGTCACTGGTGCGAGTAGATTGGCGGAGTTCCCCATTGAGGTATGTTTCAAGTTTCAAATCATGTGGATCAACATCGGTCTCGATACAGGGACCTAATGGTGCGAAGGTATCGTACCCCTTAGCTCTTGTCCACTGGCCGTCTTCCTTTTGAGCATAGCGTTCTGATACGTCGTTAAAACAAGTATAGCCGAGGATGTATTTATCTGCCTTATCTTCTGGTACGTCCTTTGCCTTCTTACTAATAACTATGCCAAGTTCACCTTCATAGTCCACACGCCTTGAAAGGCGAGGCAGAATGATGTTGTCATCAGGGCCGATTACTGCGGTGGATGGTTTTAAGAAGATAAGTGGTACTGATGGGATTGGTAATTTAACCTCTTCGGCATGACTGCGATAATTAACACCCAGGCAGACTATTTTTGAGGGTAGACATGGCGCCAGTAATTTCGCCTCATCGAGGTTATAGGTATTTCCATCCAGTGCCGGGGAGCTATCATGACCTTTTGAATACGAAAATGGTGTATTTCGAAGGCTGCGGATAACATTACCCTCTGATATCGCATATTTGACTTTACCCGGGACAGAGATTCTTACAATACGCAACGTCCTGTCCTCTTACATTACATTTCTTGTATTATACATATTTTACGTAATGCCGTGGTGTAATGCGAAAAAAATGGGGTATAGACACAGGCCAATAGTGTTGAGATGAAGCTGTTAATTCTGGCTAAAACCCTGGTCTATCTCGCGGAGAAATCTTTCTATCTCCGGTGAAAGTTTTGGTACCTCTTCGTTAACCTGGTTGACTCGAGCTTCGTATAAAGTCTCTAACTGCTTTACTGCTTGTTCGAATTGACGTTCTCTTTCCATGGCTTTATTAAGCTTTTCATACTGCTTCTCGGCTTTGCGTTTGATCTCGTCAAGATTAATAGAGAAATTATATAAAGGACAAATTATCTCCAGTAGACGTAAGTATCCGGCATGATGTTCATCCAGTTGCGCATATTGAGGCAAGTGGACTATTAAGCTCATTGTTTCAATATTGTGCTCAGCTGCCTCTTGCGATACAAGTATTGCTATTGTAGTGGGTCCTTCGTAGTCACTGCGTTGTACACCCATCGCGTGCAATTTTTCCCATAGCTCTCCACTTGCTGTCCCACTTACAAGCAGGGGCCTTGTGTGCGGTACTGCATCGTACATGCCACCAATGAGGCAGTATCTCTCGATGCCGAATAGTTGTAGGACTTTTAATAAAGATTCTGCATAGGTTTCACCGAACATATGCGGTTCCAGAAGATGAAAAAAGACAAGGTCGTTGCCATCCGGTTGCACTGCGAGATCGATATAACTGTTCGGTATGGCTACGCTACGTTGATTGCTTATGAGTCGAATAACCGGTCGATACCTCGTAAAATCGATAAAATTCCCGGGTCTGGCCAATCTACCCACTGGGCGTGAGTTGAAAGTGTTCTCTAATGTATTGGCGGTCAAGCTTCCTACTCCTCCAACATCCACCCAGGGCCGCAGTACCGCAAAAGCGTGTGGACTGTGTAGCTCTGGCAAAGGCTCGTCGATTTCGAAAGCGCCAACTCTCATAAATATATACTAGCAACAGTGGAGGACAAAGACAACCTGTAAATGAAGAGTAGACAACTACCTGCATGTGATTTAGACCTTGTCATCAGGTATAATAGCTGAAGCCATCAATTATAAAGCCAGGTACTATATAACAGGAGGCAAGTATGGAGCAAATCTGGGCGCCGTGGCGGATAGAATTTATACTGAAAGAAGCAAAAGAATGTGACTGCTTTCTGTGTCGAAAGCCGAAGGAAGATGATGATGAATCGAATTTAATCCTTTACCGGGGTGAGACCAATTTTATACTTTTAAATGCTTTCCCTTATAATCTTGGTCATTTGATGGTGGCGCCGTATAATCATGTGGGGCGTCTGGAAGACCTGAGTGATAAGGAATCAAATGATCACTTTGGTTTAGTGAAACTAAGTATCAGAATACTAACTGAAGTAATGCAGCCAGCCGGTTTCAACGTCGGTATGAATCTAGGTAAAGTAGCTGGAGCTGGAATAGCTGACCATATTCATACGCATATAGTGCCTCGGTGGCAGGGCGATACCAATTTCATGCCGGTAGTAGCTGATACTAAGGTATTACCAGAAGCATTAGCGCATTCATATACCAGGTTGAAGGCCGGTATCAGTAATATACTCTAGTCCTTGTTAGTCGTCGGCACGGGGATAGGAGCCGAGTATTTTGATAAAGCTGGTTTTACTCTCAAGTTCTACCAGAGCTTCCCGGCAGACTTTATCATCTCTATGACCTTCAAAGTCAACATAGAATACATATTCCCAGGGTTTATCTTTACCGGGCCTTGATTCCAGCTTCGTTAAATTAATGTTTCTTGTGGCAAAGGCCCCTAACACGTTGTATAAGGCTCCGGGGGCATTCTGGGTGGTGAATACAAGAGAAGTCTTGTTTTTATCTGCTCGATTTGCTTCTTTCTTGGCGATAATAAAAAATTTGGTGTAGTTGTTGGTACTGTTTTCGATATCGGCTGCTAATATCTCCAGACCGTAGATTTGAGCGGCTCGCCTGCTGGCTATAGCCGCATAACCTTTAATGCCATCTTCTTTTATCTTTTTAGCCATACCAGCGGTATTATAGCCCGGAACGACTTCGACATTCAGGTTACTTAAAAAATCCTGGCATTGGGCTAAAGCCTGTGGATGAGAATAGACCGTCTTTATTCCTGCCAAACTTACACCTGGTAGGGCTACCAGATTGTGATTTATTCTTAAATTAATTTCGCCAAAAATATTCAGTGGGTAGCTAAGCAGCAGGTCATAGGTCTCGTTAATACTGCCTGCCTGGGAATTTTCCACCGGGACTATGCCAAAATCAACTTCATCATTCAGGACGGCGTTAAAAACATCAGTCAAATAACGGTAGGAATACGTTTCAGCGTCATTGAAAAAGGTTATGACTGCATCCTCGCTGAAGGCCCCTCTCTCCCCCTGAAAAGCAGTCTTGACCATTCCTCTCCATTTTAGAGAAGTCAGCTACCGATCAATTCTTTACGGAGCGTTTCCTCATAGTCACGGCTGGTTAGAGCTATAATTCGATCATTGACCTTAAAAACGGTATCCGGATTCGGTACACGTGGTTTTTCTCCGTTCCTTATCAGAAGGGCAAAAATAGAACGCCAGGCCACATCTATCTCATTGACGGATTTACCCACAGCTCGAGACTTCTCGCCTATTTTAACCTCAACAACCTCTGTTCCTTCTGCTCCCAGGGTTAAAAGATGGATCAATGGATGTGCAGGTATCTCTTCTTCGATATGCTGTAAAATAATGTTTGTTACGACTATGGTACAGTCGATGCCTAATTTCTTGAAGATTTCTTCGTTTTTTGGATTGCTGACCCGAGAGATAGTTCGGGGAACACTGAATTTATACTTTGCTACCTGGCATGCTATCAGGTTATCTTCGTCCTCATTGGCGGTGGCAATAAATACATCAGCCCTGGCTACTCCAGCATCGGCCAGAGTAGTTACCTCGCAGCCATCGCCCCTGATACATACGTTTCCAAAGTCGTCTCCGAAACGCTCGCATTTTGAAGCGTCCTTTTCCAGCACCAGCACCTCATGCCCTTCTCTAAGCAGTGCTTTACATAAGTAATAGCCTACACTGCCGCCGCCGACGATGACTATATACACGACACGTTCACCTCTATCAACTCTCTAACAGCTTGTCCTTTAGTATTTGAGCGAAAACGGTAGTCGGGCTTATAGCTTGAAGCCCGACTGCTTCATAGACATCTTTCCGCAGTGGATCATATATCCGGCATACCACTTTGGGAATGTTAAACATGTGCTTGGCTATTTGAGCTGCCATAACGTTGCGATTGTCACCTTCGGTTACCGCTACAAAGGCATCGGCCTGCTCTATACCCGCTTTTTTAAGCACTTCTTCATCAGTACCATCGCCGACCAGGGCTATGCCGCCAAAAGAAGGCGGTAATCTCCTGAAACTATAGTCGTTTGTATCCAAAACGGTTACATTATGACCATCACTGTCCATAAGACTGGCCAGTTGAGCACCAACACGACCACAGCCCATAATTACTAAGTTCATACTATCCCTCAGGATATGGACTCTCTAAACAACAGGACACGGCAAGGCGATTCCTCTAGAACACGCGGTATAGTGCTGCCCAGACTAAAAACGCCGAAACGCTTCTTGTAATTTAAGCCCATAATAATTAAATCAACATTCCGTTCCATTGCCTCATCAACGATAGCAGATCCTGCCTCTCGGGCCTGTATCAAGTCTGTTTCTACCTCATAATCGTTTTCGGCAGCAATATCTTCGGCTCGAGTTAATATGCTTTCAGCTTTTCCTATATCGGAATCAACTACCGCGTCAAGGGGTAATGTGCGGTTGACTTCAATGATGTTAACAACGTAGACTTCAGCTTTTGATTTCCTAGCCAGGTCACAGGCCAATTTCACTGCTTCCTCATCGGCTGCATTTCCATTTATTGCTACCAATATTCTATTTGGTTTCATGAGCTATTTTTATTATCTTATAACCTAAAAGTATTCTCCTGTCAATATCGCAGGTTTTTCCTCTTGGTCCGGAAATAGTCTTTGACTTTCACTGCTCTGTTCGTCCTGGCTACCTGGCTCAGAGGCAATTTCTTCAGCCATCGGAATACCAGATAAACGGCAAGTCCAAGAGCCACCCAGATAAATCCTACCCAGCGGCTGTAAGGTTGAGTGAATATGACTACTAACCATATAGCGAACGTGCCAACCAGTCCTAAAATGGCGGTAATTGGTAATTCCCATATCTTGAACCTGATATTCCAGCCGAGTTTGAAAGGACGATGCCAATCGGGATTTTTTATTCGGAGGCTGATGATAGAGGCATGAGCAAAAATAAATGAAAGCAATGAGCCGAAAGCATATAAAGTGCCCAGGTTAATAAATGCATCGCGGGCAAAGAAACTGGGAATGAGAATAACGAGAGCCAGTGAAGCAAAAAGGATGATTGAAATGTATGGCGTCTTGAAGCGATGATGGACTCGACTTAATGCCGGAGGGATAAGCTGAAATCTTCCGAAAGAGAAGGCCAGGCGTGATATCCCCAATAGACCGGCATTGGTAGCAATAAACAGAATACTTGCCGCCAGTATGGCAACCAGCGCCGGAAGTACATCCCGGATTCCTGTAAACAACCAGGTGAGGACGATAATAATCGCCTCTTCGGAGGCAATGCCACGGGCTATTTGCTCCGGTGATGTAGCCATGGAGATGCTATTGGCGATACCGGCTATAGGATCAGCCGCCCATGTATTGGCAAGCTCTTGGGGCGTCATAGCCGAGAACCCTACAGTGGACACACCTCCAAATAAAATCAGGACTGTAAGTATCATCAGAATAAGCGCTTTAGGCACTCTCTGTGCCGGTCGTTTCGTTTCCTCAGCCATTTGAGATATGGTTTCAACACCGGTGTAAGCTATAGCTGCCAGGGCTACACCCAGGAATAAATTTTCCCAGCTTGGCCAGTAGAATGTGATATTGTGGGCAAGGACATTAAAATTAAATATAACCAGCAGACCTAGAGATATGATCAATATTTGTACCAGCAGGTCCATTACCGCAGCCATCACATTAATAATAGACGTTTCCTTAACTCCAACAACGTTTATCACCATAAGGAAAAAGATAATTCCCATTGATACAGTTGTGGCCAGAAACGCTGACTCTTTTAAGGGCGCCCAGAAATATCCCAGATAGGGAGGTATTACGAAGGCGGAAATTGAAATAGTAACAATATAACTGAGCATTAAAGCCCAGCCACTGACGAAGCCGACCAGGTCATTAAATCCGTGGCGTGCAAAGCTGGCAGAGCCGCCAGCTTCAGGCAGCATCGCTGTGCCTTCGGCATACGTAAGCGCCGTAAAAATGAAAAAAATACCAGCCACAGCAAGTACGACTGGTGTTGCTCCCATCGCTACGAGAGCGACAATTCCCAGAGCGTAGTAGATCGATGAACCAACGTTGCCGTAGCCGACGGCATATAGGCCGGGAATGCCCAGAGCGCGCTTGAGAGGATGTGCCTTAAGTCGAGGTCGGCGGATGAATTTATCGCCTGGCTTTGGTTGCCAATTACTGGTCACAACTTATTGCTTCTCACATTAACTGTGGCGCATTGTAGTCCTGCTGCCATGTATTGTCAATAGACAATGAGCATTGTTGACCATTTTTTGAAAAAATTTCTGGTTTAATTGAATTAAAAATGTTTGTTACGTTATAATGACTGATCATGACTGATGGTGAGCGTAGCCCAGAGGTCTAAGGCGCCAGGTTGTGGCCCTGGAGATCGAGGGTTCGAATCCCTCCGTTCACCCCAACTAAGGGCAGGTTTCCGGAAAGCCGGACTTCTTAGGTTTGGTTTGCGCCTATAGCTCAGCGGAACAGAGCATCGGTCTTCGGAATTGACACTTGATGTCCCAAAAGGTCACTTTACGTTTGAATTGGAACCAATGTGCTAGTTATAAGTAGGTATAAAATACCTTTTCGTACCATTGTGTTTTAAGCAGTTTATTGACAACTTATTGACAAAATCAGCTTCAGTTTGAACGTGAAGCGATAAAAGAGGCTGTTGACTACCTCAAGATAAGCGTGCCAGCCATACGCAAGTATATAAGGATGGGAAAGTTCACTCACTATCGGCATGGATACATTGTGCGTCTAAAGAGGCGGGACCTAGACAATTTCTTGAAACTTAGTCAATGAGAATAGGCAAGACAGGAGGATTTCTCCACTGGCTAGCCTGGTTACTTATGGTTATGTAGACATGCGGGATCATAATATTAATATTATCTATATCCCGATAGTTAATATAATATAGGCGGAGCGGTCTAAAAGCCCAGCCACCGCCTTGCTTACCGCTATCGCTCATGATAACTAATAAGGGGAGCTATAATAAATCCCCCAGTTATCATTATCTACTATTAAACCAGTCGTCAAGAATAGAGGCTTTGCCCTCACTTTTGGCCGTTCTTGGCTGCTTTATTATTAACTACATTTTTAATCAAATAGTAAAAAACACAGTTAGTTGACTCTTTTGTATAATTTGATTACATTATGATTGCATAGTTGAACTGATACATTATGCTTTAATATGAAAAAGAAAATTGTTAAATTGCCAGAGTCGTTGCCTGATAGCCAACTAATAAATTTGCTGGTTAGTAAGGCTAATGCTAGGCACGATATCGAGTTCAACTTTATTGGTCAGTTAGATAATTTCCATCAGATAATTCGTGCAATAGTTGGGCAAATAAATCTCCTATTTCCTGAATATACTCCTCATGACGACCAATATCATCTCAAAAACCTCTTTCATGTCGCAGATTTAATCATCGGTAACCAGCAGCTTGAATCTATGAATTCAGCGGAATTGTTTATCCTCGCTTGTTCTATATACGGACATGATTGGGGGATGGCCGTAAGTGATTCTGAAAAACATTACATAGTTACAGGGCGATTGCCTGAAGGAATGACTCATGAGTCACGTCTTTCTTTACAATGGGACAGAGATTCATTTTGTAGATTTGCCTCAAACTGTTGCCTACCTCTAGATACTATAAATAATATTGATGATATTGATTTTGGTGTTTGGCAAGATTACATTCGCCAGACACATGCGATTCGAAGTAGTATAAGAACTAAGTATTACTTTGAAAGCATTGATACTGGAGTCGCAGAGAGTATCATGCGAATATGTAGAAGTCACTCACTTAATTTAGAGGAACTCAGCGACCCCCTTTATCCAACAACTTTTTCAGTCCTTCGTGAAGAAGTAAATTTACGTGCACTGGCTGTTTATCTGCGTCTCATTGACCTTTTTGACTTTGCACAAGACCGAACTCCATATGTACTTTGGGAATATGTCGCTCCCCGCAATCCTCTATCTTCTATGGAGTGGGCAAAACATCGTTCCTTGCAACCTATAACATGTCCAAATTATTTGGACGGACGAAGTATCCGTGTTGATGGTAGTACATCTGACCATGAAGTATTTGCGGCTCTTGAAGACCTATGTCAATACTGTGAGACGCAACTAAAAGGATGTAACGACGTTCTATCTCGAATGAATGACCCTCGCCATAAGCTTGGTGTTCACTATATTGATTGGCGTGTAGCAGCGACGGGATTCATCCCCGTATCAATCCAGTTTGACTTCGACCGTCAAAGTATGTTCAACGTTCTAAGCGATGAAATCTACCAAGGTGATTACTATGTATTCCTTCGAGAATTGCTCCAGAACAGCATTGATGCTATTCGATTTAGACGAGCAATCTTTCAACGCAAAGGGATTCCTTCTAAAGACCTCGGTGTTATTAAATTTATAGTTGAACGTCAAGATAATGGTTACATCATTGTTACATGTAAAGATGACGGCATTGGCATGGATGAATATATTGTTCGTAATTATCTAGCTATTGCCGGAAAAAGTTACTACCGAAGTCCAGACTTCAAGCGAGAGGGTATTGATATTGACCCTATTTCACGTTTCGGTATAGGAATTCTCAGTTGCTTTATGGTTGCTGACCTTGTAGAAATAGAAACATATAAAGACCCCTATTCCCCTCCGATAGGCTCACCACTAAGAATTAAAATTCCGTCTTTAAATAGACAATTTCGTACAGAAATATTACCTGCAGAAAATGCTCAACCGGGCACTACTGTTAGGGTATATGTTGACCCTAATAAAATTGCATCTAAGTCTGATAACAGACCACCTGTTCCATTCCTTGTAACACCATATCTTTGCTCTCTTGCTGGTTTTGTAGAGTTTCCTATTCTTATACATGAAGATAATAAAAAGACTATTATCTTAAATCCGTATCAAGACGCTTCTGAAGCTAGACGGCGTTTTGGTGAAGAATACGAAATCATCTCAATTTCCTTTGATTATCCCTGGGATGAAGCTATCCTACCTCAAGATATACCTACAGCTCTTGCTACATTGCGTGAAGAACGCTATGATTTTAAAAGCGATTTAAAACTGGATGATTACGAAGGTGTATTGGTTCATCTTGTTCCTTGTGATGATTCTACTGATTTCTCTAACGGTCATTTGGGTCGCAGTTTAGAAATTCTTAATGCCCCAAATGATGAACTTATTGGTGCAAAGATACGATGGTCAGACAGGTATAGTTATATGGCTTATATGCGCTATAGAGAAGATAGTCCCAGTGCACAGCATTTAGCCAGATTAGCAATGTATCGAGATGGTATATTAGTTCCAAAAATAAATTATCCGTTGGCTTCTACTACGGAAAGCTGTCATATATTAACACCTTATCAAGATTTTACTCATTTTGCATTAACTGAGTCTTGTGCATATATTTTACTAGTTAATTTGACCAAGTCAAATTTACCTCATGTTGACTTATCCCGCACTAACCTCATAGATAAAAAAGGTGGATGGGCTGAACCAATATTCCAGGCGCACCTACGTCATGTTTTGGATTTACACTTAGAAGAATTGATTCGTCTTGAACCCGCTCAGCGTTTATATAAACTTGCCCGTTTTTGTACTTTTTACGATATCTCCCCTGAATCAATATGGCAACTTTTCCCAAAGGAATACTGGCCCATACCCTTGCTACACAACGCAGGTAATATATTGTTTACTAATTGGGAAGATTTATCAGATAAATCAATCTGTCTTCCTCCTGAATTAATACGTATCGAATTAGGCTATATTGCCAACAGTGTTTTTTTTAGTCATAAAGAATATGACGGTTTTTTGAAAAAATGGGTCGGCAAACCATGTTTAGCTTTTTTCGCTACAGATCCTATAGAGAGCCTTTCTCTTTATTCAATCCGCGCATTTTCCCGTCTATTAATAGGCAATACTCATCAATTTACATCTGTTCATTTTCTTAATCCACCTTGGGAAGGTAATCCACCTCTTTTACAATATGTTTATGACCCTATTGAAATACCGGAATATAATTCAGAAGAAATTAATAGTATATTAGATAAATCCAGTAAAAGTATTCGATTACTTGAAAAGACCGAAAAAATAGTACTTATGCATCATCTAAAAGGTTACTTCGGTAGTTGTCCCAGAATAGCTACCTTTCCCAAGCCATTTGAGAAATCATATGCTTATGAAGACAATGTGCTAAATATAGAGCACCCTGGAGTGGAGTTACTTTTCTGTATTCTATCTAAAATTCTTCTTTCGACAAGATTGAAGGAGTTTAAACCTGATACTATTGGTCAATTACGAGATATTGCAAAAGGAGCAATAAGTGGAATTCCAAATAGATTCCATAGTTCGGAAAGATACTATTCCTCCTGGGCTTTATCTTTGCGTAGTTTAGGAGAAATTGCGACACGTTTCGGGATTTGTTCCGGAGATATTTCTACCCTTATCCCTGACTTCAGTCAATTTATACCTAATTCCCTCGAATTCCTCGATATAAAGTTAAAATATTACACCAAAGATATTAACGAATTTGGTCAAATCCTATAAAATCTTTAATTACATTTTAAATTAATTACTATATCCTTTTGCTAACATTTTTGCTAACGAATTTTTCGCCACCACGGAAAGCCAAGAATGACCTAGTAGTACAAATCAAGGTTGAATAACCTATATAAAGTTTCCAGAATTTACTGACTTACACGTACATGGATAAGTCTCCTGTATCTTTTAATCAGGGTGTCGCAGGTTCGAAACCTACGCAGCTCATAAGGTAGTTAGGCGGGTTGCCCTACGTGCTGCCGGTAAAGCTACAGGGCGTAGCTTTGGCAAACTCTTTAAGTGAAGGTAGAGTTTACTCCTAGCCTAAGCCTTTACCCGCCTAGATTTCAATCTTGGTGCGTCTGGTATAGCAAGTGACCAACTCGGCGTGCTCATTATCTTTTGATGGCAGTGGCCACTTCAGGATCAGTCAGGTTCTTTCACCGACTATGATACGCGCGGTCAATTCTTTAGCGTGTTCACTTTTAACCTGAATATACCAGTCCTTGGATGACGGTTCCCAGTTAGGACGTTATGAATTATATTCAGCGAGAGCATTTTTTTAGCGGCTTCCGTTTCAGCGCCTAATTCACCATCATATACATATACAATGATAGCTCTCGTTTTATCAGCCTCTGGTCGCTGCTCTAATTTTAAATTCTGTTCTCCAAGTCACTCATTTTTGACCCCCATAACCTTATTTTCCAGATCGCTTATTCTAGCCTCCAGGTCAGCAACTTCTACCAAATACCGTGACTCATGCTTGGATAAAGCGGTGCGACGCACCAGTATTAAACCTATAATACTTCACGATGCTAGGCAAAGCCATGCCTCACTTATGCTTAAGCAGGGAACGCACCCGAAGGTTGTTCAGTAAACGCTTGGTCATGCTTCTATTCAGATAACCCTCGATACCTATAGCCACGTGATCCCGGGACTTCAAGAGGCTGCCGCCTGCTTTGACCAGGCATTTACCTCAAGATATAATGAGCATGAAAAAGAGGCTGTTGGGAAAAAATTATTGACAAATTATCGTTATATTAACAGTCTTGGTCAAAATTAGCTTCATGCGCCTATAGCTCAGCGGAACAGAGCATCGGTCTTCGGAACCGGGGGTCGTGGGTTCGAATCCCTCTAGGCGCGCCAGTTTTTGAAGCTAAAATCGACCTCTAACCACATCCAAATCTGACCATTTACCAAAAAAGCTAATAAAAAGCTAACGTAATTTTCAATGCCCTCTTCCATCAGCTTCGGCTTTAATATTTCATCAAACCTTTCTGCTGCGGCCTTTTGTAATCCTGGAGCCACATGGCTATGGGTATCAAGAGTTATCGATATACTAGAGTGCCCTAGTCTTTCTTGAACTATCTAAGACTTGAACAGGGCTTTCCATGCATCTACCTGAGCCGTAGGTCAAGGGTCTATCTGGCAACCGAAGTCCTTGAGTGGGTAGAAAAGCGGGCGTCGGTCTGACAAAAAGACCGCATAACACAGGCTTAACTACCCCCAGTTAGGCAAAACCAGCCTGCAAACTGGCGAAACTTTTTGGAGGTGGTGTAATCCCTCATCTAAAAACAGAATAGTTGTGAAACAGAACGTAGAAGGAGTTACTAAATTAATATGAACATACCTATTGATTTTATTTATCAGTGCGATAGAATTGGAGTATGCGAAAATTCCTTTCATGGCTTCATAAAATTACTAGTTGGACTTTGATAGCCAGAGAACTGTACCTCATTTTTGGAGGTACAACTTTGATTGCGGCACTTATTGGTGGAACTATTTCATTTTTTTTAAACTTACAGCCGTGGTTGTTGACAGTAATATTTGTAGGTTTACTGATTATGTTGTTTACTGGTATAAGTTATCTTGTTGATTCAATAAAAAAGCGAAGTAGAAGGAAATATATGGACGAGAAGGATAAAAAAAATATAAATATAAGTGGTGAAGCAATAGTGTCTATTGGACAACAAGGTGGGCAAACTGCAAGAAACATTTACAATGTTGGTATTCAGCCACAGCGTAATTTGTCTATTACGGATTCCATTGTTCAGCAATTATCCCAATACCATGATACGCCATATGGTATTGCTTGGGTTTATGGTGATAATGAGTCACAGTTATTCGCCTCTCAAATTGATACTATGCTCCAAGCATCAAGTTGGAGGAGAATAGACGCTGGCCGTGCTACTATTATGCCAAGAATAAGCTATGGCGTAGATTTGCGATGGCGAGATGATAGCGGATATGGCGATGCCATGCTGACATTAATGGCCTGTTTGAAAGATATGGGCTTCACGGTTCAACGGACAAATGAGAAGCGATTACAAGACCCAGAGATTTTTGTGCGTTCTAATAAAACATAAATTGTTGATATGATAAATTCTCAGACTTTATAAGTTTAAGTAATGTATCTCTAAACAAACATGGATTCTCACGCCCACTAAATCATATTCCATACCTTATTTAGCTTCACCACACATATAAAGATAAACTTACTAACGCTAGGGCAAATCGCTTAAAATGACCTGCTTCAACACTACATTCAAACGTGAGTTAGTCTCAGGTAGGCTTCCTTTTTTCAGTATTGACAACTGCAATCCAAAGAGTATAATCAAAAAACCTTAAAGATAGTCGTGTTCATGCGTGTATTTTATTTGATTAGTAAGAGGATAATTGTAAGAGCACTGAGACCGTTTAACTACGGTGGTTGGTGCTTTTTTCATTAAAGGGAGGGCAACATGGCACTGAGATTTAAACAAGCAGAAACCGCCCGGGGGAAAAACGTCTGGTCCGTACAAGGCCGACTTTGTTGGGAGGAAGACAACGCGCCGGTTACCAATACAATAGTCCAATTGTATATCCCTGGTAGAGACGAGGGGGTTCCACTCGGCAGCGGGCAAACTGATCAGGCCGGCTCATTTACTATTCAGTTCAAGGATGCGACCATGGCGGGTTACTACCATCAAGGTTACGAAGCCTTCTTTGTCGTCATTGACCGGAGCGGCCGGATTCTATTATCTACGCGAGAAACTCCCCTGAGCACAGAGGGCTGGACCTGGCAGGTATTTATACGGGTACCAAAACAATGTCAACGAAGGTTGCCTAATAAACGGTTCCAGCCGCGCCCACAGATCCGAATAGGTTCCCTGAATTTAGATGCGGAGCATTTAGCTAAGGTCACGCCAGAGGACGCGTATAATATCGCTCGATTAATTGTCAAAGAAGAAATCTCAGAACGGTCATTGAAACGGATTAAGGTCCTGTCACCTGACATGGTACCTGAAAATCTTGTTCGTCGGACAGGCTCACTAACACCTCTACTCGCAACGCTTGATGCTCTGATAAAGTACAAAAAATGGCCACCTGACGTGGTGTTTAACGTCGATCGAATCATCAACAGAGACATTCTCACCCCTGGAGCTACAAATACAGTTATAACCCCTAACTTCATAGTTACTTACGATGACTCAGGACCTGATGCGGTGGACCTAGACACCTCAATGCAGCACGTGAGTGAACCAGGCTCGAGTCCACCTATTGTCATCGCTACCCTGCCACCCGGCAATCCGCCGACCTACATTAAACGTATCTGCTACTGGTTGGAGAAGGCGCTAAATATATACGTGTCTCCTCCATTCAGTATGTTGAACCCGGCTGCAGGCGGCAAAATTCGAGTCCATGTTGGCGGTTATGAAACCGGCGGGGCAAGTAGAACCGGCTTGGTGATTAGTAGTCACTTGGATCCAGACAAGATCGGCATTGTGGTTGCCCATGAGGTTTTTCATATGGTGCAGTTTCAGTATTGGGAAGATAACTTTGGATATTGGAGGGAATCTATAGTGGAGGGTGGGGCTACGCTCGCTGAGAATGAGGTAGTGGGTCTAGTAAAAAGCTATCTGAGCATGGGTGGTATTGCGTTATCACGACAGAATATATCTGTGATGGATACCGGATATGTTTCTTGCTTATTCTGGCGCTATATCGCTGAACAACAGTCCAGTGATATCAATGAGCCGTTTGTTGGCGTCGAAACCTACCGTAAAATTATCGAGCGTAGCGTTGATGGGAAATGGTCAACCAACGACGTGAAAGCCGCCGTTCGGGACTTACCTTGGCACCAAGACTTCTATGAGTTCGTGTATCAGGACCCTTCGAAATTGGACCTTACGAGCTCAGAGACTGTCTTTGGCAACTATGCACTGGCTTGTTATTTAAAGGATATGGGTGTAGACGTACCTGACCGACGGTTTGACTTTATGGAGGACGAAAAGGCGATTCTCTTCAATGGAATTGACCAGCCATTCTTGCCGTCTTTCCCGAAGACCACACTAGCCTCAGTGAACCCAAGCGGCGTTTGGACACTCATCCCTACCGGTACAGTGTCTTTTACTGACAGCGTCAATCGATTTGCCAGCCGCTACTATGAAGTCGCCATCGAGCTGGATGTGACAAATATTAAAGTCCAGTTCACAGGATCTGCAGGTCTTACTGGAAGTATCTTCCAGATTGTTTTGATCGAGGAAGATGGTAACGTACGCGATATCCATCGCACCGATGCCTCATCGTATACTAAGCACCTGACTAACCTGTGTGAAGGTAAACATCTCAGCCGGATTGTGCTGGTGGTTTCGGGAACTGATAGCGGCGGAAGCTATTCACTGAACGTGGCTTCAGCCAATCCGGCGCCTGATGTTATGATAACTCGTTGGAATTCGGTTATAAAGACCGAGTATGAGATCGATTCCTTTGATTGGGCTTGGACTTGGGTTTCACCAGATGTTTGGGTAGACAATGACGAAGACGGTGTAGCGGATGGTGAACTGTATCTCAACTACAATAATAAACTCCATATTCGCCTGCACAATAAAGGCAACGTTGATGCTTCGGGAATCCAGGTTGACCTGTATTATCAGTGTGCCTCAGGTGGGCTTTCACCGGAAGAATGGCTGCCTGTTCAGAACAAAGACCACATCACGCAAGTGATCAATGTGCTATCGCTCGCCGCCGGAAATAGCCAGGATTGTGTAGTGGACTGGTCGCCGGTGTCCTGTTTCAGTTTTCCGTTTCGCCCTCCTCTTCACTTCTGTGTTCGGGCGATTGTGACTGTACCAGAAGACCCAAATACTGACAACAAACGTGCACTGTCCAACTTCGGAGATGTTAAGTTGAAATTAACAAGACGATACGCAGAAATCCCATTCCTTAGGCGCCACTTTGATCCCTTACCCAAGCCGGTAACCATGCGCATCGTACCTCGGTTAACACCCCAATTGCACGTATCGCTCCGCAGCCTTATTGAACAAGAAGTTCGAGTGCTAGAACCGGGCGAGGCTTCCCTAGACACAATACTAATTGAATACCAGCAAATATCAGCTCACTTCGACCAAGCCACGCAGGAGAAGCAGCAGCTGTTCAATTTTACGCCTGTAAAACATCGGGTGAATCGCCCAGATCCGTTCGGGTACTACAAGACTGACACACGCTCTCTACCTCCGGGAGTCGCTGGCAAGCCGATGGTCACCATTTTTAACGAGGTGGACGGTTGCCTCATAGGAGGTGTTACTTATTTGGTTACCGTAGACGAAACGAAGTGACTTTCTCCCCAAAAAACCAGACAGCACGTCTTTCTTCCCGTTGGTCATTGGTGAAGAAATACTTACGCATATTGTTAAGACAGATAACAACAGTCAATTTCATTTCAATTGGGATAATAAGGTTCCTAAATTCTTTATATAATTCTCCACGCAACTTTAAATCTAGGAGACATCCTGATTTTAAGTTTTCTGTAGGAAATACCTTGGTTTTCGTAGCTACGTCGTATTGCATTATATGGTCTCAATAATCTAAATAAGAGCCTTTTTATATAATCAGAATAAGAGTTATTTTTACTTGGTTGATGTAATTGATATAAGTATCTTTTTATATGGTTAATATAATCAACTTATCCCCTTTTTTATAGACTCCAGCAACTCTGAATGTTTGAAAAGACATGCTATATTCTTGCATGGCACTTTAATATAATGCTAATATCGACTATCGCTGTAATCACTTTATTTCTAAGATTTTTGTTCACCCTGTGCTCGAACAAAAGACATTGTGCACTGATTTATTAAACTATGCCTTTAAAAAATCAATACCATAGAGTGTTCTATGGGTGGTGGATTGTTTGTGGTGCTTTATTCATTTCGCTATATATGGGTGGAGCGTTCATTTTGAGTTTCACTGCCATTTTTGAGCCAATAGTGAATGAGATGCGCTGGAGCTATACACAAATATCACTTGCCGCTTCTTTACGTGGCATGGAAGCAACTAGTATTGTCTGTTATTAATCACGCCCATGCGAACTCAATCACAGAAACCGATGGCACGAGCCAGTGAATTAATACTAGTCGGTTCCCTTTGACTGTCTGTGGTAAAGTAAAATTCCGTGTGATTCTTCAGTAACAATGCTCCTGCGCTCTCAATCGCAGACCGTACTACTGCGAGTTGTAGTATCGCAGCCTCACACTGGCGGCTGTTTTCTATCATCTTTTCCAATCCACGGACCTGTCGCCCAGTCCTTTTGAGGCGGTTAATAACACATTCTTGGATACTAATTCCTCAACCATGATGCTTCCATACAATAATTTAAGAAACCTTAATGTTCCACAATCTATACGGTTTACAGGGACAGCGTGCTTTTACTGTAATTATGACGTAAATAGTATGAAATCAATAAAATAGTTTAGTGCTTGAGGAGTGCTGCAGGATATCTGAAATGACTGCTACTTGTGTTTTCCTATATATGGAATACGTAACTGAAATGTGACTCCGGCCTCAATTAGCTATTATAATTACCTTAGGCTTTATCTATTGCTAGATGATTTGGACGGCGTACTGCTAAGACCGCTGGTATCGCTATTACATACAGTGCCAAGACGATAAGAAATGCCCAGTAATAATTGTTCATTACATCATACATATATCCAATAAGAAGAGGACCAATAGCACCGCCGATATGATTAACAAGGATTATCGTACCAAAGACAGTACCATAATACTTCAGTCCAAAGTTAATGTTTACCAGCATTGACATTGTCGGTAGCCAACCACCTGCACCAAAGCCTAAAATTATTGCATAAAGCAATAAAATTGATAGCGGTGCCTCCGCTTTTATAAACATAAGTATAATGGTGCCAATGCCAAGAAGTATAAGGCTGATTGCATTAGCATACTTCGCCTGTATGCGATCGCAGAGCCAGCCGAAAAAAAATTTACCGATAGTGCTGCCCGTACCGTGGCTGGTGAGTGAAAGAACCGCCGTCTGCAAGGGGAATCCAGCATCCAGCAGGTAAGGGACTTGGTTCTGGAACACACCAAGTGCGCCATAACCGTTTATCAGGAAAGCGAGCGAAATCAGCCAGAAAGCCGACGTACTTAAAGACATTTTCAGGTTCAGTCCTACTGGAACTGATAAAGAATCGTGCGTTTTAGCCGTGATGTCGGTGCTTTGTACCTCATCCGGGTAGAGCCCCATCTGTGACGGCTTTGTCTTTAATATCAACAATGATAAAGGAATGAGGATCCATACAAACAAACCTAAGAATAGATATGACGCCCTCCAGCCGAAATTGGGGATAAAGCAACCACCGATGATTGGTGCCAGGGCTAATACACCAGCGCCTACACCTGTTGATGTTATACCTATAGCTGTACCGCGACGTTTTTCAAACCAGTTTGAGACTACTGCGGTTGCTGGTACCTGGCCTAGTGCTGTCAGCCCTATACCAATCACAATATAACCAACGTAAAATTGCCACAGATAGTGCATAAAATTTAATGAAAGGAAACCGACTCCTCCTATAAAAGCGCCCACTGCGATGATTGCTCTGGCTCCGTAGCGGTCAAGTAGACTGCCAATTACAGGTGCGGCGACTCCGGTCACTATCAAAAAAATGGTGAAGGCTGCCATTATTTGGCCTCTGCTCCAACCGAATTCTAGTTGAAGTGGACTGACAAATAGACTGAATGCACCGATACCGCAACCGGCAAAGGTTAAAAGACACCAAAAAGCAACTGAAACAATCCAGTAACCGTAAAAAACTTTAGGTTTTTTTGATAGAGGTGACTTTTCTATTTTACTCTCCAGAAACCAGTTAAGTTCTCAGAGTAACGTGAACACGAGCCATTATATATTCACTGCTGGCATGGCCGCAGTTGCATGAGCTACAGTAGTAATAAATTGTAGTTTGGTTCAATGATTACTTTCCTCTTTCATTGCTGGATAAGCGGTTTCTTACCTCTAAAGATTTAATACTAATCATTTTTTATAACTTGTATTTTAAAAGATTCCTTTAAATAAGTGACCTGTCCCCATGAATTATACCATCTTCCAGGTTAATCCCATCGGACTGGAAATGTATCCTTCTCAAGAACCAGTTGTACTATTGGTCTTATGACTTATAACGTATTAACGCCTTCTGTGCATACTCCAGCGGAGTTAAATTTTGTAAGGCTCTATGAGGCTATTCCCTATTATACTTCCACCGCCAGGTCTCTGCTTTCTCTCCGGAATAGCACAGTAAGCAGGTAGGTTATGGCTTAGACCATACCTTTGATGATGATCGTCTGCTGACCTTATTTATTGGTTCGGCGTGTATAAAGAAGTCGTAATGTGGAAATGTCCCAAATCCCGAGGAGGCGAGGTAATCGGAATGACTTTATCTAACAAATTTTCTCTGTAACTATAGCTGACTACTGCCGTTGCAGTCTGGTAATAATGTGACTGGCATTCGTTATGAGCGCATCAGCCTGCTCATTGGTAAACGCTTTACCCCTATGCGCTTCACATGCATCGATAAAATCATGTAGCTTATTAATCGCGTCATTCCGCAGGTCGGTATTAGCCGAGGTTAACGAACCATTGGTATTTTGGAGATTCCCTTCCATGCGGTTCTACACTCAGTACTGTACTTCTCTGGAGTATACTGATTAAGCTAGATCAGACTATTCTTTCCTGTGTATCTCATTTACAAATTGTGAGAAAAGATATCGATACTCTAAAAGGAGCCATAGTGTAAAAATGTGTAACAGCCAGTACTATACACGTACATCCTTTAGCATGAGATCTGCTGTGGATAGAAAATCAAGGATGTATCATGGTTTGTATGAAATAATACGAAATTAAGGTTAAAAATGTTTAGCCGCCAGCCAGCAGTGCACGATGATATTGACAAAAAAAGTCTGTACATTTTCAGTGTTGTGTAGCTTGATTAATTTAATCAGGTAAGCGTCCAATACGCTCTGGTTACGATAAGCTGCATCGAATCAGTCTTTGCTCACAAAAACGATAATTACCAGCCAACAATAAGATGAAAGGTGCGATCAGATTTATAACGTACGTAGGTCGGACTTTGATACTTCTCAATATTGACCATTATGACCTGGATTCATCGTCATCCTTGAGACTAATAATCCTGTGCCAATCATCATAGCATTAGATACCTTGAAAGACTAAATCACCTAAGAATCCATATAAAAGCTCTGGCGTTATCATGTAGATCCCATTCAGTACACAGATTAGGCCAATCAAGAAAGCCAGAACACAGTGGTGCAGGTGTAATCGATATTTGTGCCAAGAGATAACTACAGACTTGACCCGGCCTGGCTTGCCTGCTTGCTTACTACCACCATACTTTGCCGCGACAAATCCTACAAGCCAACTAGCATAGAAAAGATAATAAGAGAGATAGCCGATAACGATAGCCACCAAGATTAACAGAGCTAAAACGACTCTTTTTCTCTTCACTTTTTAATGTTACCTTGGGTTATAGCAGTGAGACAATTCGATAATTCCCGTCGGGAGTGGGATCAGTATTACAATCATGCTTACAGCATTAAGAGACAGCCTATTACTGAGGTATTAACAAAATGGCTTTTTGTTAACTAAGTTCAATTACCGTATGTCGTATCTTAACTATTTTGCCACTTGCTCAGTGGTGCGCATACGAAATCGAATCGTGTAGTTTATCGCTAGTGAAATAAGGACTACGACAAAAACACCGATTGACGCAATGGTATTCAGGTACGATATTCCCATGGCAATCGGGGCAAGTACCGTGCCAATCAGAAGCGTTATTCTACGTCGCCTTACTTCACGCAAGCCAAGATCTGTGTCCACTAGCCGGTATTTTCCTGCGGCATATAACCACTTTAAGTAGCCAAGAAGTGTACACATAAAGAAATTACCCTCATATATCAGAACCGGTAACTGTTGTCCCATGTACTCTGCCAGGAGAGACGTTGAAAAGGGTAGTAGCGATATAAACATCAGAAAGATAATGTTTAACCAGATCAACACGCTGTCTGAACGTTTAAAAACACTGAACTGGCGATGATGCACAGACCATATAAACCCTAGCACCAAGAACGTCACGAAGTAGCTTGCGAATTTTGGCCACATCTCGAGTAACTGCGTAAATTCCTGGTGCATTGAGCTTCCTTTAAACACAGGTACACCAAGCCCCAATACCAACAGCGTCATTACGATAGCGAAGACCCCATCAGTTAGAGCCTCGAGTCTATTTGGAGATAATGCGGTTCTTATCATGTGTTGTTCTGAATTAGGCATAATTTACCCCCTTATTTAGAATTGTCTTAAACACTCAATTTGCCTACTATGTTCCTATCTTACGTCGCTGTATATTCGCCGTCAACGAGAAGAAGTTATTAATTTGTAAGTGCTAATAAAATTGAAGAGCAACCTTTGGGGTCGGGTATCTAACGGACAATTCAGGTAACAAAATGACGGTTTGTTACGTTTGGCTCTGTTAGATGTATTGACAACTTAAACGCAGATAAATACTTCTTAGCGGATACCCAGCTTTTTCTTTCAGGTTGTATGTAATTGACATTTGTTCAAAAAGGTGACAGCACAAGATTTTGTAGAATAATCAACAATGTCGGCAAGTTTGCAGCAGCCTAAGGAGATAAGCCTACTCTTGGGGGTGTCCTCATTGGCCGGTACATAATTAATGTCCAGTTAGTAATGTGCTCTGAGTCTGCGTATAAGTGCAACTCTCCCAAATATTTTTGAAGTGCACTGTGTATTTCTAATCTCGCTTAACAGAAATAGGCTGATTATCATAGATAAGCCTACTCTTTTCCATCTCAACAACTCTGGGAACAAGGAATACCTCACTATTACAGTGAGGACAAGTGACCCTCTGCTTACGTATTACGAAAGTAGATACACAGACTATACACTCTGTCTTTATATATTCACCCTGCGTATCTCTTTCAGCGCTTATCTCGACTGGATGGTCTGTTCGACAGTATGGACAAACACCGTACATGCCACTCACCTCCAAATTTAATGTTTGAGAGCCTTGTGATAAGAGATTAAGCCACCAGCTTCTACCATGTCGATGAACCACAAAGGGATTACCAAACGAAATGAAAACTCTTTGCCTGTGCTCAAGTTGATTATTTGCCCTTGTCTGAGATTGATCTCGATATTGTGCCCTGTCTCAAATTCATAGGAAATCCCGGGCAAGTCTATAGCAGGACAACCAAGGTTCCAAAAGTTCCTGAAGAATATTCGGTGTATTGAGTCAGCAACAACAGCTTGGATCCCTTTGTACTTTAGTGTTTCAGCAGCTTGCTGTCTGCTTGAGCCAATACCAAAGTTGTCCGAAGCAACTATGACATCACCTTTTCGAACATCAGCGAGAAAATTTACGGGCACATTTTCGCGATGCTGAACATCGCTTAGGCCGCTAGCGTTGATAAATTCCTGATAACTGCTCATACTAGTTTCGTCACCGCCCATAATGAATCGTCCCGCAAAGAGTTCATCAGTATCAACGTCTTTACCGAATTTCCACACTCTGCCGCTAATCTTCATAAGTTTACCCCCTAGAGGTATTGCCGTGGGTCACTTATTTTCCCCATCAGGGCTGATGCAGCCACAGTCGCTGGAGACGCTAAGAATATTTGCGCCGTAACATCCCCTGCTCTGCCTTGAAAATTACGATTCGCAGAACTTATGCAAACCTCACCCGGTCCTAATATACCCATGTGTGCCTCCATACACGGTCCGCACGTAGGTGAACACACCATAGCACCTGCATCCGCAAATGTTGACAATAATCCCTCTTCTGCCGCAACTCGGTACACTTCCTGTGAGGCCGGTATAATGATAACCTTGGTGAACTTGTCAACTTTCCGGCCATTTAGTATTTTCGCAGTAATTCTAAGGTCTTCTAGTCGGGCATTGGTGCAGGAGCCAATAAAAGCCTGATCAATCCTTCTTCCTTCGACTTTAGTCACTCCCACCACATTAGTTGGCTTTGGTGGCACGGCAACCATAGGTTCTTTGATTTCGTTAGTGTTAAACTCAATGATCTGCGCATACTCTGCATCAGGATCACTCTCAATAACCTCAAATGACTGGCGAGCTCGTCCCTTTAGATAATCCAACAACTTCTGGTCTGGTTCGATGATCCCATTGGTCGCACCTGCTTCTATAGCCATATTTGTTAGCACAATACGGCTTTCAATACTCATCTCACGAATTGTAGAACCTGAATATTGAAGACTCTTAAATAGACCGCCGTTGACTCCCAACCTTCCCAGTATGACAAGCATCAAGTCTTTCGACGTCAAGGGGAGGTGCAATCCACCCTCAACATTTATCTTGATAGTAGCCGGAGCCCGCTCCCAGAGCTTTCCAGTCTTGAAGACTACCGCCATCTCATCAACGCCGATTCCTGTGGCAAAAGCTCCCACTACACCTGAGGTAGTGGTATGGCTGTCTGTACCGACCACAACTGTTCCGGGTAGAGCGTGACCTTTCTCAATAAGCACTTGGTGACATATTCCTCCCTTCCCAACTTCGTAGTAATTCTCAATGCCCTGTTCAGTCACGAATTTCCTTATGTTGAGGCACTTCTTTGCCGTATCAATGTCCTTATTAGGCACATAGTGATCCGGTATTACTACAATCTTCTCAGCGTCCCAAACCCTTTTGATACCAAGTTCATTAAATCTAGCAATCGTGTGTGCACCCAAGGCATCATGTGTCATCGCCAAATCTATAGACACTTCGACTATCTCGTCTGGCCGGACAACTGCTTGACCGCTTTTCTTTGCTAGTATTTTTTCAACAAGCGTCATGCTCATACTGTTAATTCCAAGGGCCTCCTTTCTACTGCATATATTGGTCTGAACCAAAGCTCACGGGGCAGTCAGACTGGCTATGCAAGATTACTGCGCAACTAAAAAAAGTGTAATCGACTTGAGAACGGATCATCTTCATGAAGCAGCCAGTCCCAATAATATTCAACCGGAGCCTTCAATGGATTGGTTACCTTTCTGTCTTCCTTTTGCATATATAATTACTACCCTCCTTTTAAAAAAGTTTCCTGAAGGGGTCCATTTAATATTGCCTTCCCAGTATAGGTTCTGATGTTACCAATAAAAAGAGCACCTTCAACCGCCATAGCGATTCCAGTGCCCTTCTGACTCCCCATCTCCCCTCCATCCTTAGTTGCTACTTCACGTCATATGTAGCTCTAATATAGCCTTCGTTTGTGAGTTTGTCAATATCTCAAAGTACTGAGATGAACCCATGGGCGTGGGAATAGAGTTACGACTCTGAAGGGGGAGGTAGTCCCTTGCCGGATACTAAAGTAACATTTCGCTAGATTGTTGGGTCACAATAATGTAATATCTGATAAGTGAATTAGTGAAAAAAGGAGGACTATACAGTGCAAGAAACACAGAGGGCGGTCTGCGAGATGTGTCAGTCCCGGTGCAGGGTAGCCGTAAGCAGCGAAAACGGACACCTTGTAAGCATCGAAGAAGACAAAACGGATCCCAGAACAAACCAACCACTCCCACCAACAAGGGCGTGTCTCAGACTCAAAGGGGCACTGGATTGGATGAAGCATCCTGGTAGAGTCAACTACCCACTGAAACGGAGCGGTGAAAGAGGGGAAGGAAAGTGGCAGCGAATATCCTGGGATCAGGCATTCGATGAGATCGCCGGTGAGTTGAGTGACATCAGAGATAAGTACGGCGCTGAGTCTCTAACAATGACCAATGGCACTGGCCGGATTCTATCCATGATGCCTCTGATGGAAGGTTTCCTCAACGCCTTTGGAAGCCCCAACTACGTTGGACAGGTAAAGATATGCTACGGTCCAAACAATTCTACTTGTGCTGCTCTTTTTGGCAGGGTACACCGTCACCGAATGGTACTCACCTTAGAAAAAGACGATGATGAGAAGATAGCCACAAAATGTATCCTGATGATGGGAATGGACCCTTCACAGGCACTGCACCGCTTCTGGAAATCCATCCATGATGCCAGGAAGGAGGGTGTAAAAATCATCGTTGTTGATCCACGAAGAACCAAAACGGCAGAGCTCGCTAATATCTGGCTTCAGCTAAGACCTGGAACGGACACCGGTCTCCTTATGTCGATGATAAATGTGATTATTGAAGAAGAACTTTACGATAAAGAATTCGTTGACAAATGGTGCCATGGATTCGATAAATTGGTGGAAAGAGCCATGGAATATCCGCCCGAGAAGATGGCAGAGGTTACCTGGATCTCTCCGGAGAGAATTAGAGAGGCTGCGAGGGTATACGCTACAAATAAACCTGCGTTATCTTTACAGGGAATGGGACTTGAACATCTTCAAGACTGCATGGAGAGTATCCATGCCAGACTTATCCTGGCTGCCATTACGGGCAATATCGATATCAAGGGAGGGCATTACATACCCGAGCCGCTAAAAAATATAAATGTTCTTCCGGTAGTTCACGCATTATCTAAGGGGCAGCAGCAGAAACAGATAGGTTCTGATCGCTTCAAACAAATTGCATGGCCTGGCTTCGAGCTTATAGCTGAATACTCAAAGAAAGTATGGGGGCAGCCACCTCAGGGGTCTTTCAAGGTAGCACATAATCCTTCTGTTTACAGGGCAATGCTCACCGGAGAGCCATACCCTGTGAGAGCAGCGATAACCGTGATATCTAATCCCATCGTCACCCAGGCAAATAGTAAAATTGTATACAAAGCATTAAAAAGTCTTGATCTCTATGTGGTGTCGGACTATTGGATGACACCTTCGGCAGAAATCGCCGACTATGTACTGCCGGCAGCAAGTTGGATGGAGAGGCCTTTCTTCGGCACACTTGCAGCCGATGATGGACTGATAGGTGGAGAAAAGGCATTACCATCAACGCTACCCGGCGAATATGACCACAAAGATGACTATGAGATTTTACGAGGACTGGGAATAAGGCTTGGGCAGGGAAAATACTGGCCATGGGCAAATCTGGAGGAGCTATTTGACTATCAACTTGAACCGAGAAATATCACCTTTAAAGAGTTTATGGCGAATGGTGGCTATGACTTTCCCAAGCCTGACTATAAAAAGCATGAAAAAGTTGGCTTCGGTACACCCACGGGAAAAGTTGAGCTCTATTCTGTAATACTTGAGAAGCTTGGGTATGATCCGCTGCCAAAATACAGCGAGAGCTTTGAAAATCCAATAAGTACCCCCGAATTGGCAAAGGAATATCCGCTGATGCTTATAACAGGGGGACGGTTCCAGCCAATGTTTCATAGCGAACACCGACAAATAGAAGTAACAAGAAAAAGGCATCCACATCCGCTGGTACAGATACATCCGGATACGGCGAAAGATTTAGAAATAAATGAAGGCGACTGGGTATGGATTGAGAACAAGAGGGGAAGGATAAGGCAGAAGGCACAGCTCTTTGACGGTATAGATCCTGGTGTGATCCATGCTGAGCATGGCTGGTGGTTTCCTGAACTACCCGGCGAGGAGCCGTGGCTGCATGGAGTATGTGGAGTATGGGAATCCAACGCTAATGTCCTTACAGACGATGATCCGGAGCACTGTAATTCTATCAGTGGTGGTTGGCCACTTAAAACAGCTCTATGCAAGACATATAAAGCAAAGGTGTATTGATTTCATAGAATTATCAATAATAATTCTATCGTTCCTACGTTCTCTTTTCAGTTGAGATTTATTCTTAGTATTTAAACCTCATATTTCTCTTTATATAAAAAATAGTAATAAATAGAGAAGTTGAGGTCGGATGCAATAGTGGACACCAAACCATACGACATTTTTCGTTAATAAACTTGACATCGGCTACGATTCTGGATTTTCCGTTTTTTATCCCAGAAAGACTGCCGCAGTGACATCGTCACATTATCTTCCTTTCGCCGTCTTTTAATTATATTTGTATGGTTGGGATATCATTGTCTCACCAATCTCATGGCGTGGTGCAGGAATGGCTTAGGGCAATAAATGACTGAAATTAGACTTGCTTGTAGGCTATGTCTATAGTCTACTCGACATGTCCAGAAAGCTTTGGACCATATAATATTAATATCTCGATATATAAAGGTGGAGAGAATGGCTTGCTGGAATTATCCAGTTGACCTGCCCCTCAAAGACTGGTCCAGTCATAATATTAATAAAGGGCAATGAAGGATTGAAAATTACTGAAAATATCTTAAGTTTAGACTATGGCTATAGTCTACCATCCGTTCAGTATATGGCTACGAACACAACAAAAAGATGTAGTGTGCAAGTTGGAATAAATAATTCGCATGAGCCCTTTAACACAAACACCAATAAATTACGGAAGATATCACCAGTATAATAGCAGTAGGTGACAATAAAGGGCTGGACCAAATAAGTAAGCAGAGATTTCCAGCAATTGTGATGCACATTTTCTAGAGAATTAACGCCTTGTGCAATATGGTTGAAGAGCATGTCCTAAAGGAGGACACAGTCCTACAGATGCCATTAGCATAGTTACAAGAGAGACCACAGGGAATAGAACTAAAATACGATTACTGGTTAGAACCTAAATAATTTAAGTAAATATGACATTTACGGGCATTTTTGGCTAATCAAATAGCGTATTAAAAATTAAGCTCAACGGTATCTCTGTATTTGGGCGATTCTGTTTCCCATCCAGTCTTTTCACTTAGAATTTTCGCAAAGCTGATTGAAGCATTTTCCTCGCCATGAGTAATAAAGACGCGGTGTGGTGGAACACGCATGTCAGAAAGCCAGGCTAATAGTCCATCACGGTCCGCATGGGAAGAAAAACCATCGATCTTTTCAATACTCGCTTTTACTTGATAGGTCTGCCCGAAAAGACGGATTTCTTTGGCACCGTCCAATAGTATTCTACCAGCCGTACCAACCGCTTGATAACCAACAAATAATATTGTGCTTTCCGGTCTTGTAATATTATTGGCGATATGGTGTTTTACACGTCCACCAGTTACCATACCACTACCCGCTATGATGATACTGCTTTTAGTTTCACTGCTTATAGCTTTGGAATCCTCCGTACTTTGCACCATTTTGAGGTTTTCAAAGCTAAAACATGAATCACCTTGACGCAAGCGTTGCATCATCTCTTTATCAAATAATTCAGCATGGCGTTTAAATACTTCGGTAATCCGTATTGCCATCGGGCTATCCAAAAATACGTTTAATTGGGGAATTTCATTACGCAGAAAAAGTTCATTGAGGTGATACAATAGTTCCTGGCTCCTCTCCAGGGCGAAGCTGGGAATGATGATGTTGCCACCGGCGCTCACTGTCCTGTTGATGCAATCGCGTAACTTTTTTTGAATGTCGATGTTCTTATGTTCTTCATGTGTACGGTCACCATATGTTGATTCAATAACAATATATTCGGCCTCGTTAAAAATAGTGGGGTCGTTAATGATAGGACGGTCCGGCTCACCAATATCACCGGAAAAAAGAATACGATGGTTTTTGCCTTCTGTTTTTATATTTAGACTTACGGTTGCTGCACCAAGTACATGACCCGCCTCATAATAACAGCCTTCTATGTTTCTATTAATACTCACACAATTTAAGTATTCTACCACCTGGAAATGTGGCGCAACTGCTTCTGCATCTTGTACGGTATAAAGAGGCAATTCAGGAAAAGGACCATGTCGTCTTTCCCTTTTATGGCGTTCCGCTTTGTAATAAGCGTCTTCTTCCTGCAGGTGTGCGGCATCTAAAAGAATAATCTGGGCAATCTCGGCTGTAGCCTGAGTGCAGTGAATTTTTCCTTCGTAACCTTCGCGTATCAGTTTGGGTAGCAGTCCGCAATGGTCTAGATGGGCATGGGTTAAAAAAACGGCATCAATCGATTCAGGATCAAAGAAAAACGGCTTCCAGTTTCTCTCCTGGAACTTTCGCTCCTGATATAGACCGCAATCTATTAGCACACGGGTATCCTGATACTCCAAAAGGTAGCAGGAACCGGTGACATTTTGTGCTGCGCCCATAAAGGTCAATTTGGCTTTCATTGATAGGTTACTCCTTTCATTATTAATAAGAATGTTGGTAGTCCATGATTTTCACTACAAGCTAGAATGGCCATATCACTGGTATCAGTAGTGTCGTTAATATCCAGAGCAGGACGATTAAGCGTATACCAATTCTTGAGAAATCGGTAAAACAATATCCCATATGGACTTCCTGGTTCAATAAACAATGTCTTCACACCAATATGACTCAACCATCTATATATCACCTTAGCGGTAAATTCGGAGCTATTATTGCTGCTGCCGCGTCACTGGAAATACCTTCTGTTAATATGGCAACAACCACATATGTTGCAGCCAGGAGCATAACAGGTCCATAGTTGAATAAGGTTTGCAATACATTATCTGATAATTGGCTCGATACCCCGTTTTGTTCTATAGCCACGCCCAGTGGAATAATAATACCGCCAAGTAGATCAACACCATCTCCGATGGCCATGTACTCTTCTTTATCATCGTAAACATCGCTTTTTACCACGGACACTTTTGATTTATTCATGGTTTTCTGTCTTAATATAACTTTCGGAATATTAGTACAAGTGTACCTTATATGACCAAGTATACCAACAAACTATCTGGAAAGGACACAAAATGGCTTTTTGTTTAGTTACTACAATCTGGAAAAAATATATATCTTCCATGTTTATTCAATTTCAATGGTATATACTAACTTTGTAAAGTGGTGGAAAACCGAGGACAGATATCCTGCAAACTAAGGTTACCCTGATGCTATTAACAAAGCCTGCGCGGAAAAGGTGACTACGAAGGATACGAAGATAGGGCAAGGCTGGCGACACTTTGACAAAGGTGCTAGTATTTAGTGAGAGGACGAAAGTGGAAAAGGCTAACGACATTTTATCTAATTACAGAGGTATTGTGGATAAAACGAATAAGGATGCTCCACGAGCTTTGAATGAAATCGACAGGATCCTTGATGATATTAGGTCTCATATCAGGGGAATAGATAAAGAAGTCTTCTTAAGAAGGAACGAATTCTGATCGCAATTAGACTGGTTGAGGCCTTTAGGATATTTAATTGGATTAAGGTCTGTTTGACTTGCGGTTCTTATCAATCTGTGTTCCGAGAGCTAAGATTTATGCTCGATGGCGTTGCTCAGGCTTGCTATATAGGCCTTAACCATTCTGGGGCGTCCCTAGTGTCTAAACTTGAGGTCTACAAGGCATTGGGAGACATCGGAGGCTTTATTGGAAGCACTCTTTTTGATCGGATTAGGGGATTTGAGAAGAGACAGATGGACCCATATAGTGAATTATCGCGTTTTGTACACCCTTCAATTGAAGAGAGCCGGAGATGGATCGAACAAGCATGACCAGGTAAACCGGTAGATAGTCTGAAATTCAACAGATTTGACGAGGAAATATTAGATTGGGCTATTGGGAAGTGCAAAGAAGTAGGACTCATGCTTGTTTCAATAGATGACTATTTCGTTAAGGAGTATTTGTCAAAAATCAAGACTTAACAGACAAAGATAACAAATGCCCAAGCGGACGGCTGATAGGCGTTGCATCACGAAGAATAGTCATACTTCTTTTACACACTTGTATAATAAAATACTTAGTTAAACAAATTGACGCATTGTTTAGTTTTTTGGTCAGCCAGTCACAACACATTCCGAACTCGTATTTGAGAAGAAACAGTTTATCCCGGCTTTGCAGCAACTCTTTTATTTCTTTCTGAATACAACTATTTAAAAAGGATTAAACTTGGTCTCACAAAAGTCTCGAATATCTTATCTCGGATTATGTCTTATGCGGTGATACATCTCCACACTGGTTTCCAAATCTAGCAAGGGTTATATCAGAACGCTTAATGGTCATGTAGATTGCCTATGAACTACACTGTTCTAATGATCAAGCTTCAGTTTCTTAATCAATGTTTGCGCAATTTGCTCTATCGAATATTCACTCAATGATAGGTGTAAATCGTCAGCTAAAATGAGACAGACAGAAGACATAAGTAAATAAGTAAATATGGCGAAAAAGCTATGGAACCGGAACAACCGGGGCTAGCATTGAGTCAAGTCCACACTAGCCTTTTTTGTTTATTCCCTGACAAGTCAGACATGTATGAAATAGCAGACGTTTACTCATATCTTAACCAATTATCCTCCTCAATCCTTTCTCCATCGTCTCCGCCAATTCGCTCTGCCAATTCCCATCGTCTCCACTAATTCTCTCGACTCATTAGCTTCCTCTGCCATTTACCTCCGCCTGAGATACATACGAAATTAGTAAATTAGTAAAGCAGTCAAGAAGTCTAGCATTCAATCAATAAGAAAGCATGCACACAATCTCTAAGAAAGCATAGCTATTGCCGAATAAAATTAATGCTTCAATATCCGAGCCCAACCATTTAGACCCTCAAGCTGTGTCCAGAGATCTAACCGACAATCCTTTTCCTATATCAGTGGGGTTGTGTATGCTTCAAGGAAAAAATGTAACAAACCAGGCGAATGTTCATACGTACGATAGATTGAACTTAAAAAGCGGAGAAAATACTAGGGGCATTCAAAGGTGTTATAGCACCACCACTCCTGAAGTCATTGTGATGAAGTTTCCCAAAAACACTGAACCAGATTATTAAAATAGATAAATACTACACCAGCCTATAAGAGTTTATTACAATCGCCCTCACTATGTCTTGACATATAATAGCCTAAGAGTATAATTTATCAAAGCTGAACCTAAACTAGACGGTGTCTTACTATGGACATTGGTGAATCGGAAGGGAAACTCCTCAGCCGTAGAAAATTTCTCAAGAGTATTGTTGGTGCTATCGCCAGTGCCGTAGGAGTCACTATTGCTACGCCTTTAATTGGCTATTTTCTATCGCCGGCCTGGAAAAAGAGTGACAAATTACCCGTTGCAATTGCACGTATCAGAGATATACCAGTTAATATACCAACGTACGCAACCTATGAAGAACGCTTTAAAGACGGCTGGTATACCACCACACTGAGCAAAGGTGCTTGGATTGTTAATAGGGGTAATAATGATGTTACCGTTTTCGACCCACGTTGCACTCATTTGCATTGCCCTTATTATTGGGATAAAGATGCTAAAATATTTCAATGTCCTTGTCACGACGGTAAGTTTGATATAGAAGGCAATGTGATTAGCGGTCCACCGCCACGTCCTTTGGACAAAATTCATATTAATATTATTGAAGATACTATCTTTATCGCATGAACCATAAGTTAGAAATAGTGATTTAATACCATGACTGTAGGTAGCTGGCTGGAAGAAAGATTAGAGATAAAAGAGGGTTTGAGCCGGTTCCTGAATCGCAAGGTACCGCGACGTGTTGGCTGGTTGTATACGTTCGGGAGTGCCACCCTGGTAACATTTATCATCCTTTTGTTTACGGGCGCTTTTCTAATGCTGAACTACTCTCCATCACCAGACCATGCCTATGAGAGCATACAGTTTATCATGAATGAAGTGCCTTTTGGTGCTTTTATCCGCAGCCTGCATAAATGGGCATCCGCTGCGATAGTGGTACTGGTCGGCTTACACGGCTTACGCACTTTTTTCATGGCTGCCTACAAATATCCACGGGAAATTACCTGGATTACAGGTGTCGTGCTGTTTATCTTGGTTATGTTTTCCGCCTTCACTGGTTATCTGCTTCCTTGGGACCAGAAAGCTTACTGGGCGACAAATGTTGGAACCAGTATTGCCGGGCAGGTACCTATACTAGGTCCCTTTATTCAAAAAATTCTAATTGGTGGTAGTACTGTCGGTGCTCAGACATTAGCGCGTTTCTTTACATTCCATGTTAGTTTTGTTCCACTATTGATTATCTTCTTTTTCGGCATCCATTTTTATCTAGTAGTCAAGCACGGAATTTCGGCACCACCCGAGAAGTAATCTAAAAAAGAGATTGGGAGACTTGATTGAAATCACCATTCTTGCCACAGAAAAGCGCAAAAGAGGTCTATAAGGAAGAGTATGAGGCCAGTAAGAAAGGGGGGGAATCATTCTTCCCAGAGACTATGGCTCGGGATGCTGTGGTCGTTTTACTGGTTGTAGGTGTGATTGTAACTTTATCTATCCTGTTCCGTGCAGGTATTGAGCCTCCAGCAGACCCAACCAGCACTACCTATAATCCCCGTCCAGAGTGGTATTTTCTTTTCTTTTTTCAATTTCTTAAGCTATTCCCCGGATGGTTGGAGCCGGTAGCTGCGGCAGTCATTCCGCTTTTGGCTTTGATAATTCTTGTACTAATTCCGCTACTGGACCGTAACCTTGAGCGTCGCATATCAAGACGAAAAAAAATGCTGAGCTTGGGATTAATATTCATTGTGGTCTTTGCTACCTTGGAGATCACCGGGTGGCTTGCAGCACCTTCCATTCCCGAGGGAGAGGAGAGCTTGCAGGTTCAGCAAGGGAGAGATATATATCGTGAGATAAACTGCGGGTATTGCCATAGTATTGGCGGTGTAGGTAGTAACATTGGCCCCGATCTCAGTAATGTTGGGAGAGACTTATCAAAGGAACAGATAACCGCTTATTTGGAAAATCCTCATGCAATGGTTCCTGAGTCGTTGCATCCTAAACTACTCTTTACCAGTGAAGAAAAAGAGGCATTGGCAGAGTATCTGGCAACACTTGGAGCACAATACCAGTATAGCGAACGAGCCCCTGAACTATATGCACAGAACTGCTCTAGTTGTCACATGTTGAACGGCGAAGGCGGTACTATTGCCCCTAACCTGACCAATATTGGTGATCGCCGTTCTATTAATTTCCTAGAGAGTTTTACCAGTGATCCAAAATCAGTGCTACCTGGAACCACTATGCCAGCTTTCAAAGAAAAACTCTCCGCTGAGCAGATAAAAGATATTGCTGCTTACCTTTACAGTCAGCAAAGTGAGGTTACCCCGTCCGAAACACTGCAACCACCAATAGTTCAGGAACCCCCAGTAATACCACATAATATAGAAGGACGCGAAAATTGCCTGTCATGTCATGGGGAAAGCGGCACAAAGCCGTATCCCACCGATCATGCCGGACGTACTAATGATACCTGTACTATATGTCATCAACAGTCTAAGTAAAATTGTTGGTACTTGAATTATTGGTAACTCAGAAGGGTAGGGCAAAAGTAGCTGAAAAAGTTCTTGCTTTTATATTGTACGGCCTGCCAAAGCCCATTTTCGAAGCTAATTTCACCGTTTTCCCGCCGTTTTCCCTGCGAAACAGCTCCTCTTGAGCACCTGACTTAGAAGGTTGACCTGCCCCTCAAAGACTGGTCCAGTCATAATATTAATAAAGGGCAATTAAGGACAGAAAAATACTGAAAATATCTTAGGTTTAGACTATGTCTATAGTCTACCATCTATTAGATTAGATATATGGCTACACACAACAAAAAGATGTTTTGTTCGATACACAGCTAATGTTCTGGCTTTATGGGCAGTAATAAGAAGATGGTTAGTACATTAAACATCTTTAATTTAAAGTATGATTACTGAAACGAGCAGTTATCGGCGAAGTGAGACCGTTAAGATGAAGTGAAAACCACTGAAGGGCAGAAGTCCATAGAGTTAAGATTATGGTGTATAATGTTACCCCAAAACGGTACTTCTGGAAGAAGAAATAAAGGTATTATGATACAGAAACATGGTCTGATGATGAAATAATGGAAATAGGGGAATATGAAGAAGAGGAAGCTGATGTAAAACATAAAATATATCGTATTGTACTGCAGATTATACGATTAGTACATACCCAGACAAATGGCAGAATGGCCAGCTAATAATTCACCGATTTCAGAGTAACTATGTATGGTGACAAGTTCAAGCCAGTCAATTGATTGAGCCGTTTTTTTTATTAGGTTTGCCTGTACCTGCTGTTTTTTTATATAAACAAGGGGATACAAATACGATGTTATTGTTATATGGAAATCAAAGAATATTTTCAGCAATCAGGTACTTCAAGAATGAATTCGAAGACAGAATTTTCAGGTTAAAAGGAGTAAAACATGGTTGATAAAAAAACTGCTTTAGTCGAGATAGTTGGTAGAGAAGAGATATTCGATGACCAGGAGGTTATAGATACTTATTCAAGAGACTGTAGTTTTACACCGCCGAGAAGACCACAGTTAGTGGTTAAACCTGATAATGCGGAGGTTGTTCACAGAATAGTCAGGTGGGCTAAGGATACTCATACGCCAGTTGTGCCCGTTAGTTCAGGTCCTCCACATTTCAATGGTGATACTATTCCCGGTGTAGACGGAGCGATTATTCTAGATCTCAGCCGGATGAAGCGGATTATGAGAATCGACCGTAGGACCAGAATGATGGTGATTGAACCTGGAATAACCTACGGAGAACTCCAACCTGAATTAGCCAGGCATGGATTGAGACTTTCCACACCGTTATTGCCTCGTGCTAACAAATCAGTGATTGCAAGTCTCCTGGAAAGGCAGCCTACAACGGTACCGAAATATCAATGGACGTTACCGGAACCTTTGCGATGCCTCGGAGTAATCTTTGGGAACGGTTACGATATCAGGACCGGTGAGGCGGGAGAATCGGTACGCCGTACGCTGGAAGAACAGTGGGAAGCGGGAATGGCTCAGATGCAAGCAATCGGTCCACGTCAGGTTGACTATCACAGGTTGGTTTCAGCAGCCCAGGGTAGTATGGGGATCGTCACCTGGGCATCGATAAAATGTGAAATCTTACCTAAGTTGCACAAGTTTATATTAATACCTGGTAAGAATCTTGAAGACCTGATTGATTGTGCCTACGAATTGCTAAGGGTTAGATTAGGTGATGAGTTTTTCATAGTGAACAATATGGAACTGGCTACCATAATCGGGGAAGAAGCGGACCAAATCAAGGTATTGAGTGCTAATTTACCACCTTTTGTGCTGCAAATTGGTATAGCCGGACGTGATATGTTGCCTGAGGAAAGGTTAGCATTTCAGGAGACAGATATACGGGAAATTGCTCAGAAATCCGGATTGGAAGCTGTTTTGGAAGTTTCCGGAGTGAGTAATATAGCTTTAATGGACGCAGTACTGAATACGTCCGGTGAACCTTACTGGAAACTTAAACATAAAGGGGCAGGTCAGGATATCTTCTTCTTAACAACCCTGAATAAGACCCCGGAATTTATTAAAATAATGTACCGAGTAGCAGAAGAGTTCCAATATCCTGCATCGGACATTGGTATGTATATTCAACCGCAGCAACAGGGCGTATCGTGTCACTGCGAATTCAATATCCCTTATAATCCAGACGACGAGAGCGAGGTGGTGAAAGTTCGCGACCTTACAACAAGAGCAAGTGAAGTGTTAATAAAACATGGTGCTTTTTTCTCCCGACCTTACGGAATTTGGGCAGACATGGTATATGAGCGGGACACAACAACTAAAACTGTTCTGAAGAAAATGAAGGAAATCTTTGACCCTAACAATGTGCTGAATCCGGGTAAGCTATGTTTTTAAATAGATATTCATGTAATGGAGGTATAAAAAGTGACATTGGAAAAATTTCGGGCTGATATGGAAAGGTGCACACGGTGCTCTTACTGCAAATGGATTCCTTTTGACCAGGTTAAAACCTGGAGATTCGCAGGGGGCTGCCCGAGTATAGAATACGCTAAATTTCAAGCTTATTCCGCTGGCGGAAGATTGGCAGTTGCCCTATCGTTTTTAGATGATAGGTGCATGTACACGGACCGATTCCTGGATATAGTCTATAAGTGTCAGATGGATGGGCTTTGCGATATATCATGTAAAGTTTGCCGCTATAATATGGAGCCGCTACAGGTGATGCGGGAACTGCGATTCAAGCTCGTGGAAGATGGACAGCTTCTTCCCCAACATATGTTGACAATCGACCACCTTCGTAAAGAGGATAATATGATGTTGGAACTGAAATCTGAACGAGGGAACTGGGCTGAAGGATTAAAAGTGAAGGATCTTACCAAAGAGCCGGCTAAGGTTGTATTTCACACGGGTTGCCGGCTTTGTTTTGATGAGAAACTGTCCGGAGTAGCCAGAACAGCGGTAACTTTACTCAGTGATGCAGGCGTTGATATTGGCATTATGGGGAAGGATGAGACATGTTGTGGTGGTCGGGCTTATGATATGGGATATCGTGGAGAGTTCATTAAATATGCTGAAAATAATATTGAGGCCTGGACTAATGCGGGTGTTACAACAGTTGTCACCTCCTGTTCTGATTGCTCTTTTACTTTTAAACGACTCTACCCTCAGGAAGGCTCCAAATTTGAGGTTTTCCATACGGTAGAATTCCTTGCCCGTCTTATTAAAGAAGGTAAAATCCGATTGAAAAAACCTCTTCCAATGACTGTCACGTATCATGATCCTTGCCATTTGGGAAGACTTGGCGAGACGTATATTCCGTGGGATGGTGTGGAGAAAAAGATATTCGGCCAGATGGTAGTTTATGATCCTCCGAAACCCAGATATATTGGAGTGCAGGGTATTTATGAGCCGCCCAGGGAAATTATAGGGAGTATTCCCGGTCTGCAGATGGTGGAAATGCCACGAAATAGGGAATACGCGTGGTGTTGTGGTGCTGGTGGCGGTGTAATAGATGCGTATCCGGAATATGCGAATTGGACTGCGACAGAAAGAGTTCAGGAAGCGAAATCTACCGGAGCTGAAGCAATTGTGACTGCCTGCCCCTGGTGTGAGAGGAACTTCCTCGATACTATAGGTCAAAACAAAGAGCAGATTAAGGTCTATGACATTATCGAACTCGTAAAGGAATCAATTTAACTAATAAAAGGAGTTGCAATATGCCACTTTCAAAAGAAGGATATCAGGCACTTGAAGCGATAGTTGGAGCGGAGTATATTTCCGACGATCCGGCTATACTCGACTCTTATAGCTTCATATTTCCGCACACTGGCGAGTCATACCTGGTAACACAAATGGAGAACAACCAGGGACACTTCGCTCCAAGACCTGACGCAGCTATTTTGCCCGGAAACACGGAAGAGGTCCAGGCTATAGTCCGAGTTTGTAATACATATGGAATGAAACTTCGGGCGCTTTCCACCGGCTGGATATTTCTGGCTACACCGGTTAGTGAAGGGGTAATTATACTTGATATGAGACGGATGAACAGGATTCTGGAGATAGACCGGAAGAATATGTATGCCGTCATCGAACCATATGTGATAGCCGCCCAGCTTCAAGCAGAAGCGATGAAGGTAGGATTGAACTGTAACCTTATTGGAGCTGGCGCCAGTTGCTCACCACTGGCTCAATCTACCTCTTTCGCTGGTCACGGGCCGGGGAGTATTTACATGGGTCATGCCAGCGAAGTTTTGCTAGCTCTGGAATGGGTCATGCCGAATGGAGAAATCCTGAGAACCGGATCTTTAGGCGCCGGTTGCGGTTGGTTCTGTGGTGAGGGACCGGGGCCCAGTTTAAGAGGCATAGTCAAAGGTAAAACCGGAGCCTTTGGAGGATTAGGCGTATTTACTAAATGCGCTGTGAAACTATCAGCCTGGGCTGGTCCAACCGAACTTAATGTGGAAGGTACTATACCTGCCTATAATTCAACATTACCTGAGAATTTTGCATCGTATACTGTGGCTTTCAAAGATTGGCAAGCTTGTGCGAACGCATATTACCAGATTTGGGACAGTGAAATAGGATATATCGTCCATAGACAATTTAATGTTCTGGGTGGAGACCTTTCGTATGCCTTTTTAAAAATGTATACCGATCCTTCAATGACCCTCAGCGATATGGAAGAACTGGTAAAAAGACATGATGTGCAGGAAATTACGGATGAGATGAGAATCAGCTTCCAGATTATTTTTGCAGGCACTTCTCGGGGTGATTTTGAATATCAAGAGAAGGTTTTAAACAAGATTCTAGCGGATACCGGCGGATGGAAAGTGGCGGCTATGTCTGATCCGGACATGGAGAAATTTACCTACCTGTACATGGTCAGGTTGGGACACAAGAATCTCAATCACACGTATAGCGGAGGTGCCGGTGCCTCTAATACTGAAATGTCAACTCCGGATACTTTGATGATGCAGGTTCCCACGCAAGCGGAGACATTGGCTAAATATCAGGAATCAGGCCTGCTGGTAAAAACTGGTGGTGACTCGATGATGGGATGTATTGGTCCGATGGGAGGGGGTACTTATTCTATCCTTGAGCAATTCCAATTTTATGATCCCCATGACATCGATTCAGTCAAGAAATCAATAGAGTTCCAAAGAGAAGTAATGAAAACACTCCGAGAACGGGGGTTTAATATTCTCTCTGCAGCAGATAATCCAGTGTGCAAACCAAAGCAAGAAGCCGAGGCAGCGCTATTACGTACGTCACAGCCGGTGATATTTTATCTGCAGAATAAGATTAAACAAGCACTTGATCCCAACTGTATTTCGGCTCCTGGCTATTCTACGCTGGATAGACTGCCAGAGGTAGTAAGTGAATAGTCCACATGGTTCCATCGAGATGGAAACAGCAGATAAGCGAGGAGCTTAATTATTACTCTCTTAAACAATTGATAGTGATTGATTCCCGGTCTCGAACATCTTGATCCTGGTCTCTCTTTCAGGGAGCCCTGCCGGCAGCAGCAGTGCGGAGCATGTGCTGTTATGGTAAATAAAAAGCCAGTTTTGGCCTGTGACACGTTTTCGGAGAGGGAGATGGTGATAGATCCTTTGCCAAAGCGTCGTGTCCTTAAAGACTTGATTGTGGACCTATCGGAAACGGTTGAGCAATGATAGAGGTAGTGGCGTATATCCATTCCGTTGTCTGCGATATCGTAGGGAAGCACTGATTGCCTGGGGGAGCTTTGAAATTTGTGATAATAAGGATTACAATGAGGCCAGAAAAAATCCCACCAGTTATCAAATCCGGCCTTTAAGAGAGGGACAATGAAATGGAAAGAGAAACTAGAGGAACGTCTGCGCGTAAAACTGTAATGACTGGTTGCACCATTGATGAACAATATGTTAGCTTTATGGTGAACGGCCAACAGTACGAATTGAGAGTTGGAGATAGGCCTGGCGAGGTTAATCCATCACACACACTGGCGTATACCCTGAGAGAAACATTAGGGCTTACCGGAACGAAAATAGCGTGTAATGAAGGGGCCTGTGGGGCCTGCACGGTTATAATGGACGGGCAAGCTGTTGTGTCGTGCATGTTACTGACGGTGGAATGCGGGGGGAGAAATATACAAACAATTGAGGGACTAGCCGATCCTCAAACAGGTGAGCTCCATCCGCTTCAGCAAGCCTTTGTCGATAAAACAGCCTTTCAGTGTGGATTTTGCACTCCGGGCATTATCATGAGTGCCAAGGCGTTGCTGGACCAGAATCCATCCCCCACAGAGATGGAGGTAAAGGAAGCGCTTGCAGGTAACTTGTGTCGGTGCATAAGTCACTATCATGTTTTGGAGGCAGTGATGGACGTGGTAGGAAAAGCAGGAGGTGAGACCAGTGGCAGGTAAGTATAGGCACATAGGGAAAGCAACACAACGAAAGGATGCCGTGGATATAGTCACGGGAGGAGCGAAGTACCTCAATGATATGAAGTTACCGGGTATGCTCGTAGGTAAAATATTGAGGTGCCCGTACCCTCATGCAAATATCACGAGTATCGATGCGAGTAAAGCCAGGGAACTGCCAGGAGTGAAAGCAGTACTCACGTATAAAGACATTCCTCCCTGGAGAGCGGGAACGCCACGCCACAGGTACGTCCTTGAAAGTAAATTGCGTTTTGTTGGAGATGCGGTAGCGCTTATTGCTGCAACGACCGAGGAAATAGCTATGGAAGCAATGGACCTTATTGATGTAGAGTACGAGCAGCTACCACCCGTGTATGGAATAGAGGAAGCTGTACGTCCTGACGCTCCGCAGTTGTATGAGGAATTTCCCGGTAACGTCGTCCCGGCTGGTGGTTATACTTTCTACGGGCCTGACTGTCTTCATGATATCGTGCGGGGCGATGTCGAGAAGGGATTTCAGGAGGCTGACGCTATTACTGAAGCAACATATGGGTTTGAAAACATCCCGAATGCTGCGGCGATGGAAACTCCGGCGGCACTTGCCGTGTGGGAGGGCCCGGATGATTTGACCATCTGGTCACCAGGTCAGTCACCTTATATGGGGGGACTGGTATTAAGTCTCATTATGGAGAGAAAAGTCCGTGTGAGATCTATGGGGATTCAGACCGGCGGCAGTTTCGGGGCAAAGACGGTGACCTGGTTGCCGATGGTGCGCTGTGCATTGTTGGCCAAAGCGGCTAATGCACCGGTCAAATTGGTTTATACCAAGGAAGAGCAGTTAGCCACCTGTGCGTTACGATTGTGGTCCCGCATTAGCGCTAAGGTAGGCATGAAAAAAGACGGAACAGTCACTGCAATATCAGGCGATTGGCTTATTGACACCGGCGCTTTTTCGGATATGACGCAAGCTCAGGTCGCAGTCGGCTGCGGCGAAGCGCAACTTCTACTCAGGTGCCCAAACTGGAACCTCAAGTCTAAAATCGTGTGTACAACTCGGATCCCGTGCGGTACAGTCCGGGGATTTGGGGGCCAGGAGCTTAAATGTGCATTAATACCTGTGTTGAGCACAGCAATGGAAAAGGCGGGTGTTGATCCATTTGATTTCTTTAAGAAAAACTATGTGAAGCCCGGCGATGGATATTACTGGTCGCACGGTGATTGGTGGGTCTGCCGGGGCGTGGACTATACACAGGCCATGGAAAAAGGAGCAGAGGTATTCGGGTGGAAGGAAAAGTGGCAGGGATGGCTTAAACCGACGTCCGTTAATGGAAGTAAAAGGGTAGGGGTCGGTGTGGGAGTACATGGTAATGCGGACGTGGGCGAAGATGTTTCGGAGTCATATGTGCGTTTAGATCCGGATGCCAGGGCGACTATATATTCGTGCATATCCGAACATGGTACCGGTCAGAAAACGAATCTATGCAAGATGGTTGCGGAGGTGTTGAACCTTCCCCTTGAACGGGTAAATACGATGCCTGCCGACTCACTTACGAGCCCTTATGAATTTGGCTTCGTTGGTTCCAGGGGGACTTATACCACGGGAAGTGCTGTTATAAAGGCTGCCGAAGATGCCCTGCAAAAATTGTTTGAGCTGGCGGCTCCGAAACTGGGCGTGAGACCTCAAGATTTAGAGACCGCGGACGGAATGATATATGTAAAGAGTAAGCCTGGTATGAAGATTAAATGGGGGACCGGGCTGGGATTTGACCGTACTGTCCTGGGATACGGGCGTTTTGAGCCTGATTTCACCGTGCCTAACTTCATGATGACCTTTGTTGAAGTTGAAGTGGACATTGAAACGGGTCGATCCAGGTTACTTCGTGTTGTCAATGCAACCAACGCAGGCCAGATTATCGATCCTCAATGTATTGAGAATCAGATCAATGGATGCCTCGGGTCTGCCGGCATAGATACCGCGTTGTTTGAGGAGACAGTTGTGGATACAACGACAGGACGTGTGCTTAATGCCAATTTAATTGATTATACCTTCCGCACGTTTCCTGAACTTCCGAAGATGCAAAATGTCATTCTGGAAACACCCTTTCCCAGTCATCGTTTTGGGGCGGTAGGAGTCGGGGAAATAGCAACTGCTCCCGGGCCATCTGCAATACTTATGGCAGTCTCAAATGCCATTGGCACGAGAATATTTTCCTATCCAACTACCCCTGATAGAATCCTTCAGGCATTGAATAAGATATAGTAAGGTGGTGTAACAATATGAAGACGTTTGATCACATTAATGCAAAAACCATAGACGAAGCTATTACATTACTGAAGGATTATAACGGCAGAGCTAAATTGATCGCCGGTGGGACTGACCTGCTCGGAACTTTCAAGGATAGAATCCTACCAGACTATCCTGAAGCCGTAATCAATATGAAGACCATCCCTGGTCTGGACTATATCAAAAAGGATGCCACAGGACTTAAGATAGGCTCGCTGGCAAAGCTATCGGATATCGCCGAATCTCTGGTGGTCAGAGAGAAATATGAGCTTCTCGCCGAGGCGGCTAAAGCGGTAGCCACACCGCAAGTCCGCCGGATAGGTACCATAGGTGGAAATCTGTGCCAGGACCTGCGTTGCTGGTATTACAGGTATCCTCACCACATCGGGGGACGAATTTCCTGTTATTTGAAAGGTGGCAACAAATGCTATGCCTTGACCGGTGAGAACCAACATCACTCTATATTCGGGGGATGCAGAGACGCCCAACCTCCTTGCTCTTCAGCTTGCCCGAGCAATATAGATACGGCGTCATACCTGAGCAAGGTCAGGGAGGGTGACCTGCGCGAAGCGGCTAAAATACTGCTCGATACGAATCCGCTCCCTTCTATAACGGGACGGGTGTGCCCGCATTTCTGCGAACAGGAATGTAATCGACATGAATTCGATGAATCTGTGTCGATGAGGGAAATAGAGCGATTTATGGGTGACTATATCCTGGAGAACTCGAATGAAATCATCAAGCCACCCGGTAATGATACCGGTAAGCGTGTGGCTATTGTGGGTGCGGGACCGTCCGGTCTTTCAGCAGCGTATTACCTCAGAATGGCGGGCTACCGGGTTACCGTATTTGATCGGATGAAAGAAGCGGGCGGTATGCTTACCTATGGCATACCGGCATATAGACTGCCCAAGAACATTGTTAGGCGTGTGGTAAAAATCATTGAGAATATGGGAGTTGAGTTCAAGCTCAACGTTGATATCGGGAAAGATACGACTGTAGAGGCTCTTGAGAAAGACTTTGACAGTGTTTTCCTGGCGACCGGGGCCTGGGGCCAGCCATCTATCGGGCTTGAGGGTGAAAAGTTGATGAAGTCCGGCCTGGAATTTCTAACCAATGTGAACCTTGGAGTCAGGGAAGTCCCGGGGAAAAAGGTCCTGGTGATCGGCGGCGGCAATGTCGCCGTTGACGTGGGTATTACGGCATTGCGACTGGGAGCACAGGAAGTAACCCTGGCCTGCCTGGAGTGCCGGGAAGAGATGCCGGCGCTCGAATGGGAGATTGAACAGGCTATTGAAGAAGGAGTCAGGTTGATGCCTTCATGGGGGCCGTACAGGGTACTCGAATCAGGTGGGAAGGTCACCGGGATAGAGCTGGTTCAGTGCACTTCAGTATTTGACGATAAGGGTTGTTTTGCGCCCACTCTCGATACCACTGTCAAGGAGAGAGTTGAGGCCGATCAGATAATAATGGCTGTAGGACAGACGACGGATCTTTCGTTTTTAAAACCGCGAACGTCAATAAAGGTAGAGGGTAATTTGATAGCAGTTGATGAGAAGACCCAGAAAACTTCTGTAAAGGGCGTTTTTGCCGGTGGAGAGGTAACAAGTGGTCCGGCTACGGTTATCGAGGCTATTGCGGCCGGGCGAAGAGCGGCCGTCGCTATCGGTCTCTATCTGGGAAATGAGCGGGGAGGGGCTCAGGACAAGGACGAAAAAACGGTCAGTCCTTTCTTAAAATTCAACAGCAATTGTCTTCGCAAAACGAGCAGGGCCGATACACCGAAACTGCCGATAGATAAAAGAAGCATAGAGGTCGAAGATGCTCCTGGCCTGGGACAGAATGAGATCGAAACAGAGGCAGATCGCTGCTTCAATTGTGGTTGTATAGCAGTAAATTCCTCGGATATTGCGGTAGCGCTCCTTGCCCTGAACGCAAAAGTTAAGATAACCGGGCCGGGGGGTAGTAGAATAATCCCTGTTGAAGACTTTTTCAGCGCCTTAAGGAACGTTCTCGAAGCGGATGAGATGGTGACTGAGGTCCAGATCCCGCAGCCTCCGGAAGGGGCTAAGCATACATTTTTCAAGTTCAGATTGCGGGATTCAATTGATTTCCCCATTGCGAGCGTTGCTTCGATCATCAAAGTCGATGGGGGAATTTGTGGGGATGCAAGGATAGTCCTGGGGGCGGTGGCCCCGGGACCCGTAAGGGCGATCGAGGCGGAGCAAGCTATAAGGGGGAAGCCCATCGATAACGTAACGGCTGAAGCAGCATCAGAGGCAGCTATCACAGGTATACTACCACTCAACATGAACGCACATAAGGTCGAAATAACAAAGATACTGGTTAAGCGAGCCATACTCGCTTAGAATTTTGAATAGGATAACCTGGCTTTCGGGACTAGTGGACATCTCCAGGATCATTGCCTTCCTCTCTGATGACTCTATTGTATCGAATAGCCACGGCTAACCTGACCTATAATGGTCCGGTTAGCATGCCAGATAGTAGATCAGGAGAAATGGACTTGAATTGTCAGAACGACATACGTATTTTGCTTATCTCGTAAGCAAATTGTATGCTTTTTAAACAACAGCAAGTGAATTATGGAGTGCATATACTCACCTGACGCCAATGTATTGTGAAGAGTTCTGATGCCTTTGTCTTGAGGAACATTAGACCTTATTAATATACTGCGCAACGCTACTGCATATCTCAAAAACGTTCAATGGCTATTGTGCGTTTTTGCTCGGCCGGTCTGAACATGAAAAAACCGATACCCATTGATTACAAGTGGTTGGCATTACTGACGGTATCTATAGGTACCTTCATGGGTACGCTGGACGCCAGTATAGTCAACATTTCATTTCCAAGACTTGTCAGGATCTTTGAAACAGATGCATCAGTTGTACTGTGGGTATCTGTTGCTTATCTTCTTGTAAGTATTGGTCTTATGCTTGCTTTTGCTAGAATCGGGGACATACTTGGGAGAAAGAGAGTCTATATTGTGGGTTTTGCTCTGTTTACCGTAGGTCTAATATTATGTTCCTTGTCTCAAAGCGTAGTACAGTTAATCCTTGCACGTGTAGTGCAGGGAGTAGGGGCTGCCATGACTATAGCTCTCAGTATGGCTATTGTTACTGCTGCTTTTCGTGATCACGAACGAGGTAAAGCGTTGGGAATACTGGGAGCCGTAGTTTCTACAGGATTACTAATTGGGCCGGTTCTCGGTGGCTTCCTTTTAGACATCTTTGACTGGAGGTCTGTCTTCTATACCAGGGTGCCCATCGGTGTAGTTGGTATTGTTATGGCCTGGGTATTATTAAGAGAGCAGAGAGACACTGATGTCCATATCAAATTTGATTTATTGGGTTCAGCCACTCTTTTCGGTGGCCTTTCCTGTTTGCTGCTTCTGGTCAATATCGGAGGGAAGTCAAGCTTCATATCACCACAAACAGGAGTGTTGGCTACCTGCATGGTTATATTGCTGGTCTTATTTGTTGTGGTGGAGAGAAAGACAGATCAACCAACTGTCGATCTGAGCCTGTTCCGAAATCGTCTCTTTGCCAGCGGCAATATTAGCCTCGGTATCATGTCTATTGCCATCATCACAACTGTGTTTCTTATGCCCTTCTATTTAATTGATGGTCTTGGTTACTCTGCTTCAAAAGCGGGATTATTAATGGCCGCTGTTCCTGCGGTCACTTTTATAGTATCTCCCTTAAGTGGATGGCTATCGGATAAAATTGGTACAAGTTTATTGCGCATAGTTGGAGTTGTCCTGGTTTGTTTAGCACTTTTTCTGCTGAGTAGACTTGATGCCACATCAAGTATCATCGGCATACTGCTCAAACTTGTTGTTCTCGGCATAGGATTTGGTATGTTTGAATCTCCTAACAGTAGCTCTATTATGGGATCGGTATCCAGGGACTACCTGGGTACAGCATCTGCTATGATTTCTACTTCACGGCAGATTGGTATGACTGTTGGAATGGCTATCGCAGGGACAATTTTCGCTGCTCGCCAGCTTTTTCATATTGCCCAACTTTCCCATAATGGTCTTAATCCAGCGATGTTAAACGAATTATCGCTTATCAGTAGCTTCCAGGATACTCTTCTATTGGTTACAATAGTTTCTGTTGTCGGTATAGTCGCTGCTTCATTTGGTGGCAGGCAGCAACCGGAATGATAGGATTTTTACTTGCGGAGGATGAGCATGTTCAAATTTCACCTGGGCATTTCAAGATAGAAACAGAGCCTCAGGTAGGAATTTATCATAGTCATTGTGCCTGATAGGGTACTATTAAGTCCTCATTATAAGGACTCTTCTTTGAAGAAAAACTATAATTACGCCAGCACTATGATAAAAATTCTGAAATGGTTTAAAGTTGAATAGTCTTCAGATATTCGGGCTAACTCTTTGAAAACGTTATCTACTTTTTGGTCAATATCTGATAGTAGATTTTTTTGGTTGTGTTCTTAAAAGTATCCCAATCCGAGAGTAAATACATTTGAGCATCTTCATAGGCGCTCATGGGATTTTCAAGAAATCGCAGTGTCACCTCTTCAGATGACTCTGCTTCCCAAATACTTGCTGTTCCATTTGAGCTTGGTAAATAGTGAATCTGCTTGCAATTACCTGCTTTTTTGTGCTTTTCAACGAATGCAAAGGAGCCCTCCATAAGTTCTATTTGTTTTTCCGGGGTAAGTGTGAAGAATATGTCCTTTGTTCGTAAAATGACCAGGAATCTCATCGACTATTGCCTCCTTTTTTATTGGAATCTGGTTCCTTCGCCTGCGGGAAACATAGTAACATTCCAATAGAGCACTGCATCGCTTGATAAAGGCAGGCGAATCGCAGTCAACGTTTTATCAAACAATAATTTTATATCATACAATCAATCGCTCACACTATTAAACTATGCAGTACTTCGGCGAGTCCTTCAATGGAATAAGGTTTGCTCATAACGGCACTGAAACCATATTTCTTAAAGTAAGCCATTATAGGGTCACTAGCATAGCCGCTGGAAACGATATCAACACGACTGTTCTTGGTTTTCGATCTATCAAGCTCGGTAATACGCTGTCGCAACTCGTCCATATCATTGGTGAGTTGCTGCATTGCCTTATCTTTACCCCTCGCCATTTCCCCTCTCCTTGGACAGAGAAGTTGTGTTTCTGATCGAGCTGATATCAAAGGGGCACTGGATTTACTAATCGTGGCGATTCCAGTGCCCTTGATGCTCCCTATCTCCCATGGTCCAAACGTATTATCTCTTATTTCACGTTTACATTATATATGGCTAAAATATAATCTCCGTCTGCGGGTTTGTCAATAATCTTCAGAAAATGAAGCGAATGGTATGCAATTTATTGTTATCGATAGAGTGTGCCCTTTTAATTCTGTTGCTGACTGAACAAGGCAGACACAGCTTGCCGATATGGTGCGTAGTGCATGTGAGATGCTCGTGAATGAGAATATTATTGTATGAGCATTATCTTGGTGATATAATTTAAAAATAAGGTATAGTAAAAGGCTTATAAATGGGTCGCTGTAAATGCTAGCAAGTTATGAAAGGGCTTTGTTCGCTAGCATGAGCGATAACTACAACTTACAGACTGCCAGTTATTATTTGGCTGAACGACAGTACCTCAGCAGCAATTTTCAGTCAAGTTGGGGATTATTTACCGCGGCTTGTAAAGGTCATTCTAGTATGGAAGACGGCCATGGAAAAAATAACTAAGGTTGGTATTGTAGGCACGGGATTTATAGCCAAGGGACTGTTCATGGCAATAGATTGCAGTGAAGACCTGCTGGTGTCCAAAGTGCTTACCCGTACGAAAATCGAGTATCGTAGTGACTTTCCCGGACAGGACCTGTTAACGAACTCAGTCGATGAGTTAATCGATAATTCTGATCTGATAATTGAATGTAGTGGCGATGTTATTCATGCAACAGATGTTATAGATAGAGTGATGTCAGCGTCACTGCCGGTAATTACAATGGATGCCGAGCTACATGTAACAACAGGCTCGTATTTTACCAGAAGAGGATTTATCACGGAAGCCGAGGGGGACCAACCAGGTTGTATAGCAGCTCTAAGCGAGAACGTTGTACAGATGGGATTTAAACCACTCGTTTACGGGAATATCAAGGGATTTCTCAATAACTCGCCTTCGCTTGATGACATGGAGTTTTGGGCAAAAAAACAGAATATTAGCGTAGTTCAAACGATCTCGTTTACAGATGGTACCAAGGTTCAAATTGAACAAGCTCTGGTTGCGAACGGTCTGGGTGCTGGAATAGCTGTACCTGGATTACTTGGTATTTTCTCTGAAACTGTCGGTTCCGTGGTAACTGTTCTGGCGGAGCGTGCAAAAAGTCTTGGTTATCCACTGAGTGACTACGTACTCTCTCCTAAATCTCCTGCAGGTGTGTTTATTATTGCGGAACATGATAAGCGACAAAGAGAGCACCTGAAGTATTATAAGATGGGGAATGGCCCGTACTACCTGCTAATGCGTAACTTTCACCTTTGCCACCTGGAGATTACAAAAACGGTTAGAAGGGTATTAAACGGGGGCGGAGTACTTCTGAATAATACTGAGAATCCCGCCATCAGCGTTGCTGCAATTGCAAAGATGCCTCTTAAAACCGGATATACTATAAGGCGAGGGGTTGGAAGTCTGGATGTACGTGGTATCGCGGTGAGGATTGCAGAGAATCAAGGTCATGTGCCGATAGGTCTTCTGGAAAATGCAGTAGTAACCAGACGTATTGAAACAGGACAACTGATAACTTTTGATGACGTAGAGATTCGTGAAAGCCTGGCACTACGTGCCTGGAGAGAAACTATAAAAAATATATAGAAGCCATAGCATCCCATTGACATTGCGGCCTTAGAGTAATCTTCTCTTGTATCTTGTTTAATTTATATCCTGTCTAAAGGCCATCTTTATGCCTCCTTTGAACGAACTTAGTGATATAAGCGAGTAAAGTACGAATTCTCTGTCTGACCATCCTTGACAAAGGTCCGTGGCTTTCGTAATGTAAGGTATAATAAGTTAGGAAGTAGGCTTGCCATGGAGGCTGTTTCTATTATCTTGATAATTCTGTTGTCCTAAGTCGGTTATTCTACTGGAGTTGTAAGCAAAGTGGAGAAATCTACAAAGGAATATGTTGAGAAGTTTACTACCGATATTATCGAGGGCCTAGGATCCACTGATATTCATTACATCAATCCGGCACCCTTAATGAGAGATAAATTCAGTTAACAATTGATATACTTTCACAGGAAAGGAAATCCTGAACGTTTGATACCGGAAGGTAATAGAACCGTAGCCGGAATATCAGTGGAAGACGTAAAAAATTCTAAGAACTGATTACTACACCGTGTTTTCATATCTATCCGATTCTCAAATACTTGATAGAAGGGAAGAACTGCTTAGTGATTGATACGACCGAGCCTTTTAGTTTTGTCAATAAGGGAGGCCAGTATCATCATTTATGGCATGATTCAGAGTAAATAGATAGTAGTGATGATTTGAGAGGACTGAAGGAAGTTTTACCCAGGCCGGTACTGTTAACTGAAGCGGCAAATGGCACACATAATTGGTAATGAATTACTAATGAAAGCAAATACCTGTAGTGGGTAAGGGGGATAACAGAATTAAGATCCTTCAGGTTTGTCACTTATATTATCCTAATATTGCTGGGATAGAGATACATGTAGGTGAGATAAGTCAGAGACTAGCTAAGCGCCATGATGTTACTGTATTCACCACTGATCCTTCGGGAAAATTACCGAAAGAAGAACAGATAAATGGGGTTCTGGTCAGAAGGTCCAGGGTCTTTTCTCCGAATAATGCCTACTATTTTCCCCTCGATATGCTGAAAGAACTGGGGAATTCCCATTTTGACATTGTTCATGGTCATAACTATCACGCCTTTCCGCTTTTCCTTTCCCGACGCCTGAAAAAGACCAGGTTCATAGTGACTCCTCACTATCATAGACACGGTTCTACTGCATTCCGAGATATTTTAATCAAACTCTATAGACCGTTCGGTAAAAAGATTTTTCATGAGGCGGACAAAGTTATTGCGCTTTCCGACTATGAAAAACGTCTTCTAGAGGAGGATTTTCGAATAAATAGTGACAAAATTGCAGTGGTTCCCAACGGCGTAAATTGGGATGAGTTTCCAAACTTGGGGAAAAAAAGAAGTAAAGGAAAAACAATTTTGTATGTGGCCAGATTGGAGAAGTTTAAAGGGGTCCAATATGCCATTAAGGCTCTACCTCTGCTGGATGAAAGCGTTCGCCTGGAAGTAGTAGGGAAGGGACCGTATAAAGAGAAGTTGGTGAGACTGGCCACAGGACTGGGCGTGACACACAGGATTGACTTTTATCAAGACCTGTACAGGAGCGATCTGCTTAAAAAATATGTCAATGCGGACCTGCTTATGTTACTGTCCAAATATGAAGGCTTCGGTATTACTGTTGCAGAGGCACTGGCAGCGGGAACACCGTGCATTGTTGCTAATACTTCCGGATTGATGCATTGGATCGAGAACAATAGCTGTCTTGGGATAGATTATCCGATAAATATTGAGCGTTTGGCAGAGTTGATTAAAAAAGCTATGGTCAGGAAGGTTAATGAGGTAAAACTCTGGAGTTGGGATGAGGTAGCAAAGCAAGTGGAGACTGTTTACGGGGAATTGCTGAGAAGTGACAAGAATAATTGCTGATTTCTTTAGGCTGGATATCAGGGAGATAATAACACGTTCGTCAGATGAACGTGTTTGTTGCTGAAATCTTATGGATTGACATGGATGACTTGTTCTCCAGTTAAAGCATGAGCTGCTTCTTTACCCATAGGTTGAAAACCTGTATAGTAAAGCTGCAGGAAAGAAGTAATGATATGAATCGACCTGAGATATCCATAATCCTACCCGCCCTCAATGAAGAAGGGACTGTGGGGAAGGTCATTGATGAAGTACCGAAACAGGCATTAGAGCAAAGGGGATATAATGTTAAGGTCCTGGTTGTTGATGGTAACAGCGTCGATAGAACCAGGCAAATTGCCAGAGATAAAAGCGCCGAAGTAATAATTGAACCCAGGGAAGGTAAGGGTAGGGCGATGAGGACTGCCTTTGATCATGTCAAGGCAGACTTTATATTTATGCTCGATGCCGACTATACGTACTCGCCTGCCTATATTTCCGATATGCTTGATTTTCTGGAGCAGGACTATTCTGTAGTTATTGGCTCCCGCTTGAAAGGAAAAAGAGAGAAAGGTGGGATGAGCTGGTTAAATGTTGCAGGTAATTACCTGCTCACTTCGATGGCAAATGTCCTGTATTGGGCCAGGATAAGCGATCTCTGTACCGGTTACTGGGGACTGAGAGGCGAGATTATCCCTGATTTGCATTTGATGGCCGATGGTTTTAACTTCGAAGCTGAACTTTTTATCCAGATTGCCAGGAAAGGTTATAAAATAGCTGAAGTGCCCATTCATTATCGTCGACGGTCTACCCCTTCTAAGCTCAATTCATTTATTGATGGACTTAAGATAGGCTGGACTTTAATCACCACAAGATTTCACAGGCTTCGTAAGTGATTTTTGTAGTTCGTTTTTATTAGTAATCGTCCTGTAGATAGAGCAGCTACATTGCGCGAAGTAACTGTTTAAATAATTGTAAGCTGATGTGAAAATGAATCTAATTCAAAAGCACTTCAGTATAAGCAACTTCCCTTTCATTGAAATTGACCTCCCGGATTTATAAGGTTACAGGAAAACTGGTCAAGGATATATCGGGTGCTGCAACAAAACCGACAATTGTCAGAAATCAGTACAAATTTGCGTTCCCTATCGGTAGTGATTTGTACCCATGACACTCAAAATTATCCAGTGCTCGAAGAGGCAATTGAAAGCTTGCTTAAGCAAAGTTACAGAATAGCTGAAATCATCGTTGTGGTCGATGGGAATCAAGTCCTGGAACGTATGATTGCCGATTCCACCTCATTTCAAGGGAGAATTAGAGTTTTTGTTACACCGAAGAGTTCAGGAGTGGCTCAGGCTAGAAATGTAGGTATTAGAGCTGCTACACAGGATATTGTTGCCTTTATTGATGACGATGCTATAGCCGATGAAAAATGGGCCGCATGCTTGGTCGACACGTATCAGAAAATGGAGGCAATAGCGGTAGGAGGTAAAGTGTTACCTCTGTGGCTCTCCGGAAAGCCGGATTACCTGCCCGAAGAGCTTTATTGGCTGGTCGGTGTGACTCATGAAGGTTTTGCCGAGGAAAAAGTCGTTGAAGTCCGTAATACGTGGGGCCCTAATATGAGCTTTGCGAGGCAAGTTTTTAAAATAGTGGGATACTTCAACGAAACTTTGGGTTTTGCCAAACGAGGGATGTCTTACATTCAAGCAGAAGAGCCGGAATTCAGTTTAAGGATGAAAAACAAGTTGGGTAAAGGGGTTGTTTATAATCCAGCGGCCATAGTCTACCATAGAATTCCTTCATATAAGCTCAAGCTAAGCTTACTACTCAAGAGGTCTTTCTATCAGGGATACTCCAAAGCCCTGGTTCGAGAACTGACCGCATCACCGGAGTCTCTGGTCATCGAAAAGTTCTACCTCAGGAATTTAGTTTTTACAACCATCCCTGCCAGAATGAAAAATATATTCTCTGGAATAAGACCTTTAACCGGGATAAAGCAGATCATTGTTTTGCTACTTTGTATTAGTGCAGTAAGTCTGGGTTTCATGTATGGATATGTAAGATGAAAGCGGACTCTCGAGCCTCGAAGAGCAAAGCCATAATTATTCTACTGGTTACATTCGGTATCGCACTATACCTGGTCTCATTAAAAGTGGCTTATCCCTTATTCCAGAATACCAGGCTGATTAATCCTCTGGCATCAATACATAGTTTATTTCCGCTCTACTATGGTGCTATTGTCATTGTTGCTACTGCCGGCTTTATTTCATTTATAGGTCGTATTAGAAACGCTGGTATTCACATCTTGCTATTATTAATACTGGCCATTATATTGTGGTATACGCCTTATTATTTGGCTGGCTTTGTTTACCAGCCTGATGGCCCATGGCATGTTGGCGTGGCCATGCGTATACCTGAGGTATTTGCCGGTGAGCCAATAGCCTTTTCATGGTATGCTCGAGGATACCCTAGCTCTTTTGTCTTTCACTACGTCTTTTTAAATACACTTGGTGTGGAGCCGTTAATTTATATGAGCAGGTTCTTTCCTTTGCTTTTCCTCTGCCTGTTCATACTGTTATGTTATGCGTTTCTATCACGATTATTTAATCCACGATTAGCTTTTCTATCTTTATTACTAGCAATCCCCGGTCTTCACTATATACAACTACATCCTTCGCCCCATGCAATTGGAGTGCTTTTGGTGCTTATGACTCTGATATTTTTGCTCAAGAAGGGTATTGTATGTCGGGCTATGATGTTCTTGACAATTATAGTCACTATTAGCTGTCACTATATATCGCCGCTGATTCTTTTAGTGTTCCTTGGTGCAGCATTGATAACCAGTTTCTTGATGAAAAATGGTACAACGCGAGCGGTGCTGGCTACCACGGTAGCGGTTTGTTTCATTGGTTGGTCCTTATGGCTGTGGCTATCATTTGCGCCCGGAGAGGAAACGACTCAAACACGGACTATGATTGGTGCTATTTTCACCGGTGAATTAACTACGACCGGGCACTATCTGCTGGGAACGCCTTTTATATATGGCGGTATTTACAGCCTCAATAAAGGAATCTATTTCCTGTACGCAGCTATAGCAGCGATATTGCTTCTTCGTAGTACAGTTACTGCTTATCTTAAGCAGCGTGATATAAAGAAATGGGCATCAAGGCTCGGCGGTGTAAGCCGAAGCCAACTATTTCTTGCCCTCAGCCTACCTCTGTTTTTAATACTAACGATTCTGCTGGCAGAATGGGGGCATGATTTGATTGAACGAGGATTGACTTTCATCATTTTAATTCTATCCTGCCTTATTGCTTCTATGAGTATACGGTTTCTAAATAGCAAGTTGTTTAGACCCGCCATGTTAATACTGGTGCTATTTCTCACCCTGTCTTTCCCCATAGTGGCATATAGCATAGATGCTTATACCAGTTTTCCTGAATCAGAGAAGTCTGGACTGGAATTTATAGTAGCAAAAGACCTGGTCACAGATAAAACGCTGGATGGAACCAGATTGGTACAGCTTGTATTATACAGATCAGACATCAGGGAGCCGGATTATATGGAAACACCTGATATATTTATTTTTCGCAGTACAGATTATTACTATCGGGCGATGCGCCTTGACCTGTCTTTCGACGATAATCTATTTATTAGGTACCTGGGACAGATAAGAGACGATAATAAATATAATAAAATATACAGTAGTTTAACTACCGAAATTTATAAGCTGTATTGAGGACAAACGTAATGGCTGCAATAGACGTGGTTATAGCTAGCCCGATTTGTCGTCGTTCTTCCTTTGCCCTGGATAAGTTCCTGTCCAATCAGAGTGATATTCAGCGATTTCATCCTGAGTGTTATCTTGTACTAGCTACCGACGAGTCTGAGTTCATTGAAGAAGCGCATCAGTGTTTGACAGACTATGGGCTAAGGGGCCAGGTCATCTTTTATGAGACGAAGAAGACTGATTATGCTCGCAATAGTAGAATCTCGAGCGTGACCTGTGGTCGAGAAGCTGTACGTCGCTGGTTTCTGACAGAGTCTTCAGCAGACTATCTGTTCTTCTGTGATGCTGATATGACCTATGATGCTTCTATCATAGACATCCTGCTCGACGAACTCCGGAGCTATGATGGAGTTTACAGTGGCTATATCGACCGTAGCATTGGCAGTATCTGCCTTCAGGGACTGGGATGCACCATGTTCAGGCGGGACGTCCTAAATAAGGTTAAATTCAGGTGTATGGAATTCAATAATGGTCAGATATTACACGAGGACTTCTTGTGTTATGTTGATTTGGCCAGGTGTGGGGCTAAAATAAAGCGGGGGATTTTTGCTACTATCAGCCATTATCACAGTCCTGATGAAGCCCGGACCATAACACCACAGCCGCTGGACTTACGCAGAAGAATTACTACGCATCCATGGCTGGTTGGGTATATCATTTATAGTCTTTGTGTTATATTTCGATATGAGATTAGCGTCCTATTTCGGTTTGATGTTGGAAACAAGGCGAGGACCTTAATTAATAGGTTTACCGGAGTACATGGTTGAGAATTGTATTTCTGACGCGTGAGTATCTTCCGGATACGGCATGGGGTGGTCAGGCAGTTATATATTATAACCTGGCACGGGCTCTGTCCGATAGGGGTAACGAGGTCCATGTCATTTGCCAGGCTGTGGGTCGTCCTGAAGACAGTGTTGAGGAGGGAGTCTTTGTGCACCGGATTGGCACAAATCCGAAGCGCTATTCTGCTACTGCCAGAATCGATTATAGCTTTCATGCCTGGATAAAGTTAAGAGAGGTTGTTAAAAGGTATAACATAGAAATAGTTGATGCTGCTTACTGGGGAGCTGAAGGTTTCCTTTATAGTTTATTTAAAAGGAGACCTTTGATAGTGGGAGCAGCTACTTCAGCACTTGATATTTTAAAAACAAAGACGTATTCCGGTAAGGCCGAATTTTCAAGCTTGAAAATCCTTTCATTTATAGAGGATTTCACTGTGAGGAAAGCAGATAGAGTAGTGACGTATTCGGAGGCGGTACACAGCCGCATGACCCGTGATCTTCATGTCGCGCCAGTGAAGGTTGATATAGTCCATCATGCAATAGATACCACTAAGTTCAAATTTATTGATTCTGATATTAGGCAGAAGCTGGGGATTTCTAATAGTGCTCATTTAGTTTTATTTGCTGGCAGGTTGGAAGCAAGGAAGGGTGCCCATATTATGTGCAGGGCGATACCGGATGTTTTAAAACAAAAACCGGATGTTAAATTTGTTTTTGTAGGGCGTGATACCAATACTGCACCAGATGGTGGCTCTTTTAAGCACTATATTATCAGCCAGGCAAGGCATGGTGGTTTTGTTGACAACCTGATTTTTGTCGATTTCTTACCCGTTGACGAGCTTATTCAGCTATATTCGACCTGTACTATCTTTATTTCAGCTTCTTTATATGAATCGTTTGGATTGATGGTAATTGAAGCCATGTCTTGTGGTAAGGTTGTAATAGCTACACCTGTAGGCATAGTTCCTGAATTACAGAATTACGGTTTGAAAGGTTTTTCAGTGGTACCTGTTGGTGATGACCGGAAGTTGGCGGAAGCAGTGCTGGATTTCCTGTCGCTTGAAGATAGCAATCTGAAGGAGTTAGGTGAGGAAAACCGCTACTTGATAGAGAAAGAGTTTTCTATGACCATATGGGTGGATAAAATGATAGAGGTCTATGAGCGAACCTTGAATAAGATAGGCAACTAGAATGGATGGTCAGAAAGAAAAAATAATAGATTTCTTTAATCAAGACGCAACAGAAAGGGATCAAAAGTTTTTTTCAGACCCTATCCTTGCTTACGAGCAGAATGCCCGTCAAGAGGCTATCTTATCATTAATTAATAGTCACTACATGATCGGGCTTGATGCCGGTTGTGGTAATGGACGCGATTTTAACATGCTCTTACAGCACACCCGAAATGTTGTTGGGATCGATTTTTCAAATAAGATGGTGTCCACGGCAAGAATCAAGGTTGATAAATCGCCGGACAGGCGACGGATCGATCTGACAATTGGCGATGTGGGTCGTTTGCCGTTTCGAGATAGCCTGGTAGACCTTATCGTTTGTTTAGAAGTATTAGAGCATATGCCAGGCTGGCTTCAAGCACTTGACGAGTTTAGCCGGGCACTGAGGCCGGAGGGTGAGCTGATTATCTCGACACCCAATAAGCTAAGCATATACGGATTGACGCGTTATCTAGGCAGGCGTTTATTTGGGTCCGGACATCCATATGATAAATGGAAGAGCTATTTTCAACTGAGGACTGCACTTGAACATGCAGGCTTTACAGTGATTGGAGTGAGAGGTGCTTGCTATCTACCTGGAGATTTCAGTTATTACCAGCCATTTAAACAAGTAATCATCTTTTGTTTGAAACTGATTAAGTTTCTGGAGAGTAGTTTCCTGTCGAACCTTTATCCGTTTAGCCTGTTGGGGTACATGATTATAGTGAGGAGTAAGAAAGAGAAAAGACCCCAGGATGATACAGGATAGGACCGTGTCATAAAGTGAAGATATTAATAGCATCGGATGTTTATCCACCTCACTTATCGGGGGGAGCAAAGCATGTTCAGTATTTAAGTCAGGAACTGAACAGGCGCGGTCATCAGGTCATTGTTTGCACAACAGCGCTTGACGATAAGTATACATGTGATAAAGAGAATGGGATAAAGGTGCATTGGCTACCGGGTTTATTTCCCCGTTTCCGCTTTTTGTATCGAAGTTCAGACCGTTTTCCTCCACCCATATCAGATTCCATAATGGTTAAGCAACTACAAAAAATAGTGCTGCGGGAGAAACCGGATATTGTTCATACGTACAGCTGGATTGTGCAATCAATTATTCCTGCATTGAAGAGCTTTAACATCCCTTTAATTCTCTCCGTTCAAGATTATCGAGCTATTTGTCCTGCTGCTGGAATGGTGGAGAAAGCTGCTGTGTGTGGAATGTCGCTGGGAAGACATTGTATGGCATGTAGTCGGTATGTCTATGGATTTGGTCCAATGGGCATGCTCAAGTCTGCAGCCGTCTATTTTGCCACAAAAGTAAACAAGAGCAGCCTGCGAAATTCTATAAATAAATTTGTTGCCTGCAGCGTCTATGTTAAGCAGGCTCATATGCAAGCCTTAGGTTTGCAGGAAGCAGATATAATTGTTATTCCACATTTTTTTGGCGGAGATATAATTAAGCAAGAGGAGAGAGTTGCAGGGCTACCTGAAGATTTTATACTTTTTGTAGGACGTTTGTCTCCCGAAAAAGGAGTAGATATATTAATTAATGCTTACCATCAGCTTAATACTGAAACCAAGCTGGTCCTGATTGTTGCAAATCCACGTTACCATTATGAAAATACAGAAAATTTGATAGTTATAGAGGATGCTCCTCATCCACTCGTTATGCAAGCTTACAAGAGTTGCCGCTTTGCCGTGTTCCCTTCAATCTGGCCTGAACCATATGGATTAGTTACTTTAGAGGCAATGAGCCAGAAGAAAGCCATAATAACATCCAATATGGGTGGCTTTACTGACATTGTGGTTGATGGAAAAACAGGTTTTCTGGTATCACCACATGATGTCAAGGCAATTTCTCAGGCCATGAAATATCTTCTGGACAATCCAGAGACTACTATTAAGATGGGGCAAGAGGGCTATAAACGATGGAGAGAGCTATTCACTCCAGAAGTTGTGGTGCCAAGAATGGAAAGCCTTTATAAGTCACTGTTGTGAATTACTTATCTATAACCTGCCGATTTTTTTAAGGGTTCTTGAGTTTCTGGATTGGGCTTCATGAATAGTAAGGGGCGAGAAAATTAGTATCGCAGTATGATAAAAGATAAGCCCGTTTATTGAAGTAAGGATTGAAGGAAAATGCGAATATTGATAGCGTCGGATACATACCCCCCTCAGATAGGAGGAGAAGCGAGGCATGTATTATTACTCAGCCAGGAATTAATGAAGCGAAATCACCAGGTCACCGTTTGTACTACGGCACTTTCGAGTCGGTCCAGTTACGAGCAAGACCATGGGATTGGTATATATCGGTTAGCTGGTCTCTTCTCTCGCGTCTCTTTTTTATATCAGGGTGTACTCCGGTTTCCCCCGCCGGTATCGGATTGGCTGTTAGTTAAGGAATTCAGGAAAATAATACAGGAATGGAAACCGGATATTGTCCATGCACATGGCTGGATCGTACAATCAATTATTCCAGCTTTGAAGAACTTTCATATTCCTCTGGTCGTCACCCTTCATAGTTACAATGCTGTTTGTCCACCAGGTGGAATGGTAAGCAAAGTAATGACGTGCGGAATGACTATGAACCGTGGTTGTATAAACTGCGGCCGCGAAGTCTATGGTTCAGGGCCACTAGGTATAGCCAAGTCTTTAGCTGTATACCTTACTACAAGGGCAAATGTGAGTAAGCTTGGTTCGGTACATAAGTTCATTGCCGTCAGCTCATATGTGAAGCAAGCCCATTTGCAAGCAATGGATTTACAGGATGATGACATTATGATTATTCCAGGATTTTATACTGAGGATACTAACGGGAAAGTAAAAGGAAGTGCAAAACTGCCCGAGGATTTTACTCTATTTGTTGGACGTTTGTCTCCTGAAAAAGGTCTTGATACCCTGATTGATGCTTATCTCAGGCTAAATACAGAAACCAAACTGGTCCTGATTGTAGCCAATCCGACCTGTCATTTCGAGAATACCAACAATATGCTGATTATTGAGGATGCTCCTCATCCGGTTGTTATGCAGGCGTATCAGAAATGTCGATTTGCCATGTTTCCTTCAGAATGGCCTGAACCATGCGCAACGGTTGCCCTGGAAGCTATGAGTCAGAAAAAAGCCATAATAACTTCTAATATAGGCGGCTTCACTGACATTGTGGTCGATGGTGAAACAGGTATTTTAGTTCCGCCACATGATGCAGGGGCTCTTTCTCAAGCCATCAAATATTTACTGGACAATCCGAAGGTTCCTATAATGATGGGTCAAAAGGGTTATAAACGATGGGAGAAGTTATTCACTCCGGAAGTTGTGGTACCTAAAATCGAGGACCTTTATAATTCGCTGTTATAGGTAGTTTTAATAATCTACATATATATATGTAGGTGTAGAAACTGAAATCATGAAGCAGAGTATGAAGACTGCAAATGTAACATTATAAGCACATAGATAGCAATGATTCCGTGAACTCCAAGCCAGATATAACCAATGCCTGTTATGCCGGTTATCGGTAGTATTAAGTAGCTGAGTACAAGAACTACCGTACCTGTAAATGCACGAATCAATAATACCTCTTTCATCCGGTTTTTTACCCTCAAGATGCTGATATATATAGAACTGATCCCCAGAGGGATGCAGGAAAGGGTGAGAATCCAGAGTAGTTGTAATGAATTCACTGAGTAGCTCTGCCCAAAAATAAGCAGAAGCCATTTGCCAGCTAGGATCACTACGAAGGCTATCGGTACTAGTAGTGAAAATGTCAATTTGAATGATTTAGAGATATTCTCCCGTAGATTTTCTTTAACGTAGGAGCCTTCAGCTAACAAAGACTCGGAGATAGCATTGGGAATGGTGTATAGGAGGCTTGCTATCATCCAGGCTATATAATAATAGGCGTTCTGGTCTGGGCCGAGAAGATTGACCACCATCAGAGGCAGTATATAAAACGGGAATGATGATAGCAGGCTGGCAAGGTAATTACTACCAGAATAGCGCCAAATACTTTTAAGGAGAGTAAAATTAACAAATGGCATTGGCCTGTATGAGTCCTGGACTCTTGGCAGAAATAGAAAAAGGGAGATGATCAGGGCGATACCATGAGCTACTCCCCACGAGGCTACTATGCCAAAAGCATGAAAGAATAAAATAAAAAACAGAGGCAAGGGAAGTTTTAACAGGGAATAGATAGTATTCTTCGATAGGATAAAGCCTGTACGCCTTTTAGCAATGAACGTGGAGTCTACCAGGTAAGATAGTGTCAATGAAGAGGCGAAAACAAGGAATGCCAGACAAAAGACTGCATTTTCCTTAATAAAACCTAGAGCTGGAGACCATAAATCTAAGCCAGCAACAAAGATACCCGCAGATACCAAGCCGATACCACCACTTAAAGTGAAGCAGGTGTTTATCAGCTCCTGTGGCTTCTGGACCTGGGGTATGAAACGGATGAGAGAGACATTGAAGCCGGCTAAACTTAGTATGGCAAGGAGATTAAAGGCGGATAGTATAGCTGAACTATAGCCTACTTCGATTTCATTATAGAATCTGGCGACAATCAGCCAGAATAAGAAGCCAAAGAGCGCCATGACTGCGCTATTTATCATTAGATAAATAGCGTTAGTGTAAAGTGGAGTAGTCAGGAACTGCTCTAGCCTTCCTTTGGAGATGATGGAACCTGCAATATCGGTGGCTTTCTTGTAGATGTGAAACCTAGCTAATTTCAATCTGGCTCCCTATATCGAACCAAAGCTCGGGAAAAAAATAGGCAAATACCTCGTCCTTGTCCAATAAATAGGCAATGAGAGCACCAAGGTTGTCTTTTTCCCCCAGCTTGTAATAATCGCCAATCAAGGGAAATATGCGCAGTGGCAGAATATATATGGCCGTGGCAATAAGGCTGGACCTGGGCTCTATTGGCTTTTCAACGAATTCTACAATGCGTTTCTGGTAAAGGCTCACGACCCCAAACTGACTGGCTTTACTTTTGTTATCGATGTCACAGACTGCCACCAGGGCATTCTTGCTGTTATATTCAGCTATGAACCTGATAAGGTCAAACTCAAAATAGTTGTCTCCGGCGATGACCATCAGGTCTTCAGATAGGTTCTTCTTCTTAATCCAGAAGTATAGTGAGCCAACAGCTCCCAATTTCTGTTGCTCATTCGGTTCATTTTCAATACATATCTCGACCTTTCTGGAAATACTTTTTTGCCAGTAACGAAAATCAGTTTCAAATTTCTTATTAGTAGAAATAAGTATGTCAATATCTTGAGGGACCTTATCTACTATGTGGGTTATAAGCGGCTTGCCTTTATATTCCAGCAGGGATTTAGCTCTGGCGAAAGTCAAGGGATAGAGCCTTGTACCGAAGCCCCCAGCCATAATGAGACATTTCATATATTTGCCCTTTCACTTGTTGTATTCAAAGATTTTTATTGCAGGCATTTTCTCCACACCTGGATGCTGGACGGAAGCTTCAGAACTGTAAATAAGCGTATAGCTTTCAAGCTTTTCCAGAGGCACCGGGCTGACAAATGGACTGCTGCCGACTATTCTATGATTGCCTGATTTCCGGCTTGATATATAAGCTTCAGCCTCATCATAGGTAGAGAAGGACTTCATGTCGGTAATTTTTTTATAAGGGTCACCTTCCGGGAATACTTTTTCCTCGTAGGAAATCACTGTAGGGGTCTGGGAATTAATCTGGTTGCCGTCGAAGTTATATAGCCTTACAGCTAACGAACGATAGTATGCAGGATAAAAAAAGTAATCTCCTTTGAGTTTTCCATCCTGCTGCTGGAAGTATAATTCAAAGAATTCTTCCGTGCGCCTGCCGGCAAAAGTAATAATACCGCCATGAAATTTGGTTGTCGCTGTGGCTTCATCAACCACCACATATCTCACTCCCAGAATATCAACTATCTTGTTGGCTGCGGTTTCGTCCTGGGCAGTGAAAAACTGAGCTGCTTCACCGGCTCCATATTGGTGCGGATTGGATATGGGTATACGGTGGGCAATGCGCGTAATCCAATGGCCATAATCCCACCATGCCATCACGCCATATGCCGATTCAGGATATTTATAGCTTTCCCCTGATGGAGGTGGTTCGTATAGCTCATAATAGAAAGCAGGATTTCCAAAAGGGTCTGGAGTATTATCTTTAAGCCATAAAAGGGACTTGTACCAGGCATCAGACACAATAGATGCCCCACTGGCAGTTGCGATTGATGGCTTTATGTTGGGATAGAAAGATAAAAAAAAGATAACCAGTAGACCAATAGCTATTTTCACTACAGCGGGGACGTATCGGAAGCTGCTCGCATCGCTTTTTGGCTTCGGTTTCCCCTTTTTGACCTTTTTTGACACTTCCACCGGCTTCGATGTACTCCTGTTGAAGCCGATAAACCGGACTATTAGCCATGAGAGATAGCCGGTGAGTAGAGCCACATTTACGCTAAGGTAATAGGAAAAGCGGCGCTGGCCTAGCGTAGCTCCAAGAATTATTATGCTCCAGACCAGCAGCAGGTTTTTATCAGGACTATCTTGCTTTATAACGAGATATATTACTATTCCTAGAGAAATGAGGCTGAGAAAGAAACCAGTGGTGAAATTATCCCAGATAGCCGAAATGGTGAATTTGCCATCCAGGATTAATATCGGTTGCACTTCGGTAATAGTTAGGGCGGTACCGGCCGGAGTAAAAATACCGAATCGTTCAATCATCAATCGAAGTAGAGTTGGATTCACAATGTAAAGAGCTGCCAGCGCTGCTAAACCAAGTGCGACCAGAGATATCGGATAATAGACCGCCTTAATCTTTCGGTTTGTCATTAACCTGGAAAGGCCAGCGAGAATTAGTGGAGCGGGAACAGCGACAGTCATGGATGCGATGTATATATGGTAATAAGCAGACTGAGATAAAGAAGAAAGATTTATCAATGTAGCTGTGAGTAAATATATTGTGCCGATGATGCCTAAGTACTCCGTCGATTGCTCCCTCAGGTGTTCAATAATAAACTGGACTGCAAAATAGATGAACACCAGGAGAAGGAGAAATAGCCCGCCTACCCAGGTCAGGAAGTAGATCCCAAGGAATATGCCGGCCAACAGGGCGTAGATTATAGGTCTTCCAATGCTTGCCCAGTTGCGGCTTGTTATATCGTTGAAGGAAAGTTGCCTTTGCTTGCTGCACTTAATCGCTAAAATTATAAAAAGCAAAGATATAGTGCTGAAGAGTACCTCAGCCGCATGGTGGTCTGTGAAGCCGAGTATTGACCTGTGTAGAAATTCGCCCGGTAATAGAGCTATCAGGCCACATGCCAGTAGTCCAGTCCAGCGATTGAACAGCGTTTTACCTATAAAATAGACTGGAATAACAGTCAGGGCGCCCAGAATTGCCGGGAAATAGGCACTAACTACTTCGATCGTATGTTGGGTTGGTGAACCCAAGCCGACCAGTAAAATAATACTGGCAAGGAGCCAATCGAAAAAAGGGGGCCAATAAACATTCAGGCCATAGGGATAAAAGGTATAAGGATCGAAAACAATTCGCTGGGGAAAATGCTGGAGCAGGTTCTCGACGAGGCGTACATGGTACCAGGCATCAAAACCGGCAAACTTTATTATATCGCCAGCGAAAACATGTTGATACGAAAAAGCGATCCGGAGATACAGCGCAAGAGCAAAGAATACAGCTATAAAGATGCCGGAAATAATCAACGGTGAGAATCTAATCTGGCTCACGTTTGTATTTACCCTTTTCCATGCAATCGGAGTATTTTTCAGAATAACGTATATTATAGTAGTTTTTTAGTCGGCTAGAAAGAAAGAGATACGATTATTGTACGTATCAATAAGATACGGTCATATAGCCGGGGAAGTAATGAGTTAATAAAACGAGCTTTTTACAAAGTAAGCGTAATGAACGTTGTAGCCAGTGTTCAACAAGTGGCGGCCGAATGATGGCAATGATGGCTGGGAAATTTGTTATTGAGGACTTAGATTGGATAGCTCAGAACTGTAAGGCGGTTTGTAAGCGGGAACTGATTTCTAAGGTGTTGACATAATAAATAGAATATGGATATCGAGCTGTTGTACGTCCTGTTACTTTTTAACGATCAATTTTTTTACTGCCAGTTTGAGTCCGTCTAAAGTAAATTCAAACATGGGAAATAATTTACCGATCATTATAACGGTGGGATGGTTCCAGAAGCGGGGTGTGGTTGGATTCAACCAGGCACTATGACTAAAATGGTCTGAGATTCGCTTAAGCCAGACTATACCGGGAGTTTCGTTACGCTCGTAATAATAGATTGCTCCATGCTTCTGGGTCAATTCCCAGGTAGCCATCCTGGCATCTCCGACCAATATCACTTTATATTCGGGTCCAAAGGAATGCAGAAGATTCTCGGTGCTCATCGCTTCCCTTCTTTCCATATCATAGTAAAAGTAATCATAGATGCAATTGTGGAAAAAGAAATATTGGAAATCCTTAAAATGAGAACTTGAGTGAGCAGCTGAGAAAAATTGACTACACAGTAAAGCATAGGGATCCATAGACCCACCGACATCCATTAATAAAAGCACCTTGACATCGTTTTTTCTGCTTCTCGTCCAGATAAATTCAAGCTCACCGGCGTTTTTCGATGTAGCTTTAATTGTTTCTTTCAGGTCCAGTTCATCCTCAATGCCAACTCGGCTCAACTGCCGTAATGCCCGTAAGACCATCTTCATCTGACGGATGTCAAGGGTAAGGTCATTGCGATAGTTTCGGAATCTTCTTTCCTGGGCAATCTGTACTGCGCGTCCACCACCGGATGTTCCACCAATCCTGATGCCCGCAGGATGATACCCCGAATGTCCAAAAGGAGATGTGCCTCCTCTACCAATCCAATAACCTCCTCCATCATGTTGCTCGGTTTGCTCTTTAAGCCTATCTTCAAATTCCCTGATTAATTCATCGAGGTCCATGTTCTCGAACATGGCTTGCTCTTCTTCAGTAAGGGTCATTCGATTAATGGGATCTTTCAGCCATTCCAGTAACTGTTCTGTAATTTCGGCCGGTGTCTCTATTCCTTTAAAATATTGCTGGAAGGCAGCATCATATTGGTCATAGTGAGCTTCGCTTTTAACTAATATTGCTCTGGCTAAATAGTAAAATTCGTCAAGGTTGGAAATATAACCCTTAGAGAGAGCCTCCATAAAAGTCATCCACTCGGTAATGGTAACTGGTACTTTCTTTTCCTTGAGAGTATAAAAGAAATTAGTGAACATCTAAGCCTTTTGCTTACCGTCAATAGGGCATTTCTTATTTATCAATTACATGACGCCATTATTTCTAACCTATACGGGTCATGAAATAATCATAGTCAGTTTCTTTCTTCAGTAGGGTACCTATAAAGGGGATCTCCCTCGGAATTCTATCGGGAGGTATACCGCCAGCTATCAGAGCTTGAATCCAGTCTAAGAGCTCACTGGTTGAAGGCTTTTTCCTGAAGCCATCAATCTCTCTTAGCTTGTAGAACGTCTTTATTGCCCCATGAAGAAGGTTATTCTGAATATCGGGGAAATGTACTCTTACGATTTCCTCCATAAGCTCTGAATCGGGAAACTCGATGTAATGAAATATACAGCGACGCAGGAAAGCATCGGGTAATTCCTTTTCCGCATTACTGGTGATAACTGTTAACGGTCGCTGGTTAGCCTCGACTGTTTCATCAGTCTCCGGAATGTAGAAGGACATCTCATCCAGTTCATTAAGAAGGTCATTGGGGAATTCAATATCAGCTTTATCTATCTCATCGATGAGAAGGACGACTTGCTCCAGAGCGGAGAAAGCCTGCCCCAGTTTACCCAGCTTTATATAATGCTTGATATTAGACACGTCTTTGTCGCCGAAGCGACTATCGTTAAGCCTTTGTACAGTATCATAAACATATAGTCCCTCTTGAGCTTTCGTGGTTGATTTAATATTCCATACCATCAACTTCTTATTCAGTCCACTGGAAATACTATGGGCAAGCTTGGTTTTTCCTGTACCAGGCTCTCCTCTAATAAGTAAGGGTTTCCCCAGCGCTATACTTACATTGACGGCGTTCCTTAAAGGCTCGGAGATAACGTAATCATGTGAGCCTTTGAACTGGTCAAAATCATTGTTATCCATTATCAGATTGCCTCCTGAAAATTCTCCACTGGTGAAGCCAGTGATTTATTTTTCTATATGTCAGCGTTGCTTTGAGGATATGCTATTCCTCTCATATAGCCACAAATTATTAATTATAAAGTGGATTGAGCTTAGAATCAAGCTGGATATGAAAGAGCATGGTTTAACACGAGTAATCCACGGCGGTTATAAACCATTTTTATCCTTATTTCGTTTATTAAATTATAACTGGTGGTTGGTTATGGAAAGCACCACTGAAGGTAACAGGCAGAGATTAAAATTTCGTGAACTGCGTCCTGAGGTGGTTCTCCCGGTACTGTGCCATAAGCCAGATTAAAGGGTTCGAGGAAGGACACATTATGAGGGCAGTTAAAGTTTGTTTTGAAAGGCCTGTGGTTACTGAAGTGCCCTGGATGAAAGAGGTACTTGTTCCCTGCCCGTTATGTGGCGGAACCACGGACATAGACTTTCACGGTCAGATAATTTGTCACAGTTGTCAACAAGAGTGGCGACTAAATGGCGAGCCTATTATAGAAAATGATAGATTGACATAGTCCGGATTATTTAAAATCAACTGTAATTTAATCGCTCGCTATCAAAAGCGAATTTCTATCCTCACCAACAGAAAGTCTTGCCGCTCGTATTCGATGCTCGTGTATTTTCGGGCGCGAATTACATGCTGAACCTGCCAATAAAATTATTACTTACTAGCCCAGCTTGTCTGGGCTAGTAAGTATGAGCCTAATTATATCAAATGCCCCAAAAGACCTGTGTTAATAAAGTAACGACACATTTAATGAGCCATAATATCGTTCACTTGAATAACGGATTTTATTTAACAAAATCCAATTTCGTGCAGCGATGATTAGGCACATCAAATAGAGTGCTAATGCCGTGCAATTCCCTTATATAGTATAATGGCAGTGTAATTACTTCTTCGGGATGAGATAGATTGGCAGAGGCAGCAAAGTCGAGTGTTCTGAAAGTATTTAGGGGCTATCTCGCTGCTGTCCAGAAGACTTTATCTGGCGGTCACGCCAGTGAGGGTTCTCATTATCCCACACTGAAAGCTCTGCTGGAGTCCTTTGGTGATGGAATTATTGCAACCATTTTGCCTAACCGTATAGAATGTGGCGCACCCGACTTTATTGTTACTAAGGGCTCACCTACCATCGGTTACGTTGAAGCCAAGGAGATCGGTAAAAGCTTGGACGAAACCGAAAAGACAGAGCAGCTAAAGCGATATCTAGACTCGCTGAGTAACCTTATCCTGACTGATTACCTTGAATTCCGCTGGTATGTGAACGGAGAATGCCGCCTCTCGGCACGTCTGGGCACACTGACTGCAGAAAGCAAAATCAAGCGTGATAACGCTGGTATTCAAGCCGTAGCCGAACTTTTGAGTGACTTTCTGGCTTATAAAGTTGAAGCTGTGGGCGCTCCAAAAGAGCTGGCGGTGCGCATGGCGCGGCAGGCGCACCTGATTCGGAATCTAATAATCAACGCCTTCGAGAAAGAGCCGGAAGGCGGCAGCTTGCACAGCCAGCTTGCCGCTTTTCGCGATAATCTCATCCCTGACCTGTCGGTAGAGTATTTTGCCGATATGTACGCACAGACTATTGCCTACGGGCTGTTTGCCGCCCGGTGTACTGCTCCCACTAAAAAGGACTTTACCCGCTTCGACGCTGCTCAAAACCTACCAAAGACTAACCCTTTCCTTAGGAAGCTATTCCAACATATCGCTGGCTATGAACTCGATGACCGCATCGCATGGTTGGTGGATGACCTGGCGCAGGTATTAGCTCAGGCGGATATGGAAACAGTCCTGAAGGACTTTGGCAAGCGCACTGCCAGAGAAGACCCGGTGGTGCATTTCTACGAGACTTTCCTCAAGGAATATGACCCCAGGATACGTGAGATGCGCGGCGTCTATTATACTCCAGAGCCGGTTGTCTCCTACATCGTGCGCTCCATCGACTATCTGCTCAAGACCCGCTTCAACAAGCCGAAGGGACTGGCTGACGAGAAGACGCTCATCCTTGACCCGGCGGTGGGCACTGCCACCTTCCTCTACATGGTTGTCAATGAGATTCATCAGGCTATCGCCGGCAAAGGTCAGCAAGGTCTATGGAATAACTACGTGGCTGACAAGCTCCTGCCCCGCATCTTTGGCTTTGAGCTGCTAATGGCTCCCTATGCCGTCGCCCATCTCAAGCTGGGGCTTTTACTTCAGGAGACGGGATACCAGTTCCGGACCGACCAGCGCCTCGGTATTTACCTCACCAACACCCTTGAAGAAGCCATCAAGCGCGCCGAGACACTCTTTTCCATGTGGATAACCGAGGAAGCCAACGCCGCCGCCGAAATTAAGAAAGAAAAGCCCATCATGGTTGTGTTGGGCAATCCACCATATTCTGTAAGCTCGCTAAACCGTGGTGAATGGATTGACACTCTTTTGGATGACTATAAGCAAGGTCTACGTGAGAAGAAGCTAAACATAGACGATGACTATATCAAGTTCATCCGCTTTGCACAGTGGCGCATCGATAAAACCGGCTATGGAATATTAGGGTTCATCACCAACAACTCCTATCTCGATGGATTGACCCATCGCCGAATGCGGGAGTATTTACTTGAAAGTTTCTCCAGTATTTACATTATGAATCTGCATGGCAATTCCAGAAGAGGAGAACAAGCCCCAAACAATATCAAAGACGAAAATGTGTTTGACATCCAACAAGGTGTAACAATAGGCATATTTGTTAAGGAGCCAGAGCAGACTGATAAGAAACATGTCTATTACGCCGATATGTGGGGAACACGAGAAAACAAGTATCGGGCATTATCTGAAGCAGATCTTAACTCTATAAGTTGGCAAGAGCTAACACCGACGGAACCATATTTCTTTTTCGTACCAAAGGACTTTGCACTCAAAGATGAGTACCACCTAGCATATTCGGTATCTGACATATTCCCACTACATCATAATGGCATAGGGACAGACAGAGACGAGCTTTTCTATGATTATTCAGCTACGGTGCTTGAGTCACGTATGAGGTCAATATTCGAAAGTGATTATAATGATGACTTTCGCGAACGTTATCGAATATGGTCGTCATCCAGTTTTGACCTCGAGAAGAGGCTCAAAGCAGCTAAACTCGATACCAACAATATAAAAGATTGCCTGTACAGGCCTTTTGATATTCGAAAGCTATATTATGATGCAGCTTTGACCAGTCGGCCAGCATTTCCCGTAATGCGTCATATGCTACAAGGCAACATTGCTCTGTGTATAACAAGACAACTTTCAGCCGATCAATTCAGGCACGTTTTTATTGCCAATTGTCTTGTGGATCGTGACCCGCTATCTCTGACAACACGCGAGAGAGCCCACATTTTTCCTCTTTATCTCTATCCTGCCGAAGGCGAAATGCAGCTTGGGGAAGGGCGCCACCGTCCCAACTTGAACTCGGAGTTTATCAAGGCTGTATCAGAGAAGCTAGGATTATCATTTATTGAAGACGGTCAGGGGAACTTTAAGGAAACCTTCGGGCCGGAAGATATCTTCAGCTATACTTATGCCGTCTTCCATTCGCCCACTTACAGAACTCGCTACGCCGAGTTTTTGAAGATAGACTTTCCCAGATTACCACTGACTTCCGATAGAGCATTATTCAAGTCGCTGGCAGCCAAAGGAGCTGAGCTGGTGTCCCTGCACCTCATGGAATCGCCAGCGTTGAACAACCTCATAACGAAATACCCGGTTGCTGGCTCTAATGAGGTAGAAAAAGTAACCTACGACGATGACAACCAGCGTGTCTACATCAATAAAACGCAATATTTTGAGGGTATGCCGCCGGAGGTCTGGAACTTTCATATCGGCGGCTACCAGGTAGCCCAGAAATGGCTCAAAGACCGCAAAGGCCGGACTCTCACCTATGACGAGCTGACCCACTACCAGAAGGTAATAGTTGCTCTTAAAGAGACCATCCGGCTTATGATAGAGATAGACACCCTGATTCCCGGCTGGCCGGTGGAATGAGAATGAGTTTGTTTGATGAAGAATATGGCAGGGTTATTCGGCTATATCGTGGTAGAGGAAAGCTCAACCTTACGAATGGTAACGATCTCCCTTGTCACATAACTATTCAGCAGGTAGAGAGCGGCCGGATTTATGTTACTTGTAAGCTTTCACCAAAAGTAACACAAGATGCTTCCAATCTCCAATTCCTCACGAACTTTTCAGCCCATACTATTGGAAACATCCATGGCAAGACAAAGGATGGGATGTGTTTTAAAAGCCAAGGAAAGCTTATCCTTATACATTCATCGATTAATATATTCTCCAGCAAATCATCCAGATTGATACTGATAGCCCAAGAGATACGGTTTTGGCCCGAACTAGAAAAAAAGGAACGATCGAATGGCTACACGTTTAGTGTGGTTAACTTTGAGTTTGTAGGGGATACCCTAGTAGAAAAGGTCGTTCAAAATAACACCAAACAGATTGAACAATCCTATAGCGATCTCGTTTTGAAAGCTCCGTGGGGCACAGCCGTAGTGAAACCCATACCTGGTTACGATTCCATCGTTAAGAAGTTGAAAGCGGAAAAGGGGATTTCAATTACATGCAAAATTGTTGCAGAGCCAGCAACAAATATGGAGCTAGAAGAGCTTATCTGCAAGATGGACGAATTGTGTCGCCTTCTATCCCTATCCCGAGGCACAAAAATAACTTGGATCAACGTTGAGGAATATACAAAAGATGGAATTACTTGTGGGATAATCCTTAAAAATGCCGTTACTTGGCCTTTTTCTTCCCTTCCCTTGATTGATCCGAGAGAACGTTCAGATACTCCCCTCTTTATTGAGAAAGCGTATCCTACGTATCTTACACTCCATACATTGTACAATCTGGATATCGCCATTGAGCAGTATTTAGATGCTAAAAGAGCAACAGCTTATCTAGAAACTAGGGCATTAGCTGCTGTGGCACTGATTGATTCGCTTCAACAACAATGTGCTTCCTGTCATGAACTTACGGAGATAGTTAAGGATTTTGGTAAACAAAATGTACTACTTCAAGATTGCCTCAAAAATTTCGTAGCATCTGCGTTCCCAAGTATCAAACAAGAAGAAATGACTGAAATATTGGGTAAAATACCGGAGCTTAACCGAAGATCCTTTTTGAATCTATTGAAAAAATGGATGGATAGTTTGGGTTTACAGATATTAGACTCAGAATTGTCCGCAATAAAAAATACTCGCAATGCTCTCGCTCATAGGATGTGTTTCAAATCTTCTGACGGACAGGAGAAGGTTCGCGAGTATTTTCGGCTTATAAATCTTATCGATCAGGTGTTTCTCAAATTATTGGATTATGAGGGCTATTTTATCAATATTAATTTGAAGACCTTGGCTTTCGAGCGCAGAGAGTTGGAGTAGTCTTATTGTGAAATTGAGAGAGTCACACCCCTGACTACACATTACGTCATGTTAGGCGATTGAACCTATTAGCTAGCGAAGTGAACCTCACTGTGGTTGGGTGGCATTGGTTGGTCGGTCTGCGGTTCGCTTCGCAAGGCGCATACTGTGAATTTGCCTCCGAAGTTTTTTATGAGGCCACGAAAATCTGGTTGCTTATGGCAGACGAAAATCCGTAGAGCGAAAGAGACCTCCAATAGATGGTATAATCATACCCAAATAAAGGAACGGGCCGAACGTTCTACATTTTACTGGATGACATAAGTTCCGTGTGTACTATATGCATTATACGTACAGTTTATTCTAATCGGCAGGAAATAAAAGTATAGACAGGAGAAAATGAAATGTCCCATGAAATGGATTTTTCTTTCTTAGATAAGCCAGAAATTTTAGAAGTCGTCTTTCCGGTTGTATATTCACCCTTCCATTTCCAGGCAGATTATAAAGACTCGATACCCGGTGCCGGTACTCATTTCATCGAGGTTGAGCAAGGAATTAAAGTTGGTTGTGGGTTCTGGGCTCAAGAAAAAGAGTTTCCAACCATTCTTTACTTTCATGGTAATGGGGAGACGGCAACCGACCATGATTGGGTTGCCCGGTTATACATTCAGAGAGGAGTTAATTTCTTTGTTACTGAGTACCGGGGCTACGGCCTGAGTAACGGGAAGCCGAATATTACCAATCTGGTTCGTGATTGTCACATCATTTTCAGTGAATTTAAAAAAGTCATTGAAGAAGAAGGTTATAAATCGTCTATTTTCGTTATGGGCCGTTCATTGGGAAGTATACCGGCTGTTGAACTTGCCTACCATTATCAGGACCAGTTTAAAGGGCTTATTATTGAGAGTGGCGCAGCAAATAACTTCAGAGTGTTATGGAACTTTTTAGAAGCCTCGGAGCAAGAGAGGCTATCGAGCGACAAGTTTATCAACAAAGAAAAAATAAGGTCAATACGTATCCCAACTTGCATCATTCATGGTGAATACGATCAACTGATACCTGTCCAGGAGGGTGTGGAGCTATACGAAAACTCTGGGGCTGTGGATAAAGATATCCTGATTATTTCAGGAGCAGACCATAACGATTTGATGTTAACAGGGCATGACCAGTATTTTAATAAGATAGAGGAGTTCGTCAGGAAAAACGCGTAGGTATTAATGCCAGGATTTACCTATGGGTATTAGAACTTCTTATGTGTTCTAATTATTTAATCCGTCAATACTATCAAGGCTATCTATAAAATCACGCAGATTGGCGGGTAAATCGACCTGCTTATTTTCGCTGTCGGAAATACAAGCAAAATCAGATCCCTGCTTCAGAAACTGCTTAAATTGCTCTTTGCTTTCAAATACGATAGCCGGGGTCAGGGCAAGTTGTCCTTCATATCGAACCGCAACAATGACCTTGCCGGTCACCACATCCTCGAACATTCCGATCTCTTCCATTGTTTTGGCCTTTATACTCTTGCTACTACCTCTTTCAATGTCAGTATTGAGTCACATTTTACGGTTGTAATGTAGTCTCGCATAGCTATATCTTATTAACAAGATATACTTTGAGTTCTTCACACTGTGTCAATTCTGTGACTCAATTCTTGATGACATTTTGCCTTATCGAGGACTGATGGTCAATAGCCGATAGGTCACTTTTACTCTGAGAAAATAGTCCTATTGCACTATTGCATCAGTTGACTGATTACGATTGTATGACTTTATGGCTATCTGTAGAGTTTCCAATAGGCTATTTACTATAGCTGTAAGACATAGGATACTAAAGCTTAGCTCAAATTAATTAATTCGGGATTATATATTTGACAACAGGAGTAAGTCGAATGGTAGAATAGGAGTATGCGATGGAAGCAGATATTCAGGCGAAAACGATGGTTTATTCCAATTGCATCAATATTATGGCCTGCTTTATGGTGGTTTGTCAGAGAGTTTGCCACAGATACACTCATGCAGTCAATACGGGATTACCTTACACAACAGGGGAGAGCGGTGTCAATCCTAAATTATATTTGGGAAAACCCTTTAATAATTGTCGGGATTGCCGCAATCGGGGTATTTGCTTGGGCATATATTGATACCAAACGTGAATTAGAAAATAAATCAGATGCAATCAAAATTATTGATTCGGCTAAAATTACTAAGATGTTGGAAGACATGCATAAACAAATGTTAGAACTTGCAAATAAGGCATATCGCAAGTTCATTAAAGAGTACAAATCTAAGGAATTTTTAGCTTTAAATAATGAATTTGCCTCAGCAATTCCTGAATATAGTAGTTTGACTGGATTAAATGAAAGTCTAAAAGGTAAACGACTTAGTAAGGTAAAAAAACGAAAAAGGATACAAGTAGATGACATCCAGAATAGGATAAATGGTGCTAAGCCATCTCATGAGTGGAACATTACAAATCTTATTGAATTTACTAATCTTTTCAATAGAATAGCAATGTCTCCTAACAAACACTATGTAAGTCTTGATATTTTAAGATGTAACAATAAAAAGTGGAAAAAACTCAACGATGAACTTAAAAATATTAAGGCTCAATTTCGTGATATACATCTAGATAAAATGATAGACCAATATCCTGATTGGTCTTATGGTTGTACTGGTTTAATTCTTCATGCTGCTTTAATTCGTTGGTATATACCACCAGAATTATTACCTACCAAATATTTAGAGAGTGAAGCATATAATCCTGACATAGAACTAGGTAATAAGATGATTAGTTTACGTGACGAAATTACAAAGAGAATAGATGAATTGCAAGATGAAAAAAGAATAGTAAAACAAATTTTAAAAATACAAGTAAAAAGGTGCGACATCCTAGATTACTACCCACAACCTGAGGGATTTATGGCTAACGTTTTTGGGCATCATAATATAATAGAAGTTGTTACGGAATTTTATCCGAAGGGAGACATTAGGTTACGTTCGATAGAATTGCATACTGGACGCCACACTTTTCAAGCTAAAACACTTCCAGTGATTGTTGTAGACCGAGATGCTAGTTATTCCATAGAATTTGAAGTTCCCTCTAAAGTAATACAATATCAAATGAAGACAACAGATAATTATTTAAGAGTTTTATACAATGATGTAGATTGTCGTTCTGAGAAATTTCCCTTTAATATGGCTTATGAAGCGGAAGGTAAAAGATATTTAATTCGTTAAACTTTTGTATTCAATGTTATTAGATTTGAGTAATTTTACTAGCGTATCTCTAAATAAATATGGATTGTCACGGTTATTAAAACGCCATTCTAATTCATCAAGGTAGGCATCAAGATGTTTTTTAGAGACTTTATGATAAGAGCCAATAACAGATCGCTTAAACAGGCTAAAGATATTCTCAATAGTATTTGTATGAATATCACCACATACCCATTCTTCAGCACTATGATTGACCGTCTCGTGCCTTGTGTCATGGTCTGCTATGCCTTTATAAGCAGGCCAATCATCGGTATATATAGCTTCTGTGTCGGGTGCGGTATGCTTCTTGATAAACTTGTGAAGTGTCTCCTTGTCTCGGCTATCAACTTTCTCAAGTCTAAGCTCACCACCACGTTGAACAGCACCCATAGCTACAACCTTATTCCCTTTGTATCCGTGTCCAACATCTTTTCGCTTACCACCTACCCATGTTTCGTCAACCTCAACAATCTTGGAAAGCGGTTTAGGATTATCAACAGTCATGGCATTTCTAATTCTATGACAGAGATACCAAGCCGTCTTATAGGAGACACTCAAAGCCCGTTTAACCTGATTGGCAGAGACACCTTTCTTGGATTCAGTCATAAGGTAAGTAGCCAGAAACCACTTCCACAAAGGAAGGTGGGAATCGTGAAATATAGTATCAACAGTAACAGAGAACTGATAACGGCATGAATTACAATCGAAGACGTATTTGTTCTTATACCTTGATATACTCTTTGAGCCACAACGAGGGCAGGTTACGCCATCAGGCCATCGTAATTCCTCAAGGCATGCCCGACACTTACTCTCATTGCCATACTTCTCTATTAGGTTTACGAGATTTACCTCTTGCTTTGTGCCATTCTTTTTATTCATTGGAGGCCTCCTATGCCACGTAAGAAAAAGAAGCTGACCGAATTACCCGATGATAAATTGATAAGAAAACTATTCCCCAAAAAGGTTGTAGATAAAATGAAAGAAATAGCTCACGAAAAGGACAAGAAAAGTGAGAAAAAAGAGTAATATTCAGCTTCATAATAAGAAGTATATCACAGATTCAACCTGTTGTCAAGTATATAATCCCGAATAATTCATTTCTCAAACTTTTGGGATATAACGATAGCAGGGATGTTTTGAGGAAACCCGCTACCGAATTCTGACAAATATCAAGTACACCTGTATTTTTACCTTAAGGGCGTTTCCATACTATACTATCTTTGATAAAACAGTGAATGGGGGGATACAATGGCAACCGTGATACAGGACGATCTCGTCAGGATTACCAGGCTTGAAACGAAGCCTTACGGTACTAATACCTACATAGTAGTATGCCAGACCACTGGAGATAGCATGATAGTGGATGCGCCGGGTGAAGCTGACAGGGTTTTTAGCCAATTAGATGGTACCAATCCTCACTACATAGTAATAACACATAGCCATATGGACCATATTGGTGCGCTTAAAGAACTAAAGTCCCGGCTAGGAATTCAGGTTGCGATTCATCCTCTCGATGCCAAGAGGTTACCATTTAGCCCGGATGTTGAGCTTCATGATAGTGATTACCTGAACGTGGGACACCTCAAGATTAAGGTATTACACACACCTGGCCATACTCCGGGTAGTATATGCCTTTTACTGGGTAAATACCTTATATCGGGTGATACTATTTTCCCGGGTGGTCCAGGAAAAACTGGAACCCCCGCTGATTTTAAGCAAATAGTGGAGACTATAGTTACTAAAATATTTACCTTACCAGACGATACTGAGGTCTATCCTGGACATGGTCTCCCCACAGTATTGGGTAGAGAGAAGAAAGAATTTGCCATTTTTAACGCAAAGACTCACGATACGGATTTACATGGAGACGTTCTCTGGCTGTCTCCGTAGGAAGGCTACCATATCTCGGCCCGGTGGAAAGCTTCTGCCTCTGTAAAATTTTTTCCTTTAGCATGTGTTTTAGCTCTTTCCCTCACCATCTGTTCCCATTCAGGAGGAAGATTATCAACTTGGCTATGGTGACAGCGCAATGCCGTCATTTTTATATCATAGGTGTCAGTAATATCGCTGATATAATTTGGATCTTCGGTAGCCCACATAAGGACCTCCTTGACCTTGTGAGGTTTGAGCCCTGATTCGAGCAGGTCGGGGTATGACAGACGGTCCCGGGCATAGGGAAAAACGGCATCCAGTACAACCTGGCCGGTGATACGGTGGTCCCGGTGCCAGATGTAACGCCTGTATGGATCGCTGCTGGCTACAACCTCCGGTCGATACATTCTAATCAGGCGGACAATTTCTTTACGGAACTCCGGTGTATCCTCCAGGGACTGGTCATCATGTCGCAAAAATATGACTTCTCTCACTCCCAGCACTTTGGCCGCAGCACGTTGTTCTTCCTCACGTATCTCGGCAAGCTTCTCAGGGCTTATCTCAGGATCATCAGTGCCTTTATTGCCATTGGTACATACGACATAAAGGACGTCTTTACCTTGACCTGTCCATTTAGCCACAGTCCCAGCGATACCATATTCGGCATCATCGGGGTGAGATGTAATCACCATGGCATAGCAGGGTTTTGTCATCTGTCTGAGCCTCCATAATGTAAAAGCTGATGTAGAATTGTACGATAATATTTGTCCTGATACAATTAAAAAGCCTTGACCCAACACAGTTATATCGTTCGAAATTATCGCCCACAGGATTTCAGTGCCTATGTCCGCCTCAATATGAGTTTTAGTAAATCCGATGCCGTAAAGCAGGCGGATTCACTTGAAACCCTGGCTCGAATGCTGGACAAGCCAGGCTATAAAGCGGTGGACAATCTATTTATTGCTGAGGTTAATACCACAATTGTTGGCTATGTAAATGTCAGTCCGGAGCTTGAGATTGGGCGGGTAGTTATTGACTATCTGTTTCATCCTGCTTATTGTACGGGATCGTTACCCGGAGACCTTATTGAAAGAGCCGTTCAACGGGCGGAGAAAATGGGAGCAAAGGCAGCGCATGTGAGTGTACCATCCGCTGAGCTTACCACTATAGAATTGTTATCGAAAATGGGATTTAATCTCGTACGGCGTTTTCATGAGTTAAGAATCGACCTTTCTAAAATCGATCTTGAAGCTGCAGAACAGTTAAGTTCAGTATGCTGCTCTCTCAGGCCGGGTGAAGAAGGTACGCTTATTGACATTCAGGACCGATGTTTTACCGGTACCTGGGGATATGACCCGGGTGCTGCTGGGCATATAAACTGGTGGTTGAGTTTGAGGCATAATTGTCTTGAAGATATCCTTTTATTGTCGGAACAAAGTGATGTTCTGGGTTATTGCTGGACAGGGACAAATTGCGGTTATGACGTATCTACAGGTAAGGCGAGGGGACGTATCTACATGCTGGGTGTAGTCCCTGAACATAGAGGCCGGGGTTTAGGGAGAAAAATGCTTGTGGAAGGCCTGTCATATCTTAAAAATAAGGGACGGGACATCGTCGATATTACCGTTGACAGTGAGAACATTGCAGCCGTTCATTTGTATATTTCTCTGGGTTTTCGTCTTCTGGAGAATACGCTGTGGTATGAGAAAGTTATGGACTAACTACAGCAGAATATTCCCTGAGTACACATTCATATTCCCGAAGTATCCTATCGGCGATTTTACTCCAGTTATATTCAGTCATTAATGAGCGCCTGGTCTTAATGTCTTTCGCCCGGTTTTCTCTTCGGTAAAGAATATCGAATATCTTTTCCGCCAGATCATGAGGGGAGTTGTCTTCGAGTACGTATCCCGCATCGTCGTGACGGATAATATTTCTCATGTCGCCGACGTTTGTTGCTACAACCGGTGTGCCACAAGCCAGAGATTCCAGGGCTACCATGCCAAAACTTTCGTAATATGAGGGAATTACGCAAATATCAGCGGCACTGTACAGTAGGGGGAGTCTATTCTGGATAACCGATCCGAAAAAGCTGACCTTATCCTGGACATGAAGTTCTACAGCCATATTTTGCAGTGCCTGTACCTCGGTCTGGCTATGTTCATCACCGCCGATAATAATTAGCCGTGGTGTAGCTTCATCAGCGGTTTGACTCAATGCCTTCAAAAGCTGCTCAAGCCCTTTGAGAGGTTCAAGTCTGCCGACAAACAGTATGATTTTCTGGTGGTCAAGACCTAATTCGTTTCGCGCCGTTCCTTTATCTACAGGTTTAAATAGATCTAGATTAACGCCGCAAGGAATTATGCTGATATTCCGTGGAAATGCACCATAATACTGGATAAGGTCTTCCTTTTCTTTCGAGGTTGCTGCAATGATACGTTCGCAGGCGGTTACCACCTCTCTCTCACTCTCTATTCTCAGGTCAGTTTCTTCTTCACCTATACCGATACTGTTCTTGACTGCTCCCAGGGTGTGAAACATTATAACGTGAGGAATATGCCACCAGAGATGGAGATGCTTTCCCGCCAGTCCCGATAGCCAGTAGTGGCTGTGAAGCAGGTCGTAGTGGAGATCAGCAGAATTCCTGAAATTCTCTGCTCCGCAAATAAACCTTTGAACGTAGGAATAGAAAGCTATTTTAGGTATCTCCTCACCGCACCCTGTTTCAAGGTGAATCAGTCGAACATTGGTCCCCATGTTGATTATCTGTCCGTGCTCGGGTTGATGTGCCCTGGTATAGATGTCTACGATGTGGCCTCTTCTACCAAGTTCCTGTGCCAGTTCCCGGATATAAACGTTCATCCCACCGGTATCTCTTCCTCCTAGATTACCTAGAGGGCAGCTATGAAAACTAATCATAGCTATTTTAAGCTGTTCTATCATATCTGACAAAGCTCCTGTTCGTTTTGAAAGGCACTATTTTATCAAGTTCACAGCGCATCTGTACAATGGCAACTTGTCCCCGCCAAGTTGATGTTTGTACTCTTCATCCCCTTTAAGGAAATCGAAGCGTTTCTTGCCTTTCTGGATGCTATCTTGAATGGCCAGTGCCTTGGAGATCAGCCCGGCGCTTAACCAGCCATATGCTGGATCGTAGCCACTATTGTAAAGATATATGTCGTTCTTGTAATCGAAGCACATAGTGGCTGCTATGGGAGAACCGCTGAGTTCAAGGACGTTTAACCTTAATAATTCTATCTCGGCCATGGCATCAGCCAGAGACCTGAAGAATGATTCCATATCTGGAGTTAAAAAAGCTGCTTTGTCCTTACGGCTGTCTCGAAATAGCCTCAGAAAGATATCGATGTCCTGTGAATGAGCGTTGGTACTGGTTCGGTAATTTATTTCCCCTATTTCATCCAGCCTTCTTAATTTACGCTTCAACTCGTGTCTTTGTTTGCCGCTCAGCAATTGCAGGTATTCCTCCCAGGTGGCGGGTAAATTCAGTCCTGAAGAAACATCTTCTTTGTGGCAGGAGCTCTTTAGTGCCCGGTGCTGAGCGATAGTCATCAGGCTGGTGAGTACCGTGGAGTCCGGCCTTACCGGGGCCAGATCAAGCCGGGTGATACCTTCTTTTGCCAGGTTATCGAGTAATATGTTAAAGAAGCCCTCTTCTTCACCGGGCTCCACAATGAAGTCCAGATAATCGCAGGTATCACTACTGCCGATAAAAAAAGCGATATTGTCTCTTACCAGAAGTGGAGCAATACCTGTAATTTTCCCATGAATGCTCAGCGAAGCCAGGTATAGCTTGTATCCGGTACCAAAATGTTGCCACCAGACACTTGACCATTCAGGCGATGAGAAGATGAAACTTGTTTGTGACTTTGATTGAAGTTGTTTCCAATCCGCAGACAGGGAATCAAAGTCATCCAGCGTAAATTGCCAGTCCATGTCTTGTACTTATTTGTCCCAGCCGGGATGAATTATCCTATTGTCTATTATATATTGAATGGCTGGTTTACGACCAGTAATAAAGTAGTCCTCGTGCGTAATAACTCCAGACGAGACAATAGACGATGCATTTGATCATGCCCCGGATGTCTTTGGCAATAAAACGAGTGTAGCTTATCGTACACGCAGGTGCTAAAGGTATAAGAGGTTTTAATTAGAGAGTTGAGTATCTCTTATACCATAATGTGCGCACCTATTCCGGGTAATCGGTTGTTGCAGGAGGTTTATTTGTTATCTGGCTGGTCTGTACTCTGGTTCTGGTCACTACTCTTTTACGTTTGGTACGGCGTTTGCCTGCCCACAGACCAGCAAAGAAGCTGCGGTCTAATAGATGCCGGTAATCGGCCGTTTCCAGCAGGTCTCTTGAGACGATATTTTCAAAGTAAGCTACTTCTACATGCTTGCCCATATTCTTAACGGCTTGGAAGGCATAAGCGAAGTCAGAATCACCGCTCACAAGAATTGCTACGTCGTAGAAATTATTCCAGGCAAAGTACAACAGGTCTGTGGCCAGCATGATATCTATGCCCTTTTCAACGGAGACACCCTGGGCTACTTTGGTACCTCCGAGCCGTACTTCAAGGTAAGGTGTCTTCAGTAAAATATCCAGAAAATCTTGCTGTACTTTGGAGGTATCGGAACGTTTTGCCGGCTCCTGCAAGACGTTGTAATAATAGGTTCTGAACAGCGGTCTGGAACCGCACAGCTTGGAAATAAAGCCGGTAAAATAAAGGTCATGTCGTCTGAAGTTAGTTTCCAGCGCATGATATAAATTGCTCCCATCTATAAATATGGCAACCCTGTCTTCCACAGTTTTCTCCTTTTACGTTTATCATTAATATTGGCGGTCGCTACCTTTCAGGTACGTCGTTTAATTAAACTGGCTCCTATATAAGCCGTCAACAAAAATGACAGCAGTCGTTTATGAGAACTATAGTTTTGTTGTAGTTATTTGTCAAGATGCCAGCAATTAATTTGACATAAAGTTCACAACTTGGATTGATCATAGAACGCCATGGCAATTTTATTATTGGCAACGGAATGATACTTATATTGTAAAACAGACTGCTTACTGCTATTATGGTAGTCTCAGTTACTATCGGGTAGTCCACACGAAATAGCCATAGAGGGTAAGTATCTATTCGGTAAGGAGGTTGACTATATTGAAAAAGACTATTACTATACCTGATACACCTAAACGTCCTTACTCTCCAGCGGTGAGGGCCGGAGATTACATTTTTGTATCAGGTCAAATTGGATCTGTAGATTCCGAAGGCAAGGAGGTGAGGGGAATAGAAGGGCAGACCCGGCAGTGCATTGAAAATGTGAAGCGAGTTTTAGCGGCGGCAGGTTCATCATTAGATGATGTGATAAAAGTAACTGTCTTTCTGGGCAATGTTGATGATTTTATCAAAATGAACGAGGTGTACCAAAACTATTTTCCTCAAGACCCTCCTGCTCGCTCAACGGCGGTAACCGGTCTGGTAATGCCCAATATGCTCGTAGAAATCGAATGTGTAGCCTATTCACCATCTAAATAGATAAAATCGAGGCACATAGTGACAGAAATTGCTATTTCAATGAACATACCATCAAAAAAAGATAGAAAGGAATAACGACGTGGCAAACATAATAAAGCTTCCAGATCGTTTGTGGGATGGGCCGAGAGAAGTAGAATATCTCCTGCCGGATAGCTGGCAAATAGATGTGTACAATATAGCGGGCTATAATCGTCCGGCTTTGACGTCAGAAGATATAAAGGCTGCTGTAGCTTCTCCTATTGGTATGCCGCCATTGAGGGAAATAGCCAGGGGGAAGAAGGAGGTCGTCATTATATTTGATGACATGGCTCGCAGTACACAAACATCAAAGATAGTTCCCTCTGTGTTGGAAGAACTGAAGGAAGCGGGTATTACCGATGACAGAATACGGTTTATTGCCGCGGTGGCAAATCATCAGGCCTTAGACCGAAGTAGTCTGGTCAAAAAGTTGGGAGAAGAAGTGTTGGCCAGATTTCCAGTTTACAACCACTGTCCTTTTCTTAACTGTACATATGTAGGGACTACAAGTTACGGAACAAAGGTTTCAATAAACAGTGAGGTGATGTATTGTGACCTGAAGATTACTATTGGAGAGATAGTGCCTCATATTGGCCAGGGCTTTGGTGGCGGCGGTAAAATAATAGTGCCAGGAGTGGCCGCCCACGAGACTGTAGTAGCCCATCACGGGACAGTTCACAAGGACTGGAAAGAGAAGCAAAGGCAAGCTGGCAGGTCTTTAATGGGAGTCATTGATGGAAACCCGGCGAATGCTGATATTCAGGAAATGGCTAAATTAGCTGGAGTCGACTTCATGATAGACTGTATTGTCAATATATGGGGTGACATAGTAGGCGTTTTTGTGGGTGCCTTAGCACCCACTTATGAGGCGGCTGTGAAGGAGGCTAAATCTCATTATCTTGTCATTACCAAACAGGATAATGACATTGTTATAGTCAATAATTATCACAAAGCTAATGAAGCTGGGATTGCACTGGCAAATGCTTACCCGGCAGTCAGCCGCAATGGAGGAGATGTTGTCCTTATTTCCAATTCGCCTTTGGGCCAAGTCATTCATTATCTACTTGATAGCTTTGGCAAGACCATTGGCGGAAGTCTATTCAATAAACTACCGATTCCACCACATGTTAATCGCGTGATTATTTATACTGAATATCCTGAGATTAGAATGTTAGATAGCTATCTAGAACGGGAAAAGGTGACGCTTCTGAGCAACTGGAACGATGTCATAAAGATATTACAAGAAATACACGGAGCGAGTGCTAAGGTAGCTGTGTTCCCAACTGCCGCTATACAATATTCAACCTGAATTAGAGTGGACTTTTACCAACAGAGAAGCAAGTATAAAGCAAAAAAGAAGGTTAGTTTTAATAATGGGTCAAGTTGATAAGATTAGTTGGTTTGGCCATTATCTGCTGATTCGTCTGCAGTTCTGACCTGAGAAATACTTAGGATGAGAATTGTGGACACGATAGTAAGGATAGCGAAGAATAACCATATACCCTGATAACTGCCCCAGGTATCATATATCCATCCGGCAATAGGTGCACCTGTAATGCTGCCCAACATGGTTATACCCACTATAAAGCCGAAGACGGATCCGAAGTTGGCTCTACCAAAATACTCTCTCCCTAGGGCCGGTCTCAGTGCATTACCACCCCCGAAACCAATACTAAAAAGAACAAGGAAAGGTAGTAACAGCCCTGTACTGGCACTGGATGCATAGTTAAAACAGACCAATCCGAGCCCCATCATTAAATATGTTCCTGCTGCGACTCGTCTTCTGTCTAGTCTATCTGCAAGCCAACCAATACTGAGACGGCCTATGATGCTTATGAGAGGAACGGCAGTGGCTATGAGGCCTGACCTTAATCTGGCGATTCCTACACTGCTGAGATACGGCATGACATGTGTGGTTACGGCATTTATCGCCGAGTGTAGAAGTGCGAAGGCCAACGCCATACGCCAGAAAGTGCTGCTCTTGAGGGCCTGCCTGGTATTGATATCTGCCTCGACAACTTGTGACGGCCCCATATCTTTATCGGATGGTACCATGCCTTCTACTTGACCGTCTGGCAGATAGCCATACTGTTCAGGCTTGTGTCTGTACAGAAGTGATAGGGGCAGAAATGTGACCAACATACCCAAAGCGACAATAGTCATTGTCAGACGCCATTCGTATAACTCAATGAGCCTGAGCATTACAGGGACAAGGAAGCCACCGAAGCCCCAGCCGGCAGATACGATGCCGCTCGCCATCGCCATTTTGCTTCGGAACCAGTTAGCAATAGCTGTCATCATGACTGTATACGAGCATCCACTGAGGCCCAGGGCCATTAGAAAGAAGGCACTGTAGAACATAGCAAGCGAATTAGTATAGTTTAGCAGGATTAAGGCCAGAGCAATAATGACAGTCCCGCCCAACATAAGCTTCCTGGGACCCCAGCGGTCGGCCAGTGTTCCCGAAAGTGGGGCCAGAAGACTTGCTTCCAGGCCGCGTAGAGATGCGGCAAGCGAAATCTGGGTGTAGCTCCAGCCCATCTCATCTGCTATTGGCTCAAAGATAGTGGTGAAACCTATGAGGATGGAGCCGGCTACATACGCTGACATCAGGAAAGAAGCGGCTACAATCCACCACCCGAAAAATATCCCGGTGGACCTTCTGTTTACATACATATTCGGATAACTACATCAACGATGTTTCTCTATCGAAGCTTTTAAGAGGCAAAAAAACTCGTCAGAAGCTGAGCTACTGCTATGCTACCAGATACTACCATTATATTTATATATTGTGCAAGTCGTATCAGAGTCTGTCATGCCTGTCCAACGTTGCCTGCTGATTCATCGATCTAACCGTTTCGGTGAGCCCGTTCAATACTTGCAACAGGATTTCTGCTGGCTTACACTTTAGACTATCGCCATAAGACGATAAAACGAAGCTTTTGACGGGAGCGTATAGTTAAAAAGGTGATTTCTATGGACGATAATGCGCTGGAGATGCTGGAATTTCCCAGGATCAGAGAGATCCTGGCTGACTTCACTTCTTTTTCTGTCAGTCGAGACCTGTCCATTAATTTACAGCCGTCAACACATTTTGACCAGGTTTCGCTGCTGCTGAAACAGTCTGCTGAAGCACGCAGGCTTCTTTCTTTACGGCCGGATTTCTCGATTGGCGGCGCATGTGATATCCGGGAGCCGGTAATGATGGCGGCAAAAGGTAAAATGCTCGACCCCGGGGTACTCATTGACATTCAGGGTACGCTGGTTGCCATACGCTCTGTGCGTAATAATCTCTGGAAGTTGTCAGAAGAGCTTCCATTGTTGTGGGATATGGCAGATAAGATGATTGAGCAACCCCAGCTTGAAAATGAGATACGAAGATGTATTACGGAAACTGGCGAGGTATCGGACTCTGCCTCAACGAGGCTAGCTAAATTGAGGAGACAGTTGAAAGAGTCACGCCAGCGGTTGCTTGATCGCCTTGGTGCCATGGTTAAATCAACCAGCCGCCAGCAATACATCCAGGAACCTTTTATTACTGAGAGGGAAGGCAGGTATGTTATCCCGGTCAAAGCGGAGTTTCGAAAAGAAGTCAGGGGTATAGTCCATGATATTTCAAATACGGGAGCAACGGCGTTTGTAGAGCCCTGGGAGACCGTGGAACTCGGTAATGATCTGAGACAGCTTATTGTTGAAGAAAGACAGGAAGTGGAGAGGATTCTTGCCACTATCAGCACTGAAATCGGCATAAACGAGGTAGATATCTGCGGTAGCCTGGTTCTGCTCGCCGGGATAGACCTGGCGCTGGCGAAAGCACGGTATGCTGAAAAAGTGAATGCTACCGAACCTGTTATCACTGTCCATACTGGCAGTGACGGTTGTGCTATTGAAACGGGCGTGCTGCGGCTTGTTAACGCCAGACATCCGCTGCTTAAAGGGAAGGCAGTACCTTTGTCTGTAGATATCGGGCGTGACTTCTCTATCCTGATTATCACTGGTCCGAATACCGGGGGCAAGACTGTAGCTCTTAAGACGATCGGGCTTTTGACATTGATGGCCCAGGCGGGACTTCCTATACCTGCCTCGGAGGAAAGCCGCATTCCCATCTTCGATAGTGTGTTTGCCGACATCGGTGACCAGCAGAGTATCGAGCAAACGCTATCTACATTTAGCTGGCATATAGGTAACGTTGTGCACATTATTCGCGACTCTACGCGGGGGAGCCTGGTACTTCTCGATGAGCTGGGAATCAGTACTGACCCGAACGAAGGGGCAGCCCTGGCACGTTCAATATTGCTTCATTTTCTGGCGAGGGGAACGATGGTGGTAGCCACTACACATTACAATGATCTGAAAGTTTTTGCTCACACTACTTCAGGCCTGCGGAATGCTTCACTGGACTTTAATCCGGTTACGCTGGCACCAACCTATCATCTCACTGTAGGTATTCCGGGGAGAAGTAATGCCTTTTCTATAGCTTCGCGGTTAGGCCTGTCTCATGAGATTATTGACGCTGCTAAACAGATGATGGCACAGGACTCCCGTGAAATAGAAAGCCTGTTATCTGATCTGATGAATGAGAAACAAAAATATGAGGCCATGCATCATGACCTGGAACAAGAGAAACATAGAGTAGAAAATTTGGGAAATCACCTGGATAGTGAGATTCGAAGATTTAGAGAGCAGGAACAGAATATGCTTCGCGAGACCCGGGATGAGCTGCTCCGGGATACAGCAAGGCTTCAAAAACTTATCCGCCAGGCGGAATCAGAGTTGAGCAAGGCAAAGAAGAGGGAACGCATAGAACATGCCAGGAAGGTTTTGACATCTGTGCATGAGCAACTGGAGGGCGAGGTATGGCAGGCAAAAGCAGACCGCATTGCTGAGGTTAATGAGGTAGCAAAGGCCGGCAGCATTGCTTCAGGTGATAGGGTGCGGCTTGTGGACAGGAGCCTGGAGGGAACTGTTCTCTCTCTTACAGACAACGGTAGGCAGATTGAGGTGCAGGTAGGAAATACCAGGCTCAGGGTAGGTAGAGGGGATGTAGAAAAGATTGAACCGTCTGCCGATGAAGTACCGCCAGCGTTCCATATAGTCGAAAAAAGTCCGGCTAGAATGGCAAGGTCTTTGGAGCTTGACCTCAGGGGTAAGCGCGCCGATGAAGTGCCTTCTATGCTCGATAGATATTTGAATGATGCTTTTCTGGCTCAGTTTGCCCAGGTCCGTATAATTCATGGTTATGCTACCGGTACTGTGCGCCAGATCGTGCGTGAAATACTGGCCTCTCATCCGCTTGTTAAATCCTTCCAGCCTGGAGAAAAAGGGGAAGGTGGTGACGGAGTTACCGTTGTTTATCTATAGCCCGGCGATTTGATGAGCATTGAGAAGACTACCAAGCTGCATATGTCGTAAATAATCGGTTTGAATTCAGAAAACGGAAGTGATGTATGTTAGTATCGAGTCAACGCAGGTTCGATAGGCGAAGGCTGTTACATCTGCTCGATAAACTGGAAGCTGCCCCCGGTGCGGCGATGTCAGTTTATCTGCCACAAGGCTTGTCCCAGTCCGAGATCGAAAAAATGCTCATGACTATGGCTGGTGCAGGGCAGATAATACACGACTTGATTGACGAAATCGACAAGTCAACAACTGGTGCAGTCCTGTTTTGGGGCGAGCAATACAGATATCTGATAATGCCACCGTTTTCAATTATTGATAAGCCGATCTTTTATGGCTATGAGGTGCAGCCATTACGCTCACTTTTACAGCAAGACCTGGTAATAGTTTTACTACTGGTACGCCTGGGTGCTTATGCTATCGGCGTATTTCAAGGCGAAGAGCTGCTCTCCAGTAAAGTAGGGACAGGCCTGATTCATTCCAGCCATAAGAAGGGTGGATCTTCACAGCACAGATTCGAACGACACAGGGAAAAGCAAATACAGGCTTTCTTTGACCGTGTTTGCATAAGAGCACGGGAAAAGATTGAGCCTTTTGTTCAAAAGCTGGACTATGTATGCTATGGCGGTGAACGTAATACGGTGCTTTCATTCCGTAAGCGGTGCTCTTTCCTGCAAATATTGGAGGACCGTACACTGGGACCGCTGCTGAACGTACGTGAACCCCGGCAGGCAACTCTAATAACAGCAATAAGTGAAGTCTGGTCGAGTAGAGTTATCCAGTGGCATGAAATCCACGACCACTGAGACTATCTACGTACGTTAAATTTCTCCCGATATCTGTCTAAAAGGCATTCCTATACTTTTGGATGAATAGGCGCAGTTATATCTCTATCGTTAAACCTTATTCTCTGTCTTCCAGTTCGCGACCTATGCTAAATGCTCGGGCGATAACATCTCCCAATGGGTGGTACTGAAGCATGTGTCCGATAGAGAAGACCAGGGGTTTAATTTTAGAGACATCTGGTTTCCCGTCAATGAGGCAATCCTCAGTGACATGTGTTTCTTCAATTCTACCGATTATTAAATCATGGCTGCCCAGGTCTAAGATATGTATGACCTTGCATTCCATGTTTACAGGGCACTGTTCAATCAGCGGTGCACTCTCTAATTTGCCGTAAAACACATTGAATCGGCAGACCTCTAATTTGTTGACTTTGGATCCTGACGCAATACCACAGTAGTCCGTTTCCTTTACCAGGTCTGCTGAAGGTATGTTAACGGAAAAAGTTTGGTTTTGCCTTATGCCTTTGTTGGTATGCCGGTGGTGCTGTAGCGCTACCGATATCATCGGGGGCTTGCCGTTACAAATGCCGGCCCAGGCAACAGCCATAATATTGGGTGTGCCATCAACATTTGCCCCTACCAGGAATGCGGGCATGGGATAGACCCATGTTTGTGGCCCCATCTGAATTTTAGACATGGTGCCATTCCTCCTTCTGAAAAATATATGCTGTCCGGGAGACTTCTAACGGTTTGACCCTTATTAACGTGGAATACCATCCTTGATTTTTTCAACATATGCATCACAGGGTGTGATGCATATTTGAAGATCGTATTCGCTCTAGATGTTCATAAAGGCTGTTATTGATTGTAGGTTTCTTTCATTAAGCTGTCAAACGTCGCTACGGCGCTTTCAATTTTCCGGGACTGGTAGCATGGCAACATCTAAAACCAATATCTGAAAGATCATACTGGCACATCCGTTACTATCAGGAAGCCAAACGGGAGATTTAAAGGCATTCAAGGAGAGACAGACGGTAGACATTGGTCGTTGACGATGTTAAAATGCTGTTTGGGCATGGGCACAGGAGGGTAGTTTTAGTTGGCTCTGGATAGCAATAGTAGACTTATAGTAGATCCGGCATTGGCAGGTCTGTGTATCAAGTCGTTATCAACCCTGAAATTATATTAATGTGGCAGAACTGTCTCTGGTACTGTTGATAGATGAATTGAGGTATGAATATGAAAATGACAACACAATTATATGAAGTTGCAGAGGGGATTTACAGGTTCGAAGTTCAGATACCCGGAATATTTGCTGATTTAGTGGTTTACTTTATCAAAGATGGCGGTGGTGTCCTCATAGAGCCGGGACCACCAGCCATTGTTCCTGCTATTCAAACGGCGGTCAGAGACCTGGGACTGGATAACCTTGAGTATATTATTCCGACTCATATCCACATCGATCATGGTGGTGCTGTGGGGAAGCTATCGCAGCTTTACCCGCAGGCAAAAGTGGTGGTGCACCCGAAAGGGGCCAAACACATCATCAATCCTGCTGAATTAATCAAGGGTACCACGATAGTATTCGGTGAGGACTTTGAAACTCACTATGGTGCTCTCCTCCCCGTTCCTGAATTACAGGTGAAGGTTATCCAGGACGGGGAAAGCGTGTTTGCCGGTGATCGGGAATTGACTATCTTCCATGCCCCCGGCCATGCCCCTCATCATATAGCTATCTTCGACAGCAAAGTCGGGGGGCTCTTTTGTGGTGAGGCGCTGGGTATCTCATACACGCCTGAATCGCAGCCGCTGCCAGCGGTGGCTGCACCGAGCTTTGATCCGGAAGCATATCTGAGCAGTATTGAGCATCTGAGGCAATTGCAACCTGAAGTTCTCTTCTATTCGCACTGCGGTATCGGCCATGAGCCGGAGCAGCTCATTGAAGCTGCCGCCAGGAACACGAAGATGCTTACTGATGCTGTCCTTACCATTTTAAAAACGGAGAAGACAAGTGAGGAAGCTTCCCGCCTTGTTGATGAATTTATCCGGAGCAATTTTAACTTAGAGATGGACCGGTTCTGGGTGGATATGATCGTGAGTGGCTATACCGTTTACTTTAAAAAACAGGGTCTGGTGTGATACGGGGAAAGTCTCCTGGCGTCTCGTTCATCCCGGCTGGTCGTTATTATCCCTCACTCTCTATGGAACTGTACTTTTGAGGTGATTTTTCAGTCTCCGGCAGTGACATCTCAGGCGTGTTAAATTTCCTGTACCATTCCAATGCGTCTTCCGGTATACTCCGTTTATTCATGGATGGCTTTACCTTTGTAATCGCATAGCTCAATGCTTTTTCTCTCCTGTCAGCCCCGCTGATTACCGTAAGAGCGCCGCTCGGGCACCATTCGACACATGCCGGGCTTCCGCTACAAAGGTCACATATTAGCGGTAGTCCTTTTTCGTTATCGAAGTGTATCGCTCCTATAATGCACTCATCGACACAGAGCCTGCAGCCACTACATTGCTCCTGATCAACATGGATAGTCCCCGTATCTGTCTTGCTCAATGCCCCTTTTGGACATACCTCTATGCACTTTGGTTTGGTACACTGGATGCAGGTTACCGGGTAACTACAGCCGATATAAGCAAAATCAATCACCTTAATTCGGGCCCTCCTGGGATTGAAGACCTGTGCCCTGATAAAGCAGCATGCCAGCTCACACGTCTTGCAACCAGTACATTTCTCGGCGTCAACCAATATCTTCATACGTAAGCTCCCTTGCTCAAAGATTATTTGATAGCATTTACCTTTTCCAGCTCATCTGCAATCTGTTCAAGTCCCAGTTCTTCCAGTGTTGCCCTGGTCTGCAGCCCTGTTTCCTGGTCCCAGCCTCGAACTTTGTAATAGTCATCCAGAATTACATTCAGGTCCAAAACGCTGCCTTTACACTTTCCTTCATGCAGAGGTTCCTGGGTGAACTTCTCCGGGACCGAATAGTTATCGTCCTTCCGTGTTATTCCCAGTCGGGAGTTAAACGCTTTTTGAATATTGTATATACGTGCCCCTGCCTGAAGTAGCTCTCCTGTGTCAAAGTCTACTCCTGTTGCCGAAGATAGCATGCTTGCTATGAGCTGAATGATTGCTACTGTACGGTGGCATACTCCGCAGGCATTCACAACGGCAGCTATATCCTCAGCCCATTTGATTTGTATTCCCTTCCCTTTCGGATTCGAAGCATCCCGTACTTCAGGGTCTCTATTTAATTTCTTACCTATGTCGGTTTCGCGCATTTTCCACCAGCCGTAATAGGTCTTCAGGTGGTCGCAACCTCTTGTTGCTACACAATACGCTGCACCCTGGAACCCATTGGCGCGCGGATCTATGGTTATCAGCCCCAGCCCCTTGGAATGATAGGTAAACTGTTCCGACCCTTTTCCTACCAGTTCAGGGAACCGTTTCTCCCCTTCTGCAATTATATTGCCGAAACCTTCCCTTTTGGCTACCTTGTGTGTCATTTCTATCATTGCATTATAGTTGCCCCATGTCATGGGTATCCCGTCGAGGTCATTCTCAGACAAGATACCTTGTTCGTAGCAATCCATCACCCGGGCATACGCCCCCGCTCCACTGAGAACATCCATCCCGTACTGGTTGAAAAGGCCATGAAGTTTCAGTATAGAGGGCAAATTATCGTTATAGCATCTCAGGCCGAAGCCTCCAAGCGTGGCAAACTCCGGTCCTCCACCGTAGGTCCCGGCAAACTCGCCAGACCTGACATTATAAAAAGTGTGGCAGGCTACATGACAGCCAGAGCATGCCCTCATTGGAGTGGCGAAATCTTTCTTGAACCTTCTCCCTGATATGGCCTCCCAGTTCGGGAAAAGACTCCTGCTATGGTTTTTCACTCCAGCCATTTCCGTGAGCATTACATCTTCAATCAGACCGGGCGTACCGAGGTTATGGAACAAGGTGTAATTAGACGCCCGGTTTGTAATGTTGTACTCTCTTGTCTCTTTGCATGCTTTCAGAAACTCTTGGGGTCTGGCAATAGCTATATCTTTTGTACCCCTTACAGCGATTGCTTTGAGATTTTTTGAGCCCATCACCGCTCCCATCCCGGTCCTGCCAAAAGCATGTGTCAGCGGAATTATTATATTGGCGAACCTGACCAGGTTCTCCCCCGCCTGCCCTATGCACATGACCTCTATCTCATAGTCACCGAGTTCCTCCTTTATCAACTTGGCGGTATCCCAGGTTGACTTACCCCATAGATGCGAGGCGTCTCTTAGCTCAGTCCTGTCATCATCTATCCACAGGTACACGGGATGTTCGGATTTACCGGAGACAACAATCTGGTCATAGCCGGCATACTTCAACTCTGAGGCAAAGAATCCGCCAGCATTCGAGTCCCCGAATATGTCTGTTAACGGTGATTTTGCTGCCACAGTCATCCGGGCGCTGCCGGGGGCCAGGGTGCCTGAAAGCGGACCCACACCAACCATGAGGACATTCTCCGGGCTCAGTGCATCCATCTCTGCTTTCACCAGGTCAAAGAGCCTGGCTGAGTTAAATCCACTTGCTCCGAGATACTTGCTGGCGAACGCCGGGTCGAGCTCTTCCTTCTCTATCTTGCCTCTTGTCAAGTCAACATTCAGGATAGCGCCAGCCCAACCATAAAATTTTGTCATAGTTATATACCTCTTCGATGTTATATTTGTCCTGCTTCTTTGAGCTAGTAGTGTTTTGCTTTGTAGATTTTACACAATGCAGTCTTTAAAGGCCAGCCACCGCCGATCTGGTTACAGTGGTCAGGTTCATCATCAATAAGTATGTTGATATTTGACTCCCAGACTCCATGCAGCCAGGGCTCCTCCCCGGGAAGCTCAGGAAAC
>CAZQRP010000002.1:0-249290 GCA_964596125.1 uncultured Dehalococcoidales bacterium | reverse complement strand
GAGTCCTGGAAGGAGAACCCCTTTATTCAATTTACACAAAATAATTGACATTACCGATCGCCGGATAAGCTATTGCTGCTTGTTTCTTGAATGGGCAGGTTTCATATATTCTGTTCAACTCCTGTTTACGTACTACAACTTCAGGGGCAATACATGTTGTCAGCTTATCATCCTTGTTGTTTTTTCAACTCTTCTTCCATCCATTTGATACGGTGCTCAATATCTTGGATAAAGATTGCATTACTTGATATTTCCTTTGCCCTTTTCAGGTCGGCTATTGCCGATTTATAGTCTCCCTTTTTAGAATAAGCAATGCCTCGATTCTTAAAGATAAACGGCGAGTTTAAACCTGAGTCAATAACCCTGTTACAATCGGAAATGGCCTTATCATAATCACCGTTATTAAGATAAGCGAAACTTCTGCTGTAATACACTATGGTGAGTTCAGGGTCCAGCTCAATTGCCTTGTTAAAATCAGCTATAGCCATTTCGTAATTACCTTTTTCATAGTATGCAGAGCCACGGTTGTTATATGCCATAACAAGGACGGGATCTAATTCGATAGCCTTGCTGTATTCAATAATAGCTTCATCCCATTTTTCTTGTTCTGAATATTCATCGCCCTTGTTTAGATGTCTGTATTCAGGGCTGGCACAGGCTAATATCAGCAGCATTATGCAAATAATCAAGATTGTTTTAACCAGGTTTTTCATGATTAAGCTCCTTAATTCTTATAGCAAACTTGCGGCACTACTATTGCTGATACAACAGGCTGTGAAAGTTATATCATACGTTTCACGTTTACTTTTTTCGCATGATTATACACCTAAATAGAATAGAAAATCATTCGTTAATTGAAATACGGTATCCCGTATATTTTTAAGGAGGACGTGAAGCAATTTTAAATGACCGGACTTTTCGTAGCAAGCAAAGAGTCGTGTATGGAGCTTTACAGCTTAGGAAAAGCTGAATTCTCGTTATTGAATTTCAATGAGCCAGTGCACTCATAGTCAGGCTTTAAGTTGTGAGATATATTTTATGGACATGCGATAGTCTGACGTCTTATAATCATTTAATAAAGAATAATAACTGTAAAGACTAAACTTAAAGCGAGCAGGAGGTTTCAATGAAATCCGGATGTATTATTGTAGCTGCTATGACGATGCTTTTACTTTTTCTTACGGCTTGTAGCTCCGGAATACCTAGTGAGGAATATGATGCTTTAATTAATAAATATGGCGCTCTCCAAAAAGAACACGAAGCATTGCTAGAACAATATAATTCGTTGAAAGCTCAACAAGAGAATGGACCCGAAGAGGTTAAGGAGTACCAAGTACGACTTGATGCCGCTAACGCATATGCACGATTTTTAGATGTTTATGTTGACATCTTCAGAGGAGAAGCAGGACTGCCAACGAAATACGGGTATACTGGGCTTGATGCCAGCCCGGACTATAAATCAAAGTTTGATGCTGCAGCCTGGGATACAGGTGATGCCAAGTTCTATGAAAAGGTAATTAAAGCTATGTCTTTGCCTGTAGGAGAGGAAAAAGATAAAGCTTGGGCCGATTATCTTTCTCATCTTGCAGAAAGTCTGCTTTCGGCAACATCACGTTGATTTAAGTGCCGCTTATTCTGACAATATGGAAGCTGTTACATTCCGGGCCTGAGACACTGTATACACTGCCTGACGATGTCAATAATGAAATAGCGTTTGAAAAGAATTGAAATGGATTCCTATAACCTCTGTTAAGGGTAAATTTCTATGAAAGTCGGAATTAGCAGGCATTAAGATTTACCGGCCAGATGTTATTTCTCTGATTTCGCCTCGTCCTTGGACTTTTCTTCATCCTCTGAATTGTCTTTACTCTTTGATTTATCTGCATCCTTGGTCGTACCTTCATCTTTTGAATCCTCTTCCGTCTTTAGCTCATCAGCGTTCTTGAACTCAGTTTTACCTGTCTCTTCAGTATAGCTAGTCCTACCATAGAGGGATTTAGAGTAATAAGCCCATACATTGATATCCCTTTTTATACCATGATTCTCGAAGATAGTATGGCATTTCTGGCAAACTACTTCTGTCCATTTTTTAGCAGGTTTCCATTTTTTCTCCGGATTATCGGTTTCAGGTTCAGATAAAAGCTCTATATCGACGCTATAGGTATTACGATCGTCTTTAAGCTTAGAAATCTCGATGTACTTGCCGATTGCTTCGTCGGTTATGCTGAGAACTTCTTGCTTTACCTCACTCGGCACTGCATCTGGAGTTGTTGACGGTGGCCAGTTCATGACTATGATGATAAACATAAAAGCCGCTATAGGTGATATACCGAGGAAACCGATAAGCCATAGACTTATCTTTCCCTGTTCTTGCCTGACTTTCCGGTATAGTAATCCTGGTTGTACCATTCTGTTTCCGCTCTATTTTATTGTTCCGACAGAGTAATGTATTCTGTGTTCATATCATGAAAACAGCGTTTCATTATCATTATACAGGTAGCCGGGTTCGAGAAAAATAGCCATTTAGTACTAGTATGAATACCAATTGATAAGCTGTTGTATTCAATAGGCAATTATTACGATACTATTTATTGTGGTTGTAGATGAATAGTTGGTCAAGCTGGCGATACTATTGAGAATTTCCTTCACTATTTTGTGTCTCACGGCGCAGCCCGTCGGCGTATAGAGTCAAAGGGATCGGCTGCAGTATTTAGAAAAGGATCAGTGATGTCAGAAGGTTTAGATCAAGTTTGACGATTGTGAGAATCGGGCACTATATAATTTGGGCATATCTATTTTATTTTAAAGGGCACGCTTAACTCTTTCCTGTTATCAATATATAAGACAACCATGTAATCTCCTCTTGGCCAACCTTTTGGAGGACGTCTGATAAACATACTCATATAGCCAGGACCCTCCGAGATTTCAGTCCAGGCTTCGATCAGGTAATTGGTCCCCTTCTGTTTATCTACATATATCCACTCCGCCGTTACCGCAATACCGGGTGATGCTTCAATCAATTCAAATGAGCAATAAATTATTGAAGTCTTGGTAGTAAAAACATCAGTAGCACCCACTGGTTTCAGATTCTTGTCCACGGCTTTTGTCATTGTGACCTCTCTTAGAGAATCTGTATTGAAGCTAACACTATCTCCTCCACAGCCAATAAACAACATTATCATTAGAATCAGAATCACCGCGGCTTTAATTGCCGTATAATAAGCGTATCTCATATGTTCACCTCGAAGCATATTTCCTAAATACTTGAGCTGCCATTATCTCTTCTTAATCATCGGTATAGAGCCCTTATTGTACAATATGTGGGTTGCACATTTATAATCCTGTGTGCAGAATAGACAAACCGACCATTTGATGGTTAAAAAGGACCGGTTTTTATGTTGAGTTTCCCAGAGGGGTGAGTATGTTTTATTGTAGGCTTTGCAGCGCCTGATAGTTTATTGATGCCAGGCGGCGACTAATCTTGGCTGTAGCACAACTCTACGTATTTATACAATGAGTAAAGCGATGAGCACTCAATTAATTGCTGCATCGTCATCTACCTGTTTGCTTACATAACCTGTAGAATTCTATCCTACCCTGATTTCCTCGGTAATCATATCTGGAGCAATAGACTGAAAAACTTCGACTAGGTCGGGATCAAACTGGCTACCAGCACCGCGTTTCAGTTCCTTCAGTGCCTTATTAGAAGATAAGGGTCCCCGATGCGGACGGGGTGATGTCATAGCATCGAAGGCATCAGATATTGCTAGAATACGGGCTTCCAGGGGAATAGCTTCACCTTTCAAGCTGTCCGGATAACCAGTACCATCCCAGTGTTCCTGATGATGTAGAATGGCCGATAGACAAGGAGTCAAACTCGGCACATAGCCGACTATATTTGCCGATATCCTGGGGTGAGACCTAACCAGTTCCCACTCCTCATCAGTAAACGTATCTTCTTTGTTAAGTACCTCATCTGGAACGCCTATTTTACCAATATCTTGTAGTAAAGCCGCAGTGCCCACTATAGCTACTCTATCAGATGGCAAACCTAAAGCCTCAGCCAGGGCTACGGCATAACGGCTTACTTTACGGGAATGACCGTAAGTATACTGGTCTCTGGCTTCTATAGTTGCTGCCAGGGCATAGACGGTGCTCAGAGCTTCCTTTTCATTATTTGCCCTCAGTTCAATGGTCTCGCTCAAGGGAGGCAGCATTTTGGATGCAACACAGGTTCGGTCACCACCCGTTTGCTTAGCATAATAAAGAGCTTTATCGGCGGCATTGACAATCTCATCCTGTGTGACTCCATCATTGGGCCAAGAGGCTAGACCGAGGCTGGCACTTATCTTGATGTGATTATTCGCTGTTTTACCGGCAATTTTACTACGAATTCGCTCGGCTACAACATATGCATTGTCGGATGAGGATTGAGGCAGGAGAATCGCAAATTCATCACCACCATAGCGAAAAGCCATATCGGGATTCCTTACTGACCTGTTTATTAAATGCCCGACTTGTGCCAGCATTTTGTCGCCAGCCAGGTGTCCCTGGCTGTCATTGTAGTCCTTGAAAAAATCAAGATCGAGCAGGATTAGCGACAGCATTGTGCCGTAGCGGGAATGTCGGTCAATCTCATGCCCGATGCATTCGTCAAAATGACGACGGTTAAATAGACTGGTGAGTTCATCGACTCGAGCTCTCTGCTCAGATTTAGCATAGAGCCGGCTATTTTCCACCGGCACTGCAATTTGAAGGGCCAAACGTTCCAGGAGACGGACATGCTCCTGATTGTAAGCGTTGACCCGGCAACTGGCAATTGAAAGGCTGCCAATGGTCTCACCCTTCACTGTTAGCGGGAGATAAATAGCTGAACGGATCCCTCTGTTAGCTAATTCATTGCCTGTAGAGAACTTATGCTTTTGTTGCAGGTCAGGCTCGATTACAGACCTTTTATGGACAGACAACCATTCAGTAGCCGTGCCTTTAAGTAGTATGCTATCCCCTGTTTGCCAGGGTGAGCCTATCTGAGAAGATAAAGCCTGAAAATGGAGATTATCCCCTTCAATGAGGGCAATTGTTGCCCAATCAACATCAACGACGTTCTTCAGTCCAGCCACAAAGGTGTCGTACACTTCTTGAATATTTAAACTGGAACTTATAACTGCGGCTAATTGGTTTATCAGGGATAGCTCTTGTTTCTGCTTTTTAAGTTGTTCCTGGAGGTATTCCTTCTCCAGACTGGTCGCTACTTCGCCGATAACAGTTTCAATAAAACCAATATCTTCCAGTGAATATCTGCCGGATTTTTTCCTGTTAAATGCAAATATACCAATCAGGTTACTCCTGCTTACTATCGGGAAGAGTAATTCTATTCCCAATGTCCTGAAAGTGTCTCTTTCCTTTTCCCACAGACCACGAAATTCAGGAAGTATATCCAGGTCTTCCTTGCTCAGGTATTTTCTTTCTCGTTTCAGTTGTTCCAGAATAGGGCTATCCAGCTTTATGCTGAGTTTTGGGCTATTCTCGTCCTGAGGGTAGGAAAATACGGTAGATAAAGCACTACCGGAGGATTCCGGGAGTAGCAGATCTATCTTCCGGCAGCGTAAACTACCAGCAAGCAATGGCAGAAGCTCCTCGCCCAATTCATTAAGGCTGAAAACACCGCTTAACTTCTGCTTGATAAAGTCATACAGTTTATGTCGGTAGTCATAACGCTCCTTGTAGAAAAGCCGGTCTACCCTTCTAATGAAAAAATCTCGTATAGCATACATTATCACGCCCACGGCAACAGCCAACCCCGTAGTCAGAGCCAAGGTACCTGCGTTAAGCTCGGTATCAGCTAATAAATAAATCAAGAAAAATAAGAGTAGATAAGCGCCGGTACCAGCGGTGGCCATACCCAGTACTCCCAGTCCGCGACGGGCAATAAGCCTCAAGTCCAGCAACTGATGCTTTAGAACGACGTACGTTAAGGTACAGGCATTGATAAGGCCACCAACATGGGCCAGTGGTAGTCTTCCCCCTGCGGGTGTAAAAGCCAGAAAGGCAGTTATCGCCAGAGCGGAGGTACCGAATAGCAGATAACCGATTTGATTACGTTCTTCCATGTTTACGGAAACGATTAACCTCCGTATCAAGAAGTATAGGTCTTTACATATCACAGCCAATAAGATAACAACGATAAGGATGAACAAGATACCGTAGCTGACATGTATACTATCGGCACTGATCTCAATACTTTTAGGTACATAGTCCAGCACTTCCAGAATAGCGGTTACTATTAATAGAATATAAATAATGGGTATCTTGATAAATCGGACACCAGAGAAAGCTCGTATGATAAACATGAACTGAATTGCTGACCATAAACCAATCCATAGTGTTAGTTTAACCAATAAAAGCTTGTGCTCCATGAGGAAATCACTGCGGAAAAGGAAATCAACGAGGCTCCATAATATAACAGGTATAAGATATAAGAGTAAAAGTCTATGCCTCTTTTCCCACGGACGATTGCCAAGGAGAATGGCAAAAAGCGGTATAAAAGCCAAAGCTGTAATTAAAGGAATTACAGAGTAGATATTCATTTTAAGTCTTCTAGATAGTATGTATTACGATTGACTTTATTATGTCTCCAGCTTTGAGGGCTGTCAAGAGTACTTAGGTACTGGTTGGGATTGATTGAATGGGGATATAGATGAAAAGGTGAGAAGGCTGTTCAACGAACAGCCTTCTCACTTCAATCTTCGAGCTACAGTCAATACTACTGGCTGGTTATAACCTCAGTCTCACTTTTAACGGTAACCTCTTCCTCGGGCACTGCTTTAACTTTAGCTCCCAGTAGTGAAAGCACTTTTTCCGAGGGATTGATGTGGGGTGGTTTGAGGTGACCCAGAGCTGCACCTTCGGCTTCACGCTGGACAAGATATCTGTAAAAAGCTCCCTCGGGAAGCAAGGTAACTTTTATTGGTTTTGAACCAAGTACGGCTTCTGGATCGCCATAGGCGCTGTAGATGTTGTAGTTATATTCGCTATCCAGTTTAACAAGTTGATCATAAACGGCTGTGGCCATGCCCGTTTCGGTGGCAATATAATTCTCTTTAAGCTCCAAATAGAGATGCAGCATTGGCGTATCGTCAATTATTTCTTTATGTGCTGTCCAGTCGGCATACGGTATGTTGGTGTTCTCAATCGCCTGCCAGATAATCTTCTCTGTGAGCCGTCCCAGGCCGGTAATATCAATAAGGTCATCAGCACGGCGCTCAAACACCATTTGAGGAAGGTTGATGTTCAGTTTTTCATTGCGCAGTGAAGTTATCCTAACCATATCACCAAGTCGGTACCTGGTCACAATGCCACCGTGTAAATTGGTGATGACTATTTCATAGATCTTACCGGCTTCTACTTTATCCAGAAGAACGGTCTTCGGCTGATAATTATGGTCTAACTGCCATTTAAAATGTTCCTCATCAGGAATAAACTCAAAGAAGTTAAGAGTTGGAACAAGGATCATGCCCTCATAGTCCCAGGTCTGTGATGCATAAATGCCGCCTTCGGTACCAGCATATATCTCGAGAGGGCATTTTCCCCATAGGTCTTTCACTTTAGTCTTGAAAACTGAGCTATCTGTACCGCCACCTATAATACCCTTGACTGTCCAGAGGTCCCTGGGCAGCATGGGGCGTCGGGCTATCTTACTTTTAATCAGTCCTTTCACTGCTCGGAGCAGTGCCCTGGGGTGAGCGAAAAGAGGGCGGATATTTGTGTTGCCCGATTGCTGTTTGAACTGTTCGCCTACGGCAACCAGGACAGAAGGTAAACCGCCGAAACAGTCGATTCCCTGGTAAAATGCTTCTCGAAAGCCAGCTTGTATTTTCTCCTTAAAAGACATCTCTTCTGATATATTTGAGGGTAAAAAGTCAACGCCAACTGCTTGTTGCATCAGTTCACCCAAAGCCCCGGAGCCGTACGAAGGTGGCCCGAGGGTGAACAGCACCTTCAAATGTTCTTTCATCTTGGAAACATCGCCGCGGCCCTGGCACAGTGCGAGTATTAGAGCAGCGGTACCGACGTTCTTATATTCACGGCAGAAATCCTCAGACATCGGAATCCACTTGGCTGAGTATTCATCAGACCTTCCCGATGTACGCACCCACCGGATTGGTTTTGCCGGCAGAGCATCCTCTCTCCGGTCCAGAAGCTCGGGGCAATAATCCGGGTAAGTGGTCAATGGTACCTCCTCTATGAACTCTTCGACACTTGTCGGCATAGAGCCGCGCATCAATTTTCTGCCCAGTTCACACTTTTTCAGCAGCTCAATTTGTTCCAGTAACAGCCGCCGCTGGACAGCCATAAAATCCTCCAGGCTGAGGTCGATAAAACCACAGCACATCTGCCATAGTTCCTCTTTCCTGCCCTGGCGTAAAAAATCGATGATTTCAGACACAATACACCCCCTATAGTTACCTTAGAAACACTATGGCATGTTTTGCCCAGCTTGGGAAGTAATTATGTTCTAGAAAATAGTTCTATCAAACTGCCCTCGGTTCTTGAGTCTGACGGTCAATCTGTGTAGTCTATTGAATTGAACGGGTGGGGAAAATAGGGAAAAGCACCATCTGATGAGAAACGGCTTACAGAAGAGATTATTGCGTTAGCAAGCAGGTATGGAAGGTATGGTTATCAGAGGATAACCGCCTTATTAAATCATGAGCATGGGTGGAGAGTTAATCACAAGAGAGTAGAAAGGATATGGCAAAGGGAAGGACTGAAAGTACCGAAAAAACAGCCAAAGAGGATCAGGTTATGGCTGAATGATGGTTCTTGTATCAGGCTACGGCCGGAGTATAAGGACCAGGTCTGGAGCTATGATTTCATGGTAGATAGAACGACGAATGGGAGAGCATTCCGCATATTGAACATCATTGATGAATTCACCCGAGAATGTTTGAGCATAAAGGTAAATCGCAAGATACGTTCCCAGGATGTGATTGATGAGTTATTCCATCTTTTCATCTTCCGCGGTATTCCGGAGCATATCAGATCGGATAATGGTCCAGAGTTTACCGCTAAAACAGTAAGGAGATGGCTTAACCGTCTGGGGGCGAAAACACTGTTTATTGAACCAGGTAGCCCATGGGAGAATGGTTATATTGAATCATTTAACGGTAAACTGCGGGATGAATTGCTCAACAGGGAGATCTTTACCCCACTTGAGGAAGCGAAGGTATTGATAGAACAGTGGCGAAAAGAATATAATCGAGTACGCCCACACAGTTCTCTGAGATATCATCCGCCAGCACCAGAGGCAATATTAGCTGTGGCAACTACTTAAAAGGTGGTATCACTATTGGGGTCAGGTCACCCCTGGGACACCACTGAGGGCGTGTTCCACTGGTAGTACAACGCCGTATATCTTCACTTTTTCTCAAGGGTACTGGCAAATCCGCAGCTTATGCTGATAGGAGCTCCTTGAATTTCGCGGTCAGCGCAGGTAAGACTTCTTTATAATCCGCGACGATACCGAAGTGGGCTACGCTGAAGATATTAGCCTCATTATCCTTGTTTATAGCCACAATATATTTTGATCCCAAACAGCCAGCGATATGCTGTATGGCGCCAGAGAGACCTACGGCTATGTATAGTTTAGGGCTGACCACCTTGCCGGTCTGGCCCACCTGAAGCGTCGCCGGCGCCCAACCCTCGTCACAGGCAGGTCTGGTAGCACCGATAGCACCACCCAGAACGTGAGCTAGTTCACGAAGCATCTCGAAGTTTTCAGCATTACCTATGCCGCGCCCACCGGTAACGACTACCTCGGCATCTTCCAGCTTTACTCCTTCCACCTCCTCTTTTATCCGATCGACAACCTTGACTTTTAGTGCCGAAGGGTCGAGCTTGTCTTCTACTGGAATAACCTCACCTTGCCGAGACTCATCGCGCTCTGCTGGTGGCACTATTTTCTGTCTTATTGTGGCCATCTGAGGTCGGGCAGACTTTGATACCATCATTGCGTGGGCGTTGCCACCAAAGACAGGCCTGGTCAAGACCAGGAGCTTGGTTGCCGGGTCAATGGATAACGCCTGGCAATCCATAGCGAGCCCGCCCCCTAAGCGACCATTTAGTCGCGGCGCTAAATCACAGCCAACATCAGTATGGCCAAAAAGCATAACAGAAGGAAGCACTTTCTGGCAGAGGTTAGCTGCTACCTGAGTGTAGGCATCGGAGTCATAATTATCCAGGAGACTATCTTCAGCAATGTAAACTTTATCAGCTCCATAAGCGATTGCCTCCTTACCCAGGTCACCAGTCTTGCTACCCATCAACAGGGTACTTAAGTCCTCGCTCAGTTCATCGGCGAGCTTTTTTCCGGCTCCAAGGAGTTCTATAGTAATTGGCGCTAGTTTCCCTCCGACAATCTCACCACAAACCAAAACACCTTTATGACTATCCATTGAATATCCCTCCGTTCATTCTATAATCAAATTAGCTTAGCAAGCTTTGAGGCTAGACTGGCGGCAGCTTCGCTGGGAGTATCACCTGTAATTATCTCACACTTGGTCTCCCGGGTCGGTACAGAAAGACCAGTGACCTCGGTATGAGCGTTAGCCTTGTCTAACTGCGATGACTCGGTGCCAATATCCTGCGCATTCCACACCGGAACCTGTTTGCGGGCAGCGATCATGATGCGCATTCCGGCGGGAAGACGGGGTAGACCAAGCTCACTGCTGACGGTAACCAGGCTTGGCATAGGAGCTTCCAGTACTTCCCAGCCGTCCTTCACTATCCTCTTTACCCTAAGCTTGTTGTCCATTGCTTCGATATCACATGCAAGGGTAACTACAGGGATGCCAAGCATTTCGCCCAGAATAGAGCCAACCTGACCGTTGCCCCAGTCAGCGGACTGTCGGCCACACAGAACCACGTCATACTCGCCAATTTTCTGGATGGCTTTACTCAGGACATACGCTATACCAAAGCTATCCAAGTTTTCGAAGGCTTCATCCTGGAGAACAAATCCTTCGTCGGCCCCCATAGATACGGCATGCTTTACCACGTCAGACGCTTTCGCTGGCCCCATGGTTATCACTGTTATTTTGCCGCCGTTCTTATCTTTGAGCCGGCATGCTGCCTCAATTGCCCGTTCATCAAATACGCTTATCACAGGCGGCACTCCGGGGGGAGGAATAACATTTTTCGCCTCGGGATCAATCTTGAATTTGGCAGGTGGTATCTCGGGATCAGGTACTTGTTTAACACAAACAATAGTATGCATACTACTCCTCTCCTAATTAAGATTGCTTCATTGCTGCTTCAACCAGTTCAACAAGGTCTCTTGCCTTCAATGAGTCCTTAATATCTTTATGTTCGATGCCCTCCTCGAACATCTGTAAACAATAAGGGCAGGCAGTCACTACGGTCTCAGCCCCGGTCTTGAGAACATCTTCAACCCGCATTTGATTAATCTTTGTTGTTCCGGCCTGTTCTTCTATCCACATGTGTCCGCCGCCGCCGCCGCAGCAAAAGCTCTTATTTTGCGAGCGTTCCATTTCCTCAAGCTTTGCCTCAGGGATAGCCTGCAGTATTCGGCGTGGCTCCAGATACACTCCATTATAACGGCCCAAATAGCAAGGGTCATGATAAGTGAGTATTGAATTCAGCTCATTGGTAAGTTTTAATTTACCCTGCCTGATTAAATCAGCGAGTAGCTGGGTATAGTGGACTACCTTGAAATCGCCGCCGTACCTGGGGTACTCATTTTTAATGGTATTATAGCAGTGGGGACAGGTAGTAATAATCTCTTTGATGTTGTGGCTTTTGAAAATTTCAATATTTTGCTCCGCCATGATGTGAAACTGGAACTCATACCCTGATCTTCGTGCCGGGTCACCGCAGCAGGGCTCGGCATCGCCTAATACCCCGAAATCAATTCCGGCTGTTTTCAGCACCCTCGCCATGCAAAGAGTAGCTTCGACATTACGCTCAATAAGAGCCCCGGTACAACCTACCCAGAATAGAGTATTAGCATTATCACCTTCAGTCAATATTTTGAGTTCCTGATCATTTGTCCAGTCGCCCCTCAACCTCAGCGACTGGACTCCAGCCCATGGATGTCCTCTTGACTGCATATTTTTAAGCATAAGCTGGGCACTTTCTGGCATCTTATTTTGCATAAGCACCAGGTAACGTCTGAGGTCGATTATCTTAACAATGTGTTCCACATAGACGGGGCATGTCTCCTGGCAAGCACCACAGGTGGTACATGACCAGATTTCGGCTTCACTTGGTGCTTCACCAACCAGGCTAGGAGCGTTGTCGGATTGATTTGCGTTGTTGTTAGCTGCTTGTAGCATGTGGACTTTAAGGTCCTGCACTACTTTCCTTGGCGAAAGGGGTTTGCTTGTTGCCCATGCCGGGCAGGCATCCTGACAGCGACCGCAGTTGGTGCAAGCGTCCAGGTCAAGGAGCTGCTTCCAGGTGAAATCCTTAATGTCTCCAACACCAAGAGTTTCAGCGTTTTCAATGTTTTCAATGTTAATGGGTTCAGGGGATCCTACTGGTCCCAGTGAGCGGAAAAAGACATTCAATGGAGATACGACGATATGCTGTAATTTAGAAAAGACCAGACCGAAATAAATAATGGCACCGATGACTAGCGCCGAATGGAACCACCATAAAGACCTGTGCCAGAACATAAGTGCGTCCTGGCTCATGCCAGCAAAGGCTTTGGCGAAGACAAATCCGCCCGGGGACCAGACTGCCCAGTCAGGGTGAATGTTGATTTCGGTAGCTGCCTGTCGTAGTCCTTCAACCAGGTAACCAGTAAAAAGTATCACTATAATCAACGCCATCACGATGCCATCGTCGAGTATGGTATTCAGCCTCTCGGGTTTCCAGATGTAACGGCGGTAGGCAGCCATGATTATCCCAATAAGAATCAGGAGGCCGCCAATATCAACTATGAGTGAGAACCACAGGTAGGGAGCACCAGTTACATGATGACCGATGTAATGGGTGACAGCATCAATAGCCGCAGCCAAAAGGAGTATGACACAGCCCCAGAAGATAACCAGGTGCATAATCCCGGGGTAGAGATCGCGAAGAAAGCGCCGGTGGGCTAAAATATCCACAACTGCGGTGCGGATGAAGACCAGTATTCTTTTGCTTATGTTCTTAGAGCAGTCATCTGGCTTTCCCAGATGCCACAGCTTATAGCGCCGGTAGATACTGAACACCCAGAAAGCTACGGCGATAGCTGCCAATATGTAAAGCACGTAATTGTGCGGTATATTCCAGAATATTTCTCGGGATGGCAAAAGATATCTCCGTCTTTGCTTTAGAAAAGCTCGAGGCCATTTACAAATCTAGCTATGAATGATACACCCCACCGTTCATAGTTGTCAATCTGATGCAGGCTCTTTGTTGTAACCTTAACCTTTTCATTTTCAAAGATCTCTCTTAGTGCTAAGCCTTCGCTTTTTTGCTTTTTTTAGAAATCCCCTTGGTTCCAGGTCTTTGCTTTTCTTCGTTTTTATAAATTCCTCTTTGTTCTAAGTCTTCGCTAACGTAATCCAAACCGAGTTCGGCTAAAGTCTCTTTAGTGGGAATACCGCTTTTATTCCATCCCTTAAATTTATAATATTCATCAAGCAACTTTTCTTCGTACTCAGGAAATCTCCTCTTCCAATGGTCCTCTGGAACACGCTCGTCCGTTTTCCTTAAGCCTCTTCTTACGTTAATAGCCCTAATCAGGTTTCTGTTCCTCCTGGCTATTTTCCACAATGCGGCTTCATCGATATCCAGTCCCATTGCGGCTGAGATTATATGTGGCAAATTGTGTATATGATAGGGAGGCTTCATCGCAAATGATGACACACCTGTGCAAATCCCGAGGGCATCATCAATATAATGCATTGTCTCCTGCCACTCAACAAGTTCATAAATTAGTTCAGGAGATGGATAGTATGGAAGTGAGCCTGGCTCCCAGTTCAAAAAGTATTCCTTAAACTTTTCATCAGGAACCTGGATCCAGTCCTTTACAAAGTCTTCTCTCTCCTCTCTGGTAGCATAAGGCGCCTGGGGTATCTGTCCTTCAATCTGGGTAATGTTTATCTTCTCGCCGGTACAGTACATGAGGAAATAGATGGGATTCAGCGTTCCCAGCTTGATAGGGATTTGCTCATGTTTCTTAATAGTATTACGATCGTAGGCCTCTGCTCCCCTGCCAATCTGACGTGCCGCCCAGTAAACACCATTGGCTAAAACATCTCCAATCCCTTCCCGACGGACAATTTTTTCAAGTAACCAGAAAAATCGTTCCTCATTATCGGACGGAAATCCTGGCATGTCCTCGTCTGTCAAAATGCCTTCTTCATAAAGCTCAACGGCGAAGGCCATAACTTGTGGTGTAGTATACCCGTCCACCCCATACTCCTGGGCAAGGCCGGCGATTTGAAAACCGAAATCCAGATCTGAAAGGGCCGCCATTGTATAAGTTAGTTTCGAGTAGCATTTCATCATGTATGTAGGAATTCCTGGATACTTTACCGTTGCCCCGCACTTCATCGGACAGTTATAGCAACTTAGTAACCGTTCCCGCACTTTTTCAGTAACCGCTGTCCACTCCTTTTCAATGTTTTCGTTCCAAAAATCTTTTCTCCTATATCGGGCATTTCCCCAGGCGAAAGCAGTGACATGCCACGCCTCATCATGTATTGCCATCTCCTGGAATCCAAGCCCGGCGAAGATGGCCGGTACTCCCTTTATCGGATTTTCTGCCCGGTATTGTATATATTTCAGTACTTCGTTGCAGAGCTCTATAAATTCAGCCGGTCGGGCGATATTGATGTCTTTTGTTCCACGGACTGCTATCGCCTTTAATCCTTTATCTCCCATAACGGCGCCTATTCCAAGCCGGCTGGCACTGGACCTGCCCTGCTCGATGGAAGCATAATAGACCCTGTTTTCACCGGCCAGGCCGATAGCAGCGACGTGGGCTTTCGGCTCATTCAACTCCTGTCGAATCAGTTCAGCAGTTTCAAGGGCGCCTTTCCCATGGAGATGACTGGCATCTCGTATTTCTACTTTGTCATTGTGAATCCACAAATAGACCAGATTGGGGGACTTGCCGCGAATGATCACCTTATCATAACCGGCAAATTTCAGTTCCGGTGCCCAAAATCCCCCCATCATTGAATAAGCCATTAACTGCGTTTGAGGGGAAATGGTAGAAACAATGGTACGATTAGCACTGGGAGCAGGTGTGCCGCCTAAAGGACCGGAGCTAAATATCAGGAGATTATCAGGAGAAAAGGGTTCAATTTCAGGGGGAACCCTATCCCATAATATCTTGGCGTTAGTACCCAGTCCCCCCAGGTGAAGTTCAGTTAATCTTGGGTCGGTTGCTACCCTCTCAATGTTTCCCCGTGATAGATCAATTTCCAAGTTAATCCCTGTTTCTGCGTATCTCATTTATTTATCCCCTCAGGTAACTTAGCCTCTCAGTAATCCTTCCTAATTAAGAACTACATGACACTCTATCTACTCTTGTCAGCGCTCCGTTTTTCTCCCGTTCCCGGAGGGAAACCGGAAGTGGATTCCCTCCTCCATGAGGTCTTTTGTCAGTGCATTTAGTCTCTTCTGTTTAAGCCTTCCTGTGCGTTGGTAGTTCTTGAATATTGAGTCGAAATATTCTTTGATAAAATAGGCGACTCCCTAAAAGTCACAAGACCTTTGGGGACACCGAATAAATTCAATTTTTTTCTTTATCTTTCTGCACCCTATCTGGCTATAATTCTTGCCTCCTCGGGGACAGGAGGAGGAACTGGTTCAGCAACAATCTTTCTTACCGCGCCAAAGCGCGGGGGGCAAGCTTCAAAGCAAGTTCCGCATTTTATACATTTCTCCTGGTCGATGACATGAATCTGGTTCTTGCCACCTTCAATTGCCTCTACAGGGCATTTCCTGAGGCAAATTCCACAGGCCTGGCACTTATCCGGATCAATATAGTAGGAGACTACTTCACGGAATAGCGTGTCTACCTCGTCATTTGTGTAAAGCTCGTTGTAGTCTTCTCTTTTATCAAGATGTAATGCCAGCTTCTCCTTTTTTACCAGCTTAATGTAGGGGACCAGCTTTGTAACTGCTTCAAGTTTGGACTTCAATTCATTTTCGTCTATTCCTTCGCTCTTGCCAAGAGGCCCTAACTCCTTCACCTTTTTGCTAAAGTCATTCATAATTTCGGTAAAGAGGATTCCTTCACCGGAAGACATAAATTCGATCCTTAACCTTTCTGGATTAAGCCCTATGTATTCCATTATTTTTCTACACAGGTGCACCATGTTTAGTGCATCGTAATTTCCATGAGTAATGTAATTACATTCATTTAAACGGCAACCACCGATAAATACCCCGTCTGCTCCGTTTAGGAAAGCCCGGAGTACGAATGCCAGGTTTACTCTGCCAGTACACATGACGCGAATAAGCCTGATTTCAGTTGTATATTGTAGTCTGGAAACTCCAGCCAGGTCAGCAGCGCCGTATGCTCACCAATGGCATACAAAACCCAGTATTCTTGGTTTGAACTCGAGTCCTGTAATCATTTTTATTTCACTCCTGAATCAGTAATTCTTACTTTGCCAATTAGTGGACTGCTACAAGGGCTGGAACCGCCGCGTCAATTTGGCTAAATATCTCTTCATCGGTATAGTGCTTTAGTGAAATAGCCCCTGTTGGACACTTTGCGTTACAGAGACCATCTCCTTTACAGAGAACAGGATTAACTACAGCCTTTTTGCCCTGTTTTGTCTCACGTAACTCTACGGCACCATACGTACAAGCTGAGACACATGCCCCACACGAAATACACTTACTCTCATTCACCTCGCAAATAGAGCCGGAGGCTGTGACTATATCATGTGAGAGAAGAGTTAAAACCCGGCCGGCAGCTCCATAAGCCTGGTTAATCACTTCAGGTATATGCTTGGGATAGTGAGCTGTACCACACAGGAAAACGCCGTCCGTGCCAAAGTCAACAGGTCTTAATTTGACATGGGCTTCTTTGAAAAAATCATCCGGTCCCAAAGGTACATTGAATAATTGGGATATTTCTTTGCTTCCTGCTGAGGGAATAACGGCGGCAGACAAAGTGAGGTAATCAGCATCTATAGCAAGCTTCATACCTAAAATGGGATCGGTTACGGTAATCCTTAGAATATGCTGACTACCCTCTTCAACAGCTTCCACTTGAGGTTTATCATCCGGCTCATAGCGGATGAACTTTACTTCTTTATTTGACGCTTCCCGATAATAGTCCTCCATAAGCCCATACGTTCTCATGTCCCGAAAGAGAATGTAGATATCCATCTGAGGATTTATCTCTTTTAGTTTCAAGACGTTCTTTATAGCATGGCTACAACATACCCGGGCGCAGTAATCTCTGTCTTCCTGTCTGCAGCCTACGCACTGGATCATCACCAGATTCCGGGAGTTGGTCAGCCTTTCTTCTCCTCTGGCGATCTGCTCCTCTAACTCCAGTTGGGTTAATACCCTATCATCTTCTCCATAAAGATATTCGGTGGGTTTATATTCGTCAGCACCTATAGCGATGATGGTTGCTCCATGTTTTATCTCTGTGACCCTTCCTTCGGACTTCACCCTGGTTATGAAATTCCCCACGTAACCGGTAGCCTCCAGAATAGTAGCATCAGTATATACATGTATCAGGGGTTGCTGATAAACCTGGCGCACGAGATCACGCAAATAGGCTTGAACATCCAGCCCTTCTAGAGTGTAATAGATTCTTCTTGCCGTTCCCCCGAGGTCTGTATCTTTTTCCACCAGGTAAACCTCGTGTCCTTGACTGGCTATGGAGAGAGCACAAGTCATGCCGGCTATACCTCCACCAACCACTAATGCCCTTTTGTCGACTGGCAGATCAATTTCCTGTAATGGCTCCAAAAGGACAGCCCGGGCTACTGACATCCGGGTTATATCCTTTGCCTTCTGTGTTGCTTCTTCCTTTTCTTTAGAGTGGACCCAGGAGTTGTGCTCTCTGATATTAGCCATTTCGTAGAAATATTGATTGATTCCCCCTTCCCGAAGAGTATCCCGGAATAATGGTTCAAGGGTTCTGGGGGAGCAGGCAGCGACAACCACTCGATTGAGCCCTTTTTCCTGTATCGTGTCTGTTATTTCCTTGGCACAATTAGTAGCACAGGAAAATAGCTGTTCCTGAGCGTGGACAACATTGGGTAAGGTCAAGGCATATTCAACTACGGAAGGTACGTCTACCACTCTTCCGATATTCGCCCCACAATGACACACAAAGACTCCTATCCTAGGCTCCTCTCCCGAGACATCTCTTTCCGGTGGATATATCCTTTCTTTGGTCAACTTCCCCCGCCGATAGTCAAGGAGTTCACCACACTGCGCGCCAGCTCCGCTGGCGGAAAAAACTGACTCGGGGATATCCACAGGACCCTGGAAGGCTCCGCTTGTGAAAATCCCCGTGCGGGAGGTCTCCATAGGATTAACAGGATTGGTTTTACAGAATCCGTGAGAATCAAGCTCGATGCCGAACTTGTTTGCCAGGTCCTCATAATCAGTAGGAGGATTCAATCCAATGGATAATACCACCATATCGAATTCTTCCTCTTTTACTCCATCTTCGGCAGTCGAGTATCTGATAGTTATATTTTTACTTTCCGGGATCTCTTTTCCTATTGATACGTAGCTTCTTATGAATCGAATCCCGGGAAGGTTAGCGGCTCTCTGGTAGAATCGCTCGAAATCCTTGCCATATGACCGGATATCGTTATGGAATATTGTACACTCAGCATCAGCGTCATGTTCTTTTGTCAAAATCACCTGTTTCTGGGTATACGTGCAGCATACGGCTGAACAATAGCTGTTACCACCCGGGATAACCTGCCTGGAACCGACGCATTGAATCCAGGCTATTTTATGTGGATGCTTCTTGTCGGAAGCGCGCAATATCTCGCCTTCGTATGGCCCGGTGGCGCATAACAGCCGTTCAAAGTCCATACTGGTTACCACGTTCTGCATCTTTCCGTAGCCATAGTCGTTCCTCAGCTTAGGATCAAATGGCTCAAAGCCCGGAGACAGAACTATCGCCCCTACTTTTATATTTACCTTCTCCTCTTTTTGATTAAGATCTATGGCATCATTCTTACAGACTCCCTGACAAATACCACATTTCTTGTCTTTAAGGTAAAGACAGCTTTCATCAATATATGTGTTAAGGGGAATTGCTTGAGCGAAGTATATGTGGATGGCTTTGTTCAACGATATGTCCTGATTATATTGATCAGGGTACTGGACCGGACAGTATTCTACACAGGTAGTGCAACCCGTGCAATTGTCCTCTATAATGTATCTGGGCTTTTTAGTCAGGGTCACCTTAAAATCTCCTGCTTCCCCTTCTACATTGTCAACTTCAGTTAAGGTAAGGACCTCTATATTGGTTTGCCGGCCGACCTCGACCAGTTTAGGCGCGAGTATTCACATGGAGCAGTCGTTGGTGGGAAAGGTCTTGTCAAGCTGGGCCATGTGCCCGCCAATTGAAGGTGATTTCTCAACAAGGTAAACCTTAAAACCCGCAGTGGCAAGATCAAGAGAGGCTTGAATACCGCTTATCCCTCCACCAACAACCATTACATCTCCAAAATTACTGTCTCCAATACTTTTACAAAGTTGTTGAATTTTTTCTTCTAGCAATAGTTCTTTTTCCACTTTCTACCATCCTTACCAGGTTTCTTCGCTTATCTAAATCACTTCCTGGATAATTTCTGTGATGTCTTTAATCTCTATGACTTCGCTATCCTTCAGGGTTAACCTGCTATCCTCAAACATGATGATGCAATAAGGGCAGGAAACAGCCAATACGTCTGCCCCGGCCTCGAGCGCCTGTTGTATTCTTAAATCAGCGAACCTCTCTCCCTTTTTGGTCTCCATCCAGATTCTTCCCCCACCTCCACCACAACAAAGGGCATTTTCTCTGGAATCGGCCATTTCAACTAGCTCTACGCCGGGAATACTTTCCAAGACTTGACGAGGTTCATCATATATCCCGTTATGACGCCCCAGGTAACATGGGTCATGATAAGTAACTTTTTTCCCATACTCCTTGGTTGGCTCAAGCCTTCCCTCATTAATAAGCTCATGTAAATATTGCGAGATATGAACTACCTCGAAGTTAGCCTTAAATTCTGGATACTCGTTCTTGAATGTGTGGTAGCAATGAGGGGAAGAAACAAGGATTTTCTTCACCCCGTTATCAATAAAAGTTTTGATGTTTTCCCTGGCTAAGCGCTTGAATAATTCCTCATTGCCCGCCTTGCGTACACTCTCACCACAGCAATTCTCTTTGGGTCCCAGAATCCCGAAGTCTACCCCAAGCTTGTTAAGGATTTCGCTCGTTGCCTGGGCTACCTTTTGGGCTCGTGGATCAAAGGCTGGAGTGCAGCATGGGAAATATAGTAACTCAGTTTCCTCGCTGAACTCCTTTACCCCCAGGCCTTTAGCCCAATTTGCCCGGTTCTCCGGTTCTTGTAGCCAGGGATTACCTACACTGGCAATACTTGTCATTACACTCCGAAGGTTAGGGATGCTAGCAGGAACTACACCGTCTGGCACTAGCAGCCTGCGCATAGCCCTCATGATATCAATAATCCCCACCCCACGCGGGCAGCGCTTCACACAGGCGCCACAGGTAGCACACAGCCACAAATCTTCTGATCCGAAATCAACCATACCTAATTGTGACTGATGGATAATGCTGCGAGTAAGAAAATCTCTTACCCGATTCCAGGGACAGACAGTCTCACATAGTCCGCATTGATAGCATAACCTGAGGTCTTCCCCACCAGTCTCTTTTATGCCATCTATTACGTCTTTGAAGGGGGCTAGTTCTATAGTCTCCACTATCTTTTAAACCTCTTCTTTCGCCTTAATGTTTCAACTCTTCTTCGACATCCGGGCAATGGTATCTATGAGCTTCTCCATTCCATATTTATTTACCAGTGATTCTAATCCTATCTCCATCTCTTCCCGCTTTTCTTCTTCTTCCTCTTCCTCTTCCCTCTCTTCGTACGTCAAGGCATCAGATAAGCACCACTGAACACACAAGGGCTCTTCTAGTGGCGGTTCTTCTTCACACATATCACACTTTAGAGGGAGACCGGAATCTGGTTCTTTAAAAAGATCCCTGGCCGGGCAGGAAGACCTGCAAAAGGCACACTCGCTGTATTCCTTCCCATCAATCGTGCAGGTGTATCTGCCATTACATTCGGCTTCAGTATAGTCACCGGCCATTACCGGAACATAGATATCTTTTAGCGGATCAAAAAGCACCCGAATCCGCGATCTCTCCGGATTAGTGCTGCTGTATTTTGGCTCAGCGTGAAAGGCGGAGCAAACTGCCTCACATGCCCGGCAACCATTGCATTTATCAACATCGATCTTAATTACCTTGACTTTCTTCATTTTTAAAATCCCTCTTAGTTCTAAGTCTTTGCTAGCGTAATCCAAGCCTAATTTGTGTAAGGTATCTTTAGTAAGAATACCTTCATTATTCCATACCTTAAATTTACACGACTCGTCAAGTTAGCTTCACTTTCAGGGTATCTATTCTTCCAGTGGTGCTCTGGAGTACGGTTATCCTTTCTCCTTGGGCCTCTTAGTCGATTTAGGCTTCCTGGCTCCAGTTCTTTTCTTCTTTGGCTTTTCTTCCTGTAGCTGTTTTGCTTTTGCCTCGATCTTCTCGGATTTAGCCTCTTTATCTTTGGGAGCGTTGAGTTCGAGGACTCCGTTTTCGACGGTAGCCTTAATTTTCTTCTCTTTTAGAATCCCTCTCTGTTCAAATTCTTCGCTTACGTAATCCAGACCCAATTCATGTAAGTACTCTTTAGTAGGAATACCCTGATTATTCCACCCTTTAAATTTGTAATACTCATCTAAGAGCTGTTCTTCAAGCTCGGGAAACCTCCTCTTCCAATGGTCTTCAGGCGGCTTCTCGTCAGCTCTCCTCATCCCTCTTCTTATATTAACAGATCTAAGTAATGTTCGATTCCTGCTAGCTAGTTGCCATAGTCCAGCTTCATCGATATCGATCCCGGTCGCTGATGAGATTAAAGCCGGATAATTGTGTATGTGATAGGGTGGCTTCAGGGGAAATGATGACAGACCGGCACATATCCCGAGGGCGTCATCAAGGTAGTGCATCTTCTCCATCCAGTCAACAATTTCACAGGTTGCTTGAACAGTCGGGTAATAAGGATTTGAGCGTTCTCCGCGTGGATCCCAGTCCAGAAAATATTGCTTAAACTTTTCATCAGGAACCTGGATCCAGTCCTTTACAAACTCTTCTCTCTCCTCCATTGTAGCGTAAGGCGCCTGTGGGAACTGCCCTTCAATCTGGGTGATGTTTATCTTCTCGCCGGTAGCATACATAAGGAAATAAACAGGATTCAGCATTCCAAGCTTGAGAGGCAACTGCTCATGTTTCTTAATAGTATTGTGATCGTACTCCTCTGCCCCCTTGCCAATCTGACGGGCTGCCCAGTACACACCATTAGCCAGAACATCCCCAATCCCTTCTCTCCGAACAATTCTGTCAAGTAACCAGAAGAATCGTTCCTCATTATCGGTCGGGAATCCTGGCATGTCCTTGTCTGTCAAAATGCCGGCTTCATAAAGCTCAAGGGCGAAGGCCATAGCTTGCGGGGTCGAGAATCCGTCCACTCCATACTCCGTAGCACGCTGAGCGATTCTAAAACCAAAATCCAGGTCTGAAAAAGCTGCCATTGTATAGGTAAGTTTCGAGTAGCATTTCATCATGTACTCTGAAACTCCTGGGTAGGCAATTAATGCCCCGCATTTCATCGGACAGTTATAGCAGCTTAGTAACCGCTGCCGCGCAGTTTCTTGAGCCTCCGTCCACTGCTTTTCGACCTCTTCGTTCCAAAAATCTTTTCTCCGCACCCGGGCATTTCCCCAGGTGAAACTAGTGGTGTGCCACTCCTCATCATGTATTGCCATCTCTTGCGGAGACCCCAGCCCGGCTAAAATGGGCGGTACTCCTTTAATTGGATTTTCTGCGCGGTACTGTATATATTTAAGTACTTCGTTGCAGAGCTCTATAAATTCAACCGGTCGGGCGATATTGACATCCTTTGTTCCGCGGACTGCTATCGCCTTTAATCCTTTGTCTCCCATAACGGCGCCTATTCCAAGCCGGCTGGCACTGGACCTGCCCTGCTCGATGGAAGCATAATAGACCCTGTTTTCACCGGCCAGGCCGATAGCAGCGACGTGGGCTTTCGGCTCATTCAACTCCTGTCGAATAAGCACTTGAGTTTCAAGGGCGCCTTTCCCATGGAGATGACTGGCATCTCGAATTTCTACTTTGTCATTGTGAATCCACAAATAGACCAGATTGGGGGACTTGCCGTGAATGATCACCTTATCATAACCGGCAAATTTCAGTTCCGGTGCCCAAAAACCTCCCATCATTGAATAAGCCATTAACTGCGTTTGAGGGGAAATGGTAGAAACGATGGTACGATTAGCGCCGGGAGCGGGTGTGCCACCTAAAAGACCGGAGCTAAATATCAGGAGATTATCAGGAGAAAAGGGTTCAATTTCAGGGGGAACCCTATCCCATAATATCTTGGCGTTAGTACCCAGTCCCCCCAGGTGAAGTTCAGTTAATCTTGGGTCGGTTGCTACCCTCTCAATGTTTCCCCGTGATAGATCAATTTCCAAGTTAATCCCTGTTTCTGCGTATCTCATTTATTTATCCCCTCAGGTAACTTAGCCTCTCAGTAATCCTTCCTAATTAAGAACTACATGACACTCTATCTACTCTTGTCAGCGCTCCGTTTTTCTCCCGTTCCCGGAGGGAAACCGGAAGTGGATTCCCGCCTCTATGAGGTCTTTCGTCAGTGCATTTAGTCTCTTCTGTTTAAGGTCCTCCCTGTGCGTTGGTAGTTCTTGACCACTGAGTCGAAGTATTCATTGGCTTTCTCGGTGAGTGAATTGTGGTATTCATTAAATAGAGCAGCTGCCTTGGGACGCAGCCAGTTTTCTGGTAAAAGCTCCTGGGGCAAATCAGGATCCAGGAAGGGGAGCTTGCGATATTCATGAATTAAGTTAAATCTCTCTACAAAACATTCACTGGGCTCAACATTTTCACCAGCTTGAAGGCGTTTAAGATGATACTCCAGCTTAGGACGGTATTTAGCTATGAAGTTAGCATACCGCTCATGTATTCTACTCAAATCCCAACACCGGGAAACTATCTTCTTGGGATCGGTGGAACCTTTATGCCTGGCCTGGAACGTTTGAATGTTCCCCTTGATTTGAAGCCTCTTGGCTAAATCTTCCACTTCTTTAGTCAGGTCATAGGGTGATATCCAAGTAGCCTCGCTTAAGGGCCCGTACCCCATCCAGCTCAGCTCAAGGCGCAGGCGATCTCTCGCCTCTCTTCTTCGCTCAGGTACGGAGTAGGTAACTATGTTCCAACTTCTGTCCCATTGATTGTTCTTTCGCACAAAAATGCGCTGCGTTCCTTTGGTCAATAAGTTATGGCCTTCCTCCGTTAGCGAATAATAACTCCTCACTCCACTGCGCCTCACTTTAAGTAGACCGGCCTGGCACATCCTCGATACGGCTGACCTGACAGACTGCTCGGAAAGATCGAAATTACCCAGCAGTTTAATCAGGCTGCCGATTCCAATTTCGACCCCTCTATAACGTACGTAATCACCGTAAAGGGTTAGGATTGCTGCTCTAGGACGAAGCATCAGTATTTCTTATATTTGATATTGCGTTAATTTCACGCTATATTAATAATAGCATTTATTTACTACCTTGACAAGCCCCCGGAAAGCCCTGTCAATAATATTTACTCTTATCACCGATGTGGGTTCTCGATTGTGTCAGAATATATGGCGTTAAATATAAATAACGTAAAATAAACGATATATATTACAACGATAATATCATGCAATGTCAACCATATTAATTGTTTTGCTTAGCAATTCTTTAATAAATTGTTCGAACTGAAGCTAGCCGGCTAGCATATAAGCCGTTATGCTGTGAGTCTGGACTAAGGGGTGATTTTAACCATTTTTATTGATAGCAGGCAGGTCGTCGCCTTTTCGCTTTCTAATTGGATTAACTTGAAACATCTGGCAATCTGCTTTTATGGCAGGGAGTCTAGATATATGAAAATCCACCTCATTGGGCAGATGTTGAATCTAATGGAGCGGGCGATTAGAATAATGCCGAGGATATTAAATGCCGGTAAACCATCCACGAGCCTTAGCAGGTTTCTAGTTGCTGACTTAGATAAGCCAATTCTATTACCATTGCCATCCACAACTCTCATCCCCATTATTCTCTTACCTACTGTCCAACCAACGTAGGCTTCCATGAGGATGAGATAAGTAAAGATAATAAACAGGAATACAAGACAAATAGGGTCACTGATACCCCAGAGATGCTCTTCAGGGCCCATGACCCATTTCCCTGAATACCAATAGGTTATCGGGAAGAAGAAAATAGATAAGAACAAGATATCGGCTATCCAGGCAATCCCCCTGTGTAGAACACCTACTTTCCTATTCATTTTGGCTACAATTCTTTCCAGTTTAGAGTTCATATTTGGTCAAACGTAAAATATGGTCTTTTTTTACCTTAAACACGAGTGAGGACTTTTATCTAAGTCTGTATCAGTCTGTAATCTTTTGCCTTTTGCAGTTTAGCAACAGATAGTGCAAATAATCCGATGCCAAGGAGTATAACAGTTATTTTACAGGTATAGTACACAATATAGCTAAATCACATATGCAATACCAAGTACTAGATCAAAAACCGTTAATACAAGTTCAACTTTAGGCATATTGGCTTTTCTTCTTCTTTACCTCCAAACCTGATATTTGCGGCTTACCCCAAGAGTACCTTATTGCTTCATTGGGGCAATTATCCACGCAGGTACCACACAGGATACACTCGTCGTTCTTCACGGAACCTGATTGAATCATATCTCCAATAGACAAACTCATGGGACAATTGGCCAAGCAGGTGCGGCACTGTTTACATTTATCCTTAGCACCTTCTAGGTGAAGTGAAGACCAGCCGAAGAAGTTCTTTATTTTTGTGCTGATTATGTTCAAGACACCCCAGGGGCAAAAGTAGTGACAGAATCCTCTCCTGCCAATCAAGAATGTTGGCAGCAGGATAATTAGTACTATCATCCCCCATGTAATCCAGGACTGTGTAGTATTTACTGACACCCCGGATTCTGTGTTGTATAGAAGATTTATAGTTTTGTATCCTCCAGCAGTGATAGCAAAAAATACAATCGCTCCAACCCAGACTGTGGCAAACACATACTTTACCCATTTTAAGTGTCTTACGCTAGCTAGATTCTTAGGAGCCATCCGGTCTTTGGTCTCCTGGAAAGCTCCAAGAGGACATAGCCAACCGCAAGCCGCTCTACCAAAGAATAAAGCTAACACTACCCAGATTGTCCAGAAAAAGAAACTGAAGACCATGATACCTTTAGATGATCCTTCAATGATCAGGAATACTGAGAAATAGTTCATCAGGATTGGAAAAGTAATAACCATGAAAAAAAGAATCGTTAACCGAATCTTTTGCCGGGTTGCGATAATTGCTGTCTTTGCTGATGTTGCCATTTACTACTCCATTTCTTTGATGGTATCATAGAGATAATATATCACAACGTGATATATTATCAACTGGGTTTAAACATTTACATTGGTTAAAAAAGTCCAGTGTTAATTGATTAGAGTAGTTTGGGTTTTTTGATGTGAATAGCAGTGAGTTTTACAATATTCGTGAACATCTGGGCAAGAGCCAAGCCCAGATGGCTCAGTTGCTGGACATTTCTAGAAGAGCTGTGCAGAGCTTTGAGCAAAAATGGAGAAAAGTACCAGCACTGATAGAACGCCAAATGCTGTTCCTTCTCTATATGAAGATAGCTCCAACGAAAAAAATTAAATCTTGCTGGCAGGAAAAGAAATGTGACATAAAAACAAAAATGAAATGTCCCGCTTGGGAATTTCAGGCGGGTCATATTTGCTGGTTTATTAATGGAACGGTCTGTAGCGGTCAAGTTCAAGAGAATTGGAATAAGAAGATGCAGCTCTGCCGGCAATGTGAGGTATTTAGGTCATTATTTGCCAACATTTGATATGGAATATGTATCTGTATGTAGTCAGCGATAATGAGACAAACAGGCCTTCAAAGAAACCGAAATTGACGGACGATATCTTTGGGAATATGCTGCTACTTGTATACGAACTTGTGCGTCCGATGGTATTGGCTATAGTCATAGGTAGAGAGGCTAAGTCATGAATAATAAATATATATTCTATATGAGTGATCCTTTTCGTCCACCACCAACATCAAGAGAGAAAGTGGACAAGGCATTGTCGGAACTTGTGGCCCACCGCCAGGAGTGGGTCGATCTGCCAATTGATGAACGGATTGCAATTCTCGAACAAATACGCAAGGATTTCAAGAAAGTCTGGGATCGCTGGGTGTGTTATTCGGTTGCCGCTAAGGGAATCGCTGAACGGGAAACGGGTAATGACTGGGATTGGCTTGAGATAGCCCCCATAAACCGCCTGCACACCATGCTCTTGCGCTCGTTGAGCGCGATTCGTGATGGACGCAAACCAAAGGTATCAGGTGGCTATCGCCAGCTCCCTAATCGCCAAGTTGCGGCTCGAGTCTATCCTGACTCTCTGCCACACGCTCTTGCCTTTCGTGATCTTACAATTGATGTCTGGCTGGAGCCAGGTGTTTCAGTTGAGCAGGCTTGTGAAATGCAAGCGAGCCAATACTACGAAACTGACAGGCAGGGGATGGTTGCACTTGTGCTCGGCGCAGGCAATGCTTCTTCTCTTCCAACGTCCGACGTTTTTCACAAGTTGTTTGTTGATCTTCGTGTCGTTCTTCTGAAGATGAACCCAATCAACTCTTATATTGGCCCACTAATGGAGGAGGGTTACCGCGCACTTATTGATCGAGGTTTCCTGCGCATCGTCTATGGTGGGGTCGAGGAAGGTAATTACTCGGTGTATCATGAACTTGTTGATGAAGTACATATGACCGGATCAGACCGTACGTTCGACACTATCGTATTCGGGCAGGGAGAGGCAGGGAGACAGCGCAAAGCCAATGGGACACCACTGGTTACGAAGCCAGTGCAAGGTGAATTGGGTTGTATCACGCCCTGGATCATCGTCCCTGGTGATTGGAGCAAGAAGCAGGTCAAGCACCAGGCCGCCAAGATGGCCTTTTGGATGATGCGCCACGAAGGCTACATCTGCTTCGCACCCCGCGTTCTAGTATTACATAGTAGCTGGCCATACCGCAAAGCATTCCTTGATTCTCTGGTAAGTGCTTTGGGAGAAGTCACGCCCATCCAGGCATATTACCCAGGGTCGGCAGATACCCAGAAGTTGTTTGTAAGGCATCATCCTGAGGCGATCCAGATTGGTCGTACTATTGCTGACCATGTCCCCTGGACGCTTATACTTGACCTGGATCCGAAGGCGCGTGACGAGATCTGCTTTAGGCACGAATCGTTCTCGGGCTTGTGTGGTGAGGTCTCCCTTGATGCTCCCTCTGTACCTGAGTTTCTTGATCGGGCTGTAGAGTTCCTCAACAACAAAGTGTGGGGCACCTTGTCGGCAACGATTGTGGTGAGCGATAGAAGCCTGTCTGATTCAAAGGTCAGAATGGCAACAGAGCAAGCAATTGAGAACTTACGATATGGGACGGTGGCACTGAACGGCCCGGGTACTCTTGGGTTCTACACAATGATTGCACCGTGGGGTGGCTATCCAGGCTCGACGATTGGAGATATTCAGTCAGGTACCTGTCGAGTAACAAATGCGCTGATGCTTCACCGTCCTCAGAAGACAGTGGTACGGGCACCATTCGGCTGGTGGCCATATCCCTTTCTCGGCAGAGCCAGAAATCTAGACGTCTTCAGCCGCAAACTGGCGGAATTCGAGACGGCTCCATCACTTCACCGATTGCCTGGCCTTTTCTGGAGCGCAATCCGAACTTGAGACAAACCTTGTCTGGTGAGTATGACTTAGCCTTCTGGCCAGAGTTGGTAGAATACTTTATGCCCCAGCAATTAGTATCGCTTGAGCTCCAAAATGAACTTTTTCCCAATAAAGAAAACCGCTTCAGTAGGCGGCTTTTTCGGTAATTTCGTATTTGAAATTTGGCTTTTCAGGTCAAATGGAGTGGGAGATGGGTCGCAAACCCGCGACAGCCTGCTTGGACGGCATCGCATCGAATCAGAAGCTCCCTAGCTTCAAACTCAGATTTAAACCGAACCTGAGTGCTTTGTCAGGCAGGGTGTCACCCTTCGGCTCGCATCTGTTTCTGTTATTGCGCTCCACCAGAAAAAATGCAAGAAGTGTGATAACTAATGAATGTGTAGGGGCAAAAAATCCAGGTTACACCCATCCATATTTTCGACAAAATCCTTCTCCAAGTACGACGTACCGGATGACGGTGATTAGTCCCAAAAATCTTCACTAGGGACGGAAATAGGTTGTGGCATATTGATGGCGGAGGATATCGACGCAATAACAATGCGGAATGTTCTTCTAGTCGTATGTCTTGATCCAGTCAGTTTGTTTCGATAACTGATAGTTATTTTCGCACCGTTCTCAATATTATAGAGCTTCGCAACCTCAGATTGCTCCTCTATGATATATGTGGGTTCTGCTTTATCAGAAGGGAAAATGATCGACTGACACGGTTTTTCCAGTTGCACTGGCCAATCTTCAACAATATCATTAATTAATGAATACCAGTGGCAATCTACAACAACATGATCGGCTGGCAAATTACCGGTGTTAGTTATTACTAGATTAACAATTCTTCTATCAATACTAGCTCCACCAGGGATATTCATATCTACATTAAGAAACGGCCTTGTTGTTTCCCGAGTAAGTATCAGCGATTTATTAGTCAATATTAGTCCTAGTCCTGCAATAACTGCAGTGGCAGAAGCTATATATAAAGCTAGTTCGGGAATAGCGGCATGAACATCACTGTTGTATGCTGTGGTAACTCGATAATAGCTCCAACCTATAACGATAAGTATAACGCCTATCATGAGACCGAATATTAAAATCATTTTTATGTTCTTCATGAGCATATTATATTAATATGTGCTCAATTCGCCAAACTAGACTAATCCCATTTGTGTTGAATTTCTGGAAAGACAGTGAATTTTTAGCCATTAGTCACAACTTGGTCAAGGAGATGTTTTTTCAGTAATGCAATGAGAGCACTATAAAGCTTCTTATGGTGATAGTTAAGTAAGGGAATCTATAATGGTATTATTCTTTAAATACGAGATTGGAATGCCCGACACGAGATAGAAATTCCTGCGTAACTAGCTCTATAGCCTTGTTCCGGTATATCCTGGACGTGCTCTCTGGTTAATCCCAATTCCTTGGCTATCTGAGGATTCAGAAAGTATAACCGATTATTGCTGTAAAATATCAATTATCTTATTAATGGTTTCCTTTATTTTACCTGGTTTAAGATGAGCTGCACGATATAGAATTATATGACGGTCTGCGGTAAATATGCGATTCGGTCTAATATTGCTTTTCTGCCCAAGAATCCCGTTTTCGAAATCATTCTCTTCCAATGGTATTGCATATCTATCTCTGATTTCCTGGCTGGTTATCTGGCACAGGATCAAGTCATCTTTTTCCAGTTCAGCAACAACTAAAGCGGGGCGCTTTTTGGAGCGGGTCAGGTCAGAGAAAGGGAAGGGGACAACAACTACGTCGCCTTTTACAGGTCTTTCCAAGCTTGATCTTCCTCTGGCCTTAGCCAGTCCTTTTTCAGCGAAGTTTCACTGGCTATGGCTGTACCTATTTTCTCCTTAAATACCTTGCCTTCTTCCAGTGAGCGGATGAAATCCAATACCTCGGGAAGATGTTGTTCAGGAACCCTTTCGATTTCCTTAAAGATCAAATCTTTTATTCCCATATGTTACCTCTTGATAGTTGAAAGGATATCATTTTATTCGATTAGTGACAACTATTTATGGAACAGTGAATCTTTATCTCAAATGGCACTGTCTCAAGCGAACAAATGACAATCTTAACGGAGAACTGTGGCTAGGCAGGGTGTCGGTTTTTGAATTTTAAGTAGATTTAGCTTCACATTTATGACAACTTGCTTTCATGGCAGGGCATCTGGATATAATAAATCCGCCATATTTAGCGGATTTTTAAGCTAAATGGAGCGGGAGACGGGGCTCGAACCCGCGACAGCCTGCTTGGAAGGCAGGAACTCTACCACTGAGTTACTCCCGCGAAAATCGTGTCTATTTTAGCCCAAAATCACAGCTTTGTAAAAAGTAGTGCCTGCTGAACATTGTTCAGTAATAAATAAAGCCAGGTATTAAGAGATACCTAACGCTTAACCATCTTAATAATTAGTTATCAGCTTTTCCTATACTGAAAATTTGGAGCCAAAGTTGGGATAAAGGTGTTCAGGATTGGTAAAAGTTAAGGCTACCTGGGGGAGCTTGTTAAGAAAGGCCAACTGGCTGAATTGTCCATTACTCAGTTGTACCGTAAACGATGATAATGTACAACCAGATAATAACGTATTAAAATCCTGTTGCTTTATAGACTTTGCACAATGCAGTTCTGAGTGGCCAGCCTCCGTTTAGCCTGTTCAAATGATCCAGTTCATCATCGACTACAACATTTATGTTCGATTCCCAAACCCCATGTAGCCAAGGTTCCTCGCCTCGCATCTCTGGATACCACCACCCGTGTTGTGCAGACACTACCCTGGGCTCAATGCCATCAAACAACTTGCACCGTTGCCTGACTCTTCCTCTCGGAGTCTCAATCCAGACCCAGTCACCATCGGTAATCTGCAGCTTCGCGGCAGTTTCAGGATGCATTTGCATAATTGGATACGGGTGTTCTTTCCTGAGAGACGGAATCTGCCGGTGCTCGGAATGATAGAAGGGATAATGTCTCATTCCAGCTATTAAAATCAGAGGATACTCTTGAGCCAGATCAGGACGGCTTATCGGACTTTCCGATGGCTCATAGTATTGTGGCAGCGGATCGTAACCCAGCTGCTGGAATACCTGGGAATATAGTTCCGCTTTGCCTGAAGGCGTACCAAAGCCAGCCTTTTCATATTTTTTCTCTACCTTTGGCCAGCGATAATAACCACCTTCAGCACAGAGCTCTTTAAAGGTCTTCCCCATAGGTTTCAATCGATCATCATAGGCCTCTTCCAGTGTCTCCCACGGCCAGTATTTTTCCTGGCCCAGTCGTATCCCAAGGCCTCTCCAGAAGTCGTAATCTGTTCTCCGGTCAAATTGGCCCTCCACCCGGGCAGGCATGACCGCCTCGTTACAGTCGACAAAGTTGAAAGTGTCGGACCAGGTGTGTAATGTTGCCCTCTCCATCCAGCAAGACGAAGGAAATACATAATCAGCCAGTTCTGCACAAGGCGTCATCCAGAAGTCGCTGACGACATAGAGATCCAGGTTCTTAATTGCTTGGTAAACCAGTTTAGCATTTGCCTGGGTTATCAGTGGATTACTTGATACAGTGATCATGGCCTTTACTGGATAGGGATCGCCAGTAACCATGGCACGGTAAACGCTTGGGCCATTGGCAAATGCCACATGACCTTTACCAAATTGTGCCTTGGCATATTTCTCCATAATCAGGTCAAATCCAGGTAAAGCCTGTAGTCTAAATCGGTCGATCCCGATCTGCTTTTTCTTTTGCTCGGGCGGAAAGCTGGCATTCAGTTCAACGTCATATTCAGACACCACTTCAGGTGGACCCATCCGGAGTTCCTCTCCACCCTTGATGTCGATATTTCCCGTTATCAGAGCCAGAATGGTTCTGGCATGATAGGCTTCTATAGAATTCTGCAAATGCTCTATCCCCATTGAATGGTAGATAAAAGATGGTTTTATGATGGCGTACATCCTTACCGCATCCCTTATCTTCTCCTTGGGTACCCATGTTATTTCTTCCACCCTGCTAAGAGGATACTCAGCAACTCTTTCAGATAACTCGTCAAATCCGTAGCACCACTTTTCAACGAAATCTTTATCATAAAGCTTTTCCTGGATAATCACGTTTATCATACCCAGAGCTAAGGCAGCATCCGTACCCGGTCTGACCTGCAGCCAGATATCGGCCTTTTCGGCATCCTCTGTTCTGCGGGGATCGATCACGATAAACTTGCCACCTCTTTTCAGGAGATCTTGAGTTGCAAAATATACGCTACGGAAAGATTCTTTAGGATTGGCTCCCCATTGAATTAAACATTTGGTGCTTCTCCCAAAGCCACCGAAATTATTCCACCAACCTAGGATTGCCAGCCCGGCAATACCCGGACCGTATCATATGTTTCCTGCACCCATATTGTTGGGGGTACCAAAGAGATTTAAAAAACGTATTCTATATTCGTCATGTGTCCGGTATGTGCCGCTACTGGACGCAAGCGTCTCGGCTCCATACTGCTTTCTCAGACTTTCTAGCTTTTCAGCGACTTCGTCGAGACCTTGCTCCCAGGTAATTTGCTCCCATTTGCCTTCTCCTCTTTCCCCTACTCGTTTTCTTGGATACCTTAGTCTATCAGGATGGTAGTAATATTCTGTGGCGTGCCGAGCACGGGCGCAAGCTGTAACTATGCGTTGAATAGTTTCACTGCGTGGATCGTTTGTTAATCCCACCATCTTTTCGAATTTACCGTCTTGGATGTGCATATCTACTTTACAGTGACAGTGACACCACATACATATTGCTCTTTTGATTTCCGTTGTCATATCATCTCCTTTGCACTTATTATTTTTATAAGTAGTCAGCTAAATTTGGCGTGATTTGGATCTCATTGTGAGCGGAAGCATGCCTTTTTTATTAGCAAAACAATGAATGAGGCGATCAAGGTTGGGAGATTGTGATCTAATATGAGACATGTTAAATCAGGATCTAATAAAATCAGCATATGCTCTAATTATGGTGGGAAGCTATCTCAAGCTTCTATTCTACAACAGCTATGGCCTCTACCTCGATCAACTGGTCTGGATCAGCTAAGCGGCTAACCTCCAGGGCGGTGGTCGGTGGATATGGCCGCTGGAAGTATTTGCGAAAAACGTCGCCAGTTTTTAACAGATCGTCGAAATGCCGGACATACCAGGTTAGTTTAACAATATCGGCCATGGTTGCGCCAGCAGCCTCAAGAACGTTTTTCAAGTTTTCATAAACCTGCTCAGTCTGTATTACAATATCGCCTTTACCTACTATTTTATTCTCCCGATCAAATGGTACCTGACCTGCAATATAAATCGTATTACCTACCTTAAAGGCATGCGAATAACCTCTAGCTTTGAATACAGTATCCGGAGCAATAACTTCTTTTAGCATTGTATACCTCCTATAATTAAGCGCTGGCTAGCGTAGTACATATGAAATTAAAGAGATATCGACTAACATTTATGTTGTATTAGGGTATTAGGCACCTGTTGATTTGATAGTTTAGCTGACCTACCCCTATAAAGGATACCACTCTTTAAGTTAGAGTTACCAGTTATTGGACTTTTGTTCAGCCTTGATGGCCTTTAGGATTTGCAATCCAGAAAGTTGCCGCTTCTTTTTTCGCGTCTGGTGGCAAGTGCCATGTGGTCAACCAGTGAGTAATACCAGAAAGGCATGGTAGAATCATAGTATAGATTACAATAGCCAGCGGCGGCTCACCTGAGAGGCGATGGGCAATAAAGCAGATAAAGGGCAAAGGGATAAATAGGACCATTCCAACCCAGATACTTTTTCGGGTGGTAAATAGCACCAAAATACCTAAAGAAAGGGTTATTGCCAACTCCCAAGGGACCAAAGTAAAAAGAACACCCAGTACCGTTGCTCCCCCTCGTCCCCCCCTGAATCTTAAAAATACTGGCCAGTTATGTCCGGCAACAACTATTATGCCCACAAGAAATACCACTAGTTGACCAACATGTAGGGCATTTGCTATGATTATCGCCGCTGCGCCTTTTCCTATATCTAGCATAAGAGTAACCAAACCAATATCCAGCCCTCCATGACGGAACACATTAAATGCTCCAACGTTTCGGTCGCCGACTAGGCGAATATCCAGATCTCTTTGTCGGCTGATAATATAGGCGAATGGTATTGAACCCAGCAAATAGGCAATCACAAGACTAAGCGCAATATTCATCAATTCTCCGAAAGCACTGAGATGTACAAGGTGTGTTCATTGTACCCCCACCCTTGAGAAAATAAAATATGCGAAATTAATAAAACATAATAGAATTAATACAAAGCGTTTTACACAAGACAAACGAGAGTGGCTAATAGGATTAAACAATCTGCCCAATTGTTGGTTGCAGGGTCAATTCAGAGTTATTCTTTACGCCGAATGAGTTACTCCCGCGAAAATCGTGTCTATTTTAGCCCAAAATCGCAGCTTTGTAAAAAGTAGTGCCTGCTGAACATTGTTCAGTAATAAATAAAGCCAGGTATTAAAAGATACCTAGCGCTTAACCATCGTTAAAAAATTAATTATAATAAACTATTTTATCCTGAAAATACCAGTTGTACACTGAGTTAATTTAAATCTCTGCATTTATTTCAGGCTTGATAGGAACAATAAGAGGGATAATAAATAAAAGTGCGACTGCTCCAATAATAAAAGCAATTGTATAACTTTTGGTTGTATCAAATATGTAACCAGAAAGAGATGACCCAATCGCGGCCCCTATTGAGAAACACAAATATATTGCAGAAGTTATTACTCCGAGACTACGCCTGCCAAAAGTATCACTAGCCATTGCCAGGATAATTACGGCAATTCCTCCATATGATAAACCAAAAAAAACGGCAGATATATAGAACATCCATAACTCGTGTGACCAGATTAACCACACTAGCGCCCAAGTACCGAACACAGCACAAATTGTGCATGGGATTTTCCTCCCTACAATATCTGAAGCTCTACCTGCTGCTAATCTCGATATAATTTGGAATCCACTCATTATACTAAGAATGGTTGATGCTTCAACTGTGGAAATACCTAAATCGGTTGCATAAGGTACAATATGGGTCATTATTATTCCCCATGCTAGGGCAAACAATGACCAAATAGATGAAATAAGCCAAAAGCTACTTGTTCTCAATGCCTCTATTAAAGAAAGGCCAATCATTTTAGAGCTTTCCTCTTTTAATCCATTGGTCATAGCTATATCTTCTCCAGGATTTCTTTTAAGTAACATGGCTAGTGGAATTACAATAATGAAAGCCAATAATCCCATCACAAGATATGACATGCGCCAACCTATATTTGAAATTAGATAACCGGCGAGGGGTGCAACAATTAGTGTACCTAACCCCACTCCTGATGAAGTTATACCTAAAGCAAACCCACGGTTCCTATGAAACCATCCTGAAATAACTGGTGTTAACATTACTATTATTCCTACTGCCCCAAAAGATAATAATAGACTATAGCTTATATATATTTGCCACAGGGAATTAATCTGACTTGTTATCAACAAGCTTAAGCCAGTAAATAATCCCATCAAACTAATGATGGTTTTCGGTTCATACCTATCAATTGCCCAGCCTTTTATAAGAAAAAAGGTAGCAGAGATCATTAGATAAGCTGAGTATATGCTTGAAGTTTCTGTACGTGTAATGTTGAATTCAGTTGCCAGTGACTTAAAAAACATGCCAAAGGAAGTACGTATGCCCGCAAGTGTGGAAACAATAATTAATGAAATGACTACTACTATCCAACCGTAGAATAACTTGTTTTGTTTCTCGTTCAGTGATTTATATTGATTATATTCTTGCACGTCTAATTTTTATCTAATAATCCTGCTAATTCTTGATAAACAACCAGAATGGTATAAGCTATTTACGTTGGTGTGACCAATAGTCTAATGTTCGTAACTGTAACGTTCTCATTTCATTTCGATGGAATGTATAGTAAATCCTGTACCTTAATTTTTTCTAGCCATCTATGTTATGAGCCATCTCCCCTTGACTAGCTCGGACTTAGCTTTCTTTTTATGAGTGCACTCAGGAGCGATTTATCTCCAATATATCTTCAGTCCTGCAGTAGAGCCCTATTCCTAAACGTCCAACGGCTCTCAATCGAGATGGGTCTATCTTGCCCTCAATCCACAATTCGTCATTGATATGCATTAACACAACTTCTCCAAAGACAACACTTCTGAGGTCTTGTCCTTCCACTAGCTCCAATTTCTGTATTAGCTGGCATTCAAAGCTCACTTTAGATTCAGCAATTCGAGGTGACTTTACTTTTTCACTACTAAGAGCAGTAAGTCCAACCTCCCGTATTTCGTCTATATCACCTGGGTAATCTGCTGATGTTTGAACTGTTTGCTGAATCAAGTCTTCATCGACAACATTGACTACAAAATCATGCGAGAACTCAATATTCTTTAATGTATCTTTCTTTTGCCCTTTCCGTAGTCCAAAGGAAATGCAGATAATTAGTGGTTTTGAACTAATGTGTGCAGTGGAGCTGAAGGGTGCTGCATTATATGAACCATTTTGGCCTATAGTAGAAACAAGGGTAACGGGGCGAGGAGTAAGAGCAATCCCTATCAATTTATGTAATTCCTGCGTCTCTAGATTTGCCGTTTCTATCTTTATCTCGTCAATTCCTCCTTTGACTTTCGCTCAAGCGATGATCGGACTTATTTCCAACCTTATTTCCTAAAACCGCTAAAACCGCATTTATGCGCTATGTATAGGCACCACACAAAGCTATACATGGGTTGTCCAATCTTGGCGATAATTGTCATGTCTGATATTTCGTCTGCATGGCTACTCAGCCTACTCCGTTGCCTCTGATATATAGTATATGACGCATTTCGGAATCTGAAACGCACCTAGCTAAAGCTTATTTACCAATTCAATGGTCTACAACTTGAGTAGTTTGGCAGCAGTCCCACCCAGCATGGCATCTATATCATCCTCGGGCAGATCCAGTTTCCTGATCTCTTCGATATATTGCCTGACGCCTTGAGGATTATAGTCATAGTTTAGGGGCCAATCGGTGCCAAACATCAATTTTCTGGGGCTGATGTTTGTTAGAGCACATTTTACAGTTGCCGTCCCTGCCTCACGCCCGGCCATATTGAAGTAGAGCCTGTTGAAATAATCCCTGTAGGGTTTACTTATCAGGCGTTTACCGTAATAGAAATCGGGCCAGCCGGGATGGTCAGCAAAGCTTGTGTAGGCGTCAAAGCGCTCTATAATTGATGAAACGCCACCACCAAAGTGGTTCATTATGAACACTAAATCAGGAAAGTCCTCCAACACACCTCCAAAGCAAACACGGAAGACCGTAGCAATCATATCTAACTCTCGTGCTGCCACGTAATATAGCGCATAGGGAGCATGAAGTGAGTCAAAACCCACCGGATCTTGTGTTATATGGACATCAATGGGAATATTTAACTCGGATACCTTCTCGTAGAACGGCCACATTTTCCTGGAATCCAGAGGGTGCCCATCGTTGTTTGTCCAGATGTGCACTCCTCTCATCCCCAATTCCTTAACCGCTCTCTCCAGTTCCCTGAAGGCAGGCTTGCCTCCGAGCGGCGGAATACTAGCACAGCCAACGAATCGCGTGGGATGTTCTTTCACCACCTTGGCGCAATGATCGTGCCACCTCTTATGTTGTTCCAGAGTTTTGCTTTGGTTCGTCAGCATCGCCATATCTATACCAGCTTCGTCCATGAATTGTAAAAACTTGTCGACACGTGAACCATCATTCGATGTGCGGATGTGCATTTTACCTTCTGCATCCCAGTAACGCTCACAGATTCTACCGGATTTGAAACTACTGGCCTGCATTTTGTCTTCTAAAAAAAGGTGCATCTCAAGATCTATTATCATGCCAGTTTACCTCCCGTTAGTGTTTAGTTTGTTTACCTTATATGTTCCAGTTGACCGTATTATCCTTCTCGATGTGCAGCAACTCTGTCTATGATGGTCCCGACCCGTAAGCTGTGTTGTAAATAACTCGGCGTACCTATTTTCACCAGAGCTATTTATAGAGTAGCATTGCTGTTAATGGAATCCTTAACCTAATCGCTTCAGATGGACAATCTAACACGCATGCATTGCAGTGCCAGCACTCTTCCGGATAGGTTATCACTGGAATCTCGTTTTCCTTTGAGTCAAAGTATACATCGTAATTGCAAATATCGACGCAGGTGCCGCAGCGGGTGCATTTTTCCTCATCTACTACTGGTGGCAAAACTATCCTCCTTTAGCGTTTTACTTCTCTCCACTGTAAAACTGGTTTACCATCAACCTGCTTGATGACAAGCATTTTTTCCATCAGCGGATTTGTGTATTGATAATCGACGCGGATATGTCTACCTCTCGTCTCCTTTCTTTCCATTGCCATGATCAATACCAGTTCTCCCAGATCAAGCAGGTTCAATACTTCGAGACAGTGCATCAATTCATGCTGGTTTTGGGCAATCATTTGGGTATTTGCTTTCTCCTTTAACCTCCGCAGAGAGTTGAGACCTGCGCTCAACATGGTCTCAGATCGAATGGATCCGGCGTAATCATACATTATTTGCTGGAGAGCAAGATTGACCTCTTTCCAACCAGCCCCTACCTGTCGACTCAATATTTCACTGATAAGACTTTTTCTCTCTTCAATCATTGCCCTTTTCTTCTCTATGTTGGGAGTCCCCACTCCCTTTACATATATAGCAGCATTTTCTCCCGCAATCCAGCCAAATACAGCTGCACCACCTAGAGAGGCACCTTGCAGTTCGTCACCTGCTGCATACAGTCCGTTCACTGAAGCTTCACCTTTCTCGTTATGGTACACTCCTCCCATGGGAAGCATCTCGTAGGTTGTAAATTCGACGGGATTCTTTTTAAGGTCTATATTCTCTTCCTGCATATAATTTATTAGCGAGGTATTACCTTCGTGCTGGAGCCAGTGTATCATGTACTCAAAATCGTAATCGGAAATACCCCGGCAGTCCATATATACCGGCCCATGCCCTGATCTCTGGTAGTCTTCGAACAAATTAGTGAAAATATCGGCTGTTGCATCCCCATATCTCCTATCAGGCCTGGTAACGAAGGGGCCAATTGGCTTGTTCTGAGTGTCTCTAAGCACACCCACCCATGTTGCTTTTCCGTGCCTGCTAAAGTACTTGGGTCCCGACCATCGGAGCGGTAGTTCGAGATTGAACAGCTCGGCTCCTGCCCTGTAGGCCATAGCCCGACCATCGCCCGTGGTAGCTGGTGAGCGACCGATGTTAAACATCCAGCCGGGTGTTGGACTTGGATACAGTCTAGTTAAAAAACCTGTACCCAAGATAGCGCTTTTGGCTTGAAACTCGACAAACCTGTCTTCTCTGGTATGAATGCCTAGCGCACCAGTGATACCATCATCACGAAGTAAGTCAAATACCATTACCCTGTTTACTATTCTAATCCCTCTTTTAAGAGCTTCTCGAGTCAAGATCCGCTTCAAGTCTTGCCCAGGAAACTTAAGGCTTATCGGTGGGATATTCGAACCCGGGTACGCATGCCCGGCAAATTCATATTCGCCCTTGTACTTCATGTGAATACCCCAACTCTCCCACAGCTTTACTATGTCATGAGATTGGTCAAACTGGGTACGCCAGAGATCTCCATGTCTGCCTATGCCTCGTTGCATATGTGCTGCAATAATGGGCTCAAGTTTACCGTGTATTTCCGGTATGTAGCAGGTAACATGGTCATTCCCCGTTGCCGCTGCGCCACTCCGTAGCGTGTTTCCTTTATCGGCCACTACTACCTTTGCACCACGTTCACTTGCCCTTATGGCAGCCATTAGACCGGCAGGCCCTCCACCTACGCACAATACATCTGCTTCTACTATCTCTCTATCCATACTAATCCTCCATCAATGGCTTTGTTGCTGCTGTCAGTCCAGCAATATAGCCTCCAGCGACCAGGATATCATTTTGAACTTTGTCTATCTTCGAGACATCTCTCCTTTAACCGGTACTTATTTTGCTGGTGATCTATTCGTTGAAACTAGAATGTTCTCAATATCACTATTTGACCGTTAATCAGAATAAGCCTACAGCGCTTGGTCTATTCCTAGAATAAATCTTTCCACTTGTTGCTTACTCTTTCCACGAGTTCAGGATTGTGTTCAACCGCCGCTGGAAATTCATCTATCCACTCAAAGGGTTTGCAAGCATCGATAATGGCCCTAGAATCGAGATAGGCAGTAGCCGGTTTAGGAATCCTCGGGTCCAGTGCGCTACTCCAAGTCCTGCGGATTATATCAATGCTTTCCTTAGGATCTGACCGAGTAGCTATGGCCCAGATCACCTGATTGATATCGGTCGGGTCGATATCTTCATCCACGACAACTACGTATCGGCCCAGATAGGCTACTGCTGGAGACTGCAAGGCTACTACCGCTGCCTGTTTAGCATGCCCTCCGTACATTTGCTTTACGGAAACAACAGTAAATCTCGCTCCAGCTGTATGATGCTGCCATACTCCTCTAATTTCGGGAACACCGAACTTCTCCAGGTCATTATGTGCCAGACTACTCTGCATTATATGTATACAGTAGGTGCAATCGCTGGGTGGTATGGCAGGGGGTGAACCAACTATTATCGGATTATCTCGATGGTAAATTCGCTCGACCTCTATCACGGGTGCCCCACGCACCTTGCTTGCATAATAACCGGGAGCTTCTCCAAATGGACCTTCTTCCTTTGTTTTGCCCGGTGGACACCAGCCAGCGATCACCAACTCGCTATCAGCGGGTACTGGCAGGCCAGTTATTTCTTCCGTTATAACATTAACGGGTTCTTCCCTAATTGCTCCAATATATTTATATTCATTCTTCTTAACTGGAAAACCAGCAATCCTAAATATTAGAGGATGATTCCCAAACGAAACTGCTACTGGACAACGCTCTCCTCTTGCATGATATTTCTCATAATTTAATCTGCCGTGCTTACCCGGTGATATGTAGAGAGCCGTAGTCTGTCTGTCATGGACCATAATCCTGTATGTACCTAAATTTACCTCTCCTGTATCCGGATCTCTGGTTACTACAACATCACCTGTGCCAATATATCTCCCACCATCAAGTTCGTTCCATTTAGGTACCGGAAATTCAAAAAGGTCTATATCTTTTCCAGAATGTATATTCTCCAGCAACGGTGCTTTGCTAATTGTTTTCGGCGAAAACTTCTCTACGTTAGCCTCCCACTGCGGCATTTTTTTTCGTAAAGTCGTTGTAAGCTCTAAAGGTGAATTGGTAATAGGAAGATCAAAGGTGAGTGATACCGTCTTTGGGTTTGAAGTAGAACAGGTCAAAACCCTGTAACCAGTGGGATAACTCTTTATATTGTCGAAAAGAAGCGGTGGACAATCTTTTACTTTCTTATGATTAAGGTATGTGAGACAACCGATCTCCAAGTCCCAGTCTGCCCCATCTACCTTCTTAAGTTGTCCCATTTTGTCCGCCTTTTCGAGCCAATCCCTTAGATCGTCCATTTTAATGCCTCCTTTTAAGCGTTCGTGTTTTTCTGGTCCTTGTGAAGTACGATCAAAGCTACTCTATATTTTTACCTCCTTCTCCCTTAGTAACTTTAAGACATACTCTGGAGTTATGGGCAATTCTTTTATTCTTATACCCACAGCATCATAGACAGCATTGGCTATGGCTCCAGTCAGTCCAGTCATCCCGCTGCTACTTTCTTTCGCGCCGTATGGCCCTTCCGGGTCATCAGACTCCACAATAATCGCTTGTATATTGGGGATATCAAGCGTGGTTGGAATTTTATAGTCCATCATTGAATTCGTAATCAGATGACCATTTTCCTTGTCCCATTCCAATTTTTCGTACAGGCAATTTCCCTGTACGTAAACCGCAAAACCTTGCCATGCTCCTTCAAGGCTCGTTGGGTTTATGGGCATTCCCGAATCGCTGGCTATCCATAAATTGAGAAGCTTTATTTGGCCGGTATCCCTTTCCACTTCTACTTCAGCAATCAGTGTAGCAAATGTGTAAGTAAATCCTAGTTGGCCCTTCTTCTCGTACCAGGTTGCCCAAGGTCTAATCGATGGGATATATTCCCCAGTACCTATGACAGGATTGCCTCTTTTTCGAAGGGAATGTTTGACTGCTTCCTCTACCCTCATTCCTTTCTCAGGGCTTCCAGCAATATAAATACGTCGGTCCTTAATTACTAGATTTGCTTTTTTCACGGGAAGGGGCGACATTTCGGTAAGAACATCTGCAGCTACTCCCAGTAGCTGTTGTCTGGCATCAGCCGCCGCTGCCTTTACTGCATTTCCTGATGTAAAGGTTGATGATTGCGAATATGATCCTGGATCGTGGGGAGTAAGCCCGGTATCAGCACAAACTAGACGAATATCTTCCATAGGGATACCTAATTCTTCAGCTGCTATTTGGACCAGCATGCTCTCGTTGCCCTGTCCGTTATCAACATTGCCCGAGAATAGGGTTGCCGTGCCATCTTCGTTGAACTTAATGTAGGCAGAAGAACCAGTATGAAATCCTATATTGAATCCAGCGAAGCAAATACCGCAACCCATACCTATCCCTCGGCCTGGTCCTAATTTCCCTCTTTTTTTCTTCCACCCAGCCTCCCTGGCTACTTCCTTGATGGTCTTATCATAGGCACAACTGGTAATCAGGCTATTACCGGGCAGCCTGTCACCCGGCTTTACAATATTCTTCAGCCTTAACTCCATAGGATCCATCCCGAGTTTCTCGGCAATCGTGTCCATCATGACGTCTGCAGCAAGGTGAAAAGCTTGTGAGTTAGTTCGTGCCATTGAGCACGGGGTTTTATTAGTATACACTCGAATAGCCTCGTACCTGATGTTTTCGGTCTTGTATCTGGTTTCGTCGGAGCCGTAGCCAACACCAGTAGCTATTGGTCCGCTACTCAGGTAAGCTCCTCCATCAAGAATAGCTTTCATATCTCTAGCCACTATGGTGCCGTCTTTTCTCACTCCGACCTTGTAGTCAACTACCTTGGAATGTACATGTCGAGTGGCTACCATGGTTTCTTCCCTGGAGTAAATTATCCTGACAGGCCTACGCGCTTTCATGGATAGAAGAGAAGCACAGAATTCACAGGGGAAGGTATCAGACCTGCCTCCGAAGCAGCCACCGATGGTGCTTTTTTGTACCCTGATATTTCCAAGAGGGATCCCTAATGTATTAGATAATCCTTTGGCCCGGCCAAAAGGGCCTTGGTTGGGTCCCCAGACATTGAGCATTTTAGTACTGGGATCAAAATGAGCAAGGGCACAGTATGGCTCTATAGGATTATGAGAACTTTTCGAGTCCGAGAATCTACCTTCGAAAATATAGTCGCAGTGCTGAAAAGCCTCTTCTACATTTCCAACCTCCTTAAAAACCTTGAAGCCGATGTTACGCTCCGCGTGTTCGTGGATTCGAGGGGCATCCTCCTCTAAAGCCTGCAACGGGTCAAGGACGAATGGAAGTTCCTCATACTCCACCCTGATGAGAGACAGTGCCTCCTCAGCGATATCCTCATCAATTGCTGCTACCGCTGCCACCTCTTCGCCTTCGAAGCGAACCTTATCTTTGGCTAGAAGATACTGGTCCCTTGCCTGTGCAAATATGCCAAACTTCTGACCTGTGGCATCCTTTCCAGTTACCACTGCCTTGATGCCTGGCAACCTTTCCGCTTTACTGGTATCAATGTTTAGGATTCTAGCATGAGCATAGGGGCTATGTAGTACTTTCCCATATAACATTCCCGGTAAGACGAGGTCTCCCGTATACTTAGCCGCACCAGTAGCTTTTGCCAACGAATCTATTCTCGGTATTCTCCTGCCCACTACAGCATATTCTTCCACTTTTTATGTCTCCTTCTACTCGTTATTTCCTTCGCTGCGTACCAAGGGTGGTAGCAGGCAACCTCCTATTTTTCAGCTGCAGCCAATATTGCCTCGATAATCTTGGTGTAGCCTGTGCAGCGGCAGAGATTGCCTGACATTCCCTTTCTGACTTCTTCCTCAGTTGGCTTGGGATTCTGATCTAGCAATGCCTTGGCAGAAAGGATCATGCCTGGAGTGCAGAATCCACACTGAATAGCTCCATGCTCAATGAAAGCCTGCTGAACCGGGTGAAGGTTGTCATCCTCAGCCAAGCCCTCTATAGTTGTGATTTCACTACCCTCGGCTTCCACGGCGAGGATAAGGCAAGAAGCCACAATCTTACCGTCCATAATAACAGTACAACTGCCGCAATCGCCCCTATCACAGCCCTTCTTGGTTCCTGTCAGCCCTAGCTCATCCCTTAGCACCTCTACTAAGGTACGTTGGGGTTCGACATTGATTTCGTGTAATTCTCCATTTACTCTTAATTGCACAATCTGCTTCATATAGTCCACCTTTACTTGATTTTTTCCAGCGCCTCATTCAGGGCACGTTTGACCAAAACCGCACTCATACTCTTTCTGTATTCTGCTCTGGAACGGGGACTGGTCTCACTAGCTGCAGTCTGAGCAGCCTCATCAATTAGCTTGGCTGTAATTTTCTTACCTTTGAGCAGGTTCTCTGCCTTCTTAGCCCTGAGCGGAACTGGGGCGATAGAACACAGAGCTATTCGGACCTCCGTGCAGATCATAGAGGTGGGAGCGAGTGCCAGGAGAGCAGCTACGCCTACCAGGGTTTCATCGACGGCGGATCGCTTGGTTATCCACTTATAACGTGCCGCGCTCCGCGATGGTGGCTTAGGTATCTGTATCTCGACAAGTAGCTCATCATCAAACAGCGCCGTTTGGAAGGGAGCAACAAAGAAGTCTTCCAATGTAACCAGCCGCTCACCCCGAGAGCTGAGCAATTTAACTGTTGCATCGAGAACAAGCAATGGAGGAGTACTATCAGCAGAAGGTCCAGCGTTGCACAGATTGCCCCCTATTGTCCCCATGTTTCTAATCTGAGGAGTTCCTACTTTGTCGCAAGCGGTAGCTAAAACATCGAAATCGCCCTTGACTAGAGGAGAATCAGCAACCGTCTGATGTGTGGCCATCGCCCCGATTCTTAGCCCTTGAGATTCAGCATAATGGATATAATCAATATTGGGTATCTTTTTTAGTCCTATTACATAGTGTGGAGTTAAGGTCCTTTGCTTCATCATTGGCAATAGGTCTGTTCCTCCAGCCTTCACCTTAGTGTCACCTCTGTGCTCACTCAGTAATGAACACGCTTCCTCTAGACTATTGGCACTATGATACACGAACTTAGGCATGCGACTCAGATACATCGCTTCCTCCTTCATCTCTGTATGGAATATTGAATAGTAGACAGTTTTAGCTGTTATTTTATAATACTACTGATTTTTGTGCTACATCAGCATTTATGGCATAACTAAATACTGGCCGTCTCAGGAAGCTAAGCTGTCCTTTGCTAAAGCTATTTTAAAATTCTTTAATCCCTTTCAATCCTGGACATCTCTTAGCCCGGTGGGGCATATACCCTGATTAGAGGACTTGCTATTCTTCATGACAGCAGCTCCATAGCTTTAAAAGAACTTGGTTTTCTTTAGTCTACTGGTGTCTGTTTAGGCATGTATATTTACTGACCGTTTAAATCCTGGTTTCCTCATCTATGGTATGAAGCCATAACCATATCATTTTTTAAGAGGAGGGGCGAAAGTAATTAAGCGGTGAGGCTCAGGATTAGACTAGAAGTCATGTCTGGTGTACACTTTTGCCTAGTTGAAACTATTTTGAAAGGAGTGGAACAAGTACTATCTACAGGAGGTGAATAATCATGATAATTGATTTTGAACATCATTTATCAACGGAGGGGCAGTTGCGGAGGAGGGGATCTAAATCAGACAAGATTGGTCGTGGCTGGGATAAGGAAGGAAAGGTGCAAATCAAAGGATCCTGGGAAGCTGCACGAGTTGATAGTCATTTACGTTTCATGGATGAGGCCGGTATAGACATGGCAGTGCTGACTACAAATATGTGCAATGACCTGGATGAGGCTAGAGAATGGAACGATTTTTGTGCGAAAGTAGTAAGAGAAAATCCCAAGCGGTTTGTCGGCTTCGCTATAACACTACCACTTGGGGGTGCTGCCGCGTTTGAGGAAATGGAACGGGCAATTAATGAATTGGGAATGAAAGGGGTACATATTCAGGCGCGCATCGAGGGACGTACTTTAGATTCCAGAGAACTATGGCCTTTTTATGAGAAAGTTTCAGAGTTAAGAATACCTGTCGACGTGCACATAGAGGGTGATCCCCCTGGTTTTGATGCTCTTCGTGCTCCTTATGCCCTTTATTATGTTATAGCCAGGGAATTTGACATGTGTGCTGCCGTTTTACGTGTCTGTCTGGGAGGTATCTTGGAAGACTTTCCTGATTTAGTATTCATAATGAACCATTTCGGCGGAGGAATATCAGCAGTGAAGGAGCGTGTTGATATTTATACGGACTATTTGGGCGAAAAATTTTATCAAGGCGTACCACTTATAAACAAGCCATGGACAGAGTATTTCAATAAACTCTATTTCAACATGGCTGGCCGAGAAGCCGGAATTGATGCAGCAAGATGTGCCCTGACAAATATCAGCCCTAGGAGATTAGTGTTTGGCACTGACTGGCCATGGAACTATGAAGGCAACCCGCAGGGCGTTAGAGGTTATGTCGAAAAGATCAGGAAACTCGACCTGTCCGAGGATGATATCGATGCAATGCTGGGTGGAGCTGCTGCTAGACTACTGAGGTTGTAGACTATTGCAGGCTGGGTAACTAATCATGAACTATGTGTCTCAAGATTATGCGATCAGGAAAAGCAGATATCACAGTAATAACATAGTTATAGACTATAGAGTAAAGGCTAGATAAAAAATGGGGTGAATATGAAACTGGAGCAAGAAATAGTCAGAACTGACATTTTGATCGTAGGAGGTGGCCTAGCTGGTTGTATGGCAGCCATTAGAGCTGGCGAGATCGTTGGTGCAGGGAATGTTTTACTAGTCGAAAAAGCACATGTGCGACGTAGTGGGAACGCTGCGACCGGAGTTGATCATACCTGGTCATATATGCCTGAGGTGCACAAACCTATGGGGTACACCGTCGAACAACTGGTCGAAGACCATGTTGATAGATTAGGGGAATTACAAGACCAGGATTTAATCCGAACTATTGCCTCTAACATAGCGAAAAGAATTAAAGAGATGGAAAGCTGGGGCTTACCTTTTAAAACAAAGGGAGAGTACGATTATGTCAAAAAGATTCACAGGGTTCCCACCTTTCTTCATTGGGCCGGCCGAGATCAAAAGGTTCTGTTTACAAAAGAGCTTCTTAGAAGAGGGATAAAAGTAGCCAATAGGATTATGATTACAGATTCACTTTATTACGACGCAAGAATGGTTGGGGCAATTGGGTTGAGCGTGAGGGAGCAGAAATTCTTCATATTTTTAACCAAAGCAGTGGTGTTGACAACTGGCGGCGTGTCGCGATTGTTTCCTGGCTCCACGTCGTGGGAGTATAACCGTTGTGATTCTCCATGTTGCACCGGTGATGGGGTCGCCTTGGCGTATCGAGCCGGAGCCGAAGTGACAGGCCTGGAGTTCTTATATAGACATAGTGGTCCCAAGAACTTCTGCAAGGCAGGTCGAGGGACCTGGATAGGAGTGATAGAGGATGCCAAAGGCAACCCACTTGGAGAAGTCAAAGCTGTGGCTGATCCCAAAAAGGTCGATTTGTCAGTTGAGTCTCCGGCTGACATGATTAAGGCATATAAAGAAGGGAGAGCTCCTATTCTCATGAATTGTTCCAGTATTTCAGAGGAGGACCTCGCATATATGGAATGGGGATTGTCCAATGAAGGGAACACAGCATTACTTGACCATATGAAAGAAATGGGGATTGATCCTCGGAAAGATAAAGTTGAATTTACCTTCTACGAGCTAGGAGTGAGAGGCGGGCTGGTCATTAATCCTAAGGGTGAAACAAATATCAGCGGACTATTTGCTGCTGGAGACATAGTTGGGAATGTAAAGCGTGGCGTTTCACCTGGGGCCTTTGTCATTGGTTGGATCTCTGGTGAGTCAGCAGCTACATTTGCTACCGGGCATGATTCTGAGGATATTAAGGTTGTATGGTCATTCATCGAAGAGAAGAGGACTACGTATCAGGAGATTATAAATCGGGCATATGGCGCTAATTGGAAGGAGGCCCTGGTGGCATGTCAAGATTTGATAAATCATTACGCGGGGAATGTTCGCTATGAGACTCTGCTGCAGCAAGGACTGGCAAATTTGAGAAAGATCAGGAAAAGAGCCCTCGGGACGCTAGCGGCCAGGAATCCTCATGAGCTAATGCATTGCATTGAGGCACTTAATATAATGGATATAGGCGAAGCAGTAATACTCTGTGCCCTGGAAAGAAAAGAGAGCAGGGTAACGAAACGGGAAACATTTGCTCGTGTTGACTACCCGGAAGTAAACGATGAAATGAATAAATTTCTTATCATGAAATTGGAAAATGGTAGGCCAGTGTTTAACTGGCGTGAACCTAGACGCATGTGATCGCGAGAATAACGTGGCATAAATCACATGAGGTCAGCTTTGATCCCACAGTATTTTCGTGAAGTGAAAAATCCAGGAATCTTACATGTTGAACCTATAAGTATTGGAAAAGGATAACTCTCTATGATGTTAACTGTCAGCAAAGAGCATAATCGGTTAACCGTTTCCACTCGTCCTCTAAGGCCAAGTTATCAAGAGCACGAGTGTGCTCAATTACACATGGAGTACGAGAAGCCAGATCTATTATCACAGTTTCAAACAATGAAAAGGAGGTTATAAGAGAATGAAAATAGATAGTTATGCTCACATTCTAACCGCGAAATACGGTAACACAATTTATAAAAATTTTCCTATGCCACAACGAATGGTAGGACGCACTATGCTCACTGACCTTGATCTCAGGTTTCGAATGATGGATAAGTACGATAGTTACGTCCAGGTGCTGACTGTTAGTTTTACCCCTATAGAAGCCGTTGCAGGGCCTAAAGACAGTCCTGATTTAGCCAGGATAGCTAATGATGAGATGGCTGAACTTATTGTGAAATACCCAGACAGATTTATCGCCGCTGTCGCAATTTTACCAATGAACAATATGGATGCAGCGCTGGAAGAAACTGACAGGGCGATCAAAGATCTAGGATTAAAAGGCGTGCTAATCCGGACACCGATTAACGGGAAGCCTCTGGATATGCCAGAGTTTATTCCTCTTTATGAAAAGATGGCTCAGTACGATTTGCCTATCTGGATTCATCCTACCAGGGAAGCACAGATTCCAGACTATGTCAATGAAGAACGATCGCTCTATCAATTGTATAGTACGTTTGGATGGCCCTACGAAACAACACTGGCCATGGCGCGCTTGGTATTTAGCGGAGTACTGGAGAGATATCCTACTTTAAAATTTATCACCCACCATTGTGGCGGCATGGTCCCTTCTTTGGAGCAGAGGATTACCGTATTCTACGGTTATGGCGATACTGATGACAAGAGAGAAGCGAGAAAAAATCTCACAGTAGATGGCAGCAAAAATACTATTGAATATTTTCGGATGTTCTATAATGATACGGCCTTATATGGTAGTATGCCGGGGCTTATGTGCGGCTATGCTTTCTTCGGTGCCGACCATTTGCTTTTTGGGACTGATATGCCTTATGGTGGTCCAGTAGGGGATGAAATGATAAGCGCAACAATACGATCCGTAGAGGAAATGGACATCCCGGATTCTGATAAACAAAAAATATTCGAGGACAATGCCAGAAAGATTTTGCGTTTGCCCCACGAAATCCAGTCTAAGAACGTAACCTGATCAGATTTTAGTCAAAATAGAAGACATGAAGAGAATACGGTTATCTGAAGAATGTGTATGTTCGGATAGACTACTGTTGCACAATTTAAGCGGGGGCGGGTCAATTTTCAACTCGAGTCATTTATTGTCGTCCCCCGTTTTTCCCGGGACATACTGCCTCTATGCCACTGAAACAATGTTAGCAGTGCAAAGCAGATCAGACCTCCGGCAAATGCCCATATATTGCTTTGGAAAAAGATGAATCCGACAAAGCCGACCAGCGAGCCAGCAGCGAGCGCTCTTTCTATTGAGGTAAGTCTGGTAAGGTAGCAGCTATATATTAGAATATTTATAGTGACGAGCGTTAGTGCAGCGATCACTATTGCAGCTATCCCCATAATGAGGGGCGTTTCTGAAAACTGGCCTGCGATCGCTGTTTGGTAAACGAACATAAGTGGTATGACAAAAGAAGGTATTCCGAACTTCGTGGCTTGCCATGCTGTTTTCAGGTAGGTACCTCCAGACAGGGCCGCTGCCGGTATGGCACTAACGGCCACTGGCGGAGTGATATGACCGAGCTGAGCCCAAAACAGGGCCAGAAGGTGAGCGATCTTGACATCAATATCCATATTAATGAATATCGGCGTGAGCGTAAATGCCAGTATGATGTAGGTTGCTACGGAAGACGTTCCGGCTCCCAGGATCACGGCTACTGCCATAGCGATCAACAACGCGATGATGAGATGGCCACCACTCCACAATTGTACCGAGCGAGCAAGTATAAGGTCGAGTCCGGTTAAGTCCATGACGCTTATAAATATGCCTATCAAGGCACAGGTTAATGCAATTTCCGCAGCTAATTTAGTGCCTTCAGCAAGTCCATCGACCAGCTTGCCCACTCCGGGGCGGGTCTCCTTATCTATCAGGCTCAAGCCAACCAAAGCTGGCACAGCCCAGAATGCGGCGATAGTTGGAGAGAAACCTTGTACCAGAATACCCAGGATGACGGCTATAGGAATGATAAAAAGGGGCATCCGCCGCAGCATCAATTTATAGTCCACCCTCTCAGTCCATGGGGCGATATGGTTTTTGAGGGCGTAGCACTGTACGCTGAAGAACACCGACACGTAGTATAAAATAGCCGGGATGAGTGCCAGTCCACATACATGAAGATAGGTAATGCCAGCAAAATCGGACATGATGAAAGCAATCCCCGCCATTACCGGAGGCATAATTGTTCCACCATTCGAGGACACGCATTCAATCGCGCCGGCTACGTCCGGGCTAAATCCAACCTTTTTCATTGCCGGTATAGTAACTGAACCGGTGACAACAACATTAGCTGCGGCGCTACCCGTTATCGAGCCCATTAAAGAGCTACCGGTCACCGCTAAGGCTGCCGGTCCGGAACGTACATTTCTGCCTATCATCTTACCAACCTCTGTAAAAAAAGCCCCGGCACCGCAGGTTTGGACAAGCACCCCGAAAATCATGAAATAAAAGACAATAGATGCACCTATGTAGAAAATGCGTCCGTAAACACCATAAAACCCGATAGACAGCCAGGTTATTATCTTACCGGGCGCAATTGGATGATGATAGAATGGCGGAGGTAAATACGGGCTAAAGAAAGCATACCCAATAAAGACCAGGGCGATTATCGGTAAAACTGGCCCGAACCTTTGTCTGACTCCTTCCAGTACCACAATAACGAGGATGGCACCGATGACCAGGTCGGCGGTAGTAGGCAAACCAGCTCTCTCTACTAAATCGTCAGCGAAAACAGCTACATAGCCGATTGCTACCAGAGATAATATTATTGGTACCAGCTTCAGATACCAAAATCTGGTGCTCTGCTGCAGTGCGGACAAGTAAACTATCAGCAGACAGTATCCCAGAAACAGGTTAATGTACTGGTACGGCCCAATGAATGGTTGGTAAACTATTATCCATTGCAGTAGCACCAGACTCAGGACCAGTACCAATGTTGTGATAGCCAGTACTCGTTTTGTTCCCATCTAGATCGCTCCTGTAACCAGTTAAACCAATTCCAGCTATGAAACACCGGGCCGGGTGCCAGCTACTCTTGGCTACTAGCTACAGTGCTGGCGGAAGCTGTTGGTATGCATAGCCAGCAACTCTACCAGCACTGCTGTTCGGTTTCTGATTGCCGCTATCCTCTCGGACTTCTCAATCGCTCTTTTCGCTTGTAGCCATATTGCTTCTTACCAGGAAGCGTGATTTGCGTACGGTCAGATACTACATAATACCTCACTGTACACAAGGTCTACCACGTTATTTTGCGTATCCGACCTCTTTATAGTATTTCATGGCGCCCGGATGCCACTCTATGCCCCAGGGCGTAGCAATGGTGTACATAGCCGATCCACCGACATAACTGCCCCAGCCTGGGGGCAAAACTTTATCGAAAGGTGCTCCGTTATGCTGGTCAACAAATTTGACCAATTCATATATTGTTTCTTCGTCAGCCTCGTCCCAGCAGACCATTCCGGTAGCCCATGTTGCCGTCCCGATAGGCCGATCCGGTTCCCCTGGATGAACTCCATCTTTTGGTACCTGCTGCCAGCCAAGCTTCAGGAACGTGCTCTCTCGATTTCCCTTGTCAACCTCCTCCTTGGTTATGTCGAGCCAGTGCAGTGTTTTTGCTGCAGCGCGCAATTCCTCTTCCTTAATAGCATAGGTGTACTTGTCTCCCATAATCGTGATACCGCAGACATAGGCCACTACCTGCTTGGAAAGATATGCATCCTTGAACTTAGAAGGTTGTGTATACAGCCAGTCGATACTGTTCCAGAGGTCCTCACTGTTGCAGTCTCGGAACATAAACTCGGTGAGCCATACTATACTGCTTCCTTTGGGAAAGGTGGCTACCTTTTTGCCTCGTAAATCCTCCAGGCGGTTTATACTAGAGTCCCATGTAGGGAGAGTCTGACCCTTATAGGTATGAGGAAAAGCCATCACCAATCTTATGTTTGGAAATGGCTTTGGTATCGGTTTTATGCCAAGCATTGTTGCTCTTAGCCCCATCAATGCATCCGTCCAAAGCGCGTTCTTCCGTCTCTCCGGTGGCAGTCCATCAGCCGTCGTGACTCTCTCCACGGAAGTTATTGTTTCCGACGCTGTCAGTCTTAGCCAGGGATGTTCTTCCTGTAACATGGTATTCAACGCCATCAACGTGATGAATTCTTTCGAATTCTTATGTTGAGTACCGAATTCAAGATGTACCTCAGCGTGCGGTGTTGGCTGTGGTGTGGGAGCTTGTGCTGGTGCCGCCGGTGCCGGTGCTGGCGCTGGCGCTGGTTTGGCACAGCCTGCAATGCTAAGAGTTAATACCAGCACTATAATTGCAAATACCGTTAGTGTCATGCCTTTTTTTATTTTCATTATTCTGGCTCCTTTCGACTATTTTGCTTTATAGTCCTTCACTCATTACCTAATTCTATTCTTTTGTTTGATTGGATTCTCACCTCCTTTTTGTCTAATCTTGGAGTATTTTTTGCCATTTATTTTTGGTGTTTTCCACCAGCTCTTGCCTTACACGTATCGTCGAAGGAAATTCACTGTGCCAGTGGAACGGTTTACAGGCGGTAATAATGACCTTAGAGTGCGTAAGATCACCTTGTCTTCTTTGCTCTGGAGACAGTGCGGGATTTAACATACTGCCCCAGCAATTCCTGATGATTTCAATAGCATCGCCTGGATCACACCTGGTACACATTGCCCACAGCACCTCAGTTATGTTCGCCGGGTCTATATCATCATCGACAATTATTACGAACTTGTTCATATAGCCTGAAAGGTAGGAGCCGGCTACCGCCATTGCAGTTTGTTTGGCATGTCCCCCATACTTCTGTTCGATTGATACTATATTCATGTGCATGGGGCCGACACCGTCTTTTGTCCAGACACCTTTTACGCCAGGGACCTGTTTTTCTAACTCATTCCAGAGCTCAGCAGACCTGATGATATGTTTGCCAAAGGCAAACGTGTCGACAGGTGGTACCAGGGGAGGACATCCCAGAATAATGGGGTTATTCCTGTGCAGAATGGCTTTAATTTTAAACTCCGGCTCGGGCTTTACACCGCTGGCATAGTACCCAACCCACTCCCCAAAGGGGCCTTCCTTCCTGGTATCAGTGTCGGGCGGTACCAGTTCTCCCTCGAGGACAATTTCTGCCGTGGCCGGAATGGGTAAGCCGGTAATCGGTCCTTTTATAACCTCAGTAGGTCTGCCCCTGAGCCACCCGGTGTAGTCATATTCGCAGACGCCGGATCTGGTTACCGGCGTGCTGGAGAACATCCACAATAATGGATCCCCGCCACAGGTAACCGCCGTCGGGCAACTTAATCCTTTGTCCCAATATTTCCTCCTGATTATATCACCGTGTCTGCCTGGTGACATGTAAATAGTAGCGGTAGACTTATCGTGTACCTGGACCCGGTAAGTGCCAAGGTTTACCCAACCGTCGTCAGGGTCTCTCTGGATAACCATATTACCGGTGCCGATATATCTTCCCCCATCGAGCTCGTGCCATTTGGGAGTGGGAAACTTAAAAAGGTCAATATCATCGCTTAATAGCACGTTCTCTTTTACCGGACCTGTTTCAACCTCCACAGGTGGCACTAGTTCGAAGGTAGCTTTCATCTTTTGACGCCAGGCATTTACCAGGTCTGTGCCCTTGAGCTCTAAAGGTAAACCTACAGTTAAAGCAAACCGACGTTCGGTAGCAATTACGTTGCTAGCCACGCGGTATCCAGGTTGATAATCTTTTATTTTATCAAACAGGAGCATTGGAGAATCTGGGCCGGTCATTATCTCAGTAAGAGTACCGATCTCCAAATTCCAATCTGCACCTTCAATAACCTTGTATTTATCCACCTCCTTAACTTTTTCTATATAATCCCGCAGATCGTCGTACATAACATTTAAATCACTAGACATTAATAGTACTACCTCCTCGTTTTTATATAAGTTTTTCTATTTGATTGTGATATTCCCAATTATTGAAACATTTAAATAGTTCTTGCCTTTCCAGTGTTGATTTTTCCTTTACAGCCATTATCAATATTAGGGGAACTCAATTTGTCATATACTCTTTTCATCGATTTTGATGTGGATCCTAAAATTGTGCTTTTTCGTATACCATTTACCATTATCTATCAATATGGGAATGCCAGCTTTGCTACTACCTCTGGAGACACAACAATGGCATCCTCGGGGCATAAAGACCGGCATAGATAACAAACCATACAATCGCGGGGATAACGAATATAAGCCCTGTTGGACTCTGTGCTTATTCGGATAACATCCATGGGGCAATCGTCTTCACAGATTCCGCAACCACTACACTTTTCTTGGTCTATGCTTACTATACCCATGTACACACTCCTATACTTCGATTTTTGGTGATGGGATAGGCCGTGGCAGCATTTCAAGCTTCGGAGGCTGAACGGGATAACGATATATAGGAATTGGGACGAGCCTGATTCCTGTTTGATCATTGTCATTGCGAAACAGCCTGATCCACTTTAGCCAGTTTATATCGTCTCGAAGGGGGTAGTCCTCTCTTATGTGAAAGCCCCGACTTTCTTCTCTTTCCATGGCAGCTCTATAGATGAGCTCGATGCACATGAGGTAGTTTTTGACTCCGTTCGCCTTGACCAGTTCGTGATAGTCCGGGGCGTAGAGCCTGGGTAGAAGTTCCTTGACCTCCTTTATCTGAGAAAACACCTTCTTCAGTCTCTTTGGGTGTCTGAAGAAACTGTTAGCTGCCGGCGCGATTATATCTATAATCATTTCATCGATATTATCCGGAGTCACATCCCCATTGCTCTCTAAATAGGTAAAGGCACTGTTTTTAAGCTGTTGTATTTGCTCTTTATGTGCCTGACGAATATCCGCTAGCCGGGAATATTTGGCAGCATACTCTCCACTGCGATATCCTGAAACACAGCACATCGCTAAATTTACTCCCCCCGTGGCATAGACACCATGTGCCGGATAGCCACCAGCCTGTCCTGCAGTGTATAATCCAGGGACATTCGTCTCACAATAGATATCGTTGGCAATGCCTGCCGGCCCTCCTCCCAGCGTAGCCGATGGCCAATCACAAACCACAGTTTGTGTGGTGATATCAATGCCCGCTGTATCGAAAATCTCCATTGCTGTTGGTATAACCCTTCTAAATCTGGCTACGGTTTCGCTGTCAATGTGTCTCATGTCAGCAACGATCGGCCCTTTTCCCTCCACCCCTTCCTTTGCTGCTGCCAGGAAAAGATCCTGCATGCGTGCACGCTCTTTCAGATCCGGCGTGTATCTTTCCATAAATCTTTCGCCCCTGGAGTTACGAAAAATAATGCCCGCATTTTGAAACATATTCATACCCTGAGCAAAGTATTTTCGCTCCCAGCACCAACCAGAGTGGGCATAGGCAAATTCCAGATTAGTCAGTTCCGCACCACATCTGAAAGCTGCGGCTACTCCATCGCTGGTCAAATTCGCTGAAAAGAACTTGCTCTTATTACCCATGGGCCCACTAGCAATTACCACTGCCCCAGCATTGAAGACGATAAACTTGCCAGTGTGAACATCAAAGCCTACAGCCCCTACCACCCCACCTCGTGTTGGATGCTGACCATCCGAGGTGAGGAGATCTGTGATCATCACTCTTTCAATAATCGTGACCCCTCGTGCTTCTACCTGCTTTCTCATTTGCTCCATCAACTGACGTCCATGGAACATCAACATTCGAGTGTTGACATGTGCCCGTCCTATGATGCGCACTATAGTTCCCTTCTCGTCCTTCTCGAAGGGAATTCCCCAGCCGTCCATGTCCTTAATACGATCAATCTGATTTTCGAGCATTACCTTGACCCAGTCCTGATTGTTGATATATTCACCACGCTCTACCAACTCCTGCATCCAGCAATCCAGATCATCATCGGGCATGGGAGCAAGCATAACACCAGCAGCAAAGGTGCTCGAGCCACTTCGAGCCACTTTGGCTTTATCCACAAGAATAACCTTGCTGGCAAAGTCCCTGGCTCTAATTGCTGTCCAGCATCCTGCCAGGCCACCTCCTATCACCAAAACATCACAGTCTTTTGTAATCGCTTTTTCAGCCATTCTCTAATCCTTTTATCTTTACTTTATCGATCATACAAGCGTTAATAAGACTATTATACATTGTTACTATTGTGCTATTTCGCTCTATAACAAAGGTTCTTATGGGCTATTAATTTGTAACTATTTAATAGATTGAGGAGCCCTCTATTAAAGGCAAATCTTTTTGATAGCAGATTACTGTTGATTACTATAGAACTATTATTGGTCGATGTCAATAGTTATTAAAGATTGTCTACTAACCCGAAGGGCAGATATCCACGGGCTATGCCCGTGGATATCTACTGGATAATAACTTCATTGCACTGGGTTGCCTTTTATATGGTCAACCAGTTTCTTTTATAATTTTGATTGCAGAAGCTTTTCCCATCAGGATATTGCTCTGAATATACAAACAAATTAACATGATTGAAAAAAAGCTTGCTGGCTTTAAGGTGTTTCAATAATTTTTGTACTGCATAAACTTCGATAGTATTAGGAGCAGGTCAGCAATATTCCCGCAACCGATCTTTTATTTCACCCGCTGCAATTTCTTTTGCCGAATTAGTAAAAAACCATTTATCTATATTTGAAGTAAGTCTGTCAATGCTTTCTTCAAAAGGAATTGCAAATCTTTCCATACCTATCTTAAATCCTTCTTTTGAATATCTCCATAATTTGTCAGCGTCTTTCACAATTCTATCATTAGAAGAAATGGCTATTTTTCTCGAATCGTGCCCATCTATTATATTTAGAATTTCATCTATCTTATCTTCATCATAATTTACTTTTTTCAGAATTTCTCTTACTATTTTCACACCTTCCACTTCATGAATTCTATTTAGTTCTGGAGATTTGGCATTTGGTCCAAATGCTTTTAAATGAAGTTCTTCCGGCACTCTTTTCCAGCCGACGTCGTGTAATATTATCGAAGGAATTGTAACATTTTCATTTCCACTTTCTTTCCCTAGTAATCTGAAGGCAAATTCAATAGAAATGTCTGTATGGATATCATTCTTTCTCGTAGTAAGATATGGACCAGCTAATCTTCGGATTTGCTTAAAAATCTCTTTCATGTTTATATAATCACTAATCCTTGTATTTGCTAATCAGTGTTTTTATATTCAGATAGTGCTTTAAAACTCAGATTCAACTCCCTGTAACCCCCAATCTTGGGGGAATTTTGAAGCTGGTGGACACTCCCAGACCCTCGACCACCATTGTATCGGGGTACCTCTTTTTCAGCAGTCTCATTCATTTTCAATTTAAATGTGTTGTACTTCGTTTGTGTAAGGCGTTTTGGAGCTCAGAATTGATTTTTACCTTTCATGAGGCGTTTAGCTTTCGTTGTTAGAATCTCTCGCCAGGTTTTATCTTCTAAAGTTGTGTACAAAGAATTTTTGGATCTGTGATTAGACTACAGCCAGAGATTATAAGCATCGGAGCCAGATTTAGAGATCAATGAAACAGCCACAGTATAAGAAATATAGTGGTGAAGTGTAGAAAGTAATCAGATACTATTATAGTTTACCTTCTCTTTTCAGTTTCTCCTTGATGTCTTGCTCCAATCGGCGTTTGTCTACCTTTTGATCTGCCACCAATGGTATGTTATCCACTAATTCGAGCCTTTCAGGGATTTTGAATGGAGCAATACCCTTGTCTCTCAAGAAAGAAAGCATTTCATCAAAGGTGAATTGTTGTCCCGGCTTTACCACGACATAGGCACATGCTCGCTCACCCATGACGGGGTCAGGCATACTGACAACAGTGACACTGGCTACATTTTGATGAGTATGCAGCAGGTCTTCTATCTCAACAGGATATATATTCTGTCCGCCACGAATAATCACTTCTTTCTTACGCCCGATAATCGTAAGGTTTCCATCATTATCGAACCTGCCGATGTCGCCGGTGCTTCCCCATCCTTCTTTACCCGGTACATTCCAGATACTATCTGTGGCTTTAGCATCATCGTAGAATCCAAAAGTGGTAGTTGCCCCTCTCACCCATATCTCACCTCCCTGTTCTGGAGCTGCTTCTGTTCCTTTGTCATCAAATAGTTTGATCTCACAACCGGAATAAGGCTTGCCCGCACTTAACAAGCGAACACTATCAGTATCGTGTATTGAGGAACAACTTAAGTTGGCAATGTCAAATGCCCCGTACCTGGTCATAAGGCGGCATCCTAATTTTTCTTCCAGCTCTACTGCAGTGTGATACGCAATGGGTGCTCCAGAGTAAAAAACAAGTCTCAATGAACTGGTATCATACTTATGTAGGTCTGGATGATTAAGTATCCTGATCAATGTAGTGGGGACACCACTAAGTACGGTTACCTTTTCAGTTTCAATCAGCTTTAATGATTCCTCAGCATCGAATTTTTCTGGCAGCACTATTTTAGCAGCCGCCAGAGGAGTACAGTAGAAGGCCAGCGTATTAAAAGCGCCTCCGGACAAAGGAGCATTACAGGCAATAACATCGTTTTTTGTTATTTCCGCTCTGCTGATTGTATCCTTTGCAGATAACTTTATGGCTGCATCGGCTTGATTAACAAGCTTGTGTTTGCCTGTAGTGCCACTGGTGACACCAATATGCGTAATTTCGTATGGACTGAATTTGGTCTTTTGAAGAGTATTGGGGGAGTATTTCTCCTCCAATGTTTGGTCATATATCTCGTTTAGCAAGATTGATCCTTCAGGCGCTTCATCACCAGCAAACAATACATGCCTCAGTTTTGGGAGGCCGGGTTGAAGTTCTTGAATCATTTTAAAATAATCGAAGTTTCTAAAATGCCAGGGAATCACCACTCCGACAGCTTGGGTTTGATTAAGAACATATTTCATCTCTTCAGAGCGTAAAGTCGTTGCCGGTTGGCAACTGAGAATACCTGCTTTCAGGAGAGCAAGACGTACGATTAAAAAGTCAGCCCAGTTGGGAAGCTGGCAAATGACGATATCATCTCTTTTAATACCTAAATCTAAGAAGCCAAGGGCAAGCCGGTCCGAAAACTGCTTTATTTGCATCCAATTCAGTCGACTTCTGACATCTACTATTGCCTCATTATCTGGATACTGTTCAGCATTACGGTCCCAGTAATCTGAAGTCAGTAAAGGTTCCCAATATCCCTGTGCTATGTATCGGCGTACCGACTTTTCTGCATCTCCAATTATCTTAACCAAATTATTTCCTTTCTTCTGTTACATTGACTTTTTAATAGTAAGCATCTCGCAAAACCGCAGCTCCCAGGGCACCTATTTTATGTGACATCTTGAGCTTATAGAGTTGTCTCTATGCTTACAATATGGGTTTTCTTCTCTTTGCTAATCTCTCTCCAATACGGTACCATTCTCCTTTGACAGCAAGATTAGCTTGCTCTTCATCTTCATCACTCCAGAAACCAAGATTGTAGCCATACCAAGGTTCTTTAAGGTTCAGTTGTGGGAGTGCTAATTCCTGCCAGATTTGTAGTGCATCATCCATGAATTGCTTCTTTGGAAGTGATACAGGTGGATAAGACCATTTTAACGTGGCATCAATGAGCAGGCGGGAGCCCTTTATATAAATTTCCTCACCCGAGACTCTAGTAAATTGAATCCCAGGTTCCTCCACGGAATGGTCCTGGATGACCGCTCTTCCCTCCCTGATTTTAATGTCACGATGGGGTTGCATCCTAGTAGCAAGAGCCCAGTTAACATTATGGTTATCACATGGATTTATGTCCTTGTCGACTGCAATTACTATCTTCAAAAAAGATCCGTATTCAGCAGCAGCCTCAAGCATCTGCCAAATTTTTGAAGTCTCCATTTTATCTATTTGAATAACCGCTAAGTTTAGCAGACTTGTGTCCTCGGGTATGGCTACTTCAATTACCTCTTGTATACTCAAGTCATGCTTCAGGTATTTGTATAAGTTATTCTGCCAAGCAATTTGTTTTATTTTACTGCTTTCGCTTGGGGCGAGCTGGCTGATGAAGGACTGCCATATTGGTTTCTTACGGTGTGTAATACATTTCACGGAAAAGTATGGCATCATTGTCCGCTGAGCTATATAGCCACCAGCTTCTCCAAAAGGAGCTTCGGGTTCAAGTTCGTCCATTGAGAATACTCCCTCAACCACAATCTCGGCATAAGCCGGCACCTCGAGGTCGACCGATTTGCATTGGACCAACTCAATAGGTTCGCCCGCAATTCCTCCAGCAACAGTTAATTCATCGACTCCGTATGGAACCTTTGAAACTGATACGTAGCCGATGTTGGGTGAAGCTCCCACTACAATAGCCGCTTCCAGTGGAATGCCAAGATCACGGCATTTACGGTAATGAATTGAAATATGCTGATCTCCCGCACCTCCCATATAGATACCAGTCCGTTCTGGTGCCTTCACCTGGACTCTATATGTACCGACATTACGGATGCCGGTCTCAGGGTCTTTGGTTATCCAGTAGGGCGAACTGAAGTATGGGGCTATGTCATAGCCGGGTGTGGAGATAGGGATGGGGAACTCTCCGAGGCCAGCATGTTCTAGAAGTGTGTTACCTATGTGCACTTCTTCATGTACGGGACCAGTGGCTACTATTTTTGGTGCGATCGGATTGACCTCAGCTTTAAACCATTTTTCATCTATCTGTTCTGGCTGGCACATCATGCCGATGGAGTAAATGTCTATAGAACCGGCCAAGGCGCCAACGACCACAGAGCCATTATACTTTTCACCGTCACTTCCGATGATATTCTCAAATAAGAAAGCATTACGTTGCTCCTCGGGTAATCCACGATACTGCAATCGGACGAGAGGATGTAATTGCGTATCCTTGTTTATTTCCCTTTTGACCCTGGTCAGCTTTCCTTGCTTATCTAGTGCGTCCAAATGTTCCCGAAGATCTTTATAATAAGCCATTTATTATATTTCCTCCTTTGTCCCGATTACAGAGAAAACTTGCTCTTGGGAACTTCCATTAGCTTTTTCCCCTGCACAAAGGAACTAAAAAGGTCCAGTAATAGAATAAAAACTGCTCCCTCTTGACAAATTTGTTATAAAGCGTAAGTTCTAATGTTGTCAACGTAGTACGGTAGGTGGTATTACTAAAATAAGAAATCTGTCCTAACTTCTCCTTATATGATAATAATAAGATAAAAGGAAAATAGTCATATTTATGATTCTGTACAGCATTGAGTTGAACCTAGCTGTGTTATTTAATACTATCTTACTGTTATCAATCCTTAATTTTTTTAAGTTTCTCTACCATAATTCGATAATCGCCAAAAACAACAGTAATTGATTAAATCATACATGAACAGAAGGATATCCGAGAAAATCGCACGGCTAGCAAAAAACAGGGTGATAAAGAGTGATTGTTTCCAAAACCAAGCCAATCGTGGTCTGTCGTCTTATTAAAGACCTGTCAAATTATCTCAGACAGTACTAGGTTAAAGCATTATGACCCCCCCATCGACTGCAATAGTCTGACCCGTAATAAAGTCACTATCTGGAGAGGCCAAGAATATAGCAGTTCCTACAAGGTCTTCAGGGTACTCAACACGCTTTATACAGCGCTGAGATATTGCCTTCTTACGAAATTCCAAAGCAGCAAGATCGTTGGTATCCTCGCTAAAAGTAGAACCAGGAAGAATACAATTGACATTTATATTATACTCCCCTAATTCCCTGGCTAAGCCCCTTGTTAAACCGATAACGGCAGCCTTACTCGCTACATAATGTATATATTTAACATTACCTCCAACCAAAGCCGCAGCTGAAGTGATATTAATAATCTTGCCATACCCCTGAGCTCTCATATATGGGAAAACAGCACGAGTGCAGAGGAAGGTGCCGGTAGCATTAACAGTCATTACTCTTTCCCACTCTTTCAAGTCCAATTCAAAGAAAGCTATGTCTCTGGTAATTTTAGCTCTACTCAGAACAGCTGCATTATTGACCAGAATATCAATTTTGCCAAAACGCTCAACAGTCTTTTCTGTCATTTCTTGTACATCTTCTACATTACCAACATTTGTTTTAGTAGCTAGTACCTCAGCCCCTATTTTATTTAGATTTTTGGCCGCTTCATTTGCCGCTTCATAATTAATATCAGCAATAACAACTTTGGCACCCTCATTCACAAAGCCCGAAGCATAGGCATAACCAATGCCTTCAGCACCGCCGGTAATGATAGCTACTTTATTTTTTAGTCTCATTCCTGACTACCCCGTTTTTTTACTCTCCCTTGGGTACGAATATCCTTTTTATTTCTCAGTTTTTAAAAATCTGATAATTATGAATACAGAGTGCGATAAGTAATCACCAAAGGGAGGAAATCAGCCCTTCTTCTCGCTGAGCGCCTGCAATATTGATTCCGGCATTATCGGGGTTTCTTTGACCCTCACTCCCACAGCATTATAAATTGCATTAGCTATGGCAGCCTCAACAGAACCCCCCGCACTGATTCCAACCTCCTTGGCACCAAAGGGGCCTACAGTTTCCGCCGATTCAACTATCAATGGTTGGATCTTGGGTATATCTAAAGCGCCAGGTATCTTGTAATCACTAAGAGAATCAGTGACCAATTGCCCACTCTTCTCATCCCAGATATGCTTTTCATAGAGCGTTTCACCCAGCATTTGCACTGCCACTCCCTCCCATTGTCCCTCTACCACCATAGGATTTAAGGCGAAGCCGCAATCATACGCTTGCACAATATTGACTACTCTCACACGTCCTGTTTCTAAATCAACTTCCACTTCGGCAATAGTAGTGCCGCACGTATAAGTTGCACGGTGCTGCCCTTTACTTTTTTTGATGTGATCCGCCCAGCCAAATTCGCTGGCAGGTTTTGGAGTAAACGACCCCCTACCTATCACAGCATCTCCTTTTAGTAGTGCTAGTTTCACCACATCGGCAACAGGCATTGCTCGCTTTGGATCTTCTTTCATGTAGACCTGCTGCTCTCCTATCTGTAGGTTTTCGGGGCTGAGCCCCATGCTCTCGGCAGCTATCTCTCGCATCTGTCTATTGGCATCAAGAGCAGCTAGTCTGACTGCATTTCCTGATACAAAAGCAGACGCCATAGGGTAAGTACCTGGATCTTGAGGGCAAAGCTCGGTGTCACCATTTACCAGGGTGATATCTCCCATGGACAATCCTAAAACTTCTGCCGCGATTTGTACCAGCATGCTCTCGTTTCCCTGGCCATTATCAACATTGCCCGAAAACAGCGTTGCACTACCATCCTCGTTGAATTTGATGTAAGCGGCTGAATTGGATCGGAAGCCAAGGTTGAAGGCAGATCCACAGCTATCACAGGCCATGCCAATGCCTCGACCGCTGCCTAGCTTTCCTCTCTTTTCATTCCAACCAGCAGCGGCAGTTGCCTTTCTGATAGATTCATCGAGGGCATAGCTGGTCACTTTTGAGCCACTAGGCAGAATCTCTCCAGCTTTAACTGCGTGTTTCATTCTAAGCTCCACAGGATCTAAACCCAGATCCTCAGCTATCATATCCATCAATATCTCTTCTGCAAGCACCATCTGGCAATGCTGAGTCCTTTGCATTGAGCAAGGTGTCTTGTTCGTATAAACACGAAATGCTTCATATCTATAGTTGTCTACCCTGTAAACAGCCTCGGAGTGATCATACTGAGCATTGGCGGCTGTCACTCCGCTACTCAGATAGGCACCCCCATCAAGCACAACCCTTGCGTCCTTACCTAGCAGGGTGCCATCGCGCTTCACTGCAATTTTTAGCTCAACAATGGTACTGTGTTTTTGCCTTGCAGAAAACATGGTTTCCTCTCGAGTACATACTATCATCACTGGTCTACCACACTTAATGGAAAGTAGAGAAGCGCAAAACTCGGGAGGAAAGGTATCGGAGCGGCCACCGAAGCCACCCCCAATGTGACAATGACGTATCCTAATCTTGCTCAGTGGTATCCTCAAAGCATTTGACAATGCTCGGCGCTTGGTAAAAGGGGACTGATTAGGTACCCATATATCTAGCTTACCACTAGGATCAAAGCTGGCTAGAGCGGCATAAGGCTCCATCTGCATATGGCTTATCTTGGAGCCCTCTACGCTATACTCATAAATTCTATATGCTTCTTTAAGAGCGCTCTCTATGTCTCCCCCATGAACAAACGCCCTAAAACCGATATTATTCTTAACGTGGTCATGAAGCTGGGGGGCACTTTCTTCCATGGCACGTATAGGATTAAAGACAGCTGGTAGAGGCTCATAGTCCACCCTAATTAGATCTAAGGCCTCCTCCGCTATATCTTCTTCGATAGCAGCAACTGCTGCTATCTCTTCTCCCACATATCGCACTCTGTCCTTGGCTAAAAGATACTGATCTCTGGTTTGCTTAAAGATGCCGAACTTCACCGGAGCTATTTCTTGTCCAGTGACCACAGCATTCACACCGGGCAATTTCTCTGCTCTACTAGTGTCTATATTTAAAATTCTTGCGTGAGGGTAAGGACTACGCAAGATCTTTCCATAAAGCATACCTGGCAGCCTAATATCTGCGGTATATTTCGCCGAGCCGGTAGCCTTCTCTGGAGAGTCAATTCTCGGTATCCTTTTCCCAATTAAAGAATAATCTCCCATTATTCGCTCCTTTTTAGGCCTTCTTTATGAGATCTGCTTCTCGGCTACTGCTAAGATAGCCTCGATAATCTTGGTATAACCGGTACAGCGGCAAAGATTACCTGCAATCCCTTCTTTTACCTCTTGCTCTGTAGGTCGGGGTGTCTTATCAAGTAACGCTTTAGCAGAAAGGATCATTCCTGGTGTGCAGAATCCACACTGGATTGCCCCATGGTCCACGAACGCTTGCTGTATAGGGTGAAGTTTACCATTCGTCGCCAATCCCTCGATTGTCACGATCTCTTTTCCTTGAGCTTGGACCGCCAAAGTCAAGCAGGAATCCACGGCTTTACCGTTCATGAGAACAGTGCAACAACCACAGTCACCCCGCCCACACCCTTCCTTAGTTCCAGTAAGACCCAGACTATCACGCAGGATCTCGAGAAGTGTTCGGTGAGGCTCTACTGCTACCTCGAAATTTTTTCCATTTATATTCAACTGTATTACCTGTTTCATACAAATCACCACCTAAATGTAGTTTCCTATTCTTTGCTCTCTATATCCCTTAAAATATCACTTAACACTCGTTTTACCAAGAGTGCTATCATGTTGCGACGATAATTACTACGGGAACGAGGTGTCGCTTCAGTCGCAGCTACCTCAGCGGCTTCTGCTATCAGCTTCTGCGTCAATCCTTTATATCTGAGCACTGCCTCCGCCTTCTTTACTCTAAATGGGACCGGAGCTACCGAACATAAACTTATTCGTATATCATTGCAAGCCCCAGAATCAGTCACTACAGCTACACCAACAAGTGTCTCGTCGATTGTGGTTATCTTTGTTAACCATTGGTAACTTCCTAACATTTGCGGAAAGCAGGGTATCTGAATCTCTGTCAGCAACTCATCATCCTTCATGATAGTAGTAAAAGGGCCTGTGAAGAATCCATCAATAGGAACAATCCTTTCTCCTTGCGAGCACACTAACGTTAACTTCGCTTCTAGGGATAGAAGGGGTGGCGCAGTGTCCGCAGACGGCCCTGCATTCGACAGATTGCCGCCGATCGTGCCCATGTTTCTAATCTGAGGTGTCCCTACTTTACGACAAGCATCCGCTAGAAGACCAATCGTCTCTTTAACCAGCGGAGAATCGGCAACCATTTGATGAGTAGCAAGAGCTCCTATGGATAGTACTTTTTTCTCGTTATGCCGAATATAGTTGAGCTCTGTAAGATTTCCCAGCTCAATTAAATACTTAGGAACGACCTGCCGCTTCTTCATATTAATCAGGAGGTCTGTTCCTCCTGCTATTACCTTTGCCTCACCTTTATGCTTATAGAGAAGTTCACAAGCTTCCTCTACGGTCTTTGGTATAAGATATTCAAACTTAGGTAGACGTCTAATGTACATAATACCCTTTATTTCCTTTCCTTCCATTGTCTGTCTAAGCTAAAATGGCTTCTGTTTGAGGATTGTTACATATTTACGAGCTACATTTACCAGGCTTATGAGTAGATGTTTGAGCTGCTTAAAAGATAGCTGCCGCTATAATTTTCATAATCGTTCAACTTAGTTGTCTGCCTATGCAAGTATTTAATCTTGTTTTGTTTTTATTTTTGTCGACCTAAAATTATCTGTAAATAACTGTATAGTAATAATATATCGTTTGGGATATAATTATAGCATCATAGTATATTTTGTCAACACATAATCTCTCACGACTGTTTAATCTGTTGGGAGTATAGCACCTTTTCATCAATAAAATGTATAAGAACTTACACCCATCTTATGGCACACTTCAAATACTGGTGTATCCGATAAAGCCTGCTTATGGGCAATAGCAACTTGTTTTGCGATGTCTCAGTAGATACGATATAAGTTGACCTGCCCCTAGTTAATTGAAATATGCTGGTCACCTTGGCCTCCCATATAAATACCGGTTCGTAGATGTGCCTTCACTTGCACTCGATAAGTTCCAACATTGCGAATATAGGTCTCTGGGTCTTTATTCACCTAGTATGGGGATGTCACTAGAACAGAGGTATTAGTTTTCATTCGAGACGCAAGGTACCATGGTTGTTTCTTAAAGTATTTAATAGTTTATTTGTTCTATTTACCAAATTTACAATATAACTTGTTATACTCTCATGTACTAGTGATAATTAAATAGACAATCTTGTTGGGTTAATGTAAAATGCAATACAGCTATTTTGTTTTTGGAGAATTCTATGGTCGCTACACCAGATGATGAGCGTCGAGACTATATTGTAATGAAGGATTCTACTTCAGTTGACTATAAACATAGTCTATGGATCTTACTACGTAGGACGAGCAGCGTTTTGCAAAAAACTAGAGATAAAGAACTAAGTCAGTATGGCATTTCATCTGCTACGTCAGGCGTTATACAGTTTATAAAAAACAACGCTGACGGAGTTACAGTTGGCGATATAGCGCAAGCTGTACTAAGGGAGCCACACTCGATTTCAGGTCACATCAAACGATTGGAAAAAGAGGGGATTGTAAAGAAAGTAAATGACCTTAGTGACAAAAGATATAGACGAATTATATTAACAGAGAAAGGACTTCAATTATACCATCAAACTATGCAAAGGGAGTCTATTTATAGGAATCTTTCGGTCGTATCTGACGAAGATTGCATGCAAATGATGAATTGGGTGGAGAAAATATTTGAGAATACGATCAAAGACTTGGACCGATACAAACAAAAAAAACGAAGTCTGAACTCTAATAAACACCGTATAAAGCAAGGATCGAGAGTATAGTTAAAAACTGATTCGTGCTTGGCTTTAGTTGTATTTTAAAGCAGATGTGTTGGAGTTAAAAAATATCTTTGAGAGAACTGCGAATCGATAATCGTTATTAAAGAATCTTAATTTAGTTCCTGGTACACATCATTTTATGTTTTCAGCTTCTCCTATTTTCGCAAGCGTTAAACACAATGTAAAAATTGCTATCCTACTCCTTACTAATACCCGGAGTTCTGTAAAATAACCGTAAGTTTGTTGTTTAACCTTATTAAGGCCATTTTTGTTTCTTTATTTCTTCTGTAATCTTTAATCCTCAACTCAAGAGCTGCGTAGAATATAATATCGATGATAAACGTTACATTTCCAGTTTCCATTCCTCGTAAAAATCATCTTAATCTTTTGCTATCCCATCATTAACCGTGTGTATATATTTTAAGTTTCTCAGGATTAACTTATAACAACTCTATCCTTAGTTAAAATCCAGTCTGATATTGTAACCGGACTTCTTCTTTGGGGTGGGGCATAAAGCTAAAAAGTATGGTCTTAAAATTTGTGCAAGATTGACAGTAGTATGTGTTAATGTTATGATTACATCCCTTACGATATGTTTTTGTTATTTATCTATCTATATAACATTCTGGCTTATATTAGGAGGTGGTATATGAGCTGAAAAGCGTGGGGCCAGTATTTATACGAGGTTGATAACATAATGTATTGATATTATGATTATAACTCTACCATTATGTTATTGTTATTAGTCCGTCGATATATAATTCTGGTTCCTTATATATAATGTAAACATAAAAAAATCAGGAGGTAACAACATGAAAAGTAGATTAATAGTAATGATCTCGTTAATTGTTCTGGCCATTTTCATTTTAACTCCGATAAGCTGTGCCCCTGCCGGACCCGAAGTACTTGTTCTCGGCGCTGCCCCTCCAGGCGGAGTATCTCACACGCAGGGCACAGCTTTTGTCAAATTGATTAACGACCATACTACCTTTACATCAGAGCTATTACCTGAAGGACCGCCCGTATTTTACCCAATGTTTGAAACAAAAGAAGCCGATTTAGGTATACCTACTGCCGATGATGCTTATACTGCATATCATGGTCAGGGTCCTTATAAGGACACAACAAAAGGCAAGGGGCACGATATACGAATGATTATGCTTGGCTCCACCTTAAAGGCCGGCATTGTTGTACCCGCCGACTCGCCTATAAAAACATTGGCTGATCTTAAAGGTAAAAGGGTTATGACCGAGTGCCCTGGCTTCTATAATTCTGCGCTGACCGTTATAGCTGGGCTGGCGAATGCTGGCCTTACACCGGCAGATGTTGTCGGGCAAACGTATGCTAGCTACCCTGATAATGTACGCGCTGTCATCGCAGGAGAGGCTGATGCCGGTACAGGTACCCCAGGTAGTGCTGTGATCAAAGAACTGGAGGCAGCGAAGGGAGTCCGATATCTTTCTATAGATCCCTCACCTGAAGCAGTAGCTCGTATGAAAAAAGTAAATGCGGCTTATTTCCCTGTCGAGCTTGCGCCTGGCTCTAACACATTTGTTATTGGTAAAAGACTTACTTTGGTGTGCCGCCCGGATTTAAATGATGATACGGTCTATGAGATTACCAAGGCGTTTTGGGAAAACTATAAGGAGCTTGCACCGGTGCACCCAATACTTAAGCAGTGGACCCCAGATAGGTTCGTTTCTGTAGATTCGCCTATACCTTATCATGCAGGAGCTATTAAGTTCTATAAAGAGCAAGGCGTTTGGACCAAAGAGATGGATAGTTTCCAGAAGGATATACAAAAATAGGCAAGGCTAATGTAAAAGTCCCATGGCAGTACCTTGAGATACTGGTTAACTTTTCGTAAGTGAGCAGGGGGTGATCTGAGTAGGGGGTGATCGGAGAAAACATAGTGCCCCTTGAATCCACACAAGATCTCTTGATTAACCGTGTCCGGGTAACTAAGTTGTCTCGAGGGATTCTATGGCAGACGATAATAGGCCATTACCAGAAGGACGTCAAAAGTTCAGGCAACTGAGCGGAATAACGGGTATAGCAGAAAAAGTCCTACTTACTGCTATACCCGTTATTGGTACTTGCTATATATTCGAAGTTCAACGCTACCTATTTGGTTTTGTGCCCATGAAGGAGCAATACTTGGGCTTGATGTTGGCCTTGTTCCTTGGTGGCACTTTCTTGGTAACTCCGGCAACCAATAAAGCCTCGCGGGTAAAGGTGCCTTGGTATGACATGGTGCTTATACTATTGTGCTTTATTGTCGGTGGTTATATTGCCACCTCTTATCCTAAGTTATTTAATGAGATGGGCTATATTACTATCGATAAGCTAGTTCTGAGCATTATCGGTACGGTTGCTATTATTGAGGCTTGTCGCCGTCTGCTTGGTTGGCCGATAGCGGTGGTGGCTATAGTTTTCATTCTTTATGCTAACTTCGCTTATTTATTTCCTGGAATACTACATTGTAGGCAGATCCCCTGGGAAAGGGTGCAGACACACATTTTCTTGTCGTCAGGCGCTGTCCTTGGCATTCCAACAAAGATTGGCGCTATTGTTGTTCTTGGCTTTATCTTTTTCGGTCAGGCACTCTTTGGTACTGGTGGTGGACAATTCATCACAGACTTTGCTTATGCCTTGATGGGGAGGTTTAGGGGAGGACCAGCTAAGGTAGCAGTAATTGCCAGTGCCATGTTTGGATCAATATCGGGAAGCTCTGTTTCTAATGTGGCCATGACCGGGACAGTAACCATCCCTATGATGAAAAGAACGGGTTATAAACCACACATTGCCGGAGCAATAGAAGCAGTAGCCTCCACCGGAGGATTACTTTTGCCCCCGGTCATGGCAGCGACAGCTTTCATAATGGCTGAATTTCTGGAAATACCCTATATCAGAGTATGCATTATCGCGGCTATACCGGCAGTGCTTTACTACATTGCTGCGCTTATGCAAGTAGACTTAGAGGCGGCAAAGGGAGGATTAAGAGGTCTACCGCGCCAAGAATTGCCTTCCATTAAAAAGGTGATTATGAAAGGCTGGCTCCTTATTATTCCGGCAGCCGTTCTTATTTTCTGTATGTTTTTCCTTCGCTTCCCCCCAGAAGAATCAGCTTTATATGGAGTAGGCGCTGCACTCGTGGTCAGCCTGTTCAGAAAAGAGAATAGGATCAATCTCCGCAAACTACTCGCCATTTTGGAGAGCACTGGTCGGGGTTTATTAGAGATAGGTGTCATTGGCCCTCTTGCAGGAATTGTCATAGGGGTTGTTGCGCTAACCGGTTTGGGATTTAATATCTCGGACGGACTTTTAGTTATTGCTGGTGGCAATATTTTGCTATTGCTAATATTTACAGCAATAGCGTCTGTTATTCTGGGTATGGGAATGCCTCTTACAGCAACCTATATAATGCTGGCCGTTCTAATGGCACCAGCTTTGACCAAGGCGGGAATTGAACCGATTGCCGCTCACTTCTTTATAATGTATTTTGGAGCTATGTCTTTTGTCACCCCGCCAGTATGCCCTGCTGCTTTTGTTGGTGCTGCTATAGCTGGGTCAGAGCCCATACGAACGGGACTAGCAGGAGTGCGATTCGGCATAGCGGCTTATATTGTTCCCTTCGTTTTTGCTCTCTCCCCATCTCTATTACTGATTGGTTCTATTGAAGACATAACTATAGTAATTATAACCACTCTCATTGGGATCATATTGTTGTCGATCGCGTTGGAAGGTTATTTATTCGATAATCTAACTCTGCTCAAGAGGATTTGGTTAGCCGTGGGTGCAGTTGTTTTCATAGTACCTTATCATATTGGTGGTATCGTAGGTTTATGCCTTGTGATACCGCTGCTCTTCTGGGAATGGCGAAAGTATAGAGCTTCCGGTCTGCGGATATCTCAGCGTCATCATAGAGCGAAATAGTTTCTTGTTTAGTAATACATTCGGGAAAGATAGGTAATGAAGGACTCATTTCAAAATGTATAGTTAGGGATAAGTCACTACAATTTGCCTTAATAAATAAGGTCTACTACTGGTTATGTCGGTGAGAAAGATTTATCAAGTTAGGAGTCTTTAAGGTGCTTCGGCAAAGTGCAAGGGTGACAACGGATGGTAAGCGTGATAAGTGGCTTTGAGCCTAGGTCAATCAGAGGTGCATTGTAGTTAGTATAAGTACTCCTTAAAACCTGATCTTTAATGTGAAACAGGCCTTAGAGCAAAGTGGTCAGCCTTTGATTTGAGACTTATCTCAGCTTGGTCTAATAAATGTAGGTCTGCTATGACTGTATCTGGATAGAAAAGAAGAACATCATTGACTGTGTATTTGTTCATTGGTCTATTATAGCTGTTCTGCCTGGTGACAAAGGAAGTTAAGACAAGCAGTTAATAGACTAAGGATGTGAAAAAATTGACCCGGGTTTTCACCATAGCATGGAATTTCTCTAGATATTGAAAAGAGCGGATGATGGATAATAGCCTTTAATAAATAATCCTTTAAGGTGCCGTAGATGATCGGTAACGGTTAATTAGCTTTCGACAGAGAATATTTCTAGATAGTCTGAATCAATTTTAATAAGGAGGATTAAGCAATGTTAGATTACCCAGCCCCACGTTACCCAAAACTAAAAAGACCAAATTCAGTAGATGAACTAATGCCAAGAGCTAGACATCTTGTAAATCAGCCTCCGTCAAGTGATATTATGAATCCGGTGTGCAGCAAACCGAGCTACGGAATTGAGGCCGGAGACAAAATATTATTCGTCGTCTTGAGTGAATATGACCAGATGGTCATCGAGGCAATGTACCGGGCTATGAAGGAGAAGGGGGCTTCCGTTGATTTACTTGTTCTGGATTCTACACCTGTTGTATCACCTGAGGAGCTTGCCGTCCATGAGGCTATCGCTTTGGATAAGGACGAGGGTGACTATAACTACTACTATACTATGATATGCAATCTATTGAGGACAAGCACTGCCAGAGCGATGATTGAGTTAGAGAAATATAGTATGGTTATCGCTGGTCAGGCAGGTGCGCCACCCGACGTTCCCGTACCTTGGTACAGGTTCCGCTACACGGGTCTGGAGGATTTTGCTAGTGCTCAAATAGATTTTCCGCTTGATGTACAGAAATTGATCGATGATAAGCTCTACGCTCAAATTATGTCCTGTAAAGTGCTCAAGTTGACAGATCCCGAAGGCACTGATGTACAGTGGACCAATTATAGTGATGGCAGAGTCTACAATCCAGGCCATATGTATGCGAGGCCAAGTTATATTGGCCACGGATTTGGTGGGAAGGATGATTGTAGTGGAGTCGTAGCTGGAACGCTGAACCACATGGGTGCTTTCCCTCACTGCAAGGCCTATATAGAGGGGGGACAGGTTGTAAGAGTAGAAGGTGGGGGCAAGTATGGAGAAGTATGGCGGCAGAAGTTAGAGAAATACAAGGATGTAAGGCTACCGGCTTTTCCTATTGGTACCCGCACCGCTACTTCACTAACAAATGGTGAAGTCGAAAAGTATCAGATAAGTGATCCTGGATTATTTTGGTGGTGGGAAGCTGCCATAGGTACTACGCCGGGAGTGTTTAGATTACCGAAGGAAGGACGTTTTGAATGCTATGCTAACTTCCTTCATGACCGAAAACGTGCCGGATATATTCATAACGGTTTTGGCCCCCTTGCTCGTGGCGCGCGGGAATTGATAGAAGTCGGCTTACCGTGGACTCATCTGCATATTCATACGATATTTGCCAATCTTGAAGGGAAGACCGATGATGAGAAAACTATTAAAATCATTGATAAAGGGCATCTTACAGCTCTCGATGACGAAGAGGTGAGACTGCTGGCCAGCAAATATGGGGATCCGGATGAGCTGCTTAATGAGGTTTGGGTACCCGCTATACCTGGTATCAATACGCCAGGAGACTATATGAAGGATTATGCTCAGGACCCGATTTCATGGATCAAAAGGGAGGCTGTGGAGCATCCTCTATGGATAGAGTGAAAGCTCTTATATCTCAATTACTGACCGTGTATGCTTTGTTAACACAAGTACGATACACTTATTCACTGGTAATAAAGAAGGACATCTAAATTATTACCCGGATACTTCGTACAAGGTTTATGATGTATCTGACTAAAAAAATCCTGTCCGCAGGTTTCTGGTGCACGAAGTCAGTTGTATTTTTCTAGGTTTTCACTCAACTTATCTAAGCTTCGATTCATATCTGCGACTTTCTCTTTGAGTTCGTGCAATTCAGAGAAAAGGTCTTCGTCGTTGTATGGGTAAAATTGTTCTTTTTGAAACGGAGAAAGCCGTTTCCGGTTAAAGTTAAGCGAAAGAACATCCCATCGGGTGTAATGCCCCAGCACATTATGCAGTTGTTTACCCGAAAAAGCTTCCTCTAACGAAATTTCCGTGGTCAGCACCCCTTCGTTTTCATACATTGGCCCCGCCAAATATTCTCCATTAGGGCCCACGATGGAACTTCCACCGCCACTATTTATAACCACATTGTTACGTTCCTCTGCAGTATCGCAGCACAAGGATATGTTTTGCTCACTGATAATACTGCAACAACTAATGAGTGAAATTTTCCCCTCATAGGCAAACTGCCGGATGCGAAAATCAACTGAATCTAAATGGCCTTTGCTATAAATATTTGCTGGAAAAGATGGCCAGGCAGCAATGTGAATTTGGGTACCCATCGCTAGTAGGGCATACTTGTAAAGGCTGTGCGTATTTTCTCCACAGTTTAGAGCAGAAAGCTTCCCGTAAGGAGTATCGTAGACATTCAAATAGCTGCCGTCGCCACCGGTATAAATTAATTTCTCAGCTGCTGTGGGAACCAACTTGCGATGTACTCCTATAATTTCGCCTGCGTCTGAAATAAAGAGCTGTGATATATAGACTGTTCCTGGATAAAGGGTATCGACTTCATTTATTCCCATTACTATGTACGCATGTGCTTTTCTAGCTGCCTGACAGAGGAGATCAGTCGTTGGACTGGGCACTTTAACTCCATTTTTAATCAACTCAGCAAACATTTTCCCTTGAACTCTAAGAGGATTCGACTTTTTAGCGCTGTACCAGACACCGGTATGTCCAGAGATAAACGCCTCGGGGAATCCGATGATGACAGCCCCCTTGTCGGCAGCTTCTTCAATAAAATGTATCGCCTTTTCGATAGTTTTATCGCGGTCAAAAAGTACTGGAGCGGCTTGAACAGCTGCTACGATGAATTTTGAATAGACGTCCCCCATTATGTACCTCCTTATTTATTGGGATTTACCACGGCATGCTTCCGAACTATACGGATGGCTTGCTATTTTATCAGCTATGAGTCTCTTAGTCCAAAGCTTTTACTACGGACCAGATTTCAATTTAGCCTCGTTTTGATCTAAGATCTTGGTCTCCGTGATATGACCATTTTCAAAATATCCTCAAATACCTCTAACATCCCTTCATGTTCAGTCTTTGACCTTAAAACCTCTCATTGATATACGTGAAGTATCTGGGACTCGAGACAGAGTTATTAGATAATGCCCTAGTTTTAAGGTGATCATCCATGATATTCGAAATCTTAACCTAAAGATACGAAGTACTTATTCATACTCAGTATGATTTATCCAGCCGATAATTGATTCCTCGTTAATAATTAATATGCAGAGGTATCAATCAATTGCAGATAATTACCGCGAATGTTACAATTCTAAGATTCCCTACAGTATTTTATAATGAAAGGTGTGAAACTAATGGAGAAAGTGGAGCATGTTGTCAAATCAATCTGTGGCGAGTGTCACGGTCTTTGTGGTGTATTGCTACATGTTAGGAATGGAAGAGTGGTTAAAATCGAAGGTGACGAGGAGTGTCCCATCACTAATGGCACAATGTGCAGCAAAGGTCTCGCAGCTGTACAAAGGCTCTATCATCCAGACCGATTAAAGTATCCCTTGAAGAGAGGTGGGGATAGGGGAGAAGGAAAATGGCAGAGGATTTCCTGGGATGAAGCACTCGACACTATAGCTACAAACTTAACGAAAATACGAGATACATATAGTCCTCTATCTATAGCTGTGATTTTTGGTACTGGTCGAATGCATTCGTTCTATGTTCAGCGGTTCTGCGGTATATTGGGTACACCAAATAGAGGTTCGGCCTGCAACGTATGCTTTAGTCCAAGGGCTTCAACAGGTCGTGTTACCTTCGGCAGGTCCATTATGTTCGATGCTGAAAACTCTAAATGTCTTCTTGCCTGGGGATCAAATATACATCATACCAATGAGAGTGGAGATAAAGCATATCAGTTTATTGAGGGATATAAAAAGGGAGCAAAACTTATCTGTGTTGACCCTCTATTTACAGCTCTTGCTGCCAAAGCTGATATTTGGTTACAAATTAGGCCAGGCACTGACGCCGCCTTAGCTTTGGCTATGCTAAACGTTATAGTAAAAGAGAAGCTTTATGATAGGGAATTCGTTGATAGATGGATTTATGGTTTTGATAAGCTGGTTGAACATGTCGAGGAATTTACTCCCGAATGGGCTCAAGAGATTACTTGGATTCCGGCTTCAAAGATCAGAGAGGCCACCAGATTATATGCGACAATAAAGCCCGCATGTGTATTTACCGGAGTGGCAGTTGAGTTTGGTGTAAATACGACAAATACCCATAGAGCCCTTTGGTTCTTAGCTGCAGTCACCGGAAATATTGATATACCAGGTGGGAATGTATTCTGGGAAAGCCCTCTCAAGAATATAGGCGACATAAGTCCAGAAGGATATGATCTTAGATGGCAGCCACGTGACCTCATAACTCCAGAAGCATTTGAGCAGAGGTGTGGTAGTGAATTTAAATTATTCAGGTATGGCGTTCCTACTCCTTCACATGCGGTGTATCATGCTGCAATTACTGGAAAGCCTTACCCAATAAAAGCTCATATTATATGGTCGTGCAATCCTCTGGTCTGTCATGAAGATTCTCGAAATCTGGCATATAAGGCAATAATGGGAACGGAGTTTTCATTTGCTGTAGATCATTTTATGACGCCATCTGCTGAACTTTGTGATATCGTATTGCCAGCATGTACATGGCTGGAGAGAGACGGTATGAACTTCTTTCGTGCTGGTGCGGTAACTGGGCTTGTTGGTTTAGAGCATAAGGCAGTGGAACCTTTAGAGGAAAGCAAGTCCGATCAAGAAATTGCCCTCCTGATAACCAAGAGGATGGGGCTTAACTATGGTTGGGATAGTATCACGGATATGCACGATAATTTTCTCAAGCCAAGCGGGCTTTCATGGGAAAAAGTTAGAGACATAAACTGGCTTTACCAGCCCTTAAGACCACTTAAACATGAGAAGGGGCAGCTACGTCCCGATGGCATGCCTGGATTTGATACTGCGTCCGGAAAAATTGAATTATATAGTCATTTACTGGAAGAAATGGGTTATGATCCTCTGCCCAAGTATGTGGAACCTCCTGAAAGTCCATTTGCTTGCCCCGAACTTGCCAGGGAATACCCTTTGATTTTAACCACAGGATTAAGAAGCCCGGTACTATTCCATTCCGAGCATCGCCAGATCCCTTGGCTCCGTGAGATACACCCGGACCCACTTATTATGATCCACCCGGAAACTGCAGATAAATTTGGCATCAAAGATGGTGAGTGGATATATATTGAGTCTCCCAGAGGCAGGTGCAAACAAAAGGCAAAGCTGTTTTTAGGGATAGATCCGAGAGTCGTTATGGCTGAACATAATTGGTGGTTCCCTGAGAGGAAAGAACCTGATCATGGAGTTTGGGAGTCCAATATAAACCTGCTCACAAGCGGGGAACCACCATATGACCCTGGTTTTGGCTCTACCCCGGGTAGGAGCCTCTTATGCAAGGTGTATAAAGCTTGAAGGAGGTGTACGATGTCTCAATATTCATTACTGGTCAATCGCGAATTGTGTTTTAATTGCCATACCTGCGAAGTTGCTTGTAAACAGGAGCACGATGTCCCCTTAGGGGTAAATTGGATAAGGGTTATCACCGTTGGACCACGGGAAGTGAATGGAAAGCTAGCTTTGGATTTTATTCCCATGACCTGTCGGCATTGCTTGAAAGCACCCTGCATCGAAGTCTGCCCGGTCGAAGGGGCTTTAGTAAAGTTACTAAACGGGGCTGTTATTGTTGAATCTTCTTTGTGTATTGGCTGCATGGCGTGTGCTGATGCTTGTCCTTTTCACGTTATCGTAGCTGATCCTGTAAAACAAGTAGCGGCAAAGTGTAACCTTTGCCTACATCTAATTGAAAAGGGCCTCAAACCAAGCTGTGTCAAGCATTGCCCATCGGGCTGCCTACAGTTTGGAGAAACTAATGAAATAATAGCCCAAAGAAGGTTCCAGAAAGGGCAGAAGATAGCTGATGCCCTCATTTGATTTAGTTAATTCCTGTTGTTTCCGGAAACGTATTTTACTATTTGCCCCAATCGTTTATATATTTTATTGTGTCATCTAGCTGGACAACGTCAGCATATTTTGCATTTAGGTCCCACAGGTTTACCAGGTGTGAGAGTGGGAACCTGTCGAAAACGCATTCTTCCACGACAAAGCACTTGAAGCCCTCGTTGTATGCATCAACGACAGAAGCACGAACGCAACCAGATGTGGTACAGCCAGCAAATAGTAGCGTATCGGTGCCCATGTCGCGGAGACAACCGGCAAGCGGTGTCCCAAAAAACGCACTCGCTTTGGTCTTTCTGATAACCAACTCTGTAGACAACGGGGCAAGAGGGGGGAAAATCTCCTCGAACTTAGGGATTGAAGGGGTTCCAGCGGCCATGCCCTTTACCGGCGAGCGGGTGAACTGCCTGTAATGGGCGTCACCGGTGACATAGACCACCGGGACCGCGCCGGCCCGGCAGGACTTCAGCAGCTTTTTAGTAGCTGTTGCCGAATCCCAACCCGCCTCTCCACAGCTTGTTGGAAACTCATCGATGGACTTCAATATTGGCTTGCGGGTCGCACCTATAAACGATGTTATCATGTCAATCAAAAGCAACGTTGGATGCTCGCCAAAATGCTGTTTCTTGGCAAAACCCGCCTTACGTAAGACCTCACGATCCGTGTCTGTAAAGATCTGTTCAAATTGTCTCATTGTTTTCTCCTTCGCACAATATCTTTACTATGGTTGTATTGTCAGCATACAAGGCGACGATCCTATCACTAGACAGCTTACCTCGTGATGCATTCAGATAAAATCTATGAGACCTCTAAACCATAAGCTCCGTAAAAGCCCGACCTTTTTACATTGCTCGGCATCAATGAGTCCCTGGACCTATTTGACAGTTAACTCTATCCCTATTATCTCTCTTGCCTGCTGCGGAGTAGCTATTTCTCTCCCAATCATACGGGCAAAGTCTGAGATTACCTTAACTGTCTCCTTGTTGCTTTGGATAATATATTTAGGTTTTTAATAACTGCATATTTCAATGTGTTCAAATGAGCAGGATGGTCCCAGCGACTACTGCGATTGCTCCAATAATGACGTTCTTGCTAAACAATTCTAATCTTCGATTTAGCAGGAAGGAAAAGAATACTATAAAAATAGGAGTTGTTGAAAATAGAGGAGCAATTACACTAACTGGAGTTGTATTCAGGGCGACAAAGCGCATTAATTGAGCATTAGCTCCAAGGAAGCCAGGTATACAGAATAACAGAACGGTTCTTGGTTCCATATTTAATAAGTCCTTTCTCCTTTCGTGTTTCAATAAGGAAATGCCTAATCCAATAGTAGCTGCTGAAAAAGAGATAAAAGTACCAGCTATTGGGGAACCAGAACCTTGAAGCCCAACTTTTATAAGGACTGAGCTTATCCCCCATGTTATGCCAGAGCCTAATCCGAAAAGAATTGCCTTTAACATTATTCCAGATTGGATTTTTTGGGTGCTATTGGACAGCTGTGGAGCGAGCCCAGCTGCAATTACTCCAATAATTATAAGTAGTACTCCTATTGTAAGTTGCCAGCTTAGTGGCTCACTGAGAATAGTAACACCAAGGATAAAAGGCACAAGAGGACCCACTCTTGACAATATTCCGGCCAGATTGGTACCAACAAGCTGAATACAATAATAATATAACGAGCGTCCAATCATGAAGTGAACTATTCCGGCTGCCGATAAAAAGACGTAATTTATCCATGAGAAGCCAGAAATATCTGTAATTTGACCCATCGTAAGTAAAATGATAAAAAAATATGGAACGGAAACGGCAATCGATAATAGGGTTCCTACAGTTAAATTAGACACCTTTGTCACTGCCCTTCGAGTAATAATACCGCTAAAAGCATAGAGGAGAGCAGCTAAAAGTGCTAGAACTTGACCACTCATAGATTATGTCCTTTTATTATGGGGCGTTTGTTTTGTCATTGCCTTAAGGCAGCAGAGTTCCGGTTAATTACTAAGGTAAGTCTCTACTTAAAGGCATTTCTACTATTATCATCTTCCGGGATAAAATAACATAGGTCAAATAATATATTTTATTTATCTGTTGCCACAGATTATACAATCCATCAAGATGAATAAATATCCTATACTAATTTCCTTTTTACAATAAATCGAAAAATGTACCTGTCCAGACTTTGTTAACATAGAATAACATCTATAGTTATTCCTCCGTTTTCTAACATAACGTTCATTAAATTACTTATACTTGCTCGTTAACTTTATAGCCATAGAGGTGATCCTCACGAAAACCCATCATATTTTGACAGTTTTCTTTATGCATTTGCGCGCATAGGCAAAAAAGACCGAGGTCTAAATTAGTCGTTTCAAGTTGGTATACTGATGATTTTATAATAGCTGATTTCAAGAAATATGGTTTCGATGCTGATGTTGACAAACCATGTGCAATCGAGGAATTTGTTGAAGTATTGCGTAATTTAACAGGACGAGAAATCGACTTTACGTCATCTGCTATATTGAAATGACCTGATAATTTAATTTGTGGTTACACTCACTAAGACTTTAAAGATTTGATATTTTAGCATAAAATAGAACTTCGAGAAATTAAATAGAAACGCTGAAAGGAGGTAAAAGTGAAAGCAGATGTGCTTTGTATTGGAGGTGGGCCAGCAGGATTAATGGCGGCCATACGGGCAAGTGAGCTTGGCGCCAGTGTTATGGTAGCTGATAAAGGCAATACCCTGCATAGTGGTAGTGGTACGGGTGGCAATGACCACTTCCAATGTTACATACCGGAGTTTCACGGCCAAGATATGAGACCAATTCTTGACGAATACCTGAGCCTTCCGATAAATAGAAGAATCCATAACTTTGCTCAACCCCTCCTGGAAAGATCCTTCGATATCGTGAAGCTCTGGGACAGTTGGGGGATTCCTATGAAATACAAGGGCCAGTGGGAGTTTGCTGGCCATGCCTTCCCAGGACGTCCACGCCTGCATCTGAAGTACACCGGCGGGAACCAGAAACAGGTATTGACCGAACAGGCCCTCAAGCGGGGAGCCCAGATAATGAATCGGGTCACCGTTTTTGAGTTGCTCCGGGATAAAGAACGAGTAGTCGGAGCCCTTGGCTTCGATACGCAGAACGAGAAGATTATAGAATTTCAAGCCAAGGCTGTATTCTTGGGGACAGGGGGTTGCAGCAGGCTTTATCCCAGCTCAACACCAGGATGGATATTTAATGTTCCTATGTGCCCTTTCGTGACTGGAGATGGCAGGGCTATGATATACCGGGCAGGCGGCGAGTTATTTGATATGGAGTTTACCGGGCAATGGGCGGGTATTAAGTACTTCACCAGGGCAGGAAAAGCTACCTGGATAGGCGTGTTAAGAACACCGGACGATAGGCCGATAGGCCCCTTTACCACCAAGCCTGACAGGGTATATGGGGACATCACGGCGGACTGTTGGACCGGTGTTTTTGATGAGTACATGCGATCCGGTAGAGGACCTGTCTATATGGATTGCCGGGGGGCTTCTAAAGAGGATATTGAATACATGAAACACTGGCTGTTGAATGAAGGCAATAAAGGGATCCTGGACCACATGGCGGAGGAGGGTATAGATCCCGCTACGCACGCCATTGAGTTCCGCTCCTATGAGATAGGTTTAAACGGAGGTATTTGGTACAACCCTAATGGTGAGACTTCAATCAGGGGCCTTTTTTCCGCCGGTCAGGAATTCTCCGGGGATATGTCTTTTGCAGTAATTTTCGGCTGGGTGGCAGGAGAGAATATGGCCAGATATATCAAGGGAGTTGACTTTATTGACAACCTTCGTAGCGCAAGACGCAGGACTGATGAAAGGACACAATTACTGGAGGCTATCCTGAGCCGCGAGGAAGGCGCAACGTGGAAGGAGGCCAATCTGGCGCTGCAGCAGATAATGGGTGACTATGCTGGATCAGTGAGGTCCGAGACGCTTCTTGACCAGGGCTTGAGAAACTTAAGGAGATTAAAGGAAAAAGCGGTTGCCACGCTGCAAGCAAGGAACGGGCACGAGCTGGGACGCTGCCTGGAGGTGTTGAGTCTTCTAGACGTGGGCGAGGCGGTAATGCTCTGTGCGCATGAAAGGAAGGAGACGAGGGCGAGACATAACCGGACTGACTACCCCTTTACCAATCCGCTGCTAAATAAATCTTTGTTTATAAGGAAAGAGGACGGAAAGCCAGTATTTGAGTGGAGATGATAATAATCCAAGAAGTTTTGTAGTAGAGTTACTACATAGAAAGTAATTACGAGTAGCAAGGAGAGGAAAATGCCACCGGTGATAGATAAGAACAAATGTAATAGCTGTGGAAAGTGTGTGGAGATATGCGAAGGGGATGTATTTTATGGTTCGAGGCAAGGGGAAATACCAACAATAGCTTATCCTGAGGAGTGTTGGCACGAAGCCAGTTGTGTCAGTGTTTGTCCAGTACCAGGGGCAATAAGATTAAGAACGCCGCTTCCTATGATGATAAGCTATAAATAGACCTTCGTAATCTCTTATGCTTTGTGCTTTATAAATAATTTACCGTCTAGTTCCCATTATTCTTAATCACTATAATGCAACAATAAAGATGTACATAAAAAACCTAATCATCGGAAGGGGATTGACACCTATTAGTACATTACACTGTAAAATTTTAAGTCCTACTCCTTGATAGCTCTATTACAGGTCTTTTTAGGTCTTAAACCTTCCTTATGTACCGTTAATACTATATCAAGCGCATAATAATTTTATTAGATTGACTCATGAGTTTTCAGGACATGTATTGAGCGAGCTGGAGCATGATATTGATTGTTTTCTAGATAAATATATTTTCGTAATAATGTATTATTAAGCTCTTCCCTGTTATTGAAAAATACCGATAAAACTAGGCATTATACGATAATTTTACATAAAAAACTATAAAATTCATATGTATTTAGCTGGGGAATTATTAATATGTTAAAACTGGTAGTTCTTTCAATTGTAAATAGCTTCAGCAGTTTGTAACTCAGAGGGTAAAATGGCTTGTTTGAATAATTGTTGTCACAATATGAGACATTTAGCACATGGCTTGGGAAGAATGTTTTTCAAGACTTTACATGTGACCATAAAGACCACATCTTCCCCCCAATAGTAGATTGTTTTTTCAGGGATAGCTAGTCGGCTAAATGCAATATCCTTTCAGCATTTCTTTTAAATATCTTCTCCTTGACTGACTGGGGCACATCCATTGATTCTATGGAGTTAATGACCTGTTTAAGCCCCAGCTCGCCGTTGTCGGTACCACAGGGCATATCACTTCCAAACAGTAGATTCTCAGAACCAAAGAATGCATAGCCGCACATCAGTGCTGGTGTGCTCCCATGAACTGTGGCTGTATCAGCATAGAATTTTCGGAAGTATTCTAGTGGATGCCTGCTCAGCTTCTCTACATACATAGGCTTGACATCAATATCCGTATCATAGACTGGCGTTAGTCCGATACGTTGCTCAAAATAGGGTAACATGCCACCACCATGATGAGTAATGAATTTGATTGTGGGATACCTTTCTAAAACACCACTGAAGACCAGCCGTGCCATGGCTAATGTGGTTTCATAAGGCCATGCAAAGTGCAGAAACAATCGGTACTTCGATATCTTTTCACCAGGATAGTCTGGAATAGTACGGTCCTTAGTTGGATGAATCCATATTGGTAAGTCGTATTCGGTCATCTTTTGATAGAGCCCCATAAATTCAGGGCGATCTAACGGCTTCCGATTAATAGAGCTGTACATCAGTATACCTTTAAAGTTCAATTCTCCGATAGCTCTGTCCGCCTCTTTTAAGCTAGCAACAATATTGTTCATTGGTAAGGAGGCTACTGCAGCTACAAATCGGTGGGGATACTTTGCTACCAACTCGGCCATCTCATCATTAGCTATTTTGGCTAGTTCCACAGCATCACTTGGTTTTACGACATATTCTATTGGAGGCGAACCAAGAGTCAATACCTGCATTAGTCCCTCGTATCTGTCCATTATGCGGAACCTGGCACTTAAGTCAGATTGAACAGTATTGGCCTTATCTGCCTCAATGTAAAAACAATTTTTTGCTTTCTTGTAAAGCACTTCCGCGTATTTCTGCGGCAAGATATGTGAGAAAATGTCAATCTTGCTTAAAGATGACTCTTTCACTGCTCTATCCTCCTACAGCGCTCTATCAATGATTTTACATACTGCATAATTGTTTAGTTGAATATCAGTGAGACGATCAGGCGTTATACTATATTACGAGTGGAGGTTTATTGATCTCTCTGGCCACTTAAAGACACAGGTAATGTGCTAAGTGCTTCTATGAGAGCATACCTGGCGTCTACCATATCCTTAAGCTCGTTTAGCTCAAACTCGGTAGCATGTCTGAACCTTCCCATCATAGTAGTGAACTCCCTAATTGGCTTAACGGTTGTCACTGTATAGGTCAGCCGCAATTTTCCATTTTCGGCCTCCCATAGCGGGAAATAGTTGGTCTCTACTGCCATTCTCGATAGTTCAATAGCACTGTCCATCTCTGCTCCCCACCCCGTGGGGCAGGGACAAAAAAGGTGAATATAGGCCATACCATCCTTCACAGATTGGGCTTTCACCAGCTTTTGAGCATAATCCTCAAGATGAGCAATGCTTGCAGTGGCTACGTAGGGAATACCATGGTATGCCATAATCAACGGTATGTATTTAGCAGCCTGACTTTTTCCTCGCCTCTTCACCCCTACTGGTGTTGTGGTAGTCCTTGCTCTTAAAGGCGTAGTACCGCTCTTTTGAACGCCAGTATTCATATACGCTTCATTATCATAGCAAATAATAATCAGGTTTTCTCCCCTTTCAGCGGCTCCAGATAATGGCTGGAATCCCACATCGGAAACACAGCCATCACCAACGAAGGCCACACAGGTAACATCTTTACCGACCTTACGAAAATACCTTTTTACTCCTGTCATACTGGAAGGTACATTTGTCATAAGGCAAGTATAGGTGGCAGCGTTTAGCATATTCATGATTCCCCTAGATCCAATTGCTGCATTAACACAACTAGCACAACCAAAGTAGATCGCCTCTCGCCCAAGCACCCTGAGAGTAAATCTTAAAGCAAGCTCCCCAGCACAACCTGCACATTGTGAAACTCCCTGACCGACGAGGTCCTCATCTTTAAAATAACGATAAATATTGCGAGACTTCAGATAGGATAGAATCCCGTATTCACAGGCTTCTACACATGCGGGCTCGCCATTACAGGTATCGCACTTGAAACATTTTTCGTTTTCTTGGTCGTAATATATACCTCCATACGGACACGCCAATGTGCATAAGCCACATCCGACGCATTTCTCAGCATTGATTTTGACTATACCATCAATTTCGCTCTTACTTATTGCCCCTGTAGGACATACATCACGGCACTTAGGCTCACTGCACTGAATACAGGCTAAAACACAATGAAAGTTCACCTCATCAAGATGGACAGGTTTTATTACCGCGCACCCTGGTTTTCCCATCTTGCCGGAACAAGCATCTTCACAATCATGACACGTTGGAGAGCAAGCGTCATATCTCTTCGTTAAAATATCATAAAATCCTGTCATTATTAAGCCTTTATACCGTTCGGGGTCCAAGTTACCTATTTGCTTTCCCTCACTTTCCTGTTTCTTGTTCCAGGTTTAACCAGGTGACCTTTTTGACCGGGTCACCTTGAGATACTCTATAAATAGTATCTAAGATCTTTTCGATATCCTCGACAGTTATATCTATACCGGCCAATCCCCCGATGAAGTCTACCATTGGTGGAATGCCCACATCACTGAGTGCAGCCTTAAGTTCAATGAAAATGTGACCACCATTCCACCCTAAACATACACTCCGCTCAAGGACACCTATGGCCTTCCTACCCATAAGGGCCTGAACAAGCTTTTCAACAGGGAATGGCCTGAACATCCTTATCTTGACCAGGCCGACCGCGAGTCCCTCATCACGTTTTTTATCGATGGCAACCTTGGCTGTTCCCGCTGTACTTCCCATGGTCACCAATATTATCTCCGCATCCTCTGTCCTGTATTGTTCAATGAGCCCGCTGTAGCTCCGACCAAATACTTGGCCAAAGTCCCATGCGATTTCCTCTGCCTTTTCTTTAGCTCTCTCCAGGGCTTCACAGTGTTTGTAGCGGTATTCAGTTAAGAGATCACCAGAGCCGGTAAGCGAGGAGGCAAAACCTCTGCGCACTCCTGGTATCAGCTTTATGCGATCGGCTTTGGTTACTGGAGCTAAGAATCCAGCTACATCCTCTTTACTAGGAACCTCTACTCTTTCCGAGAGGTGTGACAGAAACATGCCATCATAGCTGATCATAACAGGGAGAAGGACAGAAGCATCTTCGGCTAGTCGGTAGGCCATAATTATGGAGTCCAAGATTTCCTGACTAGTTTCGGCCTCGATTTGTATCCATCCCGAATCCCTCACGCTCATCATATCTTGTCGGTCAGAATCTATGGTCACTAACGAAGGGGTCTCTCTAGTAACATTGACTATGACCACCGGGACTCTTTGAGCTGCAGCGAATAAAAAAGCATCGTACATAAAAGCCAGACCCCACGAGGAAGTTGCCGTAAAGCATCTACCTCCTGCAGCCGAAGCACCTATCAGGACACTCATGCTTGAGTTCTCTCCTTCTACCTCCACTATTTCTGCATCTAGAAGCCCATCAGCTTGAAGACGACTGAGTTCTTCTGACAGAGGCGAACTCGGGGTAATGGGAAATAATGCAATAACGTCTGGCTGACATAACAACACCCCTTGAGCTGCTGCCATATTCCCATTTAGCACCATTACTTTGCCTCGTGCCTTGGGACTCATTATTAGACCTCTCTCCTTATCATTTTGATAGCATTTACGGGGCATTCCCGTGCACAGGTTCCACAACCCTTGCAGTAGTCTAGATTGGCAGCAAAATAGCTACCACGGTTGCTGATACAACCAGTGGGGCAGTAAAGATAGCACCACCCACACTGGCAACATTTGTCGACTTTGATAACTGGTCTTTGGTACTGCCAATCTAGTGTTTTCATAGAGAATATTTTCTCCGGATCTGACCAAGGACCATCATATTTGCTTTTGAATTCCATTGATTCTCCTGTTAAGTATAAGCTACTTACCAATGCCTGACTTTTACTCCCAGAAAACCGCTTTCTGCACTACTCCTATTTTTATCCAATGTCTCACCCTTAAAGTAATGTTCCAGGCTAGTTATCACAGAACTCAATTCCACCCAACCTGTGGTAGCAGCGAAAGCCCCCAACATGCAGGTGTTGGTCGCGGGAATACCTATCTTCTCCAAGGCTATTTGAGTGGCATCAACAACACCAATCAGATCCACATTCTCATGGAGCCTTTTCTCTGGCAATATGGACGCATTCAATATGAGAGTGCTACCTGGTTTAATACCAGAGAGTATTGCGGGTGAAGCTACTAAGAAGGGATCTAACACTAGGAGGCAATCAGGAGTATAGATTCGACACTTCTGCCTAATCGGCCTATCGTCGAAACGAACAAAAGCAGCAACTGGAGCACCCCTTCTCTCACCACCGAACATTGGGAAGGCAGTAGCATACTTTCTTTCGGCTATAAAAGCAGCAGCTAGCATCTCTGATGCTATAACGACGCCTTGGCCTCCTCTCCCATGCAGCCTAATTTCCTTCAATTTGCTCCTTTTCTGGGTCTAACATGATTTGCCTTACGAACTTTCACTCTGACACATGTTTCAATATTTAGACATACGGGATCCATATGTTTCAAATCCAACTCCAACAGAATATCGAAATTAGTACCCTTACCCTTCGCAATCGGTAATCCCCTGGCCCAGTGACCAGAACAGGCAGCTATTGCTACAGTCTGCGGGTGTTGTCCTTGCATTGTCTTAAGTATACCTTTGATCTTACGACCGTGTACCGACTCTATTTCCATCTCATCCCTATCTTTTAAGCCATTCTTTCTCGCTGTGTCTGGATTCATAGTTATGTTATAAGTATATGGATTCATCAAACTTGCTTCATCCAGCCAAGGAATCTCCATACTTGTGGAACCAGTATGCAAAATATCCCGGTAGGAAAAGCAATAGAGATCGTACTGTGGATCTACTACCGTATTTGGGGGGCATGGAAACCAGTCCACCAAAGGAGTGTATTGCTTCCAGTCAAGACTGATTCCTACTTCTTCGGTTATCTCCTTTACTTTCCGACCCTGATCAATCAAGAACTCTAAATATATTGGTATCCTTATATCTAAGAAATGTCTCCAATATGCTTCCTCAACTTGCTTGTCCCATGAGATAAAACCGTGTTGCCTAAACCAATCTAGGTCGTGTTCAATACCAAACCAGTATTTTAAGACCTTGTCTCCAAGTTGCTCCCATGTAATCTGCTCAGTTGGTTTGAGTTTATTGGCCTCATCAAATGCATAGTATCTGTTCCAGTACTCATTGAGTTCAGCCCTCTTCCCCACCCGATCGACAAGTTCCCAACACACATCAATACAAAACCGTCTTTGATACTGTGGCTTCACTACAGGCTGGCTAATGTGGAAGCACCAGGGCTCCATCCCAACGGGATAATTAAACCAGAAGGTCTCACCGTCTTTCCAGGTCAGCGTTTCAAGGTAACAGGTATCTGGTAGAAGTATATCGGTGAATCCCTCGGCAAACTCATTGGAAAATAAATCGAACTGGACAATGAATGGAATTTTCTTAAGCGATTCGGCTATTAGGTCTGGATTAGCCGTACTGATTACTGAGTTGCAGCCGTAATTGATCAGCATCTCTATGCGATAGGGCAATTTGAGTTTTTGCCATAGTTCTTCCTGGTCTGCTGCGCCATATATTGGAGAAATTGTACAGAGTGTGAAAAGGTCATGTAGTCCTGCCGAGATGGGGTTACGTGGCTGAACTATTGGCCAGGGCGCGTGAGTAGAATTCCACCGCTCAACAGTCAAACATCCATCAGGACCTTTCACCGGACTCCATTTAAGGCGGTTTGACTCAGGAGACCCGACACATCGAGCTGGCCATCCCAGTGTTCCACCTGGAACATCAGCCGCTCCCACTATCTGATTAAGAAGGGACACGGCAAAACACGTGTGGAGGGAGTTTGTATGTCCTTCTCCACCGCGGAATATAACCGCTGAAACAGGCCTATAGGGAAGATCTTTGCCTTCTATACGGATAGTGCTGCCTATTCTGGCCTCTTCGGCGAATTCCAAGGTGATTCTACGGATGATATTAGCAGGAACAGTGCTCACCTGGGAGGCAAACTCTGGAGTATACTGCTTGACGTGTTGTCTAATAAGTTCAAAAGCGGGCTGACATTCAGTCTCGTAAACCTTGTATATTCCTTCCAGCGAATAATCTTTCACTGTAGGATCGTCATAAACTTTTGCTTTACGATCTATCGTGTCCCATATTAGAGGCTTTTGGGCTTCACTATCTCTGATATACTTCCCATCAGGGCCAACAAGATACGAGCCGTTGGTTTTCGTCTTGAGATAGATATGATCCATTGCCCCTAACTCATTCAACATAATGTTACACATAGCTAGAACCACAGCAGCGTCAGTACCAGGTAGGATCGGTATCCATTCTGTAGCTTTGCCGCCAGCAAAATTGCACATTGGATCAAATACTACTAATTTCATCCCTCTTGCCCTAGCTTGAGCCGCCAGCCTGGTAACCATTGCTGCAGAGTGTCCAGCACCATGTCCCTTGCTTGCGCCGAACAATATGGCATAGTTGCAATATTTATAATCAGGTACCATAGACCAGGATGCATGAATCATTCCCGCAGCCTGGTGTGCCCCATTGCCGCAATGAATGCCACCACCACCAACCCACCAATTTGGCGTGCCGAGGGTAGCCATTAGAGCATTTCTAAAACCAAGCGCATTATTCCCCCCAAGCTGTGTCGTCGCTTGAAGCATCAGCTTCCTCGGATCGTCTTTCAGTATCTTATTTAATTTCTCTGCAATTTCCTCTAGAGCCTCTTCCCAGGAGATCTCCTTCCATTTTGGGTCACTAAAGAGACCCTTCTCTGGGTTAGTCCTTCGTAAAGGAACATTCAAGCGGTTTGGATCATAGAGTAGTTGAAGATATGCTTCGCCCTTGCCACATAGTCCGCCTTGTGCTCCGAACCAGCTATCGGGATTTCCTTCTATCTTGACAACGACTCCGTTAATGCGATGTACTTTTATCGCGCACCTGGCATAACACCCACCACATTGCGTGGGAATCCATACATCCTCATATATCTCCTGAGTTGGATCCTGCATTACTCTATGTACTCCTCTCAAAGCACCTAGTTTTTCGTCCATCCTTCTTTAGTTTGCCGGATTGTCTTTAACGTACACTTTATACATAGTTATAACGTCCTTATACACATATCATACCCAATATTCGAGAAACAAATTAATTAGTATAGGCCAAGAGCTAGACACTTTCAGACCGCAAAGCTGGATATGATTTACGTTAGCAGATGGGTATTTTCACACTCTTCTTTGGACACGCTCATTTCTCATACGCTGGTATATCTCATTAGCATCACCGAAGTAGATAGCGCCGCTTTGACAGTGTGAGACACATGCTGGTTCTAACCCTTTTTCTACTCTATGAGCACACAAGGTGCATTTTTCGGCAACTCCTGTCTGTGGATTGATCACAATAGCACCGAAGGGACAAGCAGGAACACAACTTGCACATCCGATGCAAAGGTTGACATCTATTATAACAATCCCATCTGCCCGCTTTTTAATAGCTCCTTCGGGGCATACCTCAGCACATGGCGGCTTTGCACAATGCAAACACATAGTGGGAATAAACTTAGCTACGAGATTCTCGCCCACCTTTTTCGGACCGACCGAAATAACAGAGATCCACCTAATACCCGTGGGAATATTGTTCTCTTGCTTACATGCCACTTCACAAGCCTTGCAATTGAAGCACAATTCATCATCACATAAGAGAGCCCACTGAGTCATTACAGGCCTCCTTCAGTTTTATAGATCTTACATAATAAACTTCTTGCGGGTGTAGAGCCCAGAAGCGGATCATAGGGTGGTTCATTGTCCACAAGAAGATTGATGTTTGATTCCCATGCCCCATGCTCGGGTGCTGGTTTCTCCGGGAACCACCAGTCATGCTCGGCAAGTACCACCCTAGGATCAATCCCTAACGTGAGCATTGCTCTCTGCTTGCATCTTCCTCTTGGAGATTCAATATAAACCCAGTCTCCGTTATTAATATGGAGATTTTTCGCCGTCTCTGAGTTGATTCTGACAATCGGCTCTGGGTGAATCTCACGGAGCCATGGAATCTGCCGGTACTGAGAGTGAAAAAATACCGGACTCCTTATTCCGGTAGTTAGCACAAGGGGGTACTCCTTGAACAATTCAGGGGTGCGGTAAGGGCTTTCCGGCGGCTCCACATGAACAGGCAAAGGGTCATGTCCTAACTCTTCGATATAATCCGAGTACAGTTCTATTTTCCCTGATGGCGTCTCAAATCCTGGCTTTCCATCAGTACGTAGTAATCCTTTCTCGTACTTCTGCCATAGTTCAGTCATAGGCTCATAGCTTCTTTTTGTGAGTTCTTCAAAATCCAAACCTGACTGTAACAAGCCTTTGTCCAGCATGTCTCTGTTATTACTGGCGCCAAAGTCAAGATTCATTCTCTTCAGGATGTCGCTGAGAACATCAGCATCATTTCTACACTCCCAAAGTGGTTCTATTGACTTTGGAGCTGCAGGTGAAGTGTAACGCGAGTATGTTGTGGAACTCATAGTATGTACTCCATCTCGCTCAAAGCAGGTGGTTGCTGGAAGCACTATGTCGGCGAGCTCAGCTGTCGGCGTCATAAAGTGGTCCATTACTGAAATAAAGTCAAGGGACATTATAGCCTTATAGACAAACTGCCTTGGATTTTCGTGACCAATGAGAGCATTACACGCGTGGAACAGTACACCCCTGATTGGATAAGGGTCGCCCGTAAGCACCGCTTTCCATCCAGCATGGGAGGCAGTAGGATGGCCATATCCTAGCAATGGGAAATCGCCGGCAAATTGATCCCAATTTTCAGGTTTCATATCGATACCACACATCGCCTCAAAGCTTCCCGGGTCATTACGAAACACATTGCCTCCGGGATTATCGACATTGCCAGTTACCGCTGGTAGTGACAGAATGCCATGAATTGTATTAAAGGTATTCACTCCAAATTCGACCGGAACATTAAAGAGTATAGATGCAGGTTTGGTTGAAGCATACATTCGTGCTGCTTGCCGAATTTTCTCCGCCGGGACCCAGGTTATGGGTTCAGCCCATTCTGGAGTAAATTGCTGCACATGCTGCACCAATCTATCAAAACCGTACGTCCATCTCTGGACAAATTCATCATTATAAAGGTTTTCGCTAATGATTACATTTAACCATGCCAAAGCCAATGCGCAGTCCGTACCTGGTCGAAGCTGCAACCATAAATTTGCCTTTGATGCTAGAGGTGTGAAGTATGGATCTATACATATCGTTTTAGCACCCTTTTTGAAAGCATTTGTAAAAGTCCTTCCTGTTCTCGAAAGACTTGTATGTGTTACATTGCACCCCCAAAGTACAATGCAATCGGAGTTCTCTATATTGGGGACAACAAACTTGCCATAAGTGACTTTACCGACCGCCAGTCTGGGGGTAAGGCAATTGTGGGGGTAACCAATCCGGTTTGGGGCACCCCAAGCGTTCAGGAATCTTCTGGCAGCAGCGAACACCTCACATCTTCCTGTCCCACAACCAACCGCTACTCCTAACGGTCCGTACTTTGCCCTGATTTCTCCCAGCCTTGTTGCAATAGTATCAAGGGCTTCATCCCATGATATTCGTTGCCATTGTCCACCCCCTCTCTCTCCAGACCTCTTTATGGGGTATTTAAGGCGATCTGGATGGTATACGAACTGTGTAGCAGCGAGTCCCTGAGGACATAAAGCCCCACTACTATGGGGAAAATCTGGATCACCCTCAACCTTGGTTATCTTGCCATCACTAACGTGAACCAGCATTCCACATCCACCACTGCATATACCACAATTAGACCTAATAATCTTCTCTTCCATATCGTACTCCAATTAAAAAATGTAAGTAATTAGGTATTGACTAGAAATTTCATTTTTGCTTCTTGCTGAAATTTTGAATAAGCGAGCTAGTGATTAATCGCCCTGCTCTAATCAATCCGAGAGTAACCAAAATAATACCTAAAACATCGGTTGCCCAACCAGGTAAGAGCAATCCGATCCCACCCAAACCAATCAAGACCCTTTCCCATAAACGCAATCTTAAATTAATGTATCCAGCTAGACCCCATCCTAAGCAGATAGATCCTATAATAGCCGTCACTGCAGACAGCAATATGTAAGGCAACGGCCCTTGCGCTATTAGGACTGGACTGTAAACAAATATAAACGGCAAAATGAAAGTGAGAATGCCCAACCGAACCGCTAGCCAGCCTGTTTTCCAGGGATTGGCGCCCGCAATGCCGGCAGCAACATATGCTCCCACGGCTACTGGTGGTGTGAGGTAAGAGGTTATAGCCCAAAAGAACACAAAGAGATGAGCTGCCAGAGGAATCACTCCAATATTTATCAATGCTGGTGCAATCAGCGTTACTACCATTATGTATGAAGCTATAGCTCCCATCCCCATGCCTAGTATAAAACAGGCCAAGGCTGACAAAAGCAGTACAATAATTACTGTCCCTCCTGAGACATCCACGATTATTGCAGAGAGCTTTATACCTAATCCAGTTAATCCTAAACAGCCAGTAATTACTCCTGAGGAAGCACAAGCAGCAGCAGGTGTCAGGCTCCCCGCTACCCCGTCTTTTACCGGTTTTACTGCACTCTCCAAACTTGTAGGACGATTCTCCTTTCTGAACAGGCTAAGTATTATTACAAGTAGGAGAGCGTAGAAACCTGATATCTCTGGCGAAAAGTGTAACCTTCCAATCATGTATACTAGTAATAGCCCTGGTAATATCCATTCCCAGCCCTTCTGAAATACTTTTTTTAACGAAGGAAGCTCTTCCTTGGGAATGCCTTTGAGACCAGAAGATACTGCTTCAGCATCCACCATAGTAAAAACACAAACGTAGTAGATGATAGCCGGAACCAAAGCTGCAATACATATACTTATGTAAGGCACTCCAAGCCATTCAGCCATAATAAAAGCCACTGATCCCATGACCGGCGGCATTATCTGGCCCCCATTTGATGCTACAGCCTCCACCGCACCAGCGAACTCCGACCTATAGCCTATGCTCTTCATTAGTGGAATAGTGAATGTCCCAGTAGTAGCTATATTTGCAGTCGACATGCCGGATATCATTCCAAATAGACTGCTCCCGAGTACGGCTACCTGTGCTGGTCCACCTCTCACCCGACCCAAGACAGCCAATGACGTATTGGTAATAAAAGCTCCCCCACCTGATTTTTGGAGAAACTGACCAAACAAGATAAACATGATGACTATGGTCGCTGCTACGTCAAATGCTACGCCAAAGACGCCAAAGTTGCTCAAGTAGGCCTGTGTTGTAACTCGAGTGAGGTCATAACCTCTCCCGTGTAATATACCCGGGAAGTAGTTACAGAACATGCCATGTAAGAAAAAAAATGAGGCTACCAGTGGCATGGCCAGACCTATAACCCGTCTGGTAGCCTCTAAAATAGTTAAAATCGAGAAAAGGGTCAGGATCACTTCATACTGATTGAGAAGCCCACTCTCTATCCGCCATATATCAAGAGGATAGAATACAGAGTAATAGAGCGGGCCGGCTATGGCTAGTACTAGAAGGATAATATCATACCAGGGGACTCTTTTCTCTGATGATCCTGCTGTCGCTGGGTATAGCAAAAATACCAGCGCCAGAAAAGAAGCCAGCATAATGCCAAGGTAGGTGACCCTATTTACATAAACACCAGAATAGCTCAATATACCACTAACATAAACGACAGCCGTTAGTGCTGCGAACAAAGCCACCGAATTTGTTATTCGAGCGGCTACGCCTGTTAGTTCCCTTGTACGCATTGATTAGTACATTCTCCTATCCGTTTTTTCCAGTGCATACAAAGATGTACATTATGATTTAGTAGACTATCGGGGGGCAAATAAACACCCCCAGTTGCCCGTTTGTTACACAAGCAAACAATTTCGCCTACCTAATGGAAGGACACTGGATGCTGGTTAGCTGCAATTAGTGAATTTGTAACCAATTGCTACTTCTGTTTACCAAGCAACTGCAGTAGCTCCTTTTGGCGTTTCTCGTGTTCTGATTTCCACCAACCCTTCTCCTTGTAATACTGTATGGCGCCAGCGTGTATTGGAACGAACATCCTCCTTGCGAAGTACTTCGGATGATATAGTGGAACGATTTTTGGTTCAACCTGTACCCACTCATCGAAGTGCTCATCCATCACCTTGACCATCTCATACATAAGGCTATCGGGAAGATCTGCCCGTGCAGCTGTACAACCTATAACCCCCAGTCCAGGTATATCCTTTTTCTGATCAGTAAAGCTGTCTTTTGGCATGGCGCTCTTGACGAAGAAAGGCTCACACTCCGCAACTATGGCATCTGCCTCTTTGCCAGTGATAGGAACGAAATAGACCCCTACTGTTGTTATTAATTCTTCAGCGACAGCCGCATGTGGTACGAGCGGAAATAGACTTGCATCAGCTCTCCTCTCCTTCATTGCTGCCACTGCTTCTGCTGATGCTCTAAAGTTACCCAGCTTCACTTTTCCCTCTATGCCATACGCCTTAACTAACGCCTCGACAAACGTTTTTTGTACTAGACTGGCCGGTTGGAATAGTAAGTTCTTGCCAGCAAGGTCATACGGAGTCTTAATATTTGTCCATTCGGGAGTCAATATTTGGAAAATCATAGGTGGACTGGACATGATTTGCCGTCCATCTAGCTCACCTTTTCCCTCGTACGGGCCCTCCTGGAGTATACACTTTCTTAGTTCCACCGGGTCAATGTGGAAAGCTACTTCAGCCTTCCCATCTCGTAGAAGTGCTGCTTGTGCACCGCTGCCAGGACAAGGTTCCACGGCGACAGTAAGTCCGACATATTTCTGCCACAGTTGCTGCAGACCAACAGCGGCTACATAGCTGCCACCACCGACCGGTTTGCTTGCTATGGAGATAGTATCAGGCCATCCCACTCTGGATGCAGGTTGTGTTGTTGGTTTGGTACAAGCTGTGGCAAGGGGTAATATAGTCATAACCACAAGTGAGCAAATACCAATAATTACTGTTGACCATCCCTTAATTTTCATCCTTTCCTCCTTCTTGTATCACAAATATATAACAAGATTTGGTCAATTTGTTTTCGATATATCATCTCATGCTATCACCCCCTTAATTTGGTATATATTTAAGAAAACACCTTAGTCTTGTAAATTTTGCATAACGCTGTTTTGAGAGGCCAGCTCCCGGTGACTTCGTTGCAAGCATCGGGATCATCGTCAGTGAGTACATTCACATTTGACTCCCAGACTCCTCCCAACCAGGGTTCCTCCCTCGGTAGCTCGGGAAACCACCAACCATGTTCAGCGTGAATCACCCTTGGATCTATCCCATCGAAGTACTTGCATTTCATCCTGATCTTACCTCTTGGTGACTCAATCCATACCCAATCACCATCTTTGATATCAAATTTACGGGCTGTCTCCGGGTTTATTTGTACTAACGGATCTGGATGTTGTTTTCGAACAAGATCAACATTTCGCTGTTCCGAGTGGAATGTGAAATGAAACCTGCCCCCGGTGATTAGCATCAACGGATACTCTTTGGCCAGGTCAGGAGTGCTAATTGGATTTTCATGACTCTCTTTGTAATATGGCAAGGGATCATATCCGAGCTTTTCAAATACAGTTGAGTATAGCTCAACTTTTCCGGTCGGTGTACCGAAACCTATTCTCTCATATTTCTTGTATTCATCTGGGGGGAAATGTCCCCCTCCTTGAGCCATGAATTCTTTATGAGTGATACCCAATGGCTTCAACCGGTAGTCACACTCCTGCTCAAGAGTCTCGTGTTGCCAGAATTCTTTTTGCCCCATACGTATTCCAAGTTCGCGAAATATTTCAAAGTGAGTTTTATGTTCGTATTCACCTGGGATTGTGGACGGTAAAGCTGCCTCACCACCAAGTATAGTACAGTCATGACCATGCAAGTCAAAAAGGTAAGGTTTTTCAAGCCATGATGCAGCGGGAAGAATATAGTCAGCAAGTTCAGCCGAAGGAGTTCTCCAATAATCTATGACCACGTAAAGGTCTAGGCTTTTTAGTGCCTTATACACCAGCTTTGCATTGGGTTGTGTCAGCAAAGGATTGCTCGTCATGGTTATCACTGCTTTTACAGGATAGGGCTTATCAGTGATCATGGCGTGATACATAGTTGGAGCGTGACCGGGCGCAGTACCACGTGCTATCCCGCATTCTACGCCCCAAGCCTTTTTCACATATGGTTGCATAAGATCACGACCTGGCCAGGAAAGTAACTTGAACCGGTCTGTCCCCAGCTGCTTTTTTTTCTGCTCGGGAGTTAACATTCCGGTTAATTCCATCTCTGTCATCGGCACGAGTTTGCTCGGTCCACTCAAATAATCTCCGCCATCAATATCCACGTTACCTGTAATTGCTGATAAGATAAATTTGGTTTGAATTGCCTGAACACCGTTCTGCAAGTGTTCTACACCCATACCATTGATTGCAAGTGCAGGCATGTTCGTAGCAAATAATCTGGCACATTCCCTTATCTTCTCTGCTGGCACCCAGGTAATAGCTGCCACTTTCTCCGGCGGGTATTCGGCAGCTCGTTCCCTCACCTTATCAAAGCCATAACACCATTTTGTTACGAATTCTTTGTCATAAAGCTCTTCCTCAATAACTACATTTATCATGGACATAAGGAGAGCTGTATCCGTACCAGGTCTGAGCTGCAACCATATGTCAGCTATCTCCGACGTTTCTGTCCTCCTGGGATCGATATTTATAATCTTCGTTCCCAGTTTTTTAGCATCGCGCATGGATTTCCACAAACGTGGTACAGACTGTGCCGGGTTTATCCCTTGGGTCAATATGCACTTAGTCGTTGGTTTACCATCGTGTGTATCTATTACCTTGCCAATCCTGTGACGAACAGTCCAACCAAGCATTGCGATGCTGATTACCTGCACCGGGCCGAAGCAAATAGTAGTCGCTCCAACACGATTTGGACTTCCCAAGATATGCATAAAACGGAGTGGGTATTCCTCCCAAGCTCTACCGGTACCATTAGTAACTCCGATAGCTTCAGCTCCATAATTTTCTTTAATTTGCAAAAGCTTTTTAGCTATCTCATCAAGAGCTTGGCTCCACGGTATTCGCTCCCATTTTCCTTCACCTTTTTGCCCAACCCTCTTGAGTGGGAAATTGACACGAGCAGGATCATAAAACCAGTCTTTGACCCCGCGTAAACGTAAGCATGCCATGGTTGGTGGAAAAGGCTGCGCTGCTCTGGGATCGGAGCTATCCTCTTCTGCCTTAATAAACTTACCATCTTCACTATGGACGACAACTCGACACCTCGTGTGGCAAAAAGTACATACCGCTCTTCTTGTTTCTATCATTCTATGATACCTCCTGACTTATTTAGATTTACACAAAATACTTACAAAATCTTTACATACACAATGTTCTAATCGCATTAGAGGCTTTCGACTAATCGTCCACTGGTTCTAACAGAATTAGGAACACATCTTTTGAAGTAACTCACATACTAGCATTAAAAGCGATACGACTTTTCCTCTACTGCTGAGTAGTGCCACAGCTTGGCCTCAATTTGTCTTGGAACAACTTGCTTTATAATACTCTAGAATCATTAAGCTAGATTTTCGTTTTCTGTGAAGAGAGTATATAAAATAATTGTTCGTATCCGTAACGTGCCTCATTTTACCATAGTTCACTATTTTGTCAATACATCCTGAATCAAATGAGAAGGTTTAACCAGCGTTGTAGTATAATTACTAGCATTATGATCCCAGCAGATTCATAATTTGCTCTATAATTGGTCTGGGCGTAATATCTTAAACTGTGCAAGCAGTGATCAATTTTGTATGTGAGGAGACTATGAAAATCATGTCATCCGTAGACGAGGACCAGGAACTGTGGGTTTTACTAATACGGGCTAGAGACGCAATAAGCCGTGTTAGGCAGAAAGAATTGGATTCGTATGGTATATTTGCCAGACAGAGTGCTGCTTTATACTTTATTGGGCTGCTCGGTGAAAAGGCAACACCTACGAAAATATCACGCGACCTTTTTCGGGCACGTAGCTCGGTTTCTGAGCTACTGGTCAGAATGGAGAACGATGGACTGTTGAGGAAGGAAAAGGACTCAGCCACAAAGAAACAGCTGAAAATCGTATTAACAGAAAAGGGACGGGAAGCCTATCATAATGCAAGCAAGCGCGAGTCCATCAAAGAGATAATGTCGGTTCTATCCGAGCAAGAGCGCAAACAACTGCAATCATGTTTACATAAATTATGGAGTAAGGCTCTTGAAAAACTTGGAAAAGAGTCCCTTTACTTCCCTGATAAGTACCAGTAGTTGAGCAAAAAGAGAGAAATCAGGACCCTAAAAACAAACCCTAAGAGATTTATTTACTTTTAACATAAAAGTGTCCCAATTATGCCGATACCTTATAATGCTTAGCGTCAGCGAAGGTGAGACAGTTAAGCTTTAAGAAATAATGGAAACTTTTAAAGGCTGCAGTCCTGAGCCCTGATAGTTCTTTTATAATCTCTTCTTGTTGGTAATATCCTGTTTTTTGCTTCTTTTCCCCTAGCGAGAATAGCATCCCTTTTGCTATGATAGACGGCCGCTAGGGTTCATACAGCAACATCAGTTGTCCCGCTACGGGTTACGAAGAAATATACACTTAGAGCGGCAAATATCCTGATATTTGTTCTATGGTATCTATATGCTAATAAATTTACATAATATCACATATACTCGATTTGTGTAACGACTTATAAAGTCAGCTACCAAACTTATACGCGTCACCAGTTATGATACTGTAAAAAGAATTTACCTCTGTTAATCCTTCTTTATTAGTTACTCGTTTAGCGGAATACAGTCAGGCAGGCCTGCAGAATTATGAATAAAGACCTGGGCAATTTATTTGATGAGCTTTTCAGATATCAATTATCTGAGATAAAATAACGTGTGGTATAAGAGGTGGTGAGAGATAAAAAGAATAGCATTAAAGTGTAGATGTACTTTTATTGTAGAGGGAACTATGAAAATTAAAGAAGATGCTAAAAATTTGGCTTTTGCAGAATCCCGTTTGAGGTCATTAGTGAAATCTGTTATTTATCGGGTAATGTCAATAGCCGGGACTAGTATTCTAAGTTGGATTATTACAGAGGATATTCGAGAAACATTCTCAATTACAATTGCTATCCAAGTTTTTCTAATAATTCTTTATTATTCTTCTGAACGAGTATGGGACAAAATAAATTGGGGAAGACAAATAAAGACTACTTGATCTTCTGTAGAATTTTGGAGTAAACATAAAAAACATATTATCAGTCGATAAAGGACTTTTTAGGTCACTCCCACATTATATTTGAATGTTTCATCTTATCTAAACACGAAGCAAAAAAGTTAATTCGCAGAGAAACCGATTATGTATCTTATATTTGGAGAGTACTGAAAAACTCGGATTCAACCCCCTGTATCCCCCAATCTTGGGGGAATTTTGAGGCTGGGGGACACCCCCAGACCCTTGGCATCCGCCTCAGGCGGACTGTACCTCTTTTTCAGCAGTCTCATTTTAATAATGAAGGTGAAGTGCCTGTTCAAACATTAAACGGGTTCCTTATAACTGGTACTATTATCGAAATACAAGTGCTCTATTCTTTACTTTTTTAATAATGACATATCAAAATGACTGGTCTAATTATCCGTAGTGAAATATTTTGTATAGTTAGAAAAGAGCTTCTCTTTCTGTTAAGATAATACAGTGAACAAGGAGTACAATGGTTGAAGAGGTCCTGCCTGATCTATATAGAATTGAGGTTCCACTACCTGATAATCCTTTGAAAATCTTAAACTCTTATGTAATAAAGGGTGATAGGCGATTCTTAATTATCGACACCGGGTTAAACCGAGAAGAATGCCTAAATACAATGATGGTCGCCTTACGGGAATTGCAGGTTGACCTGAATAAAGCAGATTTCTTCATTACTCATATGCATGCAGACCATTCCGGGCTCGTTGGGAGGTTAGCAACTAGTACATCAATAGTGTATTTCAATAGAATAGAATTTTCGGCAATGCCTTCTGATAAGCGTTGGCAAGACCTTTATTCATTCTTTATCTCAAACGGCTTCCCTCACGATGAGTTTATGAAAGCTAAAAAGAGTCATCCGGGGTATCGCTATGGCTCAAATAACGATGTCTGCTTCAGGTTCTTAGAGGATGGGGATTTACTTGAGATAGGTAATTACTCTTTCAGATGTGTTGAGACTCCAGGTCACTCTCCATGTCATCTGTGCCTTTACGAAGATACTAATAAAATATTAATAGCTGGAGACCATATCCTCATTGACATCACTCCTAATATTGTTTACTGGCCTGAATTGCATGATTCGCTTACATACTATCTTGCAAGCCTGGAGAAGGTTTATTCTCTGGATGTCAACATTGTCTTACCAGGCCACCGTCGGATTTGGAATAACCATAGACAACGGATCAGAGAGTTGCGGGAGCATCACAGAGCTCGCCTAAACGAAGTGGTTTGCGCTTTACAAGATGGTAACAAGACTGCTTTTCAGGTAGCACCTTATATTAAGTGGGATATCCCGTATCATTCCTGGGAGCAGTTCCCACCTGCGCAGAAATGGTTTGCCTTTGGAGAAACCATTGCCCACCTATATCACCTGGAAGAAAAGAAAAAGGTTAATAGGAGGATGAAGGATGGTACTGTGGTGTTCTCACTATCTTAATGGTGATAAAACAACCTTGTCTTCTTTCTAAAAACACGAAGATGTATTAAGGCTGATGGATGTCTAAGTATTATGGAATAACCTGACAATATATTAAAACATCTACGACCAAACGTATATGGCATTCTAATCATTGTCGGTTTTTAGTAGTCAGTAAAAGTGAGATAGTAAAGCCTTAAGAATTAATGAACACCTTAAAGACCACTGCCCTGCTTACTGATGATTCCATTGTGGTCTCCTTGACAGATAGACTTGGTGAAATAACCAAGAAAAAGATGTTTGGTGGCATTGGCTATATGATCAATGGCAATATGTGTTTTGGAATCCATAAAGAATCATTAGTGCTCCGAACTTCCCTTGAGAAAGCAGAAGAGCTTATAAAAAGTGAGCATATTGTTCCATTCGATATTACTGGTAAACCGATGAAGGGCCGGGTGCTGGTCTCCCCCGAAGCTTTAGAGACCGACGATCAGCTTTTGGATGTATTGAGATTTGGCGTCAGTTTTGCGGATACTTTACCGAAGAAGTAAAAGATAGGATACTCTCGCATATCTTTATAATAATGTACTCTTTCATCTTTCATAATCTTGATGATCCTCTTTTTTTCAAAACTGTTCTCTGTTACCTGCGTTTATATACGATCAGATTCCGATGCCAATACAACGAGCAGCATATGTCATATCAGATATGAAATCAGGTGTTATCCCCCTGTCCGTTATCCTCCGAAGAAGCATTGACTGATCCAACTAATATGAAAGACGCAGGCTTGTTATGACCGGTAGAAATAAGCGTATCTACCACAATCGTTTTGAACTATCTGGCAGGTCGAGGTTCTTTTCATAAGCGGGATTGTTTATACTAAATTAAGTAACATACGGGCATTATCTGCCAGTATGTTATTTTTTTCTCTTCTGATACATCTAAAGACTCTATAACTTTGGGGTAGCTCGTCAGTCGACCTTCACCCGTTCCAGGACCGAACGGATCATCCGTAGCAAAAAGCAGATGATCCGCTCCGAATACCTCGTAGGCACACCTTACTGCCGGTGCACTGCCGCCAACAGCAGTATCGTAGTAGAACAGAGAAAAATAGTCGAACAGTGACCTGGGCAGAACCCGGCCAAATATTTGTTCTTGTCTCGATGGGTGATACGTCTCCATTATGCGCCCAAGAAAGAAGGGAATTCCACCGCCCAGATGGTGGCTTACTACTTTAATTTTAGGGTGACGTTCAACAATACCCGAAAAAATGAGACGAGATAGTGCCAGCATGGTTTCAAAGGGCCAGCCGAAGTTATGAGAGAGGTCATAGTCAGCTTCGTAGCTTCTATCTTTATATCCTGTCGGCCAGTCAGGGTGGATATAAACGGGGATGCCCATATCAGCTGCCTGCGCCCAGAACGGCTCAAACTCAGGCAGGTCTAATGGCTTTCCGTTAACATGTGATGGAACGCAAATGGCTTTTAGTCCCAGCTTATTTATTGCTCGCTCCATTTCCTGTTGATCACCCGTTTCAAATCCTACCAGGGGTATAGTGCCGACACCTATCAGCTTTCCTTTTGACTCTTCCATGAGTCGAGCCATTCCGTCATTAATTATACGAATCACGGTTTTCCGGCTATCTATCTGTCGGGGCATGTGACTGCAATATAGGATATGTGGAGGAGTTACGACCTGCATATCTATACCATTTCTATTCAGTAGTTCCAAACGCTGTGTAATATCATGGACTTGAGGTTTATGTCGTGCGCCATCAACTGCAAGGGCTACTTTCTTTTTTGCCCACGCACCTCCCATCCCGGATAACTGCTCAAGAGATGTCCGATGAAACATATGCGTATGAGCATCAATGATCATTTTTACTCCTTTAACACCATTTCGTGTATAGTGGCATGATAGCGATTACACTATATTTCCGGTGCCTATATATAATTTTGTCTCACTCTTACCTACTTTATTGCACTTGTGGATACTATGTGTAGTAGGGATTGTCCGAATTATATAGAGAAACGATTGTGAATGAACTAAAATATCCGATTGCTTATATTCCTTCCAGTAACTTTCTATGCTAAAGACGATTTCTGCCTGGCAGCCTCCCTGCCTGCTATTCTACCTGATGACATGATTGACTTGGTAATTTACGTCTATTTCTCTATCTAAAAGGACTTCACAGATTGGATACTTCAGCATGAAATAAAGCCTGGGAAAATTAAATATCAACGCAGAAAGGAGGTAAAAAGAATACCCGGAATCAGGATTGGGAGAGGCAGGTCAAACCATAAAAATGGAGAGTTCCTGCCTGGATGGGCTTACCTCGTAGCTAAATCGGGGCATGCTGGCTTCGATAATGATTGTATCGCTTGAACAACGATAACCTGATGAGCTTGATGACTGTAACTTTTGCAGCCTACCATCATGGCTGAAGCAGGCTTTGTCTGCTTACTACCTTTATAATCTTTTTACAGGTTGAGCTTACTGGCCCTGTTTAACATCCGGTAACGTAAAAGCCGGGTTCTTGTCCCTCCTTTCTACGCCTTAGGTCCTCCAGTAGGCTTTCTGCAACATCTAGCGAGTCTCTATACCAAATGGAGTCCAAAGAAGTGAGGAATTCTTCGCGGGAACTCCTTTTAGGCATAGCAAAACCAAAATCAACCGTGCGAATCAGCAATTGTATATGTAAAACATGTCCGTGCTCTTCGCCGATTATTGCCAATGACCGTGCCTCCTGGCTATGATTCCAAATAAATCTTTTTCAACTGGTGGAGAAGCTTGTGCAGCTCTTCGTGCTTGCCAACTCCGATTCTCTCTTCCTCGATCTTCTCGAATTGGTCGAGCAGCTCTTCCTGTTTCTCTGCAGAAAGACGACTGTCTCCCATCGGGTAAAGGATGTTGTCTTCCTTGTCGATGTGCTGGGTCAGAAGCGAGACGTACTTACTGGCATTTTCGATGATCTTCGATGAAGCCTTGTGATCGCCTTCCTTGTACTCGGTAATACCGTCACTAATTTCCTTGATATAGTCACGACCCTTTCCATGCTCTGTGAGCATAACGCCGATCGGGCCTCCCTCCTTCGGAATTCCTGCCTTTTCCATCGTCGGGAAGAGCACGTTCTCCTCCTTACCATGATGGCACTTATCCGCGAAAAGACGGATGAAATCAACTATCTTTTCAAGATGCTCCGTGTTTACTTTCTCCCCGGACTCAAGCTTTTGAGCGACCTTCTCCAGAATTTTAAGCATTACTTTTATGGCCTCGTGCTCTTCTTTCAACTGATCTGTCGCTTTCACAATATCACCTCCATTCTCTTTCCTCAATATATTCTTTTAACGCCATGGCGTTATTGAATATTTCATCCTTCGCTGCGTAAAGGAGAGTGACATCTCCCTCGACTGATTTCTCCACGATGACACTGGTCAGGTCCTTCTTATGAGCTAATTCTTCGTGGTATTTCCTCTTGAATTCCTCCCACTTTTCCCCGGCGTGAGCAAACCATTTTCTCAATTCATTACTCGGAGCGATATCCTTTAGCCATAGGTCGACCCGGGTTGTTTCTTTGCTCTTTCCTCTGGGCCATAACCTGTCGACAAGGATTCTGAAACCATCATCCGGGCATGGCTTATCATATATCCTCCTGACTTTCAGCACTGTTCAGCCCGCCTTTATCCTGTTCGCCGGTTGTTTTCTAATACTACTATTTTTTGGTGGTCGTCGGCAGCCGGGGGACCATTTATCTCAAGTGCTCCGACCAGTTCAATCTTTGTCGGCTCCAGAACTCACTTCTTACCTCGGGAGGCATCGGTAGAAACAGGTTGTTATTCAGCGAGTGCGTGTAGCCGTCTCTGTTAAACTGCACTCCCCTCTGGTGGGCCCAAGTTCTCTGCTGGTCGAGTATGGTCTGGTATGTCGATGTCACGGGTATATTATATTTCTAACGCTGGGTAGTCTGCATTAATATTAATACCGTTAGGAATATGGGCGACTACTGTAACCAACGTTAGTTAACGGGTAGATCGAGTTATTTTACACAGCAGGCAAAAGCCACTCATCCCGCGGTATACTGTGTGCTTTATACCGTTCCTCTCTTCATACAGTATCAGGCCCCTGTGGGCAGGGGGAGGGGGATTAATAACATACTGCATGCAGTATTGTCCAACTTGATCGTGTTTAAGCAGCGGGAGAAACGGGAGATGATCGACTCGGAGAAGCCTGGGCCATCAGCGGGATAAAACATACTAACGCCAGGAGGCTAGTACCGGCAGCGATGATCAGTATCATGCCATAACCGAATTTATGAGCCAGCAGCCCGGCTGCGAAGGCGGCAACAACGGCTGCAACCGCAGTCGTGGCATTGAAGGAGCCCAAGGCTTCGCCTTCCTCGAAAGTAGCCAGCTGAGCGGCCCAGGCGGTTCCGCCGACAATTAGCGGTGACCAGGCAATAGGAATCAGGATATACATAACCGGAACAAGCCACTGGTTAAAGCCGGAATGTACATAAGCGAGTGTGGCAAGGGCAGCGAAGGAGATTAACGTCATAACAGTGCCAATGATAACAACCCAGCCATCCCCGATTCTCTTGCCCAGCGTGCCGGATGGCGTATAGGCAAATATACCAATTACCGCCCCCAATGCATAATACAGTGATGACATACTGTAGGATAAATCGAACGCCGACTTCATCAGCAAAGGGTACAGGGCACCGATAAGCCACGTGGCGAGCATAACGAAAAACCAGCCAGTAATATAAACGCCAAACACGGAGCGCCATTCCTGATACAGGCGCTTCATGTTGTTTGAGATTGTGCCCTCGTACCGGTGAAGAATGGAATAGATGGTATGCGGTGGCCTGTGCAGCCTGCGTGAAAATTCCACCTTTGTAGGTTTGTGATATCCGGCGGACGGTGGAAGCCCTCGCGCTCCCAGTACCATACCGGGTACCATCAACCCGGCTGAGACCAGAAGTCCAATCTCGGGGCGGGCTTGCATGACAGCAGCCAGTCCCAGTCCTGCGGCCTGACCGATGCCGTAGAAAGTCTGCAGCCATCCCACGCGGGCATCCCATTCTAGCTTCGGTTTATACTCGACGATAAATATTGCAGCCACCGTATTGCTCGTGCCGGAACCCACTCCCTGAAGGAATGCTAACGTCATCCAGAACCATAACAGTTTGGTAAATGGAAATACTGCAAGCCCGACGGCGAGCAGAACATAGCCGGAGAGGTAGAAGGCTCGATGCCAGCCGGTACGGTCGGTGATAGCCCCCATCAATGGGGCGAACATTTGGCCGATGTAAAATGATCCTATTACGGTCCCGGCTTTTGCGGCATCACCGGCGTTATTGACTACAATAGGCATCAGGATCGCCCCGGTCCCGAAAACAACTGCACCCTGAAAGGCATAGCCGGAGTACCAGAATTCTGAATAGCACCGCAAAGACGGAAGTTTCATTAAGCAGTACCCTGTATATGTTACCGGTTAAGTGTGTTCTGCTGAATCAGGCCGGTCCGCATTAACGATAAGTGTAACTCTTCCAGACGCCAAAATAAAGTTTTTTACTTGAGACCGGTATATGCTGTAACGGGGCTGAACACAAACAGGGGGAGAAAGGCAAAATATTTTGGGGCTTTGTTTATAAGCCCGCAAAACCTTAGTTTTTTTGTCCTAGCCGCATTATGGTTTCTTCCGTGGGTAACGGGGCCCTCTGGCTGACGTAATATAAGAACTTAAAAAAAATTTCTCTTAGAAACGTATCCCCAATCTCATGTGATATAATTCAAAATAAGTATTGTTAAAAGAACAATTAAGATGCAAGAAATTTGGAAAATACTGCTGCCAGTCATAACAGTACTTCTAGGAGCTATTGTTTATGCCCTAGGTCACTTACTTGTAGCATTGTTTGTAGAGCCAATTCATCGATTACGTAGCCTGATAGGTGAAATTGCCGATTCATTAATTTTCTATGCACCTATATATAGCAATCCTTCAGGAGTTATTAATAAAGCTAAGAGTAATGAGGTCAGTGAAATACTAAGAGGCCAAGCTAGTCAGTTGAGGGCAAGGGTTCAGATCATTCCGTGGTATTCCTTATGGACATTTCTAGGGATAGTTCGGCAAAAGAAAGAAATTGAAGATGCTTCAAGAGCACTTATTGGGTTATCGAACACTGTTTACAGTGGGCCAAATACTAATTATGGTTTAGAAAATGATAAAAAAAGAAAGAAAATTGAAGAGCTACTAGGCATCCGCAGCAGTAATAAGCGGGGAAAAAAGGAGACAGTAGGAAGTAAATATTGTTTACAGCAAGGAATCTTATTATTCTTCTTTACACTATTAGTATTCGGATTATTCGGACTAGATAAAAATAATTTAGGCATCCCTGCTTGGTTTATTATTGGTTGTATAAGTCTGATTGTAACTCTTATATTTATGGTTGCAGCAGTTTTTAAGACATGGGGAGATTATATAGAGAATTTTCTTGAAGGAATACCTAATTCTACTACACAATTCATTGCGCAATCTGCTGTTCGACTAATATTCATAGTCGTTTTTGTGGCTGGTTGGTTACATAGTGTTCAACCTATTATAGACAAAGGACTTTGGCCTTCATTTAGAATGGTATTGTGGACTGTTGGTTCTATTCTATTTCTTATTATCCTCATTATTTATTTTAGAACTATAATAAAACGATCACTAAGAAAAAACTAAGATATTTACTTAAAAAGCCATATATTTTAAAAAACCCAACTGGGTTTCCTGGGAAATCCATATGGATTAAAACCGAAAAAACGCAGCCCGCGCAGAGGCTGCTCGGAGCGGCCGAACTGGCGGGGCCTGTCTATTTTTCTAAAAACGAATTCGTTTCGGCCTGTAACTGGCTAGTTAACGGCCGCTTTTCCAGGAGTATCAGGCCCCTAGGGGCAGGGAGAGGGGGATTAATAACATACTGCATGCAGTATTGTCCTACTTGATCATGTTTAAGCAGCGGGAGAAACGGGAGATGACCAACGTGGAGAAGCCGGGGCCGCTATGCGACAGGTGCCCACTGAGGGAGCAGCCCTACTTCGAGGGGAGGGTGAGTTGGTATAGCTTGCTGGAATACCTAGATATATAGATGGTCACTGCAATATGATTGAATAGCGCGGTAATCTGATATAAAATTGATTTGATATGGATGAAGCAATAACAATTTGTTTAAGTTTGGGACTAGCTATTGCAGTTTTCGCTCTAAATCTTAGAATTCAAGCTGCTACCATAAGTAATCCAACAGGTGTAAAAAAAATAATTAATCGGGTAGGCTACTTGTGTCTGTGTGTGGGTTTTGTATGGATATTAATAGGAATATTTCTTCTTTTATATTTGAAATTACCAGCTTGGGCTTGGATATCGATTGGAATTACGTTTGTTCTACTTGCATTTGCTCTGATAATTGAAGGAAAAAGGCTAAAAGAAGATGATCTAAATAAATTTAGTAGTGAAATACATGTAGCTTCTTATATCCTACTTGTTATTGCTGTAGTTATTATTATTGTTTTTAGTATTTTCCGACTACTGACTATTTCGGTATAGTTATAGTACTTAGTGAGTAATAAAAGAAAAGACTAAGGGCATTGTGCTCTGGGCCTTAATAGTCCTAGCGGTAGGGTTAAATATAGCCGCTCTAATATATCAATCCCATTGTATCACTGTTTTCATTCCTATGATTAAATCATGTATATAAATACCAATAATCCTACCAGCTGAGGTAGGAACTGCCTTCGACATTCCTGACTCCCAAACTTCGGCTAGTTTCTTACCGATTTGTGTCTCATTAACAAACCTATCATAGTCCCATTGAAAGCCTGAATTTTCGGGAGGGGAAAGGACTTTATTAAGCTTCCTCTTGCCAATATATTCGTAGGTAATGCATGAAACTGATACGAGGTGGGAGTAGTCAATTTGAGTCATAACTTCAGCCGGCATTACTGGAGTAATATTTGCAATAAGCCAATTTGTCCACCAATCGTGAAATGTTTCTGTTGGGATATGCGGTGGGAATGGTGAAGGTCGGGTTCCATAAATAAGAGTCATCACTCCTAGATATTTTAAATGCTTAGGCGACAAATAAGGAATTGCATCACAGGCTAGATTACCAGCTAAAGCAACCATAGAGTTCTGGTCTTTTAATAGCCTTTCGGAAATTATACGCGCTAGGAGCTTATGCTTTTCTTCTGAATTTGTGCGACCAGATGCAAGCAACGCTTGTTTAAACATTGCAGAGAAATCAGGGTCGGCTAGAGCTTCCTCTATTTGCTTTCTGGCATCAGGAGTATTTCTTACAGATTCTTCTACTTCATGAATGCGTCTAGCTAACTCATTTAAGAAGTCCAATGCGTTTGTCTTTGCAGTTTCTTGAGCTTGAGGGAGGTGGTCTTTAAAGTATGTAGCAAGCCATTTCTGCCCAGAATCCCATCCCTTCTCGATTAACTTGGCAGCAGCACCACCTACAGCACCTGCTAGAGTAGTCGTCAACAAAGGATCCAAATACTTACCTCTGTTTGTTTATTATCTAAAACATACATAATAATGTATTTTATGCTATTCAATTAGCTACTTCAATTAAAAATTGATGAATCTAAAAGGCTAAGGTGAATTGGCTAAAACTAGTGAAGTAATGTTAGATTGTTGGCTCCTCGGGCAGGATTCGAACCTGCAACCTGGCGGTTATTGGCCACATATCGATATTTGTTGCTACTATCTTTTTCAATTTTAATATATGTTGATATTTTATCCCGGCAATATTAAAATCAGGGTGTCGGTTGACCTGGTGTTTTGACACCCTGATTCTTCTGAAAATTTCCCCGTAAGGACGGCTTGCTGAAGCTGGTAGGCCGTACAGGTCTCGAACCTGTTATCCCCTGATTAAAAGTCAGGTTTTTATACTTTGCTACCTTCATCCCATAGACGTACCGGTCTCCGGTAATCACGATAGGATAATTGTTTTAACATACAAGCTTATGAGTAATAGCCAAAATAGAAGAAATTAGTCGGTTCTGCTGGTAGTACGATGTATCGGGATAGATCCGTTCTCTATACTAATTTTGATTATTTTGTCGCTGCCTGCTATTAATCAACCAATATCAGGCCGAATATATTTTGGGTTTCCCTTTTCGTTCTAAGAGGTATAATAAAAAATCCGTTGTTTCGTACTGTCTGATATACGTCTATGCCACATGCTTCCATGGAAGGTCTGGCTCTGAGCCCAAAGTTACATGGATTTCCACTAAGCTTGGCACATTCTTTACAGAGGTGGCAGGGGCCCTGTAAATAGACAAAAGCTCTATAGTATCCGTCTTTAAATATTTCGCCTTCCAGGTCGATTAACATTTCAAGAAATGCAATGCGCTTTTCTGGCTTTCCAGAGTGTTTAAGGTGGAATAAAAGAGCGCGATGATAGCAGTCAATAATAGACCTTGTTTGTTCTGGCGTTGGAGTGTCTGGTGGACAGCAGTATTTCCTCCCGTAAAAACCACAACCAAACTGACATTTCAATCGTACCCAGGCCGCTGTTACAATACTGCTCGGGTGAATTTGTTTTGCATCTGAAGCTCCTTGCTCTATGGCACGTTTACAATATATGTCTATATCATCCACGTTTATCTCCTTCGTGTAGTTACCACGAATACAGATTGTCTAAACGGAAACGGGATATCATATATGGAAAGGTATGTATAAATGGTGTACGAATAAGATACCAGGTAAGTTTCTTATTGGCAATTTTGCTATAAATGCTACTTGTATATTGTTTTCAATATCGAATACTAATACTATATTCTTTACACAAATATTCAAGTCTCTAGTATAACAGCTATAATTGATGATTAGATGACTTTGTCCTGTCTACTTATTTATTCCTGTATCTTTCCTTCCACTCGCAAACTGTGTAGCCGATACTTTACTTAATCAAGTGAGTCGGTCTATATCTCACTGTATTAACGCTATGAAACTTATTCTTTTGGAACGTATACCATCTTACCTTCATCTATCAATTTCTGGATCCATGAGCCGGGCTTTGGCTTAACTGAATACCTCGGGAAAGAAAATGCGTCTGGCTCTTTAAACCCTATCTCCGCAAATCTTTGCTTGCCAAGTTTCGTCAGCATGGCAACGTAAGCTGTGTGGCGGCCCACATTCCTTACAGCTCTCATATTTCGTGAGCCCTGGGTGGGTGGAATAGTTCTGGTAGCTTCCTTTGTGATACCCTCCTTGGCATATACATTGCGTGCATCGACCGTGCTAAGCATTGCGCCGTGGTTACCACTCTGTGGTACCGGGTCTTCCCTGGTCGGCCAGGAACCCAGCGGTAACATACCAATTGCCAGAGCCCATATCCAGATGTCCTCCGCTACATGCTCCTGTCCGGCGCTGTCCCCGCCGCCAACAGTGATCACTCCCATAGGCTTATTCCTCATGGTCCCTGCGTACCTGGTAAAAGACATGGGACCGAACATACTTGCCTTGTCCATAAGGATTTTAGCAAGTGCAGTCACTCCCAACGTATATACCGGTGTACCGAAAATAATTCCATCACTGTCGTTCATTTTATGCAATAGTATTCCAGTGTCATCGTTAAATTCATAACACTCCAGGCCGCCATCTGCCGGGTGCTGCCAACCAAAGCATTTCATGCATCCTATGCATGGCACCAGTTTATAGTCAGCCAGTGAAACATACTCTGTGTCTGCATAGCCCATTTCCTCAGCCGTTTTCAACGACTCTTTAACTGCTAATTCAGTGTTCGCATGACGAGGGCTGCAACTGAGGCCGAGAATTTTTACTTTTACGTGCTCCATTTACTTATTCGCTCCTGTATTTGTTATTGTTGTGAATTATAAAATTTCAGAGATTAATTGTCAAATATCAGATTATCTGATACAATATAAATTTAAAATTTATTTCATACCTATCTATGATTGCATTTCAGTTATAGAGATGTGAACAATGACTCATGATTCTGATAATGTAATGTCACGGTTAAGGGCCGGTCTTTTAAAAATGGGTGACGATTTGAGGATGCATGCTTACCTGTCAATCATGAGAACAGCCGATGAAATGCTGTATCATATAAATAAAAATGCCGCAAAATATGGACTGAATCAGACGACAATCGCTATTCTCTACTACCTTATCATGAGTGGTGGGACATTGACACCAACGGAGTTAAGCATTAAAACGGGACGTACCAAACAGACCATTACGCCAGCAATAGATAATCTTGAAAAAAAGGGATATATAAAAAGAGATGAAATCGGTGAAGACCGAAGGACCAGAAGTGTTAGTATTACCGAGAATGGATTAAAACTTGTTGATGCTACCTTTAATAAAAACAGAGACATGTATTTTAAGTTGATGTCTTCCTTGGAAAATGATAGTTTAAAACAAATTTCTTTGGACATGAAGTTAATTAGAAAAAATATTCATCGACAAACGAAACTTTCGAAGAAGAGGAAAAACGTAACATAACCAGGATGTAACAGAGTTTTCAGTGATGCCGCATCATTCTAATCTTAGTTTAAACCTGAGTCCATTACCATGTTGGTCTCAGAGGTATTTGAAGTAAGAGAAACATATATCAATCAAGAAAACAAACAATATAACCAGGGACCAGGATGTTGGCAAAAAGTTATGGCTCAGAATGCTTTCAGGCAAGCAAAGATTGTTCTGAGATAACTTTGTTCATATGTACCAAGAATTATGTGGAGGCTTTATAATGAACGAAAGAGTCGTACGTAATGTTCCTGAAGCAGCTTCGATCAATACAAAGAAATTGCTGCAAGCGGAACCAGAGCCGCTGGAAATAGACATACAAAAGACGGCTATAATGGTGATCGATATGCAAAATACATTTGTTTGTAAAGGCGGGCTTTTTGACCAGCGTGGATTAGACGTTTCAGTGTTTGAAGAAACTATTAAGACTATCAACAAGCTTACTACAGCGGCACGGTCAAAAGATATAAAGGTAATTTACATTGTTCACAGGATGTCGGCTGATTTGCGGGAGACCGGAGGTCCGGATACAGGGTATTGGCATAAAATGAAAGGACCATTTGCCCTTGAGCGTGGAGATACTGGAACCAGGAATGACTTAAATATTCGTGGTACATGGGGTGCAGAGATTGCGAAGGGGCTGGAACTTCAGGAAGGCGATATAGTTGTAGAGAAGCCAAAGTACAGTGCTTTTTATGGGACAGACCTGGATACTGTCCTGAAGACTTTTAATATAAAATATATAGCATTTGTAGGGACGGCAACTAATATTTGTGTTGAAGCATCGCTTCGTGATGCATTAAACCTTGGATATTTCTGCATTCTGGTCTCAGATGCAACTATTGCTAGAACGCCCTTTATGCAAGAGGCAACAATCAATAACGTCAAATATGTTTATGGTTGGGTAACAAGCAGTGAAAATATGATGAAGGCTTTTAAAGATTAACAAAAGATGTTCAACAACATGGTTTTGTTAACGAGTATGATCAAATGGATTGCTATTCATAAACTTTTTTCATCTGGACAGGGTCTATCAATATAAAATTAAATACGTTAATAAGCAATGTATTATGGAAGTCCTGTTTCATTTTAGGAGCAAGCAAAGAGCGCAACCGTTTCTAAAAATGTGATCAACTAAACATTCCAAAGAGTGAGGAAGGTCAGGGATCCAGGCTGAAAATAATACAAAAAGGCGACAGCGAGAGATAAGCAAAGCTAGTGTAAAGCTCTATCAAGTTTTTACCAGTCGATAAAGACATACGAGGAGAGCAGCCCATGAGGCTTATTAAACAAGTTCTAGCCGTGTTCGATAGCGTCAATAATATCCTGGCTGGTATGTCGTGCGCTTTGGCCATTCTTATAATGCTCGCTGTCTCTACAGAAGTTTTTATCAGGTCCTCTTTAGGAATATCTTTCACCGGACTTCTCGAGACTATTGAGTTCAGTTTACTCTGGATGACTTTTTTGGGTACCGCATGGTTACTGAGAAAGGGCGGACATGTCAATATAGACTTAATACTTGTTAGGCTGAATTCAAAATCCAGGGCTCTACTTAATGTCGTTACTTCGGGTATTGCCGGAGTTGTCTTCGGGATCATCACTTGGTATACTGTTCAGCTCACATGGCAGGATTATCAGTCACATTATATTTTGGCGACATCAATGGAGCCCCTTAAATGGCCGGTCGAAGCCATTATTCCGATAGGTTGTTTTCTACTCTTTATTCAGTTGCTGAGGATTGCTTATGGGCACGTGATGACTTACAAATCATTAGCGCAAGATCATAAAAATGATGTAATAGTCCATAGACCAGAATCTTAAGATAAATACCATGGAATGGCCACTAATACTCCTGCTGATATTTGGCAGCCTCATTGTCCTGATGGCAACAGGCATGCCCATAGCTTTCTGTTTCATGACCATATGCATTGTAGGATCTTATTTGTTGTGGGGTGGCACAATTGGTCTGACAACACTCGGCGCCAGTATCTTTACCTCTGTGGCATCGTTTGCCTTTCTGCCTATACCTTTGTTTATCCTCATGGGGGCGGTAATATTCGAATCTGGCGTAGGCCTGCTTATGATAGACGCCCTGGACAAGTGGTTAGGGCGTCTGCCGGGCAGATTGAGTTTACTCGCTGTGGGTGCGGGAACATTACTGGCGACTCTAACCGGCGCCAGCACCGGTAGTGTCGCTATCCTGGGGAAGGGACTGGTCCCGGAGATGGAAAAGCGAGGCTATCAAAAGCCAATGACCTTGGGACCGATTGTTGGCAGCGGCAGCCTGGCTACGATGATTCCGCCCAGTGCCCTGGCTATTTTTTTGGGTGCCATAGGCGAGATATCAATTGCCAGGCTTTTGATAGCTATTATTGTTCCCGGACTGTTGATGGCTATGCTGTTTGCAGCGTACATCATCATTAGATGTATGTTTCAACCTTCTTTAGCGCCTTCTTATGTAGTGGCAGACACATCGTTTAAAGAAAAGGTTGAAGCCAGTGTACGATACATACTACCAGTAGGGATCATCATCTTCGCGGTCATTGGGGTTATTATCTTGGGTATTGCCACTCCATCGGAATCGGCTGCTCTCGGTGCGCTCGCTTGTTATCTATTGGCTGCCTTACAAAAGAAGATGAGCTGGCAGGTATTTAAAAAATCTGTGGTAAGCGCTACTGAGACCAATATTATGATATTTATGATCATCGCTGCTGCAATCAGCTTCAGCAGAATTTTGGGCACCAGCGGAGCTATTGTAGGCCTGGTCAAGTTTGCAACAGGCTTATCCATAGCTCCTATTTTCATAATTGTTGCTTCGCAAGTCGTTGTCATTATATTGGGTATGTTTATGGGTCCCAATAGTATAATAATGATTACCGTCCCGATATATATGCCTATTGTACACGCCCTGGGCTTCGATCCTGTGTGGTTTGGAGTAGTAATGCTCATCAACGTGCAACTGGCACTGGTCTCGCCACCATTCGGCACCGATTGCTTCGTAATGAAAGGAGTATCCCCACCTGGTATAAGCCTGGGCGATGTATTTCGTTCCTCGATGCCTTTCCTGGCGCTGGGCTTTCTGGCAATGGTAATCATAATAGCGTTTCCGCAAATAGCGCTCTGGCTGCCGAGCATAATGGACTAGCTTGACCGGACCAGGTACTTGACAATATTGTACGGCTTAAGATAATATCTCTTCAGATTGTCCTGCATTTTATAATGTTTTCAGGCCGTACTATAAATAGATTGCCTTACCGATTTTAGTATCAATAAAGAGAGGTACTAATGAAGCAAGATTGGCAGACAGTTTTATCACAGCCACAATATGCAGTTGAGGTAGAAAAGGATGTTCTTATTGGGGTACGTGATGGAGTATGGTTGTGCGCTAACATATTTCGCCCCGCTGTCGATGGAAGATTTCCTGCCTTATTAAGTATGTCACCTTACAGCAAAGATGTCCAAAGCCTGCCATTACCCATTGGACGTTTTAACCTGGAATACTCAACTGTCGAGGCGGGAGATACGGAATATTTTGTATCGAGAGGTTATGTACACATTATTGTCGATATAAGAGGAACAGGAAAGTCGGGAGGTGAATATCCCAACATGTTCTCAACGAAAGAGGCGGAAGATGGTTATGACGTTGTGGAGTGGATTGCTCAGCAGGCCTGGTGTAATGGGAATGTCGGTATGTTAGGAGAATCCTACTTTGCCATCATCCAATACTTTGTTGCAGCCCTGCAGCCACCTCACTTGAAGGCTATCTTTGCTTTTGATGGCTGGGGAGATTTGTATAGAGATATAGCCTACCACGGGGGAATACTGGGCATTGGATTTATGCCCTACTTATGGCACCTGATGGTTACAAGAAAAGCGGTTCCGGCAACCAAAGCTGCCCATAGTGCAGAAGAACTGGAGCGTCTAGTTGAGAAGGTTAAGAATCATCCCGTCATAGAGAAAAGTCCCTATCTTTATGGTTGCCTTATAGTGCCTGAGAAGGACCCTCTTACTTTTGACTTCCTTTTAAATCCGATTGACGGCCCATTTTATTGGGAAAGATCGGGGTATACTAAATACGATAAGATAAAGATTCCAGCGTATCTAGGGTCTGAATGGAGCAAAGTCTCCATACACTTACCAGGAGCATTCAGTAGTTATGCCGGAATAAAAGCACCGAAAAAACTCATACTAGGTCCTCCCGGCTCGTCAGGAAGGCCATTCGTGCAATATCATGATATAATGCTACGGTGGTACGACCATTGGTTGAAAGGGATAGATACGGGCATTATGGATGAGCCCACCGTGCGGATATTTGTAATGGGAGCTAATGAGTGGCGAGACGAGAACGAGTGGCCACTGGCAAGGACCAAATGGACAAAATATTATTTAAGAAGCGAAAATTTTTTACGAGAGGCCCTGCCAACCACCGGGGAATTACCGGACAGCTTTGAGTACAAGCCTGCTCTGCCTATCGTTATTAATCCCGTGCCCTTAGAAGACAAGGTGGAATCTCTTGTATACTCGACTGAAATACTACGTCATGATGTTGAAGTCACAGGTCCTATTGCAATATATCTATATGCTTCAATAAGTTCAGACGATGCAAACTGGATAGTGAAGCTCAAGGATGTGGGACCTGATGGCTCCAAGGTGGTGTTTACCAGAGGTTGGTTGAAGGCATCACATAAAGAACTTGATAAGGATAAGTCGCAACCCTGGCAGCCCTATCACACCCACACAAGCCCCGCCCCTGTCGTACCTGGCGATATAAATGAATATGCCATTGAGTTACGACCTACCTCATATGTCTTTAAGGCAGGTCACAAGATCGAGCTTGAGATAGTTGGCAGCGACTATCCGCCGGAACCTAACGACCAGACCTACCGTTGGCCTATCTTCAATCACCTGCCCAACGATAAGGATACTTTGTACACAATCTACCATACTCCGAATTATCCCTCTCATCTACTGCTTCCAATAATCTGATGGGCCGAGAACTGGAATGAATAGATTTGACCATCGAATAATAGCCAGCGCTTGGTGGCAATGTCGAAACAGCTTAGCAGAGGTTATAGAATGTAACACTGTCCACTTATTATAGAATTACTACGAAAGGGGGACAATGGATGACGTATATAATATGAACAAGAGAATGCAACTTAATAAGGAGTTCTTAGTAGCAGTCTAAATCTAAATTAATATAAGGGGGTATTAAATCAGTGAGAAGTAAATTATTGCTAATGATTATAATAGCATCAGTATTAACATTATCTGCTGTTATGAGTGCTTGCCAGGCTGCTGCACCCGGTGAGCAGGTAACCCTAAAACTCGTCTCGTTTTTCCCCAACCGACCACCGCAGAATATGCACGTAATAAACCTCGTTGACGAAGTCAATAAGAATGGGAAGGGGGAACTTGTTATCGAGTTTGTAGGTGGGCCGGAAATAATTGCGCCTCCTGAAGCGGCCCCAGCGGTGCAACGAGGCACGTTCGATATAGGTTTCTGTCTCCAAAGTTTGACAGATGCAGTAGTACCGGGGATCCGCTGTCTTTCCCATTCTGAGCTGACGCAGAAGGAGTTTCGAAAGAGCGAGGCGGTCGATTATATCCAGGAGCTCTGTAATAAGGCCGGCCTGTTCTATTGGGGGCAATCAGTGTCAGAGAAAGCGCAAGATTATTTGTACATTTATACAAACAAGCCGGTTAGGAAAGTAGATGACTTTGCCGGACTAAAGATAGGGACTCCTTCACCTTCATATAATCCGTTCTTAGGTGCACTCAAGACTACTCCAGTAATAGTTCCTTTTGCCGACTACTTTACGGCCGTAGAACGCGGCACAATCGATGGCTATACATTCTCAAACGAAGATGTACCCGCTTATAGTCTTCAAGAGGTGACCAAGTACTGTATCGACCACTCATTTGGCACTTCACCGAATGTGTACATAGTAAACTTAGGTGTCTGGAATAAACTGCCTAAGAAGCTACAAGATGTCATGGTGGATTCTATGAGTAAGTTTGAAAATGACTTCCCGGCCATATATTATAGGGAGATGAAAAATCCTGCCAGGGAGAAAATGAAGCAGGCCGGTATGGAATTTATCAAGTTCTCACCGGATGAGGCTAAGAAATATTATGAAACTTACAAGAATGCCACCTGGGGTGCCGAGTTAAAGGCACATCCGGATATTGCTCCCAAATTAAAGGAGCTGTTGACAAAGTAAGCCACATTCCTTTCGTAAGGAGGCAATAACACCGGCAAGGTTGTCGGTGTTATTGCCTCCTATTTGTATAGTATAAGGTGTGGCTTTTTATCAGGTATAACCTAAGGTACTGGCAGGTTTGATTGGTTCGGTACTCAGTGTTACCTTTTGATTTTCAGTCGTTTTAAGCAGAATTGCGCTGCACCACTATTATAACTAAAAGGGAGGAACAGGGGAGTGACTAGTCCGATAAAAAAACAAGCGTCGCAACCTGTCTACGAGGTTAAGACGGAAAAAAATGTGTACGTCAAAGCACGGGATGGTGTAAGACTAGCGTGTGACATTTACCGTCCTGATGCCGATGGGAAATTCCCTGCGTTACTGGGTATGAGCCCCTATGGCAAAGATAAAGAGGCAATAAAGGTACCACCTAAAGATTTTGCAGTTAATGTTGAGTTTGCTGCTGTTGAGGCTGGTGATACTGAATTCTTTGTATCGAGGGGCTATGTCCATGTAATCGCAGATGTAAGAGGAAGTGCCTACTCAGAAGGGAAATATGATATCTGCTCACAGAAAGAACAGGAAGATGGTTATGATCTGGTGGAGTGGATCGCTCGACAGCCGTGGTGTAATGGCAACGTGGGAATGCTGGGAGTATCATACCTGGCATTTATTCAGTACCTTGTAGCGGCACAACAGCCACCACACCTGAAGGCTATCTTCCCCCATGACGGCTGGGGTGATATGTATAGGGATGTATCACACCATGGTGGAATCCTGATGCATGGCTGGCTGGGAATTTGGGTACCTAACATGCCAGTGTGGGATGATATACCGGCCTCTGAGATGATATATGGTGAAGAGGAGCTAAATCGCCTAGTTGAGAAATGGAAAAACAATGAAGTCTTCAATAAGAGCCCGGTCCTGTTGAACGTACTGCTTTTCCCGCGGTATCGTCCCACAATCTTTGACTGGATTATTAACGAGTTCGATGGTCCGTACTACTGGGAAAGGTCAGCGTATACTAAATACGACAAGATAAAAGTCCCAACGTTTTTAGGTTCAGACATGCATGCTTATCCGGTTGTGATGCACTTACCCGGTGCTTTCAGTGCCTGGGCCGGAATCGATGCACCGAAAAAGCTTGTCATACGTCCAACCGTTCCAGAAAGACCATTCCACGATTTTCATGACGAAATTTTAAGATGGTACGACTACTGGCTTAAGGGCATAGATACAGGGATTATGGATGAACCACCGATAAAGATCTGGATTAGAGAGGCTAATAAGTGGAAAACCAGCCAGGAGTGGCCTCTGGCCGAGACAAAATGGACAAATTATTATCTGGCAGCTAATAACCATATGAAGAAGAACTCACCCACAGATGAAGAGGTACCTGATAGCTTTAATCACAAGCCTGTTCTTCCTTTGATGGGGAGTCGCCAGCCACTGGATCCTATGCCACAGTACCTATCCTACACGACAGAGGCGCTTAATCAAGATACCGAAGTAATCGGTCCCGTTGCTCTGTTCCTGTATGCCGCTATCAGCTCTGATGATGCAGATTTTATAGTGAAACTGAAAGATGTAAGCCCGGATGGAACTGAGTTTGTCTTGAGCAGGGGCTGGCTTAAAGCATCACACAGGGAGGTTGATAAGGAAAAGTCGAGACCCTGGCAACCTTACCACCCCCACACAAGGGCAGTACCTATCGTGCCTGGAGAAATAAATGAATATGCCATTGAAATTAGACCGATATCTAACCTGTTCAGGAAAGGCCATAAAATTAAGCTGGAGATCTGGAGCTGTGATTTTCCGTCAGACCCCACAGACCTTACTCTACAATGGCCTCTCTGGAGTCATTTATCCTATGACAAAGAAACCTCATACAAAATCTATCACACCGAGCAGTATCCATCGCATTTACTGCTCCCGATAATGCCAGGAGGGTAACATTACATAATGTGGAAATGACTGAACGTTTCCTGGGAGCACATCATTCGAGGTCCGTTAATATCTGATTGACGGTGCGTACCAGTCATGGGCGTCCGAAAATGCCCACGCAGGCAACTCCACCCGTTCCCATCGACCCACCGAATGTATGTGTCAGCCCCATGTCAGCTTTTCTTATCTGCCTCGGTCCTGCCTTCCCCTGAATCTGTTTGTATACTTCGTAGACCACCCTTATACCCGTAGCACCTGTAGGGTGCCCGAAACATTTGAGTCCACCGTCTGTGTTAACAGGCAGGTCTCCTTCCAGTGTGAATGTGCCGGCTTCCACATCTTCTCTAGCTTTACCTCTGGGGGAAAAGCCCAAATCTTCATAAAGGGTAAGCTCATGTATAGTAAAGCAGTCATGAACAATAGCCAGGTCTATCTCTTCCCGCGGATTTTTTATCCCCGCCTCTTTGTACGCAGCTTGAGCAGCCTGGAAGTTCTCTTCTACATGACTGAAGTCAAAGGACGTTTGTAATACTCCTTGATTCGCGCCTGCTACCAGCCTTATCCCCTTTACCAGTATGTAGTCCTTTCTGAAGTCTTTTGCCATATCGGCTCTGGTTACTATGGCGGCTGCCGCACCATCTGTTATTCCACAGGCATCCAATAGACCCAGGGGATAGGAGACGATGGGTGCATTCAGTGCCTGCTCTTCAGTTATCTCACGTTGAAACTGTGCCTTGGGATTCAGAGTGCCGTTATGATGATTCTTAACGGCTATTTTGGCTAAAATTCTCCTGCCGTCTTCGAAGCCCAGTCCATAAGTCTCAAAATAGCGGGTAGCCAACTGAGCGAATAACGTAGCAGGGAGTAACTTTATTGCCACCTTACTACTATCGTCAGGTTCAGGAGGAATAGGACGGCCACGATAGCCACTATCCTTCAGTTTTTCTAAGCCACAAGCTAAAGCAATATCATAGACCCCAGAGGCTACCGCATAGCAGGCATTTCTCAAGGCGTCGCTTCCGGTAGAGCAGATATTCTCCACCCTGCTGACAGGAACGTATTCCAGCTTTAATGCCCGAGCAAGCCTGACTCCCATATTGCCGCCCACTACGGTTCCCAGCCAGGCTGCCTGGATATCCTTTGGCTCTATCCCGGCATCCTCAAAGGCTTCGTAACAGGCCTCAATCATAAGATCGTCCTGTGTTTTATCCCACAGCTCACCAAACTTGGTGCAGCCCATGCCGATTATCGCTACTCTATCCCTGATGCTTCCCATGTTCACTCCTTTCTAATCAAGCCCTTATCGGTCTTGCTTTCCAATAGTAATTATGAATACCGTCGTGGAAGAACCACTTTCTGAAGCTCATCTCTACCGGCATGCCAACCTTTATCTCATCAGCAACCTTATCGGTCAACTGTGTCATGATCCTGCCTCCCTCATCAAAATCAACGACCCCCACTATAAATGGTATATCTATTGGTTCGCTAATATAATCCATAGCGTACGTAAACAGTTTACCGTTTTTATCCGAAAGCCTCACTTTTTCATATTGGTCCTTCGCATGACAGACACTGCATACCCTTTGTGGAGGATGCTGGACAGTCCCACAAGCTTTGCACCTGGAACCATGAAACGGGATAATCTTGTCTCTCTCCCTCAATAGGGCTGGGACCGAGACGTTTCCTACCGGCATAAGACGCCCTCCCCTCTCGAACTTTAAGAGTCCTCGCCACTGACAATATGTTTTATAGTCGCTTACCACGCCTTTTGAGTTCAAATGCCTTTTTATTCCCCTTCTATCTTTGGTCCTGGTAATGTTTTCCGTAACCTTAAGAGCAAAAGCATCGCTGCCGCTCCCATAACTGGTGAGCAGGACCTGCTCCCCCGCGTTTGCCTCCTCCAGCGCTGCAATCAGCAGCATCAGAGGGTAGGCAGTCCCTGTATTGCCCAGACTATTAATGAGCAGGTCTTGTACCTGCGTTTTGGGATCAAGCCCCAGACTACGAGCCAGTTCAGCTTGACTTCTAGACTCATACGCATACAGGACAACTTTATTGAAATCGCCCGGGCTTAAGTTACAGGCCTCCTTCAAGCCTGTAACTGCCTCCCGGGTTGTTTTTAGGTAGCCCTCGTTGACGATGAAGTGATCCTCCCAGGCACGAATGAACGTATCCCCTTCCGCTCTCCATACGTCGATTATCTCGTTGGAGACCGAATAGCTTGCTTCAAGACTCACGGCGACATCGGAATCACCAATAAGAAGAGCAGCAGCACCGTCACCGCAGTTCCGCTCAAAGTCGGAGCCGGGCGCACCAAGCCGGCAGTCCGCAGCCACAACAATTACCTTTCTTGCTGAGCCGGCTTTGACCATGTCTATTGCTAATTTTACGGCGCTTGTTCCACCTCTTAGGGAGTTAGCGAGATCTACCGTTAAAATATCCCGACGAAGGTCGGCAGCAGCAGCTACTATAGTGGCGGCTGATTTCTCTTTATAAGGGAACGTGGTGGATGCAAATAGCAACCCGTCTATCTCCTCTCGATTTACCCCATTCAAGCAATCGAGTACAGCGGCTACTGCCATTGTTACACTATCTTCGTCAAAGTTAGCAATAGCCTTCTCACCACGTAATCCTTGTGCGATAGCCTCACGACTCAACCTCCAGAATGGAATATAAGCACCGTACGAGCTAATTCCAATCATAAGACCTCCTTTATGCATCTTAGTTCAACTGTATTATTAAAACGGATAGCCATGGTTGGCTCTTATTTTTTGCACAGCTTTACATAATCAACAACTTTGACCCCTGGTAAACCCGTAAACCTTTTCTTCTGGCTCGATTCCGGCGCAGTACCCTGCGAAGGAAAGAAAACTACTTTTCCAAGGTTTACGTGGCTTGCCTATGAACTTGTTAATTTCGTTCATGCAGGTAAAAGCATGATTAAAGATCAATAACTTTTAAATCTTCAGCAATTGTCAACTTCGGCTCAGTCAAACTTTGGATTTCCTCTACTGACCATTCCGGAGCATATTCTTTAAGTACAAGCCCTTTTTCAGTGACTGCAATAACCGCTATATCGGTGATAATAAGGTCCACACATTTTTCAGCAGTGAGAGGATAACTACATTTCTTTACAATTTTGAGACCCCCGTCTTTGGCGGTATGCTCCATGACAACAATGACCTTTTTAGCACCGATTGCCAGGTCCATTGCCCCACCCATCCCGCCTGTCTTACCCGGACTGCGCCAATTGGCCAAATCGCCTTGTTCAGATACCTGTAGACCTCCTAAAACGGTAATATCGATGTGTCCTCCCCTGATGATGCCAAAGGAGGTGGCGTGGTCAAAAAGAGACATACCGGGAAGCCAGCGAACGAACTGGGCTGAGGCATTGACAAGCTGATAATCCCATTGATCTTTCTCCTCGTCGCTAAATGGAGGCCCAAAACCCAAGGCTCCGTTCTCGGTATGAAGTATGGCTTCCCTCTCCATCGCAAATAAAGCACATAAACTGGGTATTCCCATACCGAGGTTAACTACCGCCCCGTAAGGAAATTCCTTGACTGCCCGAAACGCCATGGTCTGGTCAGTTAATTTCTGCTTCATTTGGCCTCCGGTATTTGTAAAATTCTATCTATAAATATTCCAGGAGTAATAACTATTTCGGGATCGAGTTCTCCGAGCTCTACAATTTGACTGACCTCAACGATAGTAATATCGGCCGCTGGAGCCATTACTGCATTAAAACTCCTCATGACACCCCGATAGACAAGATTACCTCGCGTATCAGCCTTATACGCTCTGATCAGGGCATAGTCTGCTCTCAAGGGTAGCTCGAGTAGATAGGTATGTTCACCGATAGTCTTCTTCTCCTTACCCTGCTCCACTAGAGTCCCGCTACCAGTTCTGGTATAAAAGCCACTGATACCAAATCCCCCGGCTCTTATCCTTTCAGCTAAGGTGCCCTGAGGGATAAGATCGATCTCTAATTCGCCTGCCAGATTAGCTTTCTCAGCAGCAGTCCTGGGAAAAGTAACGGAACATAGGAATTTCTTTACCTGTTTATTCTCGATTAAACCAAGGTTTACTTCGTGCATGACGCCATGACCTGTAGTATTGGCTATGATAGTAAGATTTTTTGCCCCATGATTACGGAGTGCCGTGACAAGATTTTCAGGTTGGTCCCCGGGCATGCCGAAACCACCTATCATAATGGTAGCGCCGTCAGGAATATCAGCTACTGCCTCCTGAAAACTTGTATATACTTTGTTTGCAGCCATTTCAGCCCTTACCTTTAACAATAATTATTAACTACTTTCTTTTTACGCTTAAAAGCGGACTATCTGCCTCACCTTATTCGCATCTGGCCATGAGCCATAGAACTCGAGAGCTTCCTCTGGAGGGCGCCTTTTTAGCCATTTATTTTCAAAATCTTCGAAATTGATACCCTCGTGCAGTCTCTTTTGTCTCGCTTCTTGCCTCAATGTTCTTGTCATGTCGTAATCGACCTCAAGGGTTTCAGCATCATAAACAACCTGGTAAATATTTTTCACTGTCCATTCCGAGATAATCTGATCTCTAAGATCCTTCATTACTAAGTCAGGATCACGTTCAAGTACATCTCCATAGCCACAACCTCCCAGCCCTCCCCAGGAGTAGATATCTCCCTTGCTTGCCATAAAGGTTGGTACTAGTGAGGGCAGAAATTCGTAGTTACCTTTTATTGCCTTTGCAGTAATTAATTCTTCATAATCTGCGGGCAATGTCTTATCTCCCTTTTCCATCATGTCCAGGATATTGGTGTCAGAGATCCTCACTATGTTTGTTGTTGTGCCGGGATAACCACCAAAAAGCCCCTGCCCTACCGGCAGCTTGGTACTCCCCGAACTGATAGGAGTAATAGCACAATAAGGAACATGGTACACTACTATTGTCTGGTGGTGAGTCGCACCTCCTCGGAATTTGCCAAACCCGCAACTATCTTTCCAGTGCTTATGAAATAATTGTAGTACTGGTGTCTCACTTTCAGTATCTTCTACATCTTCTGCTCTGCTTACACTGCACCATGCAAAACCCCAGGTGTCTATTCCATCTTTATCTGACCTGGCACCCTGGCCAGCCTCGTTAATAGCTCTGGCAATTGGCTGTGCAATTCCCTTGCCCCATTGATTTATTCCGCTGATATTTGGCGAATGTCCCGTCAACCCGGGAGGAGCAGCAACAAGTGTACGAGATGGACTTCCGAACATTGCTTTGGATAATACCATGGGAGTAAGTGACATTATCGTTGAACAGAAGACTGGGCTGGCACTGGTAGCAGCATTTTGAGCAGGATTAACTACCGTTCCTTCAGGAAAGATGTAGTCGATGGGATCGAAGATACCTGCACTAACGGGCAGGTCGCAAAAGGCATAACCGTATATAAATAGGGCTGAATGAGCCACCGCCCCGTGAGGGAAGGTATGATAGGCGCCATTATTTTCTGGAGAAGTACCGGTAAAATCCATTATTAAGCGGTCGCCATCCTTGCGCATAGATAAGACTACTCTAATTAATCGTGGTCCCATCCGCCCCAACATGTCATGGAAGACTACAGCCCTGTAAATGCCATCGTTCCAACTTTTTATCCTATCTCTGGCTCCCTCTTGCGCAGTCATCAACATCTTTCTTAGTAAACCAACAAAGAAGTCTCTACCTTTATCATCCAGGACTTCTGTTATCCTTCTTAGCATACGATCGCAGGCAGTAAATCGTGCCCTAATGTCTATTATAGTTGACCAGGATGACCGATAACACATGCTCCCGACCATCTCAAGGAAGTCCTCGTGAAGCTGATAATTTGTCCCGATTTTCATGGGAGGGATTTTCATCCCCTCATCGCATCTCGCCTTGGCGCCGGTACACATGCCTCCGGGATCACATCCCCCGGTCTCTGCAGCATGAACCGCAGCAGCGACCCAGGCAACTAGTTCCCCTTTATAAAAAACGGGCATAAAAGCGATTATATCCGGATTGTGAATACCCCCGTATATTGCATCGTTAGCTAAGAAGCAGTCCCCCTCTTGAATGCCAACAGAGGGATTGTCCTTCCAGCGGGCTAGGGTAAATTTCACAGGAAGTTGTGCCGTGACAGCATGCAGGTAGGTACCACAATAAGCGCATACCATATCACCGTGTCTGGTGTAGACTCCAACGATATTATCTCCAGAGCGAAGCATATAGGTCGCTCCATTCCTGACGAATATTTCTCTTCCCTCTACACATATATTGTTCAACTTTTCGCTGTAAATAGTATATTCGGCAGGACTAATGTTAGCTGCTAACTCTGACTCGTCGGGAGGAGTCGGTTCTGGCTTAATCCATTGTAACAGTTCTTGCCATGTTGGCGCTGCCATGATTCACCTCTTAAACTGTTTTTTCTATTTCCCAGCAGTGGTATTTATTGATCTTGAGTTTGGCTCCTGGTGGAATAACGGCTGTAGTATCCTCTGCTTCGATCACCAACGGCCCTTCTAAAGTATTGCCATGCCTGAGAAGATTGGAGTCATAGATGTTTGTCTCATGAAAACCACCAAGTTCCTCCCAGAAAACGGAGCGTGTTCCTTTTATAGCACCGGCCACAGGTTTCTCTCCTTCGTAATCATAAACTGGCAACTCGACTTTAGAAGTAGGGATACTAACTCTCAGGGCAAAGTTCTCTATATCCACTCCGGCTTCAGGGTAAACCGAGAAAACACTATATACTTCAGCGTATTCGCGCTCGAATTCTTTGTATATTGCCTGGCAATCCTGTTCATTTTGTAAGAACAGATTTGGTGAGCGTGACCGTAAAATGTGGATTTGTCCACCAAATTTCATGTCTAACTCCAGAGAGTAAGAAGCCAGTTCTACAGGGAGGCCTTCAGCCCTGATTTCTTTTAGAGCCCTTTCCTGTAGATCTTTTGCTATAGAGTTGAATGTATCATAATTGACCGTAAACTGTTTGGTGATGGGAGCCATAAATGGTACGTGCCTGGACTGCTCAAAGATATGGACTATATCCATATTTGCCGATCCAAACGTGCAAAAAACCGGGGAAAACGGGAAGCTGACGATTTTCGGTACTCCGACACGGAAACCATAACCACAACAGTGTGTCGGTCCTGCTCCTCCATATGCGAATAACACGAATTTAGCAGGGTCAAAACCACGCAGGACAGTTTCCCTAAATATCACGTCACCCATGTTGTTATCAACTACTTTTTTAATCATTAAAGCCGCCTCCACTACATCGATCTGAAGCGGCTTGGCTAATTTCTCCCTTATAGACTCTTCCGCTTTCTGCTTGTTTAAGCTGATACGACCACCATGGAAGTAGTCAGGATTAATATAGCCTAAAATAACATCAGCATCGGTCACGGTGGGTTCCGTACCTCCCTGATCATAGCACGCTGGTCCAGGCATAGAACCGGCACCCTGTGGGCCCACCTGGAACTGCATCCCTAAAGCTGGATTCAGCCAGCCGATAGAGCCACCTCCAGCCCCAATAGACATTGTTTCCAGCATTGTCAGGTCTACCTGCCATCTGTCAATCACAGGGGCAAATGCGTAAAAGCGAGTGCTGCCTCCTACAATTAGACCTAAATCAAAGCTTGTGCCCCCCATATCAGCAACAATAACGTTTTCAAATCCATGCAATTTACCAAGATACTCACCACCTATCAATCCGGCAACGGGGCCTCCATTATAGGTTTGAATGGCTACCGTCGAAAAAACCTCGGCCATACCACCAGAATTATGAACCATCATCATAGACCGCTGGTATCCCATGGTACGTAATTCATCACCAATGCCACGAAGTTCATCGGCCATCGATCCATGAAGATAAGCATTAAGTATAGCAGCCATACTACGTTGATATTCCCATCGCTTGGGAAGTACCTTGCTGCTAAGTACAACTGGCATGCTCCCTAGGTAAGATTCAGGATACTCTTCCTTTATAATTTTCTCAATTTGTTCTTCATGAGCTGGATTAATATACGAAGATAGTAAAGTAACTACAAAACCTCGAGCTCCTCTATCGATTAAAAGTCTTACTTTATCCCTGACATCAGCGTCATCCAAAGGCCGTACAATGCAGCCAGACGAATCAATCCTCTCTTTAACTCCCACAACTAGTTCTCTAGGGATAAGTGGATCAGGTTTTTTGGCTCGAGGTAAGTCTCTCAGTTCTCTATACGTCAATCCATCACCCCATTGTCCTGCTTTACCTATAAATATTGTGTCCTCAAATCCTTCTGTCGTAATAAGTCCTAACTTACGACCCTTTCTTTGAATCAGTGTGTTCATCGCTGTAGTTGTCGAATATCGTATTATCTCCGTAGCTTTAACCAATTCATCTACGGATATACCAATATTACGAGCGCCCTGCCGTATTGCCTGCATGAAGCCTACGGAAAGGTCATAGGTAGTGGTAGGCGTTTTATTGATATAGGGAGTACCATCCAGGTTGATAAAACAATCGGTAAATGTGCCCCCGATATCAATATCAATGGTTGCCTTCATTTTAGCTCCTCAAAATGTTTTTTCTTGAGCTTATCTATATCCAACTCTATATCGTGTGTCACAGGATGACCAGGCGGAAGCAGCTCGTTATCAATCATTGTCCCACAGCCAGGGCAATAAAATTCTATAATCCTGACCCAGTCCGGATCAGGTGCGAAATTATACTCTTCATTAACCAAAGGTCTGTAAACCTCTCGTGGATCCCTCTCACCAACTAGACAACCCTTTTTATAGTTTTCCCGCGCAGATATGATTTCCCTCCCACAACGGTTACATCGCCACATATCCGTTTCCAAATCTATTTCCAGGTACTCTGTGATACGTGCAATTTTTTCCATCCTATATCTCCTCAATTAGTCCAAAAAGATGCTCGTCGATAGTAAACTGCATGCCTTTCGGTATCAAAATGGTGGTAGCTTCCCATTCGACAATAGCGGGGCCAGCAATCATATTGCCACTGTGAAGGAGCTTACCCTCATATATTGAAGTGTCGACAAAACGATCATCCCAAAACACCTCTCTTTTACCTTTCAATGCAGGAGCCGGGTCTTTACTCTTTAATGGGTAGCTGATCAACTCAGGATGAGGCATGGAATATGTAGCTCTTAATTTGATGGCGTCAATGCCAATCCCACCGTCGGGAAGTATTGCCCCCGGCTTTATGGCTTGGAACGCTCTAGCGAACTCTTCAGTGGCTGTCTGCATGTCACCTTCACTCTGGGGATGAATAAATGGTACTTTTACCCAGGTACTGAAACCCAGGTATTCCGATCTCAGTTCCATCTCGAGGTTGAAGAGGATACTCTCAGCAGGAAAACCTTCAGCGCGCATATCACGTATCGCCTTTTGCTTCAAGTGGTCTACTTGTTGATTAATAACGTCAAAATTTGAAGTATACTCTCCGGAATCTTCTCGCAGCGGCACCATCATCAAGGACTCATATTCGTGGCAAATATCCATTCTTGAGGAACTGAAAGCACTAAAGACGGATGCGAATGGTGGAACATAAACTCGGTGGATACCCAGGGCACGAGCAATCTCACAGCAATATAATCCTCCTGCCCCTCCAAAAGAAAGTAAAGTAAAGTCCTTCATTTCTAAATCCAGTGCGTTAACCATTTGGCTCAATATGCTGCTGGATAACTCCACCTGCCTTTTTAGTATCATCGAACTGGCATCCTCTGGTGTTAACTTAAGGGGATTAGCGATATTATCTGTGATTGCAGTGTAAGCTTTATGTGAGTTTAGTTTCCTTCTTCCGCCAAGGAAATAATCAGGATCGATATAGCCTAAAACCACGCTGGCATCGGTAGCTGTTGCTTGCCTACCTCCCAGATCATAACATGCAGGGCCAGGCAAGGCCCCGGCACTCTCAGGGCCGACCTTAAGCTGGTTATCACTAACCTTAGCTATTGTTCCTCCACCTGCTCCTATAGATTTTATTTCTACTATGGGTAAACGTACTGGTATACCTTCTATTTCTGTTTCAAGCTTAATAGAAGGAATTCCATCAACTAGTATGCCAACGTCTGTGCTCGTGCCTCCAACATCTAAGGTGATCATATTACGTATTCCATATAGTCCGCTTATATAGGCCGCTCCGAAAAGTCCGGCTGATGGACCGGATGCGTAGGTATGGAGAGCTCTGGTCTTAGCGACTTTGGCTGTTCCGCCCCAATTATGAACAATAAGAAATGGTCTGAGATAGCCAAGATTTGATAACTCCTCATCGGCTTTAAACAGAAACCGTGCCATTTCTCTGCGGAAATAAGCATCGAGGAGTGCGGCATTTGTTCGATGAGCATCGTTTCGTGTCAAACTGACCTCGGTTGAAATTACTACAGGGACTGAGCCGAGATAATGCGAAGGATACCTAGCACTTATGATTTCATTGACTTGATTTTCGAAATATGGATTTATTGTAGCATTAACTAAACTGACACATATGACCCTTGCGCCTCTCACCAATAGCTCTTTAACATTAGTTATCACCTCTTCTTCATCGAGATGCTCAATGATATTGCCGGAGGCATCGACTTGCCCCTTAATGCCCAGGATCATATCTCGATTTACCAGATTGTCCACTGCGGGATTTTGAACATCATTTTCGTAATATACAGTTTTCTCAAATCCCCTGGTAACAATTAAGCCTAATTTAGGACCGGTCTTCTGAATGAGAGTATTAGTTCCTATTGTGGTAGACAGTCTAATAACATCGGTTTGTTTTAAAAGCTTCTTGCTATCTTCGAAGCCAAACCTTTTTGCTGCTTCTGTAATACAATTAAAAAAAGCAATTGTGGAATCATGCGGTGTCGAATCTGCCTTGACCCATTCTGTATGACCATTTCCTGAAATAAAAGCGTCGGTGAAAGTCCCGCCGGTATCAATATCAATACTATAGCTCATATCCGCTCCTTAGCTTGCTTGTGGTCTTTTCGATGGTTAGTCGCCTGTAATTTTCCGGACACATGTATCATCTACTGGAGAGTTGTGGTAATACTTGCATAAGCTCGTGTAGATTTTCAACTGGAGTATTGTATGGAACCTCCCATTCAGTAGTGATGAATGAACGTTCCTTTGGCTCGTGAATGAGATGTGTGATTACAGCTTTACTTATTTCTTCTCTGCTACCCATCAGAATGGAACGGGGGATTGCTAAACCTCGGCAACTATTTCGTCTTTGAACATCGGCATCAGGTGGTCCTGATGAACCTGCAACTACACCGTCAGCACCTAATATGAAAATATCTCCACCATTATGCTGTTCTCCAGTTAAAACTACGGGATGAGCCATATAGAATCGAGTAATATTCCAGGCTGGCTGTAAATATGGAACCATTTGATTCAGTAGTGCAGGCTTCAACCTGGCTAAAAGCTCATCAGCGATCACGATTATGTCCATTTGCCATTCGCAATATGACCGGCATACCTTAGCTATAATTTTTCCAGCGATATTCAAAACTTTAGCAGCCCAATCCGGATTATTCTCAAGCTTTTGAACTATGTCTTCTCCAGTTAGTTTGTTGGATAGTGTGAGGGGTCCGGTAACTACCCCGGCTATAGCTACGGTTCGTCCCAGGGTAAAATTCAGTCTTTTAGTCGCCTCCATTACTACGGGGAATCGACCCATTTTTTCTATAGTAGGTATATCTATTTGATCAATCGCTTCCTCAAACTGCAAGAGAGGAGTCACTACTTCAGGTGCTCCATCTTCTCCCTGCCAATCTAGCTTGCAGCCGCAGGCTTCAGCTTCTATAGTTGAATCGAAGATGCTCACTACGGCATCGTATCCAAAAAGTTGTTGTGCATGTTCTATCGACTTTGCCAGATCATTCGGGGAGTTAAGCATGGTCTGTATTGAAACTTGCTCTAATTTAGCAGCACAAGTAAACAACCAGGGTATGAATGGTGTGCGAGGAACTGGATCTAAAGAAAGGGTCCGTCTTACAAGCTCTTTGCTACTTAGATTGACCATAGCCGGAACTATATAAACCTTTACTCTTTTCTACTATTCCAGAGCATTTTCCACGTTTTATGCCAACCAAAATACTGTATGCAAATTATGCAAGCTATTAACTTGGAATCAGCAAACCAGGCCAGGTTATTTATTAAATATCTCGTTGTTTCTCAGCAGTCTAAAGGGCTTTTTTATTGATCAACACTTATATGTAATAAGCGTTTCCATAAAGATAGCAATTTACCGATTAACGATGTATTATAGTTTCAATATTACTATTTTTAGTAGTAATAGGAATATAATTTATTGTATCTAATTTGATAATTCGAGCTAATATTATCTTATATCGTAGATTCTTGTCAAATGACCTGATTACGTACTTGAACTTGCCTGGCATCTCATAGGATCAAGTGACTAATCACTCCTTTAACAATGTGGTACTTTCCCATGCTCATGCTAGCCTGAGCGCTGCAAGCGAAGCACCAAGTCTGTATATCAGAGCTTATTTGCTACATATGTTTATATAGATTTTCCAGTCCCTTCTCTATGTGCAGGCAAATGAATGTTTCGGTATTTTTTAATCCTTCCATATTAGCCATCTTATTTTGCATGAAATCATAAAACGCCTCAGCAGAGCTGAATCGTGCTAAGGCTATGATGTCAAACCTCCCGGATGTAGTTGAGACCCATCTGATCTCTCTCTGCTCACCAAGTGATTGAACAGTCGATTGTAGTTTTTCAATAGCTACATCCAGGGCAATAACCACCATGAAAGGTAGTCCCATCATTTTGGGATCAGCAAATGCAAGAATCCGAAGTATCCCACTATCAATAAGCTTTTTCAGTCGACGCCTGATCGTGCTGGAGCTTACGTTCATTTGCCTGGCCAACATTTCCGGGGACTGTCTCGCATCAGTTTCCAGTAATTCGATTAAGCGTATATCTGTTGGGTCAAACATAATCACTATTAACCATATTGTATCATGATTACGAATTTGTTTTTTTATTAGTATAATCTAGTTTAGATGGATTAATGGCATTGATATAATCGAAATTTGGAATTCATCGGAAAGATGTATGCCTATTATCTATCTAAAGTATATACTGAAATTTACGCCCATTTTCAATGTAGGGCGTATAGCTCTCGCCATTCCACAGTGCGCCTATGATATGCTATTGAAATCGTATCTTCTAATCAGTTCAGCCAATCATACCTGGTAGCCATAGCGCTACTTGTGGAAAGGCGATAATTATTGCCATAGCTAGAAGGCCCAGTATCAAAAAAGGCATAGCGGACCCAAAAACGTCCCCCACCGTTACACCAGGTGGAGCCACGCCTTTCATTATGTAACAGTCCGAACCGAAAGGCGGAGATATCAGTCCCAACTGCACGTTGATGAGCATTAGTACCCCGAACCATACCAGGTCAAAGTTCAGTGTAGCCACAACGGGCACATATATAGGCATGGTAATCAATATGATCCCGGCGGGCTCCATGAACATACCCATAAACACAACAACGGCCTGCGAAGCGATGATGATTAGTATCGGATCTACAGGGAGACCTATAGAAAGGTCGATCAGACCTTTGATTGCCCCGCTATAACTCAGGATTCTAGCGAAGCTTACCGCTCCGGCGATAATCATAAATATCATGATTGTTGTCTCGATGGCGCTGAGAGCGGATTTTCTTACCATCTGCCAATTCAGTTTTCCATGCAGAGCCGCCAGCAGGTAGCAAGCGACGGTGCCGAGAGCGGCTGCCTCTGAGGGCGTGGCAATACCAAGCAGGATGACCCCGATAACTGCAAAGATGACGATCCCTACTGGCAATATATGTCGCACGGTCAGTGAAAACTTCTCTGATAGCGATATATGGGACACCGTGTAAGAAGGAGCCAGGTAGGGTTGGAGTGTGCACCTGATGATAATATAGGCTGCAAAAAGGACAGCCATCAGTAGCCCAGGAAGAATGATGGCTATCAAGAGCTTACCAATAGAGATCTTGCCTATGGCACCTAAAAAGATAGCCAGAGCACTGGGAGGAATCAGTGCTGCCAGGCAACCACTACCAACGATCGGTCCCAGGGTCATCGTCTTCTGGTAGCCTCGCCTTTCCATATCTGGCAGCAACCCCTTCCCGAGGATAGCAACACTGCCAGCGCTAACACCAGTCATGGTCGCGAGCAAAGTCCCACCACCTACTGCAATCAGGGCCAACCTGCCGGGCAGATGCCCTAGAATTCTATCCAAGGCATCCACCATAAGGAATCCCACTCCTGACTCAAATATTACCGTTCCCATGAGGATAAACAGAGCCAGGGGCACAAAGGCAAACGAGGCAATTGCGCTAAAGATGCCGGTAACGAGCATCTCCAGACCGGCTGCGCCGCCCCAAAACACCAGCACTCCTATGAAGCATGTAAGCAAAAAGCAAAAAGCTACGGGCATGCCAGTTGTCATTAGCAGTACCAGGGTACCTAAAATTAGCAACAGCGCTAACGGCCATTCCAATGAGTTCACCTCTAACTTTAAATTTATGGGCTATTCTCAGACCATTGTTCTCTAGTCGATAGCACTTTCCAACTCACCAGGTACCCATAGGTCTTCCTCAGTAACTGGATGAAAAGCAGGAAACTGCCTATGGGAATAATGGTTTCGATAATCCATTTGGGAGGCGTCAACACCGTCTCCATAAGAAAGCCTGTCACGAAATCCTGCCATGTGACCTTGACGCCGTACCAAGTAATCACACCGAAGAGAATCGTGCAGGTACTGGAAGTAATAAGATTGACAAGAGCCCTAGGTCTTGGATTTAATCGACTAATTACCAGGTCTATGCTTACATGCCCATCCCTTTGTAATAGCCAGGCAGTACCTAAGAAAGTGATCCATAACAGACTGAACTCGGTCAGTTCTAACAGCCCGGCGAACGATATGCCCAGGAATTTTCGGACGAGAACATCTACCGAGATAGCTATCGCAACAAAGACGAGCAAAGCAGCCGCCATATTGGCCGCCACACTATTAGTGCTATCAAAGATAGCACTAGCTTTCCTTGATACCTTCATAGCTTACACTTCTCACAGGCCCATAGCCAATAAATGCCCGCCTACTTTGTGATCAGCTCCTTTAATTTGGGGGCAATCTCGGGATGATCCTTAAACTCAGTCGCCCACATTGTCTCTCGGTATATGTCGACATACCTTTTAGCGTCAGCCGGTGAGAACTTGACAAATTCCATACCAGATTCCTTCATCTGCTGCCTTGCCGGTTCCCAGACCTCTTTTACATAGTAAGCAGGATAGTCATTTTCCAACTCAACCATTGCCTCTATCATGATATCTTGCAGATCTTTAGGGATTTTGTTCCACGCATCCAGGTTTATTATGATTGCACTACCCGAGCTGACCATTGGGTGGTCAACGCAATACTTGGTTACCTCGTGAAGGCCGAAACCAACTACGTCTTCTGTTGAGAAATTATACCCGTCGACTATGCCCGATTGCACGGCAGGGAAGTATTCGTTCAAAGCTACCATTTGTGGAATAGCTCCCAGCGCCCCAAGCATGGGGAAGAACATCGGATCTGGGCTTGCTATTTTTAACCCGGCAAAATCCTCAGGTTTCGCTATACGCTTTTTAGTAGTGTAGTGGTATAAGAATGTTTGCTGTTCCAGCGGCACGCCTGGCCCCAAGAAGTATAAGCCAGCTTTATTAAACATTGCTTGAACATAATCTCCCGCCCTCTTTCGGAACTCCTTATAACTGATCTCCATATGATATATACCCCGGGCTCCGGGCACCACCGAATTTACAAGACCATATAAACAGCGGCCCATGTCGATTACGCCCTTCTGTACTGCTACTGGAGCGTCAGCAGCAGGCTGCGCCTCCGGCCCACCGATAAGGTTGATGGTAAGCTCTCCCTTAGACTTCTCACGTACCTTGTCCATAAGCAAGTGGACGGGGATGTTACCCGGTGGCTGGTCGGGGAAAACGTCAACCATTTTGAGCTCTATTGCTTTCCCGGCTGACGGTGCCGCTTGGCAAGCACCGAGCACAACAGACGATGCTATAAGAGCAACTACGAGAAAAACTAACAATCTATTGCTTTTCATCCAATTACCTCCGCTGAATAAGAAACTTGAATTTTAATAAGAAACTGCGATTATTTTTAGGTCTCATATTCTTTTCATTATTTCACCTCCTTGAAACCAATAGACTACAAGTAAGCTGAACAAGTGCCTATGGTGGCTTGCAAACTCTCTTTTCACCAGAGAACTGACGGTTGTCTAAAAATCCCTTCAGAGGCAATGTCGCTACTACCTACCGATCCTCCAATAGCCCTATATCAGTATTCCTTATCCATCTCAGGCCTGCTTTCCTCTGAATATGAAGTGGCTTAAGCTAATCACCGGGTATGCCGAAAACCATTTAAAATTATTGTAGTTTGATTCCGGATATCAGCGACCAATTTGCCAGGACTGTCACAGATTTCCCTCGTGGCCATTATGCTTTATCAAGTTGTGTTGCAATTTGCTGATAATTATCATGTTTTAAATAAAATTATATTGATTAAACTATAATTAGTCAATACTATGCATGAATTGATTGACAATAGCTAATTTTGTGATTAAAATGTGGCGTGCCGTTATATAAAAGGGGGGAGCATGAAATTCACTATCGACGTTGACACAGGTGGTACTTTTACCGATGGCTACATCTCTGGTAGCGGAGTTATCAAAACGATAAAGGTGGACACTACCCCTCATGACCTGACAGTTGGCTTCTTCCATTTACTTGAGGAAGCAGCTAAGGAACTTGGATTTGAGGATACGAGAGACCTATTACGGGAAACAGAAGTTATTCGCTATTCAACTACCGTAGGCACTAATACTCTGCTACAAAAGACGGGTTCCAAACTTGGTCTCATAGTTTCCCAGGGATTCGAGGACTCAGTCTACCATGAGAATGGTATGCAGAATTCATTACTGGGGTATCTGATACCCAGAAATATGGTTATCGGCATAAAAGAGAACATAGATGCCTGTGGCAATATCATAGATGAGGTAGACCGAGAGGAGGTAAGGAAAGCCGTCAAAGAGTTGATGGTAAGAGGCGCTACGATCATTGTAATCAGTCTGGCCAATTCATCCTCTAATCCGGTTCATGAACTTCTGGCGAAGGAAGCTATAGAAGATGACTACCCAAAGCATTATTTAGGCTCAGTACCAGTAATGCTGTCAACAGAGATAGACCAATCCCGGGATAACGAATGTCGTACGAATACTGCTGTGCTTGATGCCTATATGCACCGAGACATGGTAAGATTTTTATATAAGGCAGATGAAGAGTTGAGTAAACTTGGCTACGTAAAGCCTCTTCTTATAGTTCATAACTGGGGAGGAGCTGCTCGTATCGCCAAGACTAAGGCCATTAATACCTACAATTCTGGACCAACAGGGGGTCTTTTTGGTGCTGCTTATGTGAGTAGACTTTATGATGTACCAAACCTTGTGTCCATTGACATCGGTGGCACCAGCACTGATCTTGGGTTGACAGTTGGTGGGAAACCTTCTGTCAAGCTGGAATCGGAAATAGTTGGCATTACTGTCAGATTGAATATGCCGGAGACCTTCTCAATAGCTGCGGGAGGGGGTTCGATCGCCAAAGTGGAGAATGGAAAGCTACGGGTGGGACCTGAAAGTGCTGGCGCCCTACCCGGACCAGCCTGCTATGGATTGGGAGGTATGCAGCCCACGGTTACGGACTCGTTCGTTGTGCTGGGTTACATAAATCCTCTTTATTTCTTGGGAGGAAAGAAAAAGTTGGCTTCCAGCAAAGCTCGTGAAATTGTCTCCGAGAGGCTTGCTGTTCCTTTAAAGCAAAAGGAAGAGGAAGTAGCCTTCAGCGTAGTGAAAGAACAAGAGTCTTTCTGCGCTCGGCAGTTAAAGCAAATTCTGGATAGTAAGAACCTTAGTGTCGGCGATGTAGCATTGATTTCTTTTGGTGGTGCAGGCGGTCTTTCTTGTAATGGCATAGCAGAGGCGGTTGGAATCGACAGAATTTATGTGCCTCCGTTTGCTGCTACATTTAGTGCGTTTGGTACCTCCACTATGGACATTGTTCACAATTATGAAGCTTTACTCATGCTTCCTCTGCGACTACGATCAGGCGAGTACACGATCCAGTACGAAGCTATCAACGAGAAGCTGGATGAGTTGAAGAGAAAAGCACTTCTGGATATGGGAGGGGAGGGCTTCCCGGTTGAAAACGTGGCGTTCGATTTGGAAGTTGAACTAAGCTCTAGAGAACCAAATTTCTCAGCTTGTTTGGCATCGAGCATCATGCGGTTTGAGACTGACAGCCAGATAAAAACTCTATGTGAGGAGTTAGAGAAGACCTGCGGTACTGGTCCGCTTAGGGGTGAGATCATGTTAGACTCAGTCAGGTTTAGGGCTTCCTGTGCATTAGTTCACCCTGAGTTGCCAACGTATACTCCTACCGACGAAACTCCTGAGGCTGCTTTGAAGGAGAAAAGGAAGATTTATTGGGATGGAGGCTTCAGGGAGACACCGGTTTATGAGCTTAAGCTGCTTCAATGCGGTAATGTGGTCAACGGTCCGGCTGTAATTGAGGGTGAAGACACTACTATTTTAGTAATTGATGGATGGAAGTATTCCGTGGACAATCGCCTGTTTGGAATAATAGAGAGACTATGAGGAGGACCTGAAAAAAAATGGGTATGAAGATACAGATTACCGAATATTTAGACATAGACCTTGAAAAGGAAATGTGGTGTTGTAATCGGTGTGGCACAGAACTGATTTCAGCCAGAGAAAATTATAAAAAGGGGTGTCTTATTTCCGCGCGTGACCCCAGAGAGATTTATAACCCTGTAGTTGATGAGCCCTACAATTTTGCTCCGGATCCAGCGTGGGCAAGAGTAGTGGAGTTCTACTGCCCTAATTGTGGAGTTATGATAGAGCTCGAGATTTTACCTCCGGGACACCCTATAACTCATGATATTGAACTTGATATTGATAGGCTGAAATCGAAACATCTAGGAGGATAACATTATGAAAGCGAGTATTGATGTTGATATTGGGGGAACTTTTACTGATGCTTTTGTTGACTGGGGTGGCAAGTTTTATTTTAGCAAGCAGCCTACTACCACCTATAACCTGTCAGTCGGCTTTATGAATGCTCTTGGAGATGCTGCCTCCCTTATCGGTGTATCGTTAGAAGAGTTAATGAGGGAATCGGAAGTAGTAAGATATTCTACAACCCTTGCTATGAATACCCTCATTCAGAGAAAAGGTCCAAAGCTTGGGCTGATTACTACCGAAGGCTTTGAAGATACGGTGGTTATAGGCAAGGGAGGCCAGTGGAGCGATGGGCTTACTCCGAGAGAGATGAGATTTGTTTCTCGGATTAAGAAACCCGAGCCCCTGATCCCGAGGGAAATGACGGTTGGTGTTAGAGAGAGGATTGACTATCTGGGCAGGATACTCCGGCCACTGGATGAAGCTGATTTCAGGGAAAAGCTACGTTACCTCGTAGATAATGGAGCGCGAGGTTTTGTGGTCAGCCTTTTGTGGTCTTTTATGAATCCGTCCCATGAGCAACGTATTGAGCAGATCATTCGAGAGGAATATCCTGAATGCTATCTGGGAAGTATGCCTGTTATCCTTTCCAGCCGTGTGCTGCCGAAGCGCTGGGAGTATCAGCGCACGATGGCAACCATTTTGAATGCCTATTTACACGGCTCCATGGCGGAAGAGCTTCGTGGCTTAGGTGATGAACTACGCTCTTTAGGATATCAGAAGCCCATGATGATGGTACATAACAGCGGTGGTATGGCTGAGGTCTTTAGAACGCAGGCAATAGAGACGTATAACGGGGGCCCAGTTGCCGGCCTGATTGGAAGTGCTTATATTGGCAAGCTTCACGGTTATGATAATGTGGTGGTCTCCGATATGGGAGGAACCAGCTTTGACCTCGGACTGGTCGTCGCTGGAAGTACCCGTTTCTATGCCTTTAATCCAATAATCGATCGCTGGACGGTAGATATTACCATGCTGGAGACTATGACAATAGGTGCCGGGGGAGGGTCCATAGCCTGGATTAATCCAGTTGGTAAAAAACTGGAAGTAGGACCTCAAAGTGCTGGCTCAATGCCCGGTCCAGCCTGCTATGACCTTGGTGGGAGTGAACCTACTGTGACCGATGCAGATGTAGTGCTGGGCTATATCGATCCCGAATTCTACCATGGTGGCAAAATGAGGTTAAATAAGGAAGGGGCCATTCAGGCTATAAAGGAAAAAATAGCCAATCCTCTGAAGTTAGGAGTTGAGGAAGCAGCTCTTCTTATTACAAAGGTTGTCGATGGTAAAATGGGCGAAACCATTTTTCGAGAGACGGTGCTGAGAGGTTTTGATCCTAAGGATTTCATCCTCTTTGCCTACGGAGGAGCGGGCTCTACTCATTGCTGCGGTTATGGATTCCGCGCCGGACTATCCAAGTTAGTTACATTTCCAATGTCTCCTGTTTTTTGCGCTTTTGGATCAGCTAACATGGATATTACTCATATATTAGAACAGTCCAGGTTGTTACCTTTATTGACTCCTATGGCTATGCAATATCTTACCGACTATGATTCCTTTAATTCGGTAGTTCGAGACCTGCAAGCAAGGGCATTAAAGGAAGTGAGGCTGGAAGGTTTCCCGCCGGAAGAGATTGTCTTTTCACTTGAACTGGATATGAAATATGGCGGAACACTCTCTCATCTCCGTATCGCTTCACCGCGCCTTTTCTTGCAGGGTGAGGATGATGTCAAGGCAGTGTATAAAGCGTTTGAGGACGAGTATAGCAAAGTCTATAGTCCTTTTGCCATGAACCCTGAAGGAGGTGTAGACATAGAAACGTTTGCTCTAAGGGCCACAATTCCTCGTCCTCGAGTGGAGCTACCTGTCTATCCGGATAAGGGTAAGGTGCCATCCTCGCATGCCCTTAAAGGCAAGCGCCCTGTCTACTGGGAGGAGTATGGTAGTTTTAAGGACACTCCCATTTATGATCAAAAAGCCCTGGAAAGTGGCAATATGGTGGAGGGTCCTGCCATTATTGAAGCTGACAATACAACTGTCGTCTTGCCCGTGGGAACAAAGCTAACTGTCAATAGGTATCTAAGCGGAGAAATAGAAAAAACATAGAAAAAGGGGGAGATCATGCCGCCACCAAGCGCACAACAACTTATTGAATGGATTAAGCCTGAGCCTCCCACCCCTGAAGAACTGGAATGGGCTAAAAATATCCAACCAGGGGAATATGAGATTAATGTTGAAAAACTAAGTAATATTTGTCTTGAAGCGAAGGAGGTCTTCATCCGCTGTGGTGTTAGCGATATGTTGCGCAGCGGTGATTTAATCGTTGGCATCTATACTCCGGCCGGTGATATGGTCACCAGCTACTGTGGCACACACTTACATGCTGTCTCTGCTCAGCTTCCCATCAAATATATTAAAAAACACCCTATACTGGGAAAGGAAATCAAAGAGGGTGATGTATTCTATTTCAACGATCCTCTTTACGGCGGTATCCACAATCCGGACCAGACAGCCATTATGCCTATTTTCTATGAAGGCGAACATATAGGCTGGTCTACGGCTTCCGTTCACCAGCCGGAGACAGGAGGTACTGAGCCGGGTGGAATGTGTCCTACAGCTAAAAGCCGCTATGATGAGGGGATGAGGCTTTCACCGATAAAGATCGGCGAAAACTATCGGCTTCGCGATGATTTGATGGAGATGATGGCCAATTTCGTAAGAACGCCAAGGATGCAAACCACTGATGTAAGGGCGAGGGTGACTGCTGCTGACCGAATCCGAATCAGAACCCAGGAGATAGTCAAGGTAAAAGGCAAAGAATTCCTCTTGGGCCTTTTCAGAAAGATGATTATGCAAGCGGAAGAAGGGGCCAGGAACCGCATCAGGGAGTGGAATGATGGCATCTATCGAGTTGTTGTCTTTCTGGACACGATGGGATTTAATGTGGGGCTTGCCAGGGCTTTTGTGACTTTACGTAAGGAAGGAGACCGTATAACAGTTGACTTCACCGGTTCTTCTCCAGAGAACCTGACCTCGTATAATGCTCCTCCACAAACAACAATCGGTTATGCTGCTTCCTACATATACAATTATCCTTTTCCTGAACTACCTGAGTCCAGTGGGACCCTCGCACCGTTTGACTGGATTTTCCCCGAGGGGACTTTCCTCAATCCCTCTCCTGATGCTGCAATGTCCAATTCAGCGGTGACAGGGACAATCGGATTTTTCGTAGTTTCACACATACTGGCAAAACTAATGTTCGCCAGCAAGGACAGGAATCTGGTAACAGCGCCTACGAATACCGGTGGTCCTGATGGCTCATATTTCGGGATTAATCAATGGGGAGTACCTATTGCCGGTATATATACCTTCATACTCAATAGCATGGGACATGGTGCCAGACCTGACATGGATGGCGTAAACGTACATGGTTTTCAGGTATCCCCTACGTCCAAAGTGCCCGACGTCGAGGAATGGGAAGGTGAAATACCACTTGCAATCTTGAGTCAAAGGCATGCAAAAGACATGTGCGGCCTTGGAAAATATCGCGGAGGAGCAGGTGGAGAACAGACCATGTTTACATACGGTGTACCGTGGATGATGTTGACCCATATCGCTTCAGGAAGCGCTATGCTACCTCTCGGACAAGGGTTCTTCGGAGGGTATCCTGCTACTCGTTCGTTTGTCACCAATATTGCCCGTACCAACCTTCTGGAAATGCTGAGAAAAGGAAGTGATGAAATACCCTCTAATTTATACGAACTCTTGGCTAAGCGGGCAATCCAGGGTGACTATTCTTTCAAAGCTGTGGCATCGCAGACCTATCCTTTGCTAGAGGGTGAAGTATTTTCTACTTATATGTGCGGGGGTTGTGGTTATGGAGACGTGCTTGAGCGCAATCCTGATCTGGTAATGGACGATCTTAGGAATGAAATCATCTCTCATTGGGTGGCCGAGAATGTTTGCCACGTAGTGTATGACCGTGAGAGGTTGGAAGTAGACTATGAGAGCACTGAGCAAATCAGACAGCGGGTAAGAGAAGAGAGGTTGAAAAAGGGGAAGCGATATGAGGAATTCGAGAAGGAATGGAGCCTGCTTAAGCCTCCGGATGAGGCCCTCGAATTCTATGGCTCGTGGCCGGATGCTCAGAGTGTAAGGCCGATAATCCGCTACTAGAAAATAGAGAGACAAAGTTAATAAACGAACCAATCGTGATGCTTTACCCGAAAATGGTATAATAGGCTCGATTAAAAATCGGCAGTTGCCTGTCCAAATATGTGTGTAGGCCCATCACATATTTGGACATATATTCTTATAGCAGAGTTGGTAAATGCTTTAAGGAAGGGCAACTATTTTATTTGCAGAAAAACACTAAAATAGCTGGAAACGGTGACTCTTCATAGTCTCACCAGGCAAAATAAGAAATCATCAGGTATGGAGGAATAAAATGTGGTACTCTTCAAATGATAACAAAAATCAGGGTTCACAACCAGTCCATAAAGTTAAGGTAGACAGGAATGTTTCCATTCCAATGCGGGATGGAGTGCGTCTGTCTGCTGATATATTCCGTCCTGATGCTGAGGGCAAATTTCCAGCGTTACTTGCCATGTGTCCCTACAGCAAAGATATCCTTGCTCCACCAATCCCTCCACAACCCAGCATTTCACCTCTCTGGAAAGGTGACCTAGAGTCTGGAAACAGTGAATACTTTGTGTCGAGAGGTTATGCTCATGTAGTGGCAGATATTAGGGGAACAGGTAATTCTGAGGGAGCTTACCTGAACATGTTCTCCCGAAAGGAGCAGGAAGACGGCTATGATCTGATAGAGTGGATAGCGCAGCAAGATTGGTGTGATGGCAATATCGGAATGGTTGGCATATCTTATTTTGCCTGTATACAGTACCTGGTAGCTGCGCAACAACCACCGCATCTTAAAGCGATATTCCCATTGGATGGTTGGGGTGACCTGTATCGCGATATCGTATACCACGGAGGAATACTTAATATAGGCTTTTTTGCTCCTTTCCTGTGGGAGCAGATTGCGGCAACAAGTAATTTGTCTGCAATGAGTGAAGAAACTACCCTTGAGGAGATGAAGAAATTAGTTCAAAGGTCACTAAGTAACGAGGATATTAAAATCAACCCGTGGCTTAACTTAATACTTACTAATCCACAGAAAAATCCGATGATGTTTGATTTTTTACTTAATCCCAATGATGGACCGTTTTACCATGAAAGGTCGGGGTATACAAAATATGACAAAATAAAAGTCCCAACTTTCTGCGGTTCACGGTGGGATGCGTTTAGAATACACTTGCCCGGAGCCTTTAGTAGTTATTCAGGAATAAATGCACCAAAAAAACTCATTATCACGCCAAGAAGCTATGAGCGGCCCTGGTATGAGTATCATGATCTTATTATAAGATGGTATGACTATTGGTTGAAAGGAATTGACAATGGTATCATGAAGGAGCCACCGATAAAGATATTTGTACGAGGAACAAATAAGTGGCGTGAGGAAAGTGAGTGGCCACTCGAGAGGACCAGATGGGTAAAATTTTACCTTGGAAGCTGGGAACGTCTATTGCCGGAGCCGGGTATCTATTATAATGAGCCACCATATGGTGATCAGCCGGACTGTTTTGTCCATCAATCACCAGTTGTAACATCTAATATACAATCACTCAGGTATTTTAGTCCGCCTATGCCTGATGACATAGAGATTACAGGTCCCATTGTATTATATATCTATGCATCAATCGACACGGATGACACAAATTGGATAGTTAAAGTGAAAGATGTTGACGAAAATGGTGGAGAGATCCCGCTTACAGAAGGCTGGCTCAAGGCGTCGCATAGGGCTATTGACCCGGATAGGTCCAGGTTTTGGCAGCCTTTTCATACTCATACAGACCAGCCTCCTATTGTGCCGGGTGAGATTTACGAGTATGCGATTGAAATTCGACCTATATCAAATATAATCAGGTCAAATCATCTTATTAAACTAGAAATCATGAGCAGTGATTTTAGTGGATTCTACATGCATATGGACAATCCTCTCTTTTACCATCTGCCGAAAAGCAAAATAACTGTTCACAAAATTTTCCATGACAAAGAACATCCATCATATCTACTGCTACCGATTATTCCAAGAACTTAATTGAAGTAAATCAATAGATGAAGGAATTCTAAAAACTGGAGAATGAGAAGAGCCTTTTTAGTACTTCTATAATCGACCTGTTCTCTTCGGACTGTGCGGAATCGACTCTGAAGCCTTCCTGTTTCCTGTGCCAGAAGCGCATATAGCAGATATGGAGTTTACTACGCTGTAATTATATTGTTACCGTAATATGCGAGGCTTTTTATGCCATTTCTAAAGAAGCTGACCAGGCTTTAGATTATTACCTCCTATAATGTATGTTCACGAGAATGCCGTTTGAGAGCACGCACCCGCTGAAGCAGTGGCGGATGAGAGTAGTTGAGAAAAACATAGAATGGATGGGGAGTCAGATTTGAAAGATTGCTGGATGCCAGTTCTTTCAGTGCATCGATCAGACTATGTGGCTCGTCTAGGGTTTCGGCTGCGAATCTGTCTGCTTGGTACTCGTTTTTACGAGAAATGATCTGCATTGCTATAGATAGTAATAGCTCTACAGGTGTGTAGAGCAAGCCAAAGAAGAGAAGTCCGGTATAGACGGATTGTTGTTCCATATAGAAAGCCTGGTACAGCCCCGGGCTTCTCAGGAAAACCGAAAGCAGGAAAAGGACCAGGCCCGTATGGAGCACGCTGATAACAATCCCCTGAATTATATGTTTCTTCTTGTAATGTCCGATCTCATGGGCCAGCACGGATAGCAGTTCGGAAACCGTATGTTTTTCAATCAATGTGTCGAACAAAGCAATTCTTTTATTACTGCCGAATCCTGTAAAGAAAGCATTTGACTTATTGGAACGTTTGGAGCCATCCATTACAAAGACATTTTTAATCGGGAAATCGACGGAACTGGCATACCTCATAATAGCCTCTTTCAGATCGCCAGGTTCCATAGGTGTAAATTTGTTAAACAATGGCATAATCCATGTGGGGGCAACAAATTGTATAACCAGGAAATATATTGTGATGGTAGTCCAGCAGTATAACCAGGCATAAGGGCCTGTATATTGAAATAGACTGAGAATGCCGGCCAGCAACGGTGCGCCAAGGAGTGTTGCAAGAGCCAGTCCCTTTACTCTATCACTTATGAATGTGTATGGCGTGGTTCTATTGAAGCCAAAGCGTTCCTCGATTACAAACGTGGCGTAAGCTTCAAATGGCAGCATGAGAAAGCTATATCCAAACAGCAAAATACCAATGTAAAGCAGGCCGTTTACAATTGAGATAAATCCCCAGGACCTGATGATTTGATCAAGATAATTGAATCCACCGGAAAACCAGAAAGCTAGTAAAAGAAGCAAACGTACAGTGGTGGTCAATATATCAAAACGGGTGTTAACACGGGTGTATTCTTGAGAGTTACGGTATTCTTCCGGCTTATACACTCCTTTCAGTTCAGGAGGTACTTCCAGTTTTAACGCCTTGAGGTTAAGCAGCTCTGAGACCAGGTGAAGAACAAATTCTACTATGAGAGCAGCGAGGATTATTATAAAAAAAGGATTCATTGTGATTTTCTTTAGAGCCTTGTTTTTCTGATTTGAATAGCCTTTCTGCTATGAAGAATTATAACGGAAACAATGTTTTATTCCTGCTTATGTCGATACCTGTTTATTCCCTGGAAATCTCGGCCGATTCTGTAATTTCTGAGCTATTTATTCATAAGCTTTTCCAACCTGCTGACAGCCTGAGACAACACTTCACCGGTTTTCTCCCTAAACCAGAGATGAGCAACGCTATCAAACGGCGTTTCGCCCTGGTTAATGATAACGAGCCGGGCTCCAGACTCAACAGCAATCCTTGGCATATCAGCAGCAGGTGTAACAACGAGGCTGGAGCCCGCAACTATAAAGAGGTCACAATTCCGCGAGTGCCAGTAAGAGTCGTTTAACTCCTTTCTGGGCAGTGATTGACCAAAATTGACTACGCTTGATATCAGCTTTCCACCGCAGAGTGGGCAGGCGATATCATCGCCATAGTTGTCAAGAAGAAATTCACAACGGCTGCATCGCAATTTGGTAATGTTGCCGTGCAGTTCTGCCAGTAAATCCGGACTTATTCCTGACCGAAGATGCAGGTTGTCTACATTCTGCGAAATAAGGAAACTCAGCTTACCGAAGTTTTGTAGTTTAACAATAGCCAGATGTCCGGCATTGGGCTCGGCTGATGAGAAGTCTCGATGCCTGGTAGGCAGCCCTTTTGCTTGACGTGTCCAGATGCCGTCCGGTCCTCTGAAGTCAGGTAAGCTTGACTCAGTGCTTATTCCAGCACCTGTAAATATAACCAGATGGTTGGACTCGAACATCCATCGAGCTAATGTATCAATCCGCTGGTTTACATCTGATTCCATCATTAATGCTGATTCTCGACACCGTGGAGTAATTCTTATCTTGCCTCCTGAGTCCGGGAATGAATAGAAGCACCCTTTCCATGTATTATGGATAATTCATGCTGGACTTTCTCTCCGGTTCCTTTTCTTTGGCGCCTTAACATATCTACATTATTTAAACAACATGGATAGTATCATAGAGGTTTTCCGAAAGAGCAGCCAGATTTTCCCGGTAGTACCGCACTGCACTGGGAAGACAATCTAATATATCCCGGGCAGTCATACCATCTGGTCCTCTCTTTTTTGCTGCCAGGTCTCCGGACAGTCCGTGGATAAAGACCCCGGTCCTGGCAGCGTCTTGAATAGATAATCCCAGGCAGAACATGGCGGCGATGGTTCCATTCAACACATCTCCGCTTCCGGCAGTAGCCATCCCTGCCTTACCACCGGTAGCACCGGTGACGTTAATGAAGACTCTTTGGTCTGGATATCCAATCAAAGAATGAGGCCCTTTCAATACAATGATGGCATCAAGGTTCTCCGCTGTTTTCTGTAAGACATCTACCGGATTTTTTTCTATTTCGCCTCTTTCTATTCCGGTAATCCGGGCCATCTCTCCTGAATGAGGGGTAATAATTGTTTCTATCTTTCGCTCTTTAAGGATTTCTATCTCATGGGAAACAGCAGTGATTCCATCTCCGTCTATTAGCAATGGCTTTTTTATTTCCCTGACCAATTGTTTTACTAAATTCTGGGTCTCCTGATCGAGGGAGAGGCCGGGACCTAGTACTACCATTTTCATTCTTGCGGACAACTCTAGAAGATCCTCTTTATTGTCTAAAGCGATACTTCCTGAACTGGTTTCCTCAAGAGGATGCAAAACAACTTCTTTTCCGCTTTGAGCAACAGAAGAGGCTAGGGATTTGGGGCATGCTAAAAAGACATATCCACCTCCTGCTTTCAGAAAAGAATAAGCAGAAGCGTGCGGTGCCCAATAATAATTTGCTGCTCCGGCAATAACCAGTACTGGTCCATAATCCATTTTTGTAGTATCCGGTTCTCTTTCTGGGAGTGGGATGGGTCCGGCAATTTCCACGTTGATCGAATCTGAGTCATAGAGGGAAGGCGGAAAGGAAATATGTGAGACATACAGTTTCCCACCTCTCCCATATCCGGGATAGAGCAGATTTCCTATCTTGGGTAAGCCGTACGTAACGGTATAATCTGCCTTAACTGAAATACCCATTTCCCGGCCGGTATCGCCATTTATTCCTGAAGCAATATCAATGGCGAACACTTTCTTCTTGCTTTCATTAAGCAGATGGATCGCATCTCTGTAAGTACCTTCGATATTTCTATCCACGCCGGTTCCAAACATTGCATCTATGATAGCGTCCGCTTGTGAAACAACGTCTCTGGTTTCCTCAATTGACCTGATCTCCTCAATAACAATCGGAAATCGAGAAATCACCTCCAGATTCTTTTTTGCCGGACCCTGGTATTTTTCTTTGCCAGCTAAAAGGAAAACTTTTACCTGTCCGCCGTTAGAATGAATCTTCCTCGCTACGACAAAGCCGTCACCTCCGTTGTTGCCTGACCCACAGAAAATGACGAAATTTCTATTCTGTATGCCAAGTTCTCTTAATATGACAAAATAAGTAGCTTCACCTGCATTTTCCATTAGAATTTCTGTGGTAATGCCGAACTCTTCAACAGCTTTTCTATCCAGCTCTCTAATTTCGGCTACCCTACATACCTTCATATGTACCTCCTTTTCAGGCTACTCTCAGGACTGCGGCACCCTGGACTTTTCCCTGCTTCAGCAAAATTAAGGCCTCATTTGCGTCTTCTAATTTAAACTCCTGGACCTCAGGGACAATCGGAATTTCAGCAGCCAGAGGTAGAAAATCTTGTGCATCCTTTCTGGTAATGTTGGCTACGCTTTTTATTTCCTTTTCATCCCAGAGCAACCGGGCATAGTCTAAAGGTGGAACCGGGCTTCTCTTTCGAATCACGGCTATTACCAATCTTCCACCCTTTTCAAGGACTCTTAAAGCATTAGGTACTGTCTCTCCTACCGGGGTGAAATCAATTGCGCAGTTTAATTTTTGAGGAGGATCATCTTCTGCACTACCTGCCCAGGCTGCCCCAAGTTTTTTCGCTAAATTGCGATGCTCTTCGCTTCTGGTAAAAACGTAAAGTTCACAATCCTGATGCTTCGCTATCTGTATGACGATGTGAGCCGATGCTCCGAATCCAAAAAGCCCTAGAGTCTGACCTGGTTTGATCCCGGAAAGTCTTATATCTCGAAATCCAATTGCCCCGGCACATAAGAGAGGGGCTGCCTGAGAATCTGTAAACCTGTCAGGGATCGGGTAGGCGAAATCCTCTGAGACCACGGTGTATTCAGCATAGCCACCGTTAGTGTGACAACCGGTCCCTTCAAATTGAGAACACAAGTTTTCATTGCCTTCCTGGCAGAAACTGCATTGTCCACAGGCAGAGTATATCCAGGCGATCCCAACTCGATCCCCGATTTTAAATTTAGTCACCATCGGACCCAGGCTTTCTACTTTACCAACAATTTCATGGCCCAGGATTATAGGAAGGTTTGGCTGAAGTCTTCCCTCGATTTCATCAAGCTCGGTGTGGCATACTCCACAGGCAGAAATCCTCACCAGCACTTCTCTCGCTCCAGGCTGGGGAATTGGCAAATCAGTCAATTTCAGAGGTCGATTTTCAACCGGAGAAATTTCTTTTAAAACTTGGGCTTTCATTGTACCTTCCTCTCTTCGTCTCCTGCCGGTAGATACAGGTTTATAAATCATGTGGCCCGTTAATTAGATATTTATACCCTGTCAAACAGCCATGAAAAACCTTGTTTTAACAGCTGTATTCGAAGCAGTTGAAAACTTAAAAGTTTAGATGCGATGTATCATTCAGCATGGTAAGCTGATAATTATTATTGACGACTCTTACTGCGCTCAACGACGTATTACTGATCTCAAACCTGCGATAGATGCTATTAGGGGCTCTGAGAATATGAGCTACTAATACCTTAACAATAACGTCATGGGTGACGATTAATGCTTGTTTGTCCCGGTTAGCTTCCACTATTGTTTGGAAGGCTCGAATTGCGCGCCCGGTTACTTCGCTTAGGCTCTCGCCGTTCGGAAGGGTAAGCTCTGACGGATCAACTCTCCACTGATGCCAGAGTTCCGGCCAGTTTCGTTTGATTTCGTTCATGTGCAGTCCCTGCCAGTCTCCCAGCCGAATTTCTATCAGGTCTTCTAATGTCCTTGGCTCGAGCTTATGAGGTTCGGCAAGTAGTGATGCAGTAGTATGTGCTCTCTGAAGCGGGCTGGTATAGATCGAAGCGATAGGCAGACCGGCAAGCCTCGAAGATAGTTGTCGTACTTGATTGTAGCCTGTATCAGACAGGTCTTCATTAGTCCAGCCCATATAGAAACCGGTGATATTTGAATACGTTTGTCCATGGCGGACAAGCAGGATGGTCGTTTCTGATTTCATTAAGGATCGATCAATCCCTTTATTTTAAACCTTTGGTACACTGTAAATATACCTGTGTGATATAAACTACATAATTATACAGGTTGCATCTTATCAAAGCGACTAAGACCATGACTTCAGGCAAGCGGACGATTAATCTATAGACTGCAGGAAACGTAGCAGTACCTGGCAGTTTTTATCTGTGTCATGTCCAATCATAAACCGGTAGACCTTAGAATGGCGGATTACTTTTAAGCTGTTATATAAGCGGGAGAAAGCAAGCCCGGTTTTGCTCAAGGTTTCTCTGGTGCTGACACCGATAAGATATTCGATTCCCTGGTGTAGACCCATCCCTATTACCGCGTTCCCGATAAATTCTCTTAAAGCACTAAGTTTACTTGCTGGCTCAATTCTAGATTCAAGTCCTAAAGTCCTTTTCCCCAGTAGTATAATGCCCGGCTGGCAGGCACCATCTATCTTGTCGGCAAAATAGTCTACATCAACCAAGATTTTTGTTCCAATCCGCATAAGATTCACTGTGCGAAGGAACTTTTTTGGAATGTCCAGTTCTCCTGTGGGTAAAATTCCCAGACGTAGTGGAAATGGTAAGATTTCTCCTTTCTTATTAAGCAGCGGAGAATCCTCAGACAGCAGCTTTACCTGCCCCGACCTTAGGAGATGGAGAGCCAGAGTAGTCTTCCCACCTTTTTCTGGAAGTAGAATTAGAATTGCTTTTCCATTTTGACTGATCCCTAGGGCATGGACCCGATGAATATGTTTTGAGTCTAAAAACTGACCAACAGTTGCAATGATCGTTAAGTAGCTAATTTCGTACCTTAAATCGGCACTTTCCGAGAATATCCGATATTGCTGTTTCCTTACGTTGAAGATTCTTAGACCCTGGCCATGGTAATCAGTGAAACTGTCCTCTTTATCTTGATAGCAAACATAGTTTAAAGTACAAATTGAGGCTGGTAAATCGGGTAGCTCCTTAAAGTGAGGCTTTTCGGCAAATACTTCAATACTTACCTCTGGCTCAACCGGAGCAGCCTGAAAATAGGCGAAATCCCGTCGAATACTTTCTACTGTCCTGGTATCCATGCTCCCCAGCTCGATGTTCAGACCATAAAAGTGAAAATATACTGAAGTATCGCTAATGGGCATTCCTTGCTTCCTATCACTCATTGTCTCAGCAACTTCTTACTTTTTTCTTTAAGCCAATACCCTGTGTAGTAAAAGAATTCCTGTCTGAAGGAATTGTCCATATCACAGCAATCGGCACATTTGGAGCAGTGTATTTTTCGAGCCATCAGTCTCATTTCTTTTACCCGTTTCGAATACCAGATTCTGTCCGGCGGGTCATCCAGAACATTACCACAATTCAGCATGGTGCGCTGAACACATATGCGCAGCGTCCCATCGCTATCCACCTCAGCGAAGTGGTGGAGCAGGTAACAGGGAAGTCTTCTTTTTTCCCCGTTGATAATATTGAAGTACTCTCGCCAAAAAGCGATATTTGATGGTACAAGGTATGGTTGCAGTTGACGTTCAAAGAGAACCTTAAGCTTTTTCAGGTTGCTGTCCGTTAATCTTAACAAATGTTCTTGGGATTCGTTTTGTATAAGAGAGTCAGAGATTCTTATGGGAACTAAGGTCAGAGGCAGCTCCACCTTATTAGCAAACTCCAATAGTTGGACCAGATTGTCGATATTTGAAGGCTGGACAACACAAGTAGAGCAAAGGTGGAACGGTGTCTCATGCTGTAGTTGTTTTAAACGTCCTATGGTTTCGCTTGCTCTGTTAAAAGCGTCGGGAACTCTCCTTATCCTCTCGTCGGTATCACCGTAGCCGTCAATAGAGACCGCTACTGAAAATCCATTTAACTTTCTGCGTACAAACAATGTGAGCAGTTGTTGTACCCTCTCTGTTACCAAGCTGGGCTCTAAGCCGTTGGTAACCAGTGCAATTTCCCTAATCTGGGGACAGCAGTCCAGGATGATTTGAGTGATCTGAGCCAGGTCTTCTCTCAGTGTAGGCTCACCACCGCTCAGACCGATTCTTTTCAAAGACTTAAACAGGGAATTGCTGTATATCTTGCCAATTTCATCAAGAGTCAGTTTATTATCGTTATCCTTTGTTTTCCAGTCTGAGCACATAATACATCTCGCATTACATCGGCGTGTTACCCGTAAAGAAGTATAGACAGGTTTTGGTGTGTAAATGTGCCCCGCGGCGTGATATTGTATTCCACGAATAAAATGGGAAGGTACTCCGATTATGTTTTTTATTGTTAATTTGTCCTGTCTTGCTACCTGGCCTTTGGTTTTCATATCTAGCCTTTTTACTCTAAAGCTGACCTCAAAGCCGGTCGAGTCGTGGGGTAGCAATTTATTAGCTATCTAACTACGTCTTTTGCCCAAGCGGGCTTTTGTCCTGGCTTATCTGAGGCCATATTTGCTCAAGTATCCGTATCGTTTCCCTGCCGTCTTCTCCGGGGACCGGAGGTTCAAGATTATAGTGTATGCTATTGATAAACTTCTTTATTAGAGCTCCATGCCCTATTTTGTACCATTTTTGCCCCATCAATGACTTTGCCGAAATATATGCCGCTGACATTAATGACTGGAGTATCAAGTCTAACTGATTCAACACTAAATTATGAGTCCGGTTCGATCGTGGTCGGATGCGTGTCATAGTCTGGGTTACAAGATCAAGATGGAGTTTTTCCTCTGTTCCAGCGAGAGTCAATGAAAAAGAGAACGCTGATGCGTTGTAGGATATATTGAAACTCCCAATTCCGTTCTCTCCTTTAACCAGCACCTTCAATTCATCACCAGCAATCCAGGGAATATGGTTGCAATTGTTGGCGATTGCCTGGATAGAACCGACAGTACCGAGAAAAGCCGATGTCAGGTATGCTGCATGAGGAGCATTCTCACCAAGTGATCCGCCCGGTAGATCATGGGTCCAGTGGCTTTGCCAGTTTAATCGTTCCCTGGGAATACTAATGTGAATATCCATGCTTATCAAGTCTCCGATTGAGCCATTATCGACCAGCGATTTGGCTGTCTGTACCACAGGATAAAACAAGGCGTTGTGGACTGCGCAGAGTTTAATGTTGTGTTCTTTTGCGGCTGAGACCATTTCGTCAGCCTCAATTACTGATACCGTCATTGGTTTTTCGACTAATACATGTAAGCCAGCCTCCATCGCTTGCATTGCGTGCGGCAGATGGGTCTGAGGTGGTGTGCAGATGTCAATAAAATTCAGTTCTTCGCTGTCTAACATTTGAGAGAGGTCATGGTAAACACCACGAATACCCCACTGCTTTGCTACCTGGCGTGCTACTTCCTCGTTATGGTCACAAACCGCAATTATCTTGGCATCTTTCACAGATTGCCAGGCAGGTAGATGAGAAGTGGTTGTTACGGCACCACAACCAGTAATTCCGCCCTTTAAGGTAGCTTGTCCCATACGTTAGTCTCCTGTTACTTTAATCAAATTGTGTATATGCTGCACTATGGCCTTAGGTTCACGCTTAAATTCCAGAACACTGTCCCTGAAATGAGTCTCCAGTTTATTATCATTCATTTCATTGTTACTTTTTTACCTTTTTCCTTGAGCAGATGAATGGCATAATAAAAAAATTCGGATCGCAGTGAGAAAGCCACATCACATAAAATGGTGCACTTGGGACAGAAATATGTTTCGGCTCTTTTTCTTATTTCTTTGGCTTTGTCAGAATACCAGATTTTATCGGGTTGTTTATCCTGTATATTGCCATAGGCTAGTGAAGTATCTGCAAAGCACATGTATAAGGTCCCGTCACTGTCAACACCGATATAGTGGTGGCGCAGGAAACAGGGGAGCTTTCTTCTTTCTCCGCCAACTATTTTGAAGTACTCCTGCCAAGAAAGAACGTGAGATGGTGGCAAGTAAGGTTGAAGCTTATGTTCAAAGATATTCTGGAGCTCTTCAAAATGGTAGTCAGCCAGTCTCAATGAATCTCTTGAGGCGTTATTGCTGAGTACGGTGCCCTCGCTACATGCAGGAGCGAATGTGATTGGCATGCCCTCAGTACGGATGGGAATGAATGTAATTGGCAGCCCTGTCTCTTGGCCAAAATTCGTCAGTTCCACTAAGTTGCCGAGATTTAAAGGTTGGACAACACACGTAGCGCGAAGATGAAATGGTATTTTATGCTGCAACATTTTGAGCCTCTTTAAGGTTTCACTCACCCTTTCAAAGGCCCGGGGAACCCGTCTTATTCTCTGATGACTATCCCCATAACCGTCAAGTGAGACTATTACCGTAAAAGCGTTTAGCATTTTTTGCTTGGCTACTATGAGTAGTCTGTTAACCCTCTCGGTAACCATATCGGGATCCAGGCCATTGGTATTCAGGAGTATATGTTGTATTTGAGGGCAGGCATCCAGGACAGCATGGACTATTTCCACCAGGTCCTCTCTAAGTGTTGCCTCGCCGCCTGACAGTGTAAACCTTTCTATGGAGGTGAACAGATGATTTCTGAATATCTTGCTGATTTCAGCAAGAGTCAGCTCCTTCCCGTTACTTGGCCTGGCCCACTCCGAACACATAACACACCTGGAATTACAACGGTGCGTAACATTGAGTGTCGAATACAGTGGTTTTGGAGTATAAATATGTCCAGCCGCGTGATATTTAATTCCCTTAGCTATATAGTAGGGTAGTTTAAAATAGTCCTGCACTGTTATCTGGCTAGAGCCGGTCTCTTCATATTCTGTTTTCATTTCAGCCTTATCATTGATCCGTAATCTGCCTGGTGACAATTCGTAACCTCTTGACCTCTGCAATTTTTTTTATTAGTCTGGCCGGATTACCATCAATTCTAGGAATTAAGCTAACGTTTTTGAAATAGCATGAGTTTATTTTCTGAAAGTCTGCTAAAGGGCCACAAGGGAACAAGATATAATTCGACCGGCTTTGATATCATAATAAGTAACCTTCTGCCGAGATGAAATAGCTTGAGTAGCTTTGGATAGCTGGCATTTGTGAACTCCTCATTATCAGAGGACTCATCTATATTGTTTGCTCTCTTTTTCAGGATTGATACCAGACGGTCGGCAGTTAGACCATATACTGTGTTGAGTGGTCTACAAAGACCAATCCCCCTCTTTTTTATGAGAAAAGCCCCTTCTCTTTCCAGCACCTCTATATATTCTCGATATGGTCTGCCAATTATATGCTTAAAATTCCTGAATTCCTTTCTTGTTGGGGGTGCCCACTCTTTCAGCAATATCTGTCCCCCGGGTTTTGTTACTCTCACGATGTCTCTGCAGCCCTTCTGGAATTTATCAGGATCGGTTACATGCATGAGAACAGCCATGCTGGTTACAAGATCGAAACTATTGTCTGCAAAGTCTATTGTATCGACACTTCTGACCATCAGGTTCCCTGTGAGACCCTCACCTTTCATATTTTCATGTGCTATCCTTATCATCTCTTCGCTAATATCAACGCCGGTTACCTTGGCACCTCTCCTTGCAAATTCCATACACCATCTCCCTACGCCGCATCCAATGTCTAGAATATTCATACCGGGTTGTACTTCAATAAAATTTAAGACGGTACGCTTGTCAATTGTGTCATTATAGTCGAAGAATTGCTTATCTGCGCTAATTAGATAGATAGCCCTCCATCCTTTATACGAAGATCCATATTTCTTGGCTCTCCACTCCCAGTATTCTTTTGCGTTGTAATAATTACCTTCTATTTCTATGTTTCCCATTACATCTCCCTTGCTGACCGATGGACTGCCTCTATTACTCTCAATTTTATGATATATTACCTTCATATAACACCATGACCTTTCGTCCTCAGTCCGGTATCATCTTCAGCATTTGGAATTGTTTAACTGTTTCCATATCTCATCGAGTAATTGTATCGTTTCCTTGCCTTCATCACCGGTAACCGGAGGTTCTGAGTCGTTTTGCAGGCTTTCAACGAATTTTTGAATTAATATCTGATGACCCAGTTTATTACGTATTCTACCTTGAAGTCTGTACGCTATACTAGATACGGCCGCAGTAATGACTGGTAGAACTGAATCTAATCTGTCTAACAACAGACCATGAAGCTTATTTGAACGAGGCCGTCTACAGGTCATTATCTGGGTTATATGATCAACATGGACAAAGGCTTTCGTTCCGAAAACGTTCAATGTGAGAAATTCCCTGGGTGAGTTGAAGGATGCAGTAAAAACACCCAGTCCTTTCTCTCCTTTGAGCAAAACCTTCAGTTCATCCTCCCTTGCCCAAGGATACTGGTTGTACTTTCTGGCAACAGCTTGAACAGAGCTAATGGTACCAAGAAATGCAAGTGCCAGGTAGGCAGGGTGAGGAGTATTCTCATTTAACATGCCACCGGGTAACGATGGATCATGGAACCAGTGGTTTTGCATGGTGGGATACCCTTCTTTTCCACATAACAAATGTATCTCAACAGCCAGGAGGTCCCCGATAGCTCCGCTGTCCACAAGGGTTTTCACCTTTTGAAATGCCGGATTGAATAGATGATTGTGAACGACGCATAGCTTGCTGTTATGCTTCCTAGCACTGGAAATCATTTCCTCGGCCTCTTTTACACTAAGTGCCATTGGTTTCTCAACCAGGACATGTAATCCGGCTTCCATTGCCTGGATTGCTATCTGGCGATGTGTCTGCGGAGGCGAGCAGATATCAATGAAATCCAGTTTCTCGTTCTCCAGCATCTGGGAGAGCTCCTTGTAAATATTAGGAATGCCCCAACGCTTTGCCGCATTAATAGCTGCCTCTTCGTTTGGATCATAGGCTGCCACAATTTCAATATCTTTTAGAGCGTGCCAGGCGGGTAGATGAGCTACGGTTGCTGCGGCACCACAACCAACGATTCCGCCCTTTAAGATAGCTTGTGACATATGTCTGTCTCCTGATGAATGAACCTAAAGCATTTTAGCTTTTATAATCCAATGTCCCGCTTATATACAACATTTTAAATTTTATTCCACCCGTGAATCCACCCAGCCACAATGCCAGGTTTGCTATGTATCTAAGAGAGACAAAAGCCATACCTTGTAGGACGTTTTTTCTTTTTATATCTAACCAGAAATAGCGGACAGCAACAATCAGAGTTATGAAACCGCACGTGAAAGCCAGTATATTTAAACCAGCTAGTAATAATAAAATAGTCAATAAAAAGAGGATATGCATCGTGAGAAAAGGGGTCACGAAAATCCAAATATGAAATGGAAATTTCGTGTCCAATAAGCAAGTGTAAATCGACTGGTCTTTACTTTTCTGGTTTGCTTTATAGATTTTCAAACCTTTAGAGCCGTGTTTCCTAAACAAATATGGGTGATAGAAACCATACGTTAACCATTTACGAGTAAACACCCTAAAAGACATTTTGTTTTTATGCCTCACGATAGACTTGGGTTCGTAATATTGTTCCCATCTGGTATTGGCTAACCGCAGGCAAATGTCCTGGTCTTCTCCACTACGGCAATATTCATCATAAGGGCCCAGTTGCGTAATGGCTTGCTTGCGAAAAGCTACGTTAGTCCCGGCAAAAAAGGGAGAAACAACATTCTGGTTTTCTTTTTTCAGGTAACCTTCATCGATTAAGTTAGCGAGTATCTGTATTATCATAAAATTATTGCTGGTTTCCTTCGACTGAACCCATATTCTCTAGATAAAACTCCTCAATGTTATCCTCTCCTAATTTAAAATAGGAGACAAGACCGCCGACAGCACCAACATTGGGGTCTCTAATAAAGGGGATCTCAATATATTTGAGCCAGTTTTCGTCAGCAATACAGTCGTCATCAATGAAAGCGATAATATCACCACTGGCATTTCTAATCCCCCTATTTCGAGCATAGGGAATTCCTCTTACCGCTTCATATATATATTTGATATTCAACCTATCACCAAAGCTTGAGATGACTTCCTTTGTGGTGTCTTCAGAACCGTTGTCAACCACCACTACCTCATCGGGCGGTCGAGTTTGAGCGGTTAACGATAACAGAGTATCTTGCAGCCAAGAGGCTCTATTACATGTGGCAATGACAACTGATACAGAAAAGTGTTTGGCCATAATTTATGAAACTCAGTAAATTATACACGATTCAAGAATGCTATTGATTTTGTGAAGAAATAGTGGGACTCATTCTCTTCCCCCAGCAACTCGTTAATATACTCGGTATGCAGTCTTTTTAGCCAATCTGAGTCATCAGGAAATGATTTAATGAGCATATCAAGAATTTGTCTACTGGTGATTGGAATACAGATTGCATCATTATTATCAAGAGACCGGGCTAATAATTTAGTTCGAGCAGCGGCCCAGAAAAACCGCAGGAAACTCAATGTTTTCAGTTTATAGATGTTATTGTCCAGGATTACTTTGCTGATTTTACGGGCCCTTTTATGGATCGTCTCTTCAAATGTTTGTGGTGGTAGATGACAATGAATGGTCTCAGTCTTTTTTCGGAAAAGAGGTTGGCCTGGTTTTAGCATACCCGAGCGCAGCAGCGAAAAAAATAATGGACTCATACCACCACTTTTGATACTGTGCAGTGGTTTGTCCGCTCGCAGCGAGAATGCAATATCATTATCGACAACGGTGAACGGTTCGATTTCCTGGCGGAGCATGCATTGTTCGAAAAGCAGACGGATTTCCTTGAGTTTCTCAACCGGTATCCAGTTCTTTTGACTTACTACCAGGTAAAAAGAGTCGATATCGGAGTTGTTATAAACATCTGCATTAAACTCAATTTGCGGTATCAAAGCAATATACTCAAGGTATGTTTCCAGTTTACTGCTAATTTCTGTCATTAACTCCCCTAATGGACCGGTAGCGTTGCGGTTTGCTATAGGATCGTTGGTAGTGGGGAAGTTTAATATCGCTGCTCTTCCCTTTGTCTGGCCGTACACTTTAGTTTCGGCTTCTTTAAATGTCTTACTGGCCAGGTGAACATACAATTTAATTAGCTCGTCTGGTAACAGGTCTTCGGGTGAGTTTAGGTTAGTCCTGTAATCCTTAATTACATCGATGTGCCTGCGAGTTTCATCAGGCAGATAGTTCTTTACTTCATTTAAAGCAGACTCCCTGTTCTGACTATTTTTTCCACAACACGCAAAGAGATAGACCCGCGCGGCTTCGGAGATTGCTTTATACCACAGGTATTTTTTTTTGAAGCCAGGAGATGGAAAACTGCGGGCAAATTCGACGACAAGGAATTCCCACCATACCTTTAATTCTTCGGTAGCAGGCAAGCGCAGTTCGGAATCCGGTAATTCCGGTAGTGTTTTCACGATGTCCCGGCCAAATAGCAGCTTCCATTTGTACTTACCTCTATTAAGTCTATACCGGTGAAAATCATAATCATCGTGAAGTTCCAGAAACTCAGAGACCGAGTATACACCCAGTTCTGAGTCCGCACCTCCGAAAAGTGGGATAAGGTGCGATAGTCTGTTATAAATTACTCTAACTTTTTCCTTGACTGAAGATGCTTCTTCATCTTCATCCTGATCGTTTAAAATGACCGATAAATCGATATCGCTCAGTCCATAAACTATCTCACCTTGACCTACTCCTCGGCGTAAATAAATCGCAGCAACTCCCTCTGCTCTCTTTAGTAATAATACAGCCACGGCGATCGACAGATCATAGATCTTCTGATAGAGGTGAGTAAAAGGGAAAAAGCTGGTGTTCACCACTATACGCTGAATTGAGTTCTGAACATTTTGTTTCATAAGCGTGTCATCGATTGCCTTAAAGGAGGTGAATGGTTGATAGTATTTTGTTATCGGGTAGTACCTGTTAAACTATGTTGCCAGTAGCGAGAACTGATAAGTATGTTCTTAAAGGCCTATCGCGGGGCATTTTCAACGGCAGTATGCCTGTACTACTTTAAGTCATCATTTAATTTCGACTCCGCTGCTGAGCCCCATTTGCTAATAATTTACAGCTTGGTTGGATATATAAAACAGTAATGAGCCTGGTTCTTTACATAATGTCTTTAGTTCAAATATAGCACGTGCCACTGATTGGAAAGAAGGACTTAAATTGCAAATTTAAGTCCTTCTTTTTATCCACCATAGTCATTGGTATCCATGGTTCCCACTGTGGATTTGCCCCGTAACCACTTATTCGCTTATTTCCCTGTAAATACCGGTTTCTGCTTGTTCATAATAGCCTCAATTCCCGCTTTAGAATCTTCTGTTAAACTTGCCAGCGTCATTAAGACGGCTTCGAGATCAAGGCCATTTTCCAGATCGATTTCATTTCCTGAATTGATTGCCTGCAAAGCCAGCTTCATGGCAATTGGACTTTTTTGACACAAAAGATTAGCCAGTTTCTCGCATTCCTCTATAATGCTTTCCGGAGCTACTACTTTGTGTACCAGTCCCATTGCCAATGCCGAAGTTGCATCTATATTTTCGCCGGTCAGAATATACCAGGTCGCCTTGCTTTTACCGATAGTACGGGGTAATCTCTGAGTGCCACCAAGGCCCGGTATTCCCCCTAATCCGAGTTCCGGGAATCCTACCTTTGCTTTTTCAGACATTAGTCTGAGGTTGCAGGCTAAAGCTAGTTCAAGTCCGCCACCAAGCGCCAGGCCATTGATGCCAGCTATAAAAGGTTTTCCAAGTTTTTCAATCTTTCCGAAAATTCTGTGGCCAGTTCTTGAGTATGCCAGAGCCCCAGTTAAAGTAAGTTTGCTGATTTCACCCAGGTCTGCCCCGGCTGCAAAAGCTTTATCGCCTGCTCCAATGAAGATTCCTACCCATATGTTATCGTTCTTTTCTATTTCGTCCAGAGCTGAATCAATCTCATCAAGCGTTGCAGTATTTAACGCATTTAGAACCTCGGGCCTATTAAGAGTTATCCACGCCGTTTTATCTTTTACTTCAAAAACAATGTTTTTAAATGTCATCTTTTCCTCCTAGTAATTTCTAGTCCAACAAAGTAACCTATGGTTTAACATCTTAACAAATCTAAGAGTTATACCGAGTTATACCCATGAAACAAATGATCCTGGCATTTTAAAAGGCTTCAACCTCCTGATCTGCTGGAATAAGCCAGGGGGTATCCAAACTTCTTCTCTAAATTATTGTGAACATAACCTCCTTTCTACCGATGTCACCTGACTATAACATATTTGTTACCGATGACCTTAGTCTTTTGACCTTGGTCTTTATATTGAAAAAATCCATTGAACTGAAAAGACAGCACAACGTCGAAATCCCAGTTACTTGCTATAAAGGCATGAATAGTTTCTTACAGGTTTTGTATTATTACTGAGATAAGAACGTACTTTATATACTCGTAACATTATTTAATATACCATCAGCCGAAATATAGTAGCAACAACTCAGGTGCTTTTTGTATACTTTAATTCTAGACTCTATCGTGATTGTGCTCTATTCGCAGGACTCCACGAGTTCTATTAGTACCTTGGTTTCCCTCGGATGTACAAAGGCTATTTTGTGGCCGGAAGCGCCGATTCTCGGATGCTCATCAATGAGATGAATCCCTTTTCCTTTTAATGTTTCAAGAGTAGATTCTATATCATTGACCTCCAGGGCTATGTGGTGAATCCCTTCACCTCTCTTTTGTATATACTTTGCAATAGGTCCCTGCGGATCGGTAGGTTCAGCAAGCTCTATTACCGTTTCACCCACCGGTAAAATTGCAGTTTTGACCTTCTGATCAGGCACTGCACTTATCTCTTCAATCCTCAGTCCCAGTAACCGGGTATATAAATTGGCCGTTTCCTCAATGCTTCTTACCGCTATTCCTATGTGGTGAATTTTATTTATCACTATCTTTCTCCACCAATTTTGTTTTGATAAATTCATTTATCTCATTAATAGTTGTTCCCGGTCCGAAGACTCTGGCTATTCCAGCTTCCGTTAACTTGGTAACATCTTTCCTGGGTATAATTCCTCCGCCCACAAACAATATTTTTTTACCGCCTTTTTTTCTAACAAGTTGCACTGTTTTCGGAAATAATGACATGTGAGCACCCGATAAACAGCTTAGACCGACCACATCTACATCTTCATGTATTGCTGCCTCTGCGATTTGTTCTGGTGTGAGTCTTAGTCCAAGATATATTACTTCTATACCAAAGTCTCGCAAACCATGGGCAACCACCTTGGCCCCCCGATCATGACCATCGAGCCCGGGCTTTGCTATAAGGAGCCGTATTCTTTTTGTAGACATAACAGAACCCTCCTGAATTTATAGCATATTTGGCGCTCTATATTCCCCAAATACATCCCGCAGCGTATCGCTTATTTCTCCCACCGTAGCATATGTTTTAACTGCCTCGATGAGAACCGGCATTATGTTCTCGTTACTCCTGGCAACTTCTTTTACGCTCCCCAGTATTTCTGTAACTTTGCGGTTATTTCTCTCTCGCTTCAGTTTCTTTAACCTGTCTTTCTGTTTTTCCTCGATCTCGGTGCCGATCTCCAGGATTTCCTGTTCATAGTCATCATCTGATATAAATTTGTTAACTCCAACGACCACTTGCTCGCCGGAGTCTACTGCTCTCTGATAATCATAAGCTGATCTGGCTATTTCTTTCTGGATAAATCCTTTTTCTATTGCTCTCAGTGAACCACCCATTTTGTCTATTATGCTGATGTACTCCATAGCTTTATTTTCTATTTGATTGGTCAACCATTCCAGATAGTATGAGCCTCCAAGTGGGTCAACTGTATCAGCAATACCAGTCTCATGGGCGATGATCTGTTGAGTTCGCAGCGCAACTTGTACTGCATTCTCACTTGGCAAAGCCAGTGCCTCATCAAATGAGTTCGTATGCAAAGATTGACAACCTCCCAGTACAGCGGCCAGGGCCTGAAAGGCAACCCTGATAATATTATTCATCGGCTGCTGCTCTGTAAGTGTAAAACCACCCGTCTGAACATGATACCTCAACATGGTCGACCTGGGATTCTCGGCGCTAAATCTATCCTTCATTATCCTGGCCCACATACGACGCAGAGCCCTGAACTTAGCAATCTCTTCAAGGATGTTGGAGTAAGCACCAAAGAAGAAGGAGAAGCGGGGAGCAAAGGAGTCAACTTTCATTCCTCTGTCTATCAGTGACCGGGCATAAGTAATGCCGTTTGCCAGTGTGAAGCCAGCTTCTTGAGCGGCGGTAGCGCCGGCTTCCCGCATGTGATAGCCACTGATGCTTATTGGGTTCCACAGCGGCATAGTATGGCTACAGTAGGAGCAAATGTCCGTAACAAATCGCATAGAAGTGACTGGATCAAAGATATAAGTATTTCTCGCTATGTATTCCTTCAGAATATCATTTTGAATAGTCCCGGCGAGTTTGCTCATATCAGTTCCCTGCTTCTCAGCAGCGGCGACGTACATAGCCAGTACAATGGGGGCCGTGGCATTTATGGTCATTGACGTGCTTACTTCTGCTAATGGGATACTTTCCCAGAGTTCTTCCATATCCTGGAGTGAATCTATAGCAACACCACACCGGCCTACTTCTCCGGCAGCGAGAATATGGTCGGAATCATATCCTTCCTGCGTGGGTAAGTGGAATGCAACACTAAAGCCAGTCTGTCCCTGTTTGTATAGATACTTGAACCTTTCGTTTGTCTCTTTGACTGTACCAAAGCCGGCATACTGACGCATAGTCCACAGCTTGCCCATATAACCATTTGACATAATGTGTCTTGTAAATGGGAACTCTCCAGGGAGACCTATCTCTTCTTTCTCCTTAATTCCTTCTAGGTCAGCCGGTGTATATACCCTTTTTATCATAGTCCCACCAACAGTAGTCCTATATGTCTTCTTAACCTCATTCAACTCTTCAGTTTTTTTCATCTTGATTCGTCCTTAAAAAAGTAGAATAGTGTAGCCAAACTGACCTAAGCTATTCAGATAACCATATTCTAATCTGGTATTCCTGCAAAAGGCGATGTAGAGGATGTTCTTTATTGACTCTTATCTCCGCTGCTTGTTTAGCTACTGCTTTATAACTATGCTTCCCGCAATCTGTCAGAGAAAACTGTACTCCTCCAAATCTATATCATACGTACAAGGAGTTTTCCCAATACCTTATGCCTATCTTTTATCAATTGGAACATATTATCCGAGAGTACGGCGTGGGATTTTTCCTTTTACCTACTCGGTTATGTTAGATAACTGGGTACAGATTGTCAAGGTCTGGAAGGTATGATAAATACTTGCTGAAGCTGGTGAAGTACGACTGAGTCTAATAGCCCATTTTAGGCAATAGTGCAGGTAAGCTTCGGGTTGGGAGGTATTGACAGCGCCGGTATAAGTAACTTAACTATTCTTCTTGAAAAAGGTTTACGTAGTCAGGCTTGACCTCAGGTTGACCTTATCTCTTCACGCATGAACCTGATGTAAGAAACGGCAAAACACAGTGCAGTGAGCGCTATTAAACTGACAATTTGAGGCCAGACGACCAACAGGCTCTGACTCAGTGGTAGGGTTCCCGGTGTCATTCCAGAGGTGATCATACTTATTGCCATTAGTGTTGCACTGGTTGTACCCAACTCGGGTACCAGTAAGACCTGTACTGCTTCTCCATACAGGGTGCCAGGTGAGATACGGCCAATTAACCGGTAAATCGCATCGTTTTGGGCTATTAACTCGACACCGGAATTTTGGTCGACTGGAACAGCGGCATTGGCGATATACCCAGCAATCATTGATAGGAATAAGAATAGAAAAATCCATAAAGCTATCGAAGCAAGAGCAGAGGTTGCTCCACGATTAAATAGAATTGAAAAGAGGATTGCCAGAGACATCCAAAAGGCGCCATAAAGTATGCTCAGAAAAATGAAGGCGAACAGCCTCCAGACCTCCTCAGCATTTGGAGGTACACCGATCATTCGCAGTCCCATACCGGCCACAACGGCGGCTATGCTGATTACGAGTGTTGCAATAGTAATGAGCCCTGCGAGGAATTTAGCATTGATAACCGAGTCTCGATAAACGGGTTGTGACAATAGCCGACTGAGGTTTCCACTACTCCGTTCGCTGTTTACAGCGTCAAAGCCAAGGGCTATACCTACGATGGGTATGAAGAGAGACATAAAAAAGATAAAAGAAAAAGGATTATCCCCGGAAACCGTAAAGAGCCTTAAGAAAATAAACTCGGTATCGTCAGATACCGCGCCTCGTATGTTTTGAGCCGCAACATAGATGCTGGCTATTCCAGCCAGGTAAATCAGGAGGAAAAGTATGATAAAACGTTTACTGGAGAAATGGTCGGCTAGCTCTTTCCAAAAAACTGCTAAAAATCCTGACATAGTTAAGACTCGCGAAAATATTTCATATAGATCTCTTCCAGGCCATATTCCTCGATCTTCATCAAACTTAATAGGCTATTGTTATCGATTATTACTTTAGCTATCTGAGGTCTTACATCCTGATCACAGCTAACAATTAGCTGGTCATCTGATTGTACTACTTCGGTCACGTTTTTAATTTTCTCAATAGATTTTATTAATTTAGGTGTTATCGGTGATGCCTGCACTTCGATTTGAAACTTTCCACCACCGATCATGTCTTTGCCCAGCAGGTCTATAGGACCCTCTGCAACCAGCTTACCTTTGGACATTATACCAACACGTGTGCAAATTTTTTGGATATAATGCAACTGGTGCGATGATACTATTGTGGTAATTTTCTCTTTACCCAGACCCGATATCAGGGACAGGACTTCTTCAATGCCCTGGGGATCGATTCCAGTTGTGGGCTCATCAAAGAAAACGACCTTAGGATCTTTAATCATAACATCAGCTATTCCCAGACGTTGTTTCATGCCATGAGAAAATTGGCTGACCTGCTGGTTAATTGTCTCAGGTAGTCCTACCAAGTCTAAGACCCGTTCGATTTTTTTTGGTATCTGCTCCCGCGCTATACTATTTAGCCTGGCGGTGTATTCCAAATTCTGCCTGGCGGTCAGGTCTTCGTAGAAGCCGACTTTCTCCGGCAGGTAGCCAACGATGCGTTTAATTTTCAGTGGTTCCCTGGTAGGACTGTAGCCGCATACTTGTACACTTCCTGATGTCGGCTCGGTTAGCCCGAGCAGCATAAGTATTGTGGTAGTCTTACCAGCACCGTTTGGCCCGAGGAAACCAAATATCTCCCCTTCTGCTACATGCAAATTGAGCTTGTTAACGGCAGTGAAACCATTGTAGGTTTTTGTTAAATCACTGGTGCTTATTATTTCCTGCTGGTCCATTTTATCTTTACCGTCTGCCCAGACGTAAGAACATAACCACCAGACCGATTACGACTAGGACTACGATCCCGATTCCAATCCATCCCCAAAGTGGTTCGGTTAGTACCGTGACACGGATATCTAGATCATCGTCGACATCATATTTGGATTCAGGTTTAGCCGATACATTGATCTCATAATCACCCGATATAGTCTTTTCAGGCGGCTTTATATTGATTTTTACTTCACGTTCACCGTCTACTGGGAGAGAATCTATCTTCTCAGGATTGAACGTTACACTCCAACCTTTTGGAGTTCCTCTGATTCTGGAATTGAGCTCTATCTTTTCAAGTACATCTGTCCCAGTATTTTTAACGGTGACGGAAAAATAGTTATCTTTGCCGGCAGTGACTTTGGTATTAAGCAAGCCTCCGGGTGTTTCCAGAGTAATCTCATATTTTGCTGTAATTACAGCCTTGAGCTCGAAGCTTCCTGTTATCTTTCCTGTAGTGGCCTTCACAATTATGGGATATTCACCTGGGTCAACGAATGAGGCCACCGATAGCTTAATTTTCTCTGGTGTTATAGATTTTTCAGGATCAATAGTCAGGCCTCCTATTTCCTCTTCGCCATAGCTCTTTTTAAATTGATAAACGAAGCCATCGGGCACATCGGCACTAAATTCAATATAGCGTGGTTCCTTGCCGCCTTTATACGATACATCAAGATCATAAGTGAGAATTTTGCCAGCGTTAGCTTTAATTACAGGATACTGGCTGTTAATTTCGATTTTTTCCGCTTCTGGCTTCGACTCCTGCCCTGGTGGTAATGCAGAAAGACTGGTCATCTCTTTCGGTACAGCCAGTGCAACAGGTTGGGTGACCACATTGATACATAATGTTAGGAGCAGTGTAAAACAGGTTACGGAGCCAATTATTCTAATAGTTCTCATAGGCATATAACCTCCGTTAAAATAGAAACCTTATATGAAGAAGATACTCAGTATTAAATTGAACAAAAAAAAAGTATAAAAATCTTATACTTTCAATTAATTCGTAAATTTATTCGTAATATAATTTACCGCATTAATGAAATTGTGTCAAATATACTGTCGAATAATGACTGTCGAATAATGACGTTGTTGATTGAAACAAATCAATGCTATACTTTAGCGGCATAGAGCTGACAGTAGGAAGGTTCAAATGAAGAGGATAGATAATCGTGCCAATGATGAGCTACGTCCTGTGTATGTCAAATTGAGCTACCAGTCTTTTGCTGAAGGCTCGGTATTGATAGAACTTGGGAACACCAGGATTCTATGCGCTGTGAGTATGGAAGATAGAGTCCCTAATTTCCTTAAAGGAGAGGGGATCGGTTGGATTACCGCTGAATATGCTATGCTGCCCCGCTCCACGCATACTCGCACCCCTCGTGCTGCCAATCCCGATAAAATTGCTGGTAGAAGTCAAGAAATCCAGCGTTTGATAGGGCGCAGCTTGAGAGCTGTTACTGACCTCAGATCCCTGGGGGAACGGACTTTTATTGTGGATTGTGATGTATTGCAGGCTGACGGCGGCACCCGGACTGCTGCTATTACGGGAGGGTATATTGCCTTGTTTCAAGCATTCAACCATCTCAAAACTCAAGGTATCCTGCCATCGATCCCTTTGAAAAGCGCCGTGGCTGCTACCAGTGTTGGCATTGTAGATAGGGAAGAAATTTTAGACCTTTGTTATCAGGAGGACTTCTCCGCTTCGGTAGACTTCAATGTCGTTATGACTGATAAGGGCGAATATGTAGAAATTCAGGGAACGGCCGAGGGCAAACCTTTTTCCAGAGTAAATATTGATGCTCTACTTTCTCTTGCCGAAAAAGGAATTAAGCAATTGTTTACTATTCAGAGGGAGGCTCTGGCAGAGTTACATTAGGGCCTGACCTGACCATTGCCGATAATAATCCACTTATAACTCGTCAATTCCCTTAGTGCCATGGGGCCGCGTGCATGGAATTTTTGAGTGCTTATGCCAATTTCGGCTCCCAGACCAAATTGGCCCCCGTCAGTGAAACGGGTGCTTGCGTTGGCGTAAACGCAGGCAGCATCTACCTCATTAAGAAAACGCGCGGTTGCCAGGTCATCCTCGCTCACTATAGCCTCAGAATGCCCCGAGCCGTAGCGTGCAATATGTTCAAGTGCTTCATCCAGAGAACGGACCACCTTAATTGCAGCGGTTAGCGATAGAAATTCCTTTCCCCAATCTTCGTCTGTTGCCGGAATGGGCTTAAAGGATGGATCTGACTTAAGAGTATTGAGAGCATGTTCATCACAGTGTATTTCTACGCCAGCCGTTCTCCATTCCCTGGCTATCAAAGGCAGGTATCTTTCAGCTACATCAGTATGAACCAGGAGGGTATCAAGTGCATTACAAACGGTAGGTCGCTGGACCTTGGCATTATATGCAATGGCTACTGCTTTCTCTAAATCTGCGCTGCTATCTACATACGTATGACAAACACCTATTCCACCTGAGACAACAGCCATAGCAGCATTTTCAGTAACGAACTTGATCAAGCCGGCGCCACCCCTTGGAATTATAAGGTCTATAATTCCCTTCATCTTGAGCATGTGGTCGACCAGTGTTCTGTCTGTCGACTCGATAAACTGTACTGCCCCTTCAGGTATTCCTGTTTCATAAGCAGCTTCTTGAACTATTTTGGCTAAAATGCGATTGGAGTAGAATGACTCCTTACCGCCGCGAAGAATAATTGCGTTGCCTGATTTAAGACATAAAACAGATATATCCACAGTAACATTAGGACGACTTTCGTATATCGCTCCGATCACTCCGAGCGGTACCCGCCTTTTACTAAGCAGCAGTTGGTTGGGAAGTGTTCTCTCTTCTATTAATTCACCGACCGGGTCAGGTAGTGAAGCTACTGTTTGTACATCCTGTGCTATTGTCTCCAAGCGACTTGATGATAACATGAGACGGTCAAGCATAGCTGTGCTCATGCCGGATGCCTTGGCTTCTGTATAGTCCAGGTTGTTAGCCGTTAAAATTTCGTCCTGCCTGGCAATCAGGCCTTTAGAAATATTCAATAGGGCAGTATTTTTGACATCAGTAGCCAGAAAGGCCAGCTTTTTTGATGCTGTTTTAGCCTGTTTACCTTTTTCTTCTAGCTCCATTGCAGCAGCTTGCACTTCTACCTCCTCAATTCAAGCATAATCTGGACCTATCGCTGTTCATTACAGCAGTACCATGTTATTTCGGTGGATTACCTCACTGCCATATTCATAGCCAAGAATATTCAATACTGACTGGGAATGGGCCCCCTTGATTTTGATGATGTCATTTGCATTATAGTTGGAAATGCCACAGCCAAGTTGCATGTCATTGACATCGTAGATATCAACTACGTCAGCACGCTGAAATTTGCCTTTAACATCAAGAATTCCGGCTGGAAGTAGGCTTTTATTCTGTTTTTTAAGCGCGATAGCAGCACCACTGTCGATGATTAGTTTGCCTTTTGAAGCCAGTCCGCTGAGCATCCACCGTTTTTTACTTTCAAGTTTACTGGCCTTGGGCGTAAAAAGAGTACCGATGTTATTTCCAAGAACGATTTGACTCAGGTAATTTGAGCTGCGTCCGTTGGCTATGACTACTGTTATTCCACAGGAAGTAGCCATTTTAGCGGCTTCGATTTTAGTGGCCATGCCACCTACACCATGGCTACTGGTAGTCTTGCTGGCATAATGCTGAATCCTGGCGTCTATTTTTTCTACTTTGGAAATAAGTCTGGCTTTGGGATCGAGTTGCGGGTCTGCAGTATATAGACCATCGATATCAGTTATTAATGCCAAAAGATCGGCATCTACTAGATTGGCTACCATAGCTGATAAGTTATCATTGTCTCCGAACCTGACGCCGCCTATTTCATCGGTAGCAACCACATCATTTTCATTTATAATACAAATGACTCCTAGCTCGATTAAAGCGAGAAGCGTATTTCGTGTATTGAGGTAGCCAGCACGGTGACTGAGATCGGACTTGGTCAGGAGGGCCTGTGCTACAGTTATATTGTGTCGATCGAAAAGTTGTTCGTACGTATGCATCAGTTTATTTTGTCCTACAGATGCAAGCACCTGCTTGAAAGGAACATCTTTGCGCTCCCTGCCCAGCTTTAATTTCTGTCTTCCGGCAGCAACTGCTCCAGATGATACAATGATTAGTTCGTGTCCTTTATTCTGGAGTTGAGCTATTTGCGTAACCAGGCTGGTCATAATTTCTAGATCGAGGTTATCGCTGCCTCCTGTAAGTAAATTGGTGCCAAACTTGGCTACTATGCGTTTATACATCATCGTAACTAATTATAGCGTGGCATAATAAAGCGAACAAGCAGCGATTATGATCACAGCAGGGAGGGAATGTGGTGATCTTTGTGTAGTTATCTGGCTACCTGGCATGAATAGAAAGTGCTTATAGTCTCATTTATCGGGCCGACCATAGCCGGATAATCCTTATCGATTCTGTTAATCTGTTCCGAGTTTGTCTTTGGCTAGCCTTTGTGTGCGCTTGTGAAAGTAGCTGATTGAGGTTAGACTTCGTGCACATGGACTATTTGTGCCTTATTAAGGGCTATGAAGTCAGCCGCAAAACGGCTGTTTTTTAAGGTAGATACTACTTCAACATCTGTCATGGGTAAAAACTGGTCTATTGTATTCAGCAGATCCGATAGACGCTGTCCTTTTGCACAGTACATTTGTCCGCTAAGACTATAAGAAGGCATGTAGAGTTTTACCTTTACAGGTATCTTCTCTACTGCTGTTGGAAGCTTATAACCGCCTTTGCTGCCATGCTCTCCAACCTGGTTGTCATCAGCCTCTTTCACGAAGAGGATGTTGTCCTTATTAATACAGTCAAATTGCGCCGTTGTCTCTATTTGCTCCGTGTTACGCATGGTGACTTCAGTTATGGACAAGAATCCTGCCCGGGCATATAATCCTCCCACTGTTACCTCGTTGAGTATATCAAGAAGGCGTTGTCGACTTACAGGAATCGGTGAAGGGCGATAAACATAACCAGTTAGAATATCAACAGGAGTATATACATTTATTTTAAGTGGTCTTTTGTTCACGTACCTGTTTGAGCTATTTGCTGATTGTCTTGAGGGGGACTCATTTGACATTATGTTTATTAACCTCCTGCATCAGGCATCCTCGTCAGCTCTGGAACTATGATCGGTCCTGCTAAGGACCAGGAAATTTAACAGTACGTGTTAATAATATTATCGGTAACATTCAATGTCAATACCTTGTGCGGCGGAATGTAGAGGTTCCATGATTTGCCTGTTTTAAATGTAAGAAAAAGGAATTGTAACTTGGTTGAGAAATCATCAATTTGCTGCTGCGTATTCGATTGCCACACGACCATTGATATTGTAAATAATTGCAGACTGACGGACGGCATAATAAATAAAATTTTTTGAGATGCTGATCAAAATAACACCTTCATAAAAATCTTTACAAGAGACCCACCTTGGGATATAATCTTGGGCAATGCCTGTTATCAATCGGGATCTATCTCAGCTTCTAACTAGTGTGTCAACAATTCTAGCTCAGCATGATCTCAGAGCTTATGTTGTTGGTGGTTTTGTCCGTGACTGGTTACTGGACAGAGAGACAAACGACATTGATATTGCCGTTTGTGGGGATGCTCTAAGGATTGCTCAGGAAATCGCTGGTATTGTGAGCGGCAGGTGCGTTGTACTCGATGAGGCCAGAGGTGTGGCCAGGGTGATAACTATGGGACGGCAACAGAACTGGCATCTGGACTTTGCAGCGGTCTGGAATACTATTGAAGCTGATCTGGCACGGCGTGATTTTACCATTAATGCTATGGCGATTGAGCTTCCGAACTTTATCTCCGATTCACCTTATTTGATTGACTCCTTCTCCGGAGAAAGTGACTTGAAGAAAGGATTGGTGAGGGCAGTAAACCGGCGGATTTTCAAGGAAGATGCAACACGGCTACTGCGGGCGGTGAGATTGGCTGCGGAGTTAGGTTTTCGAATTGAACCAGAGACTGAAAGATTAATAATAAGGGACGGGCAATTAGTCCGGTTGGTTCCCGGGGAAAGATTGCGAGAAGAACTGCTCAGGCTTCTCTCTTTATCTGATTCCCATAATGTATTGCGCTATTTAGATAATCTGGATTTGCTCGTAGAGATACTACCTGAATTGACTGAATTGAAGGGTGAGGAACAACCTAAAGAGCATTATTGGAATGTCTTTGATCATTCCTTAGAGACGGTAGCTACTGTTGAGTTTTTGCTTCACGAGAGCGAATGGATATATGGCAGCAGGGATCTATTGGCTGTGACCCCGTGGTCAGATGAGATAAGCAATCATTTCGATGAGGAGGTATCCGGAGGCAGTGACAGGAAGCTCATGCTTAAGTTAGGTGGACTACTACATGATATTGCCAAGCCACGGACTAAGACGGTCGAGGAGACAGGTAAAATGCGTTTTCTGGGACATGCCAAGGAGGGGGCATCCATGGCGGCTGCCATTTTGAGCAGGCTTAGGTTTTCCAGCCGGGAAATAAAACTGGTGGAGAACCTGGTCTACTATCATCTCCGCCCTGCTCAAATAGCTAACGTTGGTTTACCCACCGGTAGGGCTATCTACCGCTATTTCCGGGATACCGGAGACGCTGGTATCGATGTCCTGGTCCTGGCTTTGGCTGATTACCTGGCTACCTATGGACCGAAATTGAATGTCCAGGAATGGAAGCAGCATAATCAATTGATAGAATATATACTTGCCGAGCATCGAAAGCAGCAGGTAGAGGTTTTACCTGTGAGACTTATTAACGGGCATGATTTAATAAATATTTTTAATCTGGCGCCAGGACCTTTGCTTGGTAAACTCTTGAGTTCGGCCTTAGAGGCACAAGCGGCTGGTGAGGTGACGACCAGGGAGGAAGCAATAGCTCTGGTCCGAAAGGAATTGAGTAAGGGGATTTGCGATGGATGTTGCAGCATGCCATTTCAGCTTTCTGAGAAGGTTAATGTTTCAGCCTGAGCAGGTAATATTGCAGGGGATAGCTGGTAATTGAAAAAAAACAATATCGTTTTATTCATTATTATAGTACTGATTTTCGGTTTTGCCCTGTGGGCGATTGTACCACTGGATGGTAAAAGGTTAGGCAGGGAGGGATTAAGTCTGGGTCTTGACCTGAAAGGGGGCAGCCACCTTGTATATCAGGCTGACCTTACACAGAAAGACCCCGCACAGAGCGACGATGATGCAATGGAGGGCGTACTGAGAAAGATTGAACGGCGAGTCAGTGCTTACGGGGTTATTGAGCCTATAATTCAGCGGCAGGGCCATGATCAAATTCTAGTTCAGCTTCCTGGAGTTGAGGATATCGGACAGGCTATTGAGCTTATCGGGCAGACGGCTGAACTGGATTTCAGGGAAATTGAGACCGATGAGAATGGAGAGGAAGTGCTTGATGAAGAGGGTAGACCAAAGTGGGTAAAATCTACAGCTCTGGGAAGCGATGGTAAGGAAAAGGTACTTACCGGGAAATTTCTCAAACCAAATGCACAGGTAGTTTTAAAGCCACAGACTAATGAACCAGAGGTAGCTTTTGAGTGGGATAATGAGGGTGCAGTCCTTTTTGAGCAAATCACCCAGCGCAACTTTAAAAAGCCTCTGGGAATATTCCTGGATGATGTGCTTATCTCGGCGCCAACCGTTCAGGCGGTGATAAAAGAGAACGGGGTCATCACCGGTCTAACGCTGGAAGAGGCCAGGTTGCTTGCTATACAACTCAGCTCCGGCTCGTTAGATGTGCCACTGAAGATTATCCAGCAGCAGGATGTTGATGCTACACTAGGTGCCGATTCTATTCGAGAGAGCCTTATTGCCGGTGTTATTGGACTGGTGTTGGTGGTGTTGTTCATGCTGCTTTACTATCGTGCGTCTGGCCTTGTGGCTACCTGCGCTCTGGTTGTTTACGGTGTCTTATTGATAGCGATTTTCAAGTTAGTTCCTATAACGTTAACGTTACCGGGTATAGCAGCTCTGATTTTATCCATCGGTATGGCAGTTGATGCTAATGTACTTATCTTTGAGCGGATGAAAGAAGAGCTGTGGTCAGGTCGTACCCTGGGTGCCGCAGTCGAAGCTGGATTTAACCGTGCCTGGCCGGCTATCCGCGACAGCAATGTCACTACTTTCATTGCCTGTCTAGTTCTCTACTGGTTTGGTGGCACATTGGGTGCTTTCATGGTTAGATTTTTTGCTTTGACTTTATTTATCGGTGTTGCTTTGAGTATGTTTTCGGCGATTATAGTCACCAGGACATTCCTGCGCTTTATGATTCGTGCAGTAACTGGCCCAAGGGCTTATGGTGTTTAGATATGATGGATTTCGTCGGTAAGAGGTATTGGTTTTTCCTGATATCGGCACTGGTTATAGTTCCGGGTATAGTTTCTCTGGCCATCTTTGGGCTGGAACCCGGGGTTGATTTTAGCAGTGGCACGACAATGACTCTTCGCTTTAGTACTGATATCGAGCAAAGCGTACTGCGGCAGGAATTAGCTGTTCTGGGTTATGATAAGACGACAATTCAACGTACTAGTGAAGGTGATTTCTTTATCCGTATCAGAGAGATAACACCTGATGAACGGCAGGCATTAACCAATGGTCTAAAATCAGCCTTAAATACTGAGGTAACTGTACGTGATTTTTATGCTGTATCTCCTATTATAGCTACTGAAACCGGGCGTAATGCAGCTATCGCTGTGGCAGTTGCAGCTATTGCGATGTTGATATACATTGCCTGGGCATTCCGCCATATGCCTAGACCATTTCGCTGGGGAACATGTGCCATTGTAGCGCTGATTCACGATGTGCTGGTGGTAATGGGGATTTTCTCTATATTAGGCTGGGTGGCTGGTGTTCAGATTGATGCCATGTTCATTACCGGTATGCTTACGGTTGTCGGTTACAGTGTCAATAATACTGTCGTTGTCTTCGATCGGATCAGGGAGAATGTCAGCAAGGGTGTAAGCAAAGACTTTGAAGTAACTATAAATGCAAGCATCTGGGAAACGTTAGGTCGCTCTTTAAATACCAGCCTGACAACGATTTTTGTTATTCTGGCTATTTTTCTTTTTGGCGGTGTCACAATACGCTATTTTATCCTGGTCCTGCTTATCGGGGTAGTTGCCGGAACTTATAGCTCTATGTGTCTTGCCGGTCCACTGCTAATAGTCTGGGACAAGGGTGATTGGAAGCGGTTCTTTTCCTGGGTACCTTTTGTTAATAAACCTGCGTGAGTTGGGACCTGATAAGAGTGATAGTAGACCTGTACAGCTTTTAAATACTAATCTGGTGTGTGTCCTTCACCAATCTTAAAAAATTGTCGAAATCGGCAGGTTTAACTCTTGTCTCTTTTTTACCTAAAGGGTCATTAATTTCAGGATTTCCCAGTAAAATATCAAGGGTGGCAGCTACCGATAAAGGTAATGCTTGATGGTGGTAGCCGCCTTCGAGTGTAAAGACCAGATTCCCCTGGCATAACATCTCAGCCAGTGTTTTTGTAATTTCAACTATTCGGGCGAATCCGGAGACGCTTAATTGCATTAAGGCAAGACTATCGGCCCAGTGAGCGTCGTAACCAGCAGAGACCATAATAAGCTGCGGGTGGAAACGTCTGGCAACTGGCGCTAGAATATCCTCGAAAACCGCCTGATATTCTTCATCTCCACAGCCGGCAGTGAGGGGCACATTTACGGTAAAGCCCTCGCCTTCCCTTGTTCCGGTTTCGTCAATGCTGCCTGTTCCGGGATAAAAAGGGTATTCATGAGTAGAAAAGTAGAGGACGTTTGGATCGGCATAGAAGGTGTCCTGGGTGCCGTTGCCATGGTGGACATCGAAATCGACTATAAGAACGCGGTCTATGTTGAAGTTCGCCAGTGCATACTTGGCAGCTACTGCGATATTATTGAACAGGCAGAAACCCATGGCATGCCAGCAGGTAGCATGATGTCCTGGAGGTCTGACCAGAGCGAAGGCACTATTGACCTGCTTGTTCATAACTGCCTCCACAGCCGTTAGAACGCCACCGACAGCGAAGGTGGCGGCTTTGTACGAACCCGGTGATGTTATGGTATCCGGGTCAAGCCAACCACCGCCTCTTTGGACCTGGATCTCTATCTGTGTAACATATTCTCTGGCATGCACCATTGACAGTTCTTCTATCTTGGCCGGGCGTGGTGTTAGGAAGACTAGCTTCTCCTTGAGTTGACTCTCTTCGAGAAAGGAAATAGTTGCGGTTAGTCTCTGAGCATTCTCGACATGGTTTCCAGTATCGTGCTCAAGATAGATGGGATCATAAACTAAGCCAACGCTCATTGTAACCTAATCTCCTGCGAATATTACGTGACAGAGAATCAGAGTATGTACCATGATACCAGAAGCTAATTAATGTGGGCAACAGTCGAGGGTTATTCAATTTTACATGTTATTGTCCATGCTTGGCCCTCATGATATACTTTGAAGTTGGGAGAGATTGGTGTCGTTAGATTTAGTGCAGATAGCTGGTCAGATTCAGGGCATGGCGGAGAATCTGAAAGTGAAGGAGGAGGAGAGAAGAGATAAACTCCGGTTCGCCCTGGGTATACTTCATTCCATAGCCACAGAATTCGACCAGTTAAAGCACAGAATCGAAGCAGGCAAGACCACCTGGCTGGTAGCCGGTTTAAAAGAAAAACTTGATCTCCGTCGGCCGACGATCCCGTGCCCTGAAGATTTCATAGTATTGGCCAGCGATGGGTCTCATATCGATGTTGACCGCCACCACTCTACCCATTGCTTTTTAATTAATATTGGCCTGGTTCAGCTTCAATATGGTCAAAATCCGGAAGCCCGGCTTTCAGCTTCACCGCTCCTGTATTTTAAAAATAATGAACTTATCATTTCATCATCAGATGGCCGACAGGTTCCAATAGAGGGACAGCTTCTGGGATTAAAGCGTACTATCGAGGAAAGCCGTTTATTAGCTGAAAAGGTGGGTGAGATGGAAGGGGATTTGCCTGTGGTGGTGTTGCTCGATGGCTCGCTTATCTTATGGGGCATGATCGGACAGGTTTATCAGGATTTCGTCATTCATGAACTTTTAGAAAATGGATTTCTCAATTATCTTAATAGAATAAGAGAGATCAGCGATACCAGGCAACTGGCGTTAGCCAGTTATATCAGCTTTCCCCGCAGTACAGAGGTTGTTAATGCATTGCGCCTGGCTATTTGCCCGCACCAGACGGTGAATTGTGACTATTATTGTAATGGCAAAGTCGAAGAGAGAGGCTGTGAAGCTGTTGCCGGATTAGTTGATCGAGATATTTTCAATCAGCTTTTAAGCCAGGGGGAGCGATCGGCAGTTTTCAGCAGCCGTTCTACCATAGTCGAGAAGTATTATGGAGACCATGAGATTAATTTTTTCTATATTAAAGTTGATGATGAGATAGCCCGTGTAGAAATTCCGGTATGGGTAGCGGACGATGCGAAATTGATCAATCTAGTCCATGCAGTAATAGTAGACCAGTGTCGGCGAGGATTGGGCTATCCGGTTGCTTTAAGTGAAGCTCATGAGAGAGCTGTAGTAACCACTGTTGACCGGGAACATTTCTGGAGGCTGGTCGAGCAAATATTAGCTGAAGATAAGATATGGTTGACGAGTTCAGCAAAGCAACAAAGCAAGAGGACCAGATGGATTTAGGAATTAAGGTGGCAGAGGTTATTGAAGCGAGCAGTGCGGAATTTGTAGCCCAGTGTTATAAACTTGGCCAGGCGCCCTTTTTTGGAACCCTGGTAAAGGCAAGAGATGGGAACTGCGAAATCCACGGTATAGTTTACAATGTAGAAACCGGTAGCCTGGACCCCGGGAGACGTGTGGTGGCACGAGGTGAAGAGATGGAGACTGAGGATGAAATCTTCCGGACTAATCCTCAACTGGAGAAGCTTTTAACCACTACTTTTCAAGTTTTAATCGTCGGCTATCGCGAGGGGGATAATTTATATCATTACCTGCCGCCGAAGCCGGTACCCATTCACAGCTTCGTCTACACTTGCCAACCTGAAGAAGTTGAAGCGTTTACTCAGTCACTGAATTTTCTCAGCTTACTTATTGATGCCAGGTTATCCATCCCGGTCGATGAAATTATTGCGGCTTGTCTTCGCAGCGCTAGCCGGGCTTATCCCGATTCTGAAGCCTTTTTAATTAGAGCTGGCAGGGTGCTGGTGCAGCTTTTAGGCGGTGATAGTAACAGATTGAACTCGATTTTAAAGAGGGTCAGGTGAACGATCAGGATTATAATAAACAGATCTCCTTGGGTGTTGTCGTTTCAGGTTCACTGACAAGGGGTGTGGAGGTGAAGCTCGATGCAGCCGTTTCAGTAGAAGACATAACAGTGGGACGTTATGTAGCCATTGATGGAAGCAAACGCCGTTTTTTCGGTATTATTACGGATGTCAGTCTGGAATCTATCGATCCCAACGCGATTATAATGCCTCCGGATATGTCGGACCCTTTGATAGCCCAGGTAGTTACCGGTACAACCACCTATGGTAAAATTCGTGTTTTACCTATGCTGACTATTGGGGGAGATGCAGTAAGCCTGCTGGAGGGACCTCAGCCAGCAAAAACGGTGCCTGCTCATTACTCTGAAGTGGAGTTAGCGTCTGATCGAGATGTGGAGATGGTTTTTGGCATAGAAGATGAGAAGCGTTTTCATATTGGTACGCCTTTAGATATGGAGACCAAGGTCTGCCTTGATATTTCCGAGTTTGTTAAGCGTTCCAATGGAATTTTTGGTAAAAGCGGTACCGGGAAGACGTTTCTTACACGTTTACTTCTTATCGGAATGACTCAAAAGCAACAGGCGGTAAATCTGGTTTTCGATATGCATAGTGAATATGGTTGGGAAGGACGGAGCGAGAAAGGTTATCATGTCAAGGGTCTCAAACAACTTTTTCCATCCAGAGTTGCGGTTTTTGCTCTCGATGAGGAAAGTTCTCGACGGAGGAAAGTCAGCACTGATTTTATAGTGAAGATAGGCTACGATGAGATCGAGCCTGAGGATATTGAGTTGCTCAGGCAAACATTGAACCTGACCGAGGCTGCTGCACAGGCTGTATATCAACTGGCCAGGGAGTTCGGCGATAGGAAATGGCTTGAGAGCGTACTTACTTTAAGTGAAGATGATAGCAAACAGCTAATATCAAGGCTCAATATTCATGAAAGCACCTATCGTAATTTGCGTCGCGGACTGGAAACCTTAAGGCGTTTTCCCTTCCTGGTCTCGCATGCCCCGGATAATTCGGTGCAGCGCGTTATAGAATATTTGGAACGCGGAATAAATGTTGTTCTGGAGTTTGGCCGATTTGATGATTACGTAGCCTATATTTTGATAGCTAATCTACTCAGTCGGCGGATTTATGCACGATACAGGGACAAGACTGAGAGAGCGATAGGGGCGGATGTGGAACAGGTCACACCTTTGGTGATTACAATAGAAGAGGCACACCGTTTTCTTAATCCCGAACTGGCCTCTCAGACCATCTTTGGTAAAATTGCCCGCGAAATGAGGAAATACAATGTTACTTTACTGGTAATTGACCAGCGTCCCAGCGGAATTGATGAGGAAGTCATGTCGCAATTGGGTACGAAGGTAACCTGTCTTCTGGACAATGAGCGGGATGTGGATAGTGTCTTATCCGGTGCGATGGGGAAAAGCGACCTTAAGTCAGTATTGTCGAAATTGGAAACAAAGCAGCAGGCACTTGTTTTTGGTCATGCAGTGCCTATGCCAGTCGTAGTCAAGACTCGCGAATATGGCTCGGCTGAATCATACAAAGAGTTAGGTTTTCTTGAGTCTGCTGAGTTGAGGAGAAAAACAGAAAAAGAGATAGAGGATTTATGGTCAGATTAAAACCGGATAGCGATACTACCTGTCAATTATTCTTACCATTGACCAAGCGGCGGTCTTTATTACCTGCATGATTAAGAAAAGCCCATATATAAATCATTGCTTAACCGTACATTTCCTCATGGTAGTAGTCTGTTCTCATGAACGTAAAGTAAATCAACCTGGGGATAGTTGACATAAAATATGTATCGTGGCGTACAAAATCAGTACTACGGAAATGGAGGAGGTAAACAGGTATGGGACTACATACCGGTTCGGATTATTTTGGGCTGGCGAACTACGGCATTACTAATGTGGGCAATGTATACAGGAATCTTCCTACTCCGGCCCTTTACGAGGAAACCATAAGGCATAGAGAAGGAGTTATTGCACATCTGGGACCGGTCGTAGTCAGGACCGGGCACCATACCGGCAGGTCTCCTGACGATAAATTCATTGTTAAGGAAGAATCGAGCCAGAAAAAAGTATGGTGGGGGAAGTCAAACAAACCTTTTGAAGCAGAAAGGTTCAATTCCCTTTACCATAGATTGCTTGCTTATCTTCAGGGGAAAGACATTTATATTCAGGACTGCTATGCGGGAGCGGACCTGCGTTATTGTGTTCCCATACGTATTATCACTGAATATGCCTGGCACAATCTTTTTGCTCGTAATATGTTTATTCAGATCCAGGACGAGGATGAACTCAAAAGCCATGTTCCTGAATTTACAATTTTTAGCGTGCCTCGATTTCATGCTTCGCCTGATATTGACGGTACGAACTCAGAGGCATTTATTATAGTAAACTTCGGAAGAAGGCTGATTTTAATAGGTGGAACGAGTTATGCCGGGGAGATTAAGAAGGCGGTTTTTACGGTGCTTAACTACCTTTTGCCGCAGGAGAAGGTGCTGTCAATGCACTGTGCTGCCAATATGGGACCTGAAGAAGATGTGGCATTATTTTTTGGTCTTTCCGGCACCGGTAAGACCACTCTGTCCACCGATATTGAAAGAAGACTTATAGGAGATGACGAGCATGGATGGAGCGATGTTGGTATTTTTAATTTTGAAGGTGGATGCTATGCCAAAGTAATAAAAATTTCCCAGGAACAGGAGCCCCAGATTTATCAGTGCATCCGTAGATTCGGTACTGTACTTGAGAATGTGACCATCAATAGCCGCAATCGGAGACTTGATCTGGATGATGATGAGTTCACAGAAAATACGCGTGCCTGCTATCCCATTCCCCATATTGAGTACTCTATACGTTCTGGTACTGGATCGCACCCTAAGAACATCTTCATGCTGAGCTGTGACGCTTTTGGCATACTGCCGCCCATTGCTTTGCTTACTCCTGAGCAGGCAGCATATTACTTTCTCCAGGGTTATACTGCAAAGATTGCCGGGACCGAGATCGGTATCGGGAATGAACCAGAGGCAGTTTTTAGTCCATGCTTCGGAGCTCCTTTTCTTGCCCTCCCACCTATTAAATATGCCAAGCTTCTTCTTGAAAAGATCACTCGCCATAAGGTGAACTGCTGGGTGGTGAATACGGGATGGGTCGGTGGAGGATTTGGGGTGGGCAAACGCATATCGCTTCCACATACCCGATCCTTAATTCGAGCAGCAATACGAGGCGATTTATTTAAGACCACGATGGATAAAGATAGGGACTTTGGATTTCTTGTGCCGAGCAAGTGCGAGGATATTCCAGATAAGGTACTGAAGTCAGCAAGTGCCTGGGATAACATTGATGAGTATATTGTTCAGGAAAGGAAACTCGCAGCTAAATTCGTCGAAAACTTTCAGCAGTTCGCCGGCGAGGTCTCAACTGATGTTTTGAACTCGGGACCAAGGATAGAAGAATAGTGATTCCGTGTTTAGTTAACCAGAGTTTTTAAACTCCACGCCGGGTTGGACCATGGATATCGCACGTACAGGTGTGGCATAGTTTCCTGGAGTGGGACAATAGCCTTCAAGTCACGAATATACCTGCCGGACTTAAAGAGGTCTTTTAAGTGTATCTAGTGTCCAGTAAAAAAATTGTATGGTTATCCAGGCAAGAGTGTAAGACCAGCAAATAGCTATTACCACGTATTCCCATATTTTCTTCTGTAATACGGTCATTGTACCTGCCTTGTATTCAGGCGCTTCAATAGCCACAATATATCATGAAATTGGGCCAAGCTTGTCAATGGGAGACTCGTCCTGTATTGGGTGGGACTTTAGTAATCAGGGTATACGCATGCCTATTCCATTTTTGATAACGATATATTGAATGAGTATTGAATATTTCTTTCAATCAGTGAGTATGAAGATAGCTGTCTCTCTCAGGTAAAGAATACAGGTCTTCGTTCCTGGTTGGATTGGGAGCAGCACTTTCTACAGATACGGTTTTCCAACTGCCTGATGGAGCAGATACGGTAGGTTACATTGCTTGCTATTGTGATACACAGATGATGCGTGGCTAAAGAGAAATGTCAGCTATTCAATGTACGCTTGACTGAGTAATGGTACGCCCATGGCATTGAGTTTATAGTTTTTAACATAAGGTTTGACCAGCACATAGTTTGTACTGAACCACAAAGGCAGGCAAGGAGCTTCATTCAATATTATCTTCTCAGCCTGCTGGTATAAATTGAGCCTTGCACTCTCGTTTGATTCTATAGCTGCTTTATCCAGCAGAGCATCTACGTCTGGATTGGAATAGTTACTGGTATTGTAGGTAGATTTGGTATGGAATAAGTTATCTAAAAAATTTTGTGGGTCTGGATAATCAGCGACCCAACCCAGCATAAACATTTCGTCGGCCTCTTCTCTTAAGTAGTAAAGGAATATTTCCGGCTCAATCTGTCTCACAGTGACCTCTACCCCGAGGTTCAAACGCCACTCCTGGATGATAGCTCCCAAATTTTCTGATATATTGCCTCCCCACCCTGAGGTGGTTACTGTAATTGGCGGTAGATTAGCCACGCTGCCATATTTTGAACGGGCAATTAGATTTTTAGCCTTGGCTATATCATAGTCAAATCCGGAAAGGCTTTCATTGTGGCCGGGCATACCCGGAGGAATAATGCCATCGGCTTTAGTAACTGTTCCTTTAAAAGTAAGTTCGATAATTCGCTCTTTATTCACGGCGTGCTGAAATGCCTGTCTGATATTGACGTCGTCAAAGGGCGGCTTTTGAGTATTGAAACCTATGTAAAAGAGGCTTAATTCGGGAAATACTGCCAGTTCTTTATAGAAGGGACCTTTTTTATCTGTCACCCGCTCGATATTGTCTTTATAAACCGGAGCCACATCTATTTGACCCGTTTCGTATAACGATATTGGTATACCGGACAGAAGATGGAAGACTATTTGATTAATCCGAGCAGGCTCAAGGTGGTAGAGCTCATTTTTTTCTAATACAAGGATTTCATCTGTCTGCCACTTCTTAAGCTTGAAAGGGCCGGTACCGTTTGGTTTAAGCCACCATTTATTTCCTGATTCGACATTGTCTCTGTCAACGATAAAAGTCGTGGGGTAAGCCAACTTGGCAAGGAAGTAAGCCTTAGGAGCGTCAATTGTTACTTCGATAGTATATTCGTCGATTACTTTGACACCACTGATTTCTGTTGCCCTGCCCGCCAATACATCATCTGTACCAATAATATCGTTCAGATACATGGCTGCCGTCTGGGACTCGGTTCCGGGACTACAGGCTCTTTCCCAGGAATATTTTATGTCCTGTGCGGTAACTTCTCTTCCGTTTTGGAATTTTACTCCTTTACGCAGGAAGAACGTGTACGTTTTGCCATCCGGGCTTCTCTCCCATCTCTCGGCAATGTCTGGAGCTGGCTTTAGCTCATTGTCCAGATATACCAGACCGCTGAAGATCTGCATGATATACATATGTGATGATAATTCACTAGAGATCGCCGGATCGAGGGTTATCGGGCCTAAGTCCCATAGATTCAGAACTCCACCCGTTTCTTCTGGCTGACAGCCAGTGGTGAGAGATGAAGCTACTAAGATAAGGAGAACGATTATTACTTTTATTACATTCTGTATCTTTATCATCCGTCTTTCAATCTCAACATGGTTTTCTGTGTTGTATCACATAAGCGGTGTCTATTAGGACAATACCATACTGTCATGGGGCCGTTAACTCTGTGGACCAGTCTTTTTTCTGGTGAAAGTATAATACGACTTGTAACTTTGAGCAAATATGGGATGAGCAAAGTCATAGGACTAATTGATCAGGGACTACCTATTCAGGGGCTAAAACTCCATAAAGAACGGGTACCGATGGGGCATTTACAGACACTCGATCGGATATATACTTTGAAATAGCACTTTTAGTGAAGAATGATGTGAGGGATGTTTAACTATCTGCTACAACCATCAGGAAGGTGTTGCAGGGTGAAAAGGCTACAATTACGGTAAACATATCGGGACTTTCCACCAAGCTGACGGTGAGCAAACAGTTTACTATGGAGTTCAAGCCTTCTGCGGGCTCTACAATTATGTTCGAGAGGACGATACCCGCTACCATCGATAGATATATGGAACTCCATTAAGACTGGTAATTAGATAGAGTGATAGTGCCGGCGGCTCCGTTGCGGACCTGTATCACCAAACTGGTCGGGCGGGAGCGCTTTCTATTTTATGTAAAACCAAGCCCATCACTGTCCGCCTTCATTATATTTATATTAGTTAGTATATTAGTTTGTGGTAAGAGTTAACCTAGTACTAATTAACCAGGACTGATTAACCAGGTACTAACTATATATGACTAACTATTCACGTACCAAATCGCCAGAAAAATCAGTACCTACGGGGCATTCACAACAGGGCGTGAGGATATATACTTTAGCTATAAAAATTTTCAACAAAGGGGGAATGAACATGTTTAAAGGATTTATGCGAGTTCTGAAAAGGGGTCACCGGGATGAGAAGGGTATCACCGGACTGGAGACTGCCATTATCTTAATTGCCTTTGTCACAGTGGCAGCAGTTTTTGGCTATGCCGTTCTGTCAGCCGGTATCTTCTCTGCTGAGAAGGGCAAGGAAACCGTCTACCTCGGCCTCCAGGAAGCCAAGAGCACCATGGAGCTCAAGGGTGCTATTATTGCGACGGGCAATACAACAGCTTCCACGAAATACGTGAAGACGATTAAATTCACCGTTGGCAATGCAGTAGCAGGGGAGCCGATAGACCTGACTGCGCCGACCAGCAATAAGACGGTTCTTACCTATATCGACGAGGACAACTATCAGGACAACATGACCTGGACCAAGTCCTGGTCAGGCCAGAACGATAGCGACGATCTTCTGGAGGTTGGCGAGAAGGCAGTAATCACGGTAGATGTCTCAAGCCTGACTACCAAGCTGACTGCGAACAAGCAGTTTACCTTGGAGTTCAAGCCGCCTTCCGGCTCAACGGTTGTGTTCGAGAGGACCGTACCAGCTAACATCGATAAATATATGAATCTTAACTAAGACAATTTTGCTAGCTCGAGCTGTATTCTATGAGCACTCCTTTCACGAGCCATCGTTACCAGGTTCGTGGAAGGGGTGCATCTTTTTCTGCAGAAACTCCAATACTATCTCTGTCCACAGCCAAAGCCAAATAGTTTGGCAATGCTTCTTTTACACTCATTAGCCCGAAATTGCTGCGTACTGGCAGGGCTTAAAGTCCGATTCTCTGTGGGTCTATAGTCGACCTTGTTGTGGCGTTTCTCCTGTATTTTCCCAGGCTGTTATTGAACCGTTGACCTCTTTATGATAGTTATTAAAGGTCATATTTGATATTATGGTGCATATTTAATTTTCAGGAGGCGGTCAGGCATGTTTAAAGTGAGATGCAAGCTAGTATCATTCGAAGGGGACGAGAAAACGTACCCATGCCACTTTAACTATAAGATTGGTGACGAGTTCTATTATGACGGAGTGTACTTTACCGGCAGGATATGCCCGGGACTATTAGCTTCGATGATGCCGATTATCCTAGGCGTCCACCTTTTAGGAAATAAGTACAATGAAAACATTATGTGGCGGTATCGTGGTCGTGATATAAGGGATCCTAGTATGGCAAAGTACGATGGTGTGGGATTCCGTCCTTTAAAAGGTGCTTCTGATAAAATGTCAGAAGTGTTTTCATATGATCCTAAAACCCAAAAAGCAAGAGGAGCGCACTTTGCATGCAGTGACACTAGAATATTAGCTCATTTCGCCTGTGAACCGATTGATTTGAGTGACAGCGAGTATTGTCTGCCGTTTTACAGAAGGGAGGTTGCCATACTTGAAAAAATAGAAGCGGAACCTGGTATCAAAACTGATGAAATACTGGACAGGTTTACTAAGTCTGAGAGAGATGAAATCGGCCCGCCACTTACTCCGGTTCTATTAGAAGTGATGATGGAGGCGCTGACCGATATGAATTATATCGAGGTCCGTGATAGAAGAGTGTATGCAACCGGAAAAGAACCGCCAAGCAGACCTAAAATTGAATAGGTAGATATAAAAACAGTTTAATAAGAGAATGACGACATAATCAAACGGAATTCTTCCGTGTCCAGATGCAGTTAATAAGATTGAGAACCTTGCTGTAATTGCTGTAACACAATACTACCAGTTTGAGATTATACATCAATCTGTGCAGGGCTATGGCCATTCTGTGAAGCGAGTATCACCAGCTTCATTGTTTTTTAAGGCTTACTATTCCTTCTTGTTAAGAGCCACGCTGAAATTTTCTCATAGCCGTTTTCGGCTATAGTGTATACGGTTTTGCCAAGAAGGCTTATCAGAAATGTACCATAGGCCCTGATATCAAGCGGATATGCCCTGACACTTTTGACAAAATAGTCCCTTCCCTGACTGCATTCTCCTGACGAATACAAAAGTCTGCCAATTCTGAAATAGTGGCTTGCCATTACTCTACTATCATGGCTGATGTCCTCAAAATACTGGTCCAGCACCAGTTTATACGATCTAATTTCTGCACTCAGGTTTGCAGTTATGCTATCCGGTTGATGATATACAATCACCAGTGGCTCATTGACGCATCTGAACTGGTACTGTCTTGACATTCTCAGGAATAGTTCCCAATCTTCTGAAGGTGTAAAGCGCTCATCAAACATGCCAGTAACAATGAAGCAATCCCTTTTGACAAGCGTTGTCTGGGTTGAAACAAAACAGTCTTTCATAAGATTAGCAAAGATATAACCATCTTTTTGGACTACTTTAGTGGGAGGTATATACCGTTTCCTGGTATTTATGAATTGGAAAAAACCGGTATATACCACGCCCACATCTGGTGGAGAAGCCTTAAAAACCATCATTTGCTTCTCAAGTTTCTCAGGCAGCCACTCATCGTCGCTATCTTGAAAAGCGATATACTCTCCTGACGCCGACTTTATTCCTGTATTACGTGCAGTAGCCGGCCCCCTGTTTTCCCGGTGCTTTATATAATTTATCGTTTCCTTTTTAAAGCTTCTTACCAGCTTTTCCGTATTATCTGTTGAGCCGTCATCGACAATAATTAGCTCAAAGTCCCGATAGGTCTGGTTAAGTACACTCTGGATAGACCGGCCCAGCAGGTGCTCACGGTTATATGTCGGCAAAATGATACTAATAGTCGGCATGGATACTCGATTACCTTACCTGTTTAGCCAAAGCTGGATAAATTACACTTGCCTCGCATTTTTGGGATCGATATGTGTAAAAAGATATCCTCATAGATTTATTAACATTTAAAAAGCACAGACGGAAAATGGATATTTACCATCGCCCTTATCATAGTTATCGCTGTAGATTTTTATAAGGAGAAAAGGACACCAGCAACCGCCGTCAGGGCGATTCCTGTGCCCTCCGATATCCCATCTTCTCTACCCCTACCTGAGTTGCCTCTTACCTCAACTAATACGTACAGGTCAAATATAGTCCCCGTCTGCGAGTTTGTCAATACTGCCTGCCTTCGATTAGATTGTCACACCGGTAGTAACTATTTTGTGGACGTTGGAGCAGGATCCAGCTCAATGTCCGTCTTTTAAACTTACTTTGCAGAAACACAGGAGAAAACAAAATACCAGTAGTACAACAATAATACATTCCTATTTTTTCGATTTGACCAGATATTAGAGCGTGTGTCATATGTTCAAATTGTTGCTTTTTGGTTCGGTAAAAGGTGTTACAATCTCTACAGTTACTTATGAGCTAAAGCTTTTTTTTAAAATTCATTATTGACATTCTATGTTAGAATTAATACAGAAATTCAATACCATTAGCCTGAATAGTAATTTCCATATTAATTATTAGAATAGAGATGTAGTATTGGGCTCTCGTGGTGGTTCCGCGGTGAACTGCTCAATAAGGAGTTGATTGTTAAAATAGTCTAATAAGAAGTTCAGTGGTGGCAGACGTGGTATGTTTTAGCTGGTTTCGCCATGAGTTAATAAAAAATAAAGGAGAATAGCATGGCTTTTAAGGATATGCGTGAATTTATAGCCAAATTAGAAGAATATGGTGAGGTACAAAGTATAGAGAAGGAGGTTGACTGGAATCTGGAAGCTGGTGCAATCTTGAGAAGGGCCTATGAACAAAAGCTGCCTGCTCCATTCTTTCGGAATATAAAGGATTATCCCGGCCATATGATGTTTGGTGGCACATTGTCCTCTTACAATCGTATAGCTCTTGCATTCGGTCTGCCCTTTGATACGGACTACAATGAATTGATGGAAGTATATATTAAGAGAAAGAAAAATCTTATTAAGCCGCGAATTGTTAAAAATGCACCGTGCAAAGAGAACATATACATTGGTGATGAGGTCGACCTGTACAAGCTGCCAGCACCTATCCTGCATGGTGGCGATGGCGGTCGCTATTTGTGTACATGGCATGTCAATGTTAGCAAGGACCCTGATAGCGGACTGGTTAACTGGGGTATGTATAGAGCAATGATACACGATAAGAACACCATGACGGGTATAGTGCTACCCCGCCAGCATATGGGCGCGCATTATCATACATGTGAACTCAGGAACCAGTCGATGCCTTTTGCTATTGCTATAGGTCCAGAACCTGTCTGTTGTCTGGTTGCTGGGACGATGATACCGTACGGAATATCAGAAGCTGAGGTTGCCGGTGGTTTGCGCGAAGAACCGGTGGAGGTCGTGAAGTGTGAAACGGTTGACCTTTATGTGCCGGCAACAGCCGAAATCGTAATTGAGGGAGAAATACCGCCTAAAGAGCGGGTACCGGAAGGGCCCTTCGGTGAATTCACAGGCTATAGAACAGATGCGAGAACCAATCGCCCTGTGTACAAGGTAAAAGCTATAACGCATAGGAATAATCCCATCCTGACAGTGTCTTGTATGGGCGTGCCGGTAGACGATGACCATGCGCTTCACTCTATGAGCGGGGGTGCTGAGATACTAGATGAACTACGGGAAAAAGGAATACCGGTCGTTGGATTACATAACTATGCTGAATGCTCACAACAATTGGCGGTTGTCAGTATAAAGCAGACAGGAGTAGCAAATATGGCGTTCAGGGTCGCAAGCATTGTACGTGGAAACAATGCCGGTAAATTCATTCCATATCTATTGATAGTCGATGATGATGTGGACCCGGGTAATATGTATCAGGTAATGCATGCACTGGCAACTAAGTGTCACCCCGTTCGAGGTATCCATAAGCATAGTAATTCCACCGGACACAATCTCCAACCTTTCCTGAACTTGCATGAGCGCCGTTATGGTCTGGGCGCAGCGGTAACATTCGACTGCACATGGCCGCTTGACTGGGACCCAGAAAATGAGGTACCCGAACGGTCTTCTTTTGACAATATATACCCAAAGGAATTGCAGGAACATGTTTTACGAAATTGGGCAGCTTACGGTTATAAAGTGGGTATACCCGAGGATTAGCAGTTTTTTATGAGCTCGCATGTTTTCTACTATACAATCAGGTCAATTAAGATAGAAAAAGGAGGCCCGAAGCAAATGTAGATAGAATTAGAAGTATAGAAGGTGCCAAACGATCAAGGAGGTAGATAAGGAAATGAAGAGAATAGTATTAAGTTTTGTTTTGGTTCTATTAATCTTGAGTTTAATCTTAGGCTGTACTCCAACACCTGCCCCTACCCCTACCCCTACACCCGCACCTACACCTGCACCATCACCGGCACCACCACCAGCACCTAAGGCAGAGACATTGGTCCTGCTGTCTTTACCGCCAGGCACTTCCTTCTACAGCGTTTTGGTTATTATCTCGCAAATTGTAAATACTCATACAGATATAAAAGCGGTGGTCCGCCCCGTAACCAACCCGGCTGCCATGCGTGACCTTTTACTCAGCGGTGAAGGAAGCCAGACTGTTTGGCCTGCTGATGCTTTAAATGTCAGATATAATGGTTTAGACAGTCCTCTAGACCCACGAGCCAAAGGTAAGACTTTACCCCATATGCGTATACTCTTCACAGGTAATTATCTCTATTATGGTTGTGTAACGCATACCGGTACGGGCATTAAAACAATCCCCGATCTAAAGGGTAAAAGTATGGCCGGACGATATCCTACGTTGTCCGCATGTACGCAGTACGCACGTTATTCAATGTCAGCCTATGGACTTGATCCGGATAAGGATGTTAAGATACTGGAATACGCAGCCAATGTGCCGGCGCTTGTAGACCTTGGACTAAAGAAGATTGATGCCGCTTATGTTGGCCTGGGGGGCGCCAAGATGGTGGAATTAGATGCCAAGCTGGGCGTTATTCTTGTTCCTTTCGACCAGCAAAAAATAGATGTGCTACAAAAGAATGTGACGCCTTATGTTACCGCTGTTAATGTTCCGACGTATATTGCTGCCGTTCATAAAGAAACGCCAGGGATTGGCGTCAGGCAGATCCAAATCTGTGATGAGAGGCACATGAGCGATGACACGGCATACCTGGTTGTGAAGAGTGTCATGGAGCATGCTGAGGAGTTCAAAGCGGTAGCCACCGAGTTTTACGAATATGGGAAAGATTGGGCGTTAATGCCTAATTTCCCCGTTCCTTACCATCCAGGAGCTATTAAGTATCTTAAAGAAGCGGGCATATGGACAAATGAAGCTGAAACACAACAGCAAAAGCTTCTAAAAGAACTACCTAAATAAAAGATGAGCAATAAACGAAATTAAAATACAGAAAGATCTTAGCCAGTGGAAGGCAGATATCGTAATTACCATGGAAGAACGGCTATAGCGATCAGATCCATCGCTATAGCCGTTCCCGTTCTGGCAACTATTTATATATTTGATGTGCCGAGAAGGTACTTCAACTTTCTCGTTTTTCATTCATCGTATACGTCCTTTTTTTTATCTCTGGTCTTGCTTTTAGTCTTCTTGCGGATTCCAGCAACGAAAAGTTCTCCTACAAATAAATTACCATGGTATGATGCCTTACTGGCTGTTCTTGGCCTGATTGGCTGTCTTTATCTTTCGGTAAACTTCCCATCAATATATATACTGGACAGGGTTTATGCGACAACCGCTGAGATAATACTGTTTTTTATTACTTTAATAGTCATCAGTGAGGCAATAAGGCGCACTTTAGGATGGAGCATATTGATCCTCGGTATACTCTTCCTGTTCCACGCCAAGTTTGCGTACCTGTTTCCAGGGCTTCTTGGTGGCCCCAAGTATTCTTTATCAGACCTAACATGTTATATCTATCTATATCAATTCGGGTTCTTCGGGATGGTACTGGAAATTGCCGCTACCATTATCATTATCTTCCTTGTTTTCGGGAGTTTCCTGCAGGAAGCCGGTGCCGGGAAGTTCTTCACTGACCTGGCTCTTAGTGTAGCTGGTCATATGAGAGGAGGTCCTGCCAAAGTAGCGGTTATCAGCAGCGCTTTCTTCGGCACCATATCGGGGAGCCCTGTCGCTAATGTTGGCACAACCGGCGCTATAACCATTCCTATGATGAAAAATATTGGCTACCAGCCTCACTTTGCCGCAGCGGTGGAATCGGTTGCTTCTACCGGCGGTGTCGTTATGCCACCGGTGATGGGAGCAGTAGCTTTCATCATGGCAGAATATACCAAGATGGGATACACGGCAGTTTGTATAGCTGCAATATTACCTGCGATTCTCTACTTCATTTGCGTATTTGCCCAGCTAGATTTGGAGGCGGCAAAGTTAGGACTCAGTGGACTGCCACGGGAGCAGCTACCGGGACTCAGAGCGACCCTCAAGCAAGGCTGGCCATTCCTTATACCCTTGTTATTTCTTGTAGTACTTTTAATGGTTATACAATATGACCCTCTGGAATCGATTTTCTATACAATATTAGTGTTAATAATAGTAAGCTGGTTTAAGAAAGAAACGAGAATGGGAGTAAATAAAATATTGAATGGACTGGAGAACGGGACCAGGAGCATATTTCTCGTAGCTCCTATCTGTGCTTTCGTAGGTATTCTTACCGGCTCGGTAGCGCTGACTGGATTGGGGGTAAACCTCTCGGTAATACTCGTGGAGTTTGCTGCGGGCAGCCTTATAGTGCTAGCAGTGCTCGCCGGGTTAGTTGTCTATCTCATGGGCATGGGGATAGGCGCAATAATCACGTATATATTGCTGGCCATTATAGTTGCGCCAGCAATGGTGAAAATAGGTGTTCCGGTTATGGTGGCCCATATGTTCATTTTCTACATGGGATGCTCTATGTTTTTCACTCCACCAAATTGCCCCGCAGTGTTTGTTGCTTCAGGAATCGCAGGATCAAAAATATTCCGTACTGGTTTTACCGCTATGCGACTGGGTATTATTTGTTACCTTGTTCCTTTTGTGATTCTCTATAATCCGGCTCTTATCTTAATAGGACAACCAACCGAAATTGTATTATCTGTAACAACGAGTGTTTTAGGCGTTTTTTCATTGGCGGCAGGAATAGAAGGCTACCTGTTTACAGAATCAAACTGGTGGCAAAGAGTCTTATTTATTGGCGGTGGAGTCTGCCTCTTTATACCTGGTTGGCTAAGTGATGTCATAGGTCTGGCTTTATTAGCTTTGCCAGTTATTGCACAATGGAGGAAGAAGCAAAGGCTATTAGTCGATCATAGACAATAGCAGCCAGGTCTCTGTTGCCGAGCATTAATCAGAGTCTCTAAGGAGGTTTCCTCTAACCTAGTGTATTCTCTGAGCGCCTTGACAATTTTGACTGACCAAGGTCCAGGATGTAAAAATTCCATCGGGAATTAAGGCCAGAGCATGTAATCTTCAGACATTTATTCTTAAGAAGCAGAGGATACAATCAAACAACATGTCAAATCGCATCATCGCCAGCTAAATCGTGGATAGTCGAATGTTCAATTTTCTCCGTAAAGAAGTTCCCCCCACTTTCGTCTAACCTGTTCAAGGTCTTCGGGGCTACTTTTGATCGATATCGGAAATTCTTTGATCCACGCATAAGGCTTACAGGCATATATAAAAGCCCGTGAGTAGACAAAATCACCGCGCTCTCTCTTCTCGGGAGAAAGTCTGGGGTCTGATGCCAGGCCGGTACATCCGGCAATAATGTCTATCGAGGTCTCCGGGTCGCATCTGGTGCTCACTGCCCAGAGTACCTCCGCAATGTTGGACGGATCAATATCGTCGTCCACAATTATTAAGAACCTGCCGAGTTGTAATCCTCTATAGCATCCGGCGGCAGCCATTGCTGCTTGTTTGGCATGTCCAGGATATTGTTGCTTGATCGATATAATGCCCATCTGAGGCGCCTTGGCTTCATTTACGTACCAGACACCTTTTACGCCCGGGAGTTGTCTATCTAATTCACGCCATAACTCTGCTGACCTGAGGATATGTTTACCATGGTCGTACTCGAAGGGTCCGACGAGAGGTGGAGCACCATAGATGATGGGATTATCTCTGTGTAGAATGGCCTTTACTCTAAATACCGGGTGTGGTCGCCTGCCACCTGCGTAATACCCTTCCCACTCACCAAAAGGTCCTTCCATTCTGGTCTCAATCTCAGGGGATATGAATTCACCCTCTAATACAATCTCGGCTGTTGCCGGGATAGGTAAGTCTACCGTCTCTCCCCGGACTACATCAATCGGTCTATTTCTTAGCCATCCTGCATAGTCATATTCACTAACTTCTCTTGGGACCGCAGTTGAGGCAAGAGTCCAGAGCAGCGGGTCCTGTCCACATACTACAGCAGTTGGGCAGCTTAGTCCCCTCTCCCAGTACTTTTTAGCAATAATATCACCGTGGTGACCATTTACAATGTGGATAGTTGCCGTCGCTTTGTCTTGTATCTGAACCCGGTATGTCCCGAGATTTACCCAGCCGGTGTCAGGGTCCTTTTGTATAACCATGTCGCCCGTACCCAAATAGCGACCCCCATCAAGTTGATGCCACCTCGGTATGGGAAACTCAAAGATATCGACCTCATCGCCAGTATGAATGTTCTCTTTCACCGGCCCCGTATTTACTATTGTCGGAGGCAAAGGGCTAAATTGTTCACTAAGCTTATCACGCAATGCCCTCACCTGTTCCGTACCACTTATGTTAAATGGTAATCCCCAACATAATGCGGTTCGTTTAGGAGAACAAAGCACATTGCTGGCGATACGATATCCCTGCGTGTACTCCTTGATGTTGTCGAATAACAGTAACGGTGGCACCTGGACATGGGTCCCCAGCTCTGTGATAGCGCCTATCTCTAAGTCCCAATCAGCCCCTTCGACTTTCCTGAACTCACCAAGTTCCTCAGCTTGCTTTATGAATTCTCTAAGGTCATTAAACACTTTCCCTCCTTGATTACTGTATTGGACTATATGTCCTGAAGGACTACTATCATTATTTACTAACAAATTCAATAGTTTTTAATTCACACGGTGCTCATGGAAACATATCGAGGCGGGTTTCGTTAATTTTATCTCAGTACAAAGTATGTTTCATGCCTTTAGTATGAAAGAATGTTGATAACGATTATACATCTACCCGGTGTGAAATAGAATACTTCATCCCCCATTCCGGCAAAAAGGTATTGTATAAAGTGCCAATGTTTTTTTCAGCAAAAAGCCCAAACGGGAAACTGTGAATGTGAACCACCTGGATAGAAGGTATGACTGTAGATTTTCCAGAAATGGAAAATCTGGTCTAATCCAGACTTTTACAATCAAAACAGGTTACTGGCTTTCATGCTGATATGGTCCTTATCGCAGACGATGATAAGGTCCAGGACTTCGATACCGATAAGGTCGCCGGCTTCAACAAGACGCCTGGTCAGCTTGATATCATCTTCTGATGGTGTCGAATCGCCCGAGGGGTGGTTATGGATAAAGAAGCAGAGGACACAATCAAATAAAACTCTTTCCGATTCAACTACCTTTAATTAGATTGCAACGTAAGTTATTTTTCAATTGTCGTTTTTAAGGGGTCAAGGTCACAGACATTGTTATCAATCGCTATCCATGAAGGAAATATAAACCAATATTTATGATTAGAAATGAATATACAAAGTCAAAATGATACACACGAATAGCGTGATAGTAAAATCTTTGATTCAAATTGTTCTAGATAAAGTAGCGTGGTAGATGGTTGTTGCAATGAACTGAGTATACTCTCAATATGTTTTTTAACCTATGGTTCTCATTGTTTAATTGTTTCAAATGTTATTGTATCAAGTGTAGAAAAAGTAAAACGTTTAGGAAGCCCTCCTGGATAAGCCCTGAATTGATAAAGAGTATATTCCTTTTCATATTCAGTTGTAGCTGCAATTCCGTCAACTGGAATAATAATATTATATTTATATTCTATTACAGCTCTGCTAGCCGTATATAGTACTGCCATATTTGCTTTACAACCCGTTAGAACTAGTGTCTCAATACCAAAAAGATTTAACAGGTTTTGTAATTGTCCATCGGCAAATTTGTCGAAAACAGGAAGTGAAATGACGGCTTCAGACTGTTTTCTCTTAAACTCGGAATGCACCTGACCATGTGGTTGTCCTATAAATTGTTTTGGTATTGTAAAAACAATAAGGGTACCGGCAGCCCGTGCTCTCTCCAGTAGTTTAATTATTCCAGGCACTAGGGGGGCAGCCATATACTCTGGGTCGGCACATAAACCGCTCATTTCAAGGACTAATAACGCACTCGTCGCAGGATTTAAAATCACTGGTTTAGGTTCTATCGGTTTTATTTCAGGAGCTGTGGGATCTTTCATAGAAACACCACCTTTCTACGGATGCTGAGGACACAATCAAATAAAATTGTACCACTTCCAATTACCTTTGAATAGATTATCTTACAGATAGCCTTTCCCTCGTGGACGTTGAAGCACAATAAAGCTAAATCAATTCTCTTCTGTTTGCCTGTGGGAGCGGTGGGGAGATAATGCAAAACGAATATTATTATCCTAATCTAAAACTCCTTGACAAGGTGTATAATCGTTGTAAATACTCAGTTGTGATTGAAGTTAGGGGGGCTTGTGATGAAAAAATCTGTACCATCCGATACACCTATTCTCGATAAAACGCATGCAATGTGAGCAGCAGAGGATAAGGAACGAAAAAGGGTAAATAGACTAGAAACGATTGGCAAGGTGATTTTATTTTCTGGATTATTGATATTGCAGTTTCCTGTCCTTTTATTTTTGGTGTCTTACATTGATGATCATAACATTGAAGGTTTTGCACATTGGTGCGTCTTGATAGTATATATCGAAATTTTAATTGCATGGATAGTTGGGATAACTCAATTATTTAAGTGGTTGAGGAAGAAACTTAAAATGAAGGAGTCCCCATATTTTATGGATATTTCCCCTGGGCCATAATTAACCGAAGCTAAAAGTCCAGAATTTAAAAAATTTGTCTGGGTGAACCATTATAATAGGCGGAAGTGTCTGGGGGTCTACCCCCTACCTCGGTGCTGACCATAATTTATAAACAAAGCTGAACGTATCACTTCGTAAAACGAAGCTTATGCATACATTTCGAAGCTAAATCCCTAGTCAGTTTGTTGCGAAGAACTTCGTCAAATTGTACTTATTTTGGTATTCCTTTAGCTTGTTTCAGTCGTTCTTTGAGAAATACAACCAAGCTGCCACTAGTTGGTATAGCAAACATATTGAGCCAAAAAATCCCGATGTAAAAAAGAACGTCTTCGGGCAGATGAAATATTAATACTCCCGGAAGGATGGTAGCTACAATCATGGCAAATGACACTCCGGCTACCAGCAGTGATGCTTTTAGCGTTTTTAAACGTCTTTCGGCTAACTTTGGTTCAATCTGTTCATAGAATATATTAGTTTTCCTTTTCCAGACCATCCATACCAGGTATATCCAGACCGCTAAAGAAAACGGAATTAAAGCACTAATCACCCAGGCTATCCCCAGTACAACGATTACAACGATTATTCCGTTAATAATTTTTCTTTTCATCATCACCCCCCTTAATACCTCACGGATTTAATAGTCATTGTCCTATTATACCCGTATTGAGAAGACAAATAACTGCTGCAGAGCCGGAACAGGTTGCCTCTTCTCAAACAAAAGTCCGTGAACTATTCCGAAAGACCTACTTAAGTTAAGCCTGTGGCTGCGTCTGTACAAGAGTTTTGCCATAACTTCCTTAATGTTTTGAACGTAGCCATTAAGGATAGTACCAACTCTCTTTTTTATAGACTGTAATAACTGTAATAAAACCTATTCTGTATACTTGAACGTGGCGAGACTATGATTTAGCTTTGCTCGGCTAGTTATCCCTACCACACCACCCGGTCCCCGCCAGGACTTATTATTTTTTCTTTATTTCCTACTCTATTTTTAAGATGATTTTATGTAATGGTTATAGTCTGCGATCTGTGGTGCTTTGTCTTGCCAATGTTTTGATGGCATATACTATTGCGCAGCTACCATGCATTATCATAGTTAAGAACAGTTTGGAAGCTGTCAATTACTGGATACCGCGTGTCACACACCAGGGATATAAGACTAGAAAAACTATAGCGGAGACAGCATCGAAGAGAGTTGACACCATAACCTGGCCGAATTCAACATAACCCTGAATGATCGAGTATATGCCAGTAATCACACCTATGATGGACATCGTTATGATAAACTTGACCCAGTTAATATGCTGAAGTGGGTCTCGTAAGGCCAACATGATGTAACAAGAGATACTGTCACAGATTTTTTAAAGTATAAAAAGCTCAAACTGAAAAAAGAAAATTCAAACACAGTTATTAGATCAGAGTTTATATTCGTAGTTCTTCTATTGGGGAAGCAGTTTGCCACCATTTAGTGAACGGTGGTACATTCGTTGTCTGTAAGATCTCTGAATATTGTCCTCTTAACAAACTATTAATTGGTGGAACGTTATAGCATAAATTTTTACTAATTATGAAGCGGTCATGGCTAAAATTATTCAATATACGCCATTCTGCTGAGATACCCTTTGCAAGCAATTCCTCTCTAAATCTTTGGAAGTCTTGTTTAGCTCGTTGATTCACATTAGCTGTCCCAGAGAGAATTCTAACTTCCTCTATAAGTGCAGGATCAATACTGATAATCAATTCTTCAAGGCCTCTTGCAGTAAAATGTAAATCTGCCCACCAAATATATTCCTCGCTCCCACGTAAAATTTGTCGTAATTTTATGATATTCGAAAATGGCTCTTCAGGTTTGACCACGAAACCTTTAGTGCTTTCTACCTGTTCCGATTTAGCAACAATTTGTTCAGCTTCTTGTTTATCTCTCTGTACTCGTCGGGGTGGTTGCAAACCGAAGAGGCCAAATAACTCCTCTTCTGATAGAACTCGCTTTAAGTCCACATCTGACAATTCATCAACAACTTGATTAAATAATATCTTTTTTTGCTCAAGTAACTGTTCTATTTTTTCCTCGATGGTATCATGGCAAATCAAACGCGTAGCAAATACCCTTCGGGTCTGACCAATCCTATGCGTACGGTCTTCTACCTGGCGTTCTACCGCAGGATTCCACCATCTATCGAAGTGAAGCACGTAGTTTGCCCTCGTTAGATTTAAACCCAAACCACCAGCTTTAAGTGATAAAAGTAGAACCTTATTGTTATTATTGTTATTAAAACTATCTACGATCTTTGAACGCTGATTTAACGATAACTCCCCAGTATATATTAAAGGGTCATACTCTTTAACATGATGCTCTATATACGACAGAGTATTCACAAATTGAGAAATTATCAAAGCTTTTTGATCATCTGAACAGGCATCTTCAAGATACTCCTTGAGGAATTCAATTTTTATACTCTCATTTGTTATAGGATCAAAGTTGCATATTTGTTTAAGTTTTGTTATTAGGGCTAATACATGTTGTATAGTGATACTAGAGTCCTTATGTAGGCGAACCTTTCCTTCACTTTCCTCTCTATCATAAGTTTTACGCTGTGATTCTGTCAGTTCCAACAATTTAGTATCAATAATTTTATCGGGTAATTCTGGCAATGCTTCTTCTTTACGGCGTCGTAACAGATAAGGCTTAATGCGTTCTCGTACTATCCTCGGTGCTATAAAATCCATTTCACTTGTCTTAAATAGATCTGGCTTAATGAATCCAAAGATAGATACTAAGTCCTCCAGTTTATTCTCGAGTGGAGTGCCTGTTAATCCCCACCTTTTCCGGCACGGAATATTTCGTACTACCCTAGAAGTATATGCATTTGGATTTTTTATTCTTTGTATTTCATCAGCAATTATAAGATCGAAAATTCGTCCTTTAACTAACTCTCTATCCTGACGAACTGTATCATAAGTTGTAACTAGAACATGGCACTTACCTATGTATGATTGCCAAGCGATTTTTCTTATTAACTGCTCACCATGAATTCTAATTGCTACAAGCTCGGGAGCCCAGCGATTTAATTCATGCATCCAATTTAATAGAACACTTTTAGGACAAATTACAAGTGTCTGCAATATTAGTGACCTGCGAATCAATGCTCGTGAAGCTGTGATTGACTGAACAGTTTTACCAAGCCCCATATCATCAGCCAATAATGCAGAATCATTCTCAAAAAGCCATTTCACTCCTACTGTCTGAAATGGATACAATTCCTGCGGGAAAAGTAAATCTTTCCCAAACTCGGTAGCTGCAGGTGGCATTAATATAGGAAGAAGCATCTCAAATATATCAAGTCCTTTAGGTTTTTTATTTTTAGGATTTAGCCTTGTTTCAGAATTAAAGATTTCGATTGTAGTTCTGGTTTTTATCTGTCCTCTTTCCTTATGCTCTCTTTCTTTCTTTATAAAGATGGTTCCATCGATACTTGGTTTTGCCAATGGATTGAATAAGTCGACAATATCAAACAACGGCAATAATATATCTGCATCGAATACTGTAAGTTCAGGTATATCTAAACATTTGAGTTCATTTATATCAGGTAGAGTTATTTCGCAGATGTTCCTTGAAATATTAGGAGGTTCGATTGCTGAAATCGAAAGCGAGCTAGCCTTGACATGCCCCCATAATAATTCTTCTTCAGGCAGTTCAACTATAACCGGAATGTGAATAGGGAATTTATTACGTATTATGTTTAATAAACCCATTTCAACGCCTAAGCGTATCTAGAATCTTCTTTTGCTAATAATTTAAGTGCAGCACGCATCCTTTCAAATGCTTCAACAAGGTCAAAGTGCTCAGTACATTCTTGTAGAAATGAAACGACGTCCTTCTCAGAATCTACATCCCTAAAGCGTCCTTCGTACACTACGGGTTGAAAACTTGATATGTTAGGTCTGATAGTTCCCCTTGGTTTCTCTGCTTTTTCGTCCTCAACTTTTAAAGTTTCTCCAGCACGCCAAATAGCTACCATGTTTATATCTATTTCATCAGCTATATCTAATAATTGGATCATTGGAACTAGTATTATGCTGGGCTTCCGTGATGACTGTTTTACGAGAGTTTTTCCACATAACTCTACGTTCACATAATGTTCCAACTGACCACCATAAAGTGTCCTTTGTACAAGCGATGGCTTTACTGGAGTCGTAGCTTTAAATTCCAGAGGATACCCTTTGTTATCAGTTACCATCATTGCCGTTACAAGACCATCTCCTCCTGGTGTTTTTTCAGATATTAAGAACCCGATCATTTGAATAGCACCACTCTTACTAATCATCTATTTATTAACCTCCCTAAAGAAAGAATAAACACTGTCTTTTTTAGCGAATGATGTTGAGATTATTAATGTCTAAAATAAAGCTATATTATTATTTCAAGTCTTCAAATTTAGTTTCAATATAATACTCGTTTATGACTTTGTCAATACAATGCTCAAACGGAAAATGGCAATTTGAAGGGTGGAGACTAAGTTTTGTGGTCTTGATTTCTTAGATATAAGCGGGCTTTTCTAACCTGACTTTTATAATCAAAACAGGTTACTGGCTTTCATGCTGATGTGGTCCTTATCGCAGACGATGATATGGTCCAGGACTTCGATACCGATAAGGTCGCCGGCTTCAACAAGACGCCTGGTCAGCTTGATGTCGTCTTCTGATGGTGTCGGATCGCCCGAGGGGTGGTTATGGATAAAGATAACCGAAGCAGCACTGGAAGAGATAGCTTCTTTAAATACCTCTCGCGGATGTACGATACTGGAGTCCAGGCTGCCTATGGAAACGGTCTGAGTAGTTATGAGATGATTTCTGGTATCCAGAGAAAGTACCAGGAAATGTTCCTTCTTCTTGCCCTTCAATTTATTTCGCACCGATTTAATGACGTCTTGCGGGGACTTGACCCTTTCCTTTGGTCTATCGTTGAAGGAATTTTCCAACCGTTTGCTGAGCTCGAATGCAGCCTTGATCTGGGCTGCCTTGGCCGGTCCGATGCCTTTTACTTCAGCCAGCTCTATAACCGAAGCGGCCGCGATATTTTCCAGGTTGCCGAATTTACTGAGCAGGTTTTGAGCGGTCATCATTACCGATTCCCCTTTTATTCCGCGTCCTAAGATTAAAGCCAGAATCTCCTGGGCGGAGAGAGCTTCGATACCCAGCTTTAGCAGTCTTTCGCGAGGCCGTTCGTTGAGGGGCAGGTCGTGAATAGTAAAAGATCGTTTCACAGATTATTTCCCTTCAGCAGACGCGGCTTTTGCTCGGTAGCGGCGCCAGGACCATATTCCCAGGCCAGAGGCAGTTGAGATGACAACGAGTATAATGAGCGCCAATAAGAGACCGGACAGTAAAGGATTCAGTTGTTCCTGCTCTACAGGTTCTCCTGAGGCTGTCAGTGATTGTTGCCATAACTCATCCAGCCCGTCCTGGTCGAAGCCGTAGATTTCAGTCAGGGCTTCGTCGCAGCTATTACCTTCTTTTAACAGGGTCAGCAGGCGAAGCATTTTGCTTTGACCATGGTTCTGAATAAGAAAGGTAACTACACTGTGGCTCTGTGCGTATGAGAGATATGCCTCGTCAGGATTAGCTGAAAACGGACTGGATAAGCTGCGTACCGAAATGAGTCTCTGTTCGGAGACCGCCTTCTTTAGCCTGGTTTGGAAGGTGGGGCTGGGGTTGCTTTCTGTGTATACGGCCAGGCCTTCGTCAAGCCAGGTGGGCAAGTCCGCTCCATACGGGCTAAATGTGATCTGATGGGTGACCATGTGGCCCAGTTCATGTGCCAGTGCATCTTTTCCCCAGTCCAGGTCTTTCGGTGAGACACCGATTGCTATGATGCTGTATTCGGTGAAGGCAACACCGCCTGTCCACTCTCGGGGAAATATCATAGAGCCCTGCAAGTCTCTGGTGCTGGCATAGAGATATATTTTTACTGGACTTTCAAGCATTGCGCCTGTATCTCTGGCCAGTCTTGTTATGGCTTGTTGAGATGCGGCCATCAGCTCGTCGGCGAAAGACTGGCTACCCTCATACCAGAAGAGCGTTAGCTGCCCTGAAGATAGTTCTTGCCACGGATAGCGCTTATCGTCAAAGCTAACCGATGCAGCAGGAGTAATAAGTTTATTTCCGGTTTCGTTTTCAATCGTCCACCAGTAATGGAGCGTTGCACCGGATGGTAAGCTGGCCTTTCTCATATCCCATATCCATTTTGTTTCGACTTTTGGCGCTGGAACAAATATGGGCCAGGCTTCGCTTACAACGTCGGCATAGTTCATTTTATCAACTTGATAGTGAAGACGGATTCTGGTAATATCCTTCGAGCTCTCAGCTTTGATGGTAAAGGATAGTGCGGAAGGGAAGTATACCTCGGCGGTACTCTCCAGTAATGAAATCTCATCATCAGCGTATACAATACTAGGCGCAGGCATTACGATAGTGGCAAGCAGAATAACCAGAAGGATACGTTTAATCATTTTTCTTCTCCAACTTTGGACTTGAGATAGGCATTGATAAATTCGTCTATCTCTCCATCCAGGACAGCGGAAGTATTGCTGGTTTCATACTCAGTCCGGTGGTCCTTCACCATTTTATATGGATGTAAGACATAACTCCGAATTTGATTACCCCAGCCGGCTGCAACGTGTTTACCTTTCAGCAGAGACTTTTCTGTTTCCTTTTTTAAGCGCTCAAATTCGAGGAGTCGAGCATGGAGGACTCGCATAGCGCTCTCTTTATTTTGATATTGGGAGCGTTGATTCTGGCAGGCAACGATCAAACCGGTAGGAAGATGGGTAATTCTCACGGCGCTGCTTGTTTTTTGCATATGCTGTCCGCCAGGCCCGCTGGACCTGAAGGTGTCAATTTTCAAATCTTCGGGATTTATCTGGATTTCGGTTGACTCCTTGACTTCGGGAATAACCTCGACCAGGACAAAGGAAGTGTGTCGAGCATGATCGGCATCGAATGGTGAAAGGCGCACCAGACGGTGGACTCCATATTCTGACTTAAGATAGCCATAGGTATATTCACCTTTAATTTCCACGGTAGCACTTTTAATACCAGCTTCTTCACCAGGGGAAGTATCTAATACTTCTGTGTGGTACTGATGTCGTTCTGCCCATCGCAGGTACATTCTCAACAGCATTTCCGCCCAGTCCTGAGACTCAGTGCCGCCAGCACCAGCGTGAATAGCTAGAATGGCATCTCTGCTATCATATTCGTCGTTCAGAATCAACTGGATTTCCAGACTATCGAGATGTGAAGCTAGCTTTTCGACCTCATTCTGAATTTCTTCTTGAAGAGAGTTGTCTTCTTCTTCAAGAACTAAAGCTAGCATATCGTCGAGGTCAGTGACTTTTTTTTCTAATTCACGCCAGGTAGAAACGATATCTTTCACATTGTCCAGTTGACGCATAACAGCCTGTGCTTTTGTTTGATCGAGCCAGAATTCAGGACGAGTGGCTTCAGTTTCCAGCTTGCGGATTTCGTTCTCCTTGCCTGAGATGTCAAAGACGCACCATTATATCTGAAATTCGGTGAGCCAGGGCTTCTATTTTCCCTTTTTCTTCTTGCATACTAACTCCTGCTTTATTTCATAGTTACAAAAGCTTACGTTGAAAAACCTTATTTTGATAATCCTGTGACTTGCCGCTCGCTGCAAGATGCGCCAGTCGGCAAGGTTCAGGAAGCCGGTAGCCATGGCAACATTTAATTGTATAGTATATGGACGTAGGCTGATCAACTTTGTGACCGATAGAGACATAAACAGGCTTTACCTTTACCTTAGTTCTGACAACGGACCCAATGATTTCATCGTGGTCAACAAGATCAGTACATGAACCAGCCTCAACAGCTAAAGCTTCATGCCGGCCACACAGGCGGGATTTCGCGCATCCGATAGCGGGTGTATTTAGAAACAGGCCAAGGTGAGAGGCAAGTCCAAGACGCCTGGGGTGAGCGATTCCTTGTCCGTCAACCAGAAATAGGTCAGGACTGGTTGACAGCTTTTGACAGGCAGCTAGAACAAGGGGAGCTTCTCTGAAGGATAAAAGGCCGGGTATGTAGGGAAAGGAGAGTTTGCCCTCGACTATCTTAACTTCAACGGTCTCAAGCTCGGGATAGCGGAGGACGACCACCGCTGCGCGTGCAATTCCTGTGGGGTCTGGTGCCGATATGTCAGTACCGGCAATGAGGTGAGGGTTGGACAACTCGCTTGTTTTCGATACCTGGTTTGCTAATTCCCGTTGTATTTGTGTGGCTCGTGCAATGCTCAGTTGCCAACTGTGTAACTGGTATACTTCCACATCTCTGATTATAATAGCTCTATCCGTAAGAGGCAACCCCTGATGCCATGGAGACACGATGCTATTATTCGTCGGTTTGCAGTAAAGTTGGTACTATTGACACGTAAAGCTGCTTGGGGCATAATAGCCGAAATAAAAATTGTTGTTGAGAATTCAACTTAAGAAGGGAATAATGGTAAAGATAAGATTACGCAGGGTAGGCGCTAGAAACAGACCGATGTACCGGATAGTGGTAGCAGATATTCGATCACCACGCGATGGCGCTTTTATAGAGGTTATTGGTCATTATAATCCATTGACAGACCCGGAAACCATCCTTATTGATGAGGAAAAGGCATTAAAATGGCTTGGATACGGAGCTCAGCCAACCGATACCGTAGCAAGGTTGCTTTCTAAATCCGGGGTCCTGGAAAAGCATAAACCGGGTACGACCAAAGAGCCAGAATCATCAAAATCAAAGTCCGCAACAAAACCCAGGACTAGATCAAGATCCAGAACCAAATCAACCACTAAGGAGACATCGTGATGAAAGAGCTAGTAGAGTACATCGCTAAGTCTATTGTTAGCGAACCTGACGATGTAAAGGTTACTGAGGAAATCGAAGAAAGCAGAGTGGTAATTAAGTTAGAGGTTGCAGCGGATGACAAGGGAAGAGTCATTGGAAGGCAGGGACGAGTGGCTGAGGCAATACGAACTTTGCTTCGAGTGGCAGCGACCAAAAAAGGTATTCGGGTCAGGCTTGAAATAGTGTAATCAATATTATAAATATCACGATAAACTGTGATTTGGTTATTGCGGACTGAGACCATTAAGTATATAACTATACGTTAGGGCGTTGTTTTTTACGTATCCTTTCAGCGACCCTCAACCGGGTGAGTGAGCGTCGGAGAGCGATTTCAGCCCTGGCATGGTCCATTGTAGGAGATTGGGATTGAAGTCGTTCTTGAGCGCGTTGTTTGGCTTCTTCAGCTCTGGCAATATCAATTTCATCAGAACGCTCACAGGCGTCAGCCAGGATTATTACTTTATCCGGACGTACTTCCAGAAAACCACCGCTGATAAATAGATATATTTCTTCACCGTTCTTTTTAGCTATCAATTCCCCCGGTTGTAGCATCGTCATTAGTGGGGCGTGATGGGGTAAAATACCCAGTTGTCCTTCTATGCCCGGTGCGATGACAACATTTACATCGTCAGCAAAAATCTGCCGCTCGGCTGTTACAATCTCAAGCCTTAACGTCGCCATTATTCTTCCTCAAGTGTTTTGGCTTTAGCCACTGCTTCATCGATGTTTCCTACCATGTAGAAAGCCGCTTCGGGGAGGTGGTCATGCTTGCCTTCAAGGATTTCTTTGAAGCCGCGGACTGTCTCTTTAACAGGAACATATTTGCCATCTCTGCCGGTGTAGGCTTCGGCAACGAACATTGGCTGGGAGAGAAATCGTTGAATACGGCGTGCTCTGGCCACAGTCAGCTTGTCCTCATCGCTCAGTTCTTCCATACCGAGTATGGCAATTACATCCTGAAGGTCTTTATACCGCTGTAACACTTTTTGTACCCCTCGGGCAGTCTCATAGTGTTCTTCACCGATTACTTGCGGATCGAGAATACGTGATGTGGAAGTGAGTGGGTCTACAGCCGGGTAAATGCCAAGTTCGGTAAGTGAGCGTTCCAAAGAAATAACGCCGTCGAGATGGCCAAAAGTGGTTACTATTCCTGGATCGGTATAGTCATCTGCCGGGACATAGATAGCTTGAAAAGAGGTAATGGAACCTCTCTTGGTAGATGTAATCCTCTCTTCCAGTTCACCGACATCGGTCGCCAATGTGGGTTGATAACCTACTGCCGATGGCATACGACCAAGAAGTGCTGAGACTTCCATATTGGCCAGAATGTAACGGTAAATATTATCAATAAAAAGAAGCACATCCTGTCCTTCTGCCTCGCGGAAATATTCTGCCATGGTGACACCGGTCAGGCCGACTCGAGCCCGTACTCCGGGTGGTTCATTCATTTGCCCAAAAACCATCATGGTTTTTTCCAGGACTCCTGAGCCTTTCATTTCCAGCCAGAGATCATTACCTTCTCGAGACCTTTCGCCAACACCGGCGAAGACGGAGAAGCCGCCGTGCTCCGTGGCAATGTTGTGAATTAATTCCATAATGATAACTGTCTTGCCTACTCCAGCACCACCGTAAGCGCCGATCTTACCGCCTTTTGTAAATGGTGTGATCAGGTCTATTACCTTGAGTCCCGTTTCTAACATCTGAGCGGTTGTTTCTTGCTCCTCGAGTGGGGGTGGGGGTCGGTGTATAGGAAGGTATTCATTCGTGTTCACCGGACCAAGGTCATCCAGTGGTTCGCCAAAGACATTGAATAGCCGACCAAGGGTAGCTTTGCCTACGGGAACGGATACCGGCGCCCCCGTGTCAATGGCCTCTGAACCTCTTACCAGTCCATCAGTGGGGCATAAAGCGAGGCAACGAACATAGTTATTGCCTATATGCTGCTGAGCTTCCAGAACAATTTTTATACCATCCTGGTTAATCTCGATGGCATTGTGAATGCCCGGTAATTCCTCTTGCGGGAATTCGATATCAACGACAGTTCCAATTACCTGGGCTACTTTACCTTTTGCCAAAATTCACCTCCTCTAATGCAAGACTTCAACACCGCCGCTAATATCAAGGAGCTCTGTAGTTATCATTTCTTGCCGTGCCTTATTTAAAGATAGCGTCAGGTGTTCGATAAGCTCGTTGGCGTTTTCAGTAGCATTGCGCATTGCAATCATTCGAGCCGAGTGCTCGCTGGCTGTGGCTTCGAGTACGGCTTGATAAACTTTCATCTCTATGAAGCGTGGTAGGAGCCCTCCTAGCACAAATCTGGGATCGGGTTCATAGATGAATTCTGTTGTCTCTGTCTTCGGTATTACCGCCGGTTCTACGGGAAGCAATTGCTCGATTGTCGGGCGTTGCAGCATAGTGCTCATAAATCGTGTATAGGACAGGTATACCAGGTCTATATTGCCACTGGTATAGTCATCGATAATAATGCGTGAGATAGGCAGTGTTTGAAATATGGTGGGGCGGTCGCTAATCTTGGTGAATTCAGCTAGAATATCGCGTTGTGAACGGCGCATGAAATCCCGTCCTTTATTTCCAACAACGATAACCGTAACAGACGCACTCTGTTCCAGAATAAAGTTGCCAATGAGACGGTTGATGTTGGCATTTAGTCCACCGCATAGTCCTCGATCAGAAGTAATGTGAACTACAGCAATTCTGTTTATTGTTTCTCTTTTCTCCAGTAAAGGATGCAGGGTACCCTCTCTTCCTGATTCGGTAGCGAGGTCAGCGATAAGATTGGTTATCTTTTGATTATAAGGTCTTCCAGCAAGCGCTTGTTCCTGGGCGCGTTTCATTCTCGCAGTAGCGATCATCTCCATCGCCCTGGTGATTTTAGCGGTGCTCTGAACACTGCGAATGCGCCGCCGAAGAATGCGTGGGCTAATCATTCCATAACCTCAATATGTGATGTCTTGTTTAAACTCAGCTATCGCCGATTTCAAGTCCTCTTCAGTTTCCGGTTTTAGTTCTTTATCGGTCTCAATACGTTGACCTATTTCAGGATGGTTGCTTTCCATGAAGCGGTGTAAGTTCTGCTCAAACTCAGCTACCTTATCTACCGGGACGTCATCTAAATAGCCATTGGTGACAGCATAGAGTATCGCAACCTCTTGACTTAAAGACATCGGTATATATTGTGGCTGTTTCAATACCTCAGTAACGCGCTGCCCGCGGTCCAATTGAGAACGAGTGGCTTTATCCAGATCAGCAGTACCAAACTGGGCGAATGTGGCCAGCTCGCGGTATTGAGCCATGTCCAGTTTTAATTTACCGGCAACCTGCCTCATGGCTTTTGTTTGTGCAGTACTACCCACCCGGGATACTGATAGACCTGCATTCAATGCAGGGCGAATACCACTATTAAATAAATCAGTTTCGAGGTAAATCTGACCATCGGTGATGGAAATAACGTTTGTTGGAATGTAGGCCGATAGGTCTCCAGCCTGTATTTCGATAATAGGCAAGGCGGTGAGGGATCCTCCACCATATTCGGGGGCCACTTTAGCAGCCCGTTCCAGGAGTCTGCTATGGAGGTAAAAAACGTCACCGGGATAGGCTTCGCGACCGGGTGGCCGTCGGAGTACCAGAGATATCTGCCGATAGGCCCAGGCATGCTTGGTTAAGTCATCGTAGATAATTAAGGCATCCTTTCCCTCTTCCATGAATTCTTCGCCGATAGCACAACCGGAGTAGGGAGCTAGATACTGCAAAGGCGCTGTATCGGCAGCATTAGCCACAACGATTACGGTGTGTTCCATGGCTCCGTACTTTTTAAACGTTTCGATTACCTGCGCTACTTTGGATGTTTTCTGTCCAATAGCCACATAAATACAAATAAGGTCTTTACCTTTTTGACTGATGATAGTGTCTATGGCGATAGCTGATTTGCCTATAGACCGGTCTCCGATGATAAGTTCACGCTGTCCTCGCCCGATTGGAATAAGGCTATCTATAATTTTTATACCTGTGTGTACCGGCGTATTTACCGGCTGTCTCATTACTACGTTAGGTGCTACTCGTTCTACAGGCCTGGTCTTTGTTGTTTTAATTGCACCTAATCCATCTAATGGTTCACCTAGTGGGGTAACTACTCGACCTAGCAGTTCATTGCCTACAGGCACCTCGACCACTCTTCCTGTGCAGCGGACCTCGTCACCTTCCTTGATTTGGCCATAGTCACCAAGTATAACAGCGGCAACATTATCTTCTTCCAGGTTGAGAGCGAGCCCCATAATGCCATTAGGAAATTCCAGTAATTCATTATATTTGGCCCCACGTAGCCCGTGGATTCGTGCAACGCCATCGCCGACTTCGACTACTGCTCCCACATCTACCATCGTTATGCTGGTGCCAAAACTCTCGATTTGTTCCTTAATTACCGAAACTATATCTCGTCCTTTGGTTGTCATGCTGCTCACCCCCTTATGGGAATTTACTTTCTGGTCCCGACTATATTTTTCTTCAGTAACTCCAGTTTATTACGAACGCTGCCATCGATCAACATGCCATTCACCCTGATAATGAAGCCGCCTAAAATAGAATGGTCTATTGTAAACTCCATGTTGACCTTGCTCCCGATAATAGCTTCGAGGCGTTGACCTAGTTTTTTCTTTTCCGAATCATCAAGCGGAATAACAGTGGTAACTTCTGCACGTTTGATCCCGTGATAATCATCTACTAAATGGTCATACTCTTCAGCAATTTGGCTTGCACTTCTGGATTTGCTTTTGGCGATAAGTATATAGGCCAGATTTAGAGCCAGAGGATTTATTTTACCCAGACTCTCACGCGTAAGCTTCGCTTTAACCTCAAACGGTAATTTGGGGTTCTCCGCTACGATAGCAAATTCAGGGTTCTCCATTAGCCCGGCTACCTTTCTCAGGTCAGAGTGCCATTTACGTAATTCGTTTCTTTCTATGGCAATCTGAAAGGCAGCTTGAGCATAGCGCTTGCTCGATATTGTTACTGACATTGATAATGAACCTGTTCTGTTGGCCTTATTTAAAGGTAGTACTTTCTTTCAGCGTTTTATCTATAAGCTTGCGATGTTTTCCTTTATCTAGCGTTTCGTTAATCACTTTTTCGGCAGCTAAAATGGCAATATCTGCAAATTGACTGCGGAGCTCGTCCAGGTCTTTATCTCTTTGCCTCTGTATTTCTACTTGTGCCTTGGCAATGAGGGACTCAGCTTCCTGGCGTGCTTCTTCCTTTGCTTCATTCTTGAGCCTTTCTCCTATCTGTGTTGCCTGGGCTACTATGTTTTGTCCTTCTTTACGCGCTGATTCCAGTTGTGCTTTGATCTCCTCTTCAGTGCGTGCCGTTTGCTGCTTGATTTGTTCAGCCTGATCCATGCTTTCCTTTATCTTTGTCTGTCTCTCATCTAACACTTTAAGCACCGGTTTATATAAAACTATGCTCAGTAATACAAACAAAATAATAAAGTTTATAACAAATGCAACCAGTAAGGGTAGATTTATTCCAAGACCTTCCATCTCACTCCATTATTTTTCAATCATTTTTGTAATGTACTACATTTCGGGCTATTGCCATTGAAATTGCATAGATTTAAAAGCGCTACTAGCTAGTCTGACGAGTAAAGCCGTTAGACTACCACATTATATACACTTATTATTTCTACAGGATCTGTCTATACTACTATAGCCAGAATTATGGCTACTATAAGAGCGTATATTCCAATGGCTTCAGCCAGAGCGCCGATTAAAATCATGTTGGTCAAGATGGGGCCTCTGGCTTCTGGATTTCGTCCTAGAGCCTGCATAGCGCCAAAGCCAATAAGTCCTAATCCTAGTCCCGGACCTAGAAATCCTAATCCTGCAACTAGTCCTACTGCCAACATTTTCATTGTTTCTGCTGCCATGTGATTTCCTCCTTTTGAATTTGTTATTCCTCAGAATGAGGTGATAAAGCAATAGTGCCAAATACCAGGGTTAATCCAGCGAAAATTAAAGCTTGAATAAAACCAATGAGAAGCTCTAGTCCGTAAAAGGGTAGGGTAGCTATGAACGGGACCAGAAAGCCGACAACGAGCAACAGTATTTCACCGGCTGTCATATTGCCAAAGAGACGGAAAGTAAAACTGACTATACGAATAAAGTGGCTGAAAATTTCTAATGTGCCTACAAATAGGTTAATGCCTCCCAACATGATCCCCGTGATGGCAGGACGAATTTTACCCTTAACCAGGCTTACCAAGCCATCACGTAATTGATTGAAATTGAAGAAAGTATTGATGTAATGTAGAGCACCGAGTTCACGTAGACCCCAATATTCGACAAAAATAAAAGACATTAAGGCGATTGAAAGAGGTACATTGATATCAGTGTTCGCTGCTCTCAGTATTGGGACAAAGGTATGCTCATCTTCAAAAATGCCTATTGTACCAAAGAAGGGGAAAAGACCCAGATAAGCATTGGTGATTACATAAAGGAAGATGGTAGTCACTACCGGAAAAAGAATACGAGCATTCTTTTCACCGGCTGCACCTTTAATGAAATTCAGCAGCATCTCAACGATTATCTCGGCGAAGCCCTGTAGTCTTCCTGGAATAAGCTTCATTTTACGGGTACAGGCATAGAATAAACTGACCAGTACGATGATAGTTAGCCATGAGGCAATAAGCGTGTTGGTGACAGTAAAAGCAGAGATATGGAATATTCCCTCGGATGGAAGGATAACGTGGGGTTTAGGAACATGTAAAAAGCTGGGTGCTTCGGTATTTAAAAGACTCGAGCCCAAGGGACCGACGACAAAACCAATCCCAAAAAGAACCAATAGAATAATGATTACCAGGATCAGAATTTTAGTAGAGCAGCCGCGAACCATATTTAACTACTGTTTGGCTCCTTATCCTTCTGTTGTTCTTTTTGTTCAGTATAAAATTGGCGAAGCATGCGATATAGCCCGTAAAAGGCAATAATGGTTCCAAAACCGAATCCAATTAAAGTAAATAATGGATGTTTATTAAATTGTTCCGGGCGGTCAAGCCAGTAACCGATCCCGGTTGGTATGATAAGACTTAAGGCTACATACCAGCCAACCGTGAAAAGAAACCAAAGTGGTCTTATCCATTCTCTCGATTTCGGTTGCTCAGGTTTGATTTGCCGCACTATCGCACGTGTTTCCTTCTGAACAGTGCCGAGATATTAATTCTGGTATTTCACCTTGCCTGTAAAGTTCTGCTTTTCAAGTGAGTATATTCAATAACAGATGAACCGATACATTCTGTAGTATGAAGCAGCTAAGCTTCTTTTAGTGCTGTAAATGCCTGAATAGACCCTGCTGCAACCACACTATTTAACCGTATTAAATCTTCGCTATGGGCTTGTTACGATTGGTTTTAAGCCAGTTATTTAACTCAAGAATAATTGATGTAAAGTCTGCCAGCGAGATATTATACAACTATTGTACTTCTCTGTCATTTCCTACTGAAAAGCCTGATGAAGTCTCCATCGAAATCTTCAAGGAAATTGTGCAGGTCAAGCATGTCGTCAGCATTGATGGTTCCGGATTTGGTAAATTCGGCTGACTCCGCATCGGTTAGGTCACTGACTATCTCTAAAGACTTGTCTTTCTTGATGACGGCGATGACAAATGATTGCCTGTGGCAAGATGTACAATAGACATTGAGAAACCATGCATCATCCCGATGCCCCACGATCTTAATGTCACTTATTTTATAATGACCTCCGCATGCGGTGCACTTTGCCAGAGACATTAACTTTTTGATAAAGCTTTCATTCATGGTAGGTGGAGAGTATAGATATGTTCAAGATTTGTGTTTACCAAGATCATCCAGGTCAAGAGTATTGATGAAATCATAAAAAGCTGAAAGTTTCTTCAGTTCTTGCTCGTCAACCTTACCAGTTTCTCCTGCTCCGCCACTAATTTTCTCTTGTGGGATAGGTTTTCCTGTTTCCCGGTCGAGTATAATACCGGCTTTATCCAACACTGTATCTTCAACATAGATAGGGAGGTGAGGGGAATCAGGTGGCGTCGATACTCTTACTGCGAGGGCGATCGCATCACTGGGCCTGGAGTCAAGTTTTACCTTGGTCAGCAACCATCGCTCATTAGCCGAATCGAAGCAGAGTTCAAACATCAGGCCACCTTCATTTTCCACTTCCATGAAGTTTCTCCCTGACTCCTGCCATTTATCTATCACTTTTGCATTATGTTTTTTACCTTGCCATATAATAGACAAGGACGTGCCTTTATCATAGTCTTGAAGAGAACTGCTTTCCGTTAGAAATTGGACTGCGGTTGGGATAGGACCATCATTGAATTCAAAAATAATTTGAGCATAAAATGTATCAGCACGAAGGTCATTAACAACAATTCTGCTGACCGATGTTCCTGATAAAGATTCTAATACAAATATCGTATTCTTCAATAAATCATGAGTCAGGGGGCGGGATATATCCAGATTTTGTAGTTTGACGGATATAGCATCTGCTTCCGCAGGACCAATCCAGATAGGTAAATAACGGTCTGAGTTTTTTTCTTTTAAAATAACTACGTGCTGATAATTCATCATACTGACACGTATACTATCAATTGTCATTTCTAGCATTGCCATTCCTCCCTCCGTTTTGCCGCAAAAATTATTGTACTATTCAAACTATGACCTGTCAATTTGTATTAAGTATGACTTTTTTTCTAAAATAAATCAAAAGGTAACTCAGCCACAGGCAAATATATCGGGGGTCTTTTGAAAGTATTGCTGCAGCGGGTCACCGAAGCTTCGGTGAAGGCAGGTTTTGAAGTTGTCGGTGAAATTGGTCATGGACTGGTTATTTTTGTTGGTGTCGCTCAGGGAGACACTGAGCGGGACATCGATTATCTGGTTGACAAAATAACTCACCTTCGCATCTTCTCCGACGAGGCAAGTAAATTTAATCTCTCGGCATTGGAAATCGGTGGAGATATCCTGATAGTCAGCCAGTTTACTCTTATGGCTAATACCCGGAAGGGACGGCGGCCTAGTTTTTCAGGAGCGGCATCACCTGATCAGGCCGAATCTCTGTTTAACCTTTTTGTGAAGCGCATGCGTGATACTGGACTAAAAGTGGCGACTGGTCAGTTTCAGCAGCACATGTTAGTAAATATCTATAATGACGGCCCGGTGACTATTATGCTAGATAGCAAGGAAAAGATTGCATGAGCGGCGTATTGCGCAATTCTCATAAGACATGATATGCTTTTTTAAATGAGTTGTAATCAGGAACTTCAGGAAAAAGGTTATCGCTTGACCCCACAGCGGATGATGGTCATTGAAGCTCTTCATAGTGTTGACCAGCATATCAGTGCTGAGGAAATTTATGCTAAAGTCCGTGCCAGGTATCCTTACGCTAATATTTCCACTATTTATCGAACGCTCGAATTGTTGAAGGAGCTCAGATTAGTATCAGAGATTGACCTGGGTGATGGGCGTATCCGATATCATCCGGCGGAGAAAGGACATCACCATCATCTTGTATGCAATAATTGTGGCAAGATAATCGATTTACCTGAGTCTACGCTGCTCCCTGTAATAGAAACGTTGGCACGTGATTATAAGTTTAAAGCTGATTTGAAACATTTAGCTGTTTTTGGCCTATGCGCAGATTGTCAAAAGTAAGCTAAAGGTGAGACTTATATGGAAGGATGGCTTGGATGGACGAGATTGAGCTTAAGAGGTTAAAGAAATTATTGAATTATTGGATCGAGCATAATAAAGAGCATAGCGAAGAATTCAGGGAGTGGGCGGAAAAAGCAAAAGATCTCGGTGACGGTGTGATTTACCAGGATATAGTAAATGCAGCTCAGTATATGGTCAAGGCTAATGAATCCTTGCAGGGCGCTTCAGAAGCATTAAAGGAAACAGACGCGTAAAATCCAGTGACAGCTTATGTACTAATGAATCGTTTTTGTACTGAGTAGAGTCTTTTTTAATGCTTGCTAGTCTAGCTTCAGGTTGATATCTAGGGCTTTTGAGGAATGGGTGAGGGCTCCCACTGAGATAATGTCAACACCAGTTTCGGCAATGGCCTGAATATTATCTAAAGTAACACCTCCTGAGGCTTCAATTACAGCGCGTCCTTTAATCATTTGGACTGCCCGGCGCATATCATTAAGGTTCATATTATCTAGCATGATAATGTCAGCCATGGCCTCGGCAGCTTCGACAGCTTCTTGTGGGCTTTTTACTTCTACTTCAATTTTTAATCCGCATTTGTTTTTTTGACGGGCTTCGGCTACGATTTCCTTTATATGCAGGCCTTTTCTATAAAGAGCGGTCAGGTGATTGTCTTTAATCAGAATGCCATCGCCTAAATGCATTCTGTGATTTTTACCCCCACCCATTACAACAGCTTGCTTTTCCAGCACTCTCATGCCGGGCACGGTCTTTCTGGTATCTGTGACCTGTACAGGCATGCCTTTTATGGCTTTAACATACCGGGCTGTCATTGATGCAATGCCGCTGAGGTGCTGTAGAAAGTTCAGGGCTACTCGCTCTGCTTTTAATATACTGGCAGTCTTTCCTTCTATTTTCGCTATTGTATCTCCAGTGTCGATTTCAGCTCCGTCCCTGATATATATATTTACCTTTAATTCAGGATCGACTTTCAGAAAAACGTGCTTGGCTACTTCGATCCCTGCAAGTATCCCTTGTTCTTTGGCTGTGATCCGGGCAGTCCCATATTGAGTTTCGGGTATTAGTGCCTCGGTGGTTGGATCTCCTGATTTGAGGTCTTCGGCAATAGCCAGGTCAATAATTTGTTTGTATTGGGTATTTGACATATTCATTTCCTTGCTCTGATTTTACCAGACATGAGATAAGTAACACTAATTTCAAAGCTCGCATATTGATTGGAACCGGAGCAATAATTCCAGTCCTTGTCCGATCTTATAGGTCCTATGACCTTGGTTAGTGTTCTGACCAATCCTTTTTATAATGGTGGAGGAGTATTGATATTAGATTGTTTTTTTGCCGCTGTGTTACAATCCAGCTAGAGCTCAGTAGGATGCTCTTTAACTGTATGACCGGCCTCACAGGTATGATGTAATGAATTTGTCTTGTCTTCTCTCTCTAGTAGAGCACAATTCCAGGTACCAGGAACTCAAAAGCGGATTGATTAAGACGCCAGAGTTAGAGAATAAGCTGGCGGTAACAAATGCTGCAAAACCTTATTTTATTGCGTCCCTTTACCTGGGATTAGCGTTACCTATTCTGGTGATAATCCCACACCCTGAGGATGCGAAAAGACTCTTTGACGAGCTTCAAACCTGGTGTCCCGATTCTGCCTTATTATATTTTTATCCCGAGATTGATTTCTTAGTAGAAGGAGCGCTCTCCACAACAGACTCTGAAACGATGGCAGAGAGACTTAAGGCACTTTCAGCACTTACTACGTATCAGAAGGAATCAGTACATAACCGTAGTATTCCATTGATAGTAAGCTCGGCTGTAGCTGCGGCCAGTAAAACTGTATCCCCGTCTGGCTTCGATAAAGCTTATCACACTCTGGAGGTGGGGATGTCTGCAGACCCGCTTCAGCTTGTGGGTAGATGGCAGTCTATGGGATATGATTTAGATGATCTCGTGGAACTGCGTGGTACAATAAGTCGTCGAGGTGGTATTGTCGACATTTTCCCTATAGATAATGAGCTACCTGCTCGAATAGAATTTTTCGGTAATCAAATAGATAACATACGGCTGTTCGAGCCAAAGACACAGCGTTCACAAGGATTTGTAACCTCAGTAACGGTGATACCAGCGAAAGAAAATTTTACTAATCTTAACAATGACACTATTCTGGACTACCTGCCTGATGAGGCGCTTTTAATATTAGACGATTTTGATGAAATCACTGATATCATCCATAAAATAAACGCTCAGGCAAAGGAGTCCCGAGTGGCAAAGATGGGAAACAGTGAACCAGTGTCAGTTTCTGATTCTTCTCTAATATCGCATATAGAATTCAAGACAAAGATAAACGAAGTCAAGCGACGGTTGTTTTTTTGTTCCTGGGATATCGATAACTCTCGGGAGACCTGTCTACGGTCTTTACCGTTTTCAACTGTGCCCAAATACGGTGGAAGGCTTGGAGTCTTTTCTAGAGAATTGAAACAAAAACTTGAAAAAAATGATCGCATCCTGATAGTTAGCCAGCAAACGAACCGTCTTTCTGAGCTGTTACAAGAACAGGATATTTTAGTTCACCCTGTTTCCCGGCTGGAGCATGAACCTCGGTCTGGCTCTGTTACTCTGGTTCAAGGTTCAATGACTGAGGGTTGGTTGCTAGATGATATCCTGACTGTGTTTACTGATAACGAGCTGTTTGGCTATATTAAGCAGCGGCGCTTGTTCAAAGCAAGATCGGTACGCCATCATCAATTTGTTTCCGACTTGAGACCAGGCGATTATATGGTCCACGTTGATCACGGTATTGGCAAGTTCACCGGGCTGACCAGAATCATTGGTGAAGGTACCGAACGGGAGTATCTTGTTCTGGAATATGCTGACCTTGACAGGCTTTATGTCCCCACTGACCAGATGGACCGTGTCAGCAGTTATATTGGCAGTAGTGATCGACCACCGAAGCTCAGTAGACTGGGTACACAGGAATGGGCGCAAACAAAGCAGCGAGTTAAGAAATCTGTAGCTGATGTGGCCGAAGAATTACTGAGGCTATATGCTGCCAGGGAGACAGCTTCGGGATATGCGTTTTCCGATGACGGACTCTGGCAACGGGAGTTAGAGTCTTCGTTTCCCTATATGGAAACTCCCGACCAGTTGGAGGCTGTCCAAGCGGTCAAGTCTGACATGGAAATGGAAAAGCCAATGGATCGACTTGTTTGTGGTGACGTTGGCTATGGTAAAACGGAAATTGCCATACGGGCTGCATTTAAGGCAGTGATGGATAACAAACAGGTTGCTTTACTGGTTCCGACTACGGTACTAGCCCAGCAGCATTTCATTACGTTTCATGAACGGCTGCAGGCTTTTCCCATTAGGGTTGAGGTATTGAGTCGTTTATGCTCGGAAAAGGAACAGGCCACTATCATCGAGGGCCTGGCTGCCGGCATAGTGGATATCTGTATTGGCACTCACCGGTTACTACAAAAGGATGTCGTATTTAAGGAACTGGGGCTTTTAATAATAGATGAAGAGCAGCGTTTTGGTGTAGCTCACAAAGAATACTTTAAAAAATTGAGGCAGGAGATAGACATTCTTACTTTAAGCGCTACACCGATTCCACGAACTCTTCACATGTCGTTGAGTGGGATCCGAGATTTAAGCGTTATGGAAACACCACCTGAAGACCGTCTGCCAATCAAGACGAAAATCGGTACGTATGATGAGCGATTGATCCGGGAAGCGATATTACGTGAGCTTCAGCGGAATGGACAGGTATTTTTTGTTCATAACCGGGTCCAGAGCATTAACTCGTTAGCAAATAAGCTGACTGACCTAATTCCCGAAGCTGTAATATCAGTTGCCCATGGTCAAATGCGAGAGGAAGAATTGGAGAAGGTAATGGTTGAGTTTGCTGGTCACAGGAGTGATGTCCTGCTTACTACTACCATTATCGAGTCTGGTCTGGATATGCCAAATGTAAACACCCTCATTATCGATAAAAGCGATAAGCTGGGATTGACACAGCTTTATCAGTTACGTGGTCGTGTGGGTCGTGGCTGTAATAATGCCTATGCTTATTTTCTATTTGATAAAGGGAAACAGTTGACCCCACAAGCTCGAAAGCGGCTGAAGATTATCTCGGAAGCAACCGAGTTAGGTGCGGGATTTGCTATCGCCATGAAAGATTTGGAAATCCGGGGAGCGGGGAATTTGCTGGGAGTAAAACAAAGTGGTCATATAGCTGCCGTGGGCTTTGATCTTTATTGCCGTCTTTTAGCTGATGCAGTTCTGGAATTAAAGCGGGGGAAAAGCAGGAAAATAGAGCCTGAGAGAGTTATGCCTCCAGTTCCTTCCATATCCTTGCCCATGGTCTCTTATATTCCGGACGAATATATCGCCAGTGAGAATACCAGGATAGCCTTTTATCAAAGATTGGCTGTTGTGAAAACTGCTATGGAACGAGAGGACATAGCTGATGAACTCAGAGATAGATTTGGAACGCTGCCCCAGGCGGTCAAGAATCTTCTATATGTTGTTGACATAAAACAGTTAGCCGTTGAGGCCAGAGTAGGGTCTATCTCGACAAAAGACAGGCAGATTATAGTACATTTTAATGGAGCAAATGAATTGAGGGGACTGCAGTTACCACAGGACTATAAAGATGGGATCGTGATAGGTACCAGGCAGGTTAAACTGAATATCAGACAATTTGGAAACAGATGGCCGGATGTATTGCGAAAAATACTTCAGATAGTAGCTTTAAATAAGGAACTATCTCAGTAGAGATAGTGATTCAGGTTTTTTTCTAATCCTCCATGACATGATCTTGAAGATAATCGATAATATCTTGAACAGTGACGATTTTCTCCATATCTTTGTCTGAGATTTCCACCTTTAATTTCGGAGTGCTGAATGCATGTTCTATTTCCGCAACCAACTCTGCCAGATCAGCGGAATCAGCATTGAGGTCATAAGCAAAAGATGCCGCAGGCACTACAGATTCTTCATCAGCGCCTAGCTGCTCTATAATTATTTTCCTGAGTCGCTCTAAGATAGTCGCCACTTTCTATTTATCAAACCACTAAACTCGCTAACCGCTTTTAATTAATTCCTGGTCTTTTTTCTTCAGTTCGTAATCGGCTATTACAGCACCGAGTACTCCATTAATAAATTTTTGAGAAGTTTCGCCGCCAAAGCTTTTCGCAAGCTCAATAGCTTCGTTTGCGGCTGCTTTAACTGGAACAGTGGTATCGAATAAAATTTCAAAGATAGCAAGGCGGAGTACGTTCCTATCAACAGCTACTATTTGTTCTACGGGAAAGAGGGGAGCGAAACGTCGAATTGTGTTATCGATAGCATCCTTATTCTGGAGAACTCCATAAACCAGTCCCCGAACAAAACAAGCTGCATCCTCAGGGAAGTCTTTTTCTTGTAAGGAGCGAGCTAAAACTTCTTCAGATTCATGACTTGAGCAGTCAATTTCATAAAGAGTCTGCAATGCTGCGATTCTAGCTTTCCGACGTAATCCAACCACTACTGTATTCACCTACTTGAAATGTTTCTATTTTCCTTGCTATTTCTCGATAGCGAGTGCTGTTTATAATTCACCGGGTTTTATATATGGCCTGCGAAAGTGGCAATTATTTCTTCCGCCAGCTTAACAGTTCCGTTATAGTGTCCACATTGCTAATATTTACAGTACGTGCTCCTGGACTGATTCGTTTGGTCAAGTTGGTAAGTACTTCACCAGGGCCTATCTCGAAAAACGTGGTAACACCCCTCGCTATCATACTTTCAACAGATTGTTGCCATTTGACACAGTGAACTATCTGGCTAACGAGTTCCTCTTTTATTGCCTGGACACCTGTTAATGGCTGAGATGTCACATTAGCCACAACTGGTACATCTGGTTTATTAAAGGTAAATCCTGCTATAGCAGTTCTCAAACCTTCTAAGGCGGGCTCCATTAAAGAAGAATGGAAGGCGCCACTCACTTTTAATGGGATAATCCGTCGGCCACCTTTTAACTGTGCTAATCTTCTTGCCTTTTCTAAATTTTCTTGAGCACCGCTGATTACAATCTGACCGGGAGAATTGATATTGGAAACTACAGTGCCGACCGATAGACAGATGGTCTCAACGGTTTCTAGGTCGAGGCCCATTATAGCCAGCATCCCGCCAGCTTTCCGTTGTCCAGCTTCATGCATCAATCGTCCTCTCTCGCGAACTAGGCGTACTGCATCAGACAAACTCAATACGCCAGCAACTACCAGAGCAGTATATTCGCCCAAGCTATGTCCGGCAACGAATGTAGGAGGTGGCAGGCTATTTTCAGTAACCTCTTCAGCAGCTTTTAGACAGGCTATGCTTGTGGTTAATACTGCTGCCTGTACATTAATAGTCTGAGTAAGTTCGTATTCGGGACCTTCAAAGCATAGCCGCGAAAGGGAAAATCCTAAAGTCTGATCAACTTCGTCATAAACATCTCTAGCAGAAGCATAGTGGACATACAGGTCTAAGCCCATGCCAAGTGATTGAGATCCTTGCCCCGGAAAAACATAAGCGACTTTTATTTCCTCTACCATGTTCCATTCTCCTTATGATTTAAATTTATAAAGTGTTTCTATTATTTTTTCAGCTTCGAGTAATATATCCTGTATTATTGCTTCAACCGGCTTGGTTTCTTTTATTAAGCCAGCTACTTGGCCTGCCATGAGCGAGCCTTCTTCTATATTACCCTGAATCACTCCCAAATACAACCTACCTTTTCCAAGTTCCTCTAGTTCTGATTTAGATGCTCCTGCCTTTTCAAGGGCCATGAATTGCCGCGTCAACTTGTTCTCCAGACAACGTATAGGATGTCCGGTTGGTTCTCCGGTGACTACTGTAGCTCGGTCCTGAGCTTCAATAACTTGTTCTTTAAACTTTGGATGAGCGATACATTCCTCTGAGCAGATAAACCGTGTCCCCATTTGTACTCCCTGAGCTCCAAGAGCCAGCGCTGCTACCAGCCCACGCCCATCGGCAATTCCACCGGCAGCTATCACCGGCACATTAACACTGCTGACTACCTGGGGCAATAAAGCTACTGTGGTTGTATCACCGACATGACCGCCTGATTCCAGACCTTCGACAATAATAGCATCTACTCCCAATCTATCCAGACGTCGGGCAAGTGCAACACTGGAAACAACCGGCATCACCTTGGCTCCAGCTTCCTTTAAAGCTGGAATGTGGATGCCGGGAATTCCACCGCCCAACGTAACGATATTGACTTTTTCATCCAAGATTACCTTCAGGTTTTCTTTCAGGAAGGGTGACATCAGTAATATATTAACGCCAAAAGGTTTGTCGGTCTTTTCCCTGGTCAATCTGATTTGTTCTGTTAGCCAGTCAGGAGGAGCATTCCCACTGCCAATAATACCTAAGCCTCCAGCATTGGACACTGCAGATACCAACTCGGCCGTCCCGAGACAAGCCATGCCCCCCTGAAAGATAGGATATTTTATATTAAGTAGCTTACAAATTGAGAAGTTAGACAGCATTACCGATTACAAAGGCAATAGCATATTGTTTATTATGGGATAAACTAATAGAGAATTCAGTTATTCCAATTTCTCTGGCTTTATCCAGGGCTTTGCCATAGAGCTGGACTAAGGGAGTGCCGTTGTTATTCGAAATAACCTCGATATCTCGCCAACTTAGACCTCTGGCGCCAGTACCAAGAGCTTTCATCACCGCTTCCTTAGCAGCAAAGCGGGCAGCTAAGCTTGAAGCCAGGTTATGGCAGTGTTTTAATTCAACCTCGGTATAAATACGACTCAAAAACGAGTGCTGCCAGTTTGATACCGCTTGCTTGATTCGATATATCTCTATAATATCAACTCCGACAGTTATCTTAGATGACTTAGCCAATAATGCTCCTTTTTATTCGTAATAACGACTGATAGTAAGGACCGAATTGTGACCACCAAAGCCAAATGAATTTGAAATAGCTATGTTGACATCGGTGGCCCTTGCCTTGTTTGGCACATAGTCCAGGTCACATTCCGGATCAGGGTTTTCATGGTTTATTGTTGGAGGTATAACACTGTTTTTTATTACTTCACAGCAGACAATAGCTTCCAGTGCCCCGGCAGCGCCGAGCATATGGCCGACCATAGATTTGATGGAGCTAATGGGAATTTCATATGCCCTCTTGCCAAATGCTTTCTTAACGGCTCTGGTTTCGCTCATATCATTTAGCGGTGTTGATGTCCCATGGGCGTTAATATAGTCAACCTTATCGTGGCTGAGACCGGTTAAGGCGAACTCGATTGCTTTAACTGCCGATTCACTGTTTTCAGAAGGCTGGGTAATATGGTTAGCGTCTGATGTAGCTCCATAACCGATAATTTCTGCCAAAATAGTAGCTTTTCTGGAACTGGCATACTCGAGACTCTCTAAAACTACGATAGCAGAACCCTCACCAATAACGAAGCCGTCACGCTTAGCATCAAAAGGTCTCGACGCAATCTTAGGGTCCGTATTTTTCGATAGTGCGCCGGCTTGCGAAAATCCTGCAACACCGATAGGGGTAACAGCAGCATCGGCACCACCGGCAATCATCGATTTAATCTCACCGTGTTTTATCATTTTATAAGCTATGCCAATGGCATCTGTTCCTGTCGAACAGGATGAGACCAGGCTCAGATTGGGCCCCATAATTCCTGTTTTTATCGATACCCGGCTTGAAGCATTATCGGCTATCATCATGGGCACAGTATAGGGACTTACCCGGGATGGGCCTCTTGTATCCAGCACCTCTATTTGCTGTGACAACGTAGTTAAACCGCCGATGCCACTGCCGACCAGAATACCGGTATCATATTTATTTGTGTCGTTTATTTTAAGCTTCGCATTCTCAATAGCTTGTAAGCTGGCCACCATAGCAAATTGAGTAAACCTGTCTGTGTACCGTATTGTGTTTGGATCAAGGTAGTCATTCGGGGTAAAGTCCTTGGCTTCAGCCGCTACCTTAACATTGAAATCGGTTGAATCGAACAGGCTTATATAGTCGATCCCCGATTTACCGGCGATTAATGCTCGCCAGGTATCTTCAATATTTGAGCCCAGCGGCGTAATAGCTCCATAGCCAGTAATCACTACTCGATTAGGCATTCTTATCCTTTAATTTGGATTCTATAAGGGAAACAGCATCGCCGACAGTGGCAATACTTTCCAGTTCCTCATCTGGTAAGTAGAATCCGAAAGCGTCTTCGATAGCTAAAGCAAGCTCTACCCTGCCTAAAGAATCAATTTCTAAATCCTCACCCAGCAGAGCCTGTGGGACTATTTTAGCCTCATCGATTCCGGGTTGGACTTTGTAGATAGCCTTCTTAACTTGTTCAAATATATCCATTTTACACCCTTTTAGTAATATTCTACATATTGTAATAAAAAACTTGAAATTTTATTATAGTAACGTAGTATTGCTCCAAGTAGTTTACTATAAACCTCCTGATCAAGTTTTTTTCTTTGGGCTCTTAATTGAGATTACGTCCCTGCCAGCATAACTACCACACGTGGGGCAGACATGGTGAGACAATTTAGGGCTGTGACATTGATAGCAGGTATCCATTGCTGGAATAGTAAGAGCCAGATGACTACGTCTTTTCCCTTGTCGAGCTTTGGCATATTTTCTCTTTGGTAGTGCCATTTAAACGTTACCCTCCTTTCCTAAACGGATTAGCTTTGACCAGCGCTGGTCGTAGGTTTTAGGGGAACACGGGCAATCACCCTGATTGAGGTTGTCCCCACAAGTCGGACAAATGCCGGCACAATCTGGACGACAAAGCAATTTCATAGGCATAGCTAGTAATGTATACTGGCCAATTGCATCATTTAAGTCCAGGATATGATTTTTATCTATGGTATATCTTTCAGGTTTGCTGGGCAGAGATGAACCACTCGATATGTCAACACTGGGAAAGTATTCATCCTCAAGGTTAACGTCGACTGAGTGATTAACGGGATTAAGGCATCTGCTGCAGGTGCCTTTTATAGTGGCATTAATATCACCTTTGACTAAAATACTTCGGTCAGTGCGGGTAAGGGTTATCGTGCCGCGGATATGATGTATACCTTTCTCGTTAATACGTTCATCTATTCGATAATCTCGACTTGAGCCGATTGACTCCTTTAGTAATTGGGCAACATTAATGTACATTTCATGAAAAAGCCTATTGAGTTGGCTCATTATTATAGGTTGAGTACTATCCTATGTCAAGAAAGGAAAGCGGCTGTTGACTGTAATTTTTTTTAATCATTTCTAGTATATACTAACCTCTTGGAGTATAATTACTCCGTAAAGACATAGTATGTCGTAGATATAAAATGGTTTTATCCAAAGACGAATTAAAGGCGGAAGTAAATAGGAGGATTAGCTCTAACAGACAGGAACTTGTTCAATTAAGCCTTAATATTCATGATAATCCTGAGCTGGGATTCCATGAGGAAAAGGCATCAAGTTGGTTGTGCGATTTTCTGGAGAGAAACGGTTTCCAGATAGAAAGTGGTATCGGGGGACTTCCAACCGCTTTTAAAGCATCTTATGGCAGTGGAACGCCAGTGATTGCTTTACTTGCTGAGTATGATGCTTTACCTGAAATCGGACATTCTTGTGGCCATAATGTAATTGCTGCCTCAGCAGCAGGGGCTGGTGTTGCGTGTAAATGTGTCGTTGAGGATTATGCCGGTACGGTTGCTGTTATCGGTACGCCTGCGGAGGAGCTTTTCGGCGGTAAAGTGATTTTGATTGATGCCGGAGTCTTTAGTGAAGTTGACATTGCGATGATAGTCCATCCAGGGGCGAGAAATATGGCGGTTATTGAGGCACTCGCCTGCATCAGTCTGGATATTGAATTCTTTGGCAAAGCCGCTCATGCTGCGGCTCATCCCGAAAAGGGGGTCAATGCTCTGGAAGCAATGATAGTGTCTTTTAATGCGATAAACTCACTTCGCCAGCATATCAGGGATGGAGCTCGTATCCATGGTATAATTACTTACGGTGGTGAATCTGCTAATGTAGTTCCTGCTTACTCTTCAGCTACGTTTCTCATACGTGCTCCCGATACTGTTTATCTTGTTGACCTGAAACAAAAAGTTCTCGATTGTTTCACCGGAGCAGCGCTTGCTACCGGAGCCCGTTTGGATTATAAGTGGGGTGATATAGTCTACGATCCGATGAATAATAACCTATATTTAGCGCACCTGTTCGCCCAAAACCTGGAATCGCTGGGACGCAAAGTGGAACCTTTTGAGTCTAGTTTTGGTTTCGGCAGCACCGATATGGGTAATGTCAGTCAGATCGTACCTGCCATCCATCCTTCGATAGGTATCGTTTCTCCAGATATTTCTCTTCATTCTCTGGATTTTGCCAAAGCTGCTGCCTCTGAAGAAGGACATAAGGGATTGATTGATGCTGCTAAAGCTCTGGCTATGACAGTTATTGACCTTCTTAGCGGATCTGAGGCATTGGCTAAAGTGAAGGAGGAGTTTCTAATCAGTCATAAAAAGGATAGGATTCCTGTTGACTGAGGGAAATTATCAGATTTTATTTATTGATTGTATTTGCCTATGTTATAAAGAATATGCTCTATCAGCTTCGTTTATATTAAAATATATATAAGTACCGGGGTATAGGGAGATAAGAATGAAAGTCGTTTTTTTACAGGACCTGTCTACTAAAGTAAAGCAGGGAGAAATAGGTGAAGTAGCGGATGGTTATGCCAGAAATTTTCTGTTTCCTCGAGGGCTGGCTTTACCGGCAACGCCATCAGCTATAAAGGCAGCTAAGATTCAGTCTGAAAAGGATGCACAGCGTCTTGCCCGACAACGGGAAGAGCTTACTGCACTGGCTCAACGCCTGGAGGCAAAGGAGGTATATTTTAAAGCTCGGGTTGGTGAGAAGGACCGTCTCCATGGTTCTATCACTAACGCCGACATAGCTAAAGAGCTCTCCAAGGTTATGGACGTGGAAATTGATAAGAAAAAGATTGAACTAGCTGAACCATTAAAGACTCTTGGTAGTCATGAGGTAACCATCAACCTGGCAAAAGAAATAGAGGCCAAGATTAAAGTTATTATTAGTGAAGAAAAGACTGATAATGAATAACGAAAAATTGCCTCCATACGATGTCGAAGCAGAAGAGGCGGTAATTGGCTCGCTTCTGATTGATGGTGATGCTATGTTTGAGATTGCTGCTTTTCTGAAAGGGGAGGACTTCTTCACGCCGCAGAATAGATGGATTTACGATGCCTGCTTTAGTCTATACGAGCGTCATGAGCTTATCAATCAAATAACTGTAGCGCATGAATTAGCTCAGCGAGATAAACTGGAAGAGGTTGGTGGTGTGGCTTATTTGAGTAAGCTGGTATCGACGGTGCCTACGTCTCTTCATATAGAGTCGTATGCTCAGATTGTATCCAGACTCTCTGTTATGCGTCGGCTAATCAGTGCTTCCAATCAGATTGCTGCTATCGGCTTTGAAGCAGAGGCAGATGTTGATACCGCCCTCAGTAGAGCTGAGGATATTCTTTTCAAGGTAAGACAACAGCGGCGGCACGGCGATTTTGTTTTACTGCGCAATATTCTTGGTCAATATTTCGAGGAAACCGGACCGGTCACGGTTGAAGAGGATATCCCTCATATTTTCACCGGTTTTACCGCTTTAGATGATTTGTTAGTGGGGCTGCAGCGTTCTGCCCTGATTGTATTAGCCGCCAGACCAACGGTAGGTAAAACCAGCCTGGCCCTTAATATAGCCAGAAATGCAGCTATTAACCAAAAAGCCTGTGTTGCATTGTTCAGCCTGGAAATGTCTCAGCTGGAAATTGCCCAGCGCTTCTTATCCAGCGAGTCCGATGTAAATTTGGGGCACGTTCGCCATGGTAGCTACAGTGAAGAAAATGAAAAAAAGATCATGGAGGCCAGTGGCATCCTTTCTGAAGCGCCGATCTATATTGACGATTCACCCCAGCTCCGCGTACTGGAACTGCGGAGCAAAGCGCGACGCCTTTACTTCGAGCGCCCTGTAGACCTTATCATCGTTGATTATCTGCAGTTGATCAAGGGTGAAACCAGGAATGAAAATCGGGTTCAGGAACTCAGTGAAATTACTCGATCACTGAAAGCGATTGCCAGGGAGCTGAATGTGCCTGTATTGGCTGTATCACAGCTCAGCCGAGCCGTAGAACTGCGACCTACTCATAAACCTCAGCTTTCTGATCTCCGGGACAGTGGAAGTATTGAGCAAGATGCTGATGTGGTTCTGCTTATGCATCGGGATGAACTGTACTATAGCGAAGATGAATGGGCGGAGAAACATATAGGTGAACAATATCCAAGAGGTATCACTGATGTTAATATAGCCAAGAATCGCAATGGCCCCAGGGCTGAAGTAAAGATAAATTTCATAGCCAGCACCACAAAATTCACAAATGATTTATTAATAACTGTTTCTAATAAAATGTTATAAAAATATTTAGGAGATATAAGAGCGTGTCACAAAAACCATTCTCTGGTTTTCCAGAAGGAGCAGTGGTTACACCAATCCCGAACCTTTTCTTTACTGCGGTAATGCCGCATATTAAAGATATTATCGCACTCAAGACGGTGTTGCATATTTTCTGGCTACTCAGCCGCAGGCGTGGCTATCCCCGGTTCGTGACTTTTACGGAGCTCAGTATTGATCCTGACCTCATAAAAGCCATAGCAGAGGAAGGGACGAAATCCACGGATGCGGTGCTTAAGCGTGCGTTGGCTCTGGCTGTCCAGAGTGGTGCCATACTTCATTTCAGTTTTGATAAAGATGGTACGACGGTGGACACTTATTTCATGAATACGGAAGCTGAGAAGAAGACAATTGACAGGATCCGCCAGGGTGAACTTGTGTTACCTGGTTTACTACCTCAGAGACAGAATGTGCCTGAGACCAGGCAGCTATCAGATATCTATAGTCTATATGAGCAAAACATAGGTATGCTTACGCCGATGATCGCCGAAGAGCTGCAAGGGGCCGAGGACCTTTACCCCGCAGATTGGATTGAGAGTGCTTTCAGGGAAGCGGTGTCGCAGAATAAGCGTAACTGGAAATATATTGCTCGCATCTTGGAACGATGGACCAGTGAAGGCAGAAATGATGGAAAGCCTGGGAGAAATTTTAAAAAAGAGAGCGGTTCGATCAGGTACGTCAGGGGAAAATACGGGCACATGGTTAAACGATGAGCTAGAGAAAGACAGGCAACCCTGTCCCCTGTGTAATGGAGCTCGTTTTATTCATCCCCTGCTGGCTTCCGGACGTCCGGATTACAGCCGTGTCGTCTCATGCCAGTGTGTTCGTGAAGAACTGCAAATGGAGAAACTTACCCAGCTTCAACGGTATAGCAACCTGGGTACGTTATCCCGTTTGACGTTCGATAACCTATTACCTGATGGGCGACAGAACGGAGGGGAATCACAGTATAATTTCAAACAGGCGTATGAGGCAGCCAGAGCCTTTGCTGTTGAACCGAAAGGATGGTTGATATTTGTCGGACCAAATGGCTGCGGAAAAACGCACCTGGCTTGTGCTATTGCCAATTATCGTATAGGTCTGGCCCAACCCGTGTTCTATATTGGAACTGCTGACCTTTTAGACCATCTTCGTTCGACATTCCACCCAACCAGTGATATTGCTTATGACGAACTTTTCGAACAGGTTAAAACTACACCGCTTTTGATCCTCGATGATTTGACCATGACGGTGACTACTCCGTGGGCAAAGGGAAAGCTTGAGCAGCTGCTTAATTATCGTTTCAATGCACAATTGCCTACGGTAATTACCACGTATGTGCCGGTGGAAGACCTTGATATAAATTTAAGAAGTCGTCTAACTGATCCTGATCTCTGTCAGGTGATTGGTATTCAACAAACATCTTCCGTTTCAGTTGAGCCAATCGGGGGACTGGAGTTAGAGTTATTAAGGAAAATGTCTTTTAAGAATTTTGATTATAAGCGGTTAAACCTGCGTCCTGAAGAGCGACAGAACCTGGAGCAGGCCTTTAATATTACCTTTAATTTTGCCCAATCTCCCCAGGGCTGGTTGGTCTTGCTGGGAGATAATGGTTGCGGGAAGACACATCTGGCAGCGGCTATCGCTAATTATTTACTTCAAGCCGATAAATCGGTGTTGTTTATTGTAGTTCCTGATCTTCTTGACCATTTGCGTTCTGCTTTCAGTCCGGAAAGCAGGATTTCCTATGATGAGCTATTCGAGAAAGTAAAGAACGCTCCGGTACTGATACTTGATGATTTCGGCGAACAATCGGCTACGCCCTGGGCTCAAGAAAAACTCTATCAGTTGATTAATTATCGCTATAATGCCCGGTTGGCTACAGTGATCACCACCTGTTTTACATTAGATGAGATAGAAAGCCGCATTAGTTCTCGAATGGTGGATCCCAGCATCAGCCTTGTGTTTAATATCACGGCTCCTGATTATCGCGGCGATAGAAAAGTAGTGCGGAACGTTAAACCGGCAGAACGATATACCCGGCGTATTCGCAGGTCATAGCAATTTCTGATACGAAGCCTGTTGCCTGTCGGTAGACTGAAAACGGAGCTAAAAACCAGAGTCCGTTTAGTTGTCATGTTGAGAACTATAGCTTGGAGTAGCGTTGATGAACTCTCGATAATTATATCTTACCCTGCTATTTGTGATTATAGTGATAACTGAATGGGACAGCTTTACGTTGTTGTAGGTCAAGTATTTTCCTGTTAAAATAATTTGCATTGGCCGAGGATAAATCTGTGGTAGGTTCGCCAGTTCTAGTGCTCAATCAAAACTATGAGCCGCTAAATATCTGCCAAGTACGCCGTGCAATAGTCCTGCTATTCCGTGGTAAGGCTGAAGTTCTGGAAAACGGTCGTGGCAGTCTTCGCTCTGTTAATGGTATATTTGATGTTCCATCGGTTATCCGTCTTGTTTATTTTATTAAAAGACCCCACCGGCAGCGTAAGATGACAAAGGTGGAAATTTTCAGCCGGGACCGCCATATTTGTCAATATTGTGGCTTACAAAGCAAAGATCTCACCATAGATCACGTTATACCCAGACGCCGTGGTGGAGAACATACATGGGATAACGTCGTTAGTGCTTGTATTCCCTGTAATCGCAGAAAAGCTGGACATACGCCGATCGAAGCCGGAATGCCCCTGCTACATCAACCTAGACAACCTCGAAACAATGGTTTCTATGTACCATACCATTATCTTCGTTTACATGGTGAGTGGCAGAAATATGTACCGCAGTAACCAGCGCTTTCCTTATTTGCAACAGCTTGTACCTTCTTTTACCAGGTTACCTTTTTCAGGTCTATTTCGACTGTGGCACCACTCTCCAGTTCTATGGATATTGCCTCTTTTAGAGGATTGCAACCGACTACTTTAGCTTTGCCTAGAGGTGTTGACACTTCCTGGCCTATTGGTGGTAGTTTTTCCTTCATAGCGCGGTATTGTTCATATTCATATCCTAAACAGCAAAGAAGCCGACCACAGAGTCCCGATGTTTTCATTGGATTCAGGGTAATACCCTGCTCTTTGGCCATTCTGATGGAAACCGGATTAAACTCATTAAGAAAAGTGGTGCAACATAATGGAAGACCGCATTTGCCTAAACCGCCGATATGCTTTGCCTCATCTCTGGCACCTATCTGCCTTAATTCAACATGGGTCCTTAAATTGCGGCTTAATTCTTTAACCAGTTCGCGAAAATCGACCCTCTTCTCGGCGCTAAAAAAAACGGTAAGATGACTTCCATCTAGATTATATTGAGCTGAGATTGGTTTCATAGGGAGGTTGAGCTTGGTAATTAACTCCTGGCTTTTAGACAGCGCTTTCTCATTCTTTTTTTCCCGTTGTTCAGCCTGTTTTATGTCTTCATCTTCTGCCTTGCGAATTACCGGTTTGAGTGGTTCGGAGACATTGTTGGCTAGAACCTGGTCTGGCGAAATGGCTACTTTACCCAGCTCTTTACCCCGGTTGGTTTCGACCACTACGTAATCATTTATCTGCAGATGAATACCAGCAGCATCAAAGTAGTAAATCTTGCCGGCGTCCTGAAAACGTACTCCAACTATTTCAGACATTATAAAGTCCTGGACGCGGATACTGGTTCACGCCCAGTTTTCTGCTCCTTTCTTGGCATATCTAACATCAGTACTTCAAAGACTAACCGTTGGTTAGCGTTACTGGATATCTGGTTCAATGATACCTGTAGGCTGGCAATGAAGTCCTTAATTTCGGGCAGACTTAGTGCTTTTGCCCATTCTTCGAGCGCCTGGATTAAATCGATATTGGTGACAATCTGCTTGCAGTCACACTTAACCAACATCACGTCGCGCCACCAGGTCAACCAGACTTTTATCACTTCTTCGGCAGTTTTACGGTCGTTTTCTAATTGAGCTGCGTAGTTGAAGCGTTCATTCCAACCAGCTTTGAGTAAGGGAAGTAGCTCGGATAGCCTTTGAGTCCGCTGCTGAAGGTAGCTTTCATCCACCGAAACCAATAAGGCCCAGCCAAGACAACCATCAGATAACCGGGCCAGGAATCTGGCTCTATCACTGTCGATCCCGCGTGATTCAACTAGAATGTTCTCCACTTCAACATTCGGCATTGGCTTCAACTCCAACCGTTGACAGCGGGAGACGACGGTTTGCAGAAGCTGTGTTTCTTCAGCGGTTAACAAAATAAAAATCACTCCGGCCGGTGGCTCTTCAAGAGTCTTCAGGAAGCAGTTAGCCGCTTCACCCGATAAATTTTCAGCGCCATCTATAATAAATATTTTGTACTTACCTTCATAAGGCGATAAGTTGGCTTGCCGTTCAAGCTCCTTGATTCCATCAATGCCAATCTTGACTCTCGGTTTTGTTTCTGCGGTATTGCTGCTGGAGTTTAATTCAATGATTGTCACATCGGCGTGCTTGCCGCTTAGAATTCTACGGCAGGACTGACATTCACCACATGGTGGTTCGATTCCTTGACAATTCAGCGCCTGAGCCAAATCGAGAGCAAGTGTGGTTTTACCGACGTGTGGCGGTCCTACAAAAAGGTAAGCGTGAGCTAAATTGCCTGTCTGGAGACAATTCTTGAGCAAAGATAAAACTTCTGGTTGTCCGGTTGTTCGCCACATATCAACTCTCTAGATTACATCTAACCTTATCAAGTCCTGATAATTTTCCCGCTTTCGAATTAAATCAGCTTTACCGTCTTTGACCATAATAATTGCCGGTCTGGTAATCATATTGTAATTACTGGACATAGGAATAGTATAAGCGCCACTGGACGGTATGGCAATGATGTCGCCTGCTGAAACAGGAGTCAGTGCTATATCTCTGGTCAAGATATCGCCTGACTCGCAATACCTCCCGGCGACAGTAACCTTTACTGACGCTTTTTCGTTAATCTTATTGGCTACCACGGCTTCATATTTTGCTTCATAGAGAGCTGGACGTATATTGTCACCCATACCACCATCGACGCAAACGTATTTTCGTACGCCCGGTATATCCTTTATGGCTCCTACGGTATATAAAGCTATACCAGCCTGTGCCACGATTGCTCTGCCAGGCTCGATGATTAGCCTGGGAGGTGTTAGTCCAAGCTTCTCTATCATGCTTGACAGCGTACCAGTTATGGTCTCAGCATAATCAGCTATCCTTGGCACCGGCTGGTCCAGCGTATATGGAACGGCGTAGCCGCCACCAGGAGAGAATTCATTAAGCTGAAAACTGTATTTAGTTTCCATTTCCTTAGCGAAATGAAGGACAATTTCGGCAGCTATGGCATATGGAGAGGTCTCTGGGACCGGAGAGCCAAGATGGTAATGAAGGCCTATGAGATTGAGGTTGGAAGCTGACATGGCTTGAGCTATTGCTATTTCAGCCTGGCCAGTAGCTATCGGAAAACCGAATTTGCTATCGAGGATTCCAGTAGTAGTATGTCGGTGAGTATGAGCATCAATACCTGGAGATAGCCGGAGTAAAACACTCTGGCTGACTCCCATCTCTTGTGCTAGTCTATCAAGCAGTTCTAGTTCATAAAAACTGTCGACCACGATTCGGCCGATACCCCAGTCTAAGGCAAGTTTTAACTCATCCACTGTCTTATTATTGCCGTGAAAATAGATTTTGTCTTTGGGGAATGACATGGATTGGGCTAGGGTTAGTTCGCCGCCAGAGACAGTGTCTAGTCCCAGTCCCTCTTCTTTCAGGACGATGGCTAAGCCTCTATTCAGAAAGGCTTTAGATGCGTAAGCTACCAGAACGTTTGAATAGCGGCTGGCGAATTCGCTTCTGAACTCTTGACATTTTGAGCGTATGGTCAGCTCATCGAAAACATAAAGGGGCGTGCCAAACTCTTTGGTTAACTCAATAGTATCGCAACCACCGATATAAAGGTGACCGTGACCATCTACTCCTGAGGTCAGCGGAAATAAAGAAAGCTTAGATAGACCAACCTGGCTCATTTATACAATACCACCGATTCAAGTGGACTAAGGTAATTATACTATCATCGTAATAAAACTGTCATCTCTAAAAGCTGTATTGACGGTAAACGGCGGCACCGAGTAAAATCTTGGTATCTTGTATCGAAAAATTACGCTGGATAACGGACTTCGTCTTATTACCAGTAGAATGCCTCATACCCGGTCAGTCTCCGTGGTCTTCTTACTGGGTGTTGGGGGGTGCTACGAGACGGAGGATGAAGCTGGCATTTCTCATTTTATTGAGCATCTCTGCTTTAAAGGCACTGAGAAGAGACGGACTGCCAAGGAAATCAGTGGGGCTATCGAAGGCACCGGCGGTGTGATCAACGGTGGCACTGATAAGGAATTAACCGTTTTTTGGTGTAAGGTGGCTAGCCAGCATTTCTTTTTGGCCCTGGATGTGCTTGTCGACCTGATACGAAATTCGCGCTTTGACGTTAAGGACATAGGGCGGGAACGCCAGATAATTATTGAGGAAATAAATATGAGCCTTGATTCTCCACGGCAGAGAGTTGATACGATAATCGATGAACTTTTGTGGCCGGGACGGCCTTTGGGTCGTGATGTTGCCGGCAGAAAAGAATCGGTGGCTAGCTTGACACAGCAGCAAATGCTCGATTATTTTTACAGACATTATTTACCTAATAACACTGTAGTTAGCATTGCTGGTGATATTGAACAGGAACAGGTACAGGATGTTGTCAGCAACGCTCTTGGAGATTGGAAGCCAAACAATGTAGCATCCCGTTATCCGAGTGACGGTGAACAGGAAGCTCCTAGATTGCGCATTGAGGTTCGAGACACTGAGCAGGTTCATCTTTCCCTTGGTGTTCCAGGGCTATCGCTATTTCATCTTGACCGTTTTGCTGTTGACCTGCTTAATGTGGTTCTGGGGGAAGGGATGAGCAGCCGTTTGTTTATTGAGATTAGAGAAAACCAGGGACTTGCCTATGAGATTCATAGTTGTGTCGACCATTTTACGGATTCGGGCTCGGTCGTTGTTCTCGCTGGGGTGGACTCCAGGCGAGTGGATGACGCTATAATGGCTATTCTTAATCAACTTTCTCAACTAAAGGATAATGTAACGGACAGTGAACTCACTAGGGCGAAAGAACTGGCTAAGGGACGATTATTACTGTCGCTGGAAAATAGTCAAAGTGTTGCTAACTGGTTAGGTGCTCAGGAGATGCTTACCGGACGCATTCTTTCCATTGATGAGGTTATGCGCTTTGTGGAAGCTGTTACTACTGAGGATGTGAAACGAGTTGCCCGACAACTTTTAGTCGGTGATAAGTTAAATTTAGCTATCGTTGGACCTGCCAGGGACGAAGAACATCTATTCAAGCTGTTAAAGCTTTGAGTGCCAGTGGGATAGTAGAGGGAGCCGCCGTAAAGGCGGCGCCCGGTTTTATTGTTCAACCTTTTTGTAGTTCTCCGGCATATGTGGGATAGGTGGTGCCTTTTCTTTCTCCGGAATGTCGGTTACCAGAGACTCGGTGGTCAGAATCATATTGGCGACGCTGGAAGCATTCTCCAATGCGGTCCTGGTAACTTTTAGCGGATCGATAATGCCTTTAGTTACCATATCGCCGTACGTATCGGTGGCTGCATCATATCCAGTGCCTTTCTTGCTATTCTTTACTTTGTCCACTACCACTGAGCCCTCCTGGCCGGCATTTATGGCGATCCAGCGTACCGGCTCTTCAATAGCCCGTTTGAGGATCGCTACACCAGTCGCTTCATCACCTGTTGCCTTAACCTTATCAAGGACTGGGCTGGCGTTCAATAGAGCAACACCGCCACCGGGTAGTATCCCCTCTTCAACTGCAGCCCTGGTCGCCGATAGGGCATCCTCAACCCGATGCTTCTTTTCTTTTAGCTCAACTTCAGTGGCAGCTCCTACCTTAATGACCGCTACGCCACCGGCTAACTTGGCCAACCTCTCCTGAAGTTTTTCTCTATCATAGTCAGAGGTAGTCTCATCAACCTGTGCCTTGATCTGTTTTATCCTGGCCTGGATGTCCGTTTCCGAACCCTTGCCCTCGACAATGGTAGTATTGTCCTTATCGGATACTACTCTCCTAGCGCGGCCAAGGTCAGCTACAGTGGTTGAATCCAGCTTCCTGCCTATCTCCTCAGAGATAACCTTGCCTCCCGTTAAGATAGCTATGTCATCAAGCATTGCCTTACGCCTGTCTCCAAATCCAGGCGCTTTGACTGCAAGACAATTCATAGTTCCCCTTAGTTTATTGACCACCAGCGTAGCTAGGGCTTCACCTTCCACGTCTTCAGAGATAATCACCAGATTCTTGGAGACCTGGAGTATTTTCTCCAGAGCTGGAAGGATATCAGCTATAGCCGATATCTTTTTATCGGTAATCAGGATATACGGGTCTTCGAGCTCTGCTTTCATAAGTTCAGCGTTGGTAATGAAGTATGGGCTTATATAGCCGCGGTCGAATTCCATGCCTTCGACATAATCTGTCTCAAACAGTAATCCTTTAGACTCTTCAACGGTAATTACGCCATCCTTTCCCACTTTCTCCATGACCTCGGCTATAAGATTTCCTATCTCAGGATCTGCTGCTGATATTGTCGCTGTTTGAGCTACCTGCTCTTTAGTAGTCACCGGGGTGCCCATCTTTTTCAATTCGCCAACCAGTGCTTCTACTCCTTTCTCAACTCCCCGTTTTAAAGCCATAGCATCGGCTCCGGCAGCTATGTTTTTGAAACCTTCTGTAACGATTGCCTGAGATAGAATAGTTGCCGTGGTGGTACCGTCGCCACATTTGTCATTGGTCTTACTGGCTGCTTCCTTGACCAATTGCGCTCCCATATTCTCAAACGGGTCGGGTAGCTCGATGTCTTTGGCTATGGAAACACCGTCGTTAATAACATTTGGTGGGCCGAACTTTCTGTCCAGAGCTACTGGACGTCCTTTGGGACCTAAGGTCACCTTAACTGCATCGGTCAGAGCATCGATGCCGGCTTTCAATACTCGTCTTGCCTCTTCACCATAAAGAATTTGCTTTGCCATTACTTTTTACCTCCTTGTTGTAAATTCCTGTTTATTTTTCTCCTCTTAGCTCTTCTTTGCCCTTTTGGCCAGGATGTCACTTTCCCTGAGGATAATCAGTTCCTCTTCGTCCTCCTTGATATCGGTGCCGCCGTATTTGGCATAGATCACGATATCACCAACTTTGACGTCCATGGCTATTCGTTTGCCATCATCGGTTAATTTGCCTGGACCCACAGCGATGATCTTACCTTCCTGTGGCTTCTCCTTAACCGTATCAGGCAGAACAATGCCGCTTTTGGTGACCTCCTCTTTGGGTATTGGTTTTACCACTACCCTGTCTCCTAAAGGTTGAAGTTTAGTCGCCATATTTGCCTCCTTCATAATTTATTAGCACTCTCGGCCTTAGACTGCTAATAATATTAGCATAAATAATTATAGGTGTAAAGCTACTGTCAATAACGCGGTTCGCTGCTACTTAAAAAATCTAATGGCTCTGTTTCTGCTCTATACCATTCATCTCTTTTATATCTATTTGAATTTTTAAACTGTACCGTGTAAAATAATTGAAGATTGGGGAAGATAAAGAAGCAGGCTGACTGGGACAGGCAGCGTATCAGGGCGTTAAGACAGCACTTGGGACTAACGCAGACTGAGTTGGCCCAGAAAATGGGTACGCGCCAACAGACGATCAGTGAGTGGGAAGTGGGAATATATAAACCGAGGGGGACGTCAGTTACGTTGCTTAATATTATTGCTGAACGCAACGATTTTAATTATCAACCGGATACAGGGAAATAAAAAAAAATAGGTATTGATAACGAGAATGGAATTTGCCGGATTGATTCGGCGTAATGAGGAACAAACGATAGCTCGGTTTATAGTCTACCGGTTAACGTTTCACAAGCGAGACGACTGACTTCATTATTTTAATTTCTGGTGGTCTGCGTTGTAATAAGTGCTCATCGTTTTACGGTTTGCCATTTTACGGTTTTGAGCAATATCGTTGAGCCGGTTTATAGTAGAAAGAAGGGCTGGTTAATTCCATTTGTAGAATAAGAAAGGTGATATCTTTATCATCATCAGAAGTGCGGAGAGAGATGAACAGGCAGGGTGAATCATGACCAGAAATCGGATACCAAATAGTGCAGAAGAGTGGGTGAAGGTTAAAAAATTTTATCTCGTAATACACGAAAACGTGTAACAGGATGAAGACAGTAGTCTCAGAGAAAGTTGTTGCCCGTATCTGGCAGCAGCAAATGGTAACGAATTTGTTTACCGATACCGGTTCGCAGATTCAGGTAGTCTTTCCTGGAAGAGTGAGCAATGATGCCGGTTGCGACTTCCGGGATGCTGTTTTTGCCATCGATGGCAGGACAATAACAGGTGATATAGAGGTACATGTCAGGTCCAGTCAATGGTATGGCCATGGTCATCATTTAGATCCGAACTACAACGACATAGTTCTTCACGTTGTTCTGTGGCATGATAATGAAGCTGGAACCGTACTTCAAAATGGTGAGATTATCCCTCTGGTATGCTTGAGTCCTTTTCTTATTCGTCCTTTGAGCGAGCTACAGCAAGAGACTTTAGAAGCTCGCCATACAATGTTTCCGTGTTTGAGCGCGAAAAGCTGCATACGCAAGGAGTCTCTGTCCAGATTACTTACGGTTGCTGGTGAAAAACGTTTTACTGCTAAAGTGGCTTTGTTCCGGAATGGTTTAAGAGGGGAAAAGGCTGGTCAACTGATTTTTCGAAACATGGCCAGAGCTTTAGGATATACTAAAAATACTGAACAGTTCGAGCGACTTGCTGACAAACTGGCGCTTAATACATTGGAGAAAATCAAGCGTGAATCCAGTGTTGTTAACCAGGCGCGGATTCTGGGTATCGCGGGACTGTTACCTTCCCAGCGGTCTGGTCTAAGACATTGGTCAGACGAATGCCCAGAGGTGGAGGAGTTGGAGAGAACTTGGCGTTCCATCTGTGTAACTGGAACTATGACAGAAGCTGACTGGTGCTTCTATAGAGTACGCCCGGATAATTTCCCTACTCGTCGTATCATTGCTCTGAGTCATCTGCTGTGTCGCTATCGGCGGTCCGGATTACTTTATGGGATGTTGGAATTGGTAAGAAAGGCATCTGAAGACTCTGGGCATCGCTGGATTGAGCATGGCCTTACAATTACTGGCCATGGTTATTGGATGGACCATTATGACTTCGGTATTCCTTCTTCCGGAAGCCCGGCTCTTCTAGGTCAGGGGAGGGCTGGTGAGATAGCAGTGAATATAGTATTGCCATTTATGTGCGCATGGGCTGAAGTAAACGCCGAACCCGGGCTGAGGGAGAAAGCCACCGATATCTATTTCCGTTATCCAAAGCTGGGTGATAATCATATAATCCGCTATATGAAGCAACAGCTTTCCATAAACCCTGATTGTAAACTTTCAGCGTGTCAGCAGCAAGGTATGATTCATATTTTCAAGACTCATTGCCGTTACCGTAACTGTTCCAGATGTCCGGTTAATCTTAGCCCAGACTAAGACCGGGTATCACATCAATTTCATAGCCGTTAACGTTGCCCGATTGAAAGTGATAATAGCCGCAGGCGGCAATCATAGCGGCATTATCGGTACATAAGGAGGGAGGAGGTATCAATACTGGAATTGGCGAATGATGAATTATATAGGAGGAGAGGGCTTTGTTTGCTGCGACACCACCGGCAAGTACTATTTGCCGGACGCCCAGTCTTTCGGCAGCTTGAATAGTTTTGGTAGCGAGAACATCTACTATTGCTTGCTGAAAACTGGCCGCCGCATCAGCTATGGTAGAATAAGACAAAAAGTCCTCGGACTGAGCTGCATGGAGCAAGGCAGTCTTCAGCCCGCTAAAGCTGAAATCATCAGTACCCTTGAGCCATGCTCTGGGTAGAGGCAGGGATGGCACCCCGTTTTTTGCTGCCGTTTCGATAGCCGGGCCACCTGGATAGCTCAGACCCAGGATTCTGGCCCCCTTATCGAAAGCTTCGCCGGCAGCATCGTCCCGAGTCCGACCAAGTTTCTTGAACTGTCCATGTCCCGTCATCAGTACCAGATCACTATGGCCGCCGGAAATAATGAGACAGAGGCAGGGGAAAACTGGTTGTAGCTCAGTTAGCCAGTTAGCATAGATATGAGCTTCAAGGTGATTGATTCCGATAAGTGGCAGGTCCTGTGCCAGGGCCATTGCTTTTGCCACATTTACTCCGACTAATAATGAGCCTGCCAGTCCGGGCCCGCAGGTTACTGTGAGAGCAGCAATTTCGTGCCAGGTTACTTTAGCCTCGACCATGGCCTGCTCTATTACTGGCAGGGCGGTAATCAAATGCTGTCTTGAGGCTACTTCGGGCACGATTCCACCGTAGCGAGCATGAATGTCTACTTGCGAGGCAATGAAATTAGACCGGATGTTGACACCATCTTCGACCACGGCCGCTGCGGTTTCATCGCAAGAGGTTTCTATACCAAGAATTAACATAACAGGAATTATAGCATAAACATGAGTCGGCTTTATGACTCCCTTGACGGGAGGTAGTATGGTTGGTTATGTGGTGTTTTGAGCATTGAGCAGCGGTAATCGGATCGTTATCAAGGTTTAGTCTATCTTTACGACTGGTCTATAACCATAGGTATTGAGGATAGGGACTGAATTTGTTCATTTGTGCCCCAGATTAAAAGTGGACCGGAGATGGACCGTTACTATATTAAGTTATAAGGGGAAGTAGGCAAGAATTACTGCTGCCAACTTTACATGTTAAACTGCATACCCTCATATGCTAGGGTAATTGTAGTATTTAAAGATTTGGCGACAACTGCTACTTCATCTTCTATTTCCTGCTCCAGCATAGGATTCATATGGACTACAACGATTTGAGGTAAATAATCTCTAAACTCGCGGAACTTGATTAACTCCTCATGAAGAAAATTCGGGGTGAGATGCCCTGTATTTGTAGCAAATTCCCTGTATCTGTTCGGAAAGGTTACTTCGATTACTAGTACCTGGGGAGACAAATATTTCCAGCATTCGAGTAAGCCTGGCCCGGTGTCAGCAGTATAGAATATCGCCCTATTTTCTCCATTACTGACCTGGTAGCCGAGAGTGGCATTTATGTGGTTTACTGGGATAGCTGTAACTTGATAACCATTGATATTTGTGGGTAGATACGGTGTAATCAAGTTAAAATTAATCGTAGGACTCGCTTCTGGCAATTCCTGAAACCTGGGATAAAGTTTGCCATTGAGCAAATGCGTCTCAATGGTTTTACGCACATTGAGAGAGGAGAATACTTTAAGGCTGGCCCCTTGCATTAAGAAAAGATTCAGGGCAATCGCTGGTACATCTCTAATATGGTCATAGTGTTCATGTGTTAGTAGAATAGCCTCAAGTTTTTGCTGTTCTGTAATGGAGAGGTTTGAGGTAAGCCCACCCGCATCTAGTGCCAGAACATTGTCGATGAGAATAGAAACACATCTCGCAGTCTGTGCTTCGCAGTTGTGGGCACCCAAAATGCGTATATTCATACATTTCCTTTCAATCAATTTTTGTATCTGATTGATCTGTCACTCGCATTTGTTACTTGTCTCTCCATTGATCAGGTTTAAGAATCGGCATATACATAGAATCACTTCGGTTGCCTGAGAAATTCAGAGATGAAGGCTTCTACTACACTGGGACAAAATTGTGTACCCGAGCACCTGTGCAATTCGTCCAGCGCATATTCTATACTGAGGGCGGCACGGTATGAGCGGTCTGTGGTCATGGTGTCAAAAGTATCTGCTACAGCTAACAGACAAGCTCCAAGAGGAATTTCTGTTTCCGTGAGCCCTTCAGGATAACCTGTCCCGTCATATCTCTCATGGTGGTGAAGAACGAGCTTTCTTGCTTCTTTTAAAAAAGGAATTTCTTTGATAATGTTTGCTCCTATTGACGGATGCTGGCGCATGATGAGCAATTCATCGTGATTAAGAGGACCGGGCTTACGCAGGATACTATCGGCAATGCCTATTTTACCTATGTCATGAAGAATTGAAGCGTTCTCGATGTTTCCCATCTCTTCCCGCGATAATGAAAGTGAGATTCCCCCCAGCAGAGCATATTCCATTACCCGGTTCGAATGTCCACAGGTATAAGGGTCTTTGGCATCAACGGCTGCGGCTAAACCTCTGATAGTACTTTTATATCCATCTAGTACTTTCTGATGCAGTCTCGTGTTTTCAATCGCTATCGCCGCGGTCGATGCCACCGACAATAGTACTGCTAAATCCTCTTCACTGAAATCGCTGCCATCCGTTTTATTTAATACTTCGAGAACACCGATAGTTTTGCGATGAACAACCAGTGGAACACATAGTATTGACCTGGTTATAAAGCCGGTGCTGTTATCAACACTAGTATTAAAGCGTTTATCCTGTGCAACATCGTTTACGATGAGAGGCTTGCCATGGCGGAAAACCCAGCCAGCAATACCGCTTTTGTAGCTTATCTTTATTTGTTTTAATGTCTTGCCAGCTTTTCCCGTGGCGACATCGAAGTAAAGTTCATCGTTTACCTCGTCGTATAGAAGAACCGAAGAGGCAGATGCTCTGAGTGTACGCTGTGTCATCTGGACTATCTGGTCGACCAGATTTGCCAGATTTGAGACGGAAGATACCTTCTTGCTCACAGCATTGAGAAGATTTGTCCGGATATCATACCACTCGATTTCACTTGTAAAATCGATATCATTTGATGTATTGATATCATCGGTAGAGAATTCTACCTGATCTCGTGCTCTAATTGCTTTTGTTTCTACTATTTTGCTCTTCATTCTTCTATCGGTATACTTAATTCTTGCCGAAACAAAATCTGACAATGAATACTGGCTTTATTCTTCACTTTGTTGGTGTCGCCATAACTGACCAGCTAGCCCTTATAAAACTATAACGATTATCAGATCTGCCCGTACATGTATCAACATAACTCCTGACGCATCAGGTTACCTTTATCTTTGTTGTCATCACCTCACGTTTACTTATCTTTTCCGCTGCCGCCACCGTTACCGTTGCCGCCACCATTACCGTTGCCACCTCCGTTACCGTTGCCGCCTCCGTTACCGTTGCCGCCTCCGTTACCGTTGCCGCCACCATTACCATTGCCGCCACCATTACCATTGCCG
>CAZQRP010000001.1:0-319360 GCA_964596125.1 uncultured Dehalococcoidales bacterium | reverse complement strand
CCGATCAAGCCCGCACAATCCGTATCCCGGTGCATATGGTGGAAACCATCAACAGGTTATTGAGAACAAATCGTCGATTATCTCAGGAATATGGACGCGAGCCGAGCTATGAGGAAATCGGCAGAGGAATGGAAATTTCTTCGGAGAAAGTCAGGGAAATTATGAAATTATCTCAAATGCCGATATCGCTGGAAATGCCTATTGGCGAAGAAGAAGATAGCCATCTCGGTGATTTTATTGAGGACCGAGCTACTATGCCGCCAGCCGATGCTGCATCACGAGAACTGCTGAAAGCACAACTGAATACCGTGCTTAAAGAACTCAGCGATCGTGAGAGAAGGGTCCTGTTACTCAGATTCGGTTTGGAGGATGGTCGATCCCGTACTTTAGAGGAAGTCGGGAAGGAATTCAACGTGACCCGAGAGCGAATACGCCAGATTGAGGCTAAAGCATTACGTAAGCTGCGTCATCCCAGCCGCAGCCGAAAGCTTAAAGACTATCTTGAATAAATCTTCAATCCGTACCAGATCAAGGAGCTAAAAATGAAAATAATTACGACGGTACTCATGGCAATTGGTGGAATTGGAATTCTGCTTCTAATTGGCGTGGTTCTATGTTTCTTTCTCTATTTACTAACCCCTTCCATTAAAGGGCAAATGGAAGTGATGCCTGTAACGCTTGACTCGGTTCAAAGTTACGACCAGAAGATCGATACGTTTAAAGAGGAAATCGAAGCCGCTTCTATCGCCAAGCAAGTAAAAGAGTTAACCCTGACAATTACAGAGGAAGAAATCAATTCCAAGGCTATAGAAATGTTAGCGGAGGGCAAACTACCATTTAAGGAGATTTTAATCAACTTCAATGATGATGTATGTTGGGTCTACGCGACTTCTGATAATCCGGGCATTGATGCCAAAATAGGAATAATAGCCCAGATGGATGTAGTTGACTCAGATATAAAAGTAATAGTAATTGATTTCCAGGTTGGTAAATTGCCACTGCCAAAATCCCTTGATACTGGTATGAGCCGTCTACTGGATGCCATGGTGAAGCTGCAAGGCCCCACCGAAGATTTACCTATAGAGCTTACTGCGATAGATATTGATGATGGCCAATTTGTGGTAAATGGAGTGACTAAAGTAGTCGAATAGAATCTCGGTCATTATTTAAACATAGCCATTAAATTCTTAGGAAGTTTCCCCTTCGCTGCTGCTTTAGTCAATTTTTGCATCTGGTAAAATTGGTTAAGCAGTTGATTAACGTCTCTTGGTGTCGTCCCACTTCCGTGAGCGATACGCCGCCGTCGGCTCCCGTTTATGATAGCTGGATTTCGTCTTTCTTCCGGGGTCATAGATAGAATGATGGCCTCCGTTTTTTTTATTTGATTCTCCTCACTTCCATCAAATACCTGTGTTGAAAGCTTGGAAAAACCTGGTAGCATTTCAAGTAATTGACCTACAGATCCCATTTTTTTTATTTGACTCAATTGCGATAAGAAATCTTCAAGATTAAAATCAGCAGTACGGATTTTTTTACTCAACTGTTCAATTTGTTGTTCATTAAAAGTTTTTTCAGCCCTCTCAATAAGAGTAAGCATATCTCCCATGCCCAGGATTCGTGAAGCCAGACGGTCAGGATAAAACGCTTCAAGTGCACTCGCCTTTTCTCCGGTACCTACAAATTTTATCGGCACTCCAGCGATAAACCTGATCGAAAGAGCAGCACCACCCCGAGCATCACCATCCATTTTAGTAAGAGCAAGTCCAGTAAGACCAATACCGCTGCTGAATTCCTCTGCTATCTTAACTGCATCTTGCCCCGTCATGGCATCAACCACCAACAGTACTTCTGAAGGTCGAATTCCAGCTTTTAATTCCGCCAATTCCTTCATCAGTGCATCGTCAACATGAAGACGTCCCTGAGTATCAATAATCACCCATGTGGCCGCCATTTCTTTAGCCCGTTTCAGAGCATTGCGGCAGATTGATAGTGGCACAGCCTTATCATCTTCACTATAGACCGGTATATCCAACTGTTTGCCCAATATAACCAGTTGATCGATGGCTGCTGGTCTGCGGGTGTCTGCAGCCACCAATAAAGGACGCTGTCCAGTCTGCCTGAAATGTAAAGCTAATTTGGCTGCGGTAGTTGTTTTACCTGAACCCTGTAATCCGACAAGCATAATGACCGATGGAGATACACTGGATGCTTCAAGCTGGCTCGGTTCATTACCCAGAATTGCAGTGAGCTCTTCATTTACAATTTTGATAATTTGTTGACCCGGTGTAAGGCTTTCCAAAACCCTTGCAGTTAAGGCTTTCTCTCGCACTTCAGCTAGAAAATATTTAACTACTTTGAAATTTACATCGGCTTCTAACAGGGCCAACCGTACCTGTCGCAATGCCTCATCAACGTCTTTTTCATTGAGTTTGCCTTTATTACTAAGATTATATAGTGCTTTACTAAGTTTTTCGGTTAAAATTTCAAACATTGTTCAAACCTGATTCCGTTATTTTAGTTAAGACTATCCCTCCAGTCAATTATGATAAAATAAAGACGAAACAAATTGAAGCAAGATTGCTTTTAAGATATCGTAATTGTACCAGCGGCTTCTCTATTCAATTATTGGAAAACGGTTCATTAAGGGAAAACATAATATCTCAGCCTTTCGATGGAGTGGTTGACAAAAGAAGCTAATTAAAAAAGAGTGAACCGGGCATAAATATATTAAAAGAGACTTATTCGTTAATGCCACTGGTTTATAATTTCTGCAAAGAAAGACGTTAAGGTACTGACAAGTGATACCAGAAAAACTTACAATTAAGAATTTTATGTGTTATCGGGATAATGTGCCCCCCTTGTCTTTTAATGGCATCCATGTTGCATGTCTCGGCGGCGCTAATGGTAATGGCAAGTCTGCGATTTTCGATGCCATGACCTGGACATTATGGGGCGAATCAAGAGCTAAAAGCGATGATGATTTGATACACCTGGGGCAATCTGAAATGGAAGTAGAACTGGAATTTATGGCACGAGATCAGCGATACCGTGTTATTCGGAAGCGTACTAAAAGACGTAGTGCATCCCGTGCAGGGCAAACTGTCCTGGAACTTCAAATAGCTAACAACGATAGTTTTAAACCAATCAGTGGTAACAATCTCCCGGAAACTCAGCAGAAAATAATCAAGTTATTACGTTTGGATTACCTGACATTTAAAAACAGTGCTTTCTTACGACAGGGACATGCTGACGAATTCAGTATTAAGCGTCCCGGAGAGCGCAAGGAAATACTTGCCAATATCCTGGGCTTGTCCCAATACGACGAACTTGAAAGTATGTCCAAAGACCTGGCCGTAAGAAAAAGAGGCGAATCGAATGAGCTCCAAAACTCTATCGCTGAAATCACGTCTCAGCTTGCAGGCAAAGATGAATACGAGATTAAGGTACAAAATGTAAAGCATGATTTAAGCCAACTTGAAGAACGAAAAAAAAACAAGGAATCAATTATCTCGGCTTTACGTCTTCAGAAAGAATCGCTAGAACTTAAAAGAGAACAATTGTCCAACACAGAAAGTCGCATTAGCGAAATAAAACAGGAAGTGGAACGTTGGCAGGAAAAGTCAAAAGAACACCGAGCTAAAATAAATGAATACGAAAAAATCCTGGCCGAAAGAGCAGCGATAGAAAAAGGCTACTCCGACTTTGTAGAAACCAGAAGCGCCAATGATGAGTTTAATCAGAAATTGAGCCGGTTACTTATCGTGAGGGAACATATAAAGAGTTTAGAAAACACTATCAGGCTGGCAGCTCAATCGTTTACTATTGAGCATGAGAAAATTCAGACCAGAATTGCAGAGAAAGAAACCAAGCATAATAAAATACCGCAGCTTGAAGAAACGCTAATTCAGACTCGGAATAGTCTGATTGAATCGGCGAAACTCGAAGAAGAAATTGCAGAAAAAAGGGAACAAGCTCAACAGATCACATCTCAAATCAGTTATTTGGTTTCTACCGATACCCAACTTGAGGAGGAGATCTCGCAACTGGAGGAGAAACGCCGGTTACTGACGCAGGACGATGTCCGGTGCCCTTTGTGTGAAACTGTACTGGGAACGGATGGGCGACAGCGGTTAGAAGTAAAGCTTGCCTTAGAGGCTGACGATAAGAGCAAAACGAAGCAGACCATAAACGAAGAGTTAACGAAAAGGAAATCTGAACTTCAGGCGCTTCAGAGTGAACTGGCTCAAAGTGAAACGACCGTAAGCAAGGAACGTGCTGAACATCAAAGCCGATTGGGTATTGTTGAAAAAGAACTCGCCGAAGCCAGACAGGCTGGTGAAGAACTGGTCCAGGAAAAAAACAAATTGGTAGAAGTTGAGCAATGTCTGTCCAGAAAGGATTATGCTACCAGTGAACAGCAGGCACTTGTACAACTGGAGGAGGAAGAAAAGAATCTTGGATACGATAAAGAACGGCATCAGTATCTACAACAGCGACTGGTAGAGCTGCAGAAGTATGAAAGTCTCAAGCAAGAACTTGATGAAGTCAACAGGTCCATTGGTAAGGAAAAAGCTGCATTGTCCGAGTCCGAGGAGTCCATCTCTAATCTGAACAATATAATGAAAACAAACCTGAACAAGCGAGATACTATACTGGCTGAAATTGCAACTCTATCAGACACAGTAAGTACACTGGTCGAAGTAGAACAGGACTATCAGACTTTACTTGAAGATGAGCGTCAGATACGTGACAACTTTGCTGCATTGCAGGAAAGACTACGCTATTTAGCCGAGCTGGAAGTACTTAAGCAGGAGAAGGAAAAGCTGTATAACCAGGCGACCCGAGAGGAAAGCATTTACAAAGAATTAGCAGAAGCCTTTAGTAAGAAAGGCGTACAGGCTTTACTTATCATGCAAGCATTTCCCGAAATTGAAAACGAAGCCAATCGCCTATTAGGTAAGATGACAGACAATCGGTTGTCGCTTACACTGGAAAGCCAGAGAGAAATGAGAGCTAAGAAAGGTGACACCATAGAGACCTTGGATATTAAAATCGCTGATGAACTGGGGACTCGTAATTATGAGATGTACAGTGGCGGCGAAGCTTTTCGCATTGATATTGCTCTTCGCATTGCCCTCTCTAAATTACTGGTCAGGCGAGCCGGAGCATCGCTGCCCATACTTATTATTGACGAGGGCTTCGGTACTCAGGATAGCTCGGGAAGAGAACGGCTTGTCGAAGCCATAAATTCTATTCAGGACGATTTCGAAAAAATATTCGTTATTACACATCTTGAAGAAATGAAAGATAGCTTTCCTGTACTGATCAATGTTGATAAGACTCCCAATGGCTCTATGATATCAATAAGTTAATCTGTACCCGTAGCAAATATCGAATAATACCCACAGTTTTATTCATTTGTCATTGACACGTACCCGAAATTGGCACGGAAAACTCAAAAGTGCATTGAGCAGCTACCTGCACACACATTTCTCCGTATGTTTATCCCCAGGAAAATAATCAATACCACTGCTTGCTAAATTCGAGACAGACTACTATCACCAGCATTATAAACACCCCTCATAAAACAAGCGGTCGTCTGTCCATTCTTAATTCTTCATTTTATACATAAATGACGGGTATTATTTTCAGATCGTTTTATTTACTTGACAGGCAATGGATTTTATAGTATACTATGTTGACCATATTAGTCAACAAGGAGATGAGTCGATGAAGCTTTCAACTAGAACACGTTATGCAACCAGAGCACTTTTAGACTTAGCTCTTCATGATGGGGAGGCGCCCGTTCCTTTAAAAGACACGGCTGAAAGGCAGCAGATTTCACTTACATATCTGGAGCATTTAGTCGGCCCGCTTATAGCTGCAGGCATATTAAGGAGCACTCGAGGAGCCAAGGGGGGAATTTCACTGGCTAAACCTCCCGAGGAAATAAAACTAAGTGAAGTTGTTTACCTCTTTGAAGGTTCACTTGCTCCCGTAGAGTGTGTCACGAATCCGGAAATATGTACCCGCTCTGAACTGTGTGTCACACGGGATATCTGGGATGAAATGAAAAAAGCAATGAACGGTGTTCTGGGCTCTATCACACTGCAGGACGTAGTTGAGAGACAAAAAAACAAACAACAGTCTAAAGGAATGATGTACTACATATAATAAGTTGATAGATCCAAAAGTTTAGCAGAAGGGGCAAGCTGCCACTATGATTGATAGATATTCAAGACAAATCCTCTTCCCTCATATAGGTAAAGAAGGACAAAACAAACTGGGAAACAGCTCCGTAGTGATTATTGGCTGCGGCGCTCTAGGAACAGTTATTGCCACTTCGCTGGTACGTGCCGGGATCGGTAGAGTAAGGATTATCGATAGAGATTTTATAGAGTATCATAACTTGCAGCGGCAAGTCCTTTTCAATGAAGATGATATAAAAAGCCAGCTACCGAAAGCAATAGCAGCGGAGCGGCATCTGAAGAAGGTAAACTCCTCTGTACAGGTCGAAGGAATAGTTGCCGATGTAAATTATACAAATATCGAAAAGCACATCAGTGGTGCGGACTTGATTCTTGATGGACTGGACAACCTTGAAACCCGTTTTCTTATCAACGATGTCTCTTTAAAACTTAAAATACCATGGATTTATGGCGGTGCCATCTCTTCTCAAGGAATGACCATGAACATAGTCCCGGGGGAAACTCCCTGTTTCCGATGTTTCTCGGCTAACTCCCCCAGCAGGGGAACAATTCGTACCTGCGACACAGCAGGAGTGATAAATCCCGCCCCCTTTATTATCGGCTCTCTTGAGTCCGCCGAAGCGATGAAGTTACTGGTCGGATCGGAAAAAATCAATCGGGGTATTATAGTTATTGATGTTTGGGCAGGAACATTTTACCGCCTTAAGGTCAACTACCGTGAAGACTGTCCAGCCTGCAACGGTAGATACGAGTTCCTGGAGGGTAAATTTGGAATAAAAACGACTTTACTTTGTGGTCAAAATGCCGTGCAGGTGTTAAATCCGAAGATAGAAGAACTCTCTTTAAATGAGCTTGAAGCTAATCTAAAAGAGGTCGGACAGGTTGCTCGTAGTGAGTTTATGCTGCAATTCACGACCGATTCGCAAGAGATGGTTATCTTCCCTGACGGCCGTGCCATTGTAAAAAATACTACCGATGAGTCACTGGCACGGGGACTTTATGCCAAGTTCATTGGAACGTGAGGGTAAATAGGGTGATTTATCTTGATAATGCAGCTACATCCTGGCACAAGCCAGAAAGCATGTACCAGACCACCGATGAATATATGAGAAAGAAGGCAGGCGGTCCCGATCATAGTAGCCACAGTACGATTATAGCAGCCCCGGAGGCTGTCGAAGAAGCGAGGATGATCATGGCGTGCTTCTTAAAGCTAGATGAAAAATGACCATCGCTCCACGGATCAACAGTTTATGTATTAATTAAAAAAGAAAAAGGACGGGATCGTGAAAATTGTTCTGAAATCAAGCTTTAATCTGAATGAGACAGAATTTGAAACTCAAAGTACTACGTTAGGTGCTCTATTAGACGAGTTGCAGAGCAGTAACACACTGATGAATGTAGAGTTCTTTGACAGTAGTCTTAAGGAATTATATCCGGATTGCGATGTTCTTGTTAATGGACAGTCATATCAGGTTCTGAGTGATGGATTAAATACCAGGCTGAACGATTGTGATAGGGTAGAAATTATCATGTTTATGTGGGTGGGTGGTTGAAATCTTCGCCAACAGGAGTTGAGGAATGAGTAAAAAAGATATGGTCTGCTTTTTTTCTCACAGATCATGCCAGGATTGTGCAATCTACCGGGGTAGACACTATTATCTGGGCCTATGTAGGGGCTACAACGGGTATAACAAAGACTCAAATGAGAATATTAATTCCGGCATCTCCAACAAAGTTGACTTCCAACCTCTAAGGAACTGGATGGAGCCATGGGCCGCCAGAGGCGATCAATTAGAAATTCCGCTGGAAATCAAACTAAAGGTTATAGATATGGAAAGTGGGGAATCCAGAATTTGTGAGCTCAGCGAAGCAAAAACATGGGACTGGAGTGATCCAAAACTGGTGAGAGTAATCGGTGATATTCAAGTAACCGGCTGGGATAAGCTGGTGGAGATAGTACGTTTTAAAGCCAAAAAGGGCTACCATGAAGTGGAGATTTATGAAGCCCCTCGTTTCATGCTGCTAGCTGGTGGCTGAATCAGGGTCAGATTATAAGAAGTGACATACAGAACTTAAGAAATATGGGAGATTCAGGAAATGAAGATGAATGAGACAACTCCAAAAACTGAGAAGCTTCAGTATAAGACCATAGAGATACCAAAGTTAACGAGAGGAATAGCAAGAGACTCAACTGAGTTAATCGGAAACACACCCCTGGTCAGATTGAACCGGGTAACTGGGGGAGTGAAAGCGGAAGTTGTGGCCAAGCTCGAGTCATTCAACCCTATAGGTAGCGTGAAAGACAGGATAGGAGTATCAATGATCATTGATGCGGAGGAGAAGGGGCTCATCGGTAAAGACACGGTAATTATTGAGCCTACCAGTGGTAATACAGGTATTGCAATAGCCTTTGTCTGTGCTGCTAGAGGATATAAACTCATTCTCACCATGCCTGATACCATGTCTCAGGAGAGAAGACAACTGCTGGCCATTTTTGGTGCCGAATTGGTATTGACTCCTGGGGCAGAAGGAATGCCAGGAGCCGTAAGAAAAGCCGAGCAACTGGTGGCTGAAAATGCCAACTACTTTATGCCCCAGCAGTTTAGAAACCAGGTAAATCCGGAGATACACCGATTTACTACAGCAGAGGAAATCTGGAGGGACACCGATGGCAGAGTAGATGTCCTGGTCTCCGGCGTGGGAACAGGAGGAACAATTACCGGCGTGGCCGAGGTAATCAAATCGAGAAAGCCCTTATTCAAAGCCATCGCAGTTGAACCAGCCGATTCCCCGGTCCTGTCCGGCGGAAAACCAGGATCGCATAAGATTCAGGGCATTGGAGCCGGTTTCGTCCCCGATGTCCTAAGAATGGACTTAATAGATGAAATTGTTAAGGTTACCAACGAAGATGCTGGAACGATGGCCAGAAGATTAGCCAGAGAGGAAGGAATACTCGCGGGTATATCTTCAGGAGCAGCAACCTGGGCAGCTCTTGAGGTAGCCAGGAGACCGGCAAACGCTGGCAAGCTTATAGTGGTAGTTTTACCCGATACGGGTGAACGCTATCTGTCTACCTGGCTTTTTCAGGAGCATAATCAAACTACGTAAAGCACGTAAAAGGGCGTCTACTTTGTTTAAGATCTTGAGAGAAGATATTCAAACTGTATTTGCTAAAGACCCAGCAGCGAGAAGCAAGCTGGAAGTTGTCTTCTGTTACCCGGGGCTGCATGCCTTGTGGTTTCATCGCTTGGCTCACTTTCTGTGGCAGCACAACCTCCGTTTCTGGGGCCGTTTCCTATCCCATATCAGCCGTTTCCTCACCGGCATCGAAATCCACCCCGGAGCTAAAATCGGCAGGCGATTCTTTATCGATCATGGAGCAGGAGTCGTCATTGGAGAGACAGCAGAAATAGGGGACGATGTGCTAATATATCAGGGAGTCGTCCTGGGTGGAACAACCCTAAAGAAGGAGAAGCGTCATCCAACCATCGGCAATAATGTGGTCGTTGGAACAGGAGCAATTGCTCTTGGTGCCATCGCTATAGGCGAAGGAGCCAGGATTGGCTCAGGCTCGGTGGTGGTGAAATCGGTTCCAGCCGGGGCTACAGTGGTTGGTATCCCGGGCAGAATAGTGGAAGACCATTATAGACCACTCGCCGACCTGGAGCATGCGAGATTACCCGACCCATTAGCAGAAGCTATAAGGCTTATTTTGAACGAACAGGAGAAGACAGGAAAGCGTCTGGAGAGGCTTGAGAGATCGGGCGGCGTCGTATCCCCTGAAGATGAACTGCGAGAAAGAAAAAGAGAGATTGAACGGCAATTTAGCCAGGGAGCGGGAATATAATGAGGAGCAACAAGTAATTGAGAGAAGAAATCTGATGAGGAAATTATCTGAGCTTATAGTATTAATCAGGGGTAGCGGAGAAGTAGCTAGTGGTATAGCTCACCGGTTACATCTCAGCTATTTTAAAGTTTGCCTCACTGAGATAGCGAATCCCCTATCAGTCAGCCGTGGTACTACTTTCTCAGAAGCGGTCTTTGATAGGACAAAAACCATTGAAGGAGTGACAGCAGAGTTCGTCCCCCTTGTGCCAGAAGAAATCCACCGGGTCTGGCAGCAAGGAAATATACCCATAGTCATAGACCCTGAAGCATCAATAAAAGAAAAGATGCAGCCCGATGTATTGATTGACGCCACTATGGCCAAGCAAAATAAGGGCACTATGATCACTGACGCTCCCCTAGTAATCGGTGTAGGTCCGGGCTTTTATGCCGGTAGAGATGTGCATATTGTGGTGGAGACCAATCACAGCAATAATCTGGGTATGGTGATAGTTGCAGGGGCTGCTGAAAAAGACACTGGAACACCGGTTGCCATAAATGGACTTACTAAAGAAAGAGTAATATGGGCACCCCACTCAGGCGTCTTTACCACAGATAGGGAGATTGGAGACTCGGTAGATATTCACCAAATCATTGGTAGTATCGGAGCCCAGCCTCTGGAAGCGCCGATGAGCGGTATGCTACGAGGCCTTTTAAGGAGCGGTGTCAGTGTGTCAAAAGGCAGCAAGCTCATTGAGATTGACCCGGTGAATGACGCCGCTATCTGCTACGCGATCAACTACAAGATGAGAGCCATAGGTCGTGGGGTTCTTGAAGCTATAATGATGAAATTCAACACAGGTAGCTGATCCATCAACATGAGTAATGGATTGTTATAGATTTTTCGCACTGTAGATGATTTAAAATTATAGGGGGAATAGGTGCCACCAGTTAAAATCTTGCCGGTTGCAACCCTTCCATATTAAAAGATAGGTAGAGTCCGATCAAGGAGGAGGGATATGAGATTTGAAACATTAGCGATCCATTCCGGAGAGAGGCCAAATGCAGCATTAGGTGCTATTTCGGTGCCTATATATCAGACATCGACCTTCGCTTTCGAGGATATAGGTAAAACAAGGGGCTATGATTACTCCCGCACGGCAAATCCAACCAGAAAAGTACTGGAGGACACTATTGCCCAGCTCGAGGGAGGAGAGGCAGGATTTGCCTTTGCCACCGGTATGGCTGCCGAAACGACGGTCATTCATCTACTTAAGGCTGGCGACCATGTAATCTCGGGGGACGACGTCTACGGCGGAACTTACAGGCTATTCCAGGATGTGATGCGCAATTTTGGGCTGGAGTTCACTTTTCTGAGATTGGATACTAGAAAGAAGATCGAAGATGCTATAAAGCCCAACACCAAAATGTTATGGCTGGAGACCCCATCCAATCCACTGCTGAATATTACCGATATTGAGATGGTGGTTGACATCGCTAAAAAGCACAATCTGATGACAGTGATTGATAATACCTTTGCTACTCCCTATTTTTTAAGACCTATCGATTTCGGGATAGACATCGTCGTTCACTCAACAACTAAATACTTGAATGGACACTGCGATGTTGTTGGAGGAGCCGTGGTCACTACTACAAGCGACCTGACCCAGAAGGTCCAATTTTTACTCAACGCCATGGGGACCTGTGCTTCACCCTTTGATTGCTGGCTGGTGCTGCGGGGCATTGAGACCCTACCCATTCGGATGAAGAAACATGAGGAAAACGCCGTTGCAGTCGCCAATTACCTGATAACTCACCCTTCAGCAGAGAAAGTATTCTACCCAGGGATTGAGTCTCATCCAGGACATGAGATCGCCAGAAATCAGATGAAGGGATTTGGTGGGATGGTATCTTTTGAAGTAAAAGGTGGCATTGAGAGTGTTAACAGCTTCCTAAGAAAGCTTAAACTTTTTTCACTGGCAGAATCTCTCGGTGGTATCACCTCGCTCGCTGAGCATCCGGCTACCATGAGCCATGCTTCAATGCCAGAAGAATATAGAGAAAAAATAGGAATCACCGACAAACTGGTCAGGTTATCCATAGGTCTGGAAAATATAGACGATTTAATCGAGGATCTGAACCAGGCGCTGGAGTCTCGCTGAAGGAGATAAAGTTGTCATATGCACGATCATTACGGTGTCGTAAGTGCGGCCAAGAATACCCTGTGCAGCCTCTTAATCTGTGCGATTTCTGTTTCAGCCCGTTAGAGGTCAGCTATGACTATAAGGCAATGGCCAAAACGCTAAGCCGGAAAAAGCTTGCCAGGGGACCGTTGAGCATATGGCGCTACCGTGATATGCTGCCGGTTGAAGGCACAGAGATCGACATCGGCACCGGTTTTACGCCCCTGATTAAGGCCGATAACCTGGGGCGTGAACTGGGATTAAATCAGCTCTACATTAAAAACGACTGCCTCAATCCGACATACTCATTCAAGGATAGGCCGGTCTCAGTTGCCGTTACCAAAGCACAGGAGTTTGGATTTAACACTATAGCCTGTGCTTCAACAGGTAATCTTGCTGCCAGTGTAGCTGCTCACGCTGCCAAGGCAAACATGAATGCCTATGTCTTCGTTCCCTCCAATATAGAACTGGGCAAGTTAGTAGGGACGGCGATTTACAATCCAATTTTAATAAAGGTCGAAGGGAGCTATGACGATGTCAATCGCCTGTGCAGCCAAGTAGCAGAAAAATACAAGTGGGGTTTTATTAATATAAATCTCAGACCTTACTATGCCGAAGGAAGCAAGACACTTGGTTTCGAGGTAGTGGAACAACTGGGATGGCGTGCACCTGATTATGTTATAGCTCCTTCTGCTTCAGGGCTGCTCTTTACCCGCATATGGAAAGCGTTAGACGAGTTATCCATGCTCGGCTTGATCAAACCGGTTAATACCCACATGTATCTGGCCCAAGCCACCGGCTCCTCGCCCATTGTGAACGCCTTTCAGGCAGGCAGCCTCCATGTACACCCGGTAAAACCCGATACTATTGCCAAGTCCATAGCTGTCGGTAATCCGGCTGACGGCTACTACGCATTGAGAGTTGCCAGAGAGTCTGGAGGTGGCGCTTACGCAGTTACTGACGAGGAAGCCATCGCCGGAATAAAATTGCTGGCTCAGACAGAAGGCATCTTTGCTGAAGCTGTTGGTGGAGTAACAGTAGGCGTATTAAAGAAGCTGGCAGCCTCAGGCATAATCAAAAAGAATGAACTTACGGTTGCTTTTATCACGGGGGCAGGACCAAGGACACAGGAAATATTATCAGATACGGTACATTCTTTCACTGTTGAGCCGACCCTTGAATCCCTTGAAGCAGTGCTCAAAGTCCCAGCTTGAACCTGTATAATTCCAACATGGTATACTAAGTCTCAGGATAAACAAAGGGAGGATAATATGGCCAAGAGACAAGTGATGTTCACTTTTCCAGAGGAGCTAATCAAAGAGCCAATTATTTATAACCTTGGCCACCAGTTCAGGGTAGTGACCAATATACGCCGGGCAGATGTCTCGGAAAACAAAGGGTGGGTAGTTCTTGAGTTGGAGGGAGAAGAATCAGAAATAGACCAGGGTATCGCCTGGGTGCTTTCCAGAGGGGTGAGGGTCGATCCAGTCATCGGAGATATTATCGAGGGTTAACAAGGCTGGCGGATTTAACACCGTACCAGATTTTTCGTTTACAACAGAAACCGATTAATTGGCCAGGGAATACTCTTTTTGCTGTTTCCGAAGCACATCATGGAGGTATTGCCCGGTAAACGAAGACCCGATCTCAGCCACTTCCTCAGGTGTGCCGGTTGCGATAATATAACCTCCGTCATCACCGGCACCAGGACCGAGGTCAATAATATAGTCAGCATTCTTAATAACATCCAAATGGTGCTCAATAATAACCACGGTATTACCCGCATTCACCAGGCGCTGAAGTACATTCAGCAAGCAGTCTATATCAGCAAAAGAAAGACCAGTTGTGGGTTCATCAAGGATATAGAGAGTTTGACCAGTAGCTCGTCGCGATAACTCGGTAGCAAGTTTCACCCGCTGGGCTTCGCCACCTGAAAGAGTCGGCGCCGGCTGCCCCAGGCGAATATAGCCTAATCCGACGTCTCGCATTGTCGCAAGCTTATTTCTCACCTTGGGAAAATGTTCAAAAAATACGAGCGCCTCGTCTACAGTCATATCAAGTATTTCAGCAATATTCTTGCCTTTGAAATGAATCTCAAGAGCTTCACGGTTATAGCGTCTACCTTTGCATATTTCACAAGGTACTGTCACATCAGGTAAAAATTGCATTTCTATTTGAATATGGCCTTCGCCCTGGCAGGCTTCGCAACGGCCTCCTCTTACATTGAATGAAAATCGACCAGGTGGATAGCCACGCATGCGTGCTTCCGGAACAGTAGCGAACAGCTCCCGAATAGGAGTAAACGTGCCAGTATAAGTAGCTGGATTACTACGTGGTGTACGACCTATTGGTGACTGATCAATATTCGCCACCTTATCTATATATTCGGTACCAATAATTTCATCACACTTACCCGGCCTGACCTTTGACTGATAAAATGTCTGTGCCAGCTTTTTATACAACACCTCGTTAATAAGCGTACTCTTACCACTACCGGAAACACCGCTGATACAGACGAACTTGCCAAGCGGTATGGTTGCATCGATTTTCTTTAAATTGTTCTCCATGGCGCCTTTTACTACCAGCTTCTTGCCCGAACCGGGACGGCGGCTTGACGGCAAGGGGATCTGCTTGGTCTTGTTGAGGTACTGTCCAGTTATCGACTCAGGGCAACTCATGATATCTTGCAGTGACCCGCTGGCAACGACCCAACCACCATTTTCACCAGCGCCCGGACCCATATCTAAAATGTAGTCAGCAGCCCGCATCATAGACTCATCATGCTCCACAATAAGAATGGTGTTACCCAGATCACGAAGCCTCTTTATCGTCTCTGTCAAGCGAAAAACATCGGCAGGATGTAATCCGATAGTAGGCTCGTCACATATGTAAAGAACCCCCATGAGACCACTACCGATTTGAGTGGCCAGCCGGATTCTCTGGGCTTCCCCACCACTCAATGTTGCAGAAGGACGGTCCAAGGAGAGATAACCTAAACCGATATCCGTAAGAAAGCCCAACCGGGTACTGATCTCTTTAACTATCTGGTGAGCTATAGTAAGTTCATAGGACGTGAGACAAGGTTTTCCATCCCGGCCATCAGCGAGGAACCGAATCCACTTTAAAACTTCCAGAGCGGATAGCTCCGTTACCTCAATGACATTCTTGCCATCAATAGTAACCGCCAGAGATTCAGGCTTCAGTCTCTTCCCTTGGCAAACCGGACACGGATGAGAAGCCATAAATCGCTCAATATAAGCGCGCGAGTTACCAGATTCTGTCTCTCGATACAGGCGTTCCAAATTAGTAATAGCACCTTCAAAACCTGTGAAATATTCTCTGACGCGTCCATAGCGGTTACGGTATCGCGTCGGCTCTTTATATTCACCATATAAAACGAGGTCGAGATGCTCCTTACTTAGTTTACTGACAGGTACATTAATTGAGAAGCCATGGCGTCGAGCCATGTCTTCGAGCTGGCTACTACGCCATGAACCCCACCCCCAAACGGCAATAGCACCCTCAGACAGGCTGAGTTCTTTATTGGGTATTATTAGATCGGGATCTATCTCCAGCTTCACACCAAGCCCGCTACAAGACGGACAAGCGCCATGAGGACTATTGAAGCTGAAGCTTCGTGGCGCAATCTCGCCAAGGCTTATGCCACAATGGACACAGGCAAAGTGCTCCGAGAAAAGTAACTCCTCACCATCAATGATTGAAATAAGAACAACACCAGCTCCAAGCTTTAACGCTGTTTCTACAGAGTCTGCAATGCGACTGGCGTTTTCAGCCTCTCCTGTAAGTAACCGGTCGACAACCACTTCGATAGTATGTTTTTTGTTTTTATCAAGTTCAAACTCCTCGGACAAGTCGCGAATATGTCCGTTAACTCGAACACGGACAAATCCGGCCTTATGCAAGTCATCAAATATCGTCTTATGCTCTCCTTTGCGGTCCTTTATTATTGGAGATAAAATCATAATCCGTTTACCTGCGGGTATTTCTTGTACAGCATCTACAATCTGCTGAACAGTCTGTCTTGATATCTCCCGCCCGCAGTTGGGACAATGTGGATGACCAACACGGGCAAAAAGAAGACGCAGGTAATCGTAGATTTCGGTTACTGTGCCGACCGTAGAACGCGGATTATGTGACGGTCCCTTTTGGTCAATTGAAATGGCAGGACTTAATCCCTCAATATAATCCACATCCGGCTTTTCCATACGACCCAAAAATTGACGAGCATAGGCTGAGAGCGATTCTATATAGCGACGCTGTCCCTCTGCATATATAGTATCGAAAGCCAGAGAGCTTTTACCCGAACCGGAAACACCGGTGATGGCCACCAGTTTATCCCGTGGAATAGTGACATCAATATTCTTCAGGTTATGCTCCCGGGCCCCTTTTATAGCTATACTATTCAAATTCATGTCCTCTGTTTAGTGTTTAGATATCTATTGTAACACGAGATCTGCACAAAGGTATAAAAACTGACAGCTATCATTAACGGATAACGAGATAGACCAGGCTTAAAAGAATCTGCGGGGATTTACACTTCCGACATTGCTGAAAAACAGGTTTTTTAACTTTACACAGCTTGAGCCCCGGTAAAAGACAACTGTGGTCTTTTTAACTCGTAGTGAACCGTATGTGAACAATATTTTGCGAGCTGTATTCTCAACCTGTATTATTCTAAAGCTATCAATAGGTATTATATATTAAACAAGGCGATGTACGATATCTTCCCTGAGCTGAGCTTCTGGCAATAGGGGAATCTTCCATCTATCCTGTCATAACCAGACGCCGAATTCAAGTTTCAGAGAGCTGTTCAATCTCCCGCCGCTGTAAACTTTCACGCACGTATTTATAAATCTCAACAATAGTGGCAGTCAATGGAGCAGCCAGCAATATGCCCCAAATACCGGCAATGTAAGCTCCTAAAACAAGCAAGACCATGAGGAATGCTGGATTTATACGTAATTGACCACCCTGGATTCTGGGGACAAGAAAAATATTTTCAAATTGCTGAACAATAAAGTAAAGGAAAGCTACCCAAAGGGTTTTTTCCGGTGCGGTTGCCAGAGCAACTAACACTCCGACTGCGCCACCAATCCAGGGCCCAAGTATCGGTATCAGCTCAGTTAGCCCAGCAAAGACAGCCAGTGCCGGCGCAAGTTCTATATCCATAATAAATAATCCTAGAAAAACAAGGCTGGCTACGGCCAATCCGAGTAATAGTTGAGCACGAATATATCTACCAAGTACGTCCTTAATAATTTGGATGATTTTCCTGGCGTGTACAGCTACAGCGGGTGAAAAAATGGAATAGAATCCTTCAGATATTTTCCTGGAATCTTTTAAAAGATAAAAAATGAAAATTGGAAGGGAAACAAAACCAAGAATCAACGTAAAAGTAGTCGGTATAAATGCAAGACCTCTCATGAAAACATCTTGTATAGCATTGCCTAACGCCGTACCGACATCAACAATAAACTCATCCACCTGCTGTTGCATCCCTGAAGGAAACTGATGCCGAATAGATTCAGCCCACTCCTGCAACGTTTCCAGACCTTCGGAAATATATTCAGGCACATTATTTAAAAGGACTAAAAACGAATGCACAACGACTGTAATGAGATAAATAGAAAGAAGGGCAACCAATCCCAGGATTACAGTAAAAATAACTAATATAATGAGGATTCTCTTTGCTCTCAGCCACCTACCTTCGTAGGGCAATTTCCTCTCAACCCATGATACAAGCGGTTGCAAAAGATACACTAACGCTAGACCCAATATAAACGGGAATATAACGCTCCTAAAAGCATAGAGAAGCCAAAATACGATGACGAAACCTAATATAAAAAGTATTAAGCTCTGGTTTCTTTTAAACGCACTCCCTCTTGTAGACAAGGCTACTTCACTCACTCCTCGTATCTTTTAGGAGCCATGACAGTACGTGCAACATCATCAATTTCACGGATAATGCAGCTTTATTCCAGTTAAACTAACCTATAGTCTTTTTTTGCCAGACCTGACAGTATATTAACCAGAGCATAGGAACAGGTCTGCCTTAGATACACCAATAATCCTTCATGATATATTTAAATATGCTGAGGATTTTCCTCCGCAGGTACTATATGGCTTTGTCTGCTCTCTTATTTACTCGGATACTGTCTGCACCTTCTTCCTCACATCGGCAGCAGTTTCCCTAACTTTTTGGGCAACTTCAGCAGTTCTCTCTTTTGCTACTTCCGCTTTCTCTTTCAATAGCTGTCTCGTTTCCTCACCCGGCCGCGGGGCATAGAGCAATCCAATAGATAAACCAACGACTGCGCCCACTACGAATCCAACAAGGAAACCACTACCGCCATCTCGACTATCCATCTTTCCCTCCTTCGTCTCTCTTAAATAGTTTATTTACCACGTCAATGCCTTGACGCACGCCTTGAATAATAGCCATCATTTGACCCACAGGATTGATCATCCTTTCTGCCACGGTAGCAGCAATTCCCCGTACTGCTTTTGATGTCTCTTCAATTGAATCCAGTACGCGCTTTTCCCTTTTATAAAAGGAATATGCCAGTATAGCAACGAAGACAAATACTGCTGTCACCACTAATCCTGAGATGCAAATAATCAGATCCCGAAACCATGCAATATCCATTGGCGACACCTCCATTCCTAGAAATAATTTTCCCTATTGTACCACCTGTGGCTAAACTGTACATGATATCGTACGTCCAGTATCAGGACAGTAAATTAATTATTTTACATATATTCTGCAACTTAACTACATCGATCTTGTTAAAAGCAAAATAGCTTCGAATGCTTGTACGCTCTCTTTGATCTCCGCTGAAAAGAACAGTTTAAAGAACATGGATATCGCTAATCCCTGAACTGACTTTCCAACGAGGTAACAGGTTTTTCCCAATATCACAAATTATGACAGAATACCAGAGATAGCCACGGTTATAATAGTTGCTTTCTCAATCAACCAGAACACAATCTTTCATTTTAACATCTGTAATCAAATAGCCATCGCACTCGCCGACTATTGTCACGATTTCACCCTTAGTCAATCGAGCTAGTTCAGTCTCATTTTTCTTATCAAACATACATTGGACTCCCCAAGCCTTGATGCTGCCTCCAGAGAGTTTCACAAATTGAGTACCAACAATATTTTTGCCAGTGCTATTTACTTTCCCGGTAACTTTCAAAATCTCACCTTTATATAGTTTGTCCGCTGCCAGCTCGTCTGTCTTGTAAGCTTGCAGCAATTCTTCAGCGGTGATCTGTACTCCGGTTATCTCCGGCTCTGGAGACTCTGTAGCTGTCGAACCGTTCGACAATCTACCTTGTAGAAACGTATCTATAGCAAACACCGCCATAATACAGAGGACAATAGCCACAAAAGCAATAAGCCATGGAGTCGTCTTTTTCCGTTGCGTACTTTTCCCCACAGGCGCTACATATGCTTTCTCTTCCTCATGCGTTTTTTCTTCCTTGTGTTCGGCTTTCTTTGATTCTTCAGGAGGAGTCTCCTCTTGCCGCTGCACTCCCCAATCTAACTCCGCTGTACAACTCAAGCAAGATCTGGAACCAGGTTCAACACTGGTGCCACACTGAGGACACTTGTACTGAAACTTTTCACCACATACCGTACAGAATCGCAATCCATAAGTATTCTGCGAACCACACTTATAGCATTGGAACAATTGTTGCATCTCTGTTACCCTTTAGTGCTTACAACAGTCATTATTCTAAACCTATTTAACTGGCTTATCAATCAGCCGATTCTGGTCCTAAGCTTTCTCATACAATTTAAGAATTTTAAAACATAGGAAACACTACTATCGAAGTTAGTTTTCTATTTCGACCTGCTACGTTAATGAATCCTTCGCTTAAAAGTGGCACACAAGGTTATGTGCCATGTACCGGTCACTAATAAACCACTTAAGTTAGTAGAGCCGGCAATTGGAAAGCCATTAAATATCAATCAGGAGTTACAATAGAAAGACATTATTGAGAGCCGATAGTGCGCGTAGCACAGCTATGCAATTCCGCTCCCTGAACGTCGCCAACAACCAACAATTTTGATTGACTCCCGGTGTCTCACCTGGTTCACTATGACTGACTATGCACTTGTATCTACATGGCAGCTGCATCCGCCCGAATAAAGCGATAGCTAACACTCAGGTCAATGAGAACAATATCTTACCATCCTGAGTATTTCTACATATAGCACTCTCCTCTTCCAAGTACTGTAAGTGAGCCACCGTTTCTGCTACGGCAAAAAACTTCTGTAATGAAGGGAAAAATTCCCAGGAACGGTATTTTATGTCCCAGGTGATATACGGCGCTATCTGAAATGCAGTTTTTTCCCCTTCCTTGAGAGCTGACAGAACCTCATTTAATCTGGTCTTATGATGTGCCCTTAATTCGTCTATCCTTTTTTTCTGGCTATGCCGGATGCTCCGGTGGCCTGGCAACACGAGGTTAACATTTAAGTTATAGACCTTGTCCAGGCTTCCCAGATACATTTTGAGTGAATTACCGCCTAATTTAGTCCATGGAGTAATATGTGGAGTAATATCAAAAAGAATGTGGTCCCCGGAAATAAGAATGTTCTTCTCAGGTTCGTAAAGACACGTATGAGCTGGAGTATGTCCCGGAGTTTCGAGACACCTGAAGGAATAATCACCAATGTCTATGACATCACCTTCTTTTTTAATGCAAAAATCTACACGCGTTTTTAACGTATAAAGAAAACCTGGATGAGAAGTCATAGCCTTTTCAAGCTCGTCTTCCTGGAAGCCATGTGAACTAAATTTTGCTTTAATCTCATCCCAATTCTCCTCTATACTCTCAGTACCTAAAGAAGCCTCCAACTCATTGAAGTAGACCTTTGAGCTATCGGTGGCCAGGTTTCCAACAAGGCCACAATGATCCGCATGCATATGAGTAATAAAAAAATCTGTTTTCCGTAAATCTACAGACAACGCCTCTAAGCTGGAACGCATTACAGACTCACATTCCTGGCGATTCAATCCTGTATCAATAATTAGCGATCGTCCCGGAGCCTTCACTACGTAGGAATTCAAAACCTTCAGAGGATTATTAGGTAGAGGGATTTCGATCCTATACAGGTTTGGTAAAATTTCTTCAACCATCAGGCTTTACCTCCAGGCCAGCATTTTCGTTAAACTGTAGTATACTTCTGCAGCTTTAGTCCCTATTTGCGGTTATGGTCTTTAGGATTATGAAGCCTAAGCTGTGCTATTTTTTTAGCGAGCATCCTCAGAGCTTGATGTGAAAAGTCCCTTCAAGCTCTTCCAGAAATCACAACAGCAGTTTGACACAATTTAATTAACTACTCGCTGCTGGATTTGGTAAACCGGCGGTGAGCACAGGCATAATATTCCAGATTTCATCAACATCGAACGCACTGTCTTTAAACGCCATCTTCGCTTCATCCATCGGGCTAAACGTACCTACTCGCCCCTCCATAACCAGAAAGACCTGACCATTTATATTTTGTGTCTCATCGCTGGCCAGCCAGCAGACTAATGGCCCTATTGCTTCGGGAGAACCGCCAATAAACTTTTTCTTAAGTTCATCAATAGGTAGGGTGTCAGCCCCCACAACACCACGACTCGCCGCCAACGGACGCAACTTATCATCAGGAATGGAATCGGAGATTTGAGTCAGAGCCCTAGGCACTATAACATTGCTGGTTATTCCATACCTCCAGAGGGCAAGGGCACAAGAATAAGTGAAACCGATAATGCCCGCTTTAGCGGCACTGTAATTTGGCTGTCCTGCATTACCCTTAATACCCCCATAAGAGCTGCCATTAATAATTCTGCCATTCTGCTGTTTACCTTCCTTTATCGCATCTCTCATATAATTTACTGCTGCCCGCGTACAATAGAAGTGACCATAGAGATGAGTTTTTATTACTTCATCCCATTCATCATCAGTCATATTCCACACCATGCGATCCCTCATATTACCGGCATTATTGACTAGAACATCGATCCTGCCAAAATTATCAATAGCTGCCTTAATAACATTGTCAGCGCCTTCACGACTGGCTACTGAATCGTAGGTAGCTACTGCTGTGCCACCATTTCCTCTTATTTCGGCCACAACCTCATCGGCTACCATGGGTAAATCCGGATTGCCACTCGTAGACTTACTACGTGCATTAATCACCACCCTGGCACCTTCTGCAGCTAATGAGGTGGCTATACCTTTGCCAATACCTCTGCCACTGCCGGTTACTATCGCAACCTTGTCTTTCAACCTGTCGGCCATATGGTAAAACCTCCTTACTTTTATAATCTTTGATGGGAAACCCACCCCACTCTCCACAACTGATATCAGGAGAATCAAGTTATGCAGGTCGATGTAATAATAACAAAATCTCATCCATCGCACCAATACTTATCTTTATAAACCGATGATAACAATACCAGAAAAAAGGGAATGATCAGAAAACTTCTCAATTCGGAGTATAGAGATTGAGATCGCTAGCTAAGGGAGGATTTCTTTACCCGAACTTGACAAAAAAAAGACCTTATTCTACCATAACATCGTTATACGATGTAGTTCTGAGGGGCTGTAGGGTGAATAAAACGGCTATCATCACCGATAGTATCTCTTGTATTCTTAAAGAGCAAGCCGAGCAATATAACATTCAAATCGTGCCGGTGCATATATTCTACAAGGGCAAGACCTACCGGGACTGGATAGACCTTAGTATATCCCAGGCTTACCAGTTTTTTGAAGAAGCTCCTGAACACTGGGAGAGTTCAGCTGCTCCCCCCGAGGAATATTTGGAAATCTATCGAGAGGCCAGCACATATGCTCAGAGCATCCTGGTGGTCACAGTATCTTCCAATCTGAGTATGTTCTACTACAGTGCACAAACCGCAAAAGAAATAATCAGGGATGAACTACCTCATCTCAGCATCGAGGTGCTGGATACTAAGACAGCTACAGCAGCTCAAGGTTTTGTTGCTCTGGCAGCAGCTAAAGCTGCAGTTACAGGCCAGTCTTTCGATAATATAATCGCCACTGCTAAGAATGTTAAAGAAAGAGTTAAGTTTCTTTGTGTTCTTGAAACAATGCGTCATGCTTATAGGACCGGACGGCTGCCAAAGGTATTATCTCAAGTAGGTTCAATACTTTCCATCTGTCCTATTCTCACATCCACTGATAAAGGGACCATCGGTATACATACCGCTGCCCGAACAAAAGCGAGCGGAGTTGAAAAAATGCTGCAGACAATGAGGAGTCAGGTAGGCCATTCAGAACCAGCCCATGTTGCTGTAATGCATGCCGATTGTCCGGCAGAAGCTGAAAGGCTTAAAGAAAGAATAGCCAATGAGTTCAACTGTGAGGAACTCTTTATTACCGACTTCAGCCCGGTAATGAGTTATGCCACTGGCAGAGGGACACTGGCTTTAGCTTATTACAAATCGTTCTAACATACAAAGACTAAATCCTCATACACTTTCCTCTACGCTTCGTTTCACCGCTTATGTACATCCCACCTGCCTTTAATTAGCTGTTAAGAAATACTGAATACAGCATATTACTAAATAACTATTCATCAAAGTACTAAATTACTATTCCACACGCTACTGGCTGGATTTAATATAGTATTGTGTTATGGTCAAATGGTATCTGCTGAGATTGTGAATGCCCACGTCGAAATTATGAGAGACGCAGTACCTTGGCATATTCTTAATATTGAGGCTAGAAAAGGGCAAGACAGAAGTAGGTTGGAATCATTGTCAGATTACGACTGTCGGTGCCTTTATTAATAAATTGAATACGAGGTTGTTATGCAATTGCTGCAATGCCATTATTGTGGTTCGCCTGTTACCCACGGATTTTTTAAATATTGCACTGTCTGCGGTAAACTGTTAAATTGGTCCAAACAAAAACTATCGCCTGCATATCAACAACAGGGAAAATCAGTTCGTCGACCTCCGGGAGTTAAACCGTTGTATAATCAGCAATATGGCTATAACCAGCAGCCACCAAAAAAGAAGGGTATCTCTCGATGGCTTCTCGGTTGTATCATCTCGGTATGCGTTATATGTCTGGCTGGTGTGATAGTTGCCATTCCTAAGGATGATTTAGTCAATCTACCGTTCTATCCCAAGGTAGCACTGACGGTGCCAGAATTACCTCTAACAACTTCCGAGCAATTATATATTGCGAGGATAACGAATAATTCCAGTCAAGTTAGAACAACACTCGCTGAAATTGGAGGTTTACTGCGACAGATGCTACGAGGTAATGATGAATGGGTGAAGCAATGGATAAATGCAAATTCCAGTGCATTATTAAACAGGCTTACAAAGACAAAAAGTTTATATAATAAAGCGATTAAATTGGAAGCTCCCGATTCTTTATCAGGCATTCATGATAAATATTTGCAGTCCATGACTCATTATGATAATGCTACACAATTAATAACAGAAGGAATGGATACATTCAACATTGATATGTTACATGAAGCAGAGATAGAAATAAAAACATGTACTCAACTCATTAAAGAGGCAAACAAGCTTATAGATGAGTTTCTGGAAACACGCTCAGATTAATTATGAAATAGTACGAACACCTCTTTTCTTTCTTAGAAATTGAGAGGAATATTCTTTAAGAAGTTGAAATTCGCCAATTTTTCGTTTGGACTTTTTCGCCATACCAGCAACTCCAGTAATGGAGGCATATATAAAGCTCCGTTCTTTATTCAATGTATTGACAAAGACAACGTAGCTATTTAAACTGTCCACTGTTAGATTGTGTCAGTGCTGCCAGCGGCACACTCTTCGCATATTGCTTAACTTGAAAAACTATCCAGCTAATTGCCCTCATTTGAACAGTGATACTCGATAAAGGTAAAGGAAAACAATCGCCCGAGTATTGTCTGAAACCGCAGAAAACAATGACAACAGTAGTGACCGGAGCCAACGGACATATCGGCGCTAATCTTTTACGTGCGCTGCTCAGCCAGGGACGACCTGTGCGCGCACTGATTCATATGAATAAGCAAGCTATCGAAAATCTACATACCGATGTGGTCGAGGGCAACATATGTGACCTATCATCGCTGTACAGGGCATTTGATGGAGCGGAGATAGTATACCATCTTGCTGCCTGTATCTCTTTATCGATGGATGAATGGCCGCTGCTAGAAATGGTCAACGTTATCGGTACCAGAAATGTGATTGATGCATGCCTCCGTTGCGGAGTACGTCGCCTGGTACACTTTAGCTCAATCCATGCCTTCTCACAGGATCCTGTTGATATCCCTGTTGATGAATCACGATCCCTGGTAGAATCCAAGCACTGCCCACCCTATGATCTGTCTAAAGCTGCTGGAGAAAAAGAGGTACTCATGGGCATCGAACGTGGACTGGATGCTGTCATTATCAATCCGACAGGAGTTATCGGCCCTTATGACTACGGGCCTTCTCACTTTGGCCAGTTCTTGCTGTCCATTGCCAGTGGCAGTCTGCCAGCACTGGTCGACAGCGGATTCGACTGGGTGGATGTCCGCGACGTTGTAGAAGGGGCCATACGAGCCGAGAAACAGGCACCAAGCGGTGCTCAATACCTCCTGTCAGGCCACTGGGTATCGATGCGTGACCTGGCGGATGTGGTCGAGAAGATTACCAGTGTTCCCGCACCCCGTCTGGTGTGCCCCATGTGGCTGGCACCTGCAGGCATCCCATTTGTTACTGCCTATGCACGTCTCACTGGAAAACGTCCGCTGTACACCAGGGTCGCTCTGAAGGCATTGCATAGTAATCGGAATATAAGTCACCAAAGAGCCAGCCGCGATCTCAATTACCATCCTCGCCCGTTCAGGGAAACACTTATCGACACCCTTCGTTGGTTCGAAGAAAGCGGCTATCTTAACCGTTCACTGACGTCGCCCTCAGATGAGTCTTTATGAACGAACAAACCTTTTTTAATTGTCTGGTCACCGGCTGGTTTATACTTGCGGTTGTTATCTTCGTCACTCTTTTCTATGTTATCGCCCCTTACGGCCGTCATGTCCGAAAAGGTTGGGGGCTAACAATTGATAACAGGTTGGGCTGGATTATTATGGAGGCAGTATCTCCCGTCGTATTTGCTGCATGCTTCCTGCTTGGTAACAATGTAAATACTGCCACCGTGCTGGTGTTCTTCTTTATATGGGAAGCACACTACATACATCGGGCCTTTATCTACCCCTTCGGTCTACATACCAAAACGAAGCGGATGCCTATCGTAGTCATGAGCTTCGCCCTTTTATTCAATATTACAAATGCTTATATTAACGGACGTTACATCTTTACCCTATCCAATGGCTACGCTAACGAATGGCTTGCCGATCCGCGGTTTATTGCCGGAGTTGTACTTATCACAATCGGTTTCATTATCAACCGTCGAGCAGACCATACACTCCATAATCTCCGCAAACCCGGCGAATCCGGTTACAGGATACCATACGGCGATCTGTACCGCTGGATATCCTGTCCGAACTACTTTGGTGAGATCATCATCTGGACTGGTTGGGCCATGGCAACATGGTCACTACCAGGGCTAGCATTTGCTGTATGGACTGTTGCCAATCTGGTACCCCGGGCCCGCGTCCACCACTCATGGTATCGTGAGCACTTCCCCGACTATCCTCCTGAACGCAAAGCGCTGGTGCCCGGAGTGTGGTAGCTTTTGACTACCTGAACGGGTACAAGATATTGACATGCTTTAACTAAAAGGTTAAACTCCATTCCGTATAAGAGCCTGTTGTAATTGACCTGCATTACTTGAACTTATTACTGATTCCGCGAAATAGTTGACCAATCCAAAATCAGGGAGCCAGATTTGAGTATGGGAAAAATCGACGAGCTATGTATCAACACCATCCGTTTTCTCGCAGTAGACGCTGTCCAGAAAGCGAATTCAGGTCACCCGGGAGCACCAATGGGTGCAGCATCAATGGCCTACGTATTATGGGACCGTTTTCTCAAACATAATCCCGGTGACCCTGCATGGCAGGACCGCGATAGATTTATCCTGTCAGCAGGCCATGCATCAGCCATGCTTTATGCTCTTCTCCACCTGACTGGATACAACCTTTCACTTAAAGAAATCAAGCAGTTCCGGCAATGGGGTAGCAAGACAGCAGGCCATCCTGAGCATGGGCTCACACCTGGTGTTGAAGCAACTACCGGGCCACTGGGACAGGGATTTGCTAATGGAGTTGGTATGGCTATAGCTGAACGGCTGCTGGCACAACACTACAATCGGCCAGGGCATGAGATTATAGACCACTATACCTATGCAATAGTCTCCGATGGTGACATAATGGAAGGCATTTCCTCAGAAGCCGCTTCTCTGGCCGGCACACTTCACCTGGGGAAGATAATTTACCTGTACGACGACAACCATATTTCTATAGAAGGAAACACCGACATCACCTTAACTGAAAATGTGGCTGAACGTTTCCAGGCTTATGGCTGGCACACTGTCGGCCCTATCGATGGCATGGAACCGGTTGATGTGGAAGCTGCGATACGAGAAGCACAGACAGAAATAAATCGACCAAGTCTTATTTTATGCCGGACTATTATCGGATATGGCAGCCCTAACAAAGCGGGAACTGGCTCAGCACATGGTGAACCTCTCGGAGAGGAAGAAACTGCGCTGGCCAAAAAGAATCTGGGATGGCACTATGAACAACCATTCGCTATTCCGCCCGAAGCCTTAGCGCATTTTCGGCAGGCGCAGGAGCGAGGCAGGTCCTGGCAGGAGAAGTGGCAGGCCAAGCTGAAAGCATATCGACAGGCTTACCCTGATGATGCTCTTAAGCTGGAAGAGGACATGAGAGGAGACCTTCCAATGGGGTGGGATGAAAACCTGGTCGACCTGTTCAAAGCTGGGAATAAACCTGTCGCCACCCGGGTAGCCTCGGGAGAAGTAATAAATGTCATAGCACCAAGAGTTCATGCTCTTACCGGCGGCTCGGCAGACCTTGCACCTTCCACAAAGACTATTATGAAAGACCGCGGACACATTGAAGCCGGGCAATACTTCGGCCACAATCTGCACTTCGGTGTAAGAGAGCATGCGATGGGCGCTATTTCAAATGGTATGGCCCTTCATGGAGGAATTATCCCGTATACTGCAACGTTTCTTATTTTTTACGATTATATGCGCCCGCCGGTGCGGCTGGCTGCACTTATGGGAATCCGGGTAATATTTATTTTCACCCATGACTCAATTGGGCTGGGAGAAGATGGGCCAACACATCAACCAATTGAACAGCTTATGGGACTGAGGTCTGTACCCGAACTGGTAATGATACGTCCTGCAGATGCAACTGAGACAGTAGAAGCATGGAAAGTAGCCCTGGAGCGTCGTCAGGGCCCAACTGCCCTGGCACTGAGCCGGCAGAACCTGCCGGTGCTGGACCGGACGACACTGGCACCGGCAAAAGGTGTACAACGCGGCGGGTACATCCTCTGGGAATCGGTACAACCACCGGAAATTATCATAATAAGCACTGGTTCCGAGGTTCATATAGCTCTTGAGGCGGGGAAGATATTACAGGAAAAAGGCATTGCGACACGCGTTGTTTCAATGCCTTCCTGGGAGCTGTTCGATGCACAGCCTGCAGACTACCGCAACGATGTCTTACCACCAAGTATCAGAGCACGTGTGTCCATAGAGGCCGGCACGCCGCTGGGTTGGGAGAAATACACAGGTCTGGACGGTGTTACCATTGGTATACCTCGCTTCGGTGCTTCAGCTCCAGGCCAGGTTGTTTATGAAAAGCTGGGTATGACTGCCCAACATGTAGTGAGCGAAGCTTTACGACTAACAGGGAGGAAGTGAAATGAAATTGCGTATAGCAATTGGAGCCGACCACGGCGGCTTTATGCTCAAGAGCGAATTAGTCAAACAGCTAATCGAGAAATACGATATACTGGATTTAGGTGCCCAGACATTTAATACAGACGACGACTATCCTGATTTTGCGGAAGCAGTTGCCCTGTCCGTAGTCTCAGGTCAAGCCCAACGCGGTATACTAATCTGCGGCAGCGGTGTCGGCGCATGCGTAGCTGCCAATAAAGTACCTGGAATCCGGGCATGCCTCTGCCATGATATATACTCGGCCCGCCAGGGAGTTGAGCATGATGACATGAATGTCCTCTGCCTGGGAGCACGTGTCATCGGGATTGAACTTGCCAGGGAACTGGTGACAACCTTCCTCGATGCACGCTTTTCCGGTGAGGAACGCCATTGTCGCCGGTTGAAGAAGGTCCTGGCCATTGAGCAGCAAGCTCTTCAAAGAAAAGGTAGCGGCACGGGAGAAACGTAAGTTGACAAATCCTGTTCGGGAAGCTCTGCAACTGGGACAGGCTATATGGAGTGACTATATCCGCCGTGGCTTGCTTACCACTGGTGAATTTCAGAAGCTAATCACCCTGGGAATCAGCGGGGCGACCTCTAATCCTGCCATTTTTGAAAAAGCTATCATCGGGAGCACCGATTACGACGGGGATTTGCTGACCCTGGCCAGAGCACACAAAAGCACAGAGGAAATTTATGAGGCTCTGGCGCTAGAAGACATTCGTAACGCTGCCGATTTGTTACGCCCTATTTATGACAGGACAGCGGGAGCACATGGATACGCCAGCCTGGAAGTTAGTCCGCTCCTGGCCTATAACACGGATGGCACAATCAAGGAGGCCAGACGGCTATTCGCAGCCTTAGACCGTCCCAATGTGATGATCAAGATCCCGGCAACAACCGAAGGCATGGCGGCTATTCGTCGCCTCATCGGCGATGGCATCAACATTAATATCACCCTTATCTTCTCCCTGGCCAGCTACCAGCAGGTAATGATGGCATATATTAACGGTCTGGAAGACCTGGCCAGAAGTGGGAGAAATGTAGGTACAGTAGCATCAGTAGCGTCTTTCTTCCTCAGCCGGCTAGATACTATAATTGATGCTCTGCTGGAAGAACACATCCGGCAAGGCAAGAAACAATTGGAAGCTTTACTCGGTAAAGCTGCTATCAGTAATGCCAAGCTGGCTTACAAGGCTTTCAAGGAAACTTTCTATGGTAAGCAATTCTCAGTTCTAAAAGCGAAAGGCGCTCGTGTACAGCGCCCTCTCTGGGCAAGTACAGGAACGAAGAACCCGACCTACAGCGATATATTATATATAGAGCCACTCATCGGGCAAGATACGGTCAACACTATGCCGCCAGCAACAATAAACGCCTTTCTGGACCATGGTCGGGCCAAAGCGACTCTGGAAAAGAACCTCGCTGAAGCCGAACAGACTCTGGCGTCTTTGGAGGCAGCCGAAATCAATATGGACTCGATAACAGCAAAGTTGCTCGCTGATGGAGTTACGTCTTTTGTTGAATCTTTTAAAAGACTGCTGGCAGGTATTGAAGAGAAGAAGGTACGGCTCCTGACAAAGGAACATGTCTCCTCAGGTGTTGGCATCGGTAAGTATATCAGCGATGTGGAAGTCGCCCTGGCTGACCTCAGCCGGCACAATGTGGTCGGCCGCATATGGCGAAAAGATTTTACTGTGTGGAAGCCGGACCCATTTGAGATAGCCAATCGGCTGGGCTGGCTCACTGTTATCGATCCGATGTACGACCGGGTACCTTCTCTAAAGTCCTTTGCCCGGGAAATCCGTGACGCTGGTTTCCGCACTGCGGTACTGCTCGGCATGGGCGGGAGCAGCCTGGGGCCAGAGGTTTTAAGAAAGACCTTCGGTAGTGCTCCTGGATACCCGGAGTTAATTGTGATTGATTCAACAGTACCTGCCTGCGTGCAGGTTGTAACAGAGGCCATAGAACCAGCACATAGCCTGTTTCTTATCTCCTCAAAGTCCGGCACTACCATCGAGCCCCTCGCCCTGATGAACTATTTCAGAAGCCTGGTAGAATCCGCCACAGGGAAAGAGAAAGCTGGTCAAAACTTTATTGCCATCACCGACCCCGGAACACCACTGGCCAGACTCGCCGAAGAGAACCGGTTCCGACAAATATTCTTGAATCCGCCGGAAATCGGCGGCCGCTACTCCGTCCTCTCTTATTTCGGTCTGGTACCAGCCGCAATTATAGGGATTGACCTCATATCATTGCTTGACCGTGCAGACTATATGAAGGAGGGATGTGTATCCTGTGTACCCGTCCACGATAATCCCGGTGCCTGGTTGGGAACATGCCTGGGAGTCTTGGCCCAGCAAGGAAGGGACAAGCTTACCATTGTCGCATCTCCAGCTATCGCCAGTTTCGGGCTTTGGGTCGAGCAGCTCATTGCTGAAAGCACCGGTAAAGAGGGTAAAGGTATTATACCCATTGTCGGCGAACCTCTGGTGGAAACGGCTCAATACGCTAATGACCGATTGTTTGTTTATCTACGCATGGAAGGTGATGATAATTCAGCCACCGATGCGGCAATTGAACGAATCAGGTCGTCAGGACAGCCGGTGCTGGTTCTCGAACTGCGCGACAGGTTTGACCTAGGAGCCGAGTTCTTCCGTTGGGAGTTTGCTACCGCAGTGGCCGGGGCTATATTGGGTATTCACCCATTTAATCAGCCGAACGTACAGCAGGCCAAGGATGCAACAGAGCGCATGTTACAAAAGTATACAGAGACAGGTCGTCTTCCTCAGGTAGAGACTGCTGACTCACTGGCCGATATACTAGCCAGAGCCAATAAGGGTAACTATCTTGCGATCATGGCATACCTTCGCCAGACCCTTGAGATAGACGATTTGCTGTCCGATTTCCGCAGGAAGGTAGTTGAACGGTATAACATCGCTACTACTTCCGGCTATGGGCCACGTTTTCTACACTCTACGGGGCAGTTGCACAAGGGAGGACCAACCACAGGACTGTTTCTGCAGATTACAGCAGACCATGAGACCGATTTTCCTGTTCCCGGCTTGCCATACTCTTTTGGCATTGTAGCCGATGCCCAGGCTCTGGGAGACCTTCAGATTTTACAAATGGCTGGAAGACCTGTTACCAGAATTCACTTCAGCCGGGGCGATAAAGCAACTATAGCGAGTCTAGTCACCGAAATATAATTTCGTGAAGCTAAGCTCCGGTTGAACAGGTCTTATTCTAAAACATAGTCCAGACACACTCCCTAGCCTCACGCATTTAAATCCGACCTTAACTATCAAAAATGAGATGAGCATAAGCTTCAGGCTATGTTCAATCTATTTTTATCATATCCATTTTTAAATCAGGCATTCATTTCATTCAGCCCCTCCCGGTTAAAATACTACAGGACAGACCAACGAAACCAATTTGTCAGCTTTATGTTGGTTTCCCGTCAGGAAAATGTCAAGCACGCCCTGCTGCCAGCATGTATTCTTAATATAGACATCAAAATCATCATGTCAAGGAAAAGAGGTATAGAAACAGTGTAGAAAAATACAAGGTGAACCAATCAACTTTTTAACCGTGAATTAAACATAAGGAGGGCGTAATGAACAATAAAAAATTATTAACCATCCTTGGTAAAGACAAGGAGCTTCTAGCCATGTTCAGCGGCATCATCCTGACCGGCATTGCTGCAATAGTCTTGCTGGTAACAGCAGGCGCCTGGTATTTGTAACAACAATAGGGTAACCATTTGTGATTACAATTTTTGAAAACAACACAGGAGGGCAAAATCATGATAAAGAAAAAAACTGGAAGACCTATGGCAATTCTTATAGTACTTTCGATGGTAATTCCTATGCTGGCAACAGGTTGTATCACTTTCGCGGCTCAGCAAGATAATCTGCTGCCTAACGCCTTTATAGACTTAATCACGCCGGAGGGTGTCCATGCTGGAGAAATGGTGACTTTCGAGGGACATGGCACGGATCCCGACGGCACTATAGTAGCCTATAGATGGAGATCCGATTTAGATGGCAACTTAAGCACAAGGGCTCGTTTTAGGACCACTTCACTATCAGCAGGAGTACATATGATTTATTTCATGGTCCAAGATAACAATGGTGATTGGTCAGCAGAGGTCCGAAGCCGTGTCACCGTTTCCAATGCAGGTGCTGCATTACCGGCTATAAATTCGTTTAATGCCAGTCCGGTAACCATCACTTCAGGCGAGACCGCGACACTTAGCTGGGATGTTTCCAATACAACAACTGTAAGCATAGACCAGGGAATAGGTCCTGTTCCCTTAACTGGCATCTGGGCAGTTGCTCCAGACTCTACTACCATCTATACATTGACTGCCACCAATGAGTCAGGAAGCGTCACTGCCAGAGCCCAAGTTTCTGTTTCCGAAAATTCCCTGCCTGAGCCGCCACCAGTTGAAGCCGCACCGACTATTGTCATATTTGAAGTAGACCCGGTTAGTCTGGTAGCTGGTAATTCGGCAACTTTATTGTGGAATGTGACCGGAGCTACCAACATCAGTATAGACCAGGGTATAGGCAATGTAGCTGCCGCCGGAGCACAGGAAGTAACGCCTAAAACGACCACCGTGTATACTTTAACAGCCACCAATGATGCAGGAACCGTTACAGAGTCTTTAACTCTTACAGTTGTGCCATTAATTCAGCCCATCATACCATTGCTCACATTTAAACCTGATCTGGTGATTACCGCAGTCCAGAAAGAAGCGGGTGCAGACGGCTACAACATTGGATATACGATAAAGAATCAAGGACTGGTCAATGCCGGTGCCTGTACTCAAAAGCTTTACGTCAATGGCGTCTATAAGGCATCTGATTTAATACCGGCGCTTGACGCTGGGGCTTCGGTGGACAGGCAATTTGCAGGCTGGGTATACGATCCCTGTACACCCACAATAAAAGTCGTGGCTGATGCGAACGGCTCTGTCGAAGAGGTCAATGAAGACAATAATAAAAAACAGGTCGTCATGGCTGTCCAAACCGTGGTCGACTATGTAGCCAGAGCGAGTGATGCTTCGTGGAGCAGCAGCGCAGGTGATCTGAGTTTCCCAGGAGGTACAGGTGACGAGGAAGGTTTCGTACTCTACAAAGTGAATGCAATGCTCGAAGATAATGTTGCCTATGCTAAAGTCCTGGAAACTCATCCGGAATGGACTGAGAATGGCTGGATATGTGGCTGGTATCCTGTGATGGAGATACCCTTCGGCGCTAAATTTATTGCAAACGTAGGCTTTCTGAAAGGCGCTGCGGGCAGTGATGGTGTCACGTTCCGCGCCTGGTTCTGGGAGTCCGGTAAATGGTTCCCCTACCAGGTCACCGAGATCAATGCTACATATAACAACCAGTTAGATACTATAAATATAAGCCTGGCCAATTATGCTGGCAAGACCGGCAAAGTTGGTCTTGCCGTTTATGCTGGTGCTTCCTCAGGGCAGGACTGGGCAGTCTGGCAAGGCGTCAAAATGATTCGTTAAAAATGCGTCCACTCAAGCGGTAGTGCGAGTAGTGCCGAGAGGACTATAATTACCGGCACTACTCGCCTCATATTCATTATCGACACACACAAATATTCCTCATCACAGCCCGGTTAATAAAGAACTTGCGTCGTTTTATAAATCATTTCTCTTGCTCCTCAGTGGATACTGCCGTATAATTTGGAAAATAGAGTGCCCCCGATGGCCGGCAGCAAGAGTAACTGTTGTCAATCCGCCACGGACTATCATGATGCAAGTTTATAACGACAAAAAAGGTGTCGATACCTTTCTTATAATTGAGAGGGGAATAACAGAAGAGACAGTCCAACTTCTGGCTCTATCCAAGAGTACTACCATTATCGGTCGCCCTACTCTAGAAAACAGCCCTGATATCAAAATAGACGACCCTCAAATCTCACGGAAACATGCTGAAATATGCTTCAAGGACGGTTGTTTTTGGCTGCGCGACCTGGGCAGTAAAAACGGAACCACGCTCAATAACCAGCCAATCGGAGAGAAGAAGTTATATCAGCTCACCGATAATTCGTTGATTGGGCTGGCAGTCATAAAGGATAGTCCCCGGGCCATTCTGCGGTTCAGGCAATTAGAAGGCACCGGCCAAGAGCCAGTTGAACAAATAACACAGGTTCCGTTGTGGCTCAAAATCGTTGATGAGAGAAAAGAAGTCCAGGTTGACGGAAAACTACTTGATTTGCCAAGAAAAGAATATGACCTGTTATTATTTCTATATCGCAGAGCAGGAATGGTCTGCTCCAGAGATGAGATAATTGCCAGAGTTTGGCCTGAAGCAAGAGACCCAGGAGCAGTATCGGATGCTACTATCGATCAATTGGTCCACCGCCTTAGAGAGAAAATCGAGCCAACTCCCTCAATGCCCGTACGCATTGTTAGTAAGAAAAGGTTTGGATATGTGCTGGTTTAAAAGTATTGAATGTGCGCAATTTCTCTACACGTAGTAGTGAGATTATACTTAATCCTTCCTGTCCTATAGTATAAACATATAGATATAGTTACTTCCTTTTGCCTTACTCGTAGGAGATAAAGACCATTAAAAACTGGCTGATAAATCTATAAAATCCAATAAGACCAGCTCTAGTCACAAAGCAACAATAAACAGTAAATATTCCAGCAGTTTAAAAACTCCATTTTAAATTGCGCCAAGGGGGGAGATTATGGAACTAGGAATAATCGGCCTGGGCCGGATGGGCGGCAACATGGTCCGGCGCTTATTGCGTGGGGGTCACTATATAGTGGCTTACGATCCTATAAAGGATAAAGTGGCTACTATGGTCGAACAAGGAGCAGTCGGGACCGCTTCTGTCGCCGAGCTAGTGCAGAAGCTTCCCTGTCCCCGTGCTGTCTGGCTTATGGTGCCACCCGGTGAGCCCACAGAAAGCGCTATCAACACTCTGGCAGCGGGACTATCTCCGGGTGATATCATCCTTGATGGTGGCAATTCGTACTATAAGGACAGCATTCGACGAGCAGCATCAGTATCCGGGAAAGGGCTTATCATGCTGGACGTTGGTATTAGTGGTGGGATATGGGGACTCGAAGAAGGCTATTGCTTGATGGTAGGAGGCGATCCCGAGGCATTTCACCGAATGCTACCGATCTTTCAGACACTGGCTCCTTCACTACAGCAAGGCTATGGCCTCGTAGGTCCAAGCGGTGCAGGACACTTTGTCAAGATGATTCATAACGGCATTGAATATGGTCTCATGCAATCATATGCAGAAGGATTTGAATTAATGCAGGGAAAGAAAGAACTCAGCCTTAATCTGCCCCAGATTGCCCAGATCTGGCGCTATGGTAGTGTGGTGCGCTCCTGGCTGCTTGACTTGACTGCAAGCGCCCTGCAAGAAAATCCGAAACTGGAAGGAATTCAGGCATATGTCGAGGACACCGGTGAAGGCCGCTGGACAGTACAGGAATCCATAGACCTCGCTGTACCAGCGCCGGTTATAACGCAATCGGTTCAAGCACGTTTCCGGTCACGCCAGGACCAGCCTTTTGGCAGCAGACTACTGGCCGAGCTACGGAGACAATTCGGAGGGCATGCAGTAAAACGAACATGGCAATAATGCACAAGGTCAATAACAGTCGAAGATACCATTACCGCCTTAGTGGAGTGAACGTTCCCCGGCCAGAGCCATCAGACGCCGGAAGCTCTCGTCGGGCTGCGGTTGCAGAAATATTGCACTGCCCACATAGATGATATCGACACCAGCTCGGGCAACACGGGCAATATTACCCTCCTTTATACCTCCATCTACACCTATCTCTATATCAGGCCTGGCATCACGCAATTCCGCTACTTTGTCCAGGACTTCAGGTATAAACTGGCTACCATAAAAGCCGGGATTTACTGTCAGAAAGAGCACACTGTCTACTACGCCGGCGGTAGAGAGAATAGCGGAGATAGTGGTTTCAGGATTTACTGCTAGGCCTACTCCCAATCCAAGACCTCGAGCCTTGGTAACAACTTCGAGCGGGGAAGGAGTGGCTTCAAAATGAAAGACTACTTTCTGCGCTCCAGCCTGCTGAAAGCTTTCCAGATATCCCTCCGGTTTCTCTACCATTAGATGGGCCTCCCAGTCAAGCTTCGTATGAAGACCAGCCAGGTGCTTATCGCCTATACTCCTTGAGGGCACAAACCGTCCGTCCATTATGTCGAACTGTACATAATCAGTGAACTTCTCCGCCTGATGCACCATTTTCTCCAGGTCTTTGGGATCTTCGGTCAAGATAGCAGGGACTACTTTTACGATTCTGGTCATTATATTTCCCCTCGTAATACTTTTGATAAGAAACCATCAGCGCCTTCGGATTTCAGGAGCATAATTGCTATCGGCAATTTTAAGCATGGTCCGTTGACTATGTCAAGGTACTTGCCGTCCTGATGCAGAGGTAAAAGGAATTTTTAAGCTTAGTGCCATTTCTATAACGCCCTTCACACGTGACACTATTGCCAATCCATACAGAGCACCGGAAATCGCAGCTATGTACAAATCAACTATCCCGCTCACCATAACGGTCAATATATTTAATTAGGGCATTTAACACCTTTAGCACGATCCATGGTACCTGAGGATATATATGTATTATTTACAGAGTAGCATCCCTGGAAACAGAGCTCTCCCTGTAACAACCAATGTAGTACCAAACTCCAATTAAATAATGCTTACTACTTTTTAAAACAATCATGAAGGCTATCTTTCGTTACACAATTCTTCTAAAATGTGCTATGGAGATATTCCATCTGATTTTGGCTAGGTGTATAATCCGAATAGACATCTTTCATTTGTACAGAATTGGAAGGAGGCAAATGTTAAGTTGAAACATCGAAGTCAAAAGATCTTACAGAGCAATTTTGGTCCGCTCTGGGAACGACTTAATGCTGCTGGACAACAATATCTGGTAACTCCACATGGTCATAAATTCACTGCAGAATCATCTATAGGTAAACAAGGTTCACATCAACAGCAAAATGTCATTCGTATCAAACAACACGAACAAGAATTTGCTCGTATTTATGAATGCTGCTGGAGACATACAACTAATTGCTATGGAACACGAATTGGAGGTTATAGTGATGGGCTTGATACATGGTTTAAAGGCCTGATGATAAGTAAGGAAAGCCTGATCATGAAACCCAATGATAAGGTCATTGACAACTTCGGTAAACTACTTAATTCATTTGAACTGGGCTATGAACAAGCTCTGATACGTCTTCCAAAAGAACCCGGAGTATACCTGGTCTACGATAAAAAGCAAAAGAAGTACATTTATTGCGGCAAGACTAAAGATATAAGGAAAAGAATTCAACAACATGCCCGCCTTCAAAACAAGAGTACCAGATTTCTTGCTCAACAGGTTCAGAAAGGACTAATTGATAAAGGGCGTTGTAACAATTCACAGGAAGCTCAAAAGTACCTGTTTTCAAACTGCACAGTAAAGCATCTGGTAATTCCAGATGAGAAACGACGAAAATACCCCTGGATAAACCGCTCTCTGTTAGACCATTATGCCGTTTGTGTAATTGAACCTGAATACAACATATCCGGCGAATTCGACCACTAGATCCAGCCTTCTGTGGAAGGATTCATGTAGCTCACAATTTACGATGGGGCAGATTCAACTGGCGGTAATAAAATCCCACTCTAAGATCACTCGAGGATAAAAAGATGTACTATAATGAAGTACTGGCAGAAAGAAGGGATCGCATTTGTTAGCAGTGGGAGTAATACGGGATAAGTCTGGTGTACACGCCTTCGATATCCCCATTCCTGTAATCAAAACCTCGGACGAGGTACTGGTGCGGGTAAAAGAGGTGGGGCTAGATGGTACTGACTACAACATGGTCCGCTATGGGCTGAAAGATATAGCCGAGGGGCGTAACAACCTGGCCATGGGCCACGAAATGGTCGGCGTGGTAGAGGCAACAGGAAGCGCAGTGAAATCACTGCTACCGGGAGATGCGGTTACAATGACGGTGCGAAGGGGCTGCGGACAGTGCCACCCATGCTTGCATAATCAGAGCGATATGTGTATGACAGGTCTGTATACTGAAAGAGGCATTCATAAGGTCGACGGTTTTTTGACCCAGTTCGTCGTCGACCGGGAGCAGTATATAGTTAAAGTACCTCCCCACCTGGTAAAACTTGCAGTTTTCACCGAACCGCTAAGCATCGCTGAAAAGGGTATAGAGCAGATAAGAATTATACAGTCCCGCCTACCCTGGACCTGTCCTCATCCAGATCATAGTTTCCTCTCCGAGAAGTGGGGCATGTGTAAAATAGCGCTCGTGGTTGGAGCCGGACCTCTGGGTCTCCTGGCCACCTCTGTACTAAGATCAGCTCACGTGCATACTTATGTTGCCGATATAGTACCAGAGGACAGTCCCAAGGCACACCTGGTAAAACACATGGGAGCTATTTACCTAGATGCACGCGGTAAGAAGCCCGACGAACTGGCAGGAATCTGCTGCCAGGAGGGCAACCTTGATATAATATTTGAAGCCTCCGGTGCAGCGGATACTGCTGTTGAACTGATCAACTACATGACACGAAGCAGCATTTATGTTATGACCGGCATTCCACGGGGAGACCTTGCTATTCAGGTAGATGCTGCTCAGTTGGTACGTCAGTTGGTACGCTCTAACCAGGTGATAGTGGGCAGCGTGAACTCCAACCGGAGCCACTTCGAAATGGCCCTGGGACATATAGAGACAATAGACTCTTCTTTTGATAACATACTCGCCGAGATGATAACACACCGCTTCTCAATCCGGGACTATCAACAAGCCTTCGCTTCAAGGGACCCGAATCATATAAAGACGGTTATCGAGGTTGAACCATGAGACCAGGTGAGCCGCTCGTAGTTGCCAGGACTTGTACAATTACAATAAGACCCGAAGGTTGATAAAAATTAACACATACCCATTTCATGTTTAGCCATTAACATCGTTTTATAGTCTCAAAAATGCCCCACCGCCCTTTTTTACCTTCTCCAAATTATATCTTTATATTAAAAACTACAGTCATGGTTCCCTTGCATAAATATGGATGTCTCTCAAATACGGCACAGTGATGAGCATTCGTGGATTACTGGTATTTCAGGGCCACTCAGGCATACATTTTTTATAATCTTGTTCGCTAATCCATTTCACATATACGACCTTCCTCATGTAGTACTTTTTTACTATATGTAAAATTACTTTTGGGCTATTTACTATCGAAGAAATACATAAGATACTAAAGTTGCTCAAAAGTTTTTGAGGCACCTACTATATTTATTTAAACTTCGAGGACAAACATGACGACTATGTTGAATGCAGTTGAAAAGCCATCAAAGCAAAGTGAAGATGCGCTGCCAGTTCCGGATAACCTAGCCCAAGACCTGATACAGAGAGCCGAAATCGGTATCTATATTGTGCAGGACGGGAAGGTCCAATATTCTAACGCTACGTTTCAGCAGTTAACCGGCTACAGTGAAAAAGAGCTCATCGGTATTAATTCGATCAATCAGATCCATCCTGAAGATAAAGAGAGAGTTAGAAAAAAGGCGATAGAAAATCTGAAAGGGATATGTAACCTACCCTATGAGTACAGGTTTATCAAGAAAAACGGTGACATCATATCGGTTTTAGAAAGTGTCATTCCTACGACATATCAGGGAAAGCGCGCAGCCGTTGGCAGCTTTATGGACATAACCGATCACAAGCAATCACGGGAGAAAATTCAGCAACTGAATAAAGAGCTTGAGCAGCGAGTCCGTGAACTGGATGAACTTACGTTACAACTCCAGGCCGCCAATAAGGAACTTGAAGCTTTTTCCTATTCTGTCTCGCACGACCTGCGTACACCGCTGCGCAGCATGGATGGTTTCAGCCAGGCACTGCTTGAGGATTACGGTGACCAACTGGATGAGTCAGGTAAAGACTACCTCCAGAGAATTCGCCATGCTGCTCAACATATGGCACAGCTAATCGACGATATGTTGACCCTGTCCCGGGTAACACGTAGCGATATGCATATAGAGAAGGTAGATCTGAGTGCTATGGTAAGATCAATCACAGCTGAGCTTCAGCAAAACCAGCCGGAACGACAAGTCGAGTTTGTTATCACAGATGGTGCAGTGGCAAATGGGGATGCCAGGCTACTGCATGCCGTGTTTCAAAACCTGCTAGACAATGCCTGGAAATTCACCAGAACACGTCCCTGTGCCAGAATAGAATTCGGTTACACAAGAAATAACGGTAAATCGACCTATTTTGTGCGTGACAATGGAGTCGGTTTTGACATGGCCTATGTGGACAAGCTGTTTGGTGCCTTTCAGCGCCTTCACTCTCCAGCCGAGTTCGAAGGCACCGGCATTGGCCTAGCCACTATTAAGCGTATAATCCACCGCCACGGCGGTCAGGTATGGGCTGAAGCGGCAGTGGACCAGGGGGCGACCTTCGAATTCACACTCAGTTAACCTGAAAAAAGGAGGAGAAACAATATGAACAAAAAAGTCATCCTACTGGTGGAAGACAATCCTGACGATGTTGCATTGACCATGCGCGCATTCAAGAAAAGCAATATTATGAACGATGTGGTTGTAGCCACTGATGGAGTAGAAGCACTGGACTATCTATTTGCTACCGGTGCCTACGCCGGGCGTGACACGAGCGTGATGCCAGAAATAGTCCTGCTCGATTTAAAATTACCGAGACTGGATGGAATGGAAGTACTGCGTCGCCTGCGGGCCGACTCGAGAACAAAGCTTCTTCCGGTAATCATTCTTACCTCATCGAAAGAGGAGCAAGATGTCCTGAATGGCTACGAGCTGGGTGCTAATAGCTACATCCGCAAGCCGGTGGACTTTGCCCAGTTCAGTGAGGCAATAATGAACCTCGGACTGTACTGGTTGGTCTTAAACGAAGCCATACCAAGAGGAGTCGGAGTTTAGATGGGCACACCGCTGCGGGTATTGATCGTCGAGGACTCAGAAGATGATACCTTATTACTGACGCGCGAATTAAAGCGCGGCGGCTACGAGGTATCATTCGAGCGAGTCGACACACCCGAAGCTATGAGTACAGCACTCGAGCAAAAAACGTGGGACGTCATTATTTCCGATTACTCTATGCCACATTTCAGTGCACCGGCAGCACTGGCACTGATGAAAGATACGGGACTTGATCTACCGTTCATCATCGCCTCGGGCGTTATCGGCGAAGATGCAGCAGTAGAAGCCTTACATGCAGGTGCGCATGACTTTATAGCCAAACGCAATCTCGCACGCTTGATTCCCGCTATCCAGAGAGAGATGCGGGAGACCGTAGTACGCCGAGAGCACCGGCAAGCAGAGGAAGCGCTGAGGATAAAAGATAGTGCCATAGTATCTTCAATTAGTGGCATCGCACTCGCCGACCTTGAAGGTAACCTGACCTATGTAAATCCATCTTTTCTCAAATTATGGGGATATAAAAATGATAAGGAGATATTAGGCAAACCTATTATAAATCTCTGGCAGTCAAAAGAGACGGCCCTTGATGTAATAAAAGTACTGCGTAAAAAGGGAAACCAGATAGGCGAACTGGTCGCCATGAGAAAAGATGGTTCATTATTCGATGCTCAACTCTCGGCAAGCATGGTTAAAGACGAGGCTGGCAAACCTATCTGCATGATGGCTTCATTTGTAGATATTACGGAGCGAAAAAAATTAGAGGAGGAACTTCTCAGAGCCCAGAAGTTTGAATCAGTAGGCCTTCTTGCCGGCGGAATTGCCCATGATTTCAACAATATTCTGCAGGTCATTATGAGTAATGTATCCCTGGCAAAGATGTATGAAGTACCGGAAGATAAAGCTTTTACAAAATTGACCATAGCAGAAAAGGCGATAATAAGGGCACAAGATTTGACTCAGCAATTACTTACGTTTGCCAGAGGCGGAGTACCAATCAAGGAAACAGCATCTATCCTTGATTTAACAAAAGATGCTGCCAGCTTCGTTTTACGAGGCTCCAATGTCCGTTGTGAATTCTTTATACCAGACGATCTCTGGGCGGTCGAAATTGATAAAGGCCAGATCGGCCAGGTCATCCAGAATTTAATTATTAACGCTGATGACGCCATGCCGGAAGGAGGAATAATCAGTGTGCACGCCGACAATACAATTGTCTGTGCAGAAGATGCCCTGCCGATACCTGAAGGCAAATATGTACGAATAGCAGTAGAAGACCAGGGAATTGGAATACCGGATGAATTTCTGTCAAAGATTTTTGATCCCTATTTCACAACCAAGCAAAAAGGAAGCGGCCTCGGGCTTACAACCTCCTACTCGATAGCTAAAAATCACGGCGGGCTGCTCACCGCAGAATCAGGACTCGGAAAAGGGACAACCTTCTACATCTATCTACCGGCCTCCCAAAAAAGAGTCCCCAAGAAGAAAGCTGCGGAAGGAAAACCTGTCGTCGGTAAAGGAAAGATCCTGGTTATGGATGATGACGAGGAAATAGGAGACGCTACGGGAGAGATGCTGAAGTATATCGGATACGAGGTTGAACAGGCAAGAGACGGTGCGAAAGCTATTGAGTCATATAAAAAAGCAATGGAATCCAATAGACCTTTCGACGCAGTTATTTTAGATTTAACTGTTGCCGGGGGGATGGGCGGTAAAGAAGCCATAAAAAAAATACAGAAGTTAAATCCGGAAGTTAAAGCAATTGTATCGAGCGGTTATTCCGTTCATCCGATATTGGCCGACTCCAAAAAATGGGGCTTCAGCGACGCTATTGTAAAACCATATGAAATCTCGGAACTGAGTAAAATATTGCATAAAGTAATATCTGGTATGAATTAATAATCCAACTTCGAAGTCCTAACACCATATCCCGGTGAACAAGCTCTTCATGGTCGGCTTCATGCGATGAAGTACCCTCTCAAAGACCGCTGAATATTAATCTCAACATCCATACTCACCATATCCAATCAGTTCTACAAACGCCGCAGGCAGACGTAAAAGCAAATAACAAACCTGGTTGCCAGCCTCCAAAAAGATAGAGAAAACAGATAGAGTAATTAAAACAGGACCTCGTACGATTTTAGCCCTGACCCGTCCGTATATTTCTGAAAACCACATAAAAATAAGAAGCAGAAAATGCTTAAAAAGTTGCAAAAATCAAGTAAATGTACTATTCTAATATTAGAATAGTACATTTTTTCATGACTAACCGATGCGTATTAAGACAGGTAAGATCATGACCAACAGTGAGCTCATAGTCCTCGGTCTGCTCGCCGAGGAAGATTGCTACGGATATCAGATCGAAAAGAAAATAAAGGAACGAAACATACGCCATTGGGCTGAAATCGGTTTTTCCTCAATCTATCATGTTCTATCCAAATTAGAAGGTAAGGGGCTGGTTACTTCCAGACAGGAAAAATCAGCTCAAGGACCGGTCCGGAGGGTCTTTGCTATCACCTCCATTGGAAAGAGGCATCTGACCGGTCAAGCGTTGAAACGGTTAGCCCAGCGGTTACCCCTGCCGTCGACATTCTATGTCGGTGTCGCTCTTTTACAACATATCGACCGTGAAAAGGCGCACCAAGCGCTAGCCGAGCATGCGTTGGCAGTCCGTGCCCGCCTGAAACAGCTAAACGAGGCAAGCCAGTCTAGCCAGCAGATGCCCATGGAAGCACAGGCAATGTTCGATCTGGGTTATCTCCTGGCGAAAGCAGAGGAGTCCTGGCTGGAGGACTTCACCACTCGCCTGCGGAGTATGTCAGGTGAACCTTAATATCGTATTTTGAGTCGAAAAATAACATATAAAGGAGGCAACGAATTGTCAGAAAGTATTATTCTTCAAGGATTTAAACCGTTTATCGGAAAACACTGTGAAACCGGTTCCTTAAAGAGAGCCCTGGATTATCATGGACTGGCACTGTCAGAAGAAATGCTTTTTGGACTTGGTGGAGGAATCGGCTTTATCTACTGGCATATGAAGGCGATGCCGAGCCCTTTTGTCGGCACACGTTATGGCAAAGGCACTGATTTTCCTGCAAACATCCTCAAGCGGATCGGTGCTGACCTGAGTGTCATGGAAACATCCAGCCCAATACGAGGATACGATGAACTCATCAAACTCCTTCATGCCGGTGAGCCGGCAGTTATCCATGTGGATATGGTCTATCTTCCTTATCTGGCACTGCCTGAAGTAGCTCATTTCGGAGGCCACGTCATAGTCGTGTTTGGTCTGGATGAAAAAAAGGACGAAGTTTACATCTATGACCGGGGTAAAAATCCTGTAACAGCACGTATAGCCGATTTAGCCAGGGCACGGGCTTCAAAATTCCCCCCCTTCCCACCCAAACACAAGCTACTGAAGATAAAATACCCCGCGAAAATCGGTAACCTGGAAGAAGGTATTAAGACGAGCATTAGAGAATGCTGCCACACCATGTTAAAGCCTCCAATCAAGAATATCGGGATTAACGGGATGGAAAAGTGGGCAAGGGTCGTGACGAAATGGCCGGAGCAATTCAAGGGAATGAATCTTCTGGGCACTCTGATGAATGGCTTCATATATATTGAAATTGGCGGCACCGGCGGGAGCGCTTTCCGCCCCATGTATGCCCGCTTTCTGGAAGAAGCATCTTCAATAATCAACAGACCAGCCCTGAAAGGTATAGCCGAAATGATGAACGAGTCAGCAGGAGTCTGGAGTGAGATTGCCACCGGGCTGCTGCCAGATACCTGGCCCAATCTGAAAAGAATGCGAGAGCTCATGTTCGAAAAGAATATATTGTTTGAAGAGCAGGGACCGGGCACTCTCGATGCAATGATAAAGATCAATGGAGAGTTTGACGAACTGATGGGAAAGGCCGTAGAAGATCTAAAAAGTGCACCCGTATTTTTAGCCGATGTGCAGCAGAGTATTTTAAAATGCAGCAAGATAGAACATAAAGCACTGGAAAAGCTCAATAGCATCATTGGGTAAAAGGAGACTGAATATGAAAAAGTACCTGAAAATCACATTATTCGGATTCCTGGTATGGCTGATAGTATTCATAGTTTCAATTCTTATCTCTCCGTTAAAAACCGCTACCCCAGCTTTATTTGAATCGATTATGCCTGTAGTAATAACGATATGCACGCTACTCTTCTTAATTATTTATCTCAGGAAACAAAAGACCAGTTTTCTCAAGACAGGAATTATCATCGGTAGTATGTGGCTAGTAATTAACATAATTCTGGACCTTCTACTGTTTATGTGGGGCCCCATGAAAATGACTCTGCTAAACTACCTGATGGACATAGGGCTGACCTATCTCATTATTCCTGTAGTAACCACAGGTCTCGGCTATAGTATCGACCGGCACCTGTTAACCGGGAACGGCTAAAACATCTGCCGTAACCAGATTTAACCTGCTAGTATAAAAACAGCATATATAAGGTCAGTCCGTTCTGTAACAATCGCTACCCTTCAGAATGTTACATCCTGAACAAGCACCCGCACTTTATTGTCCCCGCCAAATTAGTCTCATGTGAAACGATAATCCCAAACGCCGCATTGCCTCACGCCACAGGTAAGAAGAGAGACAGTACGCACGAAACAGTACTAATGAAACAAAATGGTAAACGACCTCCCAAAAGCCTTATGATATAATTGAGTAGTTTAGCTACACAGAGACTGAAAATAGGTATATACTTGAGGTACGGTTTCAGTACATTTCTAAACCAGGCCATCCTGATCCTGGCCATTACTGGATGATACAGGTATACCCGGCCACTCAAATGAGTTTATTTAAGGAGCTAGCATGGTAAAACCGGACGCTATATCGGAACTGCAGAATATCGCAGGTAAAGAAGGAGTTTTAACCTCTAAGGAAGACCTTACTACCTACTCATATGATGGCACGACGACATGGGCACATATGCCCGATGTTGTGGTACTTCCAACAACCACCGAGCAAGTCTCACGGATCTTAAAACTGGCGAATACGAACCTTATCCCCGTCACCCCGCGGGGCGGTGGCACCAATGTCAGCGGCGGTTCCATTCCCATAAAAGGCGGGATTGTGCTCTGCACCACCAGAATGAACCGGGTCTTGGAGATAAACAAAGGCAACTTGATAGCAACCGTCGAGCCTGGAGTAGTCCTCCAGGACTTCAATCTTGCTCTGGCACAGCATGGTCTATTCTATCCACCCGATCCGCAAAGCTTTATGGGCTGCACTATTGGTGGTACCATAGCCGAGAATGCCGGTGGCCCCTACGGAGTAAAATATGGTGTCACCAAGCAGTATATTCTTGGGCTGGAAGTGGTCCTGGCATCAGGAGAAATCGTTCAACTCGGTGGAGTAACTGTTAAAAACCGCACCGGCTACGAACTGGTAATGCTTTTCACGGGATCTGAGGGCACACTCGGCTTAATAACCAAAATAACCGTAAAATTACTTCCTATGCCCTTATCCCAGAAGTCAATGCTAGCCGTTTTCGATGATATGGTAGCTGCCGGAGAAACGGTATCAAATATTCTGGCAAGCGGAATCATACCAGCCAAGATTGAGTTTCTGGACAACTGGTTCCTCAGACGTATAGAAGAAATAAATCCGATGGGACTACCCACAGAAGCCCAGGCGATACTGTTACTCCAGTCCGATGGCAATCCAGCAGCAGTAGAAGCTGAAACAAAGCAGATACTCGATATTTGTATGAAACAGGGTGCCAAAAACACCAGGGTAGCCAAAGATGATGCCGAGGCAGTTATGCTCTGGCGAGCACGAAGCGCCGGGTTCGCAGCTATATTCAGCTCCGCCCCAACAATACTTGCTGAAGACGTAACCGTGCCCCGGGACAAGATCGCTCCATTTATGAATAAGCTGGATGAGATAGGCAGGAAGTACGATGTGCCGGTTCGAGTAATCGGACATGCCGGTGATGGCAATCTTCATCCCTCTATACCAACTGACATCAAGGACAAGCAGCATTTTGAACGAGCTACCAGGGCGATGGACGAGATATTCGACGGAGCACTTTCCTTCGGCGGAGTGCTTTCAGGAGAACACGGTATCGGCCTTGAAAAGCAGCGCTTTCTAAAGAAAGCTATGGACCCGGTGGCAATCGAGATAATGAGAAAAATCAAGGCCATGCTCGACCCGAACAATATCCTCAATCCCGGCAAGATCTGGGAGGAATAAGAGATAGATATGGCTAATAAAACGGATATTAAGGAAATCAAGAGGTTCGAGAAAGACCTTGAACTCTGCATGAAATGTGGTTTCTGTGCCTCGTCATGCCCTGTATACCAGGAAGAACGAGTGGAGTCATCGCTCGCCAGAGGTAAAAATATGATGATCCGTGCCCTGGTTGCCGGGGATCTGGATTTTACCAGCAAGTTTTCCGAGCACCTAAACAAATGCACACTATGCATGACCTGTACCGCAAACTGCCCGGCCCGGGTACAGATTCCGCCGGTTATTATCGCCGCCAGAGCTGATACGGTTGCAGCCAGGGGCATATCCTTTCCCTATAATATTATTTACCGGTGGCTGCTGCCGCGGAGGAAGCTCTTTGGCAATGTGGTCCGGCTGGCGTCCTGGTTTCAAGGGATTTTTATGCCCAGGACCAAGGGATCAATCAGGCATCTATCCCACTTCCTGTCAGCCCTGGGCAAGGGCAGGCATATTCCCCAGATAGCCCCTAAATTTCTAAGGCAGATAGCTCCGGTAGTAAATAAACCGCCGGCCGGCATCGAAGTTACGTTAACAGCCGGTTACTTTTCCGGCTGTATGACCGATTTTGTCTTTCCCGATGTCGGCAAAAAGATAATTCGGTTCCTGAATAAAAACGGAGTTGAAGTCCTATTGCCGGAAGAACAGGGCTGCTGCGGGGCTCCGGTATTTCTGGGAGCCGGCGATTTCGAAACAGGCCGTACGTTTGCCGATAACAACGTGAAAATCTTTAACGGCATCGACTATGTCATCACCGACTGTGCCACCTGTGGTTCGGCTATGAAACATTATGTCAAATATCTGGCGGATACTCCGGAGCGAAAGGAAGCCTACGCCAGGTTTGCTGATAAGGTAATTGATATTACCGAGTTTCTGGTGGATGTGCTGAAGCTTCCGGCTTCCGCCTACCAGATTGCACCAGAGTTTAAGGGTAAGAGGATTACCTGGCATGACCCGTGTCATCTCAACCGTTATATGGGAGTAAAAGAACAGCCAAGGAAGATTCTGAGATCGATACCCGATATCGAGTATGTAGAAATGGCGAATGCCGATAGGTGCTGTGGTATGGCAGGACTTTTCAGTGTCCATTTCTACGACCTGTCAAGACAAATTGCCGGCAAAAAGGTGGGAAGCATAAATGCCAGCGGGGCCGATATTGTAGTGACCGACTGTCCCGGATGTGAACTACAGCTCATCGACAGTACCATACGGTCCGGAACACCGGTAAAGATAATGCATATTATGGAGCTCCTGGAATAAATCCGCTCCGGCGTCCTGCCGGACTATACGCCATCCTGAAAATAAACAAATGCCTCAATATACGTCGGCATCTTTGACCGGGATTACAGCCTCACCGGAGCCATAAACAACGGCATAAACAGGACAGCACACGCTCCAGTAGCAGAGGCCGGATATCCCGATGAACGGCCGGAATCAATGGTGGTCGGGTATCACCTTTACCAGTATAGTACGGTTCCGTGGTCCGTCAAACTCGCAAAAGAATATGCCCTGCCATGTACCCAGCACCAGCTTGCCGCCTTCTACAAGCAGTGTCTCCGAACTGCCCACCATACTGGCCTTAATGTGGGCGTCGGCATTTCCTTCCATGTGGCGGTAGTTACTGTGCCGCGGAACAATAGACTCAAGCTGGGCCATAATATCATCCGCTACACTCGGGTCGGCATGTTCATTCACTATAATCCCGGCAGTCGTATGCGGTACGAACACATAGCAAACGCCGCTGTCGACACCGCTCGACGCTATCACCTCCCGGACTTTTAATGTGATCTCCTGAAACTCTACTGTCGACCTTGTAGTTACACTCAATCTTTTAATCATAACAATTCCTCGCTACCCGGTTATCGACCGGAACTGCTAATTTTATACGATACTGTCGCCGGGCCTGCAGTATAGTCAGCTACCTGCTGTTCAGCAATAATTACTTTATCAATATTTTATATGGCGCCGCCTGTATCTCAATACCCTGTGCTCCCGGCGTATAACAGATAGCATCAAGCACTACTCTATGGAGCTGTGCCAGTTTTGTCAAGAGCCGGGCTCACTGAATAGTCCGTCAATTCCGCAAACGGCAAGCGAAACGTCATACATAACCATGTTACTTCAATAATAAAGCCGCCTCGATTTCGTCCCGCCGGTCAGGGTACTTCACTGCTGCTGCCCGGGCAAGACCGAAGCAACCGGTAAGCATCATACTGCCGAATGGGGCGGCAAAGTAGGGTTTTAATCGGGAAGGTGCTAACAGCGACCTTCGCGGTCCAGTAACAACCACGAAGGGGTTTTCTCCCGTCTTTATAGTGAGACTTCCATGTCCACCTTCTTCCCAGACCTCGGATAGCTTGATCTCTCCGCTGATGAGCTTCTCCAGCAGCATCTCCAGTCTGGCCAGTGAAAGTGATGAAGTGTGGTGCTCAAAGAGACCAAGTACCCTGGACTCATTCAACAGGAAGGCCAGCGTATGTGAGTTACCCATATTGACAGCAAGGCGATCAGGGTGGCTGGCGACAACTATATCCAGTGAAGATCCCAGTACTGCTGCGGCGCCGGTATCCATGATAATGAACGGGACGTGCGCCTCCATACTGCGTACCACGGCATTCATCCGGCTAAAATGACCGGGAACTTCGGCCGCAGTAAAGATGAAACTTTCAAGCGTGTTGTTCCGGCTGAGCAATTGCTCGAGCTGGCGGAAGCGGAATAACCGCTCACTCATACCCTTAGGAGCAACCCCGTGGTCCAGCACCGCCACCGCCATGATATCGGGAATAACATCGATATCCCAGTGCGATAAAGCTTTTTTAAGCAGGTCATACTGGACATCTCCCATCCTGATAACTGTTCCCGTCTTGAGGCTGGAGATTTCGTCAGCCGAAACGAGCTGCACCCCCCATGAAGCCACCTTCTCCAGGTCATCGCTGAAGGTACGGCCGGCTTCAGGCGTGGCATAGGCTTTCAGCCCCCGCTCCAGGTGTTTTGTCAGAGCCCCGGTACATGCTCCCCCACCCATCGTTTCTCCGGTAAGGACTATGGGTTCCCCGCGTTCTGTAGCACGCCCTATCTTTTGGGCTATCAGCACCGTAGGTGCCGGGAGCACCATCTGTACGGCATTTTCCACCGGCTGGGTCGTATCCAGGAGCAAGATATCCTGAGTACCGGAGCCTATATCAATACAGAGCAGATACATAGAAATTATGTAATAAACTGTGGTCCCGGGGCTTTAACAGCTTGCCCCGGCATACTTCTTTTTAACTATACCACACTATCGGATGTGCCGTATTCACCTGGAAGCATTCCAGTACCGGTTATTTACCCGGCAACCGACTGCAGGCGACAGCATCCCCAGGCTGACAGCAGTAAATGCCGTTCTATCCATATCTGTGTCGATTTCACGAAGACCTTATCTGATTAAACTCAGTGCTTCTTTGATATCTTCAGCGATCATTCTCCTCTTTGACTTCTCAATTAAATAGTTTTGCCCTGTCTGAAGGTATGATGGAAACACTCTTTTCCCTTTAAAGAAAAATGGCTGCGTTCTTATTTTATAGGTCGATCCGCCCGGAATGACCGCAGCGCCAGTGGTTCTCTTCCATATATAGTTCATTGCCTTAATAGCCACGTCTCCCATCAATAAAAAAGCCTTCACATCGGGGAATTGAGCTACTTCCTCTGCTAACAGGTCGGAACAATTCTTTATAGTAGCACTGGATAGTGAATAGTGTGTTTTGCCACATTTAACAGCCGTGGTGATATACACACCTGAGTCCAGAATCTCCTGTATAGTAGAGACCGTTCTACCTGCATCGCTGAAGGCTTGTATGGTTGTCTGCAGGTAAAAAGGACTACCCTGAGCATAAAAATAATCGTTTCTATCTTTCGGCGGGGCCTCTGCAACCATAATTACCTTTATACCGCCGGGATCTATCTCCCTGTACGGCACCAGGTAGGCTTCTTCATCTATATCATCACAGGGAAAATCATTGCATTGTATACGGTCACACATTCTCATTGTAATACCCCCGCTTTATTGGTTCCCGAATAATAAATCCTGAAACATATCTATCACCGTCCGGACTACAACCGGGTCCCGGATGCGCTGAACAGCTTGTATCATCAGGAATACTATAATCAAGAACCTTTTTCTAGGTTTCCGTCAGGTCCGCTAGTTTTATTCACAGCATTATGTGACGCTCATAATTATAACTGATAAAGAATATGGGTGTAATCCTATAGTTTAATAGTAATGAAAGGCATAAATATCAAGACTGGTCTCGTCCGGGTGAAGTAGTCCCCCAGGGTATGACTATAGTACTATGCCGAAAGTGACCTTTGGGCTATTGTCCATCGTGGAATATACAAGCATTATATAGGGTATCAGTGCCACCTGAAAAAAAGGAGTCAACAGGAATGACAGAGCATGAACTGTTAAAGAGTTGCCTGTTTTTAGACGATAAAATACCTGTTGATAGCGGCGTAGGCGAGCCATACAACGAGTCCTACTGCCAGGACTTCTACGATAATTATACCAGACAAACGGTAATCAAAGAGCTGGCAATAATAAAAGGTACTGCCATAGTAAATCCCCGTAAGACACACAAAGCCCGACAGGTCACCACCGCAAGCTGAGCATCTCCAGGTATACTCAGCAGCCATCCGATTTTAGCCCCTCGGTAATTTCAAAATAGCCTGCTTCTTGTTTTTACGACTTGAAGAATGTCATTATTGGACAGGGGCTATGCCTTTATGCTCTGCCGTGGAGATGCGACATTCCTTAACCGTTGTGCATGAGTCAATAACTTCTTCCTCAGCCTGATATTTCTGGGAGTTACCTCAACCAGCTCATCACTATTGATAAAATCAATGGATTGCTCCAGACTCAGCTTAACGGGAGGAGTCAGCTTTACAGCAATATCAGAGGTAGACGAGCGTATATTGGTCTTTTTCTTTTCTTTGCATACGTTGACGGGAATGTCCTGCAGCCGTGAATTAATGCCTACTATCATACCCTCGTAAACTGATGTTCCGGGCTCAATGAAGGTGACACCACGCTCCTGCGCGTTATTAAGACCATAGGTAACAGCTATGCCCTGCTCCGACGCTACCAGAACACCGCTGCGAGTCGAAACTATTTCTCCCCGCAGTGGATTATATCCCAGGAAAATGGTGTTCATGATGCCTTCGCCGCGAGTAGCAGTAAGAAAGGCACTCCGGAAACCAATGAGTCCTTTTGTAGGTACATGGAATTCCAAACGCATGTTGCCACGGCCATCATTGTGCATATCCACAAGCTGGGCCTGTCGCTTGCTCAGCATCTCGGTTAAAACTCCAACGTATTCACTTTTAGTATCAATGGTAAGAGCCTCTACAGGTTCCACGAGGTTACCGTCAACTATCCTGGTGATAGCCTCCGGCTTGGAGACCTCAAACTCATAACCCTCCCGGCGCATGGTCTCAATCAGGATAGACAGATGCAGTTCCCCCCTCCCTTTTACCAGAAAAGTGTCCGGACTATCCGTATCCTGTACCCGGAGGCTGAGATTAGTTTCAAGCTCCCTGTAGAGCCTTTCCCGCAACTGACGTGTGGTGCAGAAGTCTCCCTCACGGCCGCCAAATGGCGAGGTATTTACTCCGAATGTCATTTCTATCGTTGGTTCGCCAATCTCTATACGTGGTAGAGCTTCGGGCCGATCCGGGCTGGTAATGGTATCGCCAATGCTGACTTTTTCAAGGCCGGTCACCGCTACTATGTCACCCGCTTCGGCTTCTGCTACCTTCAAGCGTTTGAGACCGAGATATGTAAATACTTCATTAATTTCAGAGTGAGTTACACTTTTATCAGAACTGATACTGACTACGGAATCGTGAGGAGCAATCTTCCCTCTCCAGATTCTCCCGATGGCTATTCTACCTTTATGGCTGTCATAGTCCAGATTAGAAACCAGCATTTGAAATGGGCCACTTTCAATCTGAGGTGGCGGTACTTTTTCCAATATACATTCAAGGAGCTGAAAGATATCTTTGCCTTTCATCCCCGGTTCGGTTACGGCTGTACCTTCCCTGGCACTGGCATATAATAACTGGAAATCAAGCTGGTCGGCACTGGTAGCTAATTCTAAGAACAGGTCCTGGGTTAGCCTTATTACCTCCGCTATCCGTGAATCTTTTCTGTCTGTTTTATTGATAACCACAATGGGTTTTAAACCCTTTGCCATGGCCTGGCGAAGCACAAACTTGGTCTGGGGCATCGGGCCATCAATGGAGTCGATCAGGAGCAGACAACCATCAGCCATACTGATGACGCGCTCTACCTCTCCGCTGAAATCAACATGCCCCGGAGTATCGATAATATTAATTTTGACTCCTTTATAGACTATGGCTGTATTCTTGGACATAATAGTAATCCCTCTTTCTCGCTCCAGGGTATTACTGTCCATTAGTAACTCGCCTACCAACTGGTTATCCCGAAATACCTTGCTCTGCTTGAGCATAGCATCAACCAGAGTAGTCTTACCATGGTCAACATGTGCGATAATGGCTATATTTCTTATATCATTCCGATAATTCATCTCTGTTTGTGAAACCATACCTCTATTCAGTCTTGTTTGAAACGTATACCGGTCAGCATTATACGCTCGATGTCATGTCACATCAATTGCCAGAACAGGCAGTAGTAGGTCCGGAAAATTCAAATGCCAGTTCATTCTCTTGGCGAGGGGCATATCTAGTGACATAGCTCTTTTCTATGGTAACAGCTATCACAAGGTGCGAAATGAGAATTTATTACTCCTGGTCTCCATCAATCAAGGTAGCGTTTTCGCCTCGTTCAGGTAACAGTTACTATTTTGTTACCAAACCTTTCACCCAGTAATGTACGCCGTCGTAATTGGCGCGGAAAGCGGATATGCTCGTTGTCCAGCGCAGACCTCGTGTAATCAAAGCTTTGCAGCGTCCGGTGCTCCAGTGGTGCTTTGAGAAGATGCTCAAGGGCACGCACCATGGTAGCATCTTCACTTGTCACCAATGTTAATGCGTCGCCGGTTTTGCCAACCCGTCCTGTACGGCCAATGCGATGGATGTAGGCGTCCGTACTGTCGGGCATGTCGAAGTTGACGACGTGTGAAATATCCAAAACATCGATGCCGCGAGCGGCAATGTCGGTTGCCACCAGGATCTTAAATGAACCAGCACGGAAGCCATCAAGCACGGCCTGCCGCCGGTACTGAGACATGTTACCCTGCAATGAGGTCGCATTATAGCCTGCTTTTATCAGTTGCCGCGCAACGCGCTCGGCGCGGTGCCTGGTGCGTGTAAAGATAAGTACCGACTCTGTTTTAGTTCTACGTAAAATCTCCGTTAGCAGGGCCATCTTGAGATGCTGCTTTACAGGATACAATGCATGTGATACCGTGGTTGCCGGTACCGTGCGACCAACTTGTACTGTGATCGGATCATGGAGGATCTCTTGCACCAGACGCCGGATATCATCGGGCATGGTAGCCGAGAAAAGCAGTGTCTGTCGCCGGTGCAATATACACTTCAAAATACTCCTGATATCGGGTTGAAAGCCCATGTCAAACATCCGGTCCGCCTCGTCGATTACAAGTACTTCTATATCGGATAAATTGATCGTACCCTTCCAGAGATGATCGAGCAGGCGGCCGGGACAGGCAGCAACTATTTCAATCCCCCTGCGTAGTTTGTAAACTTGCTGGTCCATACTCACTCCACCGTAAACGGCAATACTCTGCAGTCTGGTTTGTTTCCCCAAATCATTTATAGCCTCGCATGTTTGCTCGGCCAGCTCACGTGTTGGCGAGATTATGAGAGCACGAACGCGACCACGTGGGCCCTGCAGTAGACGCTGCAAAATCGGCAGCACAAAAGCTGCAGTCTTGCCGGTCCCGGTCTGGGCCAGGCCAATAACATCACGGCCATGCATGATCGGAGGGATCGCTTGGACCTGGATCGGTGTGGGTGTAACGTAACCGAGCGCCCGTACACCGGCCATGATGCTCGGATGAAAATTAAAGGTTTCGAAATTCATTAAGTCTCCTTAGTAATAGTTAGAGGTGCCTGCAGGTAAAACATAGCAGGCAACTCAAATGATTTAGTATCTTCTTTTTCTGCTTCTTCCACTAAAGCGGTCAATCCTTCTGCTATAGAGGAATCCATTATCTTTATCATCTGAAAGAGGGAGGGCCTCAACAACATTAATGAGCCGGTCCCTCAGTCTTTTACCTTTGAGGCCTGTAATTGCGGCTTCGCCTTCAGATAGTGACGCCATCTCAACAAAGGCATATCCACATAGTTGGCCACTACCGATATACCTGTCGCTGGTGACGATTACGGATGTAACTTCTCCGAAAGCCATAAACTCCTGTCGCAGTTCATCCTCAGTCACCTCAAGCGGTAAATTACCCACAAATATATTCATGTCGCCCTTTTCTTTGAATTGTGTAGTCCTTGTTCTGGTGACATACACAGGACAGGAATACCCGGCCTGTGTATGTCTTCAAGAGCAAACGAGCATTAGCTGCTCACTCTGACTGTACTTGAGGAACCACTACAACACACAGGTCTGCCTTCAACAGGCTCAAACGTTATTTCTATATCTTCCCTGCTTGAGGCGTACAAGGCACAAAACGTTCACCAGTTGGAACTATAGCCGTGGTTTCCACTGCCGGAACGCTGCGCTTTGTTGGCTCGACGGCATGAGGGACAACGCTTAGGCTCATTGGTAAAGCCTTTAGATTTGAAGAACTCTTGTTCCCCGGCGCTGAAAGTGAACGTAGCCTTACAATCGGAACACTGGATCGATTTGTCCTGATGACTCATTGGATGACCTCCTATTTTCGTTAATTTTAGTTAGAGTTACGGGTCATCCAATACTTAAAATAAATCTGGTGGGATTCAAAGAAGCTTGTAATAACCTAAACTTGCACTATTAAAATCATTATACGCTAAAGGGAGCCTGTTTGCAAAGATATCGCTTAATTGACAGTCAATAGTCCCCGGTAATAACAAACCAGTTGCAACAGCCTATCAAAACCACCCAGCCAGTCCTGCTGCAAGTGGCTCGGCAAAGCTTTCTAACTCTCATTACTTCTTCAGGAGGTGGGATTAATTCCCAATCATTGCTTAATTAACTTTTTGGTTGTTTTGTAGTTCATTTGACCTGACCACTCTATTATGGGTTTAATGGGCTTAGTAGCATGGATGTAAAAGATTATCATCTCAGACCATATTGACAATGCCCTTCATTGCACTACATTCACGTCAAACAAGTTAATATACCCTACCCCATAGAGTATAATATTTCCGGCCAGTCATAAGTTTATCAGTTGAAACCGCTATACCCTCAATCCCCTGGCCGCTAACGGGTGTGGGTCCCGTAGGCTATGTGTGCCCTCTTAATTTCGCGGGGGTACTCAAACTTCTTGGCAGCTAACATGACCATCTGCCGTCCTAGGTCATGAGCTGCTTTCATGCACTGCGGCAACTTCTTTACATCACCTTTGACACCGGCATAAGCAGCTACAAAATTAGCCGGGAGCATCTGGCGAGTAACGATATAGAAATACAAGTCTTTCACGGCATCTATAAGCCCGAGACTGCCACCTACAACTACTATTCCTCCAATCTTGTTGGTCAAATTTTTCTCAGGATGGTTCAACGCAATCGTCCGGTCAATTATCGTTTTAGCCTGAGCTGTTATGGAATAGCAGTATATCGGGGTGCCGAAGATGATACCGTTTGCTTCCAGTAGTTTATCGTAGAGATTCCGCATGTCGTCCTTGATATAGCATTCGCCTGTCCCCCGGCAAGCTCTGCAGTCATCGCAGGGCCTTATAGCTTTACCAGAAACGCTATAAAGCTCTACTTCTGCTCCTTCCTGTTGCGCTCCATTGAGTGCTTCCCTCAACAATAGTTCAGTGTTTCCCTGTACCCGTGGGCTGCATGATAGACCTAAAATCTTCACGTCTTTTCTCCTATCTTCAAATAGTCTATGTTGTCAAATTATAGCACCTGCGGAATACCGTAGTAAGGAAATCCGGAAACGGTACTCATTGACACTTCTGCGGTGCTGTTTGTGGGATGTTAGCCAGTTGAGAAGCACAGCACTGACCGGTTCCATACTACAAGCGGATTATCTCAAATGCCCCGACTTATGAGCATGATTTTCTGATAATACCCTTTTAGAGTTATAATTAGTTTTCATAAGCGGGGATGGAAAGAGAAAATGCAAAGCCTGGCTGAAAAATACGAATTGCACAAATGCTTTCAATGCGGCAAGTGCACGGCCGGTTGCCCCGTCTCACCGAAAAGTACGCTCAATATCAGGCGGTTAGTGCGTGAAGCAATGCTCGATGAAAGCTCAGATATTGTTAATAACCTTGATGAATTATGGGACTGCACAACGTGCCAGACCTGCACCATTCGCTGTCCCCGTGGTCTGGAGCCCCACGAATTAATCATTACTATACGGTCTTCCCGTGTGGAGAAGGGGAACATACCGAAGACCGCTATCGATGCGCTGGAGGGTGTGTTTAAACATGGTAATCCCTGGGGGAAGACCAGGACCAGGAGGGCAGAGTGGGCAAATGAAATCGAAACCAGGGACTTTTCCCGGGGGGATAAAGCGGAACTGCTCTATTTTGTGTGCTGTGCGGCATCCTATGATCCCAGGATTCAGGATGTGGCTAAAGCCATAGTACAGTGTCTGTCCAAAGCAGGGACTGATTTTGGAATCCTGGGAAATGAGGAGACCTGTTGCGGAAGCGAAGTGCGGAGAATGGGTGAAGAGGGTCTATTTGAAATGCTGGTCGAGGACAATCTCAAGCTGTTCCATAACTACGGCATATCCAGGATAGTGACCACGTCGCCGCACTGCTATGACGCTTTTAAGAACAGGTACCGGGACAACGAGATCCAGGCTATGCATTATACTCAACTGATAGCAGGGCTGATCAGAAACGGAGACATCGCTTTTTCCGGCGAGTTAAACAAGGTAGTGACATACCACGATCCATGCTATTTAGGTAAACAGAATGCTATTTTCGAGGAGCCGCGGTCTATCATTGACGCTATTCCGGGTATAACATTTATCGAATTTGACCGCTCCAGGGAGAGGAGCTTATGCTGCGAGGGAGGAGGTGGCCGGATGTGGCTGGAGGCGAGCGATTCAGAAGAACGTCTGGCGGCTATAAGAATCAGAGATGCGGTGGATATGGGCGCAGATATTGTAGCCACTGCCTGTCCTTTCTGTCTGTTAAACTTGGAGGATGCGGTCAAGACTACAGGTTGCGAAGGAAAGGTTGAAGTCAAGGATATCGCAGAACTGCTGATACAGGTGATTTAAATTCGTAGAGCCGAAACTCAATTCATTATCAGTCTCTATTACTATATCCTGCAGGTATCGTAACGTTTTTTAAGGAACACGGGTGACATAGTATGAATTCCCGCGCATTGATAATAGGCGGCGGTATCGCCGGTATGCAGTCTGCTTTAGATATCGCCAACGCCGGATTTAAAGTAGTCCTGGTGGAAAAGAGCCCCACTATCGGGGGACATATGCTGCAGTTTTCCGAAGTCTTTCCTACGCTCGATTGCCCCCAATGTATCGGTACTCCAAAGATGGTGGAAGTCGGGTCACACCCGAATATCGAGCTAATGACGTATTCTGAAGTAGAGAGCGTGACCAGAAGCGGTGCTGGATTTTCAGTAAGAATAAAGAAAAAACCACGATATATCGACCTGGATAAGTGCACCGGGTGCGGAGAATGCGCCAACGTCTGCCCGGCCATTGTTCCCAGCGAATGGGACATGGGTTTAAGCATAAGAAGAGCGGCTTACATTCCCTTTCCCCAGGCGGTACCGGCTAAATATACAATCGATAAGAGGGAAGTACAACCCTGCAAAGCGGCCTGTAAGACAGCCTGTCCTATCTCCACAAATGTCCAGGGCTATCTCGCTTTGATTGTAGCAGGTAGAGCCCGGGAAGCCTATACGCTTATCAGAAGAACGAACCCGCTTCCCGGTATTTGCGGCCGGGTATGCTACCATCCCTGTGAGCAGGCGTGTAACCGTGGACAGATCGACGACCCCCTGGCGATTGCCGCCCTGAAACGATATGCTGCAGACCAGGTAGATATTGAGAAACTGGAAGTCCCTGCCATTACTAAAAATGGCATGAGGGTTGCCATTATTGGCAGCGGACCGGCAGGTCTGGCCGCGGCAAATGATCTTGCATTGCTGGGTTATGAGGTTACCATATTTGAAGCTCTCCCTGAGCCGGGCGGTATGCTCCGGGTTGGTATTCCCGAATACCGTCTGCCCAGGGATATACTCAAGGGTGAGATACACTACATCGAGAGGTTAGGTGTTGAGATTAAGACCGGTGTAAGAATAGGAAAAAACATAACACTGAGGGAACTACAGGACTCATACCAGGCGGTCTTTATTGCGACCGGTGCCCATAACAACGTAAAGCAACAAATCGAAGGTGAAGACGTTTCCGGAGTTATCAATGCCGTCGATTTTCTCTACAGCTTCAATATGGGTAGCAAAGCCGAAATTGGCAAAAAGGTAGTGATTATCGGTGGCGGCAATACAGCTATCGATGCTTCAAGGGTGGCAAAGCGCCTGGGTGCTGAATCGGTTACCATACTGTATCGTCGTTCACGCCAGGAAATGCCGGCGGTTACTGATGAGGTTGAAGCAGCCGCAGAAGAAAACGTTGAAATCATGTTCCTGGCGGCGCCAACCAAGATAATCTCCAGAGATGGTAAGGTGACCAGCGTAGAATGCGTCAGGATGAAGCTGGACAAACCAGATTCCAGCGGCAGGCGTCGCCCTGTTCCTATCAAGGGTTCCGAGTTTGTTATCGATGCTGATACTGTTATACCGGCTTTAGGTCAGGTACCGGACCTCGAATTTATTGAACAGTCGGGATTTGAGGTAACGGAGACGGGCACAATCTCCGTTGATACAGCTACGTTAGCCACGAACAGGGATGGTGTTTTTGCCGGTGGAGATGTGGTCAGTGGCCCTGATACGGTCATTACTGCCATAGCTGCCGGCAAGAAAGCAGCCTGCTCCATAGATAGATATTTAAAGGGAATGCCTCCGGCACCAGAAGAGGCGAAAGCTATTCCGGAAAAACTCATTGATGCCAAACTGACGGCTGCCAAAGAGCGTTTTCCCTCTAAGAAACGGGTGAAACTGCAAAAATTGGAACCGGAAAAGCGGACGCTCGCCTTCAGCGAGGTCGAGCAAGGTTACTCTGCCAAAGAGGCACAAGAGGAGGCCGGACGTTGTCTGGCATCACAAATAGAGGGCTGCTTTGAGTGTTATGAATGTGAAGGGGTCTGTGATCCTGAGGCAATTAATCACGGGATGTCAGAAGAATACCAGGAAAGAAAGGTAGGTGCCATAATCATCGCCACCGGGTACGACACGTTTGACCTGAGTCTGAAGCCGGAGTACGGCTATGGACTTTATCCCAATGTCATTACCGGACTCGAGCTTGAAAGACTTGACCAGGCCGGAGGACCTACCGAAGGCAAGATTGTAATAAACGGTAAGGAACCACAGAGTGTAGTATTCGTTCAATGTGTCGGTTCAAGGGATAAAAGTGTCAATGTTGACTACTGCTCCCGGGTATGTTGCATGTCCACTGCAAAGCAGGCATGGTATATAAAATCTAAATTACCTGATACCAGGGTTACGGTGTGCTATATCGACATCAGAGCATACGGCAAGGGATATGAGGAGTTCTATGAACGAGTACAGAGGGAGGGAGTACTATACCGTCGGGGAGTTATCTCCGAGGTCTACAGGAAAGGGGACAAGCTCATAGTAAAAGCTGAAGATACACTGCTGGGAGAAGTATACGAAGAGGAAGCCGACCTGGTTGTGTTGGCAACAGGTCTACGACCGCGAAACGAAGCGGAAGAGCTGGCGAAAACGCTCACTATTTCTACCGGACCTGACGGCTTTTTCCAGGAGGCACATCCGAAGCTGAAGGCCGTCGAATGTGAGACCGACGGAATATATATGGCCGGGTGTTGCCAGGGCCCCAAGGATATTTCTGATACGGTTGCACAGGCAAGCGCTGCAGCCGCTTTAGCCTGTATTAAGCTTGCCAGGATGGAGAAGGAGCCTGTTACCTTATGAGAATAGGCGTATACATCTGTCACTGCGGTAGAAACATTGCCGGTACGGTGAGAGTACAGGAAGTTGTAGAATTTGCTCAGAACCTGCCGCAGGTGGCAGTAGCGCGAGATTACCGCTATGTATGCTCCGACCCGGGACAGCAAATAATAAATGATGACATCATCGAGTTTAAGCTCGATAAGGTGGTCATAGCCTCGTGCTCGCCGTCGATGCATCAGGTCGCTTTCATGAATAATGTACAGCAGGCAGGACTTAATCCATATTGTATGGATAGAGCCAACATCAGGGAACAGTGTTCCTGGGTACACTCTAACGTAGACAAAGCTACCATGAAGGCCAAGCTACTCGTTTCGGCTGCAGTAGCCAATGTGACACTTTCGAAACCTCTGGAAGCTAAAAGGGTTGCTGTGACACCTGCTGCACTGGTAATAGGTGGAGGCATAGTCGGGATTCAGGCGGCACTGGATATCAGTGCTGCCGGCTTTAAAGTCTATCTCGTTGAAAGGGAGCCCTATCTTGGCGGCCATGTCGCCCGGATGGATAAGACATTTCCTTCTATGGATGATGCCGAACAGATGGTCCTCTCTAAACTATCGGAACTGACCGGTCATCTCAGCATAGAAGTGCTTGCCCATTCCGAAGTAGCTGGCGTAGAGGGTTATATCGGTAATTTTAAGGTCCGGATTAAAAGAAAACCGACATATGTACACAGCGAGCTATGTACTGCATGCGGCAATTGCAGGGAAGTATGCCCGGTAAAAACGGCCGATGAATTCGATTTCGGCCTAAACAACCGTACTGCGATTCACCCCGTGCCGGTCTCCGGACCGGGTTATGCTATCGATCCAGGTAGCTGCCTGCGGTTTCATGGGGGCGATTGCACAGCCTGTATGGATATATGCGCGTCGAATGCAATCGATTTTAGCCAGCAGGAACAGAACCTGGAACTGGAGGTAGGTACAATAGTCATTGCTACCGGTTATGATAGTTTTGACGCTCGTCTGAAGCCGGAATATGGCTATGGGGTCTATCCAAATGTCATCACCGGTCATGAGTTTGAACGTCTATCTGCATCCTCCGGACCGACCGGAGGCGAGATTGAGATAAACGGTAAAAAGCCGCAGAACGTAGTATTCATTCAATGTGTCGGCTCCAGAGATAAAAGTGTCAATGTCGAATATTGCTCCCGGGTATGTTGCATGTCTACCGCAAAGCAGGCATTGTATATCAAACAAAAGATACCCGGGGCAAAAGTTACCGTGTGCTATATCGATATCAGGGCGTTTGGTAAAGGATATGAGGAGTTTTATGAAAGGGTACAGGGTGAAGGAGTGAATTATCGGAGGGGCACTGTCTCGGAGATTTACAGGGAAGGGGACAGGTTACTGGTGAAAGCAGAAGATACTCTACTGGGACAATTATATGAAGAAGAGGCCGACCTGGTTGTTCTGGCTACAGGACTGCTACCGGGTAAAGACAGTGCGCAACTGGCGAAACTGTTAAATTTATCTCTGGGTTCCGATGGTTTCTTTCTTGAAGCACATCCGAAGCTGGGGCCGGTTGAAACGACCACAGACGGTATCGTAATAGCAGGATGTTCAGTCGGGCCCAAGGATATTACCGATGCATTAGCTCAGGCACATGCAGCCGCTATCAAAGCCAGTATACCTCTTTTCCTTGGCGAAGTAAGCAAGGAACCGATAGTAGCACGGATAGACATAGAGGTCTGTACCGGCTGCGGGCTATGCGAAAGCGCCTGTGAATTCGGGGCACTGGTCTATGATGCACGCCGACGGATCATGACGGTAAACGAAGCATTATGCCGTGGTTGCGGTGCCTGCAGCGCTATATGTCCTTCAGGGGCAAATCAGATGAAAAATGTCACCGGGAAACAAATATTCGAGATGATAGCACATCTGGTCTGAGGCAGAAGCTCTCACATTAGCCCAATAAATTACATGTTCTGAGCAGTGACACCGGGTTTATCAGGTGTTTCTTAAACCATGGTCTGACATCGCATCCCAAGGCCATTCCGATAAGCTCAGTAAAATAAAATACCGGCAGAGGCTTTTCGCCCGTCTGCCTTGACTCCAGATTTGCGTGGCAAAGGCCACAGGCCGTTACTATTGCCTCAGCGTCAACTTCATGGGCCGCACTGCAAATTTGAGCTACCAGTTCCTTAATCACTTCTCTTTTACTGAATGAGAGGCTTCCGCCGCAGCAGTCAACCTTGGATTTCCAATCAACCACCTCTGCTCCGAGAGCTGCCAACAATATATCCATGGTCTGTGGATTCTCAGGATCATCGAAACCGGTCAGTTCCGGAGGACGAACAAGATAACAGCCGTAAAAGGATACCAGTTTTAGACCAGTAAGGGGATTTATTACCTTCTCTCTGATCTTCTCTATGCCGATTTCAGTATATAATACGTCCAGCAGGTGTTTAACTTCATTTTTCGCTTCATAGGGCAAATCGATAAGTTCCTGCAGTCTCTGTTTCACCTCCGGTCTATCGGTTACTTCATTTCGAGTATCTCTTAGCCTCAGAAAACAGGAGGGACATGTTGCTATAACGTCCATATTCTCTTTTTCAGCTATTGCCAGGTTCCTCCCTGCCAGGGCATGGCAGAGCCAGTAGTCCGTAGAATGACCGGAAGAAGAGCTGCAACAATTCCAGTCGGGAAGCTCAACCAGTTCGATACCAAGCTCATGGCAGACCGCCAATGCGGACTGATTGTATTCCTTAGCAGTTGTTTCACTCGAGCATCCGGGATAGTAAGCGTACTTCAAGCCAGTCCTTCCCCGCTTTTTCTAAAGATTTCGGCAATTTCCTTGTGTCTCTTGAGCCGTTTCGGTACTATGCTCAGTTTATTCTTCAGCAGCATTCTAAGTCCCAGCCCAAGATCGCTAAAGAGGTCATTAAGCCTGAGCTTAAGCTCGATAAGCATACCCAGTTCATACAGCCTGCCACGCTGCCTGATGCCCTTCATAAAAATCTGGTGAAACGTGCGCACAGCCGGTTCTTTCCCCGATACACTCTCGCGTATGGCAAGCTGACGCAGAGCGTCCATCAACCCGGGAATATCTATCTCATTTGGACATCGTGTAGCACAGGTCTCGCATGAAGCGCAGAGCCAGATAGTAGAACTGCGGAGCACTTCTGTTTCGGCACCGAATTGAATCATCCTCAGTAGCTGGTGAGGAAGATAGTCCATGGTGAAAGACAGCGGACAGCTTAAGGTGCACGTCAGGCATTGATAACAGCGATTGATATCCACGCCACTCATTTCAATTACCCGCTCCGCAAAACCCGACTCTACAATACCGCCATCAACAAGAGTAGTCTGTTTCATGATTTTCCTACCTCGCTCAGTTCATCTTCCCTAAACACACTCAACGGGAGCTCTTCATCCAGGTTGCGGCCTGGAACATAGTCAAAGGCCTTCTGAACTTCATCCCCCACCTTATAGAAAATCCGGAATACTGCGATATCATTCGGGCATGCTTCCTGACAGAGTCCGCAACCAACACAAGACGCAGTCATATGATTGAGCCTGGTCAGGTGAAACAGCAGGGTATCGGTAGGCATCTTCAGGGCCCCTTTCCTGGCAACCCGGTCCAGATATGTATCTGCTCCCCATTCAAAGGTGGCTGAGTCAAAGAAACACTCTTTACAGTAGCACATCGGGCAGGCAATCCGGCAATTATGACAGTCGATACATTTCGAAAACATTGAAAGCAAATTTTCAAGGCCGGTGCATTCCGCCTGAAACACGGTAGAGATCTCGTCCTTATACGCCTTTCTTGTTGAAATCAGCTCAGCGACAGCCTTTTCCCGCTTCTCTTTTTCTTCCCCACTGCTCTCGCTAAGTCCCAGTGCCCCCAGAATTCTTTCCCCTTCAGGACTTGCAGCCAGTAATAATACATGCGTCTCCAGATCGATCCCTATGAGCCCGATAATCAGGTCAGCATTCAATGGGGCGGGATACTGGCAAATCTGGCAGGCTTCCCTCAGGCGAGGGTCACCTTCATTTTTTACCTTTTTAAGAAACGCTTCGGCATTTGACAACGGTTTCTGATAAAGCTCATCGTAATCGATAACCGAATAGGTACCGAAACAGTCGATACCAATCAATACCAGATTTTCTAAAGAAGCCTGCCTCAGCTTTACCAGTTCAACCAGGGCACGAAGCTCACAGGACCTGAGCACCACGCCAACCTTTTTCTTGCTCGGAGCAACTTTGGTCATATCAGAGACTACCCGTGCCATACTCACCGGAAGTACAGGAGCTAAAGGACTCGCATGCTTGAGTATCTCTGAGTCATGTACTAACGTAGCGGCGACCATATCCTTTGTTGGAAGCTCCATAGGGACCAGCAGCGCATCCAGAAGTTTTTCATCGAACAGTCTCATAAGAAACGTATTAATAGTTTCGGTTAACCGCCCATCCTTTACTGCTAACACGGCATTACCCGGCATGTTACCTCCTAAAATACTGGCAGAAGCATCCAGCGCACCCGCTGGGACAGGTCTCGATACATGCTTATATTGACCAGTAGTTGTTTACGGGATTAGGCCCTTTTTTCTTTATTTCCTCAGTAAATTCACACATCGTTGCAGCAAACTTCTGCCCTTCAGCAGCATTGATCCAGCGGACCCAGATACGGTCGTCATCCAGTCCCAGTGTTTTAAGGACCGTTTTAAGAATGTGCATACGCCTTCGGGCTTTATAGTTTCCCGATATATAGTGGCAGTCACCGGGTGGGCAGCCACCTACAATTACGCCGTCAGCACCGGACAGCAATGCTCGAAGCACATACACAATGTCTACCATACCGCTGCACATAATACGAATAGGATGAATATTAGGCGGGTACTGGAGTCTAGTAGTACCGGCCAGATCGGCAGCAGTTGAAGTGCACCAGTTGCAGAAGAAACCAATCAGGGTTGGCTCGAATTCCTTCTCTTTTACCATGTCCGCACTTTTATCTGTTGAGGTATCTTTTCTTTTCGCCATATCTTTTTCCTCTTCTGCCATTTTAAGCCTCCCACATAGAAATCGGTATACTGTTCACACTGGTTCAGAAGGCTAGAGTAACACATCCATCATAGAGAAGACCTGCTTATCCGTAAACTCATTGAGGATGCTTGCTCCATTGGGGCAGGTAGTAACACAGGCGCCACAGCCCTGGCACAAAGACTCCTGTACCACAACAACACCTCTCGCTGTGTCTTTAATCCTGGCATTATATGGACATGCAGGAATACAAAGCTCACACCCGCTGCACCGCCTCTCACTTACATGAGCAATGCCCCTTCCCGGAATAAGCTTGTCTCTGGTCAGCAACAGGCTGGCCCGCTGGGCCGCTGCCTGGGCCTGGGCAATGGTCTCCGTTATATTTCGCGGGGAGTGAGCCAAGCCACAGACGAAGATACCCTTTTTGGTAGTATCTACGGGGCAAAACTTGGCTTCCTCCTCTTGAAAAAAGCCGTCTTCCGTTAGATCAACACAGAGAATCCGGGCAAGCTCCGGATTTCCACCGGGGACGATGGCCGGACTCAATACCAATACATCTGGATGCAATAAAATTTTTCCGCCCATAACCGGGTCTACGGCTTTTATAGAAAGCTTGTCACCATCGATTATTATCTCAGGTTTTGCATCTATGTCATAGGGAATGAACAGTACTCCGTGTTCCCGGGCGGTCGTGTAATATTCCTCCTGAAATCCATAGCTCATTAGGTCCCGATAGAAGACCACGATTTCTATCTCAGAATTGGAATGCTTTAAGGTTAAAGCATTTTTTAGAGCCTGGGAACAGCATATGCGGCTGCAATAGGGACGCTCCTTTTCCCTGGAGCCAACGCATTGAACCATAACCAGGGATTTCAGTCCTGCCAGTTCCAGGTCCCCCGTCGCACTACGCTCTTCAAGTTCCCGTTGTGTTAGTATCCGACGGGACTGCCCGTAGAGATACTCATCAGGTCTGGCTTCTTCGGCACCGGTAGCTACAACAATTGCACCGGCCTCGATCTCATGAGACCCGGAATTTTTATCTTGTACCTCGCATGTAAAACTTCCGGCACAGCCTTTTATAGAAACAAGCACCGTCTCCATGTATACATTGATACGAGGATGGGCAGTGACCTTTTCGATACTATTCTGCAGGTATTCCCCTGTATCTGCACCGTCCAGTAAAGAATAGACATGGTTCATGTTTCCACCCAACTTGTCTGATTTTTCCACTAGTTCAACTTCAAAGCCACGCCCAGCAATGGTTAAGGAAGCAACAAGCCCGCCGATGCCTCCACCGATTACCAGGGCCCTTGGAGTCACTACCTGATACTGCGGAGATAATGGGCTTTCCAACCATTTCAGCTTTTGTAAAGCCATCGCCAGCAAGTTCTTCCCTTTTTCCATAGCGGTCTCGGTGTTTTCCTTATGGACCCAGGCAAGGTCCTCGCGTATATTCACAAGTTCGACAGGGATAGCCCCAGCAAGTATGTCCGGGCTTACGGCTGAGCACGCTGCCAGGACTACCCTGTTGGCTTTACCTTCCATTAATCTGGTTTGAATATGATCCCACATATCATGACGGCACAACTGGTCCATCTCTTCGGCGTAAACAACGCTGGGAAGTACCTTACTGAACTCAAGAAGCTCTCCCGTATTTAACACAGGAGTAATCTGATTTCTACAGTTGCATATAAAAATAGCTACCCTGCCTTCATCTTCACCCAGTTGCAGCGGACCAGCCGGTAGAAGCCTCGCCGGGGAAACAACTGCAGCAGCCTGGCCGGCAGCAGCACCTGCCTCGATCAACGCATCCGTAATATCTTTAGGTCCCGAAGCGGTACCGCAGACAAAAATACCTTCTTTATTCGTTGCCACAGGAGAGAGACTCCCGGTCTTACAAAAATCCCATGTATTAGTCTCCAGACCCAGAGTTCCACTTACCTCTTCGAACTTTTTTGAGGAGGACTGGCCGACCGACAGTACCACTAGTTCAAACCGTTGTTCTGTTTTACTACCGCTCTGGTCCGGTACGTTGACCAGAAGATCATTTGTCTGGAAGTCCTGCCTAACCGCAGGGACACGACAGCGTTCGAACTGTATCCCCAGTTCATCCCTGGCCTTATCGTAATAACGATGGTAACCTTTACCGAAAACACGAAGGTCCATATAGAAAATACGGATATCCGCATCGGGACTGGCTTCTCTGATAATCATTGCATCTTTAATAGCATACATACAACACACTGAAGAGCAATAGTTCCTCTTTAAGTCCCGGCAGCCGACACACTGAATAAAGGCAATCGAGCTGGGAACTTTACCGTCTGAGGGACGGATCAGCCGCCCACCCGAAGGTCCGCTGTTACTGAGCAAATGTTCAAGCTCCATACTGGTAATCACGTTGGGATAACGGTTATAACCGTATTGTGAAGCAGATACCGGGTCAAATTGCTCAAATCCTGTAGCAAGAATGATAGCCCCTGCTTCTATCTGTTTTGTCGTATCCTGGAGTGCAAGGTCTATAGCATTCGTGGGGCATGCTTCAACACAGGCAGTACAATCATTACAATGGTCCCCATCAATAATATATGCTTTAGGTTGCGCTATGGCGTTAGGAAGATAAATAGCCTTATGTTTTTCTAACCGCAGACCAGACTCGCTATCCACCTCGACCGGGCAGACCCGTTCACATGCACCGCAGCTGATACACAGCTCCGGGTTCACACAACACGGTTTTGTTACCACGGTGACACAGAAGTTTCCAATCCCGCCTGCTACGGTTACCACCTCAGTAAGCGGTAAGATTTCAATATTTGGATGAAACAGACCTCTCCGGATGCAATACTGCGATGACCTATCTCTATCAATAACGGGAAGTATTTTACACATACTGCAGTGATTATCAGGAAACCACTTATCAAGCTGCGCCAGAGTGCCACCGATATTAGGTTGTCTATCGCATAGATAAACTTTAACGCCGGATTCCGCCAGCTCTATGGCAGCTTTTATTCCGGCAATACCGGCTCCGATTATCAGCGTTGCATCCGCCATTTTATTCGCCATTTCGATTGACTTCAGAAATCCGGTAAATCCATTTACTAGTGCCAGTGTATCCTAACAGAATAATAATATATTCATACAGCTAAAGGAAAATGCCGGCCCGACCGACCAGTCCAATGTTTGCCTGTTGGTTATACGTTCAGTTCTCTCGGACTCCATCCCTGTATTTGTACAGAAAGGGTCAGGACAGTCTTACGGAGTACTTTTTTACTCTGTTCACCGGGCAGTCACCCGTTAAAATCGATCACTGAAATAAACTTAGTTTACTTCAACTTTCCCAGCAAGAAACGGGCAATGGTATTCTTGTGAATTTCCCTGGTGCCCTCGATCAGCTCAAGCACCCTTGCATCCCGGTAGAAACGTTCAACTTCGTTTTCCAGCATGTAGCCATGACCACCAAGGACTTCAATAGCCTCATCGGCAACTTCCACGGCTACCCTTGCCGAGTACCACTTGGCCATAGAAGAGAGCACCGGATCGATTTTCCCATCTCTGTCGAACTCAGCGGCGGCTTTATAGACCAGAAGCCGGGCAGACTCGATTCTGGTTGCCATTTCAGCCAATTTGTGGGAGATTGCCTGAAACGCACCAATTTTTTGACCAAAGGCCTCTCTCGTTTTGGCATAATCTAGTGCTTTCTCGAATGCTCCTTGAGCCGTTCCTACACCGACAGACCCTATCTCAACTCTGAACGCGTCGAGAAAATGTATTGCATGGTAAAAACCCTGGTTCTCGTCTCCAATCAAATTCTCCCTGGGTACTTTTACATTGGAAAAAGAAACTTGTGTCGTGGCACATGTTTTCCAGCCCATCTTCACAAAATCGCTGATACCTATTCCGGGCTGTTGTGCCGGTCGCTCGACCATGATCAGACTATGCCCGTGATAAGGAGGCCTGGCTTCGGGATGCGTCTGGCAGAGCACGACAACAAAAGCAGCGATATCGGCAAATGTAGTAAATGTCTTGGTGCCGTTTATTATATAGTTGCTGCCATCGCTGACAGCGGTAGTACATAATGGGGCGGTCACCAGGTCGCTTCCCAGGTCCGGTTCGGTGAAGGCACCGGCGGCAGGCAGCCCTGTACCATTGCATACTGACGGGAGATATTTCTTCTTTTGCTCTTCACTACCATATAGCAATAGTAACTTAGATGCAAATTGAGAGGTTCCAATAGCATTACCAATGCCAGCCCCAATCCTGCAGAACTCCTCCAGAACCAGTACTTTTTCCATGAGCCCGTAACCTCCGCCACCATACTCCTCGGGAAAATCTATGGCGATAAAGCCCAGTTCGCTCGCTTTATTCAGGAGCTCCCAGGGAAACTTATGATTCAACTCCAGATCGAGCATATAGTCCTTGTCAAACTCGGCTTCGGCAAACTCCCTGGCCGCCTTCTTAATATCACTCTGTTCCTTGGAAAGTCGAAAATCCATGTTTACCCTCTCTTCAGTGCCATAACTTTCTCTTTCAATAACGGAACCACCTGGAATAAATCACCTACAATAGCATAGTCAGCCATACGGAATATCGGGGCTTTTGGGTCTTTATTTATGGCGATAATAGTAGTACCTTTTACTCCGGCAACATGCTGGAAGGCCCCACTGATGCCAATTGCCAGGTAGACCTTCGGCTTGACCGTTTTGCCCGAGGTCCCAACCTGGAGTTCTTTAGGCAACCACTTCTTGTCTACGACAGGACGGGAGCAGGATAAAGTCGCCCCCAGAGCATCAGCAAGTCCCCGTACCAGCGGTATATTCTTGCTATCGCCAATACCATGACCAACGGAAACCAGAACATCGGCTTGTGTTATGTCAACTGTCCCAACTACTGCTTCAATATACTCAATAAAGTTTTTACGGTCCGTTTCCGCAAGGGGTAAAGTTAGTTTCTCAATTTTACCCGCCGCATTTATGTCTTCTTCAATCGGGAACGAGCCTGACCGTACTGTTATTATATACTGCCCGGCTGGTGCAAGGGAGACCTCGGCATTCACCTTACCGCCATACATCTGTCTCGTAGCCAAGAGTCGTTCTCCTTCAAACCACACGTCAATACAATCGGTGCACATCGGCAGTCCTATCTCGGTTGCCAGGCTGGGTGCAAGGTCTATGCCGAAGGCGGTATGCCCGATCAGTGTCATGACCGGCTTATGCTCATTCAATAAACGGGATAGTATACGTTGGTACATCTCGCTGTTGAAATTTTCCAGCTTCTCATCTTCAACCACCAGTACACTTTGTGCACTTCGAGCCAGAGCTTCAGCAAAACTATCTACCTTATGACCTAGTAAAATGACAGCCAGCTCGATACCGAGCTGAGAGGCTAATGCAGCTCCCTTGTATAACATCTCCCAGGTGATGTCTCTAAGGCTGCCTTTTCGATGCTCGGCAAGCACAAATATCCGGTCCATTCCAGGTCAACTCCCTTTGTCTTTCAATAGTTGGGCCAGTGTCGTTGTTATCTCGTCAGGGTTGCCCTTTAAAATCTCGGCCTCCCTGGTTACCGGCGGTAACGACAGTTTATCTATTCTCATCTTTGATCCGGAATAGCCGACATCATTCTCATCGAGCCCCAGCTCTGCCAGACCCGGTGTCTTTATCTCCCTTCCGGCTGCCTTTCTGATGCCCATAATACTCACGTATCTCGGCTCGTTGATACCGGTCTGAATAGTCAGAACTGCTGGCATAGATAGCTCGACCAGCTCGCTCAGCCCGCCCTCAAGCTCCCTTTGTACCCTGGCTTTACCGTTGGTTACTTCGATACCGGTCACTAGAGAGGCGTGTGGGATTTCAAGTAGAGCAGCTAACATTTGACCAGTTTGACTGTAGCCATCATCACTCGCCTGTACACCGGTCAGTATCAGGTCGAATTTCATATCTTTAACCGTCTGGTAGATAACATTAGCAATGACACCGGCATCAGAGCCTTCAAAAGCCTTATCTGTCAGCCTGATAGCATCATCAGCACCGGTAGCGATACATCTTCTCAATACATCCTCTGACTCCTCCGGTCCCAGAGTCACTGCGGTTACCAATCCCCCATATTTCTCTTTTAGAAGTACCGCTTCCTCCATCGCATATTTATCCCATTCGTTGATGTCAAAGACTAGATCTCCGGACTCAATTGTTTTGCCGTCCCAGGTTATAGCGATATCAGCCTCGTTTGTATCCGGGACTCTTTTAACGCAGACAACTATGTTCACATATGACCTCTGTGATTCAATTGAGACTGCTGAAAAGGAGGCACCCCGATACAATCGGGGCTTTAAAATCCCCCCAAGATTGGGGGATACTGGGGATTGAATCTGAGTTTTTCAGCACGCTCTAATTATATACGATTGCAGATACCGGGTTATGAATACATAGAAAATTACTACCAATCATATAGGGAACTATACTTGCATCTCTATTTGGTAATAATTTTTGTGGAGCTATGGTGGGCCATTGTGGACTCGAACCACAGACCCCGGTCTTATCAGGACCGTGCTCTAACCAACTGAGCTAATGGCCCCACAGCGAAAAGTATAGCTCTGGAGGTTACCAGGTGTCAAGATGCTATACACGTAAAGCGGGAATAGAGCAGCTTCATACCATGCACTTTTAATATCAATAAAAACCAATACGACACATTAGAATAGACGAGTGGAGCCGGGAGCAACAAACGGTTCCTTACCACCAGGGAATGTAGGGATGCCCGGCTGTGTGAACAAAACACTATTTTATCCAGGCCACATATATTGACAGGTCTGTGTTAACCATTTAAAGTATCCATTAACCGAAAAAGAAGTGACAGGCTATAGTTCGATGTGCCGGGCAGCATGTAACAGGACTTAGAAAGGGGATAGAATGAAAAAGATTACAGATAATGTCTATGTCGAAACTGGTTTTCAGGGTAGTAATACCGGTTTTGTGGTCACCAGGGAAGGAGTGGTACTGATTGATACCCCCCAATTCCCCGTGGACATAATAAACTGGCGGAATGAAATCGCCAGATACGGCGCAGTCCGCTACCTGATAAATACCGAGCCTCACGGCGACCACTTCACCGGCAATCACTTCTTCGAAGGCACTATAGTGGCTCATGAGGGAACAAGAGAGGCTATTTTAGCGGCATCGGTGGAGCAGTTTAAGGAGCTTCTGAAACGCGCATCTCCTGATAGTCTTTCCTTTATGGAAGGATTCAGCTACCGCCCACCGACCATCACCCTTTCCCAAAAGCTCACCCTTTATCTGGGTGACCATACGTTTCAGCTTATCAATATGCCCGGACATACCCCTTTCCAGATCGCAGTCTATGTTCCCGAGGAAAGAGTGGTTTTCACCTCGGACAACGTCGTCTTTAGAGTACAAGCTTTCCTTAACCAGGCATTACCATACGTGTGGCTGGAATCACTGAAACAAATGCAAGAACTGGAGGCTGACGTGCTGGTCCCCGGACACGGCAACATCTGCAATCGAGAGTATCTACCAGAGATGGGCGCTTTCGTTCAAGCCTGGATAGAGGCCGTCACTGCTGCTATTGATAAAGGAATGAGCCTGGAGGAGGCCCAAGATAATGTCTCGCTCCTCGACAGATACCCCATGCCACCGGGTATTGAGTCCATGGCACGGGAGGTGCAACGAATGAACGTGGCACATATGTATGAAGTCTTGAAAAAGTAACAGCACCATCCCACCAGTGTAACACCTTTATGCCTGTTAAACAGGCTACGGATTACTGAAAAGCCCGTTTATTTTCCTTGTTAAAATTTGCATAGTATAATTCATACATGGATTGTAAAAACACCAATGAAATCGATTGATGTACTATGCGTCGGAATAGACCGTTTCCACCTGCTCTTATTCAATCACAGCCGGAACCGGAACCACCACCAACCCGTCTGGGAGTCCTGCAACAACGCCTGGGCCGCTTTTATGCACGCTTCCGCAATGTTTTTCTCGTTACTGTAGGCATTCTTATTACACTAGGGGCATTGTTCCTGTATAACACCATTCAACCACAACCACAACCTCTGACCCAGCGCAACATAGATACCGCCGTCGAGGAAGCTCTGGCATCCGCAAAACCCAAGCCATCGTACGCATCGCAGGCATACGAAATCATCCATCCATCCCTGGTGCGTGTCGAGACAATGGTCCTGGAAGAGGAGGACAAGACCGAAGGATCAATCGGTACCGGCGTTGTGATTACCGATGGAGGAATTATTCTAACCAGCCTGCACGTCATCAAGGATGCGGTAGAAGTCCATGTAATATTCGCAGATGGGACCGAATCGGAGGTATCGGTTATTGTGAAACAGCCAGAAAACGATCTTGCCGTGTTGCGCCCGTATGTAGTCCCCGACGATCTGGTGCCGGCAACGCTGACCAGCTCCAACACCCTGCGCATAGGTGATGAAGTCTTTGCTGCCGGTAATCCGTTTGGAATAGGCAACTCGCTAACGGCAGGAGTTGTCTCTGGCCTGAAACGGAGTTTCAAATCGCCGAAGACCGGCGAAATACTGACAAATCTGATTCAATTCGACGCAGCAGTTAATCCCGGCAATTCGGGAGGACCACTGGTAAACCGTAATGGTGAAGTCGTCGGCATCGTCACAGCGCTGCTAAATCCAACTGACCAGGATGTTTTCATAGGTATCGGTTTTGCGGTGCCGATGGAGACTGCAGCGGCTGCAGCAGGACCATCGCCATATTGATTTTCAGATTGCAGGTTAGAAAAGAAGACCTGCATTAAGTGGGAGGATACATGACTGAAGAGACGCCCAAGAAAACTGAAGAGGCTCCGCTGATGGAGCAAGTCCTGTACGAAGTCAAGAAGATTATCGTCGGGCAGGACCATTTACTGGAGCGCGTGCTCGTGGCATTACTATCACAAGGTCATTTGCTGGTCGAAGGCGTACCCGGCCTGGCAAAAACGTTAACGATTAAAACGCTGGCGCAAGCGATGCACGGCACCTTCAAGCGTGTCCAGTTCACTCCTGACCTGGTCCCGGCAGACCTCGTCGGTACGCGCATCTATAATCAAAATACCGGCGAATTCAGCACGTCGCTGGGACCCGTCTTCACCAATCTTTTGCTCGCTGACGAAATCAACCGTGCCCCAGCTAAAGTACAGAGTGCACTACTGGAAGTAATGCAGGAACACCAGGTTACTATCGGCGGAGAAACGTATAAAGTACCGGAGCCATTCCTGGTGATGGCAACACAGAACCCGATTGAGACGGAAGGGACATACCCCCTGCCCGAGGCACAGGTAGACCGTTTTATGATGAAAGTGCTTGTAGACTATCCGAGCGAGGGTGATGAATTTGTCATCGTCGAGCGAATAACAGGCACACCCAATCAGGTAGAAGCAGTCGTGACCACGCAGCAACTTATTGACCTGCGACGCGAAGTAGAAAAGGTGTATATTGATCCATCCCTGATCGAGTATGCGGTGAGCCTGGTTACTGCAACGCGTGAGCCGGGCAAATTCGGAATTCAGGACATTGCCAGGTACATCATGTATGGTTCCAGCCCTCGAGGGTCGATCAACCTAATCATAACCGCACGCGCTCTGGCATTCGTGCACGGGCGCAGCTACGGCGTGCCGCAAGATGTGGTAGACATGGTACTCGACGTGCTGCGGCACCGTCTTGTCCTTTCCTACGAAGCCCTGTCCGATGGTGTCACCAGCGATATGATCCTGCAGCGGGTCCTGGAATACATTCCAGCCCCGGCGCAGCCGTTTGAAACAAGTGATATTGTCAATGCAGAATCCTGAGAAAATATTACGGCGCCTTGATTGGACGGTGATCCGCCGCCTTGATGGTCTCCTGCAGGGCGATTACCGGACGCTGTTCCATGGTTTCGGTCTTGAGCTGGCAGATCTGCGCGAGTACCAGTTCTCCGACGATGTTCGCTTCATCGACTGGAACGTTACCGCACGTATGCAAACTCCGTACATCCGCCAGTACATCGAAGACCGCGAAGTGACTTTGTGGCTCTTGCTTGATTTGAGTCCGTCGGTGGACTTTGGCACGGTGCAAACGCTCAAACGCAACTTACTAATTGATTTTGCCACCGTGCTGACGCGTTTGTTTACGCGGCAGGGAAATCGCGTCGCTGCGATTTTCTACAGCGGCAAAGTCGAGCGCATAATACCCCCTCAGGGCGGCAAAGCCCAACTTCTGCGCCTCATCAACGACCTGCTCGCTCAGCCCCAGTTGAAACACGCTCCATTCACAAATCTGACAACGTTACTTGAAACGGCGCTCCGAACAATCCGGCGACGCTCGCTCATTTTTATCATTTCCGATTTCATCAGCACGCCTGGTTGGGACAGACCTCTCGGCACATTGACTCAGCGGCACGAAGTCCTGGCGGTCCGCCTGTATGATCCACGCGAGATCGAATTGCCTGATATCGGGACAATACTCTTTGAGGATGCCGAGACCGGTGAACAGCTTTTTATCGACACGCACGACAGAACGTTCCGGAAACGGTTTGTCGAAGCTGCACGGCGGAGAGAGTATGAATTAAATGTTACGTTTGCCCGCACCGGTGTGGACGTGCTGACACTTTCAACTGAAGACGACCTGGTAAGAGAAATTGTGCGATTTGCAGCGCTGCGTAAGCAACGAAAGAAGACACCAACGGCTTTCGCCAAAGGGAGCGCTGGTGGTCTGATGCCTCAGCGCAGAGAAACGAGCAGGCTGGCAAGGTGAACGGAGGTATACATGTCATTCCTTTGGATTAATATGTTGTGGCTGCTGCTGCTGGTACCCCTGCTTGCCATCATTTATATCCTGGTACAACGCCGGCGGTTAAAATATGCACTTCGATACGCGAGCCTCTCACTCTTCAAAGAAGCAATCGGGCATGGACCCCGTATTCGTCGGCACATTCCACCGGTCCTGTTCCTTATTGCTCTGGCAGCTATGGTCCTGGGGCTTGCGCGTCCGACTGCCGTTGTCACACTGCCCTCACAGCAGGCAACGGTCATCCTCACGCTCGATGTTTCGGGAAGTATGAGGGCAGAGGATCTTGAACCAAATCGGATAGGAGCCGCGAAATCAGCGGCACGACTGTTCGTAGAAAAGCAACCGCGTCATGTCCGCATCGGCGTTGTTTCGTTCAGCGGCGGTGCTTCAGTTGTGCAAGCGCCGACGACAGACCGCGAAGAAGTGCTTGCCTCAATCGACCGGCTGACACCGCAGCGCCGCACAGCGGTCGGAAGCGGCATCATCACATCACTGGAAGCGATTTTCGAAGAGCAAGGCTTGGAATCAGAACCCTTGTCGCGTGGTCCGTTTAGCCCCTATGAGCTGGCACCTGTTCCGAAGCCGCTGCCCCCCGGCACGTATTCCCATGCGGTTATCATTCTGTTGAGCGACGGTGAGAGCAACACGGGACCTCCTCCCCTTGAAGTAGCTGAACTGGCAGCGGACCATGGCGTGCGCGTTTACACCGTCGGCTTAGGAAGCCCCGAGGGAACAATTTTAGGCATCGAAGGGTGGTCCAGACGGGTACGGCTGGACGAAGTAACGCTCAAGAGTATTGCCGAAAAGACAGATGCCAGGTACTTCAAAGCAGACAGTGAAACTGACCTGCACGACATCTATGAAAACCTGAGCACACAGCTCGTTATGGAAACAGAGGAGACCGAGCTCACGGCGGGATTTACCGCTCTTGCGGCTGTCCTCTTGCTCATTGCCGGATTTCTTTCGTTGCTGTGGTTCAACCGCCTGCCATAGATGGGCGCAAAGCCCTGTATCACTGCGACCGGCTCATACGCCATGCTGCATATTTCAGTATAGTTCTTTATACTTCGGTATTATTTCTCTACCCGCAATCATCCGATAAATTATCTCTATAATAAATGACAATCCGATCATAGCTACTAATACCCATATCTCTTGTAATGAGGTTGTGATTTTGTGCCCAATAAGCATTGCCAGAGCAACTAGGCAGACAACAATACCAGTAATAGATACCCATCGTCGAGCCATTATTTTTGAAGCCAAACGTGCAGCCGAAGCATTTACTGCGGTAAAAATGACTAGAAAACCGGAACTCCCCATAGTCGCGATGTGGGATAGATCAAAACTATTGGCTACGAGCAGTGTAAGTCCAGAGGTAATAAGAAGTCCTTCAATAGGTCGGTTCCAGACTTTCCTCTCCAAATTTTCAGGTAGCTCTCCTTCTTTCGCAATTATATAGCTAATACGAGCCGTACCATAGAGCGTGGCATTAATAGCAGAGCCTGTTGAAAGGAGAGCAGCTATTGCAATAAGAGCAAAGCCGATACTTCCTAGAAAAGGTCTGGCAGCCTCAGCAAGCGCGTAATCCTTAGCAGCGATAATATTGTCTAAGGGCAAGTTACCGACGGTCACTAAAGAAATGAGAACATAAAGAATAATGACAAAACCGACCGCCGAAAAATAAGCTCGTGGCATTATCTTCGACGGTTCCCTAACGTTTTCCGCTGTATTAGCGATGAGTTCAAAACCTTCATAAGCTAAAAAGATAATCATTCCTCCGGCTACCAATTGTAATGTATTACTCCAGACAGCAGGCTGTAGTCGATCGAAGTTAATGCTCCACATACCTAAAATTAAGAAAATAAGCAATATGCCAATCTTTAATATTACTATGTAATTCTCAGACCTTCCGACTATCTTTGCACCGACTACATTGATAATAGTAAAAAGAACAATAGCGCCACTAATTAATATATGTTTTAAAAGTGGCTGCATAGTTTCGGGAAAGAAACTGGCCCCATAACTTCCAAAGGCATAAGCGTACAGTGAAAGCATAATAATGTAACTAAGCCATAAAAGGATATTAAGTGCGCCGGTGAATATCCCTGAGCCAAAGGCTTGATTTAAGAATTCAACCGTTCCTCCTTGAGAAGGGTATCGTATAGATAATCGAGCGTAGGAATAAGCTGTAATTAATGCTATTATACCCGCGAGCGCAAAAGCTACTGGAGTACCCCCATGTGCCAGTTGAACTGCCAGCCCCAGTACTGCAAAAATACCACCACCAACCATACCACCAATACCTATCGATACTACTGACCAGTACCCAAGTGAGTCTTTTCTACGTGGAGATATATTCATTTCAGCATTTTACAGCCAATATAACTTGACAGGCAATTTGCACCCTTGAATAATTGGACTTTCAAGAAATACAAGAGAGATTTACAAAATCGAACTTCGGGTAATTCAGACAGGTAAGATAAAACTTTTATATAGTAAATATAATAAGCTTATGCTTATTTATGACCGCTTTTGCACTGGAGTTGGTCTCCTTGCCCTCTTCTGATAAGCCCTGATAATATCATGACGCTGCAATACACCGACCAAGCGTCGAATGTCATCCCGGTTGACTACGGGGATGCGGCCATACTCTTCTTCTGTTGCCCCAAGAACCCTGTCCAAGGTCTGTTCTGGATAGGCAACAAAGGGGGACTTGGTAGCGATATCACCTACAATTTGTTGTTTCTTGCCCGTGCTTGTGCCTAAATGGTGCTCCACATCAGTCTGGGTAACGATTCCAGCGAGGTACCCTTCTTTATCCACTACCGGAAAGCCGTGGCGTCCTGTCTTTTGAAACACCCTGAGGAGCTCGTCCACCCTCATCGTCGTGGGCACTGTCGGGAAATCCCGGGTCATTGCCTCCTTTACGGTAATTGTACGCATGACATCGCTCATTTCCTCCTGCTCAACATCAACGCCGCGGCGCAGCAGCTTCAGTGTATAGATGGTTTCGCGTTTGAAAGCCCTGCTCAATACTGTGCTGATTACGACTGCCGTCATCAAGGGAAGCATGATAGCATAGTCATGAGTCATTTCAAAGATTATGAGAATTGCAGTAAATGGCGCCCGTGCCGCACCAGCGAACACTGCTGCCATTCCTACGATGCCATAGGCTCCGGCTGGTGCGGTAATAGACGGGAAAAAATTTCCAAAGATAGAGCCAACTGCCGTCCCGAGCATTGCCCCGATAAAGAGGCTTGGTGCAAATATCCCACCACTACCGCCGCTACCCAGGGTAAACGTAGTGGCAACTAGCTTGAGGAGACATAGCAGAAGCAGCATTCCAACCACCGGTTCACCGGATAGTGCCTTGGTGATACCTTCATATCCCACTCCAAAAAGGTCAGTGTTGTAAAGGCCGATAGCACCTATGGCAAGTCCACCCAGAGCAGGCTTGAGATACTCAGGCATCTTAACCGAGTCAAACAGATCCTCACAGCGGTAAAGCACGTAGATGAATGCCAGTGCAGCCAGAGCTGCCAGAATGCCAAGCACTACATAGAATGAGAACTCCCAGGGACTAGCGATGCCGAATGCAGGTATGGGGAAGGCTCGTGTATTACCCAGAAATAGCTGAGCCAGAAAATCGGCAACAACCGAACTGATAACAACATAGGCGAACCTGCGTGTGACCACCTTGCCCAGTATCACCTCCATTGCAAAAAACACACCGGCAATCGGGGCATTGAATGTCGCCGAAATGCCACCCGCAGCGCCGCAGGCAACCAGTACTTTTACTGTTTCATCAGGCAACTTCAGCCACTGGCCTATCGCCGAGCCAAAGGATGCCCCAATTTGTACGATGGGGCCTTCACGTCCTACCGAGCCCCCGCTGCCAATACAGATGGAAGACGCTAGTGCTTTTACTACCGACACACGAGGTCGTATCCGCCCTCCCTTTAGTACGACAGCCTCCATCACCTCGGGCACGCCATGCCCCTTGGCTTCGCGTGCTAAGAAATAGACCAATGCGCCTACTAATAAGCCGCCTAGCGCCGGTATGATAATTACGTAATAATCACCTAGAAATGATAGGAGCTGGCCACCACCACCGAAGAACAGTGAGTGGAAATTTTTTATCAGCCACCTGAAGGCCACTGCTCCCAATCCTGCAACTATCCCAACCATTACAGCTAAGATCAGGCCTGTCATCATTTCTGATGATTGCAGCCAGGATACAACCGAACTAAACCGACTCAATAATGACTTGCCAAACATTATCCCGTCTGTATGAGTACCTCTAATAATATACTAATTACAGGTAGAAGAACCCGTCAATGATTGCGAATAGTACCAGGCCGATAAGCCCAACGTCAAATCCCACGTTCATTTATTGGTTAAGTAAACCTTTGGTTAGTTTATATCAGGATACTACTTGCCCTTAACTTCGATACCAAGCATGATTTTATTAAAACCGTTTTTTATTGAATTCTTTTCTCGTTTGTTTTGTTATTTATGACCAAGCCGTTTTTCAATTTCAAGCACGTGCAATGTTGTCTTCAGAACTGCATCTGGGTTAAGGCTCATAGAGTCAATACCTATCTTTACCAGATATTCAGCCATCTCAGGATAGTCTGAAGGAGCCTGTCCGCAGAGGCCTGAATGTCGCTTGTTGCGCTTACAGCCGTCAATAGCTAATCGGATCATTTCCTTAACTCCTGCATCGCGCTCATCGTAATCAAATGCTACAATTTCCGAATCGCGGTCAACTCCCAAGGTAAGCTGTGTGAGGTCGTTGGAGCCAATGGAGAATCCGTCAAAATATTTAGAGAAGGCATCGATCTGGATGACATTATTGGGAATTTCACACATGACGTAGACCTCGAGACCATTCTTTCCTCTCTCAAGTCCGAACTCGGCCATCTTTTCAATTACCTTTGCCGCCTCCTCGACGCGCCTGCAAAATGGAATCATCAGTTTGACATTGGAGAGGCCCATCTCGTCACGAACTCGCTTGAGGGCCGCGCACTCAAGGGCAAAGCCCTTCTCGTATGCCGTATGTGTGTACCGTGATGCCCCGCGAAAGCCAAGCATGGGATTGGCCTCATCCGGTTCAAAGAAGCGACCACCCAAGAGACTCGCATACTCGTTGCTCTTAAAGTCAGACATGCGCACTATAACCGGCTTTGGGTAGAAAGCGGCCGCGATTGTGCCTATCCCCTCTGAAAGATGCTGGACGAAGAATTCGGCGGGCTGCTTAAATCCCAGAGTGAGGCGATCTATCTCAGCCTTTTCTTTGCTGTCCTTAACACGTTCTGGATGCACCAGCGCCATTGGATGGACTTTGATGTACTCATTTATGATGAATTCCATCCTCGCCAGACCTATCCCATCATTGGGCAAGAATCTTGTCTTGAAAGCAAGCTCAGGATTACCCAGGTTAATCATAATCTCCGTGGCAGGCCTCGCCAGGTCAGTGATGTCCGTTTTCTGCACCTCAAATGGCACTTCGCCACTATAGACCTTGCCAACGTCTCCTTCAGCACAGGAAACAGTGACCATCTGGCTATTTTGGATACGCGTTGTGGCACCATGACCATTGCCTGTTCCTACAACCGCAGGTATACCCAACTCACGGCTTACTATAGCCGCATGACAGGTACGACCACCTCTGTTGGTAACAATGGCGGCCGCAGTCTTCATTACTGGTTCCCAATCCGGTGTCGTCATGTCGGCTACCAGGACTTCCCCTGGCTTGAATTCCGAAAGTTGCTCTGCATCATTGATTATATGTGCCTTTCCTTTGGCAATCTTTTCTCCGACTGAGCGACCGGTCGTGATGATTTTCGCGGTGCCCTTGAGTATGTACTCTTCGAGCATATTTGCCTGCTTCTGAGAAGCAACGGTTTCAGGCCGAGCCTGTATCATATAAAGATTACCATCCGTGCCATCTTTTGCCCACTCCATATCTAAAGGGAGAGGATGGCCAGTCTTCTGGCTATAATGCTGTTCCACCTTAACTGCGTAGTCAGCGAGGATGAGCACCTCACCGTCGGAAATGCAGAAACGCTGGCGATCGACCTTTGGTGTTGGAACATTACGCGTGGTCTGGCGTGCCCCTCCCTCGGAGTACACCATCTTGATCTCTTTACTACCTAGAACGCGACGCAGAACTTTGCGATAACCCTTCTCTAAAGTAGGCTTAAAAACATAGAATTCGTCAGGGTCAACAGCACCCTGGACTACGTTCTCACCAAGCCCATAGGCAGCAGTGATGAATACTACATCCCGAAAGCCCGATTCTGTGTCTAATGAAAAGATAACTCCACTCGAAGCTAGATCTGAGCGTACCATCTTCATCACTGCAATGGACAGAAACACTTTGAAATGGTCAAAACCCTGGTCGATGCGGTAATGAATGGCGCGGTTAGTGAAAAGGCTGGCGATGCAGCGTTTGCATGAGTCTAAGAGCAGCTCATCGCCATGAATATTTAGATAGCTTTCGTGCTGACCTGCAAAGCTGACTGTGGGCAAGTCCTCAGCTGTAGCAGAACTGCGCACAGCTACACTCAGATTCGGCCCATATTCAGATTTAAGAGTTTGATAAGCTTCCAAGATTTCCTGCCGCAGGTCATGTGGCAGAGGAGCACCGTAGACAATGGCACGAGCCTGCTTCCCGCGCATTGCCAGGTCTTCCATATTATCTGGTTGAATGCCATCGAGTGCCCCGTGCAAGTCATCCCAGGCACTGGCGCTGTCAAGAAGATAGCGATAAGCCTCAGCAGTGATGGCAAAGCCGTTAGGGACTTTTACGCCCTGGGTATTAAGCTCTCTATACATCTCGCCCAAGGAAGCTGTTTTGCCACCAACAATTGGCACATCGTTGCTTCCAATCTCATTGAAGAAACGGATGTAGTTAAGCCTTCTTTTCATAGCATCCCCCTTCGTACTTTGTAAAAGAATACGCCATAATCAATTATTAAAGAAACTTCACAAGATGTTGTTTCATAGGGCCTTCTGTGCTCTTATTTTCGTTCATATATATTTCCCCCTTGTCCCATTACTGTGAGGTCTATTCGATATGCTAATCTCTAATTATCGAATCGTCTGTGTTCTGGCTTCTCTTATAAGCAATCCAGAGTGCTCTTGGCCAAGAATCTTGTAGGCCAGCAACTTCACCCTATCGTTAATAAGGAACCATATAATTGCATACCCCCAGACAAAGCCAGCCCAACCCCATCCAATGGGCGCCATAAACAGCCCGTAAACAGTAATAAAGGTAGCTACAATTTGTGTGGTGACAACCGCAACAAGCAGAATCCTTGAAGGCCTGGTAGACCAGAATGGCCCCCGAGTGCGGGTGATAAAGATAGTCAGGTGTCCCGCTACAGATAGCTTAAGGTACATCAAAGACTGAATAATTTCTTGGCTGAGATGAAAGATACGTTCCCCCACGTAAAATAGCCCGAAAGATGCGATTACTCCAGCGACACCTAGTATCGTGGCCAAACCCAGTACCGATTTCATGTTCCAGATTTCCGGCTTGTTAGAATGCTTGGCATTATCATAGGCAATGGATAAGATAGCACCATCATTGAGTATCGCTAGAAGCACTATCATTATGGCAGTTACCGGGTAGAAGTTGAAGACCAGGATTGAGAGTGTCATAAATAGTAGTACCCTGATCGTCTCAGCAATGCGATAGATTGCGTAGCTTGTCATACGCTGAAAGATTTTGCGGCTCTCTTTAATGGCATCAATAATTGTTGAGAGTCCAGGAAGAATTAACACAATATCGGCTGCTGCTTGAGCAGCAGCAGTTGCTCCGGATACAGCAATGCCGGCATCTGCTTTCTTGAGTGCTGGGGCATCGTTAACGCCATCGCCAGTCATACCCACGATATGGCCATGTTGCTGGAGCACATCAACGATGTGATACTTATGTTCGGGAAAAACCTGCGCAAATCCATCGGCACGTTCGATGGCATCGGCGAGCTGTCTAGTTTTATAGGGTCTGGTTTCGTCAAAGAGGCTAGCATCAACAATGTCTTTGCCTAAATCCAGCTGGCGTCCGATTTCCTTGGCGATGGCAACCTGATCACCGGTTACCATCTTTATGTTGATGCCCATCTCTTTTGCAGCATCAACAGTAGACCTGGAATCATCGCGGACTGGGTCAGAAAGTGGGATTACACCCAGAAACTGCCACTGGCCTTCTTTGTTGGTGCTTGCTACGCCTAGAGAGCGAAAACCCCGAGCGGCGAAATTGTTTACCGCTTTTTCAACCTGCCCTTGTAATTGAGGGGCGTTAGGATCAAGTGCCAGTATGACCTGCGGCGCTCCCTTTGTCACCTTGAAAACATGCCCATCTTTTTCCTTAACGCTGGCTTCAGTGCGCTTATGTACGGGATCAAATGGTTGGAAGTGTGTTATCTCATATGACTTCAACTGTTGAGGGTCTTTGATGCCGCTGAGTACGGCCATGTCGATTGGGTCCTGGTTCTCGGCCCGAGAGGCAAGCGCAGCGCTACTGAACAATCGTTCTTCGCTAACATCGGGCAAGGTGAACGGTGACCCCGATGTCAATTTACTCTGAGTAAGTGTGCCTGTCTTATCAGAGCAGAGCACATCAACACCTGCTAGCTCTTCAATAGAGGTAAGACGGGTAACAATTGCCTGCTTTAATGCCAAAAGTCGAGCTCCGACGGCCATAGTCACAGATAATACCGCTGGCATTGCTACCGGGACTGACGCTATAGTCAAGACCAGTGCAAATTGCAGTACAGTAAGCAACTTATCGCCACGGAAAAGAGCTGCTGCCAGTATCACCACAGCCAGGGCTACAGCGATAACGATAAGGTAATCGGCAATCTTGATAACCGCGCGCTGCAAATGACTGCGCGTTTGTGCTGTCTCTACAAGCTCGGCAGTTTTTCCATAGTATGTATCCTTACCAGTAGCATAGACCAAAGCGTCTATTTCACCCTGTTTCAATATAGACCCGGAGTAGACAAGTTCACCTAATTTACGTTCCACGGGCAGTGATTCGCCGGTGAGAGCCGATTGGTCCACCTGTACCGGGTCCCCCTCAAGCAATTTTGCATCAGCCGGCACGATATCACCAATACGAAGGCGAACAATATCACCTGGGACTAATTCTCGTGCTGGTATTTGGATCCAATTGCCATCTCGCCTTACCCTTGCCAGGATAGCCAGCTTGTCCTTGAGTGCAGCAATGACGTTGCCTGCCTGATACTCTTCTCTGAAGCCAACAACAGCATTCCCTATCAGTAAAACTAAGATAATGCCAAGGTCTGGCCAATGACGTAGCACTCCGGAAAGAATCGCCGCTATGATAATCATCCCCGGAATAGGCCCCCAGAAATAGGAGAGAAATTTCAGGACCGGATTCACTTTTTTCTCAACAAGCTCGTTATAGCCGTACTTCACAAGGCGTTTCTGTGCTTCGGACTCGCTTAAGCCATCTGGAGAAGACTCCAACTGTTTCATCAATTCTGTAACTGGCAAATCCTTTGCTCGGGTCACTAGAGAGTAAGACGTCCCGGCTTTACTTTGGGGGCGATTCTGTTTCCTATCGTCTGAGTTTTTCACACTCTACCACCTTCCGAAGTCGCTCTTGATATAGAATATTTAGAGTCGGTTATAGATAGTATTTCTTCATTCATCAATCTTCAACCCTTCAGTCAATCTAAAAACCGTCTCAAAAGAACCAAGGAGGTCAAGATACTGTTCTATATAGCGTGTCAACAGAAACCGACGTTTGACTGATTCTCTTGCCTTTATTCCCATCTCCTCTTTTAATTCCCTGTCTTTAATTAATCGGACAATTCTATCTGCTGCATCCGCGATCGACGAAACTAAAAAACCATTTACTCCGTCTTCAATCTGGTAGCGGATACCTCCAACGTCGCCCCCGATGACAGGATTTCCTTTCCACATGGCCTCGGCAACCGTCAAGCCGAAGCCCTCGCGAATAGATTTCTGTAATACGACAGCCGCCCGGCGCTGGAGGGCATTCACCAGCGCTGCGTCCTGAACGGTGAGGATGATGATGCGTTCCTCCCGGTACCCGAGCAAGGACTTATATACCTCTTCTCCCTCCGGGTCATCTGTTGCCACATTGCCCAGCAGTACCAGGGTGCAATCAGCCTCCTTCCTTGCCAATTTAAAGGCACGGATGACACCCTCAGGATCCTTCCAGCGGTCAAAACGGGAGATTTGCACTACCAGAGGAAGATCCGTAGGAATATGGTAATGCTTCAATCGTTCATCTATTTCATGTTGGCTCAACTCGCGGTTGGTAATAGTGAACGGATCTATAGCCGGCATAAAGAATAACTGTGGTGTTAATAGGTTCTGCTTGTAGTCTTTACTGCTTAAGATAACTGCGTCATACTTCTCTACAAATTGGACTAGGTAATTCCAGAGTTTATAATCAGTAGATGACAGATCGATATGACAACGCCAGATCCAGGGACAGTCTTTTCTGTAGTAGTTGATCATAGGTAAAGGTTGAGGATCATGAACGATTACGATATCATGGTCTAAGTGATTTCTCATCGCATTTTCGTAAATAACATCTTCATAAATCTGCATCTTTCTGTGTGTTAAATTGATATCGGCACCTTGCAGGGCGTTGTGGATTTTTTTAGTGACACTAAAAAAATCCGGGGATCCTTGAATTACTCTCCAACCTGTTTTTATTCCCAGGCTATTCATTAGCAGCGTCTCAGACGAAAGAAGTTGTGATACTCCACCCCCATAGTAAGTTGAACTCACATTCACTATGTGCATATCCTGAAGTGACTTAGCCATTTCCTTGAGACGCTCCACTGTTTCCACTCCTACAAGCGGTTTATAATCGTCTATCTGTATAATTTTGTACTTTTGCACCATTATGCATTCCCTTCATACGAATATCTATCACACTCGTTCATGCAATTTAGCGTGTTTCTGTTTGAGAAGTATATAAACCGTCGCACATATAAGATTGATATAAGGTTCGTTACTTATTACTGCATCTAATCATTGGATATTTTCAATGGATTTTAAAGTAGCTTTGGCAACAAAAGGCACCTCCAATGATGCTTCTACATCCTCCAGGGCATCCAATGCAGGCCTTAAAATTTCTTTAAGGCTTCCCCTGGACAAGTCATGGAGTACATGATGTGCTCCTTCTCTCATCCAGACTGAATCTGGGTTATCAATTAGCGCTTGTAATAGAGGAACCAACGACTTATTCCCAATTGCAATCAACCCTTCTGCCGCAATCCAGCGAACATCGAACATTTTATCCATTAGGGCGTTTACCAATCCTTCAATTGATGTAGGATCCTGTATCTGACTTAGTGCCTTGACTGCTTCCCATCGGACCCATTGATCCCTGTCACTTAAAGCTACTAAAAGATACTGTACTGCTTCGCGCCCACGAGACACCAGGGACATACGAGCCTTGATCCGTATGATGCTGTCATCGCTTGATAAATTAGTAATCAAAGCGCTTATGTCATCAATATCGGTTTGTTTGGTTCTGGAGATATCTTCATGATTGGTATGAATTTTCAATTTATTCATATTTTTCTCCTACATTAGTTTTCAGCTAATCAGCTTTGTTTTGTTCTTACTAAGAAGATTGGACTGGAGACCCCGTATAATACTTTATCGGCTACACTTCCGTACTCCCACCGGCTGATTCCTGAGTACCCATGAGTTGCCATGACAATTAGATTGGGAGAATTTTCCTGCGCATAGTTGATGATCCCGTTCGCTGGCTTACCTCCCATAAGTACTTTAGATGAGACCTTAAGGCCAACATATTCAAGGCGTTTCTGTATTCGTTTCAAATATTGCTCAGCGACCTGTTTCGAATGTTCAGTAACTCGCTTCACATGCTCACCCCAACTGAGAGGCAAGCTCGCTTCAGGGTAGTCGGCAGTAATGAAAGGCTGTTCAAAAATCCTGATGAGAAACACTCGTACTACGTCAGATCCCCGTTGCCTCGCAAGCGCCTCAACATACGGTAATACTGATTCAGCCATCGGCGAACCATCCAGCGGGACAAGCATCGTTCTTTGAGGCCATTTATCATGCACGATATCTTCCGGAATCCCCGCTCGAATCAACCATACAGGGACTTCTGATGCTCTGAGAACCCTATCAACAGTACTGCCCAATACCCAGCGTCTTATTCCGGACCTACCATGTGTTGCCATGAGAATTAGGTCAGCTTTATTTTCACTTGCATAATCTACAATTTCCTCAGCTGGGTTGCCTTCAACCACCTCAGTCCGTGCCTCTATTACTTTTTCTTTTAGTTGCGTCCCTCTCTCCTTAGTCTGAAATACCATTGGCTGCTTTTTGATTATCTCAGCAGCACCCTCAATATAGGCTTTGCACATAAATTTTGATTCTGACTGCTTTGGTTCACAAACATGTAGCAAAATCAACTCGAGGCCCAGCCTGATGGCGAGTTCATTTGCATACGGTAAGACCTCTTCCGCCAACATAGACCCGTCCAATGGAACTAACATTGTTCTATACATTATTGATACTCCTAATATTTCCCCTTCGGACCCTGACAAAACACGTAGCCAATTACTGCCGAACATCGATCTGGTTTATTTGGCTGGCGCAGGGCTTTCGGTCAGAGTTACTAAAGTCTTATTTTTAGTATTTTTTCTCCAATAGGTAATCTCAACTTTGTTGCCAACTTTCGACGATCGTATTGCTTTACCTAATTCCTGCGATCCTGTTATTTCCTGGTCGTCAAAACGTACGATTACATCACTCTGTTGTATACCCGCCTTATCTGCAGGACTGTTTGGGGATACTTGAATAACAAGGGCACCACTATCAACCGCCAGCCCAAATTGCTGTTTCACAAATTGGTCCACATCGTACACACTAACTCCCAACCACGGTCGAACGATATAGCCCTTCTGAATCAGTTCTTGAATGATAGGAAGTGCTTCGCCAATACTAATGGCATAGCCCATACCTTCAACACCAGACGTGGCAATTTTAATACTGGTTATTCCTACTATCTCTCCTCTCATATTTACTAGAGGGCCACCACTATTACCGGGATTTATGGCTGCGCTGGTTTCAATTAATTTATCAATCGACTCTTGTGAAGAAGATTGCAATGCAACCCCTATTCGACTAACAATACCCTCTTTAGCTGTAATACCCAGTCCCAGCGAATTGCCCACGGAGAGCACCCATTCTCCGACTTGCAATTCGGATGTATTAGCTATTTCAATTTTCTTAAGGTTCTGAGCCTTTATTCTCAGCACAGCAAGATCGCTCAATGCATCAGCGCCCACTATAGTAGCTGGAATAGTTTGACCATCCGGGAGAACTACGGCTATTACCTTTGCGCCATCTATTACATGATTGTTTGTTACCACAAGTCCGTTTTCATCAAGTATCCATCCCGAACCGGCAGCCTCCTGTTTGAATGGTCTATTGAATAGATCGTACCCCACCATTTCTGTATTAATAGCTACAACGGATGGTTTTACTTTAGCCAGCACGGAGATAAAATCAGGTAACGCGGGATTCTGCTGCTCCAGTGTAGCACGAGGTGTTATATTCGGAGTTGTAGCGTTCATCACTGCTGGGGTACATGCTGTTAAGGTAATCAACACAATTAATGCAAGTGAAGTTAGTAGTTGTCCAATGAGCTTCAATTTAATCCGAGCCATTTTAGTACCTCCTTATTTTCAGTATTGCAAAATTAAAATCTTAGCACCATACGTAAGCATACGTAATTAAGAGTAAAAATAATACGTATGTCAATTGTGGCTCGCTCTAATGTAACTAATTATTGAATATACAATAATATGTACTGGCGAAATATTCATTTTACAAGTAAGCCTTAGGAGATTGATTTTGACAATCTTAGTAATGAAAGACCTGTTGCTCCAAGGGCAATACCTGTAAGGAACATGAATCCACCACTTGCTAAAACAACAGTAATAAGGCCGAAAGTAGCAACTGCCAAGTAAAGGTAATTCTCGAGATTGAGAGCCTGTGCGTAAGTTAGTTGCGTTGGATTAGTTGGATCGAATTTATTCCCACTTAATAAATCTCCATACGTCGGTGATATGTTATGCCTGTGTTCCCTGACAGTATCACCAGCTTGCTTCGCTGTCTGCATGCTATCAATTAGTACCTGCTTTCCATTAATATCAAAGGTTATTTGCTCCGCTTTCATCGTGCTAACCAACCAATCTTGCTTGGTAAAACCTTGATAAATGAAAATCGCTCCCATAACCAATGCAATAATTCCCAGGACTACAATAAACATACCAAGATTTCGAACTGTTTGATTCATAACAACCTCTATTTTCTTGTGTATTTTAAATATAAACGAGAGATTCTACCTGGTTCTGTTGCTGTTTTATCCTCACGTGTTTAGGGGATAACCTCAGCTATTCCGTCCCCTGACAATTTCTCGCTAGTTAACCGTGATTCGCTTCGATGATTGCCAGAGGCCATGTATGTTGCACAAAGATAAAGCATAAATAGTGCCGGGCTTACTGATCTTCAGCACTGCAGTAACTTCATGATGGGTATATACTGCACCCTTATTAGGTCCCTCCACTGATTCTCCATGAGACGAAAATTCAAAATGCCCGACTTCACAGGGAAATTTATCGCCTTCAGGGTGAAAATAGATTGTGATCCAGCGAATATGGTGTTCTGTGGTATTAGGATGGGCAATCTCCTTTCCAATAGTAGCTTTGAGTGAAAATAGTTCACCGCTTTGAACTTTGCCCGGGCATTCTATTACCGGAACATGTTTCTCTGTTTTCCAGTCAGCAGTTTGAAAAAATTCCCCCATTTGTTTCATGTTATTTCCTCCTTTACTTTTTTATTAAAGCTACCTATGCAAAAGAATGGTGTTTGAAGCAATTGCTTTTTTAAGAAAATCGACCTTTTCTACACCAGGCAATATTTTGCAATTACGGCCAATAGCAGTACCGGATGGCACCGTTATCCCCTTCCCCAACATGGTGATATCCAAGTCCCCTGGAAACAGGGTGGTAGTAAAACCTATGTAACAATAGTCACCTATGGTAATGTCTTCGTCTAAAATGCAACGGTTGACTATGCTGTGGCTCCCGATAGTAGTGTTGGATAATATCACTGAATCTCTGACTACTGCATTTTCCTCGACCTTGACACCGGGTGATAAAACGGAATTTTGTACTATACCTTTGATAGTGCATTCAGGGCTTAACAGGCTATTCTTAACACTAGCTTCTCTGTTGATACTTGGAGGTGGTAAATGGCTAAAGTCTCGGGTGAGAATAGACCAAGTAGTATTGAGGCTAAACGCAGGATATTGTCTCAAAAGATCCATATTTGTGTTGTAATATGCCTCAATTGTACCGATATCTCGCCAGTAACCACCGAATTTATATGCAAAAACCCTCTTCCTGTCTATTGCTTTTGGAATGATAGCATGTCCAAAATCATGCGTAGAATCTTCATCAGCAGCATCTTCTACAAGACAATCTATTAAGGTTTTTTTATTGAAAATATAGATACCCATGGAAACCAGGTTACTCCTGGAAATTTTAGGTTTCTCAAGAAAATCAATTATTCTGCTGTCATTGTTCACCTTAACTGTACCAAAGCGAGAAGTCTGCTCAATGGGTACTGAGACAACACCTACTGTAAAATCTGCTCCGACTTTTTTATGAAAAGCCAACATCTTACGGTAGTCTATTTTGTATACATGGTCAGCGGCCAATATCAATACGTCGGTTGCTTTTTGTTTTGTCACGTAGTCAATGTTTTGATACACAGCGTCAGCAGTTCCTTTATAAGAACCCATTTTCGGTTTAAGGATATGGAAGCTATACCCCCTACCATTGATCAATTGCCATTGCTTGATGTAGTTTCCCACGTTTAAGTGTTGATAGTCTAGCAATGCCCCAATATCATTGATCCCCGAACGTACGCAATTAGTCAACACGAAATCGATGACGTTGAACCTTCCTGCAAATGACAATAATGGTTTAGCCCTATCATGGCATAGCATGTCCATTCTCCTGCCTCGTCCACCAGCAAGAATCATAGCAACTACATTGTTCATAATTTGTCCTCCCCTTTATCTCGCCCCGACATTTCAGTAACTTTTATTTTTTTAAAAGCCCACCAAAGGATACTTGCATTTCTTTGTTTGTAACCTTCATTATGAATATCGCTCCGTCTGGTATCTGCTGCTCAGCACGCAACACCCTTGTGGCTATTAATTCTAATGTAGTGGCAAATCTGGATATGTCCTGAAATTCGGACATGGAAAATGCGTGTCCAAAAATGGTTAATTTAGTTTCAGTTTCCCTATCGCATAGATGGGCATCAAACTCTATGCTATTATGATTATTTTCTTGATTACTGCGATCCGTCTTATATTTGTTCATCTCTATAACCGGCTCAGTAGAGTTCCTTCTCACTTTATTGTTCATTATGCCACCTCAATAACACCATTAAGTTGGTAAGTTTTTTAAATCAAATCAGTACTATTTCAGACTACAAGGACATCGAAACTACATAAGATCATTACTTCTCAGCTCTTTGCTGGTTATAACTTTTACTTTTTTGGCCGTGCTTCTGCTATGATCAATATCGACATGCCCATATTTTCCTGATACTGCCATTTTTTACTTTTTCGATGTCCTCATCTTTTGAGCATGTTTGCTTACCTAATAATTCTAGACAGTTCAAGACATCAATGATATAAGCAAAGCTACGTATTTAGTCGCGGCGCTATTACGTAGTTTTGATACAAATGAAGTAAATGCAAAAACAGTGACAAGGAGAAACAGTTTAAAAAAAGCACTGCGTGGTGGAAATGAAGTAAAAATTAAGGCACGATTACTATCTAGATCACATGGAGTATTGTGTCAATGAGTGCCAGTTTTATTATAGATAGGTCGCTCTGGAATTTTTCGAGCTGTGCTGCATTGGAAAGAAAAACATCAATAGTTTTTTCTATCCAACACTATCCGCATCTGAAAGGGATGGACTGATATAATAATGACCAGCGGCTGCTTGACGTATAGCATATATCAGTTCGTATGATGGAGACTCTTTAAGCACATAAGCTTTAGCACCCGCCCGGAACACCTCTTTTATGAATGCTGCAGCATTATAAAGAGAGAACACGACAACATTGGTCACCGGTGAAAGTTTACTAACCTCTTCAATAAGCTCTAGATCATTCACACCTCCTATCATTAACTCGATAATCAGAACTCTGGGATGGAGCTTTGTTACTATATTCATTACCTCAATCCCATTTGTTGCCTCACCGATAACAGAAATATCAGGTTCCAACTCGAGCAACGACTGAATACCCTGCCTCACGGGCTTACTGCTTATTGCTACTACGATAGTTGTCGCCTGCGTCTCCTTTTCCAACTTAAAATAAAGACCTTTCGTTTACTTCTTATGCCTAGTACATCACAATTATCACATAGCATATAAATCACCGCTTGCCAGGAGATACTATCGCAGGTAAAAAAGCTTCTTCATACCAACTCCTCGACAGCCTTGTGAAAAATTAACCAATAAAGTTATGTATATATAACTTGCTAAAAAAGTATATCAGCAGTTGCCTCAGAGAAGATATACGTAGTACTACGTAGTTTACCGTAAAGAAATAAGGTATACGGTCCATTTTTGTCCAATTGATAAAGAAAATATTTTAAGGCGATAAGTTTTGTAGATTACGGTTGCAGCTTTCCTTTATCTGATGCCGGATTTGAAGGTACAATGCCTCTTTGTATGGCAAAATGAAGTAGCTCTGTCTGACTATGAATACCGAGCTTATGCATCATATTCCTACGGTGGACTTCGACCGTACGATGGCTGAGGCAGAATCGAGAAGCAATTTGAGAACTCGTGTAGCCTTGTACCACCAATTGTAGGATTTCTCGCTCTCTCATCGTTAAACTTTCATACGGATCCTGTACAACATCCTTATCTTTCTGTATGTACGCCTCAATTGCCTTTTCTGACAGGGACCGACTGAGATAACGATGGTTAGAAGCAGCTTGACGGATAGCTACCACTAATTCGTCTGCAGTAGCCTCTTTGAGGACATAGGCCTTTGCTCCAGCCCGGAGTGCCTCAATTACATAGCTCTCATTGCCATACATTGAGAGGATAACGGTGCTGGTTTGTGGCGATAATTTGCTGACCTGTCGGGTAATCTCGATGCCATTGATACCGGGCATCATAAGATCAACAACCAGTACAGTAGGCCAATACTGTTTGACCAGTTGAATTGCCTCCTGACCATTATCTGCATCACCCACTACCCTAATATCCGGTTCTGCCTCCAGCAATTTCAACAGACCCTGCCTCACGACGTGGTGATCATCAGCAAGAACTAAAGTGAGCTTATCCATAACTTACTCTTTTTCTTTTTGATATACCTGACAAGGGCAATTCGGCCATTATCCTAGTGCCGATTCCGGGAGACGTATCTACGACCAGCGTACCACCCAATGCCAGAGCCCGCTCCCGCATCCCGCTGAGGCCGCTTGAGTTCCGTACATCTAAGGTATTAAGACTGAATCCTTTGCCCCTGTCTTCCACCCTAACATGAATTACATTTCTGTCAACGGAAACAGTGACGGTCACTTCATCAACACTAGCATGGCGCGCCACGTTAGTCAATGCCTCCTGGATAATACGGTACGTGGCAAGGGTGATTTCCGGAGCAAATTTTTTTTTCAATCCTGTGTGCTCAAAACTGACATACACCTGGGTCAATTTGGTAAAACGATCGAATTGCCAGGTCAACGCAGGCAAAAGTCCCAGGCTATCAAGCATCGTCGGGTATAGGCCAACTGACATCTCACGCACCCGCTTCATAAGCCCAACGACATGTGATTGTGCTTGATTTAGTTCGTCTTTGATATCATCGGCTGCCAGGCGAGCAATCCTATTCAAAAGAAGCTGGAGAGCAGTTAATGATTGACCAATTTCATCATGAAGTTCACGTCCGAAAGTGCGTCTCTCGTTTTCCTGCAAATCGACGAGCTCATGCGAAAGAGCACGTAGTTCATCCTCAGCACGCTTGCGTTCGGTAATATCATAAACTGTTCCTATCATTCTGACTGGTCTGCCTACTTCGTCAAAGGTGACTTCTCCCACTTCATGAACAACTCGCACTGATTTATCCGGTAAAATTATACGATGGTCAATATTATAAGGATTTCCCTTATGCAAAGCATCGTCAACCGATTTTTCGACAAATTCCCTGTCTTCAGGATGCACAAAATTCAAGAAGTCATTATAGGTTGCTCCAAATTGTTGTGGGGATGAGCCGAAAATGCGGTAAATCTCATCAGACCATACCAGTTCATTTGTAGTTATATTCCAGTCCCAATTTCCCAGGTGAGCGATGCGCTGAGCCTCCGCAAGCCTGGTTGTACTTAACAATAATCCATCTTCTGCCTGTTTACGCCTGGTAATATCTCTTATTATGCTGATAACGTGGATATTATCATGTTCATCATTGAAAAAGGTGGTCGTAATTTCAGCAGGAAAGATTTCGCCATTTTTCCTCCTCAAGGGATTTTCTACATATAAAACATCCTTTCCTTCCGCTAATACTCGTTCTATTTTCCCCCCGAAATTACGGTATTCGCCTGCTGAAGGATAAAGAAACTCAGTTGTTTTACCAACGCATTCTGCAGGTTCATAGCCAAACACCTTCCGTACGGAATCGTTAACATAGTTAATTGTTCTATCTGGCAAACTAACTGTAAATAATACATCTGGCATGGAGTTATTGATTTTTGAAAGATATTCACGACTTTCCTTCAATTGTCTGCTTATTTCGCTCAGTTCAGCAGTACGTTCTTCCACCTTGATTTTCAGCTTATCGTGAGCTTGTTGTAATTTGTCTCCAAGTTCTTTTAGCTTGTCATTTGCATTGTAGATACGTGCTGTGAATATACCAATGGCACCAGCCAATAGCACGAAACCCAGCATCCTTAACGTTTGATCCCAATAAGGGAATATAAAAAGAGAGCGCGGTAAAAGTAAAAAAAATGAGACAATTGTAGCTGCAATGGCACCCCTTAACCGGTAGCACACGCCGGCATAAATAATGGGTACCAGGAAACACAATCTGTGAAGGTCATGAACTGCATAAAAGATATACCAGCGTAGATGCTCCCATCCAAAATAATCAACGAGCTCTCCAAAATAATAAAAAAGCACACAAAAAACAAAGATGCCGAGCAGGAGGAAGAAATGCTTATCTTTCAAAGTGTACAACATCACTTAGCCTACAACCCATACTTTAAATAGAAATCCGCATCCTCATTGATTGTATTCTAAGTTGCTACCATCAGCAAGTTTAACAGCTATAAAAGTTTAATGGTGGAGTAGAATGCATAGCCATTGTATGCTACTCTCGAGAATTCAATTGATAAGTCTTACCTGCTTGCCATAAATCCTCTATTCCTAGAGCGTATTGAACATACCTAGAAACTGCAATAAGGAATGCAAACCGAAATAACCCAAAAAAGCAAGAACCATAGACATAACTGTCTTGCCTATCCAGCAGGCGACAAAGAATTTCGCGAAACTGAAGCGCGTTGCTCCCATACCAAGAACCATGGGGGTGAAAACCGGATTGGGATAAATGGACAGCAAAAAAACAGCTACCACCCCAGTTCGATTCGGGGAATCAAGCATTCGCGACATTTTTATCTTCCTTAAGAACCGGCCTATTCCTGAATCTGAAATGTTGAAATTCGGGAGAAATCGGAACCCACCACGACCACTTAAATAAATAAGTGCATAACCGATAGCATTCCCCAACCCAGAGACAGTTCCTATTAATACCGGATTCAACAAACTGCCGAGGGTAAACGTAAGTATCATGCTCGGAGTCGGTATTGGTATAGGCGAGCCAGCGAGGAGGGATATAAGGAAAAGTCCCAAATAACCAGCATTCTCAAGTTGGATTACGTATTCCCAGTGATAAATGAGGAAAACAGCAACAGCAATACTTCCGCTTATCGTTGTTGTTAGTAAGCCGACAGCGACATATTTGTCCCTTTTTGAGCTGACGTTAGACACTAGTACATCCCCATTGCATGATACAAATACGTATTTTTACAGTTGCTCATACTAGCTTGTTGCAGAGTACGATGGTTTAAGTCAATGTTCTGGCTCAGTACATAGGCATCAATATCAAAACCAGATTGTTCAAAGAAGAACATTGCCCAGCATATTTCATGATTATAGCTTCGTTAGAATGTGTGTAGTCAACGAAAGTTGGATAGTATAGCCCTTTAGAGTAATGAATTCTTAGCGGCTGTCCTCCTGTTTGTTGGCGGCTATCTTATAATATTTTCTCTTAATGAGCAACATTGCCCGAGATACCTAAATGCACGGTTCAGTGAAAAATCTATTTGAGAAGGCAAACCGACAATATTTACTTCAGGAATTACTACAGGAATTAAAAAGTTTGCTGGGAAACCAGCAACCAGATTATTGATTGTGGATACCGTGGCAATATACTTTGCAGAGTTTTACATTGCCACTGAGACAAAGGTCACATACACATGACTATAGTATACGTTAGAATTTTAGTAATCTACCAGTAATGAATAGACCTGAAGATGAACTTAAAAAGGAGTAAAAGAATGGAAGAATCCGAGCAAAGGTATTATCACAGTCTATATGAAATAGCTGCAACAATAAATTCAGTTGACACACCGGAGAAAGTGCTCCACAACATAGTCGAGAGTGTGGCAAAGGCTTTAGAGGTTAAGGGATGTTCGCTTATGCTTCTTTCGCCGGACAGGAAACTGCTGATTCACACTTCATCCTATGGTCTGAGCAATGGGTATGTCCGAAAGGGACCAGTCTCTGTTGACAAAAGCATTGCCGAAGCATTGCAAGGCCGGCCGGTTGCCGTTATAAATGCTATTGATGATGAAAGAGTTCAGTATCAGAAGCAGGCGAAAGACGAGGGAATTGCTTCCATTCTCAGCGTTCCGGTCATGTTAAGAGAGGAGATAGTGGGTGTGATTCGGATTTATTCTGCTGAACCACGGCATTTCAACGATGCCGACACCTATTTTGTAGGCGCAGCAGCTAACCTCGGTGCCATTGCCTTAGAAAATGCCAGGCTTTATGATTCCGTAAAAAAGGATTATGAGGCACTCCGGGCATATTCAGGATGGTTGCCCAAACAAGAGTAACCACACTCGGCGGCTAATCAAAGCACATGCCGAAAGCGAAACTGAACTTTTGTTAATGCTACAAAAAGAATTTAAACAAAAAGCCCAGCGTATTAGGCTATGATACAAGTTATATACGGTTATCACGATCCATTGAAATGATGGACATACGTAGTGTAGAAGGTCTTATTGATGTTGTAAAAGTATCCTTAAGTAACCTTTGTATGTGGGGTATAAATTATGGGTGATTCTAAATCAGTAAAGAAGACGCATCAAACCCTGGATTGTATAGGTCTGTATTGTCCTGTTCCAGTACTGAATACCAGGAAGGAAATGGACAAGCTTGCCGTTGGAGAAATTCTTGAAGTGTTGGCAGATGATCCCGCTGCCGAAGAGGACCTTAAGTCCTGGGCCAAGCGAACCGGGCAGAAAATAATTGAGATAGAGAAGACCGATGAAGGTATGAGATTTCTCATTTTAAAACAAAAATAGGAGGTAGCAATGGCTAAGAAAAAAAACATTCTTTATGTTCAAACAAGCGGTGTAGACTCACCAAAGCGTCTTTATTCACCTTTCGTCCTCGGAATGACAGCTAAGGCAATGGATATTGATGCAACCATTTATTTCTTGGGCCTGGGAATAACAGTGGTCAAGAAAGGAGAGGCAGAGAAGGTTAAAGAGGGTAACTTCCCGACGCTGAAAGAGATAATGGATCAAGCAGCATCAGCCGGTGTTAAATTCATGGTCTGTGAACAGAGCACCCAGTTGCTCAATCTCGACAGGGGAGATTTCATAGATGAAGCTAAGGTTGTGGGTGCTGCCACATTGAACGACCTGGTCCTTGATGCTGACGGCACTATGTGGTTTTAAACTATATGCCTTTTTGATTACCAAGATTTTACGATGATAGCGTTTAGTAGAGAATAATTCCCCTACTTTTGGGGGCAGGGGACTTTAAAAACTGAGAAAGGAGGAAAGAATGGCGATTCAAAGGTGGCGTCCCTGGGACGCATTCAGGGAAATGGAACGGCATATGGATGAGATGACAAGATATCCCTCAATTTTTAGACATCCACTATACTGGTGGCCTATGCCGACTGCTGAGCAAAGTGCCTGGATACCTGCATTAGAGGTCTATGAGAAGGAAGATAAGTATACAGTCCGGATTGAGGCACCTGGAATAAAAGAAGAAGATATTGATATTTCTGTCCTGGGTGATACTTTGACGATCAAAGGGGAGCGGAAAGCTGAATCTGAAGTCAAGGATGAGGATTATCATCGTTGCGAATTCTGCTACGGCAACTTTTACAGAACTATTACTCTACCGACGGCAGTAAAAGCAGACAAGGTTGAGGCTAACTACCAGGACGGTATACTGGAAGTAAGTTTACCCAAGGCTGCTGAAACCAAACTAAAGAAGATAACTGTTAAATCTAAACCTGCAAAAGCTATTGAAACTAAGTCTAAATAAAGCATTTACCCTGCCCCCATCTAATCTCACGATTTACAGTCATTATCTTGGTCATGTTCTGGGCGCATTGCAATCGAGCTTCCAAGTTAAATCGGTGTACAAAGATAAACACTAATTGATCTTTCTATACAGACAGCGGATACGAAGTCCCTGCGATAGTTTTGCTCCAAGTGATAGAGCCTCCGCAAGCCAGTGCCATAGTTAATGAGACTTGTGAAAGCTGATGCCTTTTGAAACAAAAGGAGGCCAAATTAAGAATCGAAGGTACTCTTTCTACATTGGCTGAAAGCTTGAAGAATGAGGGTATAGTGCCCGAACTGTCATAGTCAAGGTAACGTTGCCGATGAGATATTAGACTATGCTGGCAAAAACAATATGGACTTAATTATTGTGAGTACCCACCGTAGATCAGGGATTGTATGATAGGTAAAAGGGAGTGTGGCTGACAGGGTAATTCGTTATTACGGTATGCCTGTATTCGTAACTTCTCTAAAATACGGCGAATTAGCTACAGTATATCGGGGTTATCATTAAACGATAGTTTGAAAACAGTACACGTTTAGCCTACTATTAAACCGCAAGACAAGGGGGTAGAAAGTGCAATGACTGCTACAGTAATGTACGTTTCTCAGGTTCCTCCGCTACTTGTGGTCAGCATTTCAAAGACATTTGCTACATATGAGCTCATAGAGAAGTCCAAGGAATTTGCCATAAATGTGATAGCAGACACGCAGTTAGACCTATCAAAGAAATTTGGCACTGTTCACGGTTATGAGATGGACAAGTTCCAAGAATTTGGCATCTCCACTGAGCCGGCCAATAAGATTGATGCTCCACTTATTTCAGGGTGTTTCGCAAATATTGAATGTCAGGTCAGGAGCGCGCTGTGGGAAGTTGAGGGAAACCACGCCATCTATGTGGTTGAAGCTGTAGCGTTCAAAATGAATGGAGACCTGAGCCCTGTGGTCTGGCTCAATAACCAGTATTTCCAGGTTGGAGCACAGTGTAAGATATAGTTCCACATTTTCCTGTTGGTTGATCGAAGTCGAAAGGTTCCTTGTCTTTGCACATCCTGACGGGATGTTAATATAAAGTCAGGTGTTCATTCTCTATTTTGTAAGGTATTGTCAGGAGTTTATATTGGGCAAGGAGCTCTGGTGTATTGATTAATGCTCGATTAATAAACAATTATGAAGGTTCAGAAAACGCAGTTTTTTGGGGATGGGTTATGAATTGTATCGATAAGGCTTCAGCGACAACGGAATCGTCCTTGCGCTTTATTTTTGCTTCAACCTCCAGTGTGCGTCTGGTTTGCTTTGTTATACGGGCGCTAACGGTAAGGGGCTCGCCAATTTGAGCTACGCTCTTTAACCTCACCTCTATTTTGGCTGTGACAGTATAAATATTTTTTAAAAGACAAGCCCAACCAATCGCCTCATCCATCGCAGTTATCAGGATGCCTCCATGGACATATCCCGGCCAACCTTGATGGCTTTCACTAGGTATGAATTCGCTTATAGCTGTCTCAGTATCTTCCCGGTAGAACCTCATTTTTAAACCGTGCTGATTGGCTTTTCCACAGCCAAAACACATATCAAACGTTTCAACTTCCTCAAAGGATAATTTAGGTACATCCATCTTATTTCCTTTCAACGATATGATTTTCTTGAATTTCCTGTATAAACGAATTCAACATACTATAACATAAAGAATGCGGGACAACACTAAACCACGTTATGTTATTGAAGGTTTTATGTGTGAACTCACCAGACATGTATTCCAACAAAACTAATATTTATGTAATATCGCCGCATCCCCAAAACGTATTGTACGTTAATTAATACGTCTTTCTAAATCATCTCTCTACACTGGGATGACATGAATAAGGGCAAAATGAAACAACACGTTAGCGGTTTGTGCAGCAGCTTGGGTAACGTCCGATAAAGGTGAACCTTTAATGAACGACCGTCACAAATACTGATAGACACACTGGTGCTTGCTCATGATATTCCGAGGTAGTAAAGTATTCAGGGACAGCAAAATATGCCGTGGAGCATATGGCAAGATATAATGTACCAGGTTTCAGACAAGGTATGGAAAACTGAAGTGACGAGTGAAAGGACACAGCACGTACAACAGGCGCAAGGGGAACCAAAGTCAAATGCTTTATAAACTTGTTCTCTTATTTGTTGTTGTTCCCCTCGTGGAACTCGGTGTTCTTGTTTACCTGGGAACCATTATAGGTGTTCTGTATACCATACTCATCGTGGTCGTAACAGGCCTTATTGGAGCCCTCATGGCTAAGAATCAAGGTCTTGCCACGCTTTCCAGAATCCGTAGCAGCATTGAGCGTGGGATTCTACCAGCCGACGAGCTATTCCAGGGAGCCTTAATTCTCATCGGCGGTTTATTACTGCTTACGCCTGGTCTTATCACGGATCTGACCGGGTTTGCATTGCTTATTCCCCAAACAAGGCATATCGTTGCCGAATGGCTGCGTAGTCTCATACAACGCAAGATTCAGCAAAGAGAGATTCACTATTGGGAGATTCGCTAGGTCACTCGTCAAAGTATTACAATTGTGCGGTTTGTGCAACTCGCTCATCTTGTGCGCTCCATACATATATATATTGAAAAATACGTAAACAGGACGAAAACTAAGGTCTTATGATATGACATACCCGGAAAGAAGATAAATCACATGACGACATCCATCGCAGTCAAGCTGGCAGGTCCAACCAGGCTTGCTATTACCTCATGGGCACTCTACGATCTGGCGAACACGGTGTACTCTATAAACATCACCTCTCTTTATCTACCGCTCTGGATTGTCAATACGATGGGTGGCCGCGATGCGGACTACGGGAATGCGGCTTCCTTGTCGATGCTCATGGTCTTCCTATCGGCTCCTATCCTCGGCGCACTCTCAGACCAGGCCAGGCGTCGTATGCCATTCCTGATCACAACGACGGTCTTGTGCATCATTTTCACGGCACTGCTGGGATTGGGCAGCCTCGCTACTTCACTAATCGTCTTCATTATCGCCAACTATATGTTCCAATCCGGCATTATTTTTTACGATGCACTCCTCCCTGTCGTCTCAACTGAAGAGAATCGAGGTAAGATCAGTGGCCTGGGCGTTAGCGTTGGCTATATGGGCTCCTTCATTGGCGTAGGCAGCGGTCTTCTTCTACTCGATAGCCTTGGCTATGTAGGCATTTTCCGCTTGAGTGCGCTGCTGTTTCTCGTGTTCGCCTTTCCGTGCTTCCTCTTCGTGAAAGAGGGCACTGGTGTTCCATTCCGCTTTCAAGCAAAGATGGTGACGCATGCTTTTGCACAGGTTCGCCATACAGTTGCTAACGCCAGAGGATTTCCGGGCTTGTTACGTTTCCTCGTCGGTCGCATATTCTATACAGAGCCAATAAATACCGTCATTATTTTCATGGGTATCTATGTGACCAACGAAATCGGCTTCTCTGCGACCCAGGTGCAGATCCTGCTGCTCGTCTCTATCGCTGCTGCAGTTATCGGAGGGTTTTCTTTTGGATCCGTTGTTGATATGATCGGGCCCAAGCGCAGCCTCAATGTTGTCCTTATTGCATGGATGGTTGTCCTTTCAGGAGCTATAGCAGTTGCCATCTTCAACTTGCCCAGCGCGTTATTCTGGGGCATCGGCTGTATCGCCGGCCTAGCTCTTGGCAGCACCTGGACGGCTGATCGCCCTTACTTGATGCGACTTGCACCGCCAAAGTATCTTGGCGAGTTCTACGGCCTGTTTCGGATGGCCGGCCGCTTCGCCAGCATTATTGGCCCGCTATTATGGGGTTTTATCACCAGCACTCTGGGCCTGGGCCGGCCGGTAGCTATCGTAGTCCTTCTCCTGTTCATGATCATCTCTTACGTTGTTCTCCAGAGTGTCGATGACCATCGTCGAGACTGGCCTGCCGGACTCGAGATGGCATAAAATGTCTGAGTTATCTATTACCAGAATCTGAACTAAAGTCTCATTGATTCCAGCGAGCTAAAATCTGGGCCGGAAACCACACTTTTGTCCAAAATCTGACCTTACCAATTTTTCCATAACCACTAAGAACAGAGCATTGACATGAGAGATAAATTTTGCCTGTCGGGACTAACTGATGTATGATATTTCTACGTGCAAGCGGAATTTAATATCCAGGAAACCTGATTGCTTTTATCTTGAAGAGAATACGGTGTCCAACTCAAAATTTATTATTAGCTCTTAAATGGCTGACAGTGTAGGGAAGTATCATAGAGGAGCGGGAGCTGTATCTGGCGGTGGTAAAACTGAAGACAGCATCGATAATTGTTCTGGCCATATTTTTTCTTGTGATTATTTCTTCATGCCAGGAACTGGAGCAGTTTAGTTCAACGATTGACTCCGATGGTGACGGTTGGCCTGATACCCAGGAGAAAATTGCAGGGACAAACCCTCAAAAGGTAGATAGTGATGATGATGGGTATTGGGACCCGCGTGATCCGAATCCGCTGGATCCAAATATCCCGGTAAGCGGAGAGATATCAAAGCCACCTGCTCAACCAGGTGAAGAACAGACTCCACAGCCGACCAAAGAAAGCAAGTTACAGGATTTACCAGCATCACCGGATACTTCAGCAACAGGAGCCATATCTGAGGACGCTGCAGCTACAGAGGAATATCATAAAGTCCAAGACGCAGTAACAATGATGATGAGGAATAACAAACTAACTCAACTAGAAAATCCTGCCAGTGTTCCTACAAGCAATATGCACTTCTTCCCTGATACCAGCACCAGACATGGTAAGACCGGTACTGGTTATGTCTTATATCTTCATGATTTCGATGGAGATGGTAAGCCCGATACAAACTACATTTCTCTCAGGACCACAAAAGGAACCTATATCTGTGACAAATACGGAAATGTGACCCAGGTAACTACGGGATATGAGTAATTTACATCAGGAAATATCCCAAAAAAAACGCTACGGCAGAAGACTTGCGCTGCTAATTCCTGGAATCGACACAGGGGAGGGGTAAACTACCCGCCCTCCAGCTATTACTTTACCGTTTGCTTACGATCTTGCCAGGTATTATATGTCACGCAAAATACCTTTTGCCTGCCTTGGTACCTTTCTTGCCCCGTGACGCTCAGACAATCCCACGAATACAGGTCATCTGGGTTTGACGTTACCGTGTGCATCGATATTGATGGCGCGAATAGGAGGCTGAGTAGAAATCTTAACTGAAAATGTGATTTAAAAAATAAAGCTAATTTGCATTATTCGTTCGTATGAGGCTTTCGTTACAATTGAAAATCGATCGCTGCAGACTTAAAATAACAATTGAGGGAAGTGAGGAGATGATTGTCGTCACGGGGGCTACCGGTCACATTGGCAATGTTCTCATCCGAGAGCTAATCACACGCAGGAAAACTGTACGTGCTCTCGTCCTGCCAAACGACGACTGCCGACCTTTGGCTAGCCTCAAAATTGAGACTGGCCGTGGTGATGTCACTGATCTTAAAAGTCTTGAATCTGCGTTTGCGGGCGCCGATGTTGTCTTTCACCTGGCTGGTATCGTTACCATCATGCCCAGCATGAAGAAGATCCTTGAAAGGGTAAATGTGGGCGGTGTGCGTAATGTGGCCATAGCCTGTCGTACATGCGGTGTTCGCCGCCTTATCTATACAAGTTCTATCCACGCTATTGCCGAGCCACCACATGGCAAAGTTATTGACGAGTCTCAACCCTTCGATGTTGACCGCGTCCTTGGCGACTATGCCCGCAGTAAGGCTCGCGCTACACTTCTCCTGCTCGACGAAGTCCGTATAGGTGGACTTGACGCAATCATCTGCTGCCCAACAGGCGTTATTGGTCCCTGGGATTACGGAATCTCCAATATTGGCCAGCTCATACTTGATTTCGCGAGTGGGCACTTGAAATCATATGTAAGAGGTGCCTACGATTTTGTAGACGTGCGTGATGTGGCCCGTGGTCTTATTTTTGCTGCTGAGAAAGGCCAATCGGGTCGCCATTATATTTTCTCTGGTTCACAAGTTCAGGTTCCAGAACTGATGAAAGAACTGGAACGGAATATCGGCTATCCTGCTCCCAACTATGAGATACCGCCTACTATAGCCCGAGCTGTTGGGGTGCTTGCGAGCGTATATTACCGATTGATACGTAGACGACCTGTTTTCACTGCTTACTCCATTGACGTTCTAAGAAGCAACTCTCAGGTGAGCTCAGCACGGGCGCGTGAGGAACTTGGCTTCATAACCAGACCATGGCAGGAATCAATACGCGACCATGTCGAATGGTTCCGTGCCGAGGGAATGTTGCCTACGCGCAGCTAGAATATGACATTATGGACTTTTGTTCACGGAGGGAACTAATGAGTTTGATATTATCATCTATTTTGCTACGTATTTAGCAACGCTTTTACGATATAGAAACGTGAGGTATAACATGCTTGAAATAAGATACACCACAAAAAATCCCTTTGACGAAAAAAAATAAACCAGTGTTGTCAATTCCCTCTTTCAGAGCTCTGTAGTAGTCCTCGTCTGCGAATTTGCCAATACCCCGAATTGCCTAGTACTCTTGACATTCGATTGGAGCATAGTATACTGAACGAAAAAAGGAGGTCAACGATACAAGCATACTGTATGAAATGCCTGACCAAGAGGGAAATGAAGGATGCCAAGGCCGTAACTTTGAAAAACGGAAGGCCGGCAACTCAGGGTGTGTGTCCTAATTGTGGAACCAAGATGTTTAGGATCGGGAAGAGTTAAGGCCGTAAGAGTTTTAGCGGCAGAAGAAATAATTACCCTGAACATAACCCCAAGTTATCCACAAAATCCTACGAAACGCCATTAAAATAATCCTCTCTGCCAAATGGAATCTAGTCGGAAATCGGCGTGAAATGTTCGGGTTCGTCCTTTTTAATGAACGAATATGTTCAGGATTGGAAAGAGCCAGGGCTACAAAAGAGAAATATATTTAACTGTAACATAGAGTTATAGTGAAAATACTCAGGCAATGATACCGCGCTTCAGAGGATTCCAAAGCCAGGTGCAAAGAAGAAGCCAGATCGACTCACTTAGTTTATTGGTCCTACCGTCTTGCTCGTTAAAATGGCCTTGGTCATGGACAATTAAAATATTCAATACGCACATTGTTCTCCTCGTTACTTTCATTTACTGCGTTGAGTATATCAGCACGTACTTTGTAGTTATGCCACCCAAACCCACATGAATATTGATGTGTGAATTTCTCAGTACGTATTGCCCCAGTAGCCAGAGGATCTACAGAATCGTTTGCTTCGAGTTGACCATCTATAAACAATACTGAAGTAGTTGTTGCACTAGCATCTGCATTACCCTGATTCTTTATTTTGTAATACCAATACAATCCCGACCGCCACATATCTACAATAACCAAATCTGGTTTCACTATTTTTATTATCGGTGGTGTTACTATTGGTTTAGGAATAGAATCAGGCTGAGGCTTAGATTCTGGTACAGGAGCCAGAGGAGGTTGTTTAGGAGGTACTGAAGTAGGTGCGGAGTCACAGGCAATGATTAGACTAATTAATAGAAAGGCTATCCCTAAGAGTGGGACAAGACACCATTTATATTTCTTCACCATTACCTCCCCTTTCTTCACTTATAACTAAGTGTTCATAATGATTATACATCTAGATGATCATATATCTAGCTAAAGCGTGATGGAATACCAGAATTATATATGGCCTGGGCTTTATTAGGTATCAATCCGCTAAGCTGAAAATTATCACTAAGCACGGCCACTAAACGTGCTCCAACCATGGGGAACCTTGGATGATCTAATTTCCGCCCCAGCTCTGATGTAGAGAGACTGTTTAGACAGCGTTTTGACCGCTCAACTATTTCTCTGTGGTATTCTGGCAAAGTTATAACACCGGGTGATTTAAACATGGCAACATCCTCCGATTTATGCCCCAGTCCTGTATCTGAGGGATCGGGTGCACGGTTGAATCTCGCATACCATCCGTTTTCTATCCAAATTTGTTTCTCTCCTGGTAGGTCCACAATAGCTCTATCTTGAGTTCGTGTCAAATGCCAGGTAAGCCAACCCATACTGTTGCTGTCGAGATGAGGTTGCTCATCCAAGTCGACTTGCGAGATGTTAGCCAGTACTTGCTCCAGTCCTTGCAATATTAGTTCAAAGGTATCAATGAGCAATTGTTGCCACTCCATAATTGCTTCCTCAAAAGCTTAAATTGACTAATTCTACTATATTGTAAACTGTGAACAAAACTTTTTGGCTTTTTGTGACCCCGCATGAGAGTCCTTTTACACATAGAACAAAGTCAGAACAGCCTCGAAGGTCAGACTCTGGGCAGGATGTAGATCGATAGTAAAGTCATGAAGGCCGAATGCTCTATGCCGTAGCTGGGCTTTCTCTATATTGTCAGTGGTGGACGGAAACAAGGTTGGCATGACAATATTGCTAAAACTTATATGCTAAGGTAGAATCAAGATGGTAGGAAGGAGGTAAATTATGCTGTGCCCTAACTGCCAAAGAGAAAATCAGCCAGATACTCGTTTCTGCAACTTTTGTGGTTCTCCTCTCCCCACATCTGAGCCGGAAGGTCCTCAGGAACAGCCAAGGGCAATTGAGGAGGAGGTACGTCAGCTACGGGAACTGGTTGCCCAGATAACAGACCGTTTGGATGCTTTAGATCGCCGGCAAAGTGTAGCTGCACGCACATCGCAGCCGGTACCCGCTCCGGAGACTCCGAGCCAAGAGATAACTCCACTTCTAGCAGAAGAGGTTCCACCTCATAGAGTTAAACCAACTACGGTCAAGGAACGGGAGTGGGAGCAGATTTTAGGGGGTAGCTGGCTGGCGAGAATAGGTATCATTGCCCTCATTATCGGCGTCGGCTTCTTCCTGAAATTTGCCTTTGATAATAACTGGATCGGTCCCACCGGGCGAGTCATTCTAGGCATTGTGGGTGGCATGGCTATGCTTGGATTAGGCTATTACTGGCGGGGGCGATACCCGATCTTGACCCGGGTTCTCAGCGGTGGTGGTATCGCTATACTTTACCTGTCTATCTTCGCTTCCTTTGCTATCTATGACTTGATTCACATTTATGTCGCCGTTACCTTCCTGTTGCTGGTCAGTGTAGCTTCGGCAGCACTAGCCCTTTACTATGATTCCATGGCCCTGGCGGTAATAGGTATCATCGGTGCATTCTTTGCCCCTTTTATCTTAGGTGCCTCAGGGGGAAGAGAGCCGGCCGACGGGACGGGTCAGGCCATTCAGTTACTGGTCTATGTCATTGTGGTTGATCTTGGTGTTCTTATACTGTCTACCTTCCGCAATTGGCGCTGGTTCACACTTCTGGCGCTATTCTGTTCACTAATAGCCTTTGGCTTCTGGCATGGTGAGTTTAACAGATGGGTCAGCGTGGCTACTGCCGAGGTAGGTATAACAATTATCTTTCTTATCTTCGTCGGTGCTACCTCTCTCTACCACATCGTCTGGCGTCGCCTGCCTCAGGCCTTTGACTATACTCTGATGGTGATTAATGCCGCTGCTTACCTTGGCATAAGCCTTGGACTGATGTGGGGTGATCTCCGTGTTTGGATGGGAGGCTTTGTTCTCCTGCTAGCACTGTTCTATGGTGCTTTATCTTGGTTTACCCTTAAACAAAGTACCGAGAACGTAAGGCTCAGCTTGTTCGCTCTAGCCATTGCTCTGGTCTTCCTAACCGTGGCTATACCTATCCAGCTCAGGGACACCGCGTGGACGACCATAGCTTGGGCGGCTGAGTTGGTTGTCCTCATGTGGTTATCATTCACTCTGCGGATGCCTCAACTCCGCATTTATAGCTATATTATCTTCGTCATCATGATAGGACGGCTATTAAGATTCGATACTCCGGTAAATATACGTACCTTTCAACCGATACTGAACGAGCGTTTTCTTGCCTTCATAGTGGGCATCGCTGCTACATACTTTACTGCTTATCTTCTATGGCGACAGAGGGGTACCTTTCCAGAATGGAGTATGCCTGCCTCAACTCTTCTGATCGCCGCCAACTTCCTTTCCCTCTGGATACTGAGTTTTGAGGTCTGGAATTCCTTTGAAAGCGCCATGAGAACTGCGGAGCCAGTTGCCAGGGAAGGGCTCGGTAGTGCGCAGAATCTGTCGCTTACAGCGGTCTGGGCAGTTTACGCTGTCATTGGACTGGTTATTGGTATAGTTAAACGCTGGCGATACTTGCGGCTTGGCGCTTTGGGTCTGCTCGTAATCCCTATTGCCAAGGTGTTTGTCTACGATGTGTTTAAGCTGGAGATGGGCTATCGCATCGGTGCTTTCATTGGCCTAGGACTGCTCCTGCTGGCCAGCGCTTACCTTTACCAGCGCTATGGTAAGATGATCAAGGGAGTTTTTATTGATAAATAGACCGCCGGGTCTAAAAATATTTATCATTACCTTAGTGCTTATATTACTGTCATCTGCCAGCGCCGCTGCCGACTTTACGCAGCGTGATTGGCGCTACGTCAAAACTATCACCTTGCCTTCGGGGCTACAGCCCGGCGGACTTATTGAACTGGCCCCCGACCATGAGGTGTTTGCCGGCGCAGCAACCGGTCTGGCCGACCTTCGCATTATTGCCGATGATAATGGTGAAATTCCTTATAAACTGGAAATAAGAAAAGCGGCATATCAGCGTATTCCGGTTCCTGAGCCACCTCAACAGCTAGCCATTTATGAAAAAGGCTATGTTACCGGACGCTATACTACATTTACCATTGACTTGAAGCGCCAGGGGATGCTGCATAACGAAATCGAGATTCAGTCTCCCTCTACCGACTTTGGCCGCACGGCCACGGTGGAAACTAGCAACGACGGAAGCACCTGGATACAGGTAGCCGAGAAAACAATCTACGATTTCACAATGAAGGAGCGAAAGTTCCGTACAAGGGATACTCGAATGAGGTATCCAGACAGCACCGCACGTTACCTGCGCGTTAGGATAGCTGATGAAGGGGGAGGGCCTTTGGAGATAGCTGGCGCCATTGTCTTCTTTGTTAAAGATACATCGGCGCGAGAGATACCATGGACCGCTTCTATTGTGGGTAAAAGCCGTGATGCTGAACAACGAACTACAAACGTGGAGGTAGACCTCGGCACATCAGGACTGCCCAGCTACCGCCTAGCCATTGTCGTCCCTGATGTCAACTTCTATCGGGAGGTTACCCTGGAGGCAAGTCCAGACCGTAAGCTATGGACCATTATTACACAGCGAGCTGACATATACATTTTCGATACCCCCAAGTTTGTCGGCAAGAACCTAATAATTACCTATCCCGAGATCACCTCTCGCTATCTTCGCCTGGTTATTCATGACGAAGATAGCCCGCCGCTTACCGTTCAGGAGGTTAACGTGTGGGGCTTGTGGCGCAGGCTGGTGTTCGCCACTGATCCGCAGCAATCATACAAGCTGTACTACGGCAATGACAAGGCCCAGCAGCCTTCTTACGACATAGAGCGGATCTTCCCATATCTGGAGACTGATATACTTCCTGAAGCTAAGCTCAGTCCCCAAAGTACAAATCCTGACTTTGTGGAAAAGAAGCCACCGGTCAGTGAGCGTTTTCCCTGGCTGTTCCCAACAGTAGTGGCTGCAGCCGTTATCGCACTTGCGATCTTACTATTCGTCATCTTTCGCCAAATTCGGAAGGTTCTCCCTCCGCCTGGGCAATAACTGTTTGCAAATCCTCAATCATAAGCCTGCTGTAACAGGGTATTTATGAGGCAATACGAGTTGATATCCCGACGCTTGTCCTGTGGTGATCTAACAATTTTACAGTATTGATAAAGGAGCAATAGGCTACCTTCTTTTTCGTTGCACGATTTAGCGGATTGTTACCAAATAAAGACTAGACCAAATATAATTCTGTTACTCAGAATAGATCCCGCGTGAACCGTAACAAGTTATAATGTGTTGAAGATAGTGTTCCACAGATTTATGCTACAATTTCTCAATTATGATAGAGGAGATCAGCTAACAGTTAGCTCACCGTGACCAATTATCAATCGTCCTGGTACAACAGACATTTTTTCTATGGCTACATTGTGGTTGTAGCCGCTTTGTTGATTACTATATTGAACTATGGCACCCGTTATAGCTTTGGTGTGTTTTTCAAACCAATGCTCAACGAATTTGGCTGGACCAGAACACTGACCTCTGGTGCCTTCACAGTATCCATGCTGTTCCAGGCAATAGGTGCACCACTCTTGGGCATATTGAATGATAAGCTCGGGCCACGCTTTGTAATGACACTTTGCGGCTTCTTTTTGGGTATTGGCTATCTGTTAATGTCACAACTAGGTTCTATTTGGCAGCTATATCTATTCTACGGGTTGGTTATAGGAATGAGTATGGGGGGGCAATTTGTCTCACTATTATCAACCATTGCCAGATGGTTTGTTACAAGGAGAGGCATTATGACGGGAATAGTTATAGCTGGTTTAGGCATAGGTGGATTCATTATGCCACCGGTAGCCAACTGGCTAATTGCTGTTTACGACTGGCGTCTATCATATATCATAATAGGAAGTGTAGTTCTGGTAATTGGTATTCTAGCTGCTCAATTTCTACGACGTGATCCGGGTAAGATGGGACTATTGCCTTATAGTGTAAATAATGAAGGAAAACATGGATTAGCTGCAGGCGATGAGGGATTATCTCTCAGGGAAGCAATTCACACAAAACAATTCTTTATTACGTTAATTATGTTCACAAGCCTGGGGTACTGCCTGATGACCATAAACGTACATCTTGTACCTCATATAACCGACCTGAGAATTTCAGCCATGACCGCTGCCAATGTTCTGGCGGTCATCGGCGCATTAACTGCCATCGGCTGTATTGTGCTGGGCGGTTTTGCCGACAAGATTGGAAGTAGGCAGGTTTGTGTCATCAGCTTCATTATGTTGGTAGCAGGATTATTTGGGTTTGTCTTGGCTAGAGAAGTATGGATGTTCTACCTATGTGCGATTGTCTTTGGTGTCGGTTCTGGCGGTACGGCACCGACCGAGTCAACCGTAACCGCTGAATTATTTGGGATAAAATCGCATGGTTCTATATCCGGAATTATCAGCGCTGGCTTTGTATTAGGGGACGCCCTTGGTCCATTCGTAACCGGATTTTTGTTTGATGTTGCCGGAAACTATCAAATGGCTTTCGTAGTTTGCGCAGTTGTCGGCACTCTGGGTCTCTTATTTTCTATATCGCTCAAACCAGTATTAAGATAAAATAATAGTATTCAGGTGTAACTATATTGATGACGGTTGCAATCGCAATAAGTAGAGCAATTCTATCTGGCCGAGTAACATAGCCAAGAAAGTCTCTGACATGCCACTCGCATACTAGCTGTACTTCCTCGGGCCAACCTTCTTTGTTAGCATACCAGAGCAGGCGGTGCAGAACTCCTTTGTAATACTCCACAGTATGTGGGCTCTTGCCTTCGGCTTGCTGGCAAAGGATGGATCCCTGTACCATGGAACGAAGAGATGTGCGGTAACCCATATGTGTGCTCATGATTTTTCATTTCGGGACCCGCCTAACTAATGTTACCGAACTCATGTACTATCAGTCGAACCCACACTCATATAGGTTTCGTGAAAGGGTCATGTGCCTTAAACACTGTTTTTCGCTTCCACAAGCGATCCTTTTTCCCATGTTTAAATGGGGAAGAGGGGACTCGAACCCCTACGCCTTGCGGCACATGATCCTAAGTCATGCTCGTCTGCCAGTTCCGACACTTCCCCGAACGTAAAACTTACTGGATTGTTAACAAAATTTCATAAAAGACAAAGAGAGTTGTTAACAAAATTCTTATCCAATAGAAGGCAAGGGCTATCTCGTCATACTATAGCATTTTACAATACTTGTCTCAACCCATTTGTGAATTACTATGAGTTAACACCTGAAGGTATAAATTCCTTTTTGGATAATCTGCAATGCAACACTGGTGGGAAATTTGCTTATTTCAGAGCTATACGGGTTTTTGTTAACTGGCTTGTGAGAAATGACTACTTGAAAAATAATCCACTTAAAAAGGTTGATGCACCGAAACCATCTAAGCCTATACTCCCTAGTTTGACCATGGAGCAAGTGAACTATTTAATTGAGCAAGTTGATAGCCTAACACATAAAGCTATCATTTCTCTGTTTGCCGATAGTGGAATGAGACTGAGCGAATTAGCCAGCATTAAAGTTAGTGATATTGACTGGACAAACTGCACTATCACCATCTGGGGCAAAGGTAAAAAGCAAAGGAAAGCACCTTTTACTGATAAAACTTCTACATTACTGGAAGAACTCATTTCGCAGAATGGTATAGGTGAAAACATCTGGCATATGAAGCCTAGAGGCATTCAAAATATGCTTCTTGAACTTGCAAAAAGAACTGGGCTTCCCTGCAATCCTCACACCTTCAGGAGAACATTTGCCTCCAATCTGCATCGTGCTGGAATGTACATTGAGCACATTATGAGGCTTGGAGGCTGGGAAAGCCTAGACATGGTGGTAAGATATACACGGTCAGTAAAGTTTGAAGATAGTCTGAAGCTTTACAGAGTAATGAATACTGTGGTTTAGGAAGCAACTCAATTTATTGTGGTCATGTCGTAAGGATATTAATTATTTTATCTTGCATTTAGTACAATAGTCACCATCTCCTAGAAAGCGTACACCACAACCAATGCAAATCCTCTGAGTTGTACCACAGGACAGGCAATAAGCGGCACCATCCTCGTTATTATAAAGAACAAAAGATAATGTCTCAGCACCGCAGTTAATACAATTACCACCAATAGTCCCCTCACCCCAAATCTCTGCCAATTCAGCTGCTTCAATAGTAAATTCACAAAATGGACATCGTGGTTGACCATCTCCAATTATTAAGGTGACTTGTTGGCACAATGGGCAATCAATTAAATCAACTGCTGTATCCAATTGTGGTTTTATTAATTTCATACGGTCGCTCACAAATTCTTCAAATTTTCTCAAATGTTTATAGATTTGACGTGTCTGTCTCTCCATAGACAACATCTCGTCAGAAAGGTATTGACGACCAAATTCTAATGAGAAATTTATACCTTTAACCATTAGTGATTTTACTTGTGTCAACTCGATGTCTATGGCAAAATGTTGTATACGATTTCTAATATCTCGAAGCTCATCTAAATAACGCATAGTTGTCCCGTCAATATTGATTCCAGATATGTTCTGAAGTCGACTAACAGTATTAGCAAAGTCAACTGAGACGAAATTACCCGAAAGCAGACTATCTTCGTTTGCTTGCTCAATTCTTTGAAATAATAGAGACCAATGCTCATTTCGTAAACGTGCCTTTAGTAACAACTCTATGCCGGCTACAAGATGCAATATTGCATATTTCCAACTACGTGATGTGCGCAAACTGGCATGTTCAGCTGCACTAAGTATATAGTCGAATGAGTTTTCAAGCAGATGAAATCCAATATGCTCTTTCATAAAAATTATTTCCCGCTTGTATTTATAACACTTCTTGAATTAAATCCGCAAGCATAATTGCTAAGGTAGCAAGCATTCAAAGCTAGAAGTTCACAAAGCAGAGCATAATTTACCTCTTTCTGGGGTATGCTGATTAGTTTGGGGAAGGCAATATTTGGTTTTCAATGCTGGCTGGAAAACTCAGAAATACAGAATTATATAAACCACAAAAACCGTTGACTTGACAAAATTTTAGGATTACAATCGTGCCAAGAAGGGAGCCGTTAATGAGTAATGACGGTATTGGCAATAATACTAAGAAAGGACAACCACAAGATGTGAAGAAATATTTACTATTAACGGAGGCATTTTCACAAGCTACTACTTATCTTATATTCGCTCTGATTTGTACCTGGTTAATTTTAAACAATTCGCCCAAGTTAGATTTTGAGTTGATAATTCTGTCAATTGTTGCATTATTTGCAATTTGTATGTTCTTTGTATTTACAACTTTTATGTTTTCGCCGAAGCGAGTAGAAAATTTTCGTAATTTTCTTATGGTTCCTAATCCTTCAGATTCTATAATCAAGAAAGTATTTAAGATTTTCGTGTCTACTATCATGTGGACGATACTAACCGTTATTTTTATAGATGCTTTGGTGCAAGGTACTAACAGAATGCCAGATAATCTCAGACATATAGTTTTATTAGTTGGAGTAATATGGTTAATTGTAATACCTTTATCTTCATTAATTAAGCTAATTGTAATTGACGAAAAAGGCTATCGTAAGTTTACAAGAATATGGAAACGAGGGGATGTTAAAGAGGAAAGTCCTATCGATACACTCGAAAATGACCAACTTTCGGGCATGTTTAGAACAGACCAACCAATTCAATCCTTTAGAGAGGACTTGCTAAATAGAGCACCGTTTGCTCGTTCACTTGGTGATGCTATTTTAAACTACAAAAGGAAGGATAGTATTGTTTTAGGACTTCTTGGTACATGGGGTTCCGGTAAAACTTCCATTATAAATATGGCATTAGAGCATATCAACGATGTTCATAAACATAACGAAGATAAATTAAATCCATTTATTGTCAAGTTTAATCCATGGAACTATGCTGATAAGGACCAGTTAATTCGTCAATTTTTTAGGCAGCTTTCAGTTACACTGAGAAGAAAAGATTATGGCGCAAATGCAGAGAAAATAGGAATAGGAATAGAAACGTATGCTAGCTTATTAGACCCGCTTGCTTGTATTCCACAATTTGGTTTAATACCTAAGATGATTTCAAAGGTATTAAGATTATTCGGTAAATCTTTGACAAGTTGGGGTTATCAAAAATCTAACGATTTGGAATCTATTAAATCTGAGTTAAACAAGTTACTAGATGGACAGGAAAGAAAAATTATTATCATTATTGATGACATAGACCGTCTTAGTGATATAGAGATTCGTCAAATCTTTCAACTCGTGAAATCGTTATGTGATTTTCACAATACTATATATATTCTTGCTTTTGATAAAAAGGTGGCTATATCCGCTTTAGATAGAGTGCAGGAAGGTTATGGAGCTAAGTATTTGCACAAAGTTGTTCAAGTTCCTTTCGAAATTCCGCTCATAACTAAGAAAGAAATAGACAAATTACTTTTTAGCCAACTTGATGAATTATTAAAAGACATCCCACAAGAGAAATGGGATAGAGTACGTTGGGGCAATGTTTATCTTGATGGATTAAGACACTTTTTTAATACCATCCGGGATGTCAACCTTTATATTAATTCATTAAGATTCAGCCTTGATATGGTAAAAGATGAAGTAGACATTATGGACTTCCTCGCAATAACGGGACTGCAAGTTTTCGTTCCGGAGGTTTATTACGGTATTAGAGACAATAAAGAGGAGTTTTCAGGAGTATTTGATTCAACGTCCGGAGCACGTGAAGTTTCACAGGAACGAACAAAAGCACTGTGTGATGGGATCATTAGTAAATCCGATGAATACCCTCAAGAAAAGGTCAAGGAACTTCTAAAATTATTGTTTCCTAAGCTTGAAGCGATTTACAGTAACGTTTACTATGGTTCCGAGTCATTGAGGGAATGGAGAAAAGGTGGGCGAATATGCAGTCCCGATATGTTTGATGTATTTTTTAGGCTCTCAATTCCAAAAGACGAGATTTCAAGAACAGAACTTGAAGCAATATTATCAATCGCAGTGAATCCAGATACTTTTGCTGAAACTTTATTGAAGTTAAATGAAGACGGAAAGATAATAAAATTACTAGAGCGTTTAGAAGACTACACTCGTAGCGACATCAAAGAAGAGAATATAGAAAATATAGTGACTGTTCTTATGGATATTGGGGACATTTTCCCTGAAGGGGACAATGGATTTTTAGAAATCGATACTTCACTGCGGATTCTCCGTATCTGTCATCAGCTCATTAGTCGCCTGGGTAGTCAGGAGAAGAGATTCGCTATCATTAAAAACGCAGTAGTTAAAGCGAATAGAAGTCTATATACAATAGTTAGAGAAATTGGCACACAAGGGCAGGAGCACGGTAAATACAGCGAAAAGAAAAATAAACCCGAAAATGAGTTAACAGTAGGGGCCACTCAACTAGATGAATTGGAGAAACTTGCATGCAGTAAAATTGAGATTTGGGCTAATGATGGACGGTTAGCAAATCATAATGAGTTAGTTTTTATACTTTACAGATGGAGAGAATGGGGTCAATCGTCTAATGTAGAGTCATATGTAAATGATATGATTTCAACAGATAGTGGTTTAGTTAATTTCATTACTAGTTTCTTATATAAGGTCAAAAGCAAGGGACTTGGAAGTTATGTTAGCCAAATCAGATGGCACATCAGAATTAAGAACATATCGAGTTTTGTTAACATTAGTGAAATGGAACTACGCTTGAGGAATATACTATCATCGGAAGAGTTCAGTCACTTGGATGATAAAAAACAATTGGCTGTGAAGGTTTTACTAGATACAATCGATGGGAAAATTAAAGACCCCTTAAATGATATTGATTAACTCAACTTGAATATAAGCGGGGGAAAAGATAAAAGGGAGTAGGAAATGAAACAGATAACTATTACTAAGGTAGAACTAGCCAGACAGCTAGGTGTAAGTAGAGCTTATATCACAATGATTACGAATGGAAAACGAAAGCCTAGTGAAGATATTGTTAACAAATTGAATGGTCTTGGTGTTAACAAACAGCTTCAAATTTCTAATCCTAAGTCATGCTCGTCTGCCAGTTCCGACACTTCCCCACATTCAAAATAGCCCAGATTGCGGACAGGAAGTTAACTAATGAGATGCTATCTGCTTTTCTTAAATCAAGAAGGCAAGGCATCCCAAAACACACGTAGTTATTTTATCAAAGATGTCTGAGTAAGGCTATTGGTACAGAGCTATCTCCCGAAGGTATTAGCAATTTCTTATCGTCGTTATCCTGTAATAACGGGAAACACGCCTATTTCAGAGCAATCCATCATTTTGTCACTGGTTGCATAAGCAGAAATATATACAGGAATTATTTCACGGTGACTTAACCTGTCTGACCCTGAAATCAGTTCCGCCTTTGTCACTTGGTACATAACTTATATCATAAGAAGACGTTGCACCGCATCGTTGTATAGTCCAGCGTTCTGTCCATTTGCCGTCTGCCTTCATTTTTTCAGTTACTTCGCTGTTTGCTATTATCTGCTCGTTGCAATCACGTGCATAAACTTGCTCAAAGATCTTTATCATTTTCATCACGTCTTTCTGAAGCTGAGCGTCAGCTATTGTATCACCCTGAACCAGACTATCACCTGTGGATATTGAACCCTGTGACGTAGACGCTTCCTGAGATGATGGAGAAACATCAGTTGAAGGCTCCGTGGGGCTTGGCTCAGGTGGTGGAACGGGAACTGGCCCAGGTGGAGGCGGATGTGGCGTTGGCTCTGGGGTTGTTGGACCTGGTGGAGGAGCTGAACTTGGTGTAGAGCTTGGTTCAGCGCATCCAACTAACATTACTGACAGCAGCGTAAAAGTAACAACAGTAATGAATAGTCTCGCTTGCATTTTTCCGCTCCTCCCTCTTAATTCAACTAAAAATGACACCAGCCATCGCCTTAAGCGACCACCGGTGCCCTTCATGTCCTCTCTATTCCTCTCTAGCCGCCCCTACACAACCGCTACTTCTTATTCGATTGTTCTATCTGTAATATAGTACTGTATAAGGGCTTTGTCAATACTCAAGGAGAAGGTTAACAATAGCGGAGTATTAATCCATTTTTTGCTAAAAGTCAACCATTTAGCCACAATAAAATAATTGTGATTATTATTCGTTATCTTGGGTTACTCGAATTGGAGGATGCTCATAAAGGACATATAAAAGCTAGTGCGGTTCATTGTTATAAACTCAAAAAAGTAATACTAATAGCTTCTTACTTATCCTTGGCGTTCCTGTGTGGCTCATTCAGCCTTGACATAGCTTAGAAAATTGTGCGAGGATGTCACTGAATCCACTCAACCTAATATAAGTGACATTTTGGCGAATGTGTTAGGCAGTGATATGCAGCAGTGGTATCAATGTCCCAATTGCGGTGCTCAGGTTGCGTATGGGGCAGGTTTTTGTGGCTATTGTGGAACAAAATTTAATTGGTCTTCTCAACAGCAAACACAACCTCCACCGCAATATAATCAATATCAACAGCAACGCCAAAGACCAGAACCACAGCCCATTTCTACATTAAGCATGAAAATATTGCTTATGCCACTATTGGCGATAGCTACTGCTGTTATCCCAGCAATCCCTGGCGCAATAATAGGATTGGTAACTGGACTGTTTGATTTTAACCTAATCGCCGCCATAATCTGGGGATTTATAGTATTTATGACTTATCCACACTTTCGTAAGGCTTCAGGCGGAGTGATGGGTTGCTTCACCTATATCATGGCTGCTTTATTTGGAACTAGTGGAGGGCTCTCGTGTTACTTTGTAGGAAACCTCGTGAACTAGTCATGCCACCCCACACTATCACAGTAATCCTATCGCTACCAAACTCTCTAGCAGGTCGATACCACTGTTGCTCTTATCAATACTAACCAGACAATCTCTAGCCAGGCTCAGCTTCAAGCTTAGTTGCTATGTCCATCATTGTTGAATCAAAACCGCAAAATGCCCGCAAGTCGTAGCTATAAAGTTAAATCATGAAAAGCTGCATAATTGAGTATTGGCAGGCTCCGTACCCTCAAATATGGCTAGCTACATGACTACTGTCTATTCTTTACGATATGATATTGTCGTATTTGTCTATTATTTCTATATAAATAGATAGTACTCGCTTATGGTATTAGAGCGGGTAGTACTCCAAATTGAGGCATGTAGATAACTCCCGCAACAGTTCCAAATCTTTATCCTCAACCACAGTTCGCTCCTCTCTCAATGCACCTGCTGCGCATAGCCGGTACGTGGTACTACTCTCATCTTCGTTATAACCGGCCTTCTTAACCTACCCTTTATTCTCCTCAACGATTGCTTCATGACCGTCTTTTATGTTGACCAGGGCTTCCTTCACTGCTTCGGTCACTTCTCTATTCTCTTCTTTCAGCATCTCTAAGAGGACAGGTAGAGCAGTATCGTCACCAATCTTTCCAAGCGCTTCGGCACTGTAACGGCGAACATAAAACTCTTCATCCGTAAGCTTATGTATCAGCGCAGGAACAGCCTTCGTATCACCGATATTCCCCAGTACCCTTGCGGTTTCCCTGCGCACCACAGAATCTCTATGGTCGTTTAACAGGGTAATGAGAAGCGGGACGGCATCCTTAGCTGGAGGACCTATGTCACCCAGCGTCTTAATGAGAATTATAAACGGTAAAAAATTGATCTTTTTATTTTGCAGCAGGTCTATAATTCCGGGTACTGATGATTCGTGAGCAATAGCACGCAGGGCTAATGCGCTCAACTGGTGTAGAGACTCCCGCATCCATTCGTATTCATAATTATCTTTATTCTTCGCTTCAATTGCCGCTAATATATCCAGGCCCTCATTCATGTACGTTTCTATTGAGGTATTTAAACGGTCAGGCTTTTGAAAATCGAAAGCCCCAATGATAGCTGATATACCATCCTTAGCGTCAGGGCCCGTTTCACCCAAGGTCTGTATAGCTTCCTTGACGAGTGTAAAATCATCGCTTTGCTCAACAATCTCTATCAAAATGTCGATTGCATCCTTATTACTATCTTTGAGCTTCTCAATGAGAGCCGGCACAACCGGGCTGCCACGGTCAATCAAGCGTCTGGCATATCCATGTCCGCTTTCCTTGTTAGCCGGACCTTCTCCATAGTTTGCAGTCCCGTCTTCTGAAATTCCCATATCAGTCTCTATCCCACTGCATAGCTTTCATTTCGTCTCAATTTCATATGCGAAGATTTTAAGTCAATAATAACCGCGAGTCAATACTGCAATACCAGCAACAAAGGTATCCGGCTTGAGAATTCTACAGGCTTATCTCTTTTACATCAGTAATAAGGTGCCTTTAATGTTTTTAAGAATGTTCTTTATCCGGTACTCCTTTTAAAACGGAGACAACCAGGGTAGGAACAAAATAATACTGATTAGAGGCCTTTTTATTTCACAACAAATCCAGAGCACAGGACCGGAAGTTCGTTTTTCCAATCACCTATTTTCCGATTGGGCACATTGACAAACTCACAAACGAAGACTATATTTGAGCTACCTATATGACGTGAAGTAACAAATAACTGAGGTCGGAGTAAAGAGACGGGACGTAGTGAGGGCACTGGAATCGTTTTTAATAGAGATGGCTGGTGTCCTTTTTATTCTGACTTTACCCGCAAGCCCTCCATAAATGAGGCTTAATTAAATGGTCTACGATGTCTTCATCAGCTATTCTATCGAAGACCAGGACGCTGCTGAGAAGATATGTGGCAAGCTTGAGTCGAAGGGAATGCGGTGCTGGATAGCTCCACGGGATGTTCTACCTGGAGCGGAATGGGCTGAGGCAATTGTTGATGCTATCGATGACAGCCGTCTCATGCTGCTGGTGTTCTCAGCCAGTTCAAATAGCTCACGGCAGGTAATGAGAGAGGTGGGAAGGGCAGCGAGCAAGGACATTCCTATTGTACCGGTTCGGATAGACGATGTACCACCCTCAAAATCCATGCAGTATTTCATAAGCAGTCATCATTGGTTGGAAGCCCAGACACCACCTCTGGGGAAGCATTTGCAGAGAATCGCTGAGTCGGTACAGAAGCACCTGACACAAGAGGGTGAGACTCGGAATACTGATTGGTTACTGGAAGAGAAACCGAAGTTCTCTTCTCTGTCACACAGAAACAGTGCTGCTGAATCTATTCAAGCAGGGGACAAGAGCGCCAGGTTAGTCCAGCCGAAAGCTGTAAAAGGAGAGGCCACAATGCCTATAATTGCTGGCACCTTGAACATAGTATCGGGGTCAATTGGCTTCTTGTTCTGGGGGACTGTTTTTATATTCACTGTTGGTGAAGACTCTTCTGGTATTGGTGTATCGGTTATGTGTGCTATCGCATCTATTGTTGCCATTGTTGCCATACTGGGCGGAGTATATAGCATCAGGAAAGTACGATGGGGACTGGCCATGGCCGGCGCTATTTGTGCAATTTTTGTTTTTTTACCTCTCGGCATACCAGCTTTAATTCTAGTAGCATCATTAAAAAACTATTTTACCTAAGGTCGGAGGAATGTATTTCTGTCCGATGAAATTGGCCGCTTCTGAAAATAGTTGGAACATATTTAAGTTTCCTGGAATTATCATTTGTGGAGCTGTAGCGGGTGCAGGCTTTGGCTTTTTATTTGAGGTTGCAGGGTGTATCCTAGCCGAATAAAACATGCCGGACTTATTACCTACCCCCCTCCTCTCGGCTTTTTATACTTTAATAAACCGTGTCGGTATTCTTTGTATTATCATGTGCCTAAAACAGGTGATAGGTATATAATCGGCAGCAGGGATGATAAGATACATAGTAAGGTGTGTATAATTTGCGGTCTCTATGGATTATAAAAAAGCTTGAATTACTGGCGTATAAAGCTTTCAGACTAACTGCAAGACCACTGCGACAGACAGGTTTAGGAAGATTCCGAACTGTAAAGACAGTCTGCATGTATCTTCTTAATAACCTGATGCCCGAGCAAACACAACATATTGACGTGCATGGACATAAAATGTTCGTCCATGTGGAGAAATATAAGCCGACCGATGATATCGGCAGGGAAATGATATTCTGGGGTGTCTACGACAGGTATGCGACCTTTCTGTTTGAGAAATTTATCAAAGAAGGGATGAATGTGATCGATGTCGGAGCTAACATCGGATACTATACTCTACTCGGGGCCAGACTTGTTGGTGAAAAGGGGAGGATCTTTGCTTTTGAGCCTGAGCGGAGGAATTATGAATTACTGTTAAAAAACATTGAGCTGAATGGTTATAAAAACGTAATTCCATTACAGAAAGCGGTTTCCTATAAAACCGGGAAAGCCAGGCTCTACGTTGACCGGGTCAATGGTGGGATACACAGTTTATATAAGACGAACCAGGATGCCAATGAGACCACTGTAGTTGATACTATCAGCTTGGATGACTTTTTTAAGAACAGGGAATGTACCATTCATTGCATCAAGATAGATGTCGAAGGTGCGGAAATGACAGTCCTTATGGGAATGAGCGAAATAGTAAGGAAGAACAAAAACATTAAGATTTTTATTGAGTTCTGGCCCGAGGTTTTTCAACGTTCAGGATTTTCTCCCCAAGAATATTGGGCTAAACTTATTGATTATGGACTCAAATGTATTTATCTTATCGATGAAGAAAAGCAGAAATTAGAGATAACCGATTTAGAAAAGACCCTTAAATTCTGCAATAGTCCTTCACATCATGTAGTGAACTTGCTCTGCTCCAGAACGCCTGTTAGAGATTTGTGACCATTCACCATGTATCCTTTTTATTAAAATCCCCGGCGCAGCATACAAGGAGACAACCGATTTAAGTTTTCTTTAAGGTATATCTTTCACAACAACGATGGTACCCGGCTGACACATCAATAGTTACATTCAATATACTCCAAACATACGTTACCATTTATTATGTCCGGTTTCTGTGGTAAACTCTTGGCACGAGAGTCATTGTTGAAAAACTATTCTTCGCTTTTCACGCTTTATATAGTGACCTTTACAGTACATTGTACCGTTAGTTTTTTATTTCCGGTAATCCCTCTTTACGCTACGGAACTCGGTGCCCCGGTATCTCAAGTCGGATTGATAGTAGCCATATCTGGTTATGTTACAGCCGTGATCCTGATCCCCATTGGTTTGATTTCCGACAGGTCAGGTCGGTACAAATTCGTAATAGTTGCCCTGTCCATATGTATCGCAGCGCCCTTGTTTTATCCACGAGCTACCAGTACACAGATGGTTATGTTGGTAGTAGCAATACATGGGATAGGCCGCGCTTTTTTCTTCCCAACAGGACTTGCCATAGCAGCTGACCTGGCCCCTGAAGAAAGACGAGGTGAGGTTATGGGCTGGTATTCGACGTCTTCGCACCTGGGTCTTATGGCTGGTCCAGTTGCCGGCGGTTTTCTTCTACACCGCTATGGCTTCGAAACTGCCTTCTATGGTTGTAGCGCCCTTCCAATGCTGGCTATGGTTTTTCTGCTTTTTCGCCTTCGCGACTTTCAGAAAAGTACGGCGGCAGACCAAGCTGTAACCGGTTCCTGGGGCTGGCTGAGGAAACGGACTGCTATTTCCGGCTTGCTGGCATATATGTTTTGTGCTTTTGGCTCAAGTACCGTTTGTACCTACATACCTCTCTATGGCAAAGGTTTTGGAATAAATGAAGCCGCTGTCGGAGTAATTATTACTGCCTTTTATGCTGGCTCGGCTTTAGCACGTGCCCCAGCCGGGAGATTATCAGATATAGTCGGCAGGAAGCCTCTGATTATAGCTGGCATGGCAATTAGCGGTTTAGCTATAGCATTTTTCTCCCAGCTCAGTAGTCTATCTCAACTCACTCCAACAGCCATAGGCTTTGGTATTGCCTTTGGGATAGCCGTACCTCCGTCTCTTGCTATGGTAGCTGATTTACTTTCTTCTGGGAGCAGGGGCTTATCTATGGGAGTAGCTACCTGCTTATATCAGGTCGGCTTAGCTGTTGGGGCTACATCAATGGGATTCGTGGCTGAAATAAGCAACTTCGAAACAATGTTTATCACATGCGGGGCAACCTTTTTCGTTGTCTTGCTTGTTATAACCGGCCTGCTACGGGCTGGGTAGAATTATTAATTTGTCATCAAAGAGTAAACAATTCAATCTATTTATTCTTTAATCGCCTTAATAAACTCCCGCATTTAAGTAGAAAAAGTTTTCCGAAATTCACTTATGTATATGCCTACCCAATGTTGGATTTTCCTTCGGAAATAGCATGGTTTTTTATAGCTACGGCACATTGCAGGTATTCTTACCAGAATAGCCTTGTTCATCCCGGTAATTCCCTGTTTATATGGCACTACAAAGTATCCTTTACTTCTCTCGCTTAATAATTCTACAAATACGTACTCACAAGCTTTATCATCCAAAGCATTTATGATAAAGTAACAAAAGTGAGATTCAAGGTTGTTAAATTCTTCTCGACTTATTAAACTCTATATTGTAGCTTTTATTGCACACAACAGCTTTGGCTTCTTATATCCGGTAATCCCTCTTTATGCTACTGAACTCGGCGCTACCGTATCTCAAGTGGGTCTGGTAGTCGCTACCACGAGTTACGCAACTGCCTTGCTCTTAATCCCAATGGGCATGCTTTCCGACAGGGCAGGTAGAGGTAAATTCCTGGTTATATCCTTAGTAATCTGTACCCTGGCGCCATTGCTCTATCCTTTTACTGCAAATCTTCAACAAATAGTTATCGTCCGGATTATACATGGACTAGGCCAAGCCACTTTCCTTCCAACCGGTCTTGCTCTGGTAAACGACTTTGCACCTGCGGAGCGTAGAGGTGAGGTTATAGGCTGGTATTCAATGTCATCGCATATAGGCCTCATGGCAGGACCACTGACCGGTGGTCTTTTATTACATCACCTTGGTTTCAATGCCGCATTCTATGGATGTGGTGCCCTCCCGATGCTGGGGCTGGTCTTTATCCTCTCCCGCCTCAGTGATACCTCGGTGAGTCCATCGGGCACAATACATGAAGAAAGCTCCTGGACCTGGCTGAAACAGAAACGGGCTATAGCCAGCTTACTGGCATTTATGATTTTCCCCTTTGGCGTTAGCAATATTAACGCTTACATACCTATTTATGGCAAAGGTTATGGCATAACAGAAACCGGTACAGGACTGCTTATTACTATCTTTTACGCTGGTTCAGCTTTATTACGAGCTCCCGCCGGTAGACTATCGGACAGGTTTGGCAGGGAGCCTATGATTGTATGCGGTCTATTGATTGGCGCTATATCTCTAGCCCTTATTAGCCAGTTTCACAGTCTGTCCCACCTGATACCAGTCATTGTGTGCTCCGGTATTGCTCTTGGAATAACCATACCACCAATCATGGCACTGGTTGCTGACCTTTCTTCAAAAGAGAGTCGGGGACTATCGATGGGCATAATGTCTTGTGTTTATCAGTTAGGCATGGCTATGGGGCCGACTGCCATGGGATTTGTAGCTGAAATGAGCAATTTCGAAACGATGTATATAGCCAGTGGTGCAATCTTAATCCTCGCTATGCTCATTATCATTGGCATAATGCGAGCAAAATAGCCTCTTTGAATGCAAAAATTGGTCTACGAACAGGGTGAATATCCTAAACCGGTATTTCTGTATTGCCAGCAGCCAACCTGATTATATTACTGCCAGAACTGCCACTATTGACGATGTTTTATATGGCAACGTAGGTAACGTATACCTGTTTCTACGGGCTATGAGAACTTGAGATATAACTGGTAATTAGAGATTCTTAAATATGCGGTTTTCTATGTAGATACGACGTTTCTGACTATAGCTTTCAGTTTTGGTCTTTATAAAATCCCAAAGATATATGCAAGGCAAAATCAGAACAAAGACCATCCACGCAGCATAAAACGCCACCCAATCAACCAGTTTCATTATGGACAAATCATAATTCCCGCCAATTACGTATGTCAAATCTCTAAAGACTGGATCACGACATTCACGCATATAAGTCACCGGTCAAAATATACAGGATCCATATTGAAAACACAGGTAAGGCTTTTTATTCTTTCACAAATCTGCGGCAATAGACTCAGCACCCTCGTTCTCTTTGCCCATTCTCATTAACTCACTATAGAGAATAGAGTTTCAGAGAACCTTCAAACCGAACTGACCTGGTATGTTTAGCAACCTGTTTATAGAGTTTTAAACTATCCTCTCAAAGAAATACGTGGTTTACGTCGTATTGCAGGATTTTAGATAACATCTTAACCGGATAAAAATATGGTGTTGCTCCTTTAAAAACCTTAGCCACAATATCGAGTAAGTTTTACGAAGCCCTGGTCATTCCGCCTCACCCGGCAGAGCACTGCGCAGTGCTTTCACACCGCACTTGGGACAGGGCGCCTCTTTTACCGTTGTCCCCTTTGATATTTTTGCTTTGCCTTTGAAATCACAGTTATAGCAAATTACCGGGAGTTCATACGTATCTTTATCTTTGCTCATGGCACTGTCTCCTCTACTATAGACACATAATTATAACAGAAAATTCGCCTGGACCTTTATTGCGAAGGGATTGTCACACCATACATTTTATGATACAGTAAGCCTGATAAACATTTTTTCTATTTCCCGCTGGTTGTTGTAAGTCGTTAGGAGGTCGACCACTAATACTATGTCAGGGATACGGGAAAGACACCTTGCTACCAAGTTCAGGGAGCTTCCGCTGAATCAACCGGCTATTACCATCGACCGTAGCGCTGGCAACGCATCTTCCAAAGCCGGAGAAAAGGGTGGAGTCTCTACAGGTACCGGAGCAGCAGCCCCGGTAAAATGCAGTACATTCGGGCCTGGAAAACTGCCGAACATCATTGCCTGTTTAGCTGTGATGGCAGGCATTGTACTACTGGCGTCTAACCTGCTCGGCTGCTCGTCAGTCGCAAAGGAAGATATAGCAATAGAGTTTGCTGAATCACTTTCCCGGATGAGCGCTGTGGCCACTGAAAAGGTGGATGCAGAGGTAGAAGATATAGCCCAAAAGCTAGTCGCCACCGAGGAGAAACTGTTAAAACTTGAGCAAGTGGTAATCCCGGCACTGGAGTGGGTGGAGTTGCAAAAGGACCAGGCGAAGACTTACGGAGCTTCCTTCGCCGCTCAGGTGAATGCAGAAGGGCTCGACAAACTGAAAAATGACCAGTACCAGGTAACAACACTGGAAGGCAAAGGCAACACCAGCGGTCAATTTTTACCATTAATGAAAGTTACCGATCGAATCACAAATTCGACCCTGGAGTGGGAGAAATTTGACAGCGAGCTGAAATCACTGAGGGATACCCTCACCAAACGAAGACAGGAGAAACTTGAAGCCCAGATTCTGTCCTCTCAAATCCTGTTGGAGATCATCAACCACCGGGAAGACTGGCAAATTGAAAAACTGGATGATACCACCTACAGTATCAGCGGCTCCTACCTGGGACTGGCAGATGGCCCTTCCAATGGTAAATGGACGTATCATAGAGACACGGGAGAAATCGAACCCTCTGACAGCAAGAGCACTGCACTGAAGAAGGTACTCACGGCCGAACCATAGTTCAAGCGGACTTTTACCTCAATCACCTTAAGAACGATCAGCGGGAGCTACCACCATACCACAGTTAAGGGCGGCCTTCACGTCCATCATGAATTCATAAAGCACAGGTAATCACACTGGTCGATAATAGCGTTACGTCGCTCATATGGAATGCCGCTTTTCGCTTTTATCAGGACTTCATGACAATTACTTTCGGCTGCCCTTTATGCCTGATCCAGGCTATTAACCTTGAAATGCCATAAATAAATGAGAATACAATCAGTGCACCAAAACCGCTTAGCATTACATCTACCGCCAGCCGTAAAGCAGAATCAGAATAGGGTACATTCAATACCAGGCGACATTCCAGCAATACAAAGATCCAGACAACGACTCCTAATATAGTAGCCAGCTTAAATCCCAGTCTGTCTCTCCTTCTAACAATCAGTCTGCCTATGCTATATATCAGTCCCCAAATTACGGCAGAACTCAGTAATGCCAGGAGAATAAGCGTAGCAGTTGCTATCAGAGAATTGTCTGACGTAAGTCCAACCATAAAAGCACTAAAGACCCACCGAATAAACCAGAGATACGCTACAAGCAAAGCTACCAACTTAACGATCCACATAATAAATCCCCACCTGTTTTATTCTGTCATTTGATATAATAACCGGATAGTTCCATTATATTGTTATCTGAATTAAAAATAAATACTGCCATATACCTGTTTATCGCTGTATCATTAGTTCAAAAATTGCAGTATCATGATCACAACTGGCTTTGAAATGTGTGTTTCGTTATTTTCGGTTTCAACAATGTAGTGAATATGATACCGGCACACGATACAGCAATACTTATTAAAAACGCTATCTGGTAGCTGCCGGTTAGGTCAAATATATAACCTGCTACAAAAGGCCCCAGAGCAGTCCCCACAGTCCAGCCGACGCCAATAACTCCCAGGATTAGACCATGTGCCGCCAATCCGAATAAAGCCGCCACGACGGGTGACTGTTGCGCTATGTGGTTACCATAAGCAACACTAAAAATAACCGCAAACAGATAAAGACCCAAAATATCCGTTGTGAAAAGGAGCCACGACAGAGCTATCACCATGAGAACGAAGCCTATCATAATAGTCTGTTTATTGCCAATCATATCACCTACATGCCCCATAGCAACCTTGGCAACGATGCTTATCCCACCTATAGTAGCTAAAATCATTGCAGCATTAGAAGCTGAGATTCCGATATCAGTGGCATGCGGTACAAAGTGCACCATGATAGTCATCAAGCAAAACCCAAAGCAAAGGAACAGTCCGAAAACCATCCAGAATTGCCTGGTGTGAACGGCATCTTTGAATGAAAAGGATTCGATTTCCATGTTGAACCGTTGCTCTTCTGCCTCATGCTTACCATAGGCAATTTCCCCGATCCGGGCCGGGTCGCGTTTCAAATATTGAGCAGCAGGGACGACAACCAGTATAACCGCGACACCCAGTATCATGAAAGATACACGCCAGTCATAGACGGAAATCAGTTGACTAGCTACCGGTGGCCCAATCAATGCACCTACACCTATTCCGGCAGTAATAATGCCTGTCATCATCGTCCTTCTCTGAACAAACCATCTGGCCACTGTCGATGTGAGTGGTACAAAAATACTTAGACCAGCACCAATCATTATTCCGTAAAATAAATATAACTGCCAGATACTGCCAATCTGCGACATCAATACATAGCCGATTCCCGAAATCAAGCCACAAGCAGTCATAACTATCCTTGGGCCAAATTTATCGGTAAGTCCACCAAGGAAAACTCCTACCAGTCCCATAATAATCATGGCCAGAGATAAGGCACCTGAGGTCATAGCTCTGGTCCAGCCGAAATCGTTTATCATTGGTTTGAAGAAGACACCAAAACAGTAATAGGTGCCATAGGTTACCACGAAGATTAAGAAGGCAGCCGAGACCACTATATAACCATAGAAAAACCGACCTCTGGCTTGCGCTGATTTATCAGCTTTATGGTCCGTCATTGAACCTTCATGCAAGTTGTTCTATCAGAGAAGGAATTGTTCCTCAAACATACTTTACATTGGGAATCTCATTATATCACATGTTATGAGATTAAAAGCGTAACAGTCCAGCATGCGGGTCCTTTTTAATTGCTGTCGGAATCCAAGATGAGCTATCTAGGATTACTTCGTATTGACTTAAAAATCAGTTGGATAGTTCTCCAGAATACTTCAAATAAAGCAGGCGTTCCGACTTTAATTTCTCTTCAGGGTACAGCCTTATTTCGAAAGCTGAAGCATAGTATAAGATATAGCACGTTTTTTATCTTTAAAGTCAGGACAGGTATAGTTGTGTAAAATTCCGGTAAAAAGGATGCGGGGCCAGTTTCTATTCCTCGCGATAGATTGTATAATCAGGGGCAACAAAACAATTACTGTATAGTATTTAACCTTCGTTATTTTGTCCCAGAGTATGATAGTGGAAGAAAAGCATCCAGGCAAAAACCTGCCAGAGCAATCAGGCAGGACTCTGATGCCATTCCGGCAACTACAGAATAAATGCCCTACCATATAAAGATTTTATGAGTGGTCAAATTCTAGCATTGCTAGCTGCTCTTCTCTATGCCTTTAGTGGTATTGTTACTCGAAGAGCAGTGATAAAGGTGCCTGATGTAACAGCAGGAACCCTCTTAACCGTTGCTGTTTCCGTGCCATTTTTCCTGATTATTTTGCTAGTTACAGGACAAGTTACAGATATTACCGGCTTCTCATGGATGGATTATCTCTGGTTATCGGCGGCCGGGGTAGTCCATTTCGTGATTGGGCGCTCGCTCTATTTCTACTGTACCCAGCTTGTTGGCGCCAATATTGCCGCCATATTCAGCAGAGTTGCTCCCCTGGTGCCTTTTATCCTCGGCGTTACTATTCTCAGTGAGCCGCTAAGCTGGCAACTTACAATCGGAGTACTGCTTATCATTACCGGAGCAACCATAGCCGGGCTAACTCCACAAGAGTTAAAAGGCGATAAAAAACCTTTATCCAGCACAATGGTAAAGGCAATCCTTGTGGGTATCGGCGCCGGTCTAACATTTGGTGTCAGCGCCGTTTTTATAAAAGTCGGGCTGAGCAGTTCCAATTTGCCCGTAGCCGGTGCCTTTATATCTTTTTCAGCAGCTACTCTCGGCACAGCCACCTCGTTAGTCAAATACGAAAAAAGGACTGCCTTCTTTAGTATGAGTATTCGAGCAGTCTCTTTATTCTGTGTAACAGGCTTACTTGTAGCCCTTGCTCAGTTACTGCGTTTTATTGCTCTCGGTATAGCTCCGGTGAGTGTAGTTGCTCCTCTGTTTTCAGTTATTCCTATTTTTACAGTGCTCTTTTCCTTTTTGCTCAATCGAAGACTGGAATTGTTCAGTAAGACTGTTGTTATCGGAGCAATCGCAGTAGTCGCCGGCACTATCCTGCTCATTTGAGCATGCCGGCCTATAGTGCCATCCAATTTATCCTTGTGAAGGAAGGCGATACAGAATAAGGAGCACACCTTGATAAGCAGGTGTGCTCCTTATTCTCTGGTTAGAAGGAGGAACAATAATGAGAATAAATTAAAGTTTAACTAGCAGCAAAAGATGCGTCAATAGGCAAAAAGTCCTATACACCAGGTATAATTCTGATTTTTGTGATAAAGTTTATATGAAATCGAGTCAAGGTTGAAAAATAGATCATCCCTTTTTACATTATATATAATAACTTTTACTCAGTGTTTAAGCTCAAGCTTTATATATCCGGTAATACCGCTCTATGCTGCTGAGCTTGGCGCTCCGGTATCTCAGGTTGGATTCATTGTAGCCATACAAAATTATGTTGCTGCTTTGCTTCTAATCCCTCTGGGTATACTTTCCGACAAACTAGGGCGACATATATTTTTAATCGCAGGTTTCTTGATGTGTACCATAACACCACTCCTTTACCCTCTGTCTACAAGTCCTCAGCACGTTATACTACTAAGAGTACTTCATGGATTAGCCCAGGCCATTTATATCCCGGTTACGTTTGCCCTGGCGGCTGACATGGCCCCGGCAGACCGACGAGGCGAGTCTATGGGTTGGTTTACAATGTCATTAGCGCTCGGTTTTATGGCCGGGCCAGTAGCTGGCGGTTTCCTGCTAGACCGACTTGGTTTTGAAGCTGCCTTCTATGGATGCGGTGCCATAGCGCTCATAGGCTTGCTCTTTGTTCTCTTTAGACTTGGCACCATGTCACAGATACCAGCTAGAGAGCTGTCTATGAGTAGTCCCTGGGCCTGGCTAAAACAAAGGGCTGCCATCGCGGGCATACTGGTATATATGTTTGTTCCTTTTGGCATAAACACTATTATTGCCTACATACCTCTTTATGGTAAGAGTTATGGGATTACTGAGTCCGGCGCCGGGCTGATTATCACCGTCATTTTCGCCAGCACAGCATTATTTAGAGGCTTAACCGGTAGACTATCGGACAAACTCGGCAGAAAGCTCATGATTATAGTCGGCCTGGCAGTTAGCACCATAGCTGTAGCCTTTATTTCTCAGCTCCACGACTTACATCAGCTAGTAGCACTAGCCTTTTGCTTCGGAGTTGGTAATGCCGTTTCTACAACTGCAACTCTTGCTCTGGTAGCCGACTTGTCCCCGATGAAGGCGAGGGGGCTGTCCATGGGCATAATGACATGTTCGTATCAGTTTGGCTTAGCTCTAGGTCCCACTGCTATGGGATTTATAGCTGAAACGAGCAATTTCATCACAATGTTCCTGGCTTGCGGTGCCTGTTTGGCATTTATCCTTCTTATCGTTGTGGGACTTATGCGAACAAGGTAGTTTTTATTCAAAATTATCCTTTGTTCCCACCTCTGGCTACAATGGGCGTAGGAGTATTTTATTTGTTCTTTGCAGGAAGGTATAATCAGAATATATCCCGTATAAAAAACATGCTGAGTATAAGGAGGTAACCATCTTATGAAGCTAAGTGCAAAACAATGGTGTAAGATTCAGGAGATGTTAATGAACCTTGGTTGTCCGAATTGTGTCAGTGCAAAAGTCAAACTTACGGAAGGTGAAAAGGAAAATGCGAAGTGCGAGGACTGTGGCTGCACATTCGAATATAATCCGGACGTAATTCCACCGGAAGCATAACCTGAAAACAGCGATCGATATCGTCTAACTACGAAATCGGTCAAGTATAGTCTGCACCGAGGCAGCATGAAATAATTCATGCTATTCTGTGGAGTAATCGACCTGGAACACCAGCATACCTTTGGACTTGACTGCTCTTATTAGAGAGAAGAGTCTAGTTTACTACCTTACCGTTACAATATCTCAAAATAGCCTTTTTCACCTACTGCTCAAGTATTGGCTTCGTTTAGTTTATGACGAACACGCGAGCAGAACTTATGTATTATGTAAACTTGCCACTCGTGAATTCGCATTCTATCCTGTAGCTGTCTCGATGGAGTGACCATGGAATCTACGAACTGGTTCCATATAAACTCGCCGCTACCGCAGACTAAAATATTAGTGCATCCAATTCTTCTGGATTCTCTAAAAGCGTTAATTAAATATTGCCCCTGGCCATCAATGCTAAAAGCCACAACTACATCATGACGGTGCCCGAGTGTCTTAATCTGCTCACTGAATAAATCATTCAGACCGTACTTAAATGCAACCTCAGTTACTATGCCAGGATTAGCACTCAAACTGACACATGGAAGCAGGTCCACTTCATTAGCCAGACGGCCGCTTAGTTCCATACCTAAATATAATGCGTTTACAGTACAACTACCGACACCGAAAGTAAGAACCTTACCGCCACCACGGAAACAGGCTGCTGCTAAATTGACAGCTCTGGCTAACCCTTTAGTACCAATCAATGAAAACTCCTTTCGAACCGGTCTTTATAAGACCGGTAGCCGCCGGGATATCCCACATATCACGAATAACAAAAACCGTACCTATTATTAGACCTCTCTTTCGATTAAAAGGCAACATGCTCGCCCAATATATCAGGTAAACAGTGAGTAGCCTATAATGTAATTTACTATTATCAATGCCTGGTTTGCAATAGCTTCGCTGTTAGCCAATTGAAAATATTTTACCAAGGAAGCACCAAAGCCACAATAGCGGAATGACCGTTTCAGTCATTGGGCCAACCTAAAACATTTCCAGAAGTTCGATATATATATATATTCGGGAAATCCCATATACGGTTCTAATTTGTGTGGTTGTCCTCATTGCGCCATTAAAAACTAATACCCTGCTGGATAGATTTATCTTCGAGAGCACTATATAATGTCTACATAAGAGCCTGAGTAAAAACACTATGCATCAATTATTCCCATGCCCCTGGTGCGGCTGGCAAAATGCTGGAGGTCGTCGGTTCTGTGGAGGTTGCGGTGCTATGCTGGTCCCTGGCTGTCCCTACTGTGGATCCAATATCAATCCCGGAGTCAGGTTTTGTGGGAACTGTGGTGCACCTATACCAGAAGGTATGCAGTGGCAAGGAGGATGGGAACAACCACCTGGCAGCATACAGCAATTCATCATGTGGGCTCAACGCACCGTCAAGAGTATAACATCATCAACGGCAAAGCTTCTTATAATACTGGTCGTCGGCCTCATGCTCGCCATCGGGGGCTTTGCCTACTGGCAGCTTTCCCCCCGTCCGGATGTCACACCGCCGATACTGTATAAGTTACAGGTTGCATATAGAGGGGCAACCAGTGCCAGGATTGAATGGTATACCGATGAGGCATCCAGTAGCCAGGTTGAATATGGCAAGACCAACCGTTACGGGTTCCGTTCACCATCGAAACCTCAAGATGACCCAACGTCAGGTACGTCGCTGGGTGTTACCAAGCATGTTGTATACTTAGAAGGGCTTCAACCATCAACAATCTATCATTTCAAAGCCAAGTCCAAGGATGCCGCCGGGAATGAAACGAAATCCGACGACAGGACTTTCAAAACGTCTGACCGACTGCCATTTGAATCCCCATTCTAGTTTGATAGGTACTTTAAAAAGTCCCCGGTAATCCTATTTTGCGCGCTTCTCAAGCTCACCACAAAATGTAAGCATACCCTTTTCCAATAGTTCCAACGTTTGGGCACTTACACCTGACTGCCGGAATCGAAGCATCAATTCATCTTTACCAGCCCTTGCTCTAGAGGGTCTATCCGAAAACATATTAAAAAAGCCCATAAGAAATGCCCAAATTGCTATTAACCTGACCTCACCCAATGCAGGTTCTATTGTCCCGAACTTCCTGTTCATCTGCTCCAAACTTTCAATCCTGGAGAAAATATCCCATTCAGGCGTATCCATAGCTACCTCCTTTTGATATCCGAATCACGATTATGTCATCTGCCGCAACTACCATGACACCTGTTACATCAATCCCAGTCACCACCCTTTCCTATCGAGCTATATGTCACCCACTGATACTAGCTGCATATGCGATGTTCGTATTATTGTAAAAATAAGAGGTAGGCTCCACCGAAAATAACTGCCGTTGCAAACAGAATGACCATCATAAATATAATCCATGTTGTCAGGTCCAGGCTCGTGCCTTTTTTAAGTCCGTTCTGCAATATCCGGACCGTGGATAATAAAAAGACAAAACCGACCAGCAGTACCAGAATACCTGCTATTATTTGCATGTTTGTATTATAGTTAAAACAATAATAGCAGGTAAATCATTCAGTTGCAGCGTATACCGGTCGGAGTAAGGGAAAGGTCAACGCCAAAGACATGGAACTACGCATTCTTTAACCGTCAAAGGTCTTTTCCCAGGCCTGCATACTGTCAAACACCTGAAAGCGGTAAATTTGACGTAAATTAAAAACGGTTGCACCTGGAGCTATTCTACTTTGCCCCGTATTAATGTATAATCAGGGAAAATATATAGAGAGACACTCACCTTATACTGACAGGAGAAAATAGAAAAATGGGACATACAATCATTAAAGGAGGCTGGAGGCGGGTTCATACTATATTTAGGGCAGCGACAGAGAGGGAAATAAGATTCAAGTATTGGACGATAGTCTTTATTTTAGCCGCTTTACTGGCTGCCTGTCTATCTATATCGTTACCCGATATCGCAGCAGCCCAGGCATCACATGAAGTGAATTATCCGGACCCATTTGAGCCAGGTGATAACGCACAAGAGGTCCCTGTCAAATTAGTACGGTTCCAATGGAAACCGTTTTATGTGAATACTGAAGAGTACAAGTTTCAACTATCAAAGAATGCAGACATGAGCAAACCTCTTGTTGATACGACTGTAAGGAACTGGCTCACTCTCTACGAGTACAGGGGTAATCTGGAGTACAATACCACATACTGGTGGCGGGTAATGGCCGAAAAGCCGCCGGGCGGCACCTGGAGCCCGCAATTTCGCTTCACGACCGAGGCCAAGCCCCCAGCCAAAGCCGATGAATCGGAAGAATCGTCATCATTTTTGGATTCCTTTGTCGACTTCTTGAAAGATAAATGGCTTCTGGTTATACTGGTAGCGGCAGCAATAATTGCTGTCGTCGTAGCAGGAATAATCGTGATGAAACCAGCATCACAACCACCCGGTCGAGCTCAATGGCAAGGATTTCCACAACAGACGCCGGGCAGCCAGCGGACGATCCCATGTCCCGCATGTGGTACACAAAATTCAATGGATAGAAAATTCTGCAGTAACTGCGGCACAAGCCTGACCAGCCGTGGTCAACAACAGGCATGGGCAACACAGCAAACACCAACCTGTCCTTCGTGTGGCTCACCAAACGCTCCAGGACGAAAGTTCTGCGGCAGTTGCGGAGCAAGCCTTACCGGCAGTGGGCAACAACAGGCATGGGCAGCACAGCAAACACCAACCTGTCCTTCATGCGGCTCATCAAATCCCCAGGGACGAAAATTCTGTGGCAACTGCGGTGCAAGCCTTACCAGTGAAGCACCACAACAAATAATTGATACGCAGGTAACCAACGTTTGCCCGGCATGTGGTTCGCCAAATTCTGCGGAGCGAAAATTCTGCGGCAACTGCGGTGGAAGTCTCGCCAGTACAAGCCAGGAACAATCATATGAGATACATCAGGCATTTACCTGCCCCATATGCGGTGCTGCCCTCAATCCTGGTTCAAATCCTTGTTCAAATTGTGGCACGTGGCTGGACTGGGGATCATAGTAACAACAGGCAATTCATAGCTGATAGCAAGAAACACAAACAGGGAAAAAACAGCTTTTCGGGCAATAGAAAAAATAACCGTTTGTCAAAGCCGCCACATTCCCGACTTATTCAACCGTAACAGCAGCTTATGCTGCTACGTTCTCAGATGCCCGGTACCTGTAACATCCTCATATCTCCATTGGCACTGTCCCACAGCATCAAAGAGATAGCAAAGATTTGACAAAATATTTTTGGGGCGGTATAATCCTCCGTTAGCTACATTACTAAGTAATAGAGCATTATTTAGTGAAAATATAGGCTGTTTTTTTTTAACATACAGGTTACTTTTCACATAAATAAAGGCCACGAAGATTGCGATTCTCCCTGGCCAATACAAAGGTAAAGCTTAATAAAATGGAATTGCTCTATGCATGTTTGATTTACAGCATTTTGGCTCTGGCCGTTTTTTTCTATAACTTTTTTATAAGTAAGGACTGTGAGGTGCAAAAAGCGAGGATCAACTCGCTTTTTTTATAGGTAATTAAGGAAAGGAGGTTCTGTATGGAACTAAGTCGGCGAGAATTTCTAAAGCTATCTGGCGCCGGAGCTGGTGGGGTAGCGGTTTTTGGCCTGACGAAGCCGAAAACAGGACTGGCTGCAGACCTACCCAAATCAATACCCTTACATAAAAAGATTGGGGAAACAACTACTATCTGCCCCTATTGTGGTGTAGGCTGTGGATTCGTAGTCGCCTCCGATAATGGTGTGCTGGTTAATATCGAGGGAGACCCAGACCACCCGATCAATCAAGGAGGAGCCTGCGCTAAAGGAGGAGCCCAGTTCCAATTATCGGCTCATAATCCACTGCGACTGAGTAAAGTCAGGTACCGCGCTCCGGGGTCCGGACAATGGGAAGAAAAGCCCATGGATTGGGCAATCGGAGAGATTGCCAAAAGGATCAAAAAAACCCGAGATGAGAACTGGATAACAAAAGACAAGGATGGTTTTAACGTTAACCGGACTGAAGCTATAGCCTGTCTTGGCGGAGCTTCGCTGGATAACGAGGAGTGTTACCTTATTGCTAAATTGATGCGCGCCCTTGGCCTGGTGTTTATTGAGCACCAGGCGCGTATATGACATTCCTCTACTGTAGCGGCTCTGGCAGAGTCGTTTGGAAGAGGAGCAATGACCAATCACTGGAACGATATAGCAAACAGTGATTGTATAATGGCAATCGGCAGTAACTGCGCTGAGAACCATCCAGCAGCTTTCGCGCATATTGTTAAAGCTATGGAGCAAGGTGCCAAGCTTATCAGTGTAGATCCACGCTTTACCCGCACTTCCAAGATGGCAAACCTCTATGCCCAGATGAGGTCCGGCACCGATATTGCATTCATAGGCGGCATGATCAAGTGGGTCCTGGACGACATGGAGAAAAATCCAGGAAATTACAACATGACCTATGTAACGGAGTATACCAATGCCGCCCACCTTATCAATCCGAGATTCCAGGGGCCTGCGGATGTGCCAGGAATTTTCTCCGGCCTGGACGCGCTCGCGAGGTCATATAACAAGTCTACATGGCAATACCAGACAGATGAAAATGGTATTCCAAAGAGGGACAAGACACTGAAAGATCCAAAATGTGTCTTCCAGTTAATGAAGAAACATTTTGCGCGTTATGATGTCGATAAAGTCTGTGGCATAACTGGTACTGCTAAAGGTGTCTTTCTGGAGATCTGTAAGACCTACGCTGCTACCGGCAAAACAGGAAAATCCGGTACCATCATGTATGCCATGGGCACAACCCAACATACGTACGGCACACAGAATATCCGCTCTTATGCCATACTACAGCTCCTGCTGGGTAACATTGGCGTTACCGGTGGCGGTATCAATGCACTTCGAGGCGAGCACAACGTCCAGGGCTCCACAGACATGTGCCTGCTGGCACATATCCTGCCCGGATACCTGAGCATGCCCCAGAATAAAGATAAGACATTACAAGACTACCTGGATAGGGCTACCCCGAAGAGCAGTGATCCCAACAGCGCCAACTGGTGGCAGAACTATCCTAAATACATCGTCAGCCTGCTCAAGGCCTGGTACGGTGATGCTGCTACCAAGGATAACGACTTTGGCTTCAGCTTCTTGCCTAAAGCATCAGGTAATCCCAGCGCCCTTTACTCACACATTCAAGTGTTCGAGGCAATGCACGAGGGAATCGTTAAGGGACTCATATGCTGGGGACAGAATCCCGCTGTCGGTGGACCTAACGCCAATTTCGAACGTGAAGCGATGAGCAATCTGGAGTGGCTGGTCGCCATTGACCTGTGGGAGACAGACACATCGGTATTCTGGAAGAGACCGGGTGTAAATCCGGCTGATATCAAGACCGAGGTCTTCCTGTTGCCAGCCGCCTGCCATTATGAGAAAGAAGGCAGCGTAAGCAACAGCGGCCGCTGGGCACAGTGGCGCTACAAGGGTGCTGATGCACCGGGCGATGGTACGTCCGATCTGGAAACAGCGAACCAGCTAGGGCTTGCACTGAAGGAGCTTTACAAGGCAGGCGGTGCATATGCTGAGGCTATTACCAAGCTTACCTGGAACAATGGCAAGCCTGCCAGCTCGGATAAAGTAGCCAAGGAGGTCAACGGCTACGACCTGACCACCGGTAAATTGATGGCGAGCTTCGGGGCACTCAAGGCTGATGGCACGACCACCTCAGGCAACTGGCTCTACTGCAACCAGTATACCGATGCAGACGGTAATAAACTCAAGCGACGTGATCCAACTCCCGGGCCTTTCAATGTTGGACTATATCCAAAGTGGTCCTGGTGCTGGCCTGTTAATCGTCGAATCATCTATAACAGGGCCTCAGTTGACCTCAACGGTGTGCCCTGGGACAAGGAAAAACCGGTAATCTGGTGGAAGGACGGCAAATGGGTAGGCGATGTTCCGGATGGAGGCTGGCCTCCGATGGCTGTTAACCCGGCGGCGACCAAATGGCCTTTCATCATGAAAAACGACGGATTTGCCCACCTCTTCGGCATGGGTCTTGCTGATGGTCCTCTGCCGGAACACTATGAGCCCTGGGAAAGTCCTGTTAAGAACGCCATGTCAGGTATGGAAAATAATCCCGTCTTCCTTAAGGGCGCTTCGGCAGATAGCCAGCGGGGAGCACCGGACAAATATCCTTATGTTGCTACAACCTATCGCCTGGTCGAACACTGGCAGGCGGGTGCTATGACCAGAAATCTTCCATGGCTGGTAGAGCTTATGCCTGAAATGTTCGTCGAAATAAGCGAGGAACTGGCAGCAGAGAAAGGCATTGTCAACGGTGGCAAAATGATAGTAGAATCTGCTCGAGGTCAGGTCGAGGCCATAGCTATGGTCACCAAGCGATTCAAACCTTTCAAGATCAACGGCAGGATCGTTCACGAGGTCGGTATGCCATGGCACTGGGGCTACGCAGGACTTGCCACAGGTGACAGTGCTAACGTCCTTACACCGCACGTGGGCGATGCAAACACAATGATTCCAGAATATAAAGCGTTCCTGTGTAATGTCAGGAAGGCTTAACGGAGGTAAGTGATGGCTGATCAAGCAATATTATACGACGCAAGCAAATGCACTGCCTGCCGGGGCTGTCAGGTATCCTGCAAGCAGTGGTGGAGCCTGGAAGGCGAGAAAACGACATGCCAGGGAACCTACGAAAACCCCCCTGACCTATCTTATAACACCTGGGTCAAGATCAGGTTTAAGGAAATAGCGAGTAACAAGTATGGTGGAGTCGAGTGGATATTCTCCAGGCAGAGCTGCATGCACTGCACCGATGCTGCCTGTGTCAGGGTCTGCCCCAGTGGCGCCCTGTACCATCACCCATCCGGCGCTGTTGCCTTCAATGAGGACATCTGTACCGGCTGCGGTTACTGTGTGGAGTTCTGTCCATTCGAAGTACCACGGGCAAAAGGCGGAGCTACGACGGTTATACGAAAAATCCAGAAATGCATCATGTGTACCGACAGAACCAGCAATGGACAGGAGCCTTCCTGCGTCAAGACCTGCCCCACCAGTGCACTCACTTTTGGCGATCGGCAGGAATTGATAGCAGCCGGCAAGAAAAGAGTACAGGAGCTAAAACCAGCGTTCCCGGCTGCCTCTTTCTACGGTGAGAAAGAGTTGGGTGGTCTGCATGTTATGTATGTCCTTACTCAACCACCGCAGGTACATGGTCTTCCGGCTCAGCCTGAAATACCGGCGGCTGCCATAGCCACTGATGACATCCTTCAGCCAGTCGGCTATGCTCTGGCGGGACTGGCTGTTGTGGGACTTGGTATCAATTACCTGGTGGCCCGGGCAAATGTCAATAAAGAGGCCAAGGCCAAGAAATAGGACTAAAGAGATCGGAGGAGTTATCATGGAAACGATTCAAAAATATACAAAGGTAGCACGAGTTTTCCATTGGGTGCACACTACTGCATTTTTGGCTCTGGTTATTACCGGTATTTTCCTGTTTGTCCCTGCACTTGGTTTCCTTGCACAAGATAGCTGGAGCAGGGTAATACATCGTATAGCAGCAGTCATCTTTGTCCTGGCACCGCTGATGCAATTGTTTGCCAATCCGAAAACCGCTGGTGCCTCAATAAAGCAGGCCTTTACCTGGGGTAAAGAGGACCTGGAGTGGCTGAAAGCGGCCCCCAGATACTACTTCCTCGGTGATGAGTCTACTATGCCACCTCAGCCCGAGATGAATTCCGGCCAGAAACTGTGGTATACCATGGTGCTGATATTGGGACCGGTCTTTGTTATCACCGGTATACTGATGTGGTTTTTCAAGTACAGTCTGGTATCGGCTGTCTTCCAATGGTGCGTGTTCGTTCACGACGCAGCTTTCATAGCCACATTCTTGATGTTGCTGGTGCACATATATCTTGGAGTACTTCATCCTCTCATGCGTCAGCATGGCGGAAGCTTCAATTCCATGGTTGGAGGAACGGTAACTGTAGAATACGCCAAATCACACCATGGCAAATGGTACGACGAGGTCGCAAAAAAGTGACCAGCGGATCACCACTGGCTTTTACAGACAGGCAGGTGATAGACAAGATGCTCAAAAGCTTGGCAGAGGCTGAACAGCCTCTGCCAAGTTCTTTAGAGTTCTATCGCCGAATTCTAACTGCCCAGTGCACCTATAATCCACCTGACCTATCTGAAACACTACCTTCACTCAAAACAAAGGCGAGGCGCCGTATAGCTCGTGGTAAACCAGCACTTATCTTCACAGACCTGATAATTGACTGGATGGACATTCAAAAACTACTCCGTGCAGTGACCGAGCTGGCGGATGAGTATGTCTCACCGGAAAGCGAAGAAATTGAACAACTGAACCGGATAGGTACAGATACAGAACTGCTGAGAGAAGTGGCCAAAGCCTGGTTTGAAAGTGGAACACTCTCGCAAAAAAGTATGGCGAAAGGTAAGACTATCATGCCCCTTACGGCAAGTGTGCTACAAGCTGTATTTTACCCGCTGTTATGTGTCTATGCCAGCGAACTAATATCTTTGGTTAAACAAGACTCATGGTATCGAAAATACTGCCCGATATGCGGAGGCGGCCCTGACTTCTCTTTTCTGGACAAAGAAAGAGGCGCAAGACGGCTTCTCTGCTCGCGCTGCGATGCCCGTTGGATATTCCACCGCCTTGTCTGCCCCCACTGTGGAAATCAGGACATGAAAACACTGGCCTACCTCACTGATGACAAAAGCCTTTACCGGCTATATACTTGTGAGAAATGCCGACGCTATCTCAAGGCTATTGACCTGCGGCAGACAGAAGCCGAGATACTGCTGCCCATGGAACGCATCCTTACACTCGATATGGATAAGCAAGCTCATGAGTCAAACTATAAAGCCTAATAACACCAACTGTCCGCAATCCCGATAATCAGGACAGCTGCGAGCACACTCCTCGAAGCTGTTTTATTCTGGAAAATCTATTTTTAGCTTCAGATTTTCGGGCTTCTCAGCCCAATCACGAATAGCTTCACTTCCTTTGTCTCCCTCACCCTCAAAGAAAGAGGGAAGATTTTCAGTAAAATAGGCTTCTCTCCTGAGGACAAAAGAATAGGCGTTTAAGAGGGGCTAGCGCGCCTCTTCCAAATTTCCTTCTCTTCCCCTTGACAAGGGGAAGAGGACACAGAGGATGGGGTCGATAAACTTACTCAAGTCCGTTCATTTTGACTGGACCACAGAGCAGTGATATAATTTGAATTTGACGGCGTTGTCTATTCAAGGAGGAAGTTAATGCCATTTCATATGGGCCCGTTGGAAATTGGCCTTATCGTGGTTCTGGTTCTTATTATCTTTGGAGTCGGCAAATTACCTCAAGTCGGCGGAGCTATCGGCAAAAGTATAAGGGAATTTCGTAAAGCACGTGCCGGGGAAGATGAGGAGGACAAGGACAAAAGTAAAGATATCTCCAGGGCGTCTGAAGTAGAAACCAAAGACAAGAGTTAATTATCAGGGAACAGAGTCCATTTTTCTCAGGGCTCACGGTACAGGTAATTACCGGCCTCAATCAACAATCGCGTTATATCCTTGGGATCATCTTCCTGTTTCAGTCTGGAATTAAGAGGCGTTTTATGAACTTTATGGGTATGGGCCCCCTCGAAATACTCCTCATTTTGATATTAGCTTTTCTGTTTTTCGGACCGGATAAATTACCTGAAATGGCAGCAAAGGCAGGCAGGTTATACCGTAATTTCAGAAGGGCTACCTTCGAACTCAGTAAAACGATCACTGAAGAAATAGCAACTGAAAAAAAGACGCTCCGTGAAGACTTTTCCAATATAAGCAAGGCAATCACTGAAGAACTTACATCTGAAACACTCAGTGAAGACCTTTCAACTATAAGTACGATAATTGCTGAGGACCTGGCAACTGAAAATCCGGCAGAAAAGGACACAACCGCAGCAACAGCACCTCAACCCGAAACACGGTCGGACGCAGATACTGTTCAGGAGACGATACCAGGATCAGAGTCGGACGAATGTGCCAATGCAGAGGTAAACGGGGAGAATATACAGAACATAATACCGGTATCGCAGTCAGACGAAAAGCTAGATGAGTGATAATAATCAGATGACATTCATGGGGCACTTACGAGAGCTCCGTTCTGTAATCTTCAGGTCAGTAATTTCACTTATTGTTGCCATCCCCGTCTCGTTCTACATTATCTACTATTTTAATGTCTTTGATATATTGAAGAAACCTGCGACGGACCGTTTTCCAGACCTGCCTATTGTCTTTACCGAGCCTACAGAGATGATGGGTACCTATATAAAGGTCACCCTTCTTCTGGCGCTTGTTATCGTGCTACCCTTCATCATTTACCAGATGGTTTTATTCATCCGTCCGGCTCTTACCAGCAGGGAGAGAGGTTATGTCTACACCATGTTGCCGGCGATAACAATATGCTTTCTGTTAGGAGCCGTATTTGCTTATTTTGTCCTGCTTCCTCCGGCTTTTCATTTTTTATTTACTTTCGGCGGTGATGTCGCTGAACCCATGATAAAGGTGAGTAAATATATCTCACTATTAACCACTTTGATCTTCTGGATCGGTATGTGCTTCGAAATTCCCATTGTCCTGTTCTTTTTAACCAAAATTGGTGTTGTCAGGCCTGAATGGCTCTCAAAATACCGTAAGATCTTCTATATCGTGGCTTTTATCCTCGGAGCCATAATCACACCGACCATCGATCCGGTTAACCAGGGCCTGGTAGCCATTCCTATCATTATCCTTTACGAAGTTGGAATTCTATTATCAAAATTGGCCAGACGAAAGAAGTCAGTGCCGGCTTCCAGTGATAGTTAACATATCGGTACGGGAGCGTTTGGGTCCCGGTGGGCTTCGCGGACTTCAAATCCGTCGGGAGGCATGACAAATGTCTTCGGTGGGTTCGACTCCCATACGCTCCCGCCAGATTCTTGGTTACCAATTTGAGGAACGTTGCTTATCACTTTAGCCAGGGGCATCGGATTGCAAATTCGCTGTTTATAATACCTGTTGACAAACCAGCAGATGAGGACTATATTTAAGCCGTACCATATGACATGAAGTAAGGAACAATTAACATTGGAGCAGGGTGATGGGAGTATGAAGGGCACTGGAATCGCTGAGATGGCGACTGCCGGTGCCTTTATTGGTTTAATTCAGAAGTGAGGAGGTGTTGACCTATGGCGGTAAAAGCATTTATTCTCATAGAGACAAAAGTTGGTAAGACCAAAGAGGTTGTAGCTGCTCTGTTAAAGATAGACAGAATGAAATCTGTCGATGCTGTAACTGGTCCCTATGACATTATTACCGTGATTGAGGAAAATGACTTGAATGCTATTGGCAATCTGGTTACCAAGAGTATTCATACTATAGATGGAGTCATCAGAACGGTAACCTGTCCGTCAATACGCATCTCCTAGCAATAGTTCTAAGCCTGGTAATCCAGGTAACGCTTCCCAAATCTGAACAATTGCAGCCCCACATATGGGGCACGAACCTGTGTTGCCGGCTTAATTTTTTTATAACAATAGCCCCGCGATTAAGGAATCCCACCTTCCCTAAATTTGTTGATAATCTTTTCAGGTATATAAGTTTTCTGACCATTATAGTCACCTTACCTGATCCGTTGTCTAACCTTGTGAGCTGATCAGCTTTTTGGGAGAGAGGGTCATACTCCTATGTTATATGTAGCCTTTAAAACATCTTATACCGCCTATTTAAACAATAGGTAAGACTTTAACATATCAGCTCTTTATGATAAAGTTCTAGGAACGAGAGTCATCATTGAAAAGCTTTTTTTCACTTTTCACACTGTATGCGGTCACATTCGCAGCCTATACAAGTTTCAGCTCTCTCTATCCGGTAATGCCTCTTTATGCTGCGGAACTGGGTGCCCCGGTATCTCAAGTTGGACTGATAGTAGCTTCAACCAATTATGCAACTGCTTCGCTTTTAATCCCTCTTGGTATACTTTCCGACAAGTTTGGACGTCGTACCTTTTTAACCACCGGCCTGGTCGTCTTTACCCTGGCACCATTGCTTTATCCGCTGGCCACTACGTATCAACAACTGTTTTACGTCAGAGTAATTCACGGATTGTCTCAGGCCTGTTTCCTCCCATCAGCATTCGCCCTGGCTGTTGACCTGGCCCCGGCTTCCCGACGAGGCGAAGCTTTGGGCTTTTTTACCATGTCACTACATATAGGTTTGATGACGGGGCCGGTAACCGGCGGCTTTCTATTAAGTCGCCTCAGTTTTGAAGCAGCCTTCTATGGCTGCAGCGCTATTTCAATGCTAGGGCTGGTTTTTATTCTATTTCGATTTGGTTCTATTTCAACGGGAACAATGGATACATTAACTGAAAAGAGTTCGTGGAGCTGGCTCAAACAAAGACCTGCTATTGCTGGCTTGCTGGCATATATGTTTGTTTCATTTGGAACATTCAGCATTACAACTTTTATACCCCTTTATGGCAAAGGTTTTGGCATAGCTGAAGCCGGTTTGGGGCTGATTATAACTACCCTTTTTGCCAGTTCAGCATTTCTGCGAGCTCTAACCGGCAGACTATCAGATAAGATTGGAAGAAAGCCCGTGATCTTTTGTGGCTTTATCATCTGCGCGACGGCTGCTGCTCTCATTTCCCAGTTCGACAGTCTGTCTCAACTGATTCCAACAGCCATTTGCTTCGGCATCGGTGTAGCACTGGCATCACCAGCAATCGTGGCTTTGATAGCCGACTCATCTTCAGCAAAGGCAAGAGGTCTATCCATGGGTGTAAGTACTTGCCTGTACCAGGCTGGTCAGGCTATCGGCCCGACAATCATGGGATTTATAGCTGAAACAAGTAATTTTGAGACAATGTTCCTGGCTTGCGGAGCATCCCTGGCATTGGTTCTGTTTGTCTTTATCGGCCTGTCGCGGGGAGTATAGTATATAATCCCGAATTGATATTAGTGCGGATGGAGCCCTAGCGCATATTTTAAAACTATAGCTCGTCGTCTGCCCTACTTAACCTAATGATAGGTAAGCTGTATACTATACCATAATAAGCACTATAATTAATTAAAGCAGGTTAATACAGCCTGTAAAACTGGTGAACTCAATGGAAATAGATATCCTGTTTTTAGGAATTGCTTCACTCATAGTGGGAATAATAATAGCCTTTCTGGTCATTTTTGCCTGTTTGTTTTTTGGTATTGATATATTTGAAAACCTGTGGGTGCTTGCCATACCTGTTTTGTTATCCATTGTACTGAATATATTTTTTATTGAATTGTATCATAAACACAAAAAAAAATAATCGTATTATCAGCCCACTGCAATTAACTGATACCAGTCAATATCCCGCACGGCCAGAGATTCATCTCACTTTCAGGGTATTGATCCAATCACATGCGAGTAGTAGACTGAAGCCTGAATGAGGAAAAACCATGTCGCTGACACCAGCTTTTGAAATTGGCGTGTGGAATGCCTGGATTTTCATACTTTATTCCTTAATGCTTATTTGCCTGGTACCCGTCATTAATAGAAGTGCCACAAAGACAGGCGATCATAGCTCTGTAATGAGTAAAACTGAAAAGATAATCCTCTATACTTATCACATAATATTTTTTCTCCAGTTTATATATTCCATTTTCCTACCACTCAGGTTGGGCACGCTATGGTTTTACACAGGCCTCCCTATTACTTTGTTAGGACTGGTCTTTTATACTATGGTGATTATGAGCTTTGCTACCACCGCCCTTGGTGACGAGCCAGTGACCAAAGGACTCTATCGTTATTCCAGACACCCTATGTACATCAGTTCATCCTTAGCACTTATAGGCCTGGGGGTTACCTGTGCTTCATGGCTTTTTTTGTTACTTTCAATTGTCTACACAGTCTTATCGCTTATCTCTGCCATTCCAGAAGAGCGCTTCTTACTTCAGAGGTACGGCGACACCTACCGGGAATACATTAATAAAACTCCAAGATGGATAGGTATATCAAAATCAAGCAGGCATAGATAGAATATCATAGTAAGTATCTATACCTCACAGGACAACAAAAGACTACCAGGAACTAATATGGATGCATCATGAGGTGGCGGTCAAAATTAGCAGATGATCAAAACCGGGACGTAGTATGAAGTTTGGAATTATTGTTTATGAAGCGGCTTTCCACAAGCAAAGCAAAATCCGTAGTCCGCTTTATTCTCAGCACCACACTTACCACATTTAATTGTAGCAGTATTATTTACCAGCCAGGTCAATTCTGCGCTGCAGCGGGGGCAAAATTTAGCGGAACTGGGAATTATCTCACCACAACTGGCACATTTGACAAACTCTCCACTGACTTCCGCTATTTTTCCGGTGGCTAAATCAGCTATTTTGTCACTACTCCTGTACAGTGTTACCACCAGAGTAAATAGCGGCCAGACTGCAATGAGCAGGAAAACTACCGGATATAACCAGGTAAATCGTCCCATAAACGGCAATATGGCGTCATCGAACATGGTATAGGCAATGGTAATTATGCCCAGGTTTACGGCCGCTTCAACAATTGTCCCACTTTCAGGAAAAGAAGGTACCGCAGATTGGAGCCGTGGAACAAAATCGCGCCTGAAAGTGAGGAAAACAGATATCATAATGATACCGATTATTACCGAGACAATTGCCCCGGCAGAGATAGGGATCCATGGTATCTTTACCTCTTTAATCATGGGTAAGCTGGTCAGCACCCAGTTGATGATGGCAAGAATGATCAGGCCAACTGCCAGTCGAACGACCGGTCGGTAAACTTCGTGTGAAACAGCCACCTTATGCGAAACAGCCACGTTTTACTCCTCTTTATCCGAATTGAATTATATGTCCAACCTCTTCAAGGGTCAAGATAACACTCACAACCGGAGAATCATGCTCATTACTCTTTATAGATTTTACCAATTTACCTGTCCTGAAACGTTCTATTATTATTGAAATACAGGACAGCAAAGCATTTTTAATGATAACAGGAGCATACAGTAAACACAATACGACAATGGCCAGGAGATTTAAAAGACGTGAAAAGTATATTTCATTTTAGAGTTAGGCCTCATGCATTCCAGCTAACCTGAAATTGAGCTGGCTATCTGGCGACACGGTCATCACCTACACGGCGCGTAAGTTTTTTCTCGTCCATGTACTCCAAAAGTGACAGGGCATATTTTCGACTGGTGCCAAACATGTCGCGTACCTCAGCCACACTCACAGTACCCTGTTCCTTTGCATGGGCGATGATTTTGACTACCATCTCATCGTAGGCCTTCCTGGAGAAAACTACCTTACCGCTCACCTTGACCACTCTCTGCTGTTCAATAAGAAGATTGAGCAGGTCAGGTTCAAGCACTACATCGCCAGGTGGTGAGTAAGGGCTCTGCTCCAGCGAATGCAAAAAAGCATCAATTCTTGACTGCTGCTGTGGAGTAAGTTGTACACAGTAAGAAGTAACACGGACTGCCGCTCCTTCCTCGACCAGAATACCCTCGTTAAAAAATTCCTGTAAAACCGGAGAATGGGGCGGTAGCCCCAATTTGCTACTGAGTTCCCCTTTTGGGATGCCCGATCTGGTAGCAAATTTTTTATGATAGGCTTTCACTACAGCCTCAGCTTTTTCGGTCAAACGATCCCAACCAACATTGGTAAAGAGCAGTCGGTGGTCTCCCTGCCCTATCACCTTGATCTCCTTCCGTTCTACGAGCACATCCACTGCTTTCTGCGCCTCGCCGGCGGATAAATTGCACTGGACCAGAAGATAATCCAGTTCCAGTGGCTGCTTTACATCTAATGCGGCAATAATAACCTCTTCTACCGTGCCCCTTTCCATAACTTCCAGGTTTCGAATACCATCCGGACGGAACCGCCGATGTCTGCTTGCATATGAGTTGACTATTTTACCACCACCCAAAGTATCCATTGGCGAACGAATGATAAAATGATCACCTTTCACCACAGCCACAGGACTGGCAAGCGTAAACTGTGCCCACGCAGTGTCTCCAGGCACAACCTCTTCTTTATCCAGCAAATGAACCTTGGCTGTAACCTCAGCAGCGCCGGTAAAAAAGCTAACAGTTGCACCATGACGAAGGGGGCGTTTAATACCAGGTAACATAGTCAACCCCACGTCAATTCTCATAGTCGGTACCAGCCAGCCCGGCCTGGTAACTACATCACCACGCTCTATTTGAGACGGGGCCACTCCGACTAAATTAGCGGCTACACGACTACCCGGACCGGCAGTCTCTATACGAGTCTTATGCGTTTGTACTCCTCTCAATCTAGCCTTGATGCCTTTAGGGACAATCTCCAGGTCCTGCCCCACAGACAGAGAGCCATCGATCAACGTGCCTGTCACAACGGTCCCTGAGCCCGAAATAGTAAAAACACGGTCTATTAGAAGTCTTGGCCTGCCAATATCCCTTCTCGGCTCAGTAGACAAAAGAACCTCGTCAATAGTGGAAACCAGAGACGGCAATCCTTCCCCGGTAACAGCAGATACGGTCACAACAGGAGCACCAGACAATGTGGTCGGCTTTATCAATTCCTCCACTTCCATTTTCACCAGGCTTAACAATTCCTCGTCTACCAGGTCTTTCTTTGTAATTACTACAATTCCCTTTTGTATCCCGAGCAAGTCAATTATGGACAGATGTTCCCTCGTCTGTGGCATAACACCTTCATTCGCAGCAACAATAAGAAGCGCCATGTCTATGCCACCCACTCCAGCCAGCATATTTTTAATGAAGCGCTCATGGCCAGGAACATCGATAATCCCAACTTCCGATCCACTGGGCAATTTCAACCAGGCAAAACCAAGATCAATGGTCATGCCCCTCTCTTTTTCTTCACGCAGGCGGTCAGGGTCTATTCCCGTCAACTTCTGTATTAAAACCGACTTGCCATGATCTATATGACCAGCAGTGCCTACTACAAACATGGTAATCCTTTGTTTGCACGTCCTTTTAAAAGCGACCGCACATTTACTCCGGCTACGGTGCCTGTTGCTAAAGTAGGAGTATACAGTATGCCTGTACTGTTAGTATTTCATACTGGCAGCTATGCTATGGAGCGCCTGGAGCATTATATCATCGTGTTCAGGTAATACTGACCTTGGATCGAGAAACAGTGTGTCGCCGCTAATACGTCCAATCACCGGCGGTTCGTTTTGCCTTAGTTTCCGGCTAATTAAATGAGCCAGGTTTCGACCTTTACCCCTGACTTTGCCCTCAATCGACACAAGCATGGTAGGAAATGTGCTCCCGGGTAAACTGCCGCCACCCAACACAGCTTCTCCTTTAACTACTCCGGCAATACTGTTGAGGGCCTGTGCCCAAAGCCTCGCCCGATTTTCAACTTCGACCAAGGGCATGGCTACCATGCGCCATACCGGGACTTTCTGCAATGCTTCACCTTTTATGTAATGGACCAATGTAGCAGCCAATCCGGCTAACCTTATTCTATCGATTCGCAGTGCCCGCGCCAGTGCATGCTTTTTCAGCTTATCGACATAAATCCTCTTGCCCACGATAATGCCTGCTTGAGGACCACCCACAAGTTTGTCACCAGAAAAAAAGGCCAGGCTAACACCTAGAGAAATACTTTGTTGCACCGTCGGTTCAGGATCAAGCCCAAATGCGGCCGTGTCCAAGAAACAACCACTGCCCAGGTCATCAAACACTGGAAGACCATACTTGTTACCAAGTGCTGTCATTTCCTCAAGGGTAACATTGTGCGTGAAACCCTCCACCTTAAAATTGCTGGGATGTACACGCAGTAATGCTGCTGTCCGCGGACTAATCGCCATCTCATAATCGTAGTCGTAGGTACAGTTGGTAGTACCAACCTCTACCAGCTTCACTCCGCTCTGTCGCATGACATCTGGAATACGAAAGCCACCACCGATCTCTACAGCCTGGCCTCGTGATACGATAACCTCTTTTCTTTTAGCCAGAGCAGTAAGAGCAAGCAACACTCCAGCAGCATTGTTATTCACTACTATCGCCGCTTCAGCTCCCGTTAACTGACACAGAAGTCCCTCGATATGAACATGGCGAGACCCGCGAACCCCACTGTCAATATCAAACTCAAGGTTGCAGTAATCACGGGCAATCAGTTCCATCGCCGTCACTGACTCCTCGCTTAGTGGCGCACGGCCGATATTGGTATGAAGTATCACTCCCGAGGCATTTATAACAGGGCGGAGACTGGGATATACCAGTGCCTGTAATCGTAATAGAACGGACTGGACTATTTCATCGATTGAAGGACTGGGCTCTCCCCGTGTAATAGACAACCGGTCTTGCTCAAGACGCTGCCGAACCAGGTCTACGAGCAAGTCATGTGGATAGGCACCCTGGAGCTGTTTAATCCGCTCTTCAGAGATGACTCTGTCTACACTGGGCAAACGCCTGAACTCACTTTGAACCATACTCAAATATTCTACTACATCAAGAACCAAGTTCAAAATTAACCATAATGGCTTTGCTTTAATTCTGCAGCGGTTTAATCCGGATACATTAATACTCGAAACGGAATGTAACTCTCCGGTCAAAATTGGGTTGATTGATTAAACATGCATACGCTCGACAAACCATAAGACGGATGACAGGATAGAGTAAAAACGGTTCTCTTTTATAGCATCTCGTTGTATAATGAGAACAATGTTTTTGAATGGTAATAGATAGTGACAGGCAGGTGATACCTCAGGCAACAAGAGGAAGATACTATGCAACAGATATTCAGATGCCACAGGTGTGGTTGGCAAAATGTGATAGGCCAGCGATTTTGTGGCTCTTGCGGTGAGAGGTTTCAATACAATTGCCCCTATTGCAGTGCAATTGTCGATCCTGAATTTACAACTTGTCCAAATTGCGGTGCAGAATTAACCTGGGGATTCCAGGAACAGCCTGAGTATCAGCCACAGGAAGAGAGCACGATATATCAACAGCAATATCAGGAGCAACCACAGCAACAGTATCAGCAATACCAGGAACAACCGCAGCAACAGTATCAGCAGCAATACCAGGAACAACCACAGCAACAATATCAAGAACAAAAAACAGGTTACAAAAGCAAGGAAGATATAGTAAAACAGAGGAAAAAAAGCCAATTTATTGTTGTAATTTCTCTGATAGGGCTGCTGATATTTGTAGGAGTAGCAATATACCTTTTCATTAAAACATTCCAAGCGACCGAACCAACTCCGCCGTCAATACCACCACCGGTTTCCACGGACAACGAGACTACCAGTAAGCCAATACCATTTCCAGAAATCAACATATAGTGTAATCAGTCGAACTCTGGGACTCGTTTTAGCTCTAGCAGGCTAGTCGATTTTAATCCTAACTTATTTCGAATCGCTGAAACGAACTGCGATAAGAAAGACTACTGGGACTTTATCAATTGACTTCGTTTGTCTTGGCCCTTGCCAGCGACGCGAATATGCCGCAGAAACACAAGATAGTGAGAATTATGAACGCTGTCCTGACACTTTTTAAAAAAAGTCCGTAATACTGTGGTGTAATCTGGACACTCCCTATATATAGTGCAAATATCAGCATCACAATCCCCATACTGAACATCATACCGGTATTTCGCATCAGCGAAGTAATGGCAGACGCTACTCCATAAAACCTATTATCCACAGAACTCATAATAGCATTCGTATTTGGAGATACGAAAAGGGCAACGCCAAAACCAATCAGAATTAAACCAGTCACGATAGATGGAAGTGTCGTATCCCCGCTTAGAAAAACAAATAACAAAAGTCCCAGAGCTGTTAACGCCATTCCCACCGATGCCACTATATGTGGCTGAATTCTATCTGACATCCTGCCGGCAACTGGTGAAAAGACGGACTGTATAAATGGTTGAGCTACAAGAACAAAGCCAGCACTTTGAGGACTGAATCCCTTGATATACTGCAAGTAAAGGCTTAAAAGAAACATGACAGCAAATATGGCACTATAATTGATAAGCGCTGCCAGACTGGAGAAAGCGAAAACCCTATTTTCCCTGAAAAGGTTTACATCTAATACAGGAGTCTCTATCCTTGCTTCCCATTTAACAAATCCTATAAACACGGCGGCACCGATGAAAATCAGCAATAGCCCCGGTATAGCTGGCAGCAATGAAAAACCATAAATTATCATTACAACCATCATACCAAGTATAATTGAGCCAATGAGATCGAATTTCTCTCCCATTGCCTCAGCCCATTCATCTTCTAATTTCCAATAAACAAAAACAATCACCAATAGTCCCAGAGGTATGTTAGCAAGGAAAATGCTCCTCCAGCCTAAATACTGCGTTAATAATCCACCTAAAAAGGGACCGAGAGAGACTCCCAGATAAGTCGCAGCCAACATTATTCCCATAGCCCTGCCCCTCTCACCGACACCGTAAACTGAAGTCAATATGGCGACACTGGTAGCGGCGACCATCGCAGCTCCCATTCCCTGCACAACTCGAAAAACAATCAGTAAGACAGCAGAATTGAGAATCGCTAGAATAAATGACACCACGGTACTCATAATAATTCCGTATGCAAAAATCCTTTTCCTCCCATAGATATCAGCTATTCTTCCAAAGGGAATAAGGAAAACGGTCACTCCTAGAAGGTATGAGGTAGCTACCCAGCTCAACAAAATAGCATCCATAGCAAGTTCGTTTCCAATCGAGGGTAATGCAACGTTTATGGAAGACACCATAAACGATGTCAGGAAAGAACCTAATGTGGTGACAAGTAATACAGACTTCTTATTCGGGGCATTGTCCATATCTATACCATCTCACAATCGCCTGCACCAATAAGCGGATTTCGGGATTCCCACTGTTAACCGGATATAGAACTCAGATTTAATCCAGCAGTATATGCATTCATAATCTCATCATCATACACTGCGGACGTTAGATCACACAAGCCGACTGTCGTTAAAGAATCGTAACAGACTAGTCAATTCGGATAAAGCTAAGACAGCGCAATGAAAGGCAGCTTATGACTTTTATTATAAGGAGCCACAATAAAAATGAAATCCAAAAAGCAAAAAATATTTGACTTAATTATTACATATAGTATATAAGCTGTATCATACTATTATGCCGATAATTCATAATATTCCGTTAAATCTGGATATAGAGCACGTTCTCCGACATCAGGGGATGAGTCAACGATCCAGACGCCAACCACAAATTATGGCTATGGTGCATGAATTCCTGTCCACTGAAAGCTATTTACCTTTACTGGAGCCAGCCATTGCCTACAAACTACACTCTATAACCGATAGGTCGCCAGATTACGTATATCTATCAGACGATAAAGTACTTCACGGTAGGCTTATTCCCTCAGTTTTACCGTCAGCCAAGGAACTTGCCTTGATACTGTGCACTATAGGTCCCAAGTTGGAAAAAGAAGTGGCAGAACTTTTCGAGCAAAATGAGCCGCTTCGAGGCACGCTTCTGGATGGTATTGGCAGTGCTGCCATGGACTCCCTTGCCGAGGAAGCCTGCCAGATTATACAAAAAGAGGCATCGTCCCGCGGTTATCAAGCAAGCAGCCCCCTTAATCCAGGCATGCCTGGTCTGCCCATTTCAGAACAGCAGCATCTGTTCGAACTGGTACCGGCGGAAGAAATTGGAGTACATCTTACTCCCTTACAAATTATGATCCCCCGCAAGTCAGTTTCAATGGTCATCGGTATAGGACAGGAAATGTCTACATGGACGCGAGCCGAAGCCTGCGGCCGTTGCAACCTGAATAAAACCTGCCGCTATAAAATACATGTGACTACCTGATCAGATTAAAGCTTACTGATTATCAATCGATGACATTCCGTTATTTATTCACCATAGTACTATTTTCTTGTATCAACATTACTTATATACTATTTACTATTTTCATAAGATGTAGTATAAGATGGTATGGCGTATAGTAAGCTGGTTAGTGGACTTTTAAATCCGCTTGTCTTTATAGAGGAGGCAATATAGCCAAAATAAGTATAACCGACTATATACTTCTGAAATCCAATGAATAACGTGTTAACATCAAAGATACCAAAGCGTATCGGAGGTCTCAATGAACTTGCTCACAATCTGTGGTGGAGTTGGCATTTAGAGGCACGCGAGATGTTTAAAGTCCTGGACCGCCTTCTATGGATGTCCACAGGACATAATCCGGTCAAGCTATTGCAACAGATTGCCCCCTACAGGTTGGTAGCAGCTGCTGAGAATCAAGCTTTTCTCAAAAAATACGATTCCGTAATAAGCGACTTCAAGACTGACATATCTGGAGAAACTACATGGCTTACTACGGAATATCCACACTTGTTACAGCACATCATAGCATATTTCTCGCTCGAATTTGCCATCCATAACTCACTCCCGATTTATGCGGGCGGATTGGGTGTTCTTGCAGGCGACTATTGCAAAGAGGCGAATGACCTTGGCCTTCCTATGGTGGGGATTGGATTCATGTATCCGCAGGGATATTTTCACCAGCATGTCTTAACCGATGGTTGGCAGGAAGAGGTCTACGAACAGTTAAACTTTCATGAAGCACCAATCACCCCGATACTAACTGACCAGGGACAAATGATGAAAGTCGGGGTTCCATTGGATTCCAGATCGGTTCAGGTTGCTGTATGGCAGGTAAATGTCGGTCGAGTAAAGCTTTATTTACTGGACACCAACATTGAAGACAATTCAGAACAGGACCGCCAGCTTTCTGCTCGTCTCTATGGAGGCGATCGAGAAATTCGCCTGGAACAGGAAATCGTTTTAGGTATTGGCGGGGTACGCGTTCTTCGAGCACTTGGCATCAAGCCGGATATCTGGCATGCCAATGAGGGGCACACAGCATTTATGATGTTAGAACGCACTCGAGAGTTAGTAGAGGCTGGTATGGATTTCGATGAAGCTGCCGATCGAGTCCGGGCAACGACTGTCTTTACTACTCATACGCCGGTCCCGGCTGGCAATGATGTTTTTTCTCTCGATCTAATAGAACAATATTTTCACCGCTACTGGAGTTCTCTGGGACTGGATAAGGATACATTCTTAAATCTCGGCATCCAGGAGTCAGATAACGTGGTCTTCAACATGACTGTACTGGGTCTCAGGATGGCTGATCAACGCAATGGGGTCAGTCAACTTCACGGCATCGTTTGTCGCAGAATGTGGCATCCCCTATGGCCTAATAGTAATGAGGAAGATGTACCAATTGGCTCTGTAACTAATGGAATCCACATTCCCACCTGGATAGCACCACAAATGGCCATGTTATATGAAAAGTATCTTGATCACCAGTGGTTAGAAAATCATGATGATCCGGCATTATGGGAGAAAGTGCTCGATATTCCAGATGAGGAAATATGGACGATGCGTCGATGGTTAAAGTATAAGCTTATCAGAGCAGTCGATGATAGAGTGCGAACACGCTGGCGTGAAGACCGTATAGTACCGGTCCAGACATTAGCAATGGGTGCCTTGCTGGACCCGGAAGCCCTTACCATCAGCTTTAGTCGCCGCTTCACCGATTACAAACGCGCTGCACTTATTCTACATGACCTTGATCGTTTGAAGCATATACTACAAAACGAACTCGAGCCAGTTCAAATAATCTTCTCCGGCAAGGCCCACCCCGATGATTTACGTGGGAAACATCTTATCCAGGAAGTATACAATTTGGCAAAAGATCCTGATTTTGGCGGTCGAATAGCCTTCGTTGAAGACTATGACATGCACATGGCACGTTTCCTTGTCAGTGGAGTCGATGTCTGGCTTAATACTCCTCGACCACTTCAGGAGGCTAGTGGAACCAGTGGTCAGAAGGCAGCTCTTAATGGAGTGCTTCATTTTAGTATACTTGACGGTTGGTGGTACGAAGGATACAACGGCGAGAATGGATGGGCGATTCATAATGATGTTGAAGTACTTGATCCACAAGACCAAGATGAGGCTGATGCCGGGGAACTCTATCGCTTGCTGGAGGAAAAAATTATTCCTCTCTATTATGAGCGTGACATACATGGTATACCGCATGGCTGGATTAAAATGATTAAAGAAGCGATCCGCTCAAACGCCCCATTGTTCAGCGCACGACGCATGGCGAAAGAATATACTGAACAGATGTATCACAGTGCAGCCCAATCTGCCCAGGCTATACAAGCAATATCGACTAAACCACACCCGGTCTCCAATAGAAACTATACCTACAACCAGGCATCGACTACAATTACCTCATCTCCATCAACTCGTTTGTCTTAAAGTAAAAATGGATAAAATGCGGTGATTATATCAAATCCAAACAGAACACATTCTCCTGAATTCTGGCATTTCCATTCCCACGTACAACAGAGGTAAATATGAAAAAGATTGGTGTTTTAACTAGTGGTGGTGACGCTCCAGGAATGAATGCGTGCATACGGTCTGTGGTTCGTAGTGCTATACAAAAAGGCGCTGATGTCGTTGGTATCCGGCGTGGCTATACTGGACTGATGAGTGGAGAGTTCGTTAAGCTGAACCGTCGTGCGGTGGCAAATATCATCCAACGGGGCGGTACTATACTGGAAACTTCGCGTTGCGAGGAGATGAAGACCAGGGAAGGAAGGGGAAAAGCAATTCAACTGTTGGAGCAAGAAGGAATCGAAGGTCTGGTAGTTATCGGTGGAGACGGCACATTCCATGGGGCCGCTGCTATAGCCGAGGAAAGCAATATAAAGTTAATGGGGATTCCGGCTACCATAGATAATGATATCTATGGTATCGATTATAGCATCGGCTTCGATACTGCTATCAACACTGCCCTGGAAGCTATAGACCGCATTCGCGACACGGCAGACGCCTTCGAACGTATCTTCTTTGTGGAAGTGATGGGGCGATCGTCTGGCTTCATTGCCCTCGAAGTAGGAATTGCCGGCGGGGCAGAAGAAATAATAATACCGGAAAAAGAGACCGATTTGGAAGACCTATGCCGTAACCTGAGGGAAAGCTCCAGGAGAGGTAAACGAAGCAGCATCATAATCGTAGCTGAAGGAAATGAAGTCGGACATACTGTACAAATTGCCCAATATGTACAGTTCCGTCTAAAAGCCAACTGCCGCGTCTGTATATTAGGCCATCTGCAAAGGGGAGGTTCACCAACTGCACGAGACAGGGTCCTGGCCAGCAAGCTGGGTATAGCTGCTATCGAAGGTCTATTCAATGGGAAGGAAGGACATGTAGTCGCTGAACAGAAGGGGGAAATAGTATATATCCCATTCCACGAGACATGGGAAAAGAAAAAAGAGCTGGACTCAGATTTCCTGGAATCGTCAAAGGTCCTTGCCATATAGACAGTTGCACCAACACGTCCATCACTCCTAAAAGTAAAACTACCTTATCACTTTCGTATTAACCTTATTCCAAGGTATAGCAGCAACAGACCACCCGCCTGCATACCGAGAAAGAGGATAATAAACATGATCCAGTCGTGGCGCTCAAAGGCAAAAAAACTAGTAATACCAAGATACAGCGCCAGGATAAGGCCAATAATTATCAGAATCAGTCCCGATATAACCAGCAGTACCCTTTTCACAATTCTTATAAGCGGCATTGCCAACACAGATACCATAAAGCCTCATCTTAGCGGAGGTAACTATGGGTATAACAGGCAATATTTCGCATTCCAGCATAAATAGCCCAACCCAATAACTATAGTAGTGATCGAAGACAATGGGATTTCAACATGACGTAGTGATAGGAAGCCTCGCAGTGAATATATAAAACAGTACCTGCCTTTCATAATTGATAGACTACAAAGCTGAATTCACCTCTCTTTATTGATACCGAAGAATGAGGAAAGAGAACAGGTAGACGAGTTTAACCTGTTTTTTTCATATTACTGTAATGCCATACTTTAAGTAGATATATTTACTAATAGTACGTCTCTTTATATCCTCGAGCCCATCGACAATGCCTTAATTAAAGATATAGTAGTTTCAGGATCAAACTCAATATTGATCTGCCGCTTTAATTCTTCGATCGCCCCCTGTAACGTCAATGTCTGGCGGTATGGGCGCGGCGTGGTCATATTATCATAGGCTTCAGCTACGCCAATTATTCGGGCTTCCTGGGGAATCTCCTTCCCTTTAAGACCGCTAGGATATCCACTACCATTATATCTCTCATGGTGGTGTCGAATCGCCAAAGCACAATCTGCTAACTCGGGAATCTGGCTTACTATGTCGGCGCCCACCTCAGGATGCTTCTTCATAATTTTCCACTCTTCGGCATCTAATTGGCCCGTCTTGTTAATTATGTTGTCGGGGATACAAATTTTACCAACGTCATGGATAAGTGCACTGAGGCGAAGCTGCCGTACATTTCTGCTCGATAGGCCGAGCGCCTTGCCCATTGCTACTGCATATTCAGCCACATTTTGCGAGTGTCGGGAGCTATCGGGATTCCTCGCATCTACAGCCGCTGCAATGGTATAGATGAAGTTGGCGCCTTGCTCCTTTACCCTCTCGATAATCTGTAAGACCTCGTCATTCTCCGTTCCGGTAAGGCTGGACACATCCGAAGCCAGAAACAACTGGTTTCCACCCCGTTTTCTGGCCATAGTCAAGGCAGCATCAACTCGCTGGATCAATCCATCCGGTGACATCTCGTCATCAGGAAAAGAAACAATGCCCAGACTGATGGTCCAGTTGATATCATCAGCCTGACTTTTCTCTTTCAAATCCGTTTTAACTGTCTGGCGCAATCCCTCTGCCAGTTCAATCGCACCACTGTAGTCGGTACGTGGCAGGATAACAGCCCACGCGTTTTCTCCATACCGTTCAACTTTATCTCCCTGCCTGACACCATGACAGACCGATACTCCTACCATTTCTTGAACTTCGTCTCTGGCTTCATGCTCGTAGAGTTCACCATATGTTTTCAGATTGTCTAACTCTAACACGATGAGTGAAAACGCTTGTCCGCTGCGAGAGTTCTGTGCTACTTCTTCCTCCAGATACTGTTTAAAACGGATGCTTTGGAGACCCTTTGAGATATTATCATTCGCTATTCCTGCCAGGTGGGGCACAGTTGAGGCTGAACATACCTGATTTCCACCTTGGTGTTTTGCTACATCCAGAGCGGCACCTGCCTTTTTGACCAGTCCCTCCGATGACACTTCATCAACGGGAAAAGAGGCGATACCCAGACTGATGGTCAGGTTCGTATCACCAAACATGCTCTTCAGTTTTAAAACTCTTTCAATGGTCTGACGTAACTTCTCTGCTGCGACCTGTGCGCCGCTCAATCCTGTATGCGGTAAAATTACGGCAAATTTACTGCCACCATAGTAGCAGCCGATGTCCACTCGCCTGAGACTACCATGGACTGAGTGTCCTACCAAACCAAGAATTTCTTGCCTGTCTTTATCCCCGTGGCGCTCAATATACGTCTCGAAGTAATCCAAATCAAACATTATAAGTGAAAATTCCTGTCTGTAGCGCGAGCTCCGAGCAAACTCCTCTTCCAGACGCTCTTTAAAGTAGCCGCTTTTATACAGCCCGGTCAGTCGCTCAACTCTTTCTGCTTCCGCAAACCGTCTGCGCAGAAATCTCAACTCATTTATGAGTTGCTCTTTCGTCTTTTCTTCGTCCTTGTCTTGCATAGTTATGTTCCTCAGAAAATTATGCTGATCACAATTACATTATGATCACTTGCCCCACCCTTACCGGCTAATACTGCTACCTATTAATCTATAGTTAGTATTATGTCAAGTTATCATACTGGTTTTATCGCTTCTTGAACGCCTAAATTAAAGATGCCGGTCTCCTGTATATCTTGATTATATGTCCTGTCCAAAGCTATTGGAATAGGAATTTAGTAACAGACGAAATGACCATTTAGTAATATTTCATCATTTGCTACACTTTCATATAACGCCGAGGCAAAATATGCAGCTTCAGATCGCATGGTTACACAATCACTTTAGGATATAGGTATGGACTGATTCTTTAAAATGAGGGCTGTTTTAAAGACCGGATCAACTGATAATTATCGTTCTGTCACCATTGCCTGGCTGTCTTTGTCCAATGGTTTATGAGTAAAAACAGGAATTCCTATAGCAGAGATTATTACCGTAACTACTATGATAACTATTATTAAATACGAATAAACAGAGGAGTTAGATACTTCCGAAGCCACTAAGATTTCAGCTATGACAGCAGCGGATAATCCCCTTGGAAACATGACTGTCAATATACCTTTATTTGCTAACAGGGTTGCACTACCTATTGATGTGAAAAGCACACTGATAAACCTCGCTGCCAAAAGCACCAAAGACAAAATGACACCTAATAAAATAAGCCCGGGTTCATTAAACGTTATCATTAATCCCAGATAGACAAAGAAAAACGTTTTTATCAGGAAAGAAATCTGGGAATGGAATTTCTTCATAAGCTCATGTACTTCGATTGCCCTCTTAATCCGCAAAAGTTTAGCGATCTCGATACCATTCCCCAGGATTAGTCCAAAAACAAGCGTAAAAATGACACCACTGCCCTCTATCCCTTCCACAGTAAAGTAGAGCACGAAAACGATGGCTAAAGTCAATATATCATCATAAACCTCACCCTCGATAAGAGTGAGGATACAAAGCCAGATGATACCAGCAACCATACCGATTGCCGCTCCCACAGCAAATTTTATTCCTATAGTCTGACCAGCCATAGAAAGTTCATTTCCGGTCTGTCCTGTCATCATTATTTCCAGGATAATAAGAGCGATTACTATTACCAAAGCCCCATTAAAAGCAGACTCGAGGTTCAACAGAGAAGAAACTTGAGTAGGAACTTTAGCTCGCTTGATTAAAGGCATTACTATTGCCGGGCTGGTGCCAGCCAGAATAGCTCCGAGCAATAAACTGGGCATAATGACCCAGTCTAAAAGATAGTAACTCACAACCGCTACTGAAGCCGCACTGGCCACAATGCCCAGAATAACAAGGATAAGCGCCCTGGGTGCACTTGATATGACATGTGCAAACTTAAGGTCAAGACCACCATTAAACAGAATGACGACTAAAGCCAGGGTAGATAAAATTTGCGAAGCAGGAGCTATCTGGGACGGATTTACTATATTGAAGAGAGGTCCTATCAGGTAGCCTAATATCAGCAGGACCAGTATATCAGGAAGACTTATTTTTCGGAAAAGGTAATCTGCAAAGAAGCCGATAATGAGGAGAATGCCGATGAAGCCCAATACGCTTGTAGCTGTCATTACTGTCCCTGTTTCCGATTAATCTCAATCAGACACGGGTTTATTCAGTGAACCACTTTAGTATGCATGATTGACATCAAGCACAATCTACAGAATACGTATATGTACTGGAAAGTATATGAGAAAAACGGAATCATGACAAGACCTTAGATACAAATAGAAGAAATTAAGCACCGTTTGAAAGCTGTTTCTCAATAATCAAGTAGCGCAGATTGTTATCGCAGTCAACAAATACTATTTAACAGAATAGCAGACTTCTCTCCCTTCTGCTAGAATTAAATTGAAGGGAAAATAATGGACTGGACACCGGTTATAAGCTGGCTTTCAGAACACGGCTGGCGCATATTGCTAATAATAGTGCTATCTGTAGTATTCTACTATTTTCTGCATCACTTCATACCTTTAATGGTTGCAAGAACAGTATCACGCACAATGAAAGAGAAACCCGAGACAGCTATAAAAAAAAGAACTGTTACTCTGAGTTCCGTGTTCATCAATACCGGGACAGTTATCATCGGTATCATTGCCGTTTTCACCATCCTATCTGAACTGAAAATAGCAATAGCTCCTGCTCTAGCCGGACTTGGTATTGCCGGTCTCGCTGTCGGCTTCGGTGCTCAGAGCCTGGTTAAAGATATATTCAACGGCCTTCTTATTTTACTGGAAAACCAGTATGGGGTGGGAGATGTTGTCAAGGTTGCTGGAATTGCCGGCATAGTTGAAGAGGTCGGCTTGCGCAGGACTGTTCTACGGGACCTCGATGGCATAGTCCACAGCATCCCTAACAGCGAGATCGGAGTTGCCAGTAACTATACCAAGGAGTGGTCGCGGGTAAATATGAATGTTTCCGTTGCCTATGGTGAAGACCTGGACCACGTTATTCAAGTGATTAACAAAGTTGGCAAGCAACTGGCCGAAGACCCTGACTGGGCTCCAAAGATTCTGCAGGCACCACAGGTGTTAAGAGTCGATGCTTTTGAAGATTCCGGGATTGCTATCAAGATACTCGGCGATACCAAGCCGATTGAGCAGTGGAATGTGATGGGAGAGCTACGACTCAGACTAAAAAGGGCTTTCGATGATGAAGGTATCGAGATTCCCTGGCCCCATGTGAAGCTCTATCTGGGCGACCTTCCAGCCAGGAAGTTATTAGCCCGGAGTGAGAAACTTATGCAGCCTGACGAAGATATCACAGGCAAGCCCAAGTAAATTTAGCAGGCCAAACATTTATATTTATTGCCGGTGAGGCCACTTTGCCATTTTACCAACATAACCGACGAGTTTCTCCGGCTCCACGACGAGCAATCTGACCCGAGTAACCTGCCTTCGTCCCCAGGTTATCCAATTTCTAGCCCAAAACCACCACATGACACTCAGAATGACTACTCCCATCAATCCCAGTACGGCATAATAGCCCCAGTGCCACTTCAGTTCAGGCATATTCTCGAAGTTCATACCGTAAATCGCGGCAACCAGTGTGAGAGGAAGAAAGATAGTAGCTACTATTGACAGGACTCGCATTGTTTCATTTTGTCTGTTCGACACGGATGATAAATAGGTTGATAAAGCATTGTCGGCTCTATCTCGTATTGTCTGGTTGAGGTCTTCGATCCGCATTAAGTGGTCGTAAATGTCCCTATAAAAAATCTGAGCTTCTTCTTTTATAATCGTGAATTCGCCGCGGCTCATCCGATTAAGGACCTCCCGCTGAGGAGCCATAATTCGGTGGATCCGCAAAGAAGAACGCTTGAGTTTCAGAATGGCTTCTAACGTAGTCTGCTGGGGATTAAAGATTGCTTCTTCATCGATATCATCAGCAATTTCGCCCATTCTATCAATGGTCGGCAAAACATTATCAACTAAGGTATCGACCAGAGCATGGGCGAGAAAATCTGACCCGCGCATCATGGGTCGACCATCATCCTCCACCTGGCTTCTAACAGCTTCAATACTATAGAGAGGAAAAGTATGAACGCTCACCACGAAATGGTGGCCAAGGAAAAGCGCCAGTTCAGCCGTCTCAACAACTTCCGACTCTACCACATGGTTGATGCCATGAACTATGATAAATAGATGATCATTAAAATCATCGATTTTAGGTGGATGAATATCAGAACCTACAGCGTCCTCGATAGCAAGATGATGAAAATGAAACCACTGCTGGAGAAGAGTGCTGTCTTTTTCTATAGTTTCTGTGATATCTACCCAGAGCAGACCCTGCTTTGATTCAAAAGCGCCTTTAATATCTTCCTCACTTAAATCGTAACGAAGACTACCTTCCGGACTGAAATAATACGCCTTAAATGACATAGTGCACCTCCTCAGCCATTTAATTAATGTATCAATTCTAACACTGATAGCATAAAACTTTCACTGATGAATTTGCCCAGACTGGCAGGTTAACAGCATGGCCGAGAAGTCAGCGAGGATATATAACTTAAATAGCCAAAAAATATAGTCCAATTATTGATCCGGTGAGATTTAAGTTATCAACGTCACAATCGGAATTTCAACAATAATGCGAAGACCGTTGTTATTAGTACGTTTATAAAAGAAATGATAGAATATGGAGTTAGTACTACATAGAAGGAGCCGCTCTAAGTATATTTACTGTGAGACATGTATGATTTACTGGGCCCAGCTATTACATTTTTATCAACCGCCTACTCAGGCTCCCTCGATGTTGAAAAAGATTTGCACTGAATCATACCGGCCTCTGGTTAAGGTATTTGAGGACTATCCTCATGCCAGAGCCACAGTAAATTTCAATGGGGTCCTGACTGAAATGCTGATCGACTGCGGGCACAAAGATGTAGTCGATGGTTACAGAAGACTGGCGGACAGGGGACAGATGGAATTTACCGGAAGCGCTATGTATCATCCCATTCTCCCTCTTATACCTATAGATGAGGTGCGGAGGCAGATAAGAATGAATACGTATACCAATCGCCGCTTCTTCGGCGAGACATATGCGCCCAGAGGATTCTTTCCTCCAGAAATGTGTTATAGCCGGGATATACTGCCACCAATCATCAAGTCAGGGTACAACTGGATCATTCTTAGCGGTATCGCCTGCCCGGCAGAGTGGCCAATGGATGTAATTTACAGGGTTGAGCACGAAGGTAAAAGTTTGATGGTTGTTTTCCGTGATGATGTGCTCAGTAATAAAATTAGCTTCCAGGATATGAATCCAAAGGACTTCATCTCTCATCTGGAACAATGGAAGGGGGAAAGAGAAAATATATATGTGGTGACAGCAATGGATGCTGAGACATTTGGGCACCACATACAGGACTGGGAAAAGATATTCCTGGCAGGAGTGTACGATGAACTGGAACCGTCATTAGAGACCTACAACGACATCAAACAAACAAAAGTTCTGGCTAACCAGCATATGGCATTGCTCGTGGGTAATGAAGCTGCCGACCAGATCAAGATGGTCACCATCAGCGAACTGCTCGATCTCTTCCCAAAAGGTAAGATAATAGAGCCCAAACCTTCATCCTGGAGCACCACAGCCGATGATATAGCATCCGACAATCCGTATCCTCTGTGGCAGGACAAGAGCAATGAGATACACCGTCTCCAATGGGAACACCTGGGGATATGTATCGAATTAGTAAACAAATCGCTTGAATGCGCTGATAATGAAGAAAGCAAGCATTTTGCCGCTATTGCCCGCCGGCTACTAGACCAGGCTGAGCATAGCTGCCAGATGTGGTGGGCCAGCCAGCGTCCTATGTGGGACATCAATCTGATCCACATGGGTATGCTCGACCAGCTTCGCGTTGTCGTTAATGCTTACCGTGCCATAAACAAGAGCGGGGCTGATGAAAAGACAAAACGGGAATACTACTACCGCACTCTCGCTGCCAGGGATATCAGAGGCAAACTCAATGACCGGTTATTCGAACGGTAAATAATGGAAGTATCGCTATGTACTGGAGCAACTTTCTTCACATCTATCAACCACCGACCCAGACCGAAGCAATCGTACAAAAGGTCACATCCGAATGTTACCGAACGTTGATACAAACTCTCAAGGATGCACCCGGCAGCAGGATTACGCTTAACATAAATGCCGTACTCACCGAACAACTCGCCAGATACGGGCTGGATGATGTAATTCAAGGACTTCGCGAGCTGGCAGAGCGGGGGCAGATTGAATTCACCGGGAGCGCTATATATCATCCTATTTTACCCCTCATCCCCAGAGATGAAGTTATCAGGCAGATTAATTTAAATACCAAGGTAAACAAGCATTACTTCGGAGATGTCTATAATCCCGATGGTTTCTTCCCTCCAGAGATGTGCTACAGCTATGAGGTGGCTCAAATTGTAGCTGAACTGGGTTTTCGCTGGATAATTATCGATGAAATCTGCTTCAATGGTACCATTGGCTCGGTAGCCTATGACCGCCTCTACAAGGTCGATGGTCTCGGGGACTTCTTGGTATTCTTCAAAGAACGTCCTTTCAGCGCCGGCATCACCTACGGTACATACCCATCAGCAAAACCTTTCCTGGCAGCACTACAAAACAGGATGGAGGAGCACAACTATCTTCTCAGCGGTACAGATGGTGAAGTCTACGGCCATCACCGTCCGGGACAGGAAAGGCTGCTCTCTGACGTCTTTGCAATAGGAACTCCCAGGACCTGTACTATCTCCGAGCTTATCGGACTTTTTAATCGTATTGAATCAGCAAGTCCACTTCCATCATCCTGGAGCACCTGGGAAGATGAGATGGCACAGGGTATACCATATCCCCAGTGGAAATATCCAGGACATGAACTACACGAACTGCAGTGGCAACTGACCACTATGGTGCTGAACTTAGTCAAGGAAGTACCGCAGAAAGTACCTGAATTCCATAAGGCGAGAAGGTTTCTGGATATGGGGCTGCATAGTTGTCAGTACTGGTGGGCAAGCTGCCGTCCCTGGTGGAGCGTGGAGATGATAGAATGGGGTGCTCAGGAGCTATACCGGGCAGTGGAGTCGCTGGGAGACACCATCGATAGCATGAAAATAGAAGAGGCCAGGAGGCTGTTCCAGGTAGTTGTGAAAAAGGCAAGAGAATGGCAAGAATCAGGTGAAGCTCAACGCTTGAAAAATAAATACAAAATGGAGCATCCCGAGGTTTCTACCGAACTCACATTTGGTAGCTGAGGAGCTAATATTATGAAGCAGGCCTATGTTATCCTCGCTTTTCACGCACATGAGCCGTTGTGGGACTTGCCTAATGAGCTAATCGCTCTGGTAGATGATCCAGAGATACAAGACGCTATCCGGGGAGAGAATTATGTTTTAAAAAGAGCAAGAGAGGAACGAGATATTTACGCCCACTTAATCCAAACTGCTGAGTCACTGGGGACACCCATAGTCCTCGATGCCACCAATGAGCTTCTTGTGCAGCTGGCATGGTATATACCAGAAGCCTTTCAAAACCTGGCATCTGCCTATAAGAGCGGTACAATATACCCGCTCTATACTCATGCCCATCATACCCACGCCGCCCTTCTTACTCCTGATGAGATAGCTGACGAAATCCGCCTTAATGCAGAGTTGCTTCATCAGCTTATGGGTATACCTGAGCCAAGACATAAAGGGGCTTTCCCCACCGAAGGCTCTTTAGATGCGACACAGATTTCCGCTTACAAAGATAGCGGCATGGAGTTTGTTGTTTTTCCCCATACCAATGACCAGCAAGCACATCTTGCCGTCGATGGCAAGAGTGATATCCGATACAGTGCCTTTCTGGTTGGGCCTGACCTGATAGCCCTGCCCCGTCATTTCCCTGTGTCTCAATACATATGGCGTCCGATAACCCGTTATAATCCTATGGGTGTTAGAAATCAGGGGTATATTTTAGGTAAGTACTGGGTCTTTGATGAAGAATATCGAAATAAATCTTACGTTTCCTTTCCCATTTCGTGGGATGAGGCAGTGGCCGAATATACCACCGTACTGGAAAAGGCGCTAACAGAGTTGCCCGACAGGGGATTGATACTTTATATCCAGGACCTTGAGCTCATGGACTTCGGTGACATCGCCCTACGAATAATGAGGCATGCCTGGAAAACCGTAATCAGCAAAAAGATCGCTAAGGTACATTTCATAACTCCTGATGACTACCTGGAAAGCCTGAATAACATAACAAAGTTATCCCATGTCCGTTTCTACCAGGTCTCCTGGGCACCGGAGATACGGCTAGTTATGCGCTACGATGGCCATTATCCACCGCTTAACGCTGGAGAATTTAAAGAAATAGACCTCACTGAGATGGTTTTTAAACAACTCCCATTTGTGTTCTGGGAGCCCGGCCGTTTCCTTACCAGTATCTATGGCACAATCCTGGATGCCTTTGGTATGCCCCGTCGGCTGGGTGTCAACGCAACCACGCTCCATGATACCAGATATGCTATACCGCGCCTGGATTTTCGGGATGAGGTGACTCTCCATTACCGATTGATGAAACGTGCCTGCAACTGGGGATGGCGACCTGAAGAGGGGCGTCAGAAACGTCCCTTTATGCATGGCTATCGTCTCTCAGAGCTCTTGCTCAGCACTGATGCAAGAGACCTTGCCTTCGCTGCCACCAGATACACACATCCCGGAGATACTATTTACCAGGGAGCAGAGCAAATCCTGGAATTCCTGATCGATACCCGGATTAATTACCTGAGAGTCGGCATTGAGGAACATAACCTTGCCGGTAACCAGAAGGAAGTAGCCCTACTGGAGCTCGAGCGTGCCCACAGCCACCACATTATCGCTAGTGAATTCAGTCACCGAGCACGTCAGGCCAGCCGTTCTGTCGAGCCAGCGGCATCACCTGATAGAAAAAGCGATGCATTACGTAGTCTCTTAAGGGAACTGAAAGGATATTGCCGTGAGGTGTTTGTGGCTACTGATCATATTCAGCGCGCCTGGGGATCCATAGAAGATATAGATGCCATGATTCTGGTTATGTACCAGCACCTGTATGAAATGTATCCCCCAAAGTTTCCTGCTGTTTTTAAAGAGCTTTTTCCTAAGGAGTGGAAAGCACGTGGAAATCCCAGAATGTTCTAATCCACCACTTCTTCCCTATAATTCTGAGCTTTTTACTTTATTCTGCCGTACCTTGTAAAATTGAATTAATGCTTTTGCTCTCTGCTGGTAAAAACACGGTAGTCGATATCCGAAAATACATTGTCCAGTTCGTAGAATTCACGACACAGATTCAAGGCTGCCTTATCAACCCGGCCTGAGGAGGCGATTTCAGCCAGCTTCTCAAAGCGTAATGCATGCTCCTGGAAACGGTCGGAAGCATATGCTCTAGCCTGGCCCGTTGTAATCAAAAACGGCCAATCGCTTGACTCAAGCAGTAGAAGTTCCCTGGCTGTCTGGTTGAGGATTTCAACCATATTTACCGGGGCATTCGGATGCATAGCCACCAATTCTTCCATTCGCTGTTCAGCAGCATGGATCACTGGCCATAGCCATTCAGTATCAGCATTAAGCCAAGTGAAATGGTTACCAGCCTGCCCCCAGGAGCCTTCTTTCAATGCCAGAACGTCTTGCGGAGGGTGCTTCTCAACAAATTCACTGGCAGTAGTCAATTCCACTGTCTCACTAACAGCAAGGCGTCTGAGAACCTCTTTAATCCATGAGATACCTTCAAACCACCAGTGACCAAATAGCTCCGTATCATAGGCAGCAGCAATGATACCATATTTATTGTTCTGGCTGTAGAAATCATTGAGTAACTCTCCGATCAACCAGGAATAGTGGTCGGCATGCTCCTGTACCTTGTTAGCAGCCCAATCGGGGTGATAATAGTCTTTATATGCCAGGTCTAACCTGGCAGCAGTGACCCGCCAGTATTGCAAACCAGAGATACCGTCCTTTTTATGGAATTCACGGTAGTCGAAATCACCAGGATAGCCCCAATCTGCAGACCACACCTGCATTCCCGTACGGTTGTTCCTGCCAAGTACTGCCACATCCGCTGACTGGACCCAATAAGGGAGGTAGGTGGTTTTCATGGTAGGCTCTTCATAATCAGGCAGGGGAACAACATAACGTTTGGGGACATTGCCGTATGGCCCGATCACTGCCCCGGTGGTCTTTCCTACCGGCTCCCCACCCTCTATAGTATGTGTCTCGCTGAAAAATGTACCTATTCCCAGGTCTGCGAGATAGTGCTCAATACCCGGCTTTATATAAGTCTCTCCGTCCTTTGAAATGTAGAAAGCAGGACGGTAGCCACATTCAGGAAGCCAGATGGCTTTTGGTGACCTCCCAAAGTGGCGTTTGTAAGTCTCAACTCCTGTCTTTAACTGCCCATAAATAGAGGAGTCCCTTTCTATGAGAGGCAGATAGCCGTGGGTAGCGGCACTAGTAAGAATCTCCAGATATCCGTCATCTTGCAGCTTCTTGAAAGCACCAACCAAATTTGACCGAAATCTGTCCTCAAAGCTTTGCAAAAGGCCCTGGTAATAGTTAAAATAGAATCTAGCTAGGTAGGCAAGATGTTTATCTTGTTGTTCCTCAAAACGTTTCAGATCAGCGGAGGCACGGACTATCTTGTCCTCTACGAAAAGGCGAAAGTGCTCCAGGATAAGAGTATCGGCAAGTTGTTCAACCAGCACCGGCGTAATACCTATAGTCAACTTATAAGAATATCCCTCGTCCCTCAGATCATAGAGCGCATTCAGTAACGGTAAATAGGTCTCCGAGATGCCCTCGTGAAGCCATTCTTCGCCGTGAGGCCACCTTCCTGCTTTACGGCAATACGGAAGATGACTGTGAAGGACAAAGGTAAAAGCTCCTTTTTTTATATTTTTCACCTTGTAACCTCCTTATTTATGGCAATAAAGATACTATATATCTAAGTGGAATCTCAAGCCAGTCCGGCCTGTTATTTAATTCATAGTTCAACTCATAGAACGCCTTATCTATTTGAAAGACAGATAATACCTTCTGCATTGTTTCAATAGTATTCGGGAGAAAGGTAACCGAAGTCCCTCCCGTACTATCAAGGTAGCCATCGAGAAATGCTGCACAGGCCAGTGTCGCCCATGTCTTACCCCATGATTCTAAATATGTCAGCCTGTCATTCCCAGTATATTCCAGGTCAAATAAAGCAGAATAGGTTGCGTAATTGAAGGAACGCAGCATTCCAGCTACATCTTTTAATGCTGAATGTTTTGCCCTCCTCTCATCAATAGGACGTGCCGGCTCGCCTTCGAAGTCGATAATTATAAAGTCATCCGTAGTCTTTAGCACCTGTCCAAGGTGATAATCATTATGATACCGGATCTTGCATACCCTTTCAGTGGCAAGTACCGCAAGGTCAGCAGCCTTTTTTAAGTAGAATGACTTGTTTGATGCAACCCGACGGACTTGTTCTTGTACCTGTGGTGAGTATGAGATACTTTTACTTTCAAGAGTGCGCAACACTTCGGAGCCATAAGACTGGATACCGCTTATCCATGTCCGGACATCTGCATCCGTAATAAGTTCCGGAGCGAAATCCGGGGAAGCAGGATCAGAGGCCAGGGCATTGTGTAGCCCACCTGTGATCTGCCCTAAATGATAAACTTCACTCAGATATAACTCAGAGAATTGCTTCGTAGCCCGTTCTCTCTCTACTACCGTGGTCGGTCGTACGGAAACTGGCTGCTGTTCCTGTCCGCGGACAAACTCATAGAATTTACGCAAATGTCTCAGTGTATAAATCCAGCCATCTCCCTGGTTAGGAATAAACCTCTGGAGCGAAGCAATGGTGGTATGAAAGTTGTCCCTCCCAGAATATTCAATGTAGCCAACCACCAGTGGTACACTTTTAAAACCGGCCCTGGTAGTCAGAAAGAGCGATATTTCTAAGTCGGGATTGGTGCCATTGCAGAGGCGGCGGAAGTTCTTCATGATGAGCAAATCGTTATAGATAACGGAAGTATTACTCTGCTCGGCTTTGCTCCGACGTATGGAACTGATATGATACTCAGACTCACCAGCCGTTACGTTAGAGAAGGCTTGAGTCCGGATAAAGCTGAACCGGCCGTTAGTGGATTTTATCGATCCAGAAGTCTCGATTTGCCGAAACTGTATTTTGAGAAATCTGTCATCTGCAAGTGCATCATAAAGCAGAAATGTGCCAGAGCCCGACTCTACCCTCAGAATCACGGCTAAATTGTCAGGGACTTCTTCGGAAGTTGTACCCACTTTATGAAGAGCGAGAGGCAGGTAATAAACCTCTGATTCGGCATTTTCATACCCGAGTTCTACCAGCGTCATTATGTAAAGATAAGATTCCTGTTGCAGGAGGGCAGCATCCTTCAATACTATACCGGTAATTTCCTTTGCTTTGCTACCAAACCATCTCTGGTGCTTTATATACTCAACAGAGATAGCCTTTATCAAAGATGGAAGCTCATTAACAAGGCTTTCAGCCACTAAGGTCCCCTGAATCCTGTAGCTGGGAATTACCATCTCTCTTACCCACCTCATCCTTTAGTAGTCTTCTTGTTGGGAGCAGAGTTTACTGGCTACCCCAGGACCGTCTTGATAAAAGCCAGCTCATCCCGTACAAGTCTCGGGCTGAGGAAATGTGTACGGACATGCCGATGACCGAATTCACCCAACTGCCCGGCATATTCCCCATCTTCGAAAAGGTGTACCAGCTTTGCCGCATAATCCTCAATATTATCGACCAGACAGTAGTCCAAATTGTCTGCCAGTTGCAGTCCCCTACCTCCCACACGGCTGCTTAACACTGGCCTCTTCTTCCAAAGAGTCTCAAAAACAGATAGCCCAAAGCCCTCGCGCAGCGACTTAAATATACCTACACCACACACCCGCTGGAACGCATTTACCTCGACATCGCCAAAGCCATCCATGTTGGTATATACATGTATATCCTCGTCTTTAGCTGCTTCGACATCCACCAGCCGCAAGGTGGAGAATGTCTCAGGATCGTCCAGCGACAGAGAACTCGTTATGACGAGTTGTAACTCAGGAATACTATCTTTGGCCAGATAATAGCACCGTATAAGACCTAACGGATCCTGCCATTGGTCAAGTCGTGATGAATGCAACACGATGGGACGAGCGGGATCGACACCCAGGTCGCTCACGAATTCCTTGCACTCTGCCAGGGGAAGATCACGGTTCTTGGGACTGAGAGGGTCTATTGCCGGTGCCATGACCTCTATACATGGCAACCGCAGGTCGGGCGGTATAAATTCCTTCACAGTAAAGATCGCTGCATGATATTTCTCAATGAGGAGTTTTATGAAATCCCACAACGAACTGCTCGGGCTGGACGTATCCAGGTGGCAGCGCCAGACCCAGCGCGTATTTCTAGTGCTGATGCAATCAGGTAAGGCAAGAAGCTGATGAGTGTGAACCATAACAATGTCATACATAGTGGAGTCAAATCCAGAGCCTATATCTCTATTGTACTGAAGATACAGGTCTCTATCCTTACCAATTATCTCAATATTGGCCCCCTGCAAGGCATTGTACATCGATTTGCCGATAGTAAAAAAATCATCGCTACCCTGGATAGCATACCAATCTACCTGGATACCCAGGTCACGCTCAAGTGGGACCACTGCTAAAAGGATTTCAGGTACGCCACCACCAAACGGCGTTGAGCTTATATGACCAATTCGCACCCCACGCAAGTCTTTTCCGAGATCATAAACCTCTTCCAGTAAAGCATCGTCAGCTATACCCTGGTAGGATTCTAATTTCTTCTCTGTAATACCAACCTTTTCTAATAAAATCATTTCACCTTAATGATTGGAACAGTCACCTGAAATGTAAAATAACATAACCTATCATAACTATTTAATTGGGGTACCTTCTTGACGATCTGCCATTTGCTTACTTTCCAGACGAAACCAGTAAAAACCGTATGGACCTAAAGTCAGCATATAGGGCAATTCGCCTATACGAGGAAAACGTATTTCCCCCAACATCTCAACAGGAACAGCTTCATGAAATCGTTTTAAATCCAATTCCACAGGTTGAGATGAATCAGCCAGATTCTGCACGACAAGGACATTTTCACCGCGATAGCTTCTAATATAGGCCAAGACTGTGTTATTTCTGGGTCTTAAGAACTCTATGGAACCATAGCCAAAGACTTGATGCTTCTTTCGAACTCCTATCAGCTTTTTCATGGTATTAAGCAGCGAACTGGGCGTTCGTAACTGAGCTTCAACATTGACGGTCTGATAGCCATAGACCGGATTGCTAATTACCGGTAAATACAGTTGCTCGGGATCAGCCATTGAGAATCCTGCATTCCGGTCTCCAGTCCACTGCATGGGAGTGCGAACGCCATTGCGGTCGCCGAGGTAAACATTATCGCCCATTCCAATCTCGTCACCGTAATAGATGATGGGACTGCCGGGCATTGTCAGCAGGATGCTATTAAGCAGCTCTATTTTGCGCAGGTCATTCTCTAACAATGGTGCCAGCCTGCGGCGGATACCCAGGTTAATACGTACCCGCGAGTCAGTGGCATAAATATACCACATAAAAGCACGTTGCAACTCCGTCACCATTTCCAGGGTCACCTCGTCATGATTCCGCAGAAACAGCCCCCACTGGCAAGCATCCGGAATGCTGGGGGTACGGGTCATCACATCTACAATAGGCTGTCGGTTTTCTCTCGCCAAAGCCATGAATATGTTGGGCATAAGGGGAAAATGGAATGCCATATGAAATTCGTCACCATCACCGAAGTAATGGCACACGTCTTGTGGTAACTGGTTCGCCTCGGCAAGTAAAACTTTCGCTTCATACTTTTGTTCTATCCTGGAGCGCATTTCTTTCAGGAAAGCATGAGTTTCCGGAAGATTCTCACAATTTGTCCCATCACGCTCGAACAGGTAAGGTACTGCATCGCAGCGCAAGCCATCCAGTCCTTTCTCCAGCCAGAAAAAGGCTACATTAATCATAGCTTCCCGTACTTCAGGATTGTCATAATTCAGATCCGGCTGATGGCTGAAGAAACGATGCCAGTAATATTTATTGGTTATGGTATCTAAAGTCCAGTTAGATTTCTCAGTATCAATGAAAATAATGCGGGCATCGGTATACCTATCAGGAGTATCACTCCAGACATAATAATTATGCTTTTGGGAAGTAGAAGAACTGCGTGCTTCCTGAAACCACGGGTGCTGGTCAGAAGTATGATTCACCACAAGGTCAGCAATGACCCGAATATTTCTTCGGTGTGCCTCATGCATGAATTTCTGGAAATCCTCAATAGTCCCATAGTCGGGATGTATGTTATGAAAGTCGGATATATCATACCCATCGTCTCTCAGGGGAGACGGGTAAAAGGGTAGAAGCCAGATACAATCAATACCCAGGTCCGCAAGATAGTCTAATTTTTGCAGCAGGCCCTTAAAATCGCCTTTACCATCACCATTTGCATCGCAGAAGGCACGTACATGCAACTCGTAAAATATGGCATCTTTGTACCACAACGTATTTGAACTTTCCATAACCTCGTTCTTTATTGCTTAGAAACAGGGCGTATCATATTCCTTATATGCCCACCGAGAAATTCTCAATATCATGGCGGGTTCCAATTGAGGATTCAGAGATATAGTCTGTGTTTCTCCAGTCCATAAATAAGTAGCACCGGTTATCAGCTCATCAACAACATATTTTTCTTCAGGACTGATACCTATATCCTCTAGCGGAATATTCAGCAGGGATTCATGGGGTTGAAATGGATCTAGATTTACCACTACCAGGATAATGTTGTCTTTTGTTGGGGTCATTTTACCGTAAAAAATGATATTCCCATTTTCAGCCTTGTAGAACTTGAGGTTTCTGTTAAGCTGAAGTGCAGGATTTTCCCGCCTGATCCTGTTCACATTAGCAATATATTCTTTGATATTGCCCGGACGGTCCCAGTCCCAGACCTTATATTCATATTTCTCAGAGTTCAGGTATTCCTCAGTTCCTGGAATAGCGGAACCTTCACATAGCTCAAATCCGTTATAAACACCGTAGACCGAGGAGAGGGTTGCTGCCAGGACAAGCCGCATTTTAAAAGCTGGCCTGCCACCTCGTTGAAGTATTGGAGGTAAGATATCCGGGGTGTTGGTGAACAGATTACCTCGCAGATACTCTATTACTTCTGACTGGGTCAGCTCCATCATGTAATCTGTCAGTTCGTCTTTAAAGTTGCGCCAGGTGAAGTAAGTATAAGACTGTGTGAAACCTATCTTAGCCAGTAACTTTAGCACCTTTGGACGGGTGAATGCCTCAGACAAGAAGATGACATTCGGATAATCGGCTTGGATTTCCTCAATTAGCCATTTCCAGAATAAGAATGGCTTGGTATGGGGATTGTCCACACGGAAAATCCTGACTCCATGCTCAATCCAAAAGCTAAGAATACTTTTCAGTTCTTGCCAAAGCGCATCCCTGTCTTCACAGAAGAAGTTAAACGGGTAAATATCCTGGTATTTCTTAGGTGGATTCTCAGCATAGCGCATTGAGCCGTCAGGGCGCTTGTAAAACCATTCCGGATGTTCTTTGATATAAGGGTGGTCAGCAGAGCACTGGATAGCAAAGTCCAGCGCTACTTCCATGTCCAGAGCTTTCGCAGCCCGAACGAAATGATCGAAATCAGCAAGCGTCCCAAGCTCCGGGTTCACCGCCTTATGCCCGCCAAATTCATTGCCGATGGCCCAAGGACTACCAGGATCGTTTAGACCTGCTTTCAACAGGTTATTCCGTCCCTTACGGTTTTCCCGTCCTATAGGATGAATTGGAGGCAAATAAACAACAGTAAATCCCATTTCTTTAATTTCCCGAAGCCGCTGCTCACAATCAGCAAAGGTAGCACTTTGAGCAGGCACTTTGCCCTGAGACCGGTGAAACATTTCATACCATGCAGCGAATCCGGCCAGTTGCCTGTCAACTACAACCTCCAGCTCACGATCGTAGGTAGTAGCATCTTGTTTATCGGGATACAGGGCCATGAGCCAGGCTAGCTGCTCATTGTTCAAAATTTGGACCGTCTCATTCCCATTGCTCTTTTTCAACTGGTGGAGGATTGCCTTCAGCACATTACGATTATCGCCAGCAGACTTTTCTACTGCCTCAGCGATAATTCGTTCCCCATCCATTAGCTCGCCGGCTATATTTTCCCCTGCCTGTGACTTAATCATGACGCTATTTCTCCAGGATTCAAAAACATTGGTAAACGCTTCTATAGTGTATACATACCTCGTGTTCTCCTGTAGCATGAAAGAGCCACACCAGCGGTCATTATCCAATAACTCCATAGGAGTCTCATTCCAGACATCGTCTTTTTTCCTCCGGTACTTAAGTGTAGCAGACAATACATCATGTCCCTCCTTAAATATGTCTGCCCAAACTTCGAAAATTTCACCAACTTCCCGTTTTACAGGATACCGGCCAGAATCAAGTTCCGGATAAACATCTTCGATAATAATGGTGTTATACTGAGCTACCATTAGTAACCTCGCTCATAGTATGTACCACAAGTTTCACTAATTGTAGGTTAGTCACCCTATCACGTCAATACCAACAGCAGGTCTATATGGCATTTGAATTCGGTCAACTCAACAAGAGATAACTTTGACACCCATTATATATTATAATTAATAAGCCAACTGATAATTTTATATTGTAACAAACAGGACTCTTTCTCACGGGGAGTACAACAATGATGAAGCTAGTACTCATACGGCATGGCGAGAGTACTTGGAATAAAGAGAACAGATTTACCGGGTGGACAGATGTGGACTTATCGAAAAGAGGAATAGCTGAGGCAAAAAAAGCCGGTAAAATATTACGTGAACAAGGATATTCCTTCGATATTGCTTTCAACTCGGTATTGAAAAGAGCGATACGGACTTTATGGATTATCCTTGATGAAATGGATTTAATGTGGATACCGGTACTCCTGTCATGGAGACTTAATGAAAGGCACTATGGAGCGCTGCAAGGACTGAACAAGGCAGAGATGGCAGCGAAATTTGGCGAGGAACAGGTCCTTATATGGAGACGAAGCTATGATATTCAGCCGCCCGGCCTTGAAAAAACAGATGAAAGGTATCCCGGAAATGACCCGCGATACAAGGACTTAGACGAAAAAGACCTGCCCTTAACAGAAAGTTTAAAGGATACTGTTAACCGGTTTCTACCATACTGGCATGAAGTACTGGCACCCACAATAAAGTCTGGAAAAAGGACAATCATATCAGCTCACGGAAACAGTTTGCGGGCACTCGTTAAACACCTTGATAACATATCCGATAGTGATATAGTAAAACTGAACATCCCAACAGGCATACCTCTTGTTTACGAGCTCGACCACAACTTAAGACCAATCAAAAGTTACTATCTTGGCGATCAGAAAGAGGTCAATAAAGCAATGGACGCTGTTGCCAGCCAGGGTAAGGCTAAGTAAATATTACCAGGCTAATCATAATGTAAACATCATAACGAAGGTTGTATAATTAGCGCTGGGGTTTGGCCCGTGGCTTAGTTCTTGTACCGGCAATTCGTCACAGCTATACTATACAGCCATGCGACCAAAATCGAGTCAGAAAGCAAGACCGCAGTGAAAGAACACGAACAGGTACCAATAATGTACAACCTTTTCCCCCGCCTGATAGGTACCATAGCTGATTGGCCGCAACACGCTGACCGTGCTGCCAGCATGGGTTTCAACTGGCTCTTTATCAATCCGATCCATGAGCCGGGATTTTCTGGAAGTCTATATGCGGTCAAACACCATTATCGCATCAATCCGGACTTTCTGCCCCACGACAAAAAGCAGAGCGATCTTAGTCTTCTTGAGCATACGCTCCACAGGTTTCAAGAATCTGGGCTATGGCCGGTAATGGACCTTGTTATCAACCACACCTCACGCGATTGCCCGCTGGTCCATGAACATCCTGAATGGTATGTTCATGATGACGACGGTAAGATCGTCAGTCCTTTCGCTCAAGATCCGGATGATCCGGAAAAGATAACGGTATGGGGCGACCTGGCAGAGATAGACAACAGCAGTTCGAATGATAAATCTAACCTCTGGAGTTACTGGGCTGAGCTTGTAAAGCACTACCTGCACCTGGGATTCAAAGGCTTCCGTTGTGACGCTGCCTATAAGGTACCTGCCGAACTATGGCATTACCTGATCGAAGAGGCCGTCAATGTTGATCCCGAGGCCATTTTTTTTGCCGAAACACTGGGATGCACTGAGGAGGAAGCCTTAGCCCTGCATAATGCAGGCTTGCACTACTTCTTCAACAGTTCCAAGTGGTGGGACTTTGAGCAGTCATGGTGTCTAAACCAGCATGAAATGTTCGGTAAAATCGCCCCCTCCATTTCCTTTCCCGAGACCCATGACACAACACGGCTTGCTGCTGACACTGACGGTAACGAGGCTGTACAGCGCCAGCGCTATGCTTTCGCCGCCGTCTTCTCCGCCGGTCTGATGATGCCTATTGGTTATGAGTTCGGCTTTAAAAAGAAACTTGATGTTGTTGTCACACGTCCTACCGATTGGGAAACACCTGCCTTCGACCTGCAGAAATTTATAAAACGGACGAATAAACTAAAGATGGAGCACCGTCTCTTTCACGGCGAGGGTAAACTCCAGACAAGCAGAAATGATGCAGATATCCTTATCCTGCAACGGAAAACGGAGCTGTCCCCCAACCTGACAGGTTGGATCATAATAAACAAGAGCTGGAATAGAATCATACCAGTAGATATCGAGGATATACTCGCCATCAGTAAACAACATCGCCTGCACCACATTTGCCGGGATGAGAGCTCTCCCTCCGGGACACCATTACTGGGTCAGACAATAGTGCTGAATCCGGCAGAAGTTGTGCTACTTCTGGAATCGCAGTAAAGTAATGAAGAAATTTTTCAGGTGCGGCATACCATGAACTTTCCCAGAGCAAGTGGAATATTATTACATCCGACATCGCTCCCGGGAAGATTTGGTATAGGAGACCTGGGAAGTGAAGCTTATCACTTCGCAGATTTCCTGGCAAGCACAAAACAGAGTCTCTGGCAAGTATTACCTCTGGGACCCACAGGCTATGGCAACTCTCCATATCAATGTTTTTCAGTATTCGCCGGCAACACATTGCTTATCAGCCTTGAAAGATTGGTCGAGGATAAGTTGCTGAGACCTTCTGACCTTAAAAATGCACCCTCTTTCTCCGAGCATAGCGTCGACTACGGTGCTGTTATTAATTTTAAGATACCCCTATTGAGAAAGTCGTTTACGGTCTTTGAGAAGAGCGCCGGTCCAACGGAGCGTGAAGAGTTCGAAATGTACTGCCAGCATAACTCCACATGGCTGGATGTTTACTCACTGTTTATGGCATTAAAAGAGGCACATGGCCCTGCTGACTGGACCACGTGGGAGAAGGATATCAGGAAACGGCAGCCAAAATCCCTTGAGCAATGGACTAAGAAGCTGAGCCGTGAAATTCGCTGTCATAAATACCAGCAGTACCAGTTTAACAAACAATGGTCTGACCTCAAGAAGTATTGCAATAATCTCGGGATCAGGCTGATAGGTGATATTGCCATATTTGTCGCACTCGACAGCGCCGAGGTCTGGTCAAATCCAGAGATGTTCTATCTGGACGCTGATGGCAAACCAACGGTAATAGCCGGAGTGCCGCCAGATTATTTCAGCAAGACGGGGCAGTTATGGGGGAATCCCTTATACCGATGGGATGTAATGGCAAAGGATGGCTATTCCTGGTGGATCGAACGCTTTCGTACGACACATGCCTGTACAGATATCATCAGACTGGACCATTTCCGGGGCTTTGAAAAGTACTGGGAGGTACCAGGCACCGACACTACCGCTATAAACGGACGGTGGGTCCCCGGCCCGGGAGTAGAATTATTTGAAGCCGTACAGAAGTCATTGGGGACCCTTCCGTTAATAGCTGAAGACCTGGGAGTAATCACACCGGAGGTCATTGCTCTAAGAGATACGTTCGGTTTTCCAGGGATGAAGGTGCTACAGTTCGCTTTTGGCAATGATCCTATGGCTGATGAATACAAGCCCCACAACTATCCACGACATTGTGTGGTTTACACCGGTACCCATGACAACAATACAACTATAGGGTGGTTTAGAGGTGGTGATGTGGGACTGACTACTCTTGGCAAAGAAGAAAGTAAGCGGGAACGAGAGCTTGCCCTGAAGTATCTTGGAACTAATGGCAATGAGATCAACTGGGACTTCATACGCCTGGCTTTCATGTCCGTTGCTGATACTGCCATCATTCCCATGCAAGATGTTTTAGGCCTGGGCAGTGAAGCGAAAACGAACCATCCGGGTACGACTACTGGAAATTGGTGCTGGCGTTTCACCTTTGAAATGCTGACCGATGATAGTAAAGCGAGACTGAGGGAATTAACAGTTCTTTACAACAGGCAAACGTAACCTCAGCTATTATCACCTGGCGCCAGTGGTATAGTAAAACTGAACGTACTCCCCTTATTTAACTTGCTTTTCAACCAGATCCGCCCACCCTGCATCTCCACAAGAGACCTGGCAACACTCAGACCCAGGCCTGTCCCACTAACCTGCTTGGTCATAGAGTTGTCAACCCGGTAGAACTTGGCAAAAATCTTGTCCTGGTCCTCAGGAGAAATGCCGATACCGGTGTCGGTAACATCAACCTGGGCTTGTCCATCGACGATCCGCGTTTTCACAGTTATAGAAGCACCTACAGGTGAATAATTACAGGCATTGCTGAGGAGATTAGTCAGGACCTCCGTAACACGGTTACTGTCGGCATAGACCCTTATCGACTTTCGAGGCATATCCAATTTAAGCACGATTTTATTTTTTTCTATCTGAGTTCGCAGCGATACAGCAACCGAACGTACCATATCTTGAAGAACTATAGTCCTCAACCTTAGTTCAATACCACCGGCCTCAATACGTGAGACATCAAGGAGTTCGTTTACCAAAGTAATAAGCCGGTCGGTGCTAGCACGTGCTACCTCTAAATAATTTGTCTGCTCCTCGTTAATTTCCCCTGCCTCACCATCCAGCACCATATCCACATAGCCCTTTATCGATGTTAGCGGCGTACGGAGTTCATGGGAGACCATTGAGACAAACTCAGTCTTCATCTGGTCAACCCTATCCAGCTCCGTGATATCACGGATAGCGCAAACAACTCGCCCCAACTGTCCTTCCTGTCCTTTGACTGACTGCAAATTTATACTAAAGACTCGCTCGTCGATTTTTTTTCTGACCGGTTGAACATCCCCGTCAGCCTGATGCACCAGTATATCTGTTATTTCGCTTTTAGATAAATCCAGATATGCTTTAATATCATTACCAACCAGTTCTTCCGAAGGTCGGCCAAAGAGTCTTTCTGAGGCCGGATTTAACGATACAATCCTATTTGTCGCATCCAGTACTACTATTCCCTCGGCCATACTCGATAGAATAGACTGGAACTCATCACGCTGGTTTTCTATCTCCTTCATCAGGGCTTCTATACGGTCAGCGTATACCTTGAGCCTGTCGTACTCAACTTTCATGGACTGCGGACCTAAGTTGACTACTGTACTCCCAACCATTTTGCTATTAGCCACCAGGACAATGCTCTCATCTGGTGCCTTGAGACGCGTCCTCATCCATCCTATTTCCACAACATATCCTTCTTCACCTGTTCCCAGTCTTATATAGTCATTCTTCTTTATTTGCCAGGCGGTACTAAGCTGGAATCCAGCCAAAAAATCGGGCATCATGGGTCGAAAAGCCAGGATTATAAGCAAGGAAAAAACACCAATGATGACAAAAACAGGGACAGTAGTAAATCCCCAGATATTTATCACAATCAGCATTGCAATAAAAAGCACCAGAACAAGACCTATACTTCTGGTAGTGGCAACAACTTTTGGCTCTACTTGCCATCTGGTCGAGTAGAAAGCTACCAAGCTGCTCCCCATTTTAATGACAGCCCAACTGAGAAAAACTAATAGACCACACCATAAAACCCTGCTCACAAGGAACATCCATACTTCAGATAGTCGAAAAAACTGTAATGCTACGATAAAGCCTGCAAAGAGGCACAAGAAAATGAAGGGCTTCCTGGCTACTCTACCAACTATCCCGCTCTCTGGTCCATATGCCTTGCGTACCCATCTATCGAAAGCGCTCCAACCTATCCTCCATACGAAGTACCCTGCCACCAACGTGCTGATAAAGGCAATAGCAGGAATAATTATTTCAGGCCAATATTCAAGTACTAAACTCATGACATTTTACACATGCTCTACTGATATAAGATCTATATGGAAGGTCACTAAAAGGGGGCCTCTCCGGGTCGGACCACAATACCCTTATCGCCGATGCGCATCCGGTGAAGTCCGGTATCATGCCTGGTACCGCGCAGCTTGGCAACCTGAATAGCGCGATAAGCAGGAGTAAGGTGGAGTATGATGACTCCCTGCGCCACAAACTCTTCAACACCATACCGACTTACCCTTTGATCTCCTTCTACCATCTCAGTAAGGAGCATGGTAGTACAACCCAGCTCGCGCAGCAGAGAACTCAGGCGCATTATATCACGTCTGAGGGAAATGATGTCATTATAAGGTAGACCCAGTTGCATCAATGAGTCAAATACAATGCGCTTGGCATCAACCTCCATCGCCCGCTTATGTATTGTATCCAGCATTGCATCTATGTCTATGTTCTCCTGCCCTATCTCGAATGGAACAGGAGACTGGATAAGCACCAGCTTCTTTTGTTGTCCCAGCTTCTCCAAGTCCCATCCATAGCGGGCCATGTCTTCTTTAATGTCAGGCAATTCTTCCTGAAGAGTTACAAAAAGGCCATTTTCGCCGTATTCGGTAGCTCCACTATATAAGAACTGGATACCAAAGGTGGTCTTGCCAGAGCCAGCCGTCCCCGTAATTAGAACGGTCCGCCCTCTGGGAAGACCTCCTTCAATGATCTCGTCCAGTCCGGCTATGCCCGTGGGTACTCTATCCATGTCTACCATCACATATCTCCTTACCGTTCCTTGTAAGGCCCTTCTTTCTGTGCACGGTGCTTGATTAATCCCGGGTCTTTGAAACGAAGAGCGAAAATTTTTGGTGTCTCTCCCCGACTGATCACCAGTTCCTGCTGTTGCAATCGATAAAGTACTTTATGTATTTTAGAATAAGGAATCTCGCACCTGTCACTGATTACCTTGGCTGACGATTCTCCCTCCCGATTGAGGAAGCCATACACTTGGGCTTCGTCTTTCCCCAGATCAAGTAGTTCAGGGTGTTTTTCCAGAAACGTGCTCATAATTTCTTCCTCCCGTCCTAACCTCCAACATGGAGAAGGATGTTGATAGCGGTCACTCTTCGACCGATACCCATTGCCTGGAAAACTTTGACCATTTCATATTTGCCACCCGTGCCATGTGACGATCCTCAAACTTCAACTCAATAACTGCATCCATGAGATATTTAACGTTGTTGACCTCCTGATTACCAACCGCACCCTCCTCAAGAATGAATAGAGTAGATACGCCACCATATCCAGGCGCAGTTCGAGCTAACTGAGCAAGGAAACGTTGAACCGATGATAACTCGAAGTTGATAAACAGGCTGCTCACTGAATCCACAACTCTTCTCCCACCCAACCTATCGTTTATCGTTTGCCCCAGTTCTAGTCCGGCATCTGAAATTACTCCAGCCACCTGGTTTAGCTCCATCGCTCCGCTTACAGTGAACCGCTCACTACCTTTTACCAGGCCCCGACTCCAGCTAAAACAGTCAACCAGCCGAAAATATTCTCCCTCCTCATAATCAGCCAAGGATTTAGGAAGCATACTATTCAAGCTGTTTCTAATCATCGCCGGGTCATCGTCAAGGGTTATCACCATACACCTGTCTCCATTTTTTAAACCGTCAGCAATGAAGCATCGTGCCAGTGAACTTTTACCGGCGCCTATTTCGCCTATAATAAGGCTGTTACTTCCCCTGGGTATACCCCCACCAAGAGCGTTATCAAGACTCCGAACACCAGTACTCACGCGGTTATCGGAAGGGACTTCGGAAACGACAGCTACCGGTTCTACTGCTCCCACTCCCTGAAAAGCTCGAGTACGATTGAGTAATGCAGTCACGCGAGCCCGGAGCACTGCCATGCTAAATGGTTTGGTCACGAAGTCATCTACACCATCCTGGAACGCCTTCAGCGCATCTTGCTCTTCCTGAAGTGCCGTGAGCATGATTATCGGTAGCGACGCTGTCTCAGGCACACTTCGTAATTCCCTTGAAAGTTCATAGCCATCCTTATCTGGCATCATAGCATCGGTTATCAATAAGTCCGGCTTTCCTTTTGCTATCTTGAAAAGAGCCGCTTTAGCATTTTCCGCTTCACTTACTTCAAAGCCAGCCTTTTTCAGTCCGGTTTTTACCAACCGTAGAATGTCAGGGTCGTCATCGACAATCATCACATGGCTCATTAGCTGATCCCCAGAAGCAAAAGATGATAACTACGTACCATCATATTATCATAGTGCCAATATCAAATCCAAGATAAAAGTATGGATCGGAGGTGACTATAACCGCATTAACAATTCATGCTAAATGAGAGGGGATTCGCCTGTTAAAGCATAGGAGAACCATTAATCGCGCAAGTGATATATAAGTCAATATACACATCACTAAATGTTATCTATCTGAGTGTTTATTTCGAGAGGAAATGAGAAATGAGTATCAATAAAAGAAGCACATTACAAGATAGAGAACATTGCTATTACCTGGTAAGAGAAGTTGACAACAACATATTAGCTACTTACAATGCTCAATACTGAATCGAAATAATATTGTCAGCGACGCACATGCCCGGGAAGTAAAACGCAATACTACCACTGGTGTTGAATAAGCTGGTGAAAAAGACAGTGACAATAATTTCAGCTTTTCTAATGCCATTTGCAGCATTAGTGGTGTACATCTAAAGCCTGCTAATGAAACCCAGTCAGATCTTTAAACAACAGGAAACAAGGTGAAGTAAGCAATGATTTCAGCAATACTCCTGGCTGCTGGTGAATCAAAGCGCATGGGCAGACTAAAGCAACTGATGCCTTTCGGTCAGGTAACTATTGTAGAACGGGCCATTGACAACCTTTTAGGCACAACGGTAAATGAGATTATCGTCGTAGTTGGATATAAGGCAGACGAGGTTATACATGCCATAGGCACCAAACCGGTCAGGCTGGTGCTGAATCAATATTATAAGCAGGGTATGAGCACCTCTATAATAGCAGGCCTGAATACGATCAACAGTCAAGCCCGGGCAGTTATGCTCGCTCTGGCCGACCAGCCGCTTATAAACAGCATGACTGTCAATAGACTATTAGACGGGTTCCGTCAGCATGACAAAGGCATTGCCGTTCCGACATATCACGGCGTGAGAGGACATCCGGTTATCTTCGCTATCAAATATAAAGAGGAACTACTCGGGCTAAAAGGTGATATGGGAGGCAGACAGATAATTGAACAGCACCCTCACGACATCGTTGAGGTTGCGGTTGATTCCGAAGGCGTCATCGCTGATATCGATACCATGAGTGATTATCATTCCTTCCTTGATTAATTTGAACTTCCGATCGTACTTCCTTGCAAGCATGACTAAACCAGGCCGGCAATCATACGTTACTGCTTCATAAAAGCTGATTTGCACTTGACAAAAGCGTTATATCGCTTATAATATAACAATAAACCGCTTTATTGAGCACAAAAGACCGATGACCGCTACGAAGATACCAAATTTTAAAGTCAGAAAGCCGCCAACAGTATCCCATCATTCAAGACCGGGCTATACGGTAAGAGGCAGAATATGGATACAGAAGGACGGCCAACTATATCTGGGATGGGGCAGAGTACTGCTGCTGGAGCGCATCGATGAGTACGGCTCAATTGCGGCAGCAGCCCGTTCGATGAAGTTAAGCTACCGTAATGCCTGGCTCTGGATAGAAGCAGCTAATCGCCTGGCGCCGGCTCCTCTTGTCGAAAAAACCACCGGCGGAGTCGGCGGAGGATATGCGCGGTTAACGGATGAAGGGCGTAAAGCCATTAGCCAGTACAGGGAACTGCGTGCTAAATTCGAGGAATTTGTGAAAGAGGTTGGATAAAAATTTTTTATCAAGGGTTATATCGCATTGGATATAGCCTTTCCGCTTCAACGGGCACTACGCAGAAGCCTGGCCTCGATTCGATGGTTCACGGACTGCAAATAGATAATATGAATACAAGAAAGGATAGTACATAGCATGAAGAAGCTGGTCATCTTATCCCTGGGAGGACTATTACTATTCATCACTTTTACAGGATGTACGCCCGAAGAAAAGACACCCATTGCTGTAGCAGTTGAGTTTAATGACCATGGCGCCAGCGGCTATATTGCTCAAGATAAAGGCTGGTTTCAACTGGAGGGTCTGAAGATTGAAACCTTCGAGAGCTATGTTACTGGCATGGCCCTCGCAGCAGCATTATCTCGAGGTGATATCGATGTTGCCTATATTTGTCTGGTGCCAGCCATCAATACCTATGCGAATGCCGGGGTACCTATAAAAATCGTTGCCGGAACACATAAGTATGGCTACGGACTTGTCGTTAACCGTGACAGGATAAAAACCGTCAAGGACCTGGAAAATCCCGATATACGAATTGGATGTGTAAGAGAAGGGGGGACAGTTGACATTATTCTTCATAAGACTATAGACAAATATCACCTTGAAGAAAATAAAATAGTAGATAACATCCAGCGCATGAATCCGCCAAAACAGGTTATGTCAATTAAGATGGGACAGCTTGATGCTGCTTTTCTCCCCGAACACTGGGCTACGATGGCTGAGGAATTCGGCTTTACCATGCTTCTTCAAAGTCAGGATATCTGGCCTGGCATGCAGGGAAGCGTAGTAATCGTTACACAGGAACTGTTAACCAAGCACCCCGATAAAGTAACAAAGCTGGTAAACGTAAACCAAAAGGCGACGGACTGGATACTACAGAACCCTGAGAAAGCCGCCGAGACAGTGGCAAGGCAACTTACGATCGCTGCCGGAAACGTTTCCCCTTTAGAGGTAGCTGGAACAGTCGCAGAACTGGATACTACGCCGGAACTCGTATCGCGCTCTATGAATAGACTGGAATATATCACAAGTATTGACTCCCGGGTGGTTCAGGATATGATAGATTATCTGGCGGAACTGGGGTATATAAAAGAGAGCTTTGGCGCTGAGGATATTCTTAATTTAATGTAACTCCAATGACTGTACTTAAAAATATCAGACCCAACTGGGGAATAGTACCGGTTGCAATATTCCTGGCTCTGTGGGAAATAGTAGCCCGGCTGGACTTAATCCCGGGGCAATTCTTCTTTCCTCCATTTTCCGTTGTCATTCAGGAATTCTATTATCTGACAGCTAATGGCGTGCTGGTCGATAACTTTCTAAGCAGCCTGGTCAGAGTTCTTATAGGGTTCTGTACCGGCTCCATAGCTGGTATCGCTATGGGTACGGTAATGGGTTGGAGTACTACTCTCAACAAGACAATGCACCCGGTAATCAGCCTGTTTTATCCTATCCCTCCACTCGGCTGGCTGCCGCTGCTTATGCTGTGGATAGGGATAAATGAGATGCTGCCGATTGCCATAATATTCATCTGTTCCTTCTTTCCTGTTCTTTATAATACTGTCACCGGTATTAAAAACGTTGATAAGGAGTATATCAAGGTAGCCAGGACGCTGGGTGCATCTGATGTCAAGATCCTAACAACTGTGGTCATGCCCTTAGCTCTACCCAACATCTTCACCGGATTGAGGCTGGAAGCAGGAATGGCATGGCGGGTACTGATAGCGGCCGAGATGGTGGCCATACCTACGGGAATTGGTGCACTGCTCATCAAGGCAGAAAGCCTGATCCGAATAGACATCATCATCGTCTGTTTGATAGTATTAGCTATCATGTGTCTTACCTTTGAGAAGGTGTTTGAATATTTAGAAGGTAAAATGACCACCAAATGGAAGTAATATGCCATCTATTACACTGAAGAATATAAGCAAACATATTTGCCAGGCGATAGACCTGGAGATAAGAAATAAAGAACTATTGGTATTACTGGGGCCAAATGGTGCCGGTAAAACTACGTTAGTTAATATTATCGCCGGACTAACAGACTATGAGGGATCAGTATTATTCGACGGTGTCTTGATGGATAAACTACCAACCAACAAAAGAGGCGCTGGCTACCTGTTTCAGAATCTAGCCCTGTTTCCTCATCTTGATGTTGCTGCCAACATAGCCTATGGCTTAAGGATCCAGGAACAATCAGCACAGTATATAGAAGCCAGAGTAAACGAACTACTACAAATGATGAAGATAAACCACCTGGCATCTCGATTTCCTAAACACCTGAGTGGTGGTGAAAAACAACGAGTAGCCATAGCCAGAGCTCTAGCTCCCTTACCGCAGGTATTGCTTCTGGATGAACCTCTATCCAGCCTTGATGTGCAAACTGCCAAGTACTTAAGAACCGAGCTCAGACAGCTTCAACAGAAGCTCGGGATTACAACAGTATATGTAACCCATGATTTCCAGGAGGCTGAAGAAATGGCTGATAGAATAGCCATCCTGCGCGATGGGCATCTGGAGCAGGCAGGTAAGGCAGAAGAGGTATTCTTCTATCCTAAAAACGAAAGGGTCTCTGATTTCATTGGAGCACCAAATATTCTTGAGTGTGACCACAGCCGCAACCTGGGGAATGGGGTTATTGAAGTCAGTTGCAGCGGACTGCCGATAATCGTACCCCATGATGGAAATTCAATTCATAGAATTGCCCTTTTCCCCCGCGATATATATATTTCCGAAACCAGACCACCCGGACCGCAGGTGAACCGGTTCAAAGGAGACATTATAAGTATTAACCACAAAGGCGATGAAGTGAGAATAGAGCTTAAACTGGGGACAGCTACCCTGGTAGCTGAAATGCCCCATCATATTTTTGAAGATATGAACCTGACGGTTGGCAAAGAGGTATTTTTAATATTGAAGCTCAGGAGAATAAAGGTCTATGAGAACAAAGACATATAACATTCTTAAAAGGGAATTTGCCAAAATTATCAAAGAGAATGCTCTCGAATCGGAAAAAATATCCATTCACGCTGTCACGCTTTCTCCCGAAGAAGCCATCGGAAATCCGGAGGACAGGGACTACCCGCTGATAACCGGCAAAGAGCGTATGATGCAGGCTGAATTCAGAAACTCTCCCGGACAGGCGTTCACTGACATGTATGGTAACTTTAGCGGCAGTTTGTCCGATATCGTTGCCATGGACTTAACAAATAACTTCCGGAGAGCGATATTAGTCTCAAGCGTTAACGCAGTAATGAGGCATTTAGGACTCATAGAAAAATCAATACATTGCAGGGATAGCGAACCCGGGGACTGTAGCTCCGAGCTGGTAAAACACATAGAAAAAAATTACGGTCATCCCAGGATAGCCATGGTTGGTTTTCAGCCCAGGATGGTTGAGTCATTGTCAAAGAATTTTGAGCTAAAAGTTACAGATTTGGACAAGGCCAATATCGGCAGTGAAAAATTCAATATCACCATCTGCGGGCCGGAGAGCTCACCGGAGCACCTTGAATGGTGTGATATAGCCCTGGTAACCGGCACTACCATCATAAACGACACCTTCGACCGGTTTAGAATATCGAAGCCCGTGATCTACTATGGTGTTACCATATCCGGACCAGCCAGGCTACTGGGCTTAAACCAGTATTGCAAATTCGGCCACTAAGAGATCGGTATGAAAATACTCGAAGACCTGCTTTACAGCTTAAACGAAGATAGCGTAGTCCAGGAGGTGTATGCCTGTGTGTTCTGGACAGCGGTCATCAGCAAAAACTGTGGCCTGGCCTCTACCTTACGGGACGGGCACACACATCATAAAATCGTCAGAGGGGCAGGTAAAATGAGGGGCAAGTCAGCACTGGAGCTGGCCGAATATGCCAGATCGGATAGTCTCCTGGAGGCAGCCATCGGTATGGCAACCATAAACTCGCTCATTGATGTCGATGAGACTAAATGCGTCGCTGAAAACGCCCTCGATATCCTGCTAAATAAAGGAAAGGATAAAAACATTGCTGTGGTAGGTCATTTCCCCTGGATACCACAGGTAAAGCAAGTAGCTAAAAAACTCTGGGTTCTGGAGCAAAGACCACGAGCCGGCGATTTACCGGCCGAAGCGGCAGAGACTGTTTTACCTCAAGCCGATATAGTCGCCATTACCGGGACCTCTCTGATAAATCATACCCTGGAAAAATTGCTGGACTTGAGTAAAGGAAGCTTCATCGTTCTGGTAGGGCCTACCAGCCCGTTTTCGCCCGTCCTTTTTGATTGGGGCATCGATGTTATCAGCGGTACAAAGGTAATAGAACCGGAAAAAACACTTCACTCCATCACTGAAGGCGCCACGTTCCTTGAAGTGGAAGGCGTGAAGCTGCTCAACATGGCTAAATGGAGGTGACGATTGAAATTAACGGAGCTGGTAATCCTTATCAAAGGTGGAGGAGAGGTGGCAAGTGCGGTAGCCCACAGGCTACACAACGCCCATTTCAAGGTTTTTCTGACCGAAACGCCGAATCCGCTGGCGGTCAGCCGGGGAGTCTCGTTTTCCGAAGCTATATACAACGACGAAAAGGAAGTCGAAGGGGTGACAGCAAAACTGGTTAAATCCGCCGGTGAGATAACGGAGGTGTGGGAAGAGAAAAAACTGCCGATTATAGTCGATCCGGAAACTGCAATAAAGGATACTCTTCATACCGACATAGTAATCGATGCTATAATGGCCAAGCGAAACCTGGGAACGAAGCTAACGGATGCTTCCCTGGTCATCGGGCTGGGGCCCGGCTTCTACGCGGGTAAAGACGTCCACATGGTAGTGGAGACAAACAATAGTGAGAGCCTGGGCAGGGTGATATTCGAGGGGGAGGCGGAAAAGAACACAGGAATTCCCGTTACCATCGGGGGTCTAACATCTGAGAGAGTTATACATGCCCCCGACGATGGTCTCTTTCTAGCCCGCGTCGATATTGGAGACACTGTTACCGCCGGTGAAGTTATTGCCTCTCTGGGAGATAAAATGATAAAAGCACCAATTAGCGGTCTGGTGAGAGCCTTGCTGAGAAGCGGAATACCTGTCAAAAAAGAAGTTAAGCTGGCTGAAATTGACCAGATGGGAAGTAGAGAACAATGTTTCAGCATTAGAGATAGGATGAGGTCAATAGCCGGGGGAGTGCTTGAGGCGATACTGGTACGGTTCAATGTATAGTCATGTCACTGAAGGAAGCCTTTGATATTAGACCCGGTGAAATAATTAGTCTGGTTGGCGGCGGCGGCAAAACGACACTCATGTTCGCCCTGGCACGCGAACTGGCTTCAAGGGAAAACTGTGTCGTAACAACCACGACTACCAAAATTTTCGAGCCGTTACCCTCGGAAACGCAGTCACTTCTCGTCGAGAAAAATGAGGAAAAGATGATAGCCCTGCTTCTTGAAAACGTGGATAAATATAAGCTGATAACATTGGCCAGTGAAAAGTTACCTTCCGGGAAGTTAAATAGCATCAGCCAGGAGTTAATAGCCAGGTTAGCTGAGCTAAATCAGGTATCCTATATTATCGTAGAAGCAGATGGGGCAGCTCACAGGTCCTTGAAAGCGCCATCCCCAACTGAGCCGGCAATCCCACATAACACATCACTGGTCATACCGGTAGTGGGAATCGATGCCATCGGCTGCCGCCTAAATGAGGAAAACGTGTTCAGACCTGAAATTGTATCCAGGCTGCTTGGATTGCCATTAGGTGAAATTATCTCAACAGAGTCAATTGCCTTTCTTATAACGCATCAAAAAGGTATAATTAAAGGCAGTCCTGAAAGTGCCAGGATCGTACCTTTTATCAATAAGACAGACCTCAAGGAAGGCCTGTCAAAAGGGAGAAAACTGGCTGATAAGATTCTGGCAATGAGACACCCGCAGATTAAGCGAGTTGTCGTTGGGCAAGCTCAATCAGCAGAGCCGGTAATGGAGGTAGTTTTTAAGTAAAATCAACGTTTTGGAGGTAATCCATGCTTGAGATTTATCAGGAATTATCTAATATAACCGCAAACGGAGGACGTGCGGTGTTAGCCACGATTATATCAAGTCAAGGCTCGGCGCCACGGAAAGCCGGGGCAAAAATGCTCATAAAAGAAGATGGAACGTTCATCGGTACTGTAGGCGGCGGCAGTGCCGAGCAGTTGATTAAAAAAAAGGCTGAAGAAATGATGAAATCCGGCGAATCGCAGATAGTCCATTTCGACCTTTCAGGAAAAGGACGAGATGCGGTGATGATCTGCGGCGGGCAAATGGATATATTCCTTGAGCTAATTCTATCATTGGAAACGCTCTATATCTTTGGTGCCGGACATATATCGCAGAGCACAGCAACGATCGCTAAAATGCTGGGATTACGTGTGATAGTAATAGACCCGCGCCCGGAGTATAACAACAATGACCGGTTTCCTAACGCCGATTCGTTAATAGTTGAAGAGTTCGATAGTTCCTTCTCCAAACTAAATGTCGAAGAAGACAGCTACATTGTCATCTATACCACCGGGCACGTCTCCGATGAACAGTGCCTGGAGTTCGCTATTGGCACCAGGGCAAAATATATCGGCATGATCGGCAGTAAAAAGAAGGTGAAAGAGGTGAAAGACCGCCTAGCTCAAAAAGGGGCATCACAACAGCAACTGAACAATGTGTACGCTCCGATCGGATTGGAAATCGGTGCCGAAACTCCCGAGGAGATCGCAATAAGCATTCTAGCAGAGATTATAAAAGTGAAAAGGACCAGACCTGTTTCCAAATAGTAGCAGAGATAGACAAGGCAATTTCATTGCACTCTACTTCCGGCAACCATGTGCTTGCCTCGCCCTTTTTCCAACTGTTTTGCTATCAGACCTGCTGGTTGGCTTTCATTTTAAAGCCGAAGCGCAGACCACACAGCATTAGAACCTGCTGCTTTTCTATGTGCTGTGCCACTACTGAATCCGTCCTGCTACAATCCTGGCATACGACTCAAGCTCTTCATAATTCGAGATACCGCCTATAGTAACATAGACATTATTTTTCTGAAATCTAATTGAGTATATTACGGACCCTTCCGAGTCCTCACCGCCGAAGGACAGGAAATAACCTCTCTCACCTATGCCTATGATATCTTGAATGTTCTCCCGGTTGTTGAATTTAATTTCGTAGTACCGTTTTTCTGCTGCTGCAACAGTGGTATGCACAGAGACTGCATTATCTAATGTCTGGTCCCCTCGAACAAATTTAATATAGTATGTTGATATAGTCTCGGCAACCATCGGCTCGGAATTGTTATAAAAAATAAAATCATTGCTACTGACATCGTCTAATTTCAGGGCTATCTTCGCCGCATTGACATTTTCAATAACAGCAACCTCTATTGACCTGTCAACGCTACCACCGGTATTCGTCGCTGTTAATGTGTAAACAGTATTTTTATTCTGTGTTACTGACCTGGTCCCACTATGAGGTACTTCGCCTATCCCCTGGTCTATGGTCACTGAATCCGCCCCGCTCACTTCCCATGATAACATTGCTGGTTCAGCAGCGGTGACCTCTTCCGGAGTAACATCGAAGGTAACGATAACAGGGCTTGCCACCGGAGGCGACTCTTGAGGCAGCGCAGGCCCTTCTTTCATTATCGGTCCCTCAACAGTAGGATAAGTACCTGGCATCTGTTGTGAAAGCACATACAACACAAAGACACTCCCGGCGACTAAAAGCACAACAATTAGCGAACCAAGTAATACAAGTGTCCACACACTTGTCTTTTTCCGCTCCGGCTTTTCCTGCCGGTAAACCTGGCTCTGCTGTGCAGAGGTAACATCCTCTACGGATGGAAGCTCTGGCTGCTGATATGAAGACCAGGGTTGCTCCGCACCGCATTCCCTGCAAAAGCTATACTCAGCCGACGTACTGGTACCGCAGTAAGGACAATTATATTGCAGCCTCCGACCACACCGTACGCAGAACTGCAGACCCGCATCATTCTGTGAACCGCAATCAGGGCAGGTAATTGTCTGCTGCATCGTATTGTCCTTCGCTTTCGTTCTCTACCATTAAGATTATACATCTAGACGGAGCTAAACGGAATACGGCCTTATGGATTGGTCCCGCTAACACCCGAGCAAACAAAAACAAACAGGCTAATCAGACAGGACACTCAGGACAAAACAGCAGGGTGTTTAAAAGGAGTGCCGGCCTCTCTTCGAGACCTCTCGCCACACACAACGGCAAGGGGACGGGAACACAGGGGAAAGAATTGATACACAAATCACCAGGGATTACCTGCTAAGAATCGAGTCGCACTATTCCCATCTGCTCAGGCCCAGGATGACCGCAGCAGCTATCACAATAATAACAATAATTACTATAGCCAGCCAGTCTGCCACTCTGAACTTCCTCTACCCTGACACTACTATCAATATCCGGATGATTGAATACCTTTCTCCAGGTCTCGCATTCGCCCTGTAAGACCTGACCAACCGGAATAGCTAACTCGAACTATTAAAATACTCGGAACCATGCTCAAGAAGTAGTATAGGTCACAATCAGCTTTGGCATGTTGTATTGTGACCAGCGCATTAGATCATTGGTACTATCTCCATCGTTCTCGTTTTCGTTATATTGTAATCTCAACTGGAACCTCAGACCTCCTACTTGAGCCTGCAACGCGTCCTTTACATTATTGTCACCGTGTACTGTTATCTGGCTTAACGAGCAATATTCCAGTATATGGCCGGTCGGAGACCCGCTGTAGTAGTCGACTCCATCCAAGATGCCATAGTCATGCGGATATACTCTTAAACACCCCAGACTGCCAAACGGGTCTCCTTCCATCGTATCGTGATCTGAAAAATCAACCAGCACATTCGTTATTGTTGCCCCTCCCGGAATCTCCGATATATCAAAACTGATAAAGGCCTGAAGAGAACGGTTATTCTGGTCATCGCCGACATATATCCACTCGGGCCATACCTCACCGTTATCCCGTACATAGCCGCTCTCACTGATAACGGGTTGAATACCCACTGTCAGCTCCGTTTGTGGTGCAGAAGAAACCGTAACCACAACAGTAGAATTGACTGTTCCGACCAAGTTGGTAGCCGTCAGTGTATAGCTGGTGTTTATCACCGGTGAGACCGTAGTACTGCCGGTGGAGGCAACGGCGCCTATGCCCACATCAATAGTTACAGCAGTTGCATTGGATACATTCCAACTCAATGTCGAATACTCACCGATATTTATACTTGCTGGACTGGCATTAAATGAATTAACAACAGGCAGACCTGTCACCGGCGCCGACGTGACGGTAACCTTAGCTGAAGTAGTAGCACTGCCCGTCGCATTGGTAGCTGTCATAGTATAGATAGTCGTTGTACCCGGAGACACTGCTTTTGTCCCAGTTAAATCCACGTTACCTATGCCCTGGTTTATTGTTACAGTGGTGGCACCGGATACCTCCCAGCTAAGGTTCGACGAGCCACCTGAATTAATACCCGCCGGGCTGGCTTTGAAAAAGCTGATAATCGGCGTACTGGCCTCTCCGCCGGAAACAGTAACAGCGCTCTGTACTTCTTCCGACCAGGCCCCGTTATTGTCCTGGACCTTGAGATAAATGGTATGCTTCCCGGAAGATAAAGACGTGGTCTCAAAGCTCGCCAGAACATCCAGGGCGCCGTCTATGTTTGAGCGCCATCTATAAGCGACAACCGTTCCATCGGGATCGGTGCCATGACCGAGGAACTTTACCTTTCCTCCCTGGGAGACCTCGACTGGTGATATCGAATCAATGTAAGCAGTGGGTATCTGATTGCCAACCAGGTCTTCAGGTAAATACTCACAACCAGTAGTCATCAGTAAAAGTATCATTATAAGGAATAATAGCCTCTTCATTGTAACCTCCAGACTATGCTAGCACATAAAGAACAACGTTGTACCGAAAGTCCTCCTGGATTTGCTCCATAGTTTTCTGCCCTGTTTGTTCATAATAACCTATTACTACTTCGGGCACAATATGCCCTTATATATATCTATTTTACACCTTTTCAATAGTCCTTAACTCTACTTATATAACGAATGAAACCGAAATTCGTTTATATCAGGGCGGTTCGCTCGCTGAAATGCAGCAGCTTGGGGCACTTCGATGTATACCGGAGAAGGACGCTCCGGGGATTCCCCCTACTCTACAACCATCTTCACCTGATTTGCCCGGGAGCTGTCCTGCTTTCTGTCTGGTCAGTCCGCAGGTGATGACTCGGTACTCTCATGTTCCTCGGCCTTATGCGCCTCTCTCTCGCCAAGCATAATAGCCACCAACGTCGCTACCTGCGCATACAGACCTATAGCCAGTTCCACCTGGGCATTAGAAAGGATCTGCGCCTGAAACAGAAGATGAATATAGTAAAGCAAGGCATGTAACAAGACGGCCAGAAGATAGAACTGCCATCCCCAGCCTTTCGCCAGACCGTAGCCGGCAAATGCAGTAGCAGTTGTATGCATAGCAACAATAAAAAGACTTTCCCAGAACCCGGTCAGCTCCATGACTCCGTTAAGCTGCACATTCTCCCAGGTCCAGCCGGAAGCGAAAATGGCATTATGCACCTGCTGCGCCTCAAAAATACCGAATCCCACCCCCGCTACGGCTCCGATCTGCAGTCCCAGACAGGGATCGATATTCTTACCTTTGATCCACCAGCAGGCAACGACAGGCACAAACTTAGCCCCCTCCTGGACCAGTCCACAAAGCACCAGTGCCGGCACACTGGAAAGCAGAATATGACGCAACAGGACTTCCTGGCTCCAGTTGTTATGTAAGGTCTGCCGGATCAGACCGGTGAGAGGCACCTGAATGAAAGCAATGGCAAAATAGGTCAGGATTGCGCTGGCAGGAAGGAGTGCCCAGACCCAGATATGGCTGAATAACGGCGGCCTGTAGCAGGCAATCCATATTAAACCGAAAATTACTGCCAGACCGATTCCCACACAGCTTGGATTTTGGAAGAAAGAGGCTAAATAATCATATATGTGCTGTATCATATAATATTCCCGATGGAGGAGTATAATATATCTAAACCGACATGATACCGGCGCCCGTTTACGTTACCCTGCTCAGAGAATAAGATAGGATACCAGCTATTTATTATAGCATCAACACCCGCACAGTTTTAGATGTCGTACATACAACCTGAGTCATGTACCAGTGGTAGTGAGATGTCAGTCTTTAAAGTTGTCTTCTACACCGGCTGAGGGAATTCCGTTTTCGTCCCAGCCGCGCTTTTGATAATACAGCGAAAGAAGTTTCTGAAAGTAGTCCCGGTCTACTACCTTGCCCGCGTTCGGCCCGGTGAGAGCGGGATTTCCATAGACCTTATAGGGCAGGCTGTCGTCCTTGCGGCTCATACCGAGGCGAGTATTTATCAGGCGTGTCAGATCATAGACATTATTCGAAAGTGCCAGAAGCTGTTCCAAGGATGAGTCCTTGCCGGTCACATAGGTATAGAAGTTAGCGTAGTGCCGCTCATTCAGCCCCAGCTCAATCCAGGGCAGACGGCAGACACCGAGCATATCGAACAGCGGACGCACCATCTGGTGATAGATGACAATCTCAACCTTCTCTTCATCGGACCAGCCCTGGCCCTCTTCCATTTCCTTGGCAATAGTCCACGCCCGCGTGTGATGTGCGCCTATGTCCGAGGTTGCATACGCCAGCGCCATTGATGTGCCAGCGCGGCTGTCATAGGCAGACTGCTCAAGCCCTTTCACCTGAAGAATGACCTGATCCATTTCGGGCCATTTCTCAATAATGCGGCGCGGGCCGTCGGCGATCAAGTCGCCGATACCCTGCCTCATGGCGATCCTTCGTATCAGCTCCAGTATCGCATCCTCGTCTCCCCAGGTAATTTCATTGCCGTCGAGGTCGGAAAGCGATAGTATTCCCTTCTCATATCCCTCTATGACGGCGCCGACAATGTTGCCTGCTGAAATCGTATCCATCCCCAGCTCATCGCACAGGCGGTTCGCAGAAAGTATAGCGGCAAAATTATCGATCCCCAGGTTAGAACCCAGCATGGCACATGATTCATATTCCGGCCCCTCAACGACCGTTCCTGTGTATTTCCCGTTCTTCACCAGGCAGATGTTACCGCAGCACATGGGACAGGAAAAACAAGCGCTGTCACCTATCTTGTAGTGGGATAGCATCACCGCACCGTTGATCTGGAGATGTTTGGCAAACACACTGTCCTTGAAATTGTAAGCCGGCAGGATGCCTTTCTCGTTGGCATACTCGATGACATTCATCAGCCCTTCCTGCTGCCATTGTTTAAAATACTTGTGCTCTTCCATGTATTTGTACGCCTTGCCGGCCTCTTCCATCAGCCCTTTAACATCGTAAATCGGCAGGTCCTTGTGCCCCCTCACCACAAACGCTTTAAGGTTTTTCGATCCCATGACGGCACCTATCCCGGTCCTTCCGGCATTGCGGCCCCAGTCAGCGTTGAGACAGGCAAATTTCACCATGTTTTCGCCCGCCACTCCGATAGTAGCAACGTGGATAGCATACGTTTCCAGCCGTTCCTTGATAATTCCTTCGGCTTCCAGACAAGACTTTCCTTTTAGCTCAGGCATGGGCAGAATCGTCGTCTCACCGTTGTCTACAAAAAGGACAGACAGTTCGGGCGCCCTTCCGGTAACGGAGAGGACATCGATCCCAGTCTGCCGGAGCTCAACACCGAAGCTGCCGCCCATCGATGAATCACCGTAAAGGCCGGTAGCCGGTGAGATAGAAACGAAAGAGTTTTTTCCTGATGACGGTATATAGACACCCGTCAACGGTCCCGGCGCCACAACCAGGAGATTGTCCGGGCCAAGGGGATCAATTTTGAAACCATGGGCCTTCAGATTGTCCCACACCAGTTTCGCGCCGAAGCCACGCCCCCCGATATACGTCTCTATAAAATCGTCCGGGATAGTCCGCCGTTCGGCGCTGCCTCTGGTCAGGTCTACATGCAGGTGCTTTTTAAAATACCCGCTCTTTACAGTCATAGCTGTTCCTTCCCTGTCTCAGCATAGTGGATAATCTTGTGTTCCCCTTTCTCATAGAACTCGATCTCTTTCATCTGGGTATAGCTCAACACATTATTCAGGCGCTTAGATTCACCCAGAGAAGCCTCCGGTATTAACCTGAGTGCTCTCTTGGGGCACTTCTTAACACACTCCGGGTCTCCCCCGCACATATCACACTTTATCGGCAGGCTGCAGTCATCATGGGCATACATCGATCCGAAGGGACATGCGTCCACACATTTATAACAGGAAATACAGGTCCCGTCGTCAAGCTGCACGACACCCTCGATCCATCGTAAAGAATCGGTAGGACACACCTGGGCACAGGTGGGCTCCTTACACTGGCTGCAGACAATCGGCATCCTCACCACCGGATGAGGGTAGGTGACCAGCACTCTTATCGCCGCCTTCTTCGGATTATTCACACCGAAGTGCCTTATGGCGCAGACAAGCTCGCAGATCCTGCAGCCGGAACACTCCTCCGGAATTACCGTTAGTTTTTTCTGCATCAGATACTCCTCCAGAAAACTCCTGGCGTTATTATATCACTCCCCATCTTTTTACTCTCCTTTTGAGTATAGCATATCATCCGGGAATCACAGCGCGAGAAGGTCGGACAAACCGGAGCACCTGAGGAAAGAAGCACTATTCGCGGGAGTAGTCAGATGGCGAGCCCATTAATTTAATATTTTGACGAAAGGTGCAGCGGTATTTAAATAATAGTTCAAGTATTAAGAGCCTGTTTAATGTTTGGAAAAGTACTGGAGAGTTATATTTAAAAATTACCTGGAGAGTATGTTAATTATAATAGTAGATAAATATTCGTATATGTATACTATATCACTGGCGCTAAGAGACAATGCTTTATAATGAACATTACTTGATTCTCTGTTAACCACTCAATATCAAATTAACTATTGACATATATTGTATAATTACTACTTAAATATATATATACTTCTATACGCCTTGATGGCCACCGAATATCTCCAGTTAAAAATTATCGATAAATGCATGAGCGATCCAAAATTATTACAGGTAAATTTTAAGGTGGTGATCGAAAGACAACGTAGAAATGCAACAACCGAGACAAAGGAGGACGAATGCACGAATACAAATAAAATAAGTATAAATTATTAATAATGTTAAGAGGGAGAGAAGTTTCAAAATGATGAAGTTAATGTGGTTTATATTAACAATAATACTAATAGGTAGTTTAATATTAGGGGGTTGTGCCCCAGCTGGAACATCGGCAGGAAAGCTGGTTATCCCAGCTTTGCCTCCAGGCTCATCCTGGTATAGCATGATGTTGGTATTAAGCCAAGTTATTAACAAGAATACTGACCTTACGGCTATCGTCGAACCGCTTACAAATCCACTTGTGTTCGCAGATCTCATGATGGAAGGAAATGCTCACCTTATGATGCTACAAGCTGACCTGCAAAGATATACTTTTACAGGTAAGAAAGGAAAGCTGGCACCAGCCATATGGCCGGAGACTAGACCGGCATATCCAGGTATGCGTCTGCTCATGGGAGGTAACAACGGCTATTATGGCGTGGTTACCGGAGAGTTTACTGGTATAAAGAATTTGCAGCAGCTTAGGGGCAAGAAATTTGCGATGCTTTATCCCACGCTTTCTGCACAGCAGTATGCAGAGGCAATGCTCAAGCATCTTGGGATCGACCCCACAAAGGATCTAACAGCTTTAGAATACCCCTTCCCCACAGGTGCTCTAGTTGATCTTAGCATGAAGAAGATTGACGCCGTTATCACTACGCTTGGAGGTAGTAAGGTGGTGGAAGCTGACGCCAAGGTTGGTATTATCTGGCTTCCGATAGACCAAGAAACTGTGGATTATCTTCACAACATAGATAGCGATATCGAGTCTGCCGTAGCTGGAACCTACATACCAGGTGTCAAGCAGCCAACGCAGGTCATTAAGCTTCTCAATTCGTTTCTTTGTGATAAGAGCTTAGACGAGAAGGTAGCATATCAGATTGTTAAAGCTATTTGTGAACATGCAAAAGAAGCTGCCGGAGCAACATGGGAAGTAACTGAATGGACTAAGGAAAGAGCAATAGTGACTAATGCCTTTGTTCCCTATCATCCTGGCGCTATTAAGTATTTTAAAGAACAGGGTATGTGGACAAGTGAGTTAGACGCTCTTCAGACGAGACTGCTCTCAGAACTGCCAAAATAGAATAAACATATAATGCTTTAATCGCTACGCTAAATAGATATTGTTACTTCAACGCTATTACAATTAGTGGCATACGTAGCCATAGTCTAGATTAACGCAGGCACTTGAAGAGTATAAAGCGTTGAAGAGTTGAATTTCTATGAACAATAGAAGATAGATAGTATTATGTCTATGGAAAGAGGTGGCTTAGAATGAAAGTAACACTTGACCCCATTAAATATGAGATTTTTAGGCATAGGCTTTTCAATATACTGGAAGAGGGTAGAGTTGCTATCAAAATGGTTTCTGGCTCGCCTGTGGTTGTGGAGGGTGGGGAGACCATGTGCTGTTTCTGCAATACCAGTGGCGATCCTATCCTGGTAGCTGCTGGCATTTTACTTCATGCTATTGGAGCCAGAGACTTTATTAAAAAAGCTATTGAGTGGTATTCCGAAGATCCTGGCTTCAATGATGGAGACCAGCTATTTTTCAACGATCCGTATATTGGGGGACAACATACCTGTGATCAAGTTATTATCAAGCCTATTTTCTATAAGGGTAAGATTGTTGCCTGGGCAGGAAGTATCATGCATACCGTAGAAATAGGAGGTATGGATCCTTCTGGACTGCAATTTCGTGCCACGGACATATATCAAGAAGGTTTTAGGTTTGTCGGGCTAAAAATTGTTGAGAAAGGTAAGTTGCGAAAAGAGGTCTATAATACACTGCTCCAGTTTGCCAGAGATCGCCACCTCCTTGCACTTGATACCAGAGCCAAAATAGCCGCAAATAACACTTGTGCACGAGGTTACCTGCAATTGATAGAGAATTTTGGTATCGATTTCGTGGAAGCTGCATCGGCAAGGTTGATTGAAGAGGCAGAGAAGTTGGCGAAAGCCAAACTTAAGAGGTTGCCGGATGGGATATGGCGCTCTCGGGCTTATGGCGATAGCACGGGGATCCAAGAAGACAAACCCTACAGAGTTGTTTGCACAATGACCAAGAAGGGTGATACAGTGGTTTTCAATTTTGATGGCTCCAGTCCACAAAATGAGAACTCAGTTAATTGCACCCTACCAGCTACCTGGGGTCAGCTTTTTATCTCGCTAACCAGCCAGTTGTTTTGGGATGTTCCCTGGAACGCTGGAATGTTAGCACCAGTGAAAGTCATAGCACCTGAGGGTACGCTGGTCAATTGTCGTTTTCCAGCAGCTTGCAGTCGAGGAGTGATGACCTCAGGCACTCTCATCCAGCAGGTTGCTCACGAGTGTATAGCCAAGATGCTGTATGCTGGAGGTCTATATGAGGATGTGAATTCTGCGTGGAAGGGTCCAACGGCAGCAGGACCTACATTCGGAGGTATTAACCAGTTTGGCGATCCGTGTTCAGGTGCAACTCTCGATAATTTCGCTGGTGGTCTAGGTGCCACACCTTTCAGGGACGGGGTTGACAGCGGTGCTGATATGATGAATCCCCAGTCTTGTATCTCTGATGTAGAACTTAACGAACAAAACATCCCGTGGGTATATCTGAAGCGTAACCATATTGCAGATTCAGGCGGTTTTGGTAAGTTCAGCGGGGGCGTAACCCCCGAATCAATTTTCATGGTGTATGGGACCAATAACCTTAGGGCGGGCATGAGCCGACACTCCGCCCGAGCTCCAGGAAATTGGGGCATGTTCGGTGGCTATCCTACATCCCTGATCGAGGGTTTTTTCGTCCTTAATCCAAAAGTAAAAGAGCTCCTCTTTGAGCAATCCAAGGTTCCTCTCTGTTTTGAGGATGCAGAGCAACTCGGAGGACAGGTTATTGATCCACCGGTAGCTAGTATTCCACATCGCCCAGTCAAGCAGTATGATCTAGTTTTCAATCGTTATGGAGGTGGAGGAGGGTATGGTGATCCTCTGGAACGAGACCCAGCTAGGGTGCTTGCAGATGTTAAGCGGGGGGTAGTTTCTCTTGATACTGCCGCAAGAATCTACGGAGTAGTAATCGATCCAGAGAGAATGGCGCTGGATTCAGATAGAACTACTAAAACACGAAGTAGTATTATTGAGCACAGATTGATGGAAGGTAAGATGACCAGAAAGCCAGATGCTAGCAACGCGACGATAAACAAGACCAATAGCCTGATGAGGATACATGAGTATTTGGATATTGTTGAGATAGGAGGGCAGAAAGCGATACAGTGCCGTAAGTGTGGCTATGTTTTTTGTGATGCTCATAAGAATTACAAGGAATACGCTTTGTCAAGGGAAGTAGACCTGGCAGATGTGAAGCTGAGATCATTAATGCATGGTCATCCGATATGGGTATTATATCAAGAGTACATATGCCCTAAATGTGGGGTCTTGCTTGAAGTTGATAATTTTTGTCCTACACTGGATAGCGAAGAAGAGAAAGTGCTTTGGGATATCCAGATAGAGGTGTAAGTCTCAACTTAAATATTTGAAGACATGGTGAAAGGATATGCTAACATCTGCTTCAAACCAATAGTAAAGTTGAACCAAGAATAAGGACGAATGCATATATCACGAAGGAGGTGAAATATGGATTCTATTAAAAATATAGATTCTATTAAAGAAAGAATTTCACGCATGATAGTTCCCATACACTTGGATGAACCTAATCGTGCGATGGACAAGAAACTGGTTATCACTGTGGCTCCATCAGGAGTCTTTATTAAAAAACAACAGAACCCAAATCATCCATATACGGCACAGGAGATCGTGCCACATGTTATTGAATCCTATAAAGAGGGAGCATCTGTGTGGCACATGCATCTCAGAGACGAGAATGCTGTTCCAGAAGGGAGACAGGAGATCTTCACTGGCGCCATTGACAAAGTCTTAGATAAGTGTCCCGATATGATTTTATCACATTCAGGGCATGTAGATCCGTCTAAGGAAGGCGCCAATAGCCTGAGGCCTCGTTGCGATCCCTTATTAGAAGCCAGCACCAAGTATGGTCGCAAATATATCGAGACCGTCGTTATCGTGCCTGCCATGACCGGGCACCAGCCAATGAATGAACCAATCCTTAAAGACATGATAGATTATTTACAAGGAAATGGTGTAAAGCCTGAATTTCAGATCTTTAATTACACCTGCATCCATCATGTCAATAGGTGGCTGATTGCACCAGAAATACTCAAGAAGCCTTATATAATGAATGTGATTTCTGGATTCCACGGGGATGATTATGTGGGTCCGACTCTGCCCGATCCTTATGGATATACATACTTAACAAGCATGGTACAAACCTTACCTCAAGGTAGCGTAATAGGTGCCACAATAGGGGGCCATAATTGGCTTCCGCTCACCATTTTCGCAGTCATGCTAGGCGTAGACTGCGTGCGCATCGGCATGGAAGATACCATATGGATGTATCCACACCGAGATGAAAAGATTAAGAAATGCGCTGACGTAGTGAGAAAAGTAGCGAACATAGCAAGAGAGCTTGGTAGAGATATAGCCACTCCACAGGAAACCCGAACAATATGGGGTTTGGATTCTTAGAAAACCTGTACAAAAATAGGTTGTACTGTCATATTTTTACACTACTGAGAATAGTAAAGTTCTAATAAAATAGACCACGGAGAAGAGAAATGTGTATGGATAGGCTCTTCTCGTACTAACAGGTTATTTGCATAAGAAATGACTGAGAAAGTCAGACATGTTGGAAAAAGGCTACAGATTCATGCAAATGATGGTTGGGTGATTACCACAAAAGTGTTAGCTTCTTTGCATTAAGTCAAAATAATAGACGCCCAACATCGAGCGAGCTTTAGTCGTTATGAAGGAGGCAAATATAGAGATGGCAGATCGAACGTTTATTATCGGAGTTGACACAGGAGGAACTTTTACCGATGTTGCTGCAATAAATGAACAAGGCAAGGTTCTTACGGCTAAGTCGGCAACTACACCACACGATTTTTCTATTGGAGTAATGAACGCTTTAGAAGAACTAGCCAAATCGTTGCAAATACCCATGGGCGAGCTATTGGGAAAATGTCAAACGTTCAAACATGGGACTACTATAGCCACTAACGCACTAATAACCCGCACTGGTGCGAAGGTGGGTCTGATCACTACCAGGGGATTTGAAGACACCACCCTTATAGCACGTGCTATTGGAAGAGTAGCTGGATTAGGTGAGGAGGAGATTAAACATCAAGCCAGTTGCGTAAAGCCAGAACCTCTCATACCTCGGGAGTTGATAAGGGGTGTCACTGAAAGGATAGACTCTCAAGGTAATGTACTCATTCCTATCAACTTGGAAGAGGCTAAAGACGCTATTTCAAGTCTGGTAGAAGACTGTGCTATTGATGCGCTAGCGGTCAACTTCTTATTCAGCTTTATGAATCCAATACATGAAAAGAAGATTAAAGAAATGTTAAAGGAAATGTATGGAGCTAATGGTGTATTCTGCTCTTTTGCCTATGAACTAGTGCCAGTGGTCAGAGAATACGCCCGCAGCAACACTGTTCTCATCAACAGCTTCTTAGGTAAGACTGTTTCGAACTATATTAGTGATCTAAGCACTAAACTATATAAGGCAGGTTACAAAGGTTCTTTATCGATCATGCAAGCGAATGGTGGAATTGTCGATGAAAGTGAAATATCGCCTATTGGTACTCTCTCATCTGGACCTGCAGGGGGCATTCTCGGTAGTAAATATATGGCGGATACATTAGGACACAAACAGATTATTACTACAGATATGGGTGGTACAAGCTTTGATGTCGGATTAATAGTTGATGGATCCTGGAGGTACGCAAGGGAACCCGTAGTAGAGCGATTTCACATTACCTGGCCCATGATTGCAATTGAATCCATTGGCGCTGGTGGAGGAACCAAGTGCAGAGTTGATCCTATGATTAAAAGGTTAATAGTGGGACCTGACAGTGCCGGTGCTGACCCCGGGCCAGCGTGCTATGACATGGGGGGTCTAGAGCCTACGATAACAGACGCAGACTTGATTTTAGGTCTGATTAATCCCGATTACTTTCTTGGTGGCAGAAAGAAACTAAGTATGAAAAACGCAGAAAAGGCGATACGAGAGAAGATAGCTGTTCCACTAAATTTGGACGTGGTGGAAGCAGCAGCGGGAATTTACGATGTGATTAATGCTCATATGTCTGATTTGATCAGGAGACAGGTAGTTAACACCGGTCATATACCTGAGGAATTTGTTCTTTACGCTTTTGGTGGTGCTGGAGCAGTGCATGCTGCAGCCTATGGGTCTAATTTGGGGATAGAGGAAGTCTATATCTTCCCCACGTCTGCTGTATTCTCTGCATTTGGGATTGCGAGCGCTGATATAGTTCATACGCATGCTACATCATTCCGATACCAGATGCCTGTTAAGCCGGAGTTGTTGAATAATAAATTAGCTGAGATTGAACAAGGCCTGCTGAATGCACTACGGAGGGAAGGGATCAATCCTGCGGATGTGGAACTGAGACGAACATTTCATATGCGTTACAAAAGACAGTTAAATGAGCTTGACCTTCAGGTGCCCACTAAAACATATACCGCCAAAGACATAAGTGACATAATAGCCAGCTTTGACAAGCGATACGAAGAAACATATGGAGAAGGCACTGCTTACAGAGAGGGTGGTATTGAGCTTATATCTATGACTATCGACGCTGTGGGGAAAACAGCAAAACCAAAGTTGGTGAAATATTCCGATGGAGGGAAAGATCCCTCCACTGCTCTAAAAGGAAACAGGAAAGTATTTTTCACAGGCAAGGCAAAAGGTTTCTTAGAGACCAATATATTTGAATATGATCGGCTCTTATCAGGTAATCTACTTGAAGGCCCTGCTATTATTGAAACTCCCATCACTACCATAGTGGTGCCGCCTGGGAAAAAGGCAACAATAGATAGCGGTCGCAATGTAATCATTCGCCTTAAGGACTAGACCATCAGGAAAAGGATGTTTCCTACTGGGAAATAACTAACTTATAGAGATAGTGTATGTAACAAAGAGTACAAATTAACCAGTTTCTTGACACGAAATCGTCAAATAGTAACGTGGGGCTATAATGAGGACAGGCCTAATAGAATAATGGGAAATAATGATGGCTACAGTACAATTCAAAAATAATTCCACAGGGATTTTAAAACCCTGCCAGGTACATGGTGAAGTAATACCGGTATTAACAATTTAAAATCACACAGCTAAACCACACGTGGTTACATCTCCAAGTTCGTGAGGCAACGGTAATACATATACAATAGTTGAGCATAACCATGTTGCGTCTTACAAAGTTCTAACGGAATACTTGCGCGAGATGAGCATTATACAAGAACGTAATATAGAAGGCGGAGCTCTTACTAGTAGTAGGCTGGTATCTACTTCCATTCGCATTATAGGTGTAGCTTCAACGTTACTGCTCATCATTTATCTTTTTGATATCCCCCGTGATTACTTTGGCTTCCTTTTTTATCCCTCGTCTCACTCGGCTTTGCATTTATCCTTTATGATAATTGCAGTCTTCTTCCTCGCTCGAATGAAGAAGAGTTCAGTTCAGGATAAAGTGCCCTGGTATGATATCCTCTTTATCCTTGCCGGTCTCGTGGGAACCGTCTATATTTTCCTGAGATTTCCAGATATATACGCTTCAAATAGGATATTTTCTAACACCTTTGAACAAATACTAGGCTGGATTACTTTGATTGTCGTTGCTGAGGCTGTAAGGCGAACCGTTGGTTTAACTATGGTGATTATCCCCCTGATTTTCATCTTCCATGCTAAATTTGCACACCTTTTCCCAGGACTACTGGGAGGGCTTTCCTACTCATGGTCTCGGGTATGGGCTTATATGTATATCTTTGAAACTGGTATCTTTGGTATGGTGTTGCAAATCTCGGCGACCATTATCCTTAGTTTTATCCTGTTTGGCTCTTTCTTACAGGAAGCCGGAGCAGGTAAATTTTTCACTGACCTCGGCCTTTCTGTTTTTGGGCGTTTGAGAGGCGGACCAGCAAAAGTAACCTTAATAACTACTGGTTTACTCGGTATGGTAACTGGTAGTCCGATTGGTAATGCTGGGACTGTAGGTCCCATGACCATACCATTAATGAGGAAGGGTGGGTTTAGCCCTGAATATAGTGCCGGAGTTCTTTCCGTAGCTGCGACTGGGGCTACACTTGTGCCACCAGTTATGGGAGCGGTTGCTTTTCTTATGGCTCATTATAGTGGTACTAGCTATGGCGTTGTAACTCTCGCTGCAATATTGCCTGCTATTCTTTATTATGCGTGCCTTTACTTTCAGGTAGACTTCAAAATATCTAGAGAAAAAATGACTCCCGTGTTAAACAAAGGACAAATCCCCTCATTTAACAAGGTATTTAGAGAAGGCTGGTTATTCTTACTGCCCCTCGTAGTACTCGTTATTTTATTAATGGTAATGAATTATGAACCTGAACTTTCGGTGCTATATGCAACAGGAAGTTTGATAGTAGTAAGCCTGTTCAGGAAAGAAACGAGACTTACTCCAAGGAAGATATTGGCTGCTTTAGAAAACACAGTTAGAATTATGGTCACTATAACTCCCGTCTGTGCTTTAGCTGGAATTATCACTGGTTCTATAGCAGTAACTGGTTTGGGAATAAACCTATCCGTATTACTGACCGATATTGCTGGAGGAAACCTACTCATCCTGGCCTTGCTAGCCTGGGCAGTGGGATATATTGCAGGGATGGGAATAGCTGTAATTCTTACCTATATATTGATGGCGCTTTTAATAGCCCCAGCTATGGTACAACTAGGACCTCCAGTCTTAGCCGTTCACATGTTCATCTTCTATGCCATTATGTCTATGTTCTTTACTCCGCCAATGTGTCCAACAGTTTGGATAGCCGCCGGGATGGCTAAGGCTAAAAATTTACCAAGTGCTCTGGTTGCTATGCGGCTAGGTATTGTGGCATACATTATACCATTCGTAATTCTTTACAAACCTGCTCTGGTACTACTGGGAACACCATTGGAAATAGCTTTGTCACTTATTACCTCGTTGCTAGGGGCTTTGCTCATCGCTGCAGGCATAGAAGGTTATCTCCTAAAGGAAGCTAGATTCTGGGAGAGGTTATTATTCTTGGCATGTGGTATTTGTTTATTTGTACCTGATTGGCAAACTGACCTGATAGGATTTGTGATCGCTTCAGTAGTCGTCTTAAGTCAATGGAAGTTTACTAAAACGTAGGCATATCTGTTGACTATTGCCAACTTATTTTCTATATGGTGGTTCTCATAGTTTATAGAAAATATTGGTATGTTTTTATTTGTGGAAAATACATAATAATATAGTGAGCAAGGTATGACGAGATGAAAAAAGAAATATTGTTAACCTTGAATGAGCAAGTTCAACCTAAGCATACTGCCCTACTCATTGTCGATCCACAAAAAGACTTTTGTGCTAGTGAGGGGAAAATAGCCAGACTTCTGGGTTTGGATGTTTCCCGCATTCAAGCTGCTGTTCGGAGGCTAAATCCGTTTATTCGAAAGGCCAGAGAGGCTGGGTTGCTTGTTGTATGGACCAGATCACTTGATTCTCCTGGCATGATGATGCCTAACCAAAAGGCCCGATCTGCTGAACGGCAAATAGATATAGCTGTGGAAGGTAGTGATGGTGCAAGCTGGTATTCAGAAATGACTAAACCTTTACCAGACGAATACATAACTACTAAGAGAAACTACGATGGCTTCGACAATACAGAATTGGATCTTCTATTGCATACCAACGGTATAAAAACCTTGGTTTTTACAGGATTCATGGCTAACGTATGCGTGGAGACTACTGCTAGGCATGGCTATATTAAAGGTTATTATATCATTTTAGTCTCTGATTGCACTGATTGTCCTATGCAACAGGATCATGAATCAACTATACACAATATAGAGAGATATTTTGGCAAGGTGGTAACAAGTTCTGAACTGATAAAAATCTGGAGAAGAGTTAAATCCGGGAAATAATCATATCAAACTATGATTTACTTAGATAACCTCTCCTTCTTTAAGCTGACTGATATCTTCCCACGTGTAGCCCAATTCTACGAGGACCTCTTCTGTGTGTTCTCCAAATTCGGGTGCCGCCGTCCTCAGGCTTGGACGACTTCGACTGAACTTGCAAGAATGCCCCACTACCTTGCGCCGTCCCCAAACGCAGTGGTCAAAATAAGTAATATAGTCATTAGCCAAAGCCTGGGGGTCCTCCAGAATTTCAGCGGCGAATTGATTCGGCGCATAAATAAAGTCTCCCTTTGCTTCACTAAGATATTCCATCCACTCATCTCGTGATTTTTTAGCAAAAATTTCATCAAGTATTGAAACCAGTTCCTCCGCATTTCGCTTTCTAGCCGCAAAATCGGTGAACTTTGGATCTTTTTCAAGATGCCCTATTCCCATTGCCTCGCAAAAATCGTGCCAGTACCTGTCTGACTGGGCCATCGATAACTGAAGCCACCTACCATCACTGCATCTGTAACAATTGAGAAGCGCATTCCTATAGTCTTTTCTTGCCCTTCTGGGAAGCTCATTTCCTGATATCGATTTTGTCATTATTGAAAGTGCCTGCCAGGCAACAAGACTGCCAAAAAGTGATACTTCAACTTTTTGTCCATATCCAAACCTTTCCCGGGCTACAATTGCAGCTAATACTCCCTGAAGCAGATTCCAGGCAGCCATCATATCGCCAAGTCCGGTTGCATATAATGAAGGTGGGGTATTGGCTTCCCCTACAGAATACATTGCCCCCGACCTGGCAAGTGCGGCTGTTTCAAGTGCTGGCTTATCGGCGAGATCACCTTCCGAACCCCAGCCACAACCATAAGCGTAAATAATGCGAGAATTATGACGGGCAATATTTTCATAATCTATCTTAAACTTCTCCAATGCTTGCTGACGAAGATTTGTGATAAAAATATCTGCTCCTTTACACAATTCATAAATAACCTCCCGGCCTTTTTCTTTACGCAGGTCCAGGGTTATTCCTCTTTTATTACGATTTGCACATTCAAAAGAGATAGTACGCCCGATCATCATACCTGCAAGGTCACCAACATCTGTAATACTTCGTGTTGGGTCGCCATGCCCTCGTTCCTCCACTTTTATCACATCAGCCCCTAAATCGCCCAACAACTGACCGGCAAGAGGTGCTAAATACCAGTGGCCACATTCCACAACTTTTAATCCTGACAGAGGACCTGGTATCTCTTTATCGTTTGCCATGATTTACACCTTCCGTATTACAAGATTTATAAATCAATAGTTTGTATGTAGCCAGCAAAAGTGGGACAGATTGCGCCTTTCTAGCAATAGACACCTTAGGGGCTACCGTCCTGCTCCCTTGCTGCTCTATTATAGCCTTTTCTGGCTTCTAATGTCCTGCTTTTCACCTCCTTTCTGCATCGCAATGTGTCAAGATGGTGTCCTGCATAGACATTGTATGGTGTGACTTCGAACACTTCAGGCTCCTTACTCAGTATTGCTTTATCTGGTTCAGAAAAGCTTGCCAAGCTGTTAAGAGTGTTCTTTAATTTATACCTTTAATCTGTTCTATCTTTGCTGACGATTTACGACAAGGAGACACTGAATAGGTATTTTGCGTAATTGCAAATAAGCATTTGTACGGATGTGCAGTCGTAAGCAAAAACATAATATAAAATAGGGTGATAAAAATGAAGCCATATGAAATACTCTTAGGAGGATATGATTTATACAGTTTGAATATACCAGTGCGGATTCTGGTAATAGCAGGCCCAATTATTGGATTAGCATATATCTTACTTTCTCCCTTAATGGGGCTTATTTTATTTGCATGAATCATTGTCCTGTTGTTTTTAAAATGAACGCTGACAGCAGTCACATGCCTGTATGCAAAAAGCAAATCCGGGATCGCGAAATAATACTGTAATCAGCCTCATCAATTCAAAAATACTTACATCCGCTTTTATGTATACTATAATCTCTCCTCCGCATTACGTTTGTCTATTTCCTGTTGTTTTGTCATCCACTAAATCTGTTATCGATGTATCCAACTATTAGTTGATCAAGTAACAGCCGGAGAATGCACTGAACCGTTCATCAGATCAAAATATACGACTTAACATAGTAAATGAGGAATAGAAATGCTCCTGCTACTTTTGTCCTAGCACTGTTTATCAATGTTTAATGAATTATTGGATATCTGTCAATCCGTAATCAGAAGATTTAGAAGAAAGCTCGCCTATGAATAGTCAGTAAAAATGGCAATTAATTATAAAGTTTACTTTTTCAATCTTTTGGCAATGTAAATACGGAGCGGACACTGGCAGTAGCATGTATCACCAACGAGGAATGAGAAGACACAATTATTTGGTAATTCTTGTAAACATTCCAGAAATACTTCAATTCCTGTATATTTGAGTTTACAAAGATCCTTAAATCCCGATTTATAGCATAGGAAATCTTTTAGGCATTGTATTCCACCAATGACTTTTTCCACCTCTGCTTGAACATTTTTCCATATTGAGCATTATCTCCTTTGCTTGATGCATCATGTTATCCCAAACTAAAGTATTTCACTCAAGATTATGTCTATACTTAGTATTTCATAGGAAATCATAGTATCTTCTGTTACACCATTTCTAATTACCTTATCGTGAACTTATATTTTAATAACAATACCATATCGTAATAATCATCGTTAATAGAAAGTGTGAATCGCTGCTAATAATATTATACGAAAGTTTTTCTTATGGTTTTTGTATTTTAGAACATGTAATCTGGTAAAGAGCACTTTTAAATTCTACCTATACTTCTCAACCACAATTAGGCCACATGCTCCCACCCATACCTACGAAGCTTAGCACAACAATTACAGAGGGAAGTAAGAGAAATGAAATAACAGAATTGCCTAATTTCCTAAAACTGAGACGTACTGAACATTCCGCCCAATTGTTTGAAGCTTCATTAAGAAAGTGAGGTATCACATTAAATAAGCTAGGCAAGCACTTTCTTCAAAATTTCGCCAAGATAGTTCAATTTTAGAAAAAAGATTTTCGCTTTTTCGCCAGTGCATTAATGTGAAACAAAGACCTTGAACTGAAGGTAGAGTCTAATATTCATATTAATTATGTATTGTTCGATTAATTCAATCTATGTGCCCGTACTTATTAGTCCTTTGCGTATAGAGTATTTGATGAGTTCAGTACGATTGTGCAAATCTAACTTTTCCATTATTTTTGTCCGATGACCCAGAACTGTCTTAAGACTTATACGAAGCCTACCGGCAATTTCTCGGCTAGTGTGACCCTCAGCGATCAGTTTAAGTATTTCTCTCTCCCGATTGGTCAGGCTGTCATAAGGCTCTATACTTGATTGTTGACGATAATCATCAATCAATGCTGCAGTTGCAGTAGGGCATAAGAAGGAGTCACCTTTATAAATAGCAGTTATCGCTGATACTAGTTCTGAAGAGAGCTCTGCCTTAAGTACATAACCAGCAACCCCTGCCTTTATGGCCGATAATATAAACTCTCTATTGCCATATTGAGTTAGGATTAAAACCTTCGCTTTTGCGTTTATCTTCTTTATACGCCGTGTGGCTTCAAGACCATCCATCCCCGGCATAGCTATATCCATAATAATAATGTCAGGAGCAAGTTCTTTCGCTTTCTCAATGGCCTCATTCCCTTCTGATGCCTCACCTACTATTTCCATGTCATCATGAACCTCAAGCAAAGCACGAATGCCTTCTCGCATTATGGCATGATCGTCAACCACCAATATACTAATCCTACTCATATGTCATCAAGATTGATTATAGATGGATCACCTATCATTTCAATATAAACTTGGTCTTATCTTCACAAATCGGCCATATATCTAACACGACTACGAGATTAGCAACTGACTGACTAAATAACATAGAAAATGTTAAAAATTGTTGTATTCTGCTAATAATACTATCAATTCATATGGTCAACTCTCAAGCGTTCTATTGTTGCCTCACTAACTATCGATCTTTCTTAGGAACAATATCTATAACACGAAAAAATCCCATAGGATAATCAGTATTTTGGAACAAAACCAATCTAGAAATGCTTGTCTCAACAGGTTTCTCTATTTCCTGCTCTGGTACAGTGCACTATCTGCTGCTATCTACATATTAAAAGATATCAAACACCAGTGATTAAAAATTAAAAATAGAAAGGATTGAATATCCCAGTTGCTTCGCGATGCCTTCCCATTAATACTCCCAACTGCAATCCAATTATAAAATGAATAATCAAGTTTTTTATATCAAAATTATCACTTGTTGGCAGACTCCGAACAACAGTATTATTATCCTTTATTTATCAGTATATTACCCCTTTTTCTAATAGAAGTAACCTATATCTATTGCTACACGACGCAACGCAAGGACTATAAGCTAATGTTGGAACACCAAACATCGTATTGATCATGCGATGTTCAATTAGTACAATTTACATTCCCGTATTTATTAGCCCTTTACTTATGGCGTACTTGATGAGTTGAGTACGGTTGTGTAAATCCAACTTTTGCATTATTTTATTCCGATGGTTGTGAACTGTCTTGAGACTAAGACAGAGCATATCGGCAATCTCCCTACTGCTGTAACCCTCCGCGATTAATTTGAGTGTTTCTCTCTCCCTATTGGTCAGGCTGTCAAATGGCTCTGCTTCAACCTGATGCACATAATCCTCTATTAGTGTTGTAGTTGCGGATGGGTGCAAATACGAGCTACCTTTATACACGATACGAATTGCCGATACTAATTCCGAAGCTAGCGCTCTCTTTGGTACATAACCCATAACTCCTGTCTTGATAGCCGACAATATATACTCCCTATTGTCGTGTTGAGTTAGTATTAAAACCTTCGCTTTTGGGTTTATCCTCTTTATTCGGCGAGTAGCTTCAAGCCCATCCATCTCAGGCATAGCTATGTCCATAATAATAACATCAGGGGTAAGTTCTTTCACTTTCTTAATGGCCTCATACCCTTCAGATGCTTCTCCTACTATCTCCATGTCATTTTGTGAAATTAGCAAAGCTCTGATACCTTCTCTCATTATTGTATGGTCATCTACCACCAGTATTCTAATCTTATTCATTTTACACCTCGTTATTCGTACTGATATTAATATCAATCTCAGTTCCACCACCAACCTGGTGTGATCTAATATTTAAAATGCCACCTATAAGTTCTACCCTTTCCTTCATTCCCAGCAACCCCAATCCACGTGGCCTGTCCTTTGAACTGATAGCCTCCTCCAGATTAAAGCCTTTACCATCATCTTTAATATATATACCAATGTCCCTCTTTTCAAAATGCAAACTTAGCCAGACATTCTTAGCGTGAGCATGTCTTGCTATATTACCAACTGCTTCTTGGATAACCCTAAACAGGGTTATCTCTAATCGGGGAGACAATCTTCTCGTTCGTCCGGCGACCTTGAAATATACTTTAATCCCGGCTGCCCGTAGACCAGTATCTGCTAACCAACGCACGGCGGCAACTAGTCCTAAATCGTCAAGCAGGGTAGGACGAAGTTCGTAAATTAACCTGTGCATATCATCAAGCATGCTGATGGATAGATCTTGTGCCCTTTTCAATATAGCCTTGACTTCCATTTCACCAGCCGGTATCATACTTAACGCAGCTTCGTGACTAGCAGTGAGGCTAGCCAGCACCTGACTAGTCTCATCATGTAGCTCACGGGCAATCCTCCTTCGTTCTTCTTCCTGAACAGAGAATATTTCATGTAGTAGCTCACCACGGATCACATCTTGGCTCTGTACCTCCTGGTACAACCTGGCCTTTTCGACGGCAACAGCGATCTGTTTAGCTATACCCTCCAGAAGTCGCATATCTCTAGAAGAGAATTTATAATCATCGCGGCTGGCAATATTAAGCACGCCCAAAACTTTTCCCTTTGCGTACAAAGGAACACTAACAGATGCCCGAAGCCCTTCCATCTTTATGAGACTACTGTGAGCAGCAAGAGGCTCTTTTAAGATATCTTCTACGATGATAGACTCACCAGTTTTGGCTACTTTACCAGCTATGCCTTGACCTGGTTTAAGGCACATTTCCTCAACGTATTTAGCTGACAGACCGCGGTGAACCCGGTAACATAACATTTGCCTTTCTTCATCCATTAGGAGTATGCCTCCGGTATCCTTTCTTATTATCTCAAGTGTCTTGTCGAGGGTTCTATCAAGTGCAGTATCTATGTTTGATAAATCGTGAACAGAGGTTAAAATATCTGAAATCGTAAGCAGTGAAGAGAGCTCTTTCGCCCTCTGTTCCAAATCTCCATAGGAAGTTCTAAGTTTGATTCTCATATCCTCGAAAGACTTGGTTAGTTTGCCAATCTCATCGTTCTGCGGTGAAGTAAGAGGACTGATTAAATCTCCCTCAGCTATTCTTTGGGAAGCGGCCATGAGTATCCTGATACGGTTTACAATACCTCGCGTCGTTATTACCACAAACAGAAGAGCAATTATGATTAATCCCGTGCCAACAAAGAGCAGATTCTGACGCAGCTCACGGACAGAGGCAAGTGCCTCCTCCTCTGACTGTCTGATGACAACTCCCCAGTGAACCTGGGAGAGAGGAACAAATGCCAATACGTCCTTCCTTTCTACTTTTTGTATAGGTGCATGACAAGTGTGACATAGCCCACGAGTTGGTTCTCCAGTAGCGATCAACTCTGCAAAGCGGCCACTGTGGTCGCTTTGCTCAAAAGGATAAAGCTTGGGCCCGGGCTTGGTTCTGGTCACGACAATCCCATTTTGATCTACAATCTCCACATAGCCCGTCTGTCCCAATTTAATGGGTTGAACGAAACCGCCCATACTTGATTGACCAATATCAACAGCTACAACGAGTACTTCTTTACCCTCTTTAATGGGACTAGAAAGTAATACGACTGAGTTGTGAGTCACTGGTGCTGGAGTAAGTCCTGAGATGGTAGTCTTACCTTCTCTTATAGCTTGGCTGATACTAGTATAGTAAGTAATATTGATGTTCCTTACCCTTGGATCATCTTGCTTGCTCCATATAACCTGCCCTTCTTGATTCACTATGTAAATACTGCTAACGTAAATTGAAAACCGGGTATAAATATCTTCGAATGCTCCTATCTGAAATTCAAGATTGCCATTTACGCCGTTATATTCTATCATCTGTGCAGTGCGTTCTAACTCGATTAGAGCACGTCCTATTGTTTCATCCAGGTACTGTGCCACCAGACTGGCAGTAGCCAGCCGATCTTGGAGCATTGCTTCCGTAGCCTGATTCACAGCTCGCATGCCTAGAAAGCCAAACACCACAATAGCTAAGATTAATCCTAGCGTAGTCAGGAGAGTGATCTTTCTCACCAGACTTAGGTTAGTTATGAACGCCATTAATATATTCCTAGGGGCAACATGCGTCTGCTGTTTGGGAAAAGAAAATGCCACCAAAACCGTATTCTATTGACCCCGTATTGTAACAGCTTAAGTGTTGATGTATGATGGATCGCTTTGTATCTATGCCTTTCTGACAAAGATCCTACCCCATTACTACTCCGCTTCTTTTCGTTTAAGTGCTTGTTTTAGCGTGTCGATTTCCCGTCGTAATCTTCTCTGTCTGTTATACAAAATAAGTACATAACCGAAAACCAACGCCCAAATTATTGCAAAAGTAGCAAATAGATACACGCTATTTTCCATTTTTACTACCTCCTCAGTTGTTCGATTAATTGTATAGTTCCTGTAAGCTTTTTATTTCAATCTCATGATTCCTCATTGCAACTAGTTCAATTAAGAGAATAATGTATAAAGTAGTGAAAGCTGCAACGCAAACTAACAGGGTAAATAGCATGGAAGGAACCAACCCACCCTCAAAGATAACAGGACCTGGGTGCTGCGTTCGCCATAAGGTAATAGCTATAAAACATATAGGAACATCTATGAACCCCACAATACCTACTATCGCTGAAAATCTGGCAGCCCGATATTCATCTCCGGCGAAGGAGCGAACAATATGATAAGCTATATAGATGAACCAGAGAATAAGAGCTGTTGTTAACCTGGGTTCCCAAGTCCACCATACTCCCCATATAGGCTTGGCCCAAATAGAGCCCGTAACTAGTGTTAGAGTACCGAAAAGAATTCCTACCTCAGCTGAAGAGCTGGCAACGATGTCCCATTTGCTATGCCGCTTCCAAAGGTACATGATACTACATAGGAATATTACAAAGAAGGCCAGGAAAGTAATCCATGCTACAGGTACGTGGAAATAGAATATCCGCTGTACTATTCCCATGGTTTCCTCAGTGGGAACATAGAGGAATATCAGGTAGAGGCCTCCGATGACAAGACTGAAACTCAATCCAAGTAACGAGCTTATAAATAAATGCCTTCCTTTCATATTTCACCCCTATTCTTCAATTACGTATGTAAAGATTAAGAACGAAACCACAAAAAAAATGACATCAAATGCACTTATTATTTGAAGCCAAGAAGACAGGGCACTCCAATCTTTACCTGAAAGTGCCAATCCTGAAGCCTTTACAGCGGAGATGATTACGGGAACAACCATTGGAAGAAACAGGATAGGCAGCACCATTTCCCTTGCCCTGGTATTAACTGAAAGTGCCGCAAACAGGGTGCCGACTGAGACAAATCCAAACGTAGCTAAAACTATAATGACGACAAGCTTTAGTGATAGAATAAGGAGATTAAAAAACACAGCGAAGGCAAGCAGTGCTATTGCTTCGATAATCAACATAAAAAGCAAACTTCCCAACATTTTACCAATATAGATTGCCTCTCGACTGACAGGACAGACCATTAGTCCTTCAATACAGCCCTCCTCCTTCTCCAAGATAAAGGATCGGTTGAGACTTAATACTCCGGCAAAGGCGAAAGTTACCCATAAAATGGCTGGGGCAACCAATTTTGTGCTCTCTTCTCCACTTCCAAAAGCAAAACTGAAAATTACCAGAGCCAGGAGAGCAAAAACCAGTACTGAAACGATGATCTCCCTCGTCCGTATCTCGGTAAGGATATCCTTCCAGGTGATGGTTATTACCTTGCGCCAGAATGTCATGCTATTGTCTCAGTGCTACGCCGGTAGACGTCCTTCAATCCCGCCAAGTCCAGGTCATGCCGTAACATGTTATAGGTAACTTGCCCCTTAGTCAGAATTAATATACGATCGCCTATTTCGAGTCCTCGCTCCAAACTGTGGGTGACAAAAATAATAGCCCGTTTTCCCTCCGCCTCTTTTTGCAATGCCTCCCAGAGCATTATAATAGCCTGCTGGTCTAATCCCGTTTCCGGCTCATCCAAGAGCATTATTGTTGGCTTATGAAGAAGAGACCGAGCGATGGATAGCCTCTGTTGCATACCTCGGGAAAGAGTACCCACCCGATCGTGAAGACGAGATGTCATCCCAACCAGATTTACTACCTCTTGGATTCGCTCGTTGCGTCGGGGCACGTCATACATGCGGCTGTAGAATTCCAGGTTTTCATAGGCAGTTAAATTACTATAAAGGAAAGTCTGGTGGGTAACTACCCCAATCTTGCGCCGGATTTCCTCAGCATTATCTTTAAGGTACAGTCCATCAATCAGAACCTCACCTGAAGTAGGCTTCATAATAGTGGCCAGTATCTTAATTAAAGTTGTTTTACCGGCCCCATTGGGTCCCAAGATTACCACAGATTCTCCTCGCGCTACATCAAGGTTTACCCCTTTTAACGCAACTTGATTGCCGAACGACTTGGTAAGCCCCTTGAACCCTAACACACAAGCCTGATAAACAGAGGTAGAACTATCCATTATCGATTTCCATGTTGTTCTTTTTGGCTATCAATTAATGTGATCAATTGCGCCTTCTTCTCGGCTCGAAGGCTTCGATAATACTCTTCAGTGATTTTATTGTCCTCAAAGTCATCATCTAGATTAGCTATCTCAGCAAGTAATCTTTTTCTCCTTAGATCAGGATCATTACTCCCAGACCTAGTTGACTGAGCTTTTTTCTTTCTCAGCACATAGATAAAGCCAAAACCACCGGTAAGTGCTGCCAATGTTATAGCTACCCACAACACACTCTCTTGGTTGTTATCTCCAGGTAAATTGGTTATCTCCGCCGTCAGAATGGTACCCGGAGCAAAATACTCACCCGAATAATGTATAAAACTATTGCCATCTATAATTAGAGGCTGTTCTATGTTGAGTTGGTTGCTCTCAACTTTTACCCCTTCCCCCTGAACCAAAAAATGGATGTCGGACATAGGATAATTTATTTTTCGGGAAAAAGCATACGACCTTGAACTATAATTAATATTGTAGGAATAGGCTATTTCCCTAGTCCCAGGTCGAACCGGTATTGTATCAACAAAACCATCATTGCTGCGCTTTGTAAAACGTTCATTCAAACCGGCTGTGAAATGTACTTCGGTTGCCTCATTGGGTAGTGGAAATCGTAATGTCTCCCGATTTAGTTCGTTAGTAATGTCGCTTGATCCAATATACGTCCGATCAGCCTCATTAACAAAAACATAATATTCCTTTAAGGTAAGACTGCCCTGTTCAACATACACAACAATATGTCCCGTTAGTATCCTGATTACTTCGTCACTGCTAGTCGCATCATATACAATGACTTCGACTGACTTGGTTAACCCCGTTTCATCAAAGGTAAATGGCTCACTGAAGTATTCTGCCTGCTGGAAAATAAGCGTTACCTGGTAGAGGTATTCTTGTTCAATCGATAAATTATCAAACACAAAGCCACCTTCGTCATCAGTTTTGGCAGTGATTGAATCTATCTGTTTGTCATTCATAAATATATCCAAGCTAATGTCCAGGCCAGCCATGCTACTGCCTTCTTCAGTTCCATTTACTACCCTACCTTCGATTACACCACCGCTCGATGCATCCGCAAATGTGGACGCGAACGGGCTTAGGATCAGCATAACCATCAGTAGAGCAATAAGCCTAATCAACATGTTCTCCTCGATTCAGGCCTGCACCACAGCGAGAACAGAAAAGATCATCGACCTGACACCTTGCTCCACATTTTAAGCAGAACCGACCTTTCCCTCGACGCAGCCCTCGAATCTGACGTTCCAGTTCCTCGTCTATTCCGTCATCTATTTCTGCAATTATAGAATTTGGTCCTCCTCGCTTAGAATTGGATTGCAGCAATTTCTTGTCTTCAGGAGAAGGTGCTTCTTTTTTCAATAATGGATAAGCAATGAAAACAAAGGTCAATAGTGCCAAAACCAGGGCAATAAATATAGTCAATTAAGGCCGCTCCTTGTTAGTTCTCTCACCCTTTTTACGACAATCGTATCTTCTCTAACCTTATACCTTTGCTTTAACTTACACAACATATTTGACCGTACTTTCTCTACTTCCTCTTAGGTGTTGGTTGTTCGGTGCCCAGCAATTTGTGTCTGCTGGGCCAAAAGACAATTAATCCGCCCAGTACAAGGACTCCACCTCCAATCCATATCCAATTGACCATTGGATTGACCAACACTTTAAAAGCAGTCAAACCACTCTCATCCCATTTAACTAGGATTACATACAGGTCTTCAATAAGACTGGTATGTATCGCCACTTCGGTCACTGGCTGTTCGTGGTTCCTGTGAAAATATTTTTCTGGCGTCAATTTATCTATCAGTTTTCCCCCATGAAAGACAGATATTGTAGCCGCAGTTACCAGTGTGCTTTGGGTTTCATGATGGTCTATGCCCTCATAAGTGAGAGTATAGCCCTTAATTATCATAGAATCGCCTGGCTTAAGTGTAGCTTCCTTTTCTGTATTATAAAAGGATGAGCCAATAACCCCTACAGCGATAAGGACGATAGCAATATGAACTATGTAACTGCCATAGTGCGATCTACTAATGTAAATCAAGTCCCACAACACCTTTAAATAGTTCTCAGCCTTAGCCCGACGGCTGGCTCTTATCTCATGGAACCATTGATAGAGTATACTGAAGAGAACTAGTCCGCACAAGAAAAAGGCGATAAGGGCATACCACTCTCGTATTCCCAGGTAAAAAAGTCCTATCTCCAAAATCAGAGTGAGTCCCAGTGGCCAGAACAATTTACGAATAAAATTCTTGATGGATGCTCGTTGCCAACCTATGAGAGTACAAATTCCAACAAGGAGAATAATAGCCAGAAAGATAGGTCCGTTCACCTTGTTAAAAAAGGAGGCTTCAACACTAATCGTAACACCGCCTATCGCCTTAGATATCGAAGGGAAAATAGTACCAATCAAAATAAACGCAGTAGCGCAAACGAGGAGAAGGTTATTCAGAAAAAAGGTGCTTTCTTTAGATATGATAGACTCTATATCAGTACTACTTTTTACCTCTTCGTAACGATAGTACAATAAACCTAACGAACCAAACAGGGTGAGACTAACAAAGATTAAAATAAGCGTCCCAAGTGTGGACTCACTAAATGTATGGACAGAGGAAACTACACCACTCCTGGTCAGGAAAGTGCCAAAAAGCACCAGGCTAAATGCTATTATAATCAGCATCATATTCCATACCTTAAACATACTCCTCTTTCTTTGTATTATTGTAGAATGAAGGAAGGCAGTTGCTATCAGCCAAGGCATTAAGCCTGCATTTTCTACAGGATCCCATGCCCAATAGCCCCCCCAGCCCAACTCTACATATGCCCACCAAGCGCCGATAATATTGCCAGCACCGAGGAGAAGCCAAGATAGGAGCACCCATCTTCTTACAGTTATCAACCAGTCGTTATTGAGACTCCTGGTCAATAGGGCGGCTATAGCAAAAGAAAAGGGAACTGTAAAACCAACATAGCCAGCTAGCACAAGCGGTGGGTGAAACACCATTCCCCAATTCTCGAGCAGGGGATTAAGCCCCATCCCATCAGCCGGAGTAGAGGACAGTCTGCTAAAAGGCATTGAAACAAAAAGCAGCAGAATGAGAAAGAAAGCGATATTAACTATAATAATAGAACATGCATAAGGCACAAGATCCCTGTTTTTATAGTGCTTTTGCAGCACCACCACTACAGCAAAAACAGATAACAGCCATCCCCAAAAGAGCAGTGAACCGTCGTTACCCGCCCATAAAGCACTTAGGAGGTAATGTAAGGGAGTATCTCTACTGGTGTATGAGGCCACATATTCCATCTGAAAGTTATGGGTAACCAAGTCATAGATTAGGATAAGTAACGATATCGAAACAAGCCCAAAGACCGTAATGAGTCCATTTCTGGCGCTATCAATCAGTGGAGCATGTTTTATTCTGGCGCCGATTACGAAAGTTATAGCCGAATAAATAGATGCCACAAGCGCCAGAAACAGAGTAACATAGCCTATATCAGCCATAGGTTATTTCCCATACTACAACTTCACTTCTCGGGCTCATACTTGGAAGGGCATTTTGTCATAATAGTGCTTGCTTGAAAAACACCAGCCGAATCGATATGACCTTCAACGACAACTTCACTGCCAGCCTTGAAGGCATCGGGGACGACTCCCTGATATACTACTGGAAGGGTATTCTCTTCATCGTTAATGGTAAACCTTAGTTTAAAAGAGCCCGGCTCTTGTTTCACAGAGCCATCTGTAACATCTCCATTAACACGTACATTTACGCCATATATTGATTTTCCCAGCTCCAAAAGTTCGCTTACCGTATAATAATAGGTTGTAGATCCCTGAAAACCTGCATAGCCCAGGTAACTTATGGCAACAAATACAATGATACCGCCGATAAGAAACTTTCTCTTCTTTAACAATGTTTATACTCCCAGACCTTGATTTTATCTACGGCTACCCCGTTTTCTTTGATGCATTTTAACAATGATTTTAACACTTTAGTCATATTTTAACTCGTTTTTCACCTTATTCAAAACAATACTTAATAGTTTTCATAAGTATTAAGTATATAAAAATATGAAAGTACCTCAGTAATTTCATAATAGCTGTTATATCATAAGGTATAGCACGAAAAAGGAAGGCTAATAAAGTATTAGCCTTCCTTTTGATACTTGTCTACACCCAAGCTGCGTAAATGCTATTGGCAAACTCCTGAAGGTCGCTATTTTGCTGCGTCTATGGCAGCTTTAAGTATTGCTTTTGTAAATTGAGGATTATGAACTCCATGGCTTCCATCATCCTCAACTAACTTATAGTTCCAAAAAGCCCCAACTAGGCCGGAAGGGTATTTCCCTGGCTTAGCTAGTCCATCCTCCGGATTCATTATGCCTTTAGCAATTAGAAGTTTTTTCAGCTCTTCAGCTAACGCTTTGACATCCGTTTGAAGCCCGTTGCGGTCAAAATTTTTAATTCCCTCATGACACGATAAACAACCTGCCACATTATCTAGCTCGTGGCCATGATAGTCATATGCCATGTTCAATGTATGACCACCGGCTTGGTTTCCATAGGCATTCGCCATATGGCATGTCGTGCAGCCGTCTTTTACTGCTTTATAATGGACGCTGGATCCGGTAAATTTTTCACCGTATGCTGCTACTCCAGCGACCATTGTGGACTGGACACCGTGGTGCGGACCAAATCTGATCGATTTTATCTCAATATCAGCACCACCTACCTGTGGTACTTTCTCAGCCCATCTCGGCTGATGGCAACTTGCACATATATTGCCTTTACCCAGGTCCACGGTATCTCCGGTAAGCTGTATCTTCACCGGATCACTGGTTCTCAGGGCAAAATCATTCTCAGTAAAAGTGCTATGGATCTTATGACAGGTACGACAATTTGGCGGTGTCGGATCTTTTATGTCTCCAGCAATTTCCATTTTACCTGCTGCAATACGCTCATTGAAGCCTTCATTCGTATGACATATAGCACAATCTTTCTGACTTCTTTCAAAGGCGCTACCTGTCATATGAACCGAATTTGCTGCCTGTATCTGTTTTGCTAGAACCACAGTAGTATCATTATGACATTTAGAACATGATACAGCAGTACCTGGTGGACCTGCTGGACCTGCTGGACCTGGTGGACCTGCTGGACCTGCACAGCTAGCTAACAGAGCTACCATCACTGACAGCGCGACGATAATCCACCACCATTTTAGATTTCCTTTGATGTTTTTAAACAAGTGCACCTCCTTATTTATTGATCCTTAACTAACTATAGGTAACTCGAAATTTAAATTTAGAAACAACAAAGCTTTGGTAATTTTATCTATTTATCACTTTGCATCAAAGGGTATATATACCCACTTTTTTTATGAAAATATCCTGTTTTTCAGTGTTTTCAGTTATAATGATGTTATTTATATCTAGTACTGCGATGTCAACTTCCAGTTCGGCAATTGCTGTCACGATTTTCTATGATACCTGATAAATGCTGTCGAAGCCTTATTAATTATTCATTCTACGATATATGTATCAGGTTTTCCAATCTATCTTTCTAATGATGAACTATTTACTCCAGTTCAAAGTAATGGCATGATTTACATTCAGCATTGACGACCTCGCCTTTTTGGTCACCACCTGTCGCTTCCAGCTTCCCATGACACCTATAGCATCCCGGGTACTCTTTGTGACTGGAATTATCAATATAAGTTTTCCAATTTACTTTCATGTCAGGAAAGGTAGTAAGACGGGCAATCTCCTTGAGTTCTTTTATCGCCTGATCAATCGCCCACTCTCTCGTTTCATAAATCTGCGGGTAAGAAGTGCGGTAATATTCTTTAATAGCTTCTACTTTAGCCATAGCTTGATCCAGACTGGAACTAGGCGGGTCTAGAGCATTAAGTCCTTCCTTCTTAATAAAGGGGAGGCCGCTGTCCATCTTACCCGAAGCGAGTGCCATGTCCATTAATTCATCAGGAGAACGAAAGATATGGGTCGCCCGGTTATGGCAATCCATGCAATCCATAAGCCGTTTCTCATCCTCTATGCGCTGAGGACTGGGTTTAGCTGCCTCAGGATCGACGTATTCGATAACTTTACCATCGCTATCCTCAACACCGACCCAGCAAATATCCTGGCGCTTCTCATCAGTGGACAGATACCAAACCTTAGCAGCAATATGCCAGTGAATGTCACGAGCCACTTCTAACTCTCCACCGCCAACTCGTAGAATCCTGGTGTCGACCTTCTTTGCATTATTCTCATCAGTCGAGTAGGTAGTATGGATCCGGACAACATCACCGGCAAACCTCTCCGGTCGGTGGCACTGCTCACATGTCTCGCGAGCAGGGCGCAGATTCTCCACAGGAGTTGGAATAGGGCGGTCATAAGTTCCAAAAATTGTGGAAAACACGAGAGGTATGCCACTTAGCTTTGATTTAACCAAGTAGTCAGCACCAGACCCAACATGGCACTCTGCGCATGATACCCGGGAATGAGGAGAATCTTTATAGACAGTGTATTCAGGGTACATTACCTGATGGCAGAGACGGCCACAGAAAGCGGTCGAGTCCGTAAACTCAATCAGTTGATAACCACCCATGACCAGTAGTACTATTCCTATTGCCCCGGCAAATAGAAGAAAAAGTAGTTTTTCACGATGCCGTTTATGACGTACCATTGTTATTTCGGTCTCCTACCTCTCTCAGAATGGCGAGAACGAAAATTATTCCTCCGGCAATAAAAAGAACTGGTACCATTGAAAAGTTAAAAAAGCCGAAAAGAGGATATTTCTCGGGGAGTTCAGAGTAAATATTGAAAATAATTAGTGCCACAATTAGTATAAATATAATACCAGCAGATCGTATCAGCCAATCATCAAAAATCTCACGTAAATATTTCAACTTCTCTCCCTTTTCTTAGTTAGTGCCTTGCAACCTCTCGTACTCCAAGGCATGTTCCTTGCGATATCGCTCCTTGGGCACTTTTCCGGTAAATATAGAGGTATTTAGTGGAAAAATCCCCGGGGGAAAATGGTTAAAGAAGATATGCACCAAGAAAATCCAGGTCAATGCCAGCATTGCCTCGTCACTATGAGCTACCAGGGCTGCGGGAATAATCCAACCCGGTAGATATTTTGTAACAAAAACAGGATACATAAGGACAAAGCCTGAACCTGCCATGATTGGCATTCCCCAGAAAATCGCCCAGTAGTCAAACTTCTCTCTCCAATTGAAGCGATCAAACTTAGGTTTCTCTTTGGATAATCCTAAGAAATAGCGCATCTCCTGAAAAAAGTCCCTGAAGTCTTTGGGAGATGGGAATATGCTTACAGTCAAAGCTCTCTTAAGTACAAAAGTTGAATATCCGATATAAATCAGATGATAAAGGCAACAAAAAACCATTGTATAGGCAAAAAAATGGTGAAGTAAGCGAGTAGTCTCGATTCCTCCCAATACCCCTACCCACCACTGACTGATTGACCAATCATGGAATTTCAAGGGCAGTCCAGTTAGGACCAGTACGATAAAGCTAACCATCAGTACGATATGTTGGATAATCTGGTGAATATCAAAACGAGTTATTTTTTCATCTAAACTTTGTTCTGTGGAAATAGCCTTAGCCATACTTGCCACTCTCATTCCCTCCATCTATTAAGTGTGAATCTTACAAAAGCGGCCAGCACCACCATTATACCAAAAGCAACAACAGATAGTAACAAGATAGTAAGCAGCACATTAGTATAGTGTGCTGCGGGGATATTCTCTGGTGATGCTTCTCTGTGACCCAGGAAACTACTGGCAAAAGCTACCCCGGCACCATGGTGACACTTCTCGCAAGTCTGTGCTAGATTATCCAACCCGGCTACTGGAGAATCCGGATCGTCTGTCCTCTTTATATCGTGAGTACCATGGCAATTAGTGCAGGTTGCTTTATCCAACTGGGTAATTTCGTAACTGCCCAGTTGTATAGCCTTGCCATGAAAACTGCGCATGTATGATTCATAGACTTTCTCTACAATGCCATAGTTTTTCATTAATTTCTCATCGTCATGGCATTTAGCACAAGTCTGAGAGATGTTCTTTCTGTAGGCTGGGGCATCGTATTCCAGTACTCGGATTACATTGTGGGGACTATTAGTCTGGCTATGGCAATCAACGCAAGTAGCCACATCAGGATTACCCTGAGCTAACTGCTGCCCATGGATACTCTCGAGGTGTACCTTATACTCATACTTATGGCAACCTCCACACTTTTCCGCTAAAGACAACTTAGTTAGCGGTGAATCAGCTTTATGCGGCTCGGAGGTATGACAAGTAATACAGTCGATATAACGATGGGCACCGCTATTCACTTCCGCTTCTCTGACATACAGAGATATTTTCCCACCATCAGCTCCGTTTTTAGTTAGATCAGGGACACCATGGCATGATAAGCAATTACTTTCATCAAGTGCGTAAGACTTGTTAAAACTCAATGCTGACACAGAGCATACCATGGCAATTCCCGCAGCCAGGAGTGGAAAAAAAACAACTTTATTAATCCTGCACTCTACTTTTTTCACTTTTACCTGCTTTCCAAGTTGTCTCGAAGCCATAACTCTACACCTTTTTGAAGCCATTCTCTTGTGGCTTCCATATCTCCATACGCGTTGAAATATTTTGAAGACAGAACAACTCGAAAACTAGATCATTTATGCCAATAATCAATTACTCTCCTAACTGAGAAATTAGGCTCATTCAGCTAAGCTCATATACTTTCCTGCTCCTATTCACCTCCAAACTCCTGTATATCTTAAAGTTACTAAAATATCGGACTTCAAATCGTTTAAATCGATTGACCCGATATATTTTTGACACTCTCACAAACCCACAATATTAATAAAGGTACTCCTTTTTATTAATAGAATCTACAAAATCACCTTAATCCAGGGTGGCTGAGTAAAGGTGATTTACCCGTTGTAAGAAGCAGCAAGCTTCCTTGATTCAGCTTAGTAGCTATCTCGACCTCTCTCCATATCTGTGGTATATAAAAGCCTGCCACCACTAAAATTAGAGCATGAACTACTCAGCAGTAGATCAATGTGCTTATTATTAAAGTATTCTTAACTAACTGTCCCATATTCTAACTTGCTTAAAAAAAAAATTGGATAGTAAAATAACTCATTTTATTTAAAATTAATACCCTGGTTTATTCCACAAAAAGACCTACTATTGTATAATTATATTAGAGAGACATGGACAAGAGGGGGTGACGTAAATGGAGAAAGTGAGGATTTCTTTAGTGCGGGCTGATGCCCATGACCACAGTCTTTCATTATGCATTCTGGCTGTTAGAGGGGCTCTGCTTGGATTAGGGTATATTCTATTTTTCCCCTTCATAGGGCTTGCTAGTTTTGTAGTAGCAAGCGGTTACCGTGCGAAACTGAGCTTATCCAGTTTATGGGGCAGAGAAATTCAGGCAGAGGGTGACATACAGGAAGGGGTAGGCTACGGACTCGAGAGCGTAACAGACCTCTTGCAACCTCTTGTTGATAGGCTTAATTGTGAATACATTGTTGTCGACAAAGAACTCTATATTACTCAGTACATCACACCTGCTTCGCTCCGCAACAAACGGCTAGAGAAGACAGCAATCGGGCGACACTGCTTTGAAGTATCTCATGGGAGGAATAAGCCATGTGAATTACCTGAGCATCAGTGCCCCATAAGGACAGTCGTAAAAGCAAATGAACCTGTTATAGTAACCCATTACCACAGACAATTTGGTGGTAAAGGCAAACAAAGGCTTGTTAAAGTGCTTGCTTCACCTGTCAGAGACAGCCATAACAACATCACACATTTCACGGAGCTTATTTGGGATGCAGATAATGTTAACTAAATTGCGCTTGTGCATCATAAGAATTCCACAGGAAAGTTGAGCACATCACCGAACAGAGCTTGTTTATTAAAAATTGGAAATGGGTGAAGGATGAGGGGACTATAATTTAACGAAAGCATCAGAGCAGCCAATGTTTACTGAACCGCACGTCTTTGGCCCATATAAGGTGAGAAAAGATTCAGTTAGCTTCTTCCCTCAAGTCTGTGTATTAAGCGAACTATCGTAATTGAAAACGAAGTATTTATGGCTTTCATTCAGAACGGATGGTATTGGTTTGACATTCTTAAAGCATAGTATATACAAACCTTCACTTGACATGGGTTGAGCTAATTACCAGAACCTATTAGTCAGTCTATTACAATCTTTCATTATCTGTGTCTATCTATCGCTTGCAGATCTTTTATTTTTCTAGCCTTTTGCAGATAGCCTTTAATAACACACAAGCTAATGTGTCCGAGCTTTTCTTCCTTCCCTCCTTTTTCACTAAAATAGTCCCTGTTTCTAACATTATTAGCTCTTCACAAGTAAAAGGCTGGACCCTCCTTTTTTAACAAGCGCATCTATCACTCCACAGGCTCGTGTGTACAATAAATGATGATATGCGTCTCTTCGTTAATCGAAATATAGTCTTAATTTCCAAGTAGTTACCTATCTCTTTGATATGGTTCTATTGCGTGCCTATCTACATCACTTTGATTAACTCTCATCTCTTTGGCGTTCTTGAAGTGGCTTAACAATAATGTCAGATTCCACCCCAGGCAGAGGTGCTACAGGTTCAGTCAGTTGGAAATTTCCACTTGGTATCCATTCTTTTAAGAAGAAAGAAGTGATACCACAATGTGGTAGATAATATTACGACAGTGTTGTATAATTGTCACACGAGTACAACTGCAAAATTCTTGGTATCAGCGGAGCTCTATGGGGATATCTTGACCAAATTTCTATGTCTTAATTCAACCAATAAATATCTCAGAAGCGCATAATGTAGCGAACTAAGGATAAGACTAATTAAAACCTTTGGTCTTGAACCACCATCGAGTCACAATGTAATTGGTGAAATGGGCAATAATTAGTAGTGGTACTGAATGAATAGTAATGAGTTTGGGAAGATTCGGCACTACTTAGGCAAAACCCAATCCCAACTAGCTCAATTATTAGGAGTTTCTCCTAAGGCTATACAAAGCTTTGAACAGGGTTGGAGGAATATCCCGTCATATATAGAACGACATCTACTCTTTCTTATATTTATGGAGAATTCACTGGGTGAGGGCAGAAAGTCTTGTTGGGAGAGAAGAAATTGCTCAATTGAGATTAGACAAAATTGTCCTGCATGGGAATTTCGGATGGGGCATTTTTGCTGGTTTGTAAATGGAACGATTTGTCAAGGCATAGTACAGGAAAGCTGGCAGAAAAAGATGAAACTATGTCGGCAGTGTGAAATATATCAATCGTCGCTTCCCGTCCTTGATTCTTTTCAATGATTATATCTCGTTGACCTCTGTACCTTGAACAAATGGTTTACCGTGCAATTCGAGAGTAGGGATAGTTATGATAGCAAAGAAAAGAGAAGACCTTTAATTTCAATATAGGGCAAAGCAAATGTCGTACGAAAATATCTCATCTAAAAAAGAACTTGTAACCATAATCTTACACAGTGGCGCATATGATAGAGTATCCTATGCACTATGTATTGCTCAAGCCGCCCTAGCTTCAGATATGGAAGTGCATATGCTCCTTACATTTGAGGGGTTAAAGAGATTTACCAAAGTGCAACTACCAGATATAGGTGACGAAACTCCTGCAACCATACAGCCCACCATCAAGTTTGGGTTAGAAGCGGGAGCTATTCAACCTCTGGCGGAGCAGCTCTCAGAAGCTAAGAATATGGGATTAAAAATTTATGCCTGCCCTAATTCTATGGCTAGTCTAAAGATTCCCCTGCGAGAACTAGTGGGGGTGGACAATGTAATGGGACTCATTTCCTTTTTAAGACTTGCAAGTACTACCAATATCAATTTGTATATATAAATCATAGATAGGGTGTCAATTATTCACAGGATTGAACGTTTGATTTCAAGAAATTCATCCTCCGTCAATTTGTTAATAGGATCATATACAACTGAAATTGGTGGCCAATCAGTGTCGATCTTGAACTCTGGTGGTCTTTCGTGTGAATACCCAATTTGTCGACATTACTTTATTAAGAAGAAGTTCGAAAAACAAGCTGGAAATGGGGATTGGTAAAAGACCAATGCAGATTATCAAGTTGTGAAATTCTATGTGCAGCTTTATACATGCAAATATATCGAATAGAAACGGGAGATATAGACATACCTAACAGAGGTTATACTTCCATATTAGATCAATCTTAATTGCGATTCTGCCCTTATAGTTGTGTTCTTGGATATTACAGCTTTGATTGGATGAATAGTCGATGCAGATCGACACTACTATAAAGAATATGCAAGAAAGAAGTAAATAGGCTAAGTCAGTGTTACGAACATTAATTTTAATGGTCTTGGTTGCACTGCTGGCAGAACTACAAGCTCTATCTGGATGTACCCGGGCAGAAGATACAATCCCGCCGACTGGTGGACGGCTACTGTTTGAGGACGATTTTAGCGACCCTGGCAGTGGCTGGTTTAAGGCAATCGAAGAAGCATCAGAGAGGGAGTACAAGAATGATGAATATCATTTTCTGGTGAAAAAGTCTTACTGGTCGACTTTTGCCTGGAACCAAGATGCAGGAATATTCACTGACTTTTTACTCGAGGTTGACGGTAGGATAGTTAGTAAATCAAATAAAAGTCTCTACGGCCTAATTTTCCGTCTTAGAGACTCAAGGAATTTTTACCGTTTTGTAGTTTCAGGTGATGGGTATTATCTTGTGGGGGCAAGGCTCAATGGTAATTGGAAAAGTCTACAGAGCAAAACAAAGTCTACTCACATCAAACAGGGTAATAGTACAAATCATCTCGCAGTAGTTTGCAAAGGCTCTAAAATCAAGGTATATGTTAACGAGCATCATCTTACTACTATCAAAGATAATTCCTTTGCTAAGGGATTGATTGGAATGATTGTAGACAAGCCGGAAGCGGTAGAGCCTATAAATCATGTTGTCCTTGATAACATTGGGGTGTATAGCTTGGATTGAAAGCCAAAGCTAAAATGTAGCTCCTTCCCATATAACAAATTGTGTCACATAAGAAATAAATGAAAAATATACATAGCAAAGTATTGGTGGCAATGAGTGGAGGCATAGATTCGTCTGTTGCTGCAGCTCTTCTTAAAGAGCAGGGATTCGAAGTCATCGGCGTGACGATGAAAATATATGATGAAGAGACTTCGATTGCGGAGGGTATGCATCATGGCTGTTATGGGCCAGGGGAAAAGGAAGATATACAAGATGCTTACAAAGTCGCCCAAATTTTAAATATTCCACTCTATGTTATCGACTTACGGAAAGAATATAAGTCAGAGGTCTTGGATTATTTTTGTTGTGAATATATGTCTGGAAGGACTCCTAATCCATGTGTGAAGTGTAACAGCCGAGTCAAATTTAACGCCCTTATAAAAAAAGCTCAAGATGGAGGAATTGAGTATGATTATTTCGCCACCGGTCATTATGCTCGTGTTGACTATGACAAGAGTAGGCATCGCTATTTACTGAAAAGGGCTGTAGACTCGATTAAAGACCAGTCTTATTTTCTCTTCTCTCTGTCTCAAGAGCAACTTAGTAGATCAGTCTTCCCTTTGGGCTACTATGCTAAGGAAGAGGTTAAAAGAGTAGCTTCCGTATTTGGGCTCGAGATCGAGGATAAGGTTGAAAGCCAAGATTTTATCAGTGGAGGTTATTCGTCCGTTATTAAAGCTTTAGCAAGACCAGGGCCAATATTGAACAGGTTGGGTAATATTATTGGACAGCACCAAGGAATTACGTTTTATACAATCGGACAGCGTCGAGGTCTTGGTATATCAGCGGCAGAGCCGCTGTATGTAAGCAGTATCGAACCGGAGAGAAACGCCCTAATAGTAGGTACCATGCAAGAATTATATAGAAATAAGCTAATAGTATGCAATCTAAACTGGATAGCAATAGAAGGGTTGGAGCAAGCTATTGAGGTAAAAGCGAAGATAAGGTCTCTCCATACAGAAGCCGAGGCAGTAATATTCCCGCTTGAGAAAGACAAAGTATATGTCAGGTTTAAAGAACCACAGATGGCGATCACCCCAGGGCAGGCAGTAGTCTTTTACAACGGTAATACAGTAGTAGGGGGTGGTACCATAGAAAGAACAAATGAACAATTAGACTATTAAACGCCCCAAATAGCCGAAGTCTTTAATTTTATTAATTAGGTAGCCAAATTATTATCTCTCCCCACGGATTCAACGGAGTAAAACTATAAGAACAGCCTTGCTAATACGGGAGGCTGTTCTTATCAGGTGTAGGATTAACCTATTGGCCATTTAGGACAGACTAGAGGTTGTGAAGTAGGCACAATGCTTGATGCATTGAATATTTTAAAACCATAATATGGACCATAACAGTCGTTATATTGAATCTTCAAATATATATGAGGAGGTACGTCATGCACCCGATATTCCCAATGGATAACGAAGGAAATATCAAGATCAAACCTATAGGATACGCCAAATCACCGATTAAAGAACCTCAAACTGGGGGACTAACTGAGATTGAAACAGAGATAGTATTGGTTGACGATTGCGCTAAATGTCTCGATGGTATCGAAGAGTTCTCCCATATTGTCGTTATCTACTGGCTCGACCAGATTAAAAGCTACAGGGAAAAACTTCATCCTCAGGGAAGGATGGATATTCCACTTTTAGGTATGCTTGCCACCCGCTGACCAGATAGGCTCAACCCAGTTGGGTTGACTACTGTGAGGTTGCTTTCCCGCGATGGTCTTTCTTTAAAGGTAAGTGGACTTGATGTACTAGACGTGACACCGATCATTGATATTAAGCCTTATTATCCCACATATGACAAACCAACTGGGGAGATTCGTGTGCCTGAATACATCTATCTTCTAGCTTATTAGCATCGTCCTTTAGTCTGGAAGAATATCTCGATGTTACTATAAAGTAATAATGAAGAAAAAGAAGATACGTTGGTTCATAGTCTCACGTGTTTTAACGGGTCTAATGTGTATATTAAAAAAATTAGAAGTTGTCCCTTAACTAAGTGTCCTCGGTATCTTCCATGCCTTTAGTTCCTAATTCATTTTATGATAATCGTCTCAACATTGTCCATCCGTATAATTTTCTTTTTTTATTTGTGTTATCTTCCCACTATTTAGTTCCCTCAATTGCCTCATAAAAAGCTTTCCAAAAAGGATCAACAACGGGGTGTTCCAGGTTCTTCTCAGTTTTACCCTCGATAAGTATAATACCTCTTTCTACCCCAATAAATTCACCAACAACAGAACTTTTAATTCCATCATGAAATAGTGCTCTTACTACTTCATCGGCTTTATGAGGGCGGCAGGACATTATCAGTGTTCCTTCACTAATAGAAGCATATGGATCGATGCTAAAGTATCCGCATATCTCTCTGACGCAGTTTTCGACTACAATATTGTCTTTTTCAACTATAATTCCCAAATCAGCAGCCTGTGCTAATTCATACAAGCCACCCCATATTCCGCATTCAGTAGCATCATGCATGGCAGTAATTCCATCTTCTCTGATCCCCACATTTACTGCGATCATTGCGTCTTTGACCACAGACATTTTATAGAATATCTGCTCGGCTTTCTCTCTGAATTCGTACCCAAATTCTCTCTCGATGATCTGGGGAAACATAGTGGCAAAGATACCTGTTGCTTCGATAGCTGGCCCCTTGGTAATGATAATCTTGTCTCCGGCCCGGGCCATTTTAGGAGTAACGTATTCATCATTTTCACCGATACCTATCATAGTAGCTCCACCTACCATGGGATAATGACAGTTCTCATATCTAGCCGTATGACCGCAGATAATAGTTATGCCAAGGTGCTTACATTCATCGTGCATTATAGCCCACATTGTTTTAAGCTGTTGTTTGGTCATTTCCATAGGCAGATTTAAGTCGATGGACAAATATTTAGGCTTTAAACCACTGGTTACAGAGTCAGAGGCTATGACATGAATAGCAAACCAGGCTGCACGTTCCTAGCTATATTCTGGTACGATAAATACAGGATCGCAAGTAAACGATACCGCCTTATCTCCGATTTCCACTATCCCAACATCCACTCCATGCTGAGGTCCTACCAAGACATTCTTATCTTTTGCTCCAAGTTGTGTGAAGATTAGCTCGTTAAATATTTCTGGGGAGATTTTACCTATTTCAGGAAGTTCATTCATTTTCCCCTCCTCTTTATTACTTTATGAATGATAGTCATCTATAGCCAACTTTAGTGCTTCTCCAGCTAGATCTGAGTTAGGTATTTTTGGTGGTGGAAGTTCAATAAGGTTCCAGCTATGGCCCGGTTAGATATTCGCAGTGCTTCGCTTTTGCTTTTCTCTTAACCATTTCAGCAACTATAGAACTGGTAGTCATCATATTTGTGCAACCAACTCTAGAAAATATTGTATCCTCTCACCACATCAGTAAAATTCACGCTCACTTATTTTCCATACAATCCATTTTACAATGGGGTATACCCGTCCTCTTTTATCTCTCCTTTCTTTGCCTGCTCAGACTTATCCAGAAAGCCCAGAAACATGTAGCTCTCAATGCTCTTTATTATCAAAATGTGGATGCTCTCCTGATGCTAACTCAGCCATTCTGTAAGCGTTTCCGTGACGTTCCTTGCTCATAGAGAACTCTCCGTATAGTGCGATCAGCATATTATTTAGCATGTCCATGGCTTTAGTGGGACAGGAATTGTTAAATTTCTATGGAAACATTAGGTGATATTGACAACTTAATTATAATGTGATATTGTAGAGTATGTTGACCTTATTTGTCAACAATATGATAGGCAATGAGTATTTCTTCTGAGGAGTCCCGGGCAATTAGACTCCTTTTGGATCTGGCTCTTCATCATAGAGAGGGACCAGTTCATTTGAAAGGTATCGCTCAGAGACCGCGAATTTCATTATCGTACCTTGAGCATTTGGTTAATCCCTTTATAGCCTCGGGCATCTAATGTAGCACTCGAGGGATGAAAGGTGGAGTCTCATTGATCAAGCTACCTGAAAGGATTAAGTCAAGTGAAGTGCTCCAACTTCTTGGGGGCCCTATAGCATCAGCGGAGTGCGTTAACAATCCAAGGCTATGTGATCGCTCAAATACCTGTGCTACTCGTGTTGTCCGGTGTCAAGTTGAGAGCGGTGAATGAGATTTCGGAATCAACAACTTTGTGGGATTTGTTCAAACGTAAGATAACAATAGAAGAACCTGAACAAGCTATGTATTCCATATAACTCTACCTATTCGACGGCTCAGAGGGAGTATTCATAATGGTAAGTAAAATACAATACACCAATTTAGATCAGCAGTTAAGGGTTTATTCTGATATAACGCAACTAATAGCAAGCCCTGAGAATCCAACGCCGTTAGTTAGACTCAACAAGATTAACCAAAGTCAAGATTTTATGATCTATCTGAAGCTTGAAAGGTATAATCCTTTTGGCTCTATTAAAGATAGAATCGCTCATGAAATGTTAAGTGCGATGGACATTAGGAATAAAAAAATTGTGGAACCGTCATCTGGTAATACCGGAATTGCACTAGCGTGTCTAGCCAATGCTCTTGGAATACCGATAGAGATAGTAGTTCCGGAAGGAATTCCTGATGAAAAAAAGGTAATCCTGAGATTTTTAGGTGCTAAGATAAGGGAAGCGGACGATTCGCTATGCCCCATCTTCCCTACTGAAGGAGCAAGAGGCTTGGTTAAGGCTTTAGTAGAAAGCCCCGCTGCGAAAGATACCTATATCACCCCTAATCAGTATGAAAATGAGATGAATGTTCAGGCACATTATAGAAATACGGGACCAGAGATATGGAAGCAAACAAATAGTGAGGTCAATTATTTCTTTGCCGCTTTGGGCACATGTGGCACAATAACAGGAGTTGGTAAATACCTTAAAGAACAAAATGCGACAATAAAAGTTATTGGCGTAGAGCCTTCTACGCCCTATCATGAATTACCTGGAATGAAGAGAATCACCGGCTTAGATGAGAAATATGTGCCTACCATTCTAGATAAGAAAGTAATTGATGAGATTATAGAAGTAAAGGACGAGGATGCTTATAGAACTTCTATAGAACTAGCTAGAAAAGAGGGTGTCCTGGCAGGCCCTACCACTGGTGCCATTCTCCATGTTGCCCTAAATTATGCCAAATCAAACAAAGGTCTTGCTGTGGTTATATCACCTGATGATGCTTTTAAATATGCGAGCTTTTACGAGAAAGTACTGGAAACACACAAAGCGGATTTGGGGGGGAATAAAGAGTATGATATAAGCGGTTTTATTTGTCCTGCCTCAAAGGTGATGGCAACGGAAATAGTAGACAGTTTAGGTGAAGGAGCTACTGCCAGAATAATACTTAGTGATGAGGAGTCTGTTAAGAATATAACGCGAGATTTAAAAATTAGAGGCATAAAGCCAGATCTTGAGCAGATTGGTGAAAATAGATATATACTGAGTCTCGTGAAATAATTGGTGAATATAGATGATCTTTAACGTAGAAACAGCAACACGTTACGCAGTATAATCACCACGAAGGTAAAGCAGGTCTCATGTTTGACTCGAGGATAGAAAGCCCATGCAGTTTCATAATAAGGAATTATTCTGCTACTCGGCCGCTAAAACTGCTTTGGCACGAGGCTTTATTTTCTGTCTCCTGACATCGATAATCTCGGCCATGATGCTCACTGCTATCTCCTCTGGGGTCTCTGTGGCGATTTGTATCCCAATGGGCGCATGAACCCTATCTAAAGCCTCTTGGGGACTCCCTTCCTTCTTCAGATCAGAAAAAATTGTCTTGACCTTCTTCCTGCTGCCGATCATGCCAATATAGGCGGCTTGAGTACTGATGGCCTCTGATAGCACCCGCTGGTCTTCAAAGTGACCTCGACAGGCAATGACCAAGTACGATGCCTTATTGATGCTTAACTCGGGCACCATGGTCGCCGGGTCATCAATGTAAAAGTCGTCTCCATCGGGGAATCTCTCTGCATTCGCGTAGGCAGGACGATCATCAATGACTACCACTCGAAAGCCAGTCATCTTAGCAATCTTCGAGAGTGCAAAAGCAATATGTCCGGCTCAGAAGAGGTAGACCGTTGGCTGAGACAGAATAGGTTCTACAAATACCTGCATCGTTCCACCACAGATAAGCCCTTCGGGAGTGTCCTCCCGACCAGTGAGGTCAAAATTAAGGACTTTAGGGGCTTGCTCCTTTATGACCTTCATAGCTGCCTGCCATACCTCAGCTTCCAGGCAACCTCCTCCTATGGAGCCCAGCATGGAGCCGTTGCTTCTTACAAGCATCTTGGACCCTTCAGCTTCTCGACAGGCCAGCAGCCCTGCATCCGCGAAAATCATAGCTTCGTGGAACTCTAGCTTCAGCCGTTTATAAAATTGAAGCTTCAGTACCTCCTTGACCTTTTAAACCATTGGGTTTCCTCCAACTAATCCCGTCTAATGTAGCCAAACAAGGGGCTTTTGAAGCTATTCTCGCATAGAAACTTGTCTATGCCCCCGATTTGATATTGGAAATCCAGGGTATATATTTCAGAAATCTAGGTAACTTTATTTATTTAACTCACTTCCAGGTTATGATTTAATATACGAGGTTGTTACAGATTTTTTTATTTTTTGTAGATTTTAGCAATATTGAATACTGTTTCTCGTGAGATAGTCATTTATTTGCCTATTCTTTTTTATCAGTTTATTTAGAGTATAAGATCTTGGCAAAAGAGTCATTACTTAGTATTAGTGAAGCTTGTCATATGTTGGGAGTTAGTGAGGCATCTCTCCGTCAGTGGACAGATAAAGGTAAGATCAAGGCTTTCATAACCCCTGGCGGTCATCGACGTTATGTAAAGGAAGACTTAAAAAAGTTTATAAGTTTACACAACAAGACTTTTGGCATCAAAGATCTTGTTGTCGAGCTAGAAGGCACCGTCTATCTGCACCGTGAGATTGCGAGGACATCTCTTAATAGAACTTCGTGGTATAATGAGCTCAGCGAGGAGTCACAAGAATATTTAGCTCTGCTGAGTCGGCGTATTCTCGGTCTGATTATCAGATACATCACCGAACCTTCTAAACGAGAGGAGACGATAATACAGGCTCGCGATGTTGGTCATGGCTTCGGTGAAATACTGGCCAAGATAGAGCTTCCGCTCGCCGATGCTGTAGAGGCTTTTCTCTTACATCGCGATCCTATTTTGAATACGACTACTCATCTGCTGAAAAAAAGAGAGGCATTTACCTGGCGTGTCCTGGATGCAATACCGCTTGTAACCCACATTTTTGACGAAGCTCTAATTTCTTTAGTGGCCACACACCAGCAGTATCAGGATTCTCACAGTAGGTTCAAAGGAGGAAATGCCGATTGATATCAGTATCGCGACTACTATGTGACACTATAGGGCCAGGCGATCACCTTCGTTATGAAAAGAAGGATATATTACGACCAATTGTGGTCTGGAATTGCACTAAACAATGCAATCTACACTGTATTCACTGTTATGCCAATGCCAGTAACCGAAGTTCCTCGGAAGAGATGAATACAATGGCAGCAAAGGCATTTATTCGCGACTTGGGCGATTTCGGAGTACCTGTGCTCTTATTCTCTGGAGGTGAACCGTTGCTCAGAGAAGACCTGTTTGATCTGGCAAAGTTAGCCAGAGAGCAGGGACTAAGGCTTGCTCTTTCCACTAATGGCACTCTTATTACTAAAAGGATTGCTAGGAGAATTATGAATATTGGATTTGCCGAGGTCGGGATTAGTCTAGATGGTATTGGCGCGAATAATGATTACTTTCGTGGCAAAGACGGCGCTTACCAGGCAGCACTGAAGGGTATCAGGAACTGCATCTCCATGGGATTGAGAGTGTCATTACGGTTAACCATTACCCGTTTCAACTATCAAGAAATCCCTGCCATTTTCCGGCTGGTACAGGAGGAAAGCATAGATCGTGTTTGTTTCTATCATCTTGCGTATTCCGGTCGGGCGGACTATATAAGGGGAAAAGACCTCAATCACTCTAAGACCAGATCAGTAGTAGATATGATTTGTGAACATACGCTGAACCTTAATGGGCAAGGCCAGCAAAAGGAGATCCTTACCGTAGGCAACCACGCTGACGGTATCTACCTTTATCTTAAACTGAGGGAGCAAAACCCACAACGCGCTAACAAAGTCTTTGACCTGCTCAGCAGGAATGGCGGCAACAATTCAGGTATTAGAATAGGCGCTGTTGATGACCTGGGAAATGTTCATCCTGACCAATTCTGGTGGCATTACTCATTAGGTAATGTTTGCCAAAGGAAGTTTGGTGATATATGGATGGATACTTCAGAACCTTTGCTACTGGGATTGAGAGATCGCAAGAGATTGCTTGAGGGCCGTTGTGCCCGATGCCAGTATCTCGACCTATGTAACGGCAACTTGCGGGTACGTGCCGAAGCAGTGTTTGGAAACGTCTGGGCAGAAGATCCATCATGCTATCTTAGTGACAGTGAAATTGGACTAGTACATTGATGATAGAAATAAAAAGCAGTCTAGAGCAGCGAGGTGTGATCAGTCCCAGGTTGCAGCTAGTAGCTTGGGAATTAACACGGAGTTGTAACCTATCTTGTATCCATTGTCGAGGTTCGGCAGGGCAAGAGCACTACAGTAATGAACTGTCGACTGAGGAGTGTTTTCATCTCATCGATCAGATACTCGAAGTGGGCAAGCCAATCATTATCTTGACCGGTGGTGAGCCACTTGCTCGTCACGATGTACTGCCAATAGCCAAACATGCAGTGGCCAGAGGACTAAGAGTAGTCATGGGCAGCAATGGCACTCTTATTACTAAAGAAATGGCGACTAAATTAAGGGATATCCCGATTTCGCGTATTGGAGTAAGTTTGGACTTCCCAATTGCTAAACGCCAGGATAATTTTCGCGGTCAAGTAGGCGCCTTTGACACCGCTATAGCTGGTATAGCTAACACCCGTCGAGCGGGCATCGATATCCAGATTAATAGTACAATTACCAAATTAAATGTTACCTATCTCGATGAACTTCTCGCTCTTTCGCTCGAGGTAGGAGCTGTCGCCTTTCACCCATTTATGCTGGTACCTACTGGCCGGGGTAAGGGATTAAGATCAGTAGAACTGCCACCGGAGCAATATGAAAAAACTCTCAATTGGATATACGATAAGCAGTTGGAATTGGGGGATAAGATATTCATTAAACCAACGGATGTCCCACACTACATGCGAGTAGTCAAGCAAAAACAAGAACAAGATCTAAGAACACCAGTTATAAAGAAACCAGAACCTCCTTCTAGTAGTAACCCGATGAATTCCATTACACGCGGCTGTCTAGCTGGCACTGGTTTCTGTTTTGTCTCACATCAGGGGAAGGTGAAAGGATGCGGGTATCTTGACGTAGAAGCAGGGGACGTAAGAAAGGAAAACTTCAGCCAAATTTGGGCTAACTCACCTTTATTCAAAAAGTTGAGGAACCTATCAAATCTCAAAGGGAAATGCGCTGTTTGTGAATATAAGATGATTTGTGGCGGCTGCAGGGCTCGAGCCTATGAGGCTACCGGGGATTATCTTGAAGCGGAACCTTATTGTGTATACGAACCAGCAACGCAACTAAATCAAGTAAATGTATAATATAAACCTCGATAGTACCGACCGAACGCTACTTAATCTATTACAGGTGGAATTTCCCTTATCTAAGGAACCATATACCGACCTGGGATTGCGCTTAGATATAGACGAAGATGGTGTACTTCGTCGTATCAAGGATTTAAAGGCAAGAGGAATCGTTCGTCAGATAAGTCCGGTATTAGATGCCAGAAGTCTTGGCTATCAGGCTACGCTGGTCGCAATAAAGGTAGCTGACAGTCAATTAGCTAAAGCAGCACGATTCATTGTCGAGCATCCGGGGATCAGCCATGGCTATGAACGGGACCACCACTTCAATCTCTGGTTAACTCTGTCTATTCCTAATACCAATCATATAGAGACCGAGTTACAAAAATTGGCCTATCCTATTAACGCTGAAGCCATCTTTGCCCTGCCAGCCACAAAGTTGTTTAAAATAGGTGCCTATTTCCCTATGGATGGGGATCGTGAGTCTATAAAAGATACTGTGACACCGCCTGATGGCATCCTTCGGCAAAGTGCTGCACTTTCCCAGGTAGATAGATTAATAATTAATGAGCTACAGCAGGACTTACCTCTGATTACAAGACCCTTTACCGTCATGTCAGAGCGGTTAAGCATAGATATTGATGATTTCTTAGTACAGTGTCAATCCCTTAAACAACGTGGTATCATTCGGCGTTTTGGTGCTGCTATCAACCATAGGCGAGCCGGCTACACAGCAAATCCAATGGTCTGTTGGAAAGTTCCACAAGAGATGGTGAATATTGCTGGTAAGAAGCTAGCTTCATTACGCGAGGTAAGCCATTGCTATGAGAGAAAGACTAATCCACTGTGGCAGTATAATCTTTTTGCTATCATCCATGGTCATACCAGAGAGGAATGCAAAGAGATAGTGAGCAAAGTCTCCAATGAAACTGGGCTTTCCGATTATATACTGCTTTTCAGCACAAAAGAATTAAAAAAAACGAGGGTAAAATATTTAGTATGAAAAAAAGAAGCCAATTACTCCCTTACTATCCGGCTTTCTTGAACATCTATAACAAGAGATGTGTGGTCGTTGGTGGTGGGAGGGTTGCCTTGCGTAAAGTCAGAACACTTCTTGAGCACAGAGCGAATGTCTTAGTAATAAGCCCTGACCTCTGCTCCGAGCTAGGGCAACTCGCTAAAAGTGGGAAAATACGTGTCATCAATAGGAATTACCGGGCAGGAGATTTAAGAGGTGCGTTTGTTTCTATAGCCGCTACTGATAACAGTACGACTAATCAAAACGTGGTAAAGGAAGCTCAGAGAAATGCAATTCTGGTCAATGTGGTGGATAGTAGCCAAAATTCTACTTTCATTCTTCCTTCGTATATACGACGGGGAGATATAACAATAGTCATTTCTACTGCAGGTATGAGCCCTGCATTATCCCGAAAAATCTGCACCAGATTGAAGAGGGAATTTGGGGATGAGTATGCTTCACTGGCCCTCCTGACTTATAAAGTGCGCTCCGAATTAAAACGACAGGGAATTAAAATTGATGGTGACTCTTGGCAGGAAGCTCTGGACCTGGATTTACTGTTGAACTTGATAGTAAGAGGGGACGATGAAAGAGCAATGGCTGTCCTGATCAGCAATCTGAAAAAGCAATAAAAGTAAAGATAAAGGTAGACTGGGTTATATGCATGTTAGCTTAGTAGGGATAAACCACGAGACAGCACCTATTACCATCCGTGAAAAGGCGGCGATCAGGGCTGGAAAGCTTCATGATTCCTTGTCATTGCTTCGTTCCTCTGTTTCCCAGGGTATAATTCTGTCTACTTGTAATCGCACTGAAGTTTATAGCATTGATAGCTATGGCCTCAATACTGAGGAAACAATCATCAAGTTCTTGAAGATCTATTTAAATATGCCGGATGACGACTGTTGTCAATATCTCTACAGGTATACAGATGAGGTTGCAATGGAGCACCTATTCCGAGTAACTAGCGGCCTTGAATCGATGATTATAGGTGAATTTGAAATTCTGGGTCAAGTGAAATATGCATTAGAGGTCGCGGAAGAGATGGGGATGGTAAATCTACAGTTGCGTCATATGTTCCAGAGTGCGATTCGAATAAGTCGGCGGATTCGTGAAGAAACCGGGATCAGTAAGAATGCTCTTTCCATTAGTTCAGTGGCGGTTGACTTGGCAGCTAAGTATGTTGGCGACCTAGGAAACTGCAAAATGCTTGTCATCGGCGCTGGGCAAGCGGGAAGACTGGTAGCCAAGGCTGCAAAGGATATGGGAACAGCTCAAATACTCGTTGCAAGTAGGACGAAGGAAAGAGCTTCTACTTTGGCCGCAATAACAGATGGTATACCGATTAACCTAAATAACTCTATAGACGAATTGAAGACCTGCAATATAGTTGTCACCTGCGCCGACGCACCCCATCGGATGCTGGATGTTCAACATGTCGAGGAGGTAATGAGAAACCGTCCTGAGCTTCCTCTGGTTATAATTGATATTGCTGTCCCTCGGAATGTGGAGCCAGAAGTGAAGCAAATAAACAATGTTGTCTTGTACAATATCGACGATCTTACCCGGATTTCCGAATTGAACCGCCGGCAGCGAGAAGGGGAGATCCATAAAGCTGAAAAAATTATCGCAGCTGAAGTGGCTATGCTTGCCTCTTATAAACAAGCTTTTAAGGTCAGGCCTGTAGTTAGTGCGCTAATGATGAAGGCTGAGATGATACGCTCAGCTCAGTTAAATAAGACGCTAAAGAAGTTGCAACAACTGTCTGATGAAGAACAAGAATGGCTAGATGCGATGACTAAGTCAATTGTTACTAAAATACTGAAGGATCCCATACAGTTTCTCAAGACAAATGGAGATAGCAATCAGAACTATAATGATATAGTGTGCAGACTTTTCCAGTTGGACATGGAGAAGCGAAGGTGAGAAGAAAAATCGTCATTGGTTCTCGGAGTAGCAACCTTGCCATGATTCAAGCTCGATCAGTGTTAGTTAAAATTAAGGAGATACATCCCCACCTCGAAGTCAGTATTAGGAAAATAGTAACTAGAGGAGATAGGAACAGACACAGCCACCTCGAAGAGATCGGCAGTATCGGTGTATTCGTCAAGGAACTCGAGGAAGCTCTGATCGATGGTAAAATTGATTTGGCGGTTCATAGCCTTAAAGATATGCCAATCCAAAATCCTCAGGGACTGTATCTGGCAGCAGTAACACAGAGGCTGGACCCTAGAGACGTACTTGTATCCAGAGCAGGAAATCTTGCTGAGCTTGCACCTGGCTCAAGAATAGGCACAGGCAGTTTCAGGCGTATTGTGCAACTTGCTGCCTGTCGCCCGGATTTAGAGGTATGCAACATTAGAGGAAATATTGATACGCGTCTACAAAAGGTTTCCCACGGAGAATTTGATGGTGTAATTTTAGCAGCAGCAGCTATGCTGCGTCTCGGATGGGAAGACAAGATAAGCGAATACTTGCCTCTCGAACCATTTTTGCCAGCAGTGGGACAAGGCGCAGTAGCAATAGAAACACGACTTTGCGATAGACAGGTATACGAACTAATATCCCCTTTAAATCATCTTTCCACGTGGTACTGTGTAACTGCAGAACGAGCCTTCCTCAGGGCGTTGGGTGGTGGTTGCCGTGCCCCCATTGCTGCCCTGGGAACTATAGATGATACTACCTTGAAGCTCGATGGAATGGTAGCTGACAAGAGCGGAAAAAAGATGTTGCGGGCTTCAGAAGTAGGAAATGATGTATCTGCTGAGGAGATAGGAATACGTCTAGCACAGAAAATACTGGCGATGGGAGCATCTGAATTTATTACTGAGGTGGTAAAGAGGTGAAGCCAGGTAAAGTCTACTTATTAGGAGCCGGGCCAGGCGACCCTGACTTGATTTCAGTGAAAGGAATTAAGTGTCTTGCTCAAGCTGATATTATCATCTATGATCAACTAATTAATAAGCAACTTCTGGATTTAGCATCTCGGGACACGGAAAGAATATACGTAGGGAAGACTACTGGTAATCATACTAAGGAACAGGCCGAGATTAACCGATTGCTGGTGGAGAAGGCTAAAAAGGGTAAGACGGTGGTACGGCTTAAGGGCGGGGATCCTTTTGTTTTGGGGCGGGGGGGCGAGGAGGCAGAAGCTCTGGCAAAGAACTGTGTTCCGTTTGAGGTCGTTCCTGGGATATCCTCAGCAATATCGGTTCCTGCCTACTCTGGTGTTCCGGTTACTCATCGCGGTCTGGCATCGTCCTTTGCCGTAATTACTGGACATGAGGATCCTAAAAAGAACCGCTCAAGCATAGATTGGGAAAAGTTAGCTACAGGAGTGGATACTCTAGTCTTTCTCATGGGTATGCGAAATTTACCCCGAATAGTGGATCAGTTACTGGAATATGGTAGACCCGCCAGTACACCCATAGCAGTGATTAAAGATGGGACTACACCTAACCAAAAAACTATAGTCGGTCAGTTGACTGACATTGTAGTCAAGGTAAAGGAGCATCAACTGGATCCTCCGGCGATAATTGTAATTGGCAAGGTGGTTAGATTGAGGGAAAAACTCCGTTGGTTTGATAATCGTCCTCTCTTCGGTAAACGTATTCTGGTTACCAGAGCACGCCATCAAGCAAGCGCATTAAGTAAGCTTCTTTTAGAGCGTGGCGCCCAACCTGTTGAATTACCGTTTATTGACATCAAGAATATAGCTAGTAGCAGCGAACTCGATCAAGCCATCTCAAATCTAGCGCGCTACCAATGGATTGTTTTTACCAGTGTCAACGGTGTCGAAGCTTTTTTTCAGCGATTGTATGCCTTAAACTTAGATACCCGGACACTTAGTGCACTCAAGATCGGTTCTATTGGTGCTGCGACTGCTAAAGCGTTGGCGATAAATGGGATAATTCCTGATTATACTCCCAAGGTTTATACCAGCCAGGGATTTTTAATTGGGCTGAGAACACGTGATGTTGCTGGACAAAGGTTTCTGGTACCGCGAGCTGATATAGCAGATAGAGAGTTGACCGATGGCATTAGCCAACTTGGAGCCGAAGTACATGAAGTTACTTCATATATGACTGTCCCCGCAGTTGATGCTATCTCGAAAGCCAAACAAATGCTATTATCTCACGAAATAGATGTTATCACCTTCACCAGTTCTTCAACGGTATCCAACCTGGTAGCTTCGTTAAGGGAAGAACAATTGGCAATAGATACTGTTAGTATCGCTTGTATAGGTCCCAAAACAGCCGATACTGCAGTGAGATCTGGGCTGAGGGTAGATGTTGTCGCAACTGAACATACAGTACCTGGCCTGGTAACAGCAATCGAAAGATTTTTTGAAAAGGAGCCTTAGATAGTATCTTTTCCGCTATTGCGCTTACGTCGTTTACACCGGACTAAAGACTTCACGCTTTTAGTTCAAGAAACTGGAATCTATGCAAGTGATTTGGCTCAAGCTCTTTTTGTCGTAGAAGGTAAAAAAGTAAAACAAGAAATAACCTCCATGCCTGGGTATCTTTTGCTACTCTGTAGACCTGTTACCAACGGAAGCTGAGGAGATAGCCAACCTCGGAATTTCAGGAGTAATCGTGCATTATTTATTAGGAACGATTAAAAATTTGCCCGGCCAAGGATATCAGGACTTTTCCCACATAAACTACCATAACCTATTGTTCCTAACTTTTACAAGATTATTGCCGACGGTACGATTACCTTCGTTTCCACATCCCAGCTTTATCGAGGAAGAAGGTTAGTGCCCCAACTATAAAAGCAAAGCCCAGAATAACCAATAGACAGCTACTGACAAAGATACAGGCACTAGGTGTAAAAAGAATAAGCATTCCAATAGCCGCGCTAAAGAGCATGGTGACAATTCCTCCAATGCGCATCACTCTACCGTTCATATAATTCCTATTAATCACAGCTAACCTCCTTTGTTTATTTCTTCACCCGGGATGTATTTTAAAAGTGTAACTGCTTCGGTTCTGGTAGCTTAATCTCTTCCTGCCAGGGGGGAAATAAGTAAATAACTATGGCAAATATTATGAATGGCAGTATGATAAATCCTGTAGCAACAAGTATCCCTTCTATACCCAAAAGAGGGGGGCTATAGCTCGTAAATCCCCTCAGACTTTTGGATATCAATTGTCCCCCTATTACCACATTCCAGCGCATAGCAAAGACTCCAATAAGCACGAGAGCAGAGGATATAAACCTTAATAATTGTTTTATTTGGCTTCTCAAATTAAATACTTCTGCGCCGCCGAGGAGGACGAGAGATAACAGAGTGCCCAGTACAAATTGGATACCAAAATAGCTGGTGGCTATTTTTTGGGTTATCAACTGATAGATAAGTTCCCAACTTTCATTACCTTCATATGACATACTGAGGACTTCTAATCCTTCTAGAACTAAAGCCAGGGTTAAAAAGCCTCCTAACCACAGAGCCAGTGAATGCAGGCAATTATGGTCCACGGGTGTTTTTCTAATTTTCATTGCAAGAACGTACAGCACAATTAATAACGCTATACCGGAAACAATGGCTGATATTAGAAAAATCATTGGCATTAATGGGGTAGACCACCATGGATTGGCCTTAACCGCTCCAAATATAAAACCAACATAACCATGTAATAGACAAGCCGCCGGGATTCCAAGCATCGACAGCAGCATAATGAGCTTCTTGTCTGTAGTAAGGACTTCTTCTGACACGTCATGGACCCCCAGGGATAAAACAGAGTAAATAGTTTTTTGAATTCCCGTAGCTAATCCTGCACGCTTAATGATATCTGTCCTGAACACGAGCCATGTTTCAAATAGCAAGAGGAGGAGATAAAACAGCCATATATAGCCAAAGCCAGACATGGCAGATATAAGATTAGGCCTAAGAAACATCTCCAAAGCCCTTTCAGGTCGACCTAGATGAATGACCAAGGGCAGTGGGCAAACTAAAAGGAAGGCTAATGCAGTAACCAGTGATAATCGTGCAACCGGCTTAAATGTATTCAGTCCAAATACATGATAGAGCGATGAAACTATAAAAGCACCGGCTACCAATCCAGTGATAAAGGGATAAACAACAATGAGCAGATCCCACTCTATTATAGCTTCATTAGGGTATATAAACTCTGCCACAGCTTATTGCACTCCTTTTTCTAATCCAATATAATAAACTTTAGGTTTACACCCTACGTCTGGCTTAAGGATAGCCATTGTCTCTTCTCTGATTAGCTTTTTTACTAGACCATCAGTATCGCTTACGCTTCCAAAAACTCTCGCCCCGGTCGGACATACTTCCATACATACTGGAATAAGGCCTCTGGTAATCCGATGATAACACCATGTACACTTATCAACGACTTTTAGTCTGGGATCGAGGAATCTGGCACCATAGGGACATGCCTGTATGCAATATCTACATCCAATACAGGCATTCCTATTAACAAGGACAACTCCCTCCTTTGTTTTATACGTGGCCCCTACCGGACAAACGCGTACACATGGCGGCTCGTCACATTGATTGCAGAGTTTGGGGACGAAAAAGCTTTTCATAATATCCAGGTTATTGTATTTCGTGTTTACCTGCCGATCTGCAAATCCATCTATTCCGGCATTGGGGGAATCCACAAAAACCTGGCCGGTCTCAGTAATTACATATCTCTCCACCCAAGTTCGATTGTATTCTGGTTGCAAGGGAACATCATTTTCTAATTTACAGGCTTTGACACACTGTCCACAGCCGATACACTTCCTAATATCAATAATAAACCTCCAGTCGTATTTGCCATATACAGGTTCATTTTGCCCCGCTCCTTGAACTGTTTCTGGTAATATGAAACCTCGCAGCAGGGTTGGAATGCTACCATAAATAATAACTCCCGTCAGTAAGCTTTTAACTCCAATCCCTATGAAATCCCTTCGAGAAATTTTCATCCTCTATTTGCTCCTGTGGCAATTTTGACAGGTTTCATTGCTACGCCCTTCATGGTCTACAGGAAAGGGCTTAATCCCCTCAATATTGTGACAAGAAAGGCAGTTGGTACGCCCCTCTAAATCATGTGGAATAGGTGGGAATCCCCCTATCTGCGGTTCATGGGGATCATGGCATGCTATGCACGGCGATTGTTCGCCGTGTTCTTCCATATTAACTTGCGGAAAATGACTTGGTCTGGCGGGAAGCTCACTATGGCATGATCCACACTGATCTCTTGAAGTATCCACAACAGGTGTCATCCCTTTCTCCAAATGCACTTGTGTCGGTCCGTGGCAATTTTCGCAACTTACAGTACCATGTTTTGACATTGCCCAAGTATCATGCCGGTCTTGGTGGCAATCACCACAAGCAGGTATGTCAGCATAATGTATAGGTTGAGCTGCCCACTCTCCTTCGTTATTTGTTCCACGATAAAAACCATAGGGTTCCATAGTTGCTGAAACAGGCATCAATCTGAGCATAATTAAAACGCTTAGAAGTATGACAAGTATTACTCCAGGCCTAACTAAATGTTTCAAGTTATCATTACCTCACGGTACTATCGATGGCTTTATTCATCTTGCCAGAGATTTCATCATAACTTGCGTTCTGCTTATCATTATCAGAGATTGACCTCTTGGATACTGCATTCAGGATATCCACTGTTAGCGGGATAATGGTGCTGTTTTTTTCACCGGACATTTCTACCAGAGTTTGCAGGTAGCGCAGCTGTAATGCGGCTGGCTGAGTTTGGATAATTTCAGCCGCCTCAGCCAGAGTTTCAGCAGCTTGACGTTCACCTTGGGCATGGATAATCTTAGCTCGTTTCTCCCGTTCTGACTCAGCTTGCCGGGCCATTGCTCTCTGCATTGTATCGGGGAGAAGAACATCTTTGACTTCAACCAGTGTTGCTCTGACCCCCCATGGATCTTCGGTTTGCTCATCAATAATCTGTCGCATTCTCAGATTTATTTGATCGCGATGGGAAAGTAGTTCATCCAGTTCCGACTGACCAAGAACACTCCGGAGAGTAGTTAGAGCGATCTGAACAGTGGCTTGCCTATAATCCTCAACATTGATCACAGCCTTAATTGCATCAATCACCTTGAAATAGACTACAGCATCTACTTTCACGGTTACATTGTCTTTAGTTATCACCTCTTGAGGTTCTAAAATCATAGTGACGATACGAAGGCTAATCTTAGTCATGCGATCAATAAATGGAATGATAAGGTTAAAGCCGGGTTTCCTTGCTCCTACTAGCCGTCCGAAGCGAAGTACTACTCCTTGTTCATACTGCTTCACTATTCGGATACTATTAATTATTAACGCCAGTATTACTATAACTATAAGAAAAATAATCCACGCATTCATTGGCTGTGTCCTCCTTATTTATCTGGTTGTTTTTCCTTGATGTTTGCCGCTTAACTATTGATATAGAAACTATAATATGATCCTGTTAAAGAGCAATTGACCGATAATTCAAGGGAGCCATAACTTTTCTGACTCGAATCAGCAGGTCTCGTATATCAAAAGGTTTCTGAATGAAATCGTCAGGTTTGAACTGTTCCAATAAAGCTTTATCAGGGGCTTCTAATGTGACGACAATGACTGGTATGTTACTTAAAGACTGTGTCAATCTAAGGAGGCTTAATATACCCCAGCCATTAAAGTCTGGTAGCTTTATATCTAAAAGGATAAGGTCTACATTTGCTTCATGTAGTATTTTAATGCAATCAAGGCCAGTAGTTGCTTCCATAATATGGGTGTCAGTATTTTCAAGGTTGTGTCGAAGCAGCTTACCTGTTGTCTGGTCATCGTCTACGACAAGAACTAATTGAGGATTTGCATTAGTAATCTTTTCTTGCATACGCTATTTAATCTCGCTCTTATTATTATGGTTTAGAAATGAAAAAGGCATGAAAATAAAGTGATAAGAAGTGAAAAATTTATGAAAATTTGAGCGAACGGGCGATAAGAAAAGCACTCCCACATAAAAAGTGCTTTATAGAAGTGTTATCAGCAGATACCTCTTATGCCGAACTAACAAACATATAGCCAATGCCCGGTTTTGAGAGGATATACTTGGGTTTATGTGGATCCTGTTCTATTTTCTGACGCAGATGACGTATATAGGCCCTGAGGTATTCCAGTTCATTTTGATATTCTGCTCCCCACACCTTGGCTAACAGCTCCCCGTGTAACATTACCCGCCCGGCATTGCTCACCAATAGCGATAAAAGCTTATACTCGGTTAGCGTCAGCGCTATATCCTGTCCTCGCACTGTCACTCTACGTTGAGCGAAGTTAACATAAATGTCACCACACTCGAATGAGAGAGGAACTTTATCCCTATCAGTGGATCCAGCGCGCCGTAATACCGATTCTACTCTGGCTAAGAGCTCTTGAACATTAAACGGCTTAGTCAGGTAATCGTCGGCCCCCAATTTCAATCCTCTCACCTTGTCCATATCTTCAACTTTCGCAGTGAGCATTATGATCGGTATGTCTGAGAATTGTCTAATTCGCTGGCAGATCTCATATCCATCCACCTCAGGCAACATGATATCTAAAATAATCAAATCTGGCATTTCGATGTCAAGTGTATTAAGAGCAGACTTGGCGTCGAGGGCGGTGAGAACAGCATAGCCCACTGATTCAAGGTTGGCACGTACTAATCGAATAAGTTGTGGGTCGTCATCAACCAATAGAATTGAGGTCTTTTTCATTGTTTACTACCTTACGTCTAGATTTTTTACTGTTTCCGACCCGTTCTAACGGTAAGCTAAAACAGAAATTACTTCCTTTGCCATCTGTGCTTTCCAGCCATACTGAACCACCATGAGCCTCTACATGTCCCTTGGTAATAGAGAGCCCGAGTCCACTGCCTGGAATACCGCGGGTTAAAATGCTATCCACCCTGTAGAATCGCTCGAACACCTTATCCTGGTGTTCCGGAGGTATACCCATACCATTATCGCTGACACTGACTACAACCTTATTATCCTTAATTTCACCAGCTACAATAATCTCACACTCGTCTGAAGAGTACTTTACAGCATTTTCCACAAGATTGCGAACAACCTGTTCAATACAACGAACATCGGCCTCAACGACTGGAAAAGATGGGGCAAATTCTATAATGACCTTACGGTTCCCAGATCGCGATAAGATGTCTTCCACCACTCTCTGGACAAGTCGAGGTATGAGTACCGGCTCCTTTTCAAGTTTGAGTGCGCCGGCTTCCAATTTAGCTGACTGGAGGAGCTTATCAATCAAATCACGTAATTCATCAGCTTTTTCATCAATAATCTGCAGGAACTCCCGCTGGGTTTCCGTATCCCAAGGCGCATCTTGTCGAAGCATTGAGGTGGAATAGCCCTTTATAAGAGTAAGAGGGGTCCGTAGTTCATGAGAGACTGAGGACAAGAATTGAGCCCTTAACCGGTCTGCCTCGTATAAGGCTTTTGCCTTCTCAGCTTCTTCCGTCAGTTGGGCCCTATCAATAGCTATAGCAACATAATCTGCTATAGCTTGAAGGAGGCGCCGATCAGATTCAGAAAAAGTCTGCGTATCTTTTGAGCTCGTCATAATAAGACTCCCTATACACTGACTCTTGCGAAGTACGGGAGCACAAATAGAACTTTGAGTTTTATTACGCATATAATCCGACTGAAGAAAATTAGTGCAGATATTTTTAACAAGTCCCTTCGTTTCATAGTCTATTTGCTCTGAAACAGAACATAATGGAGACTCACAATCAGAGGTAATAGTGAGATGTGAAAGGTTCCCGGTCTCCAGACCAACGGAGGATTGTACTACTACCTGACCCGTGCTGACATTCTGTAGAAGCAATGCGCCACCATCGGCGCTTGGGATAACTTCTACGGCTTTTGCCAAAACAGCATTAAGAAGGCTGGATAAATCAAAGGTAGAAGTTAGAATCTCAGACACGAGAAGGAGCGAAGAGAGTTCCTTTGTCTTCTGTTCCAGCTCACCATATGATGCCTTCAATTTCACTCTCATATCATCAAGGGTTTCGCCTAATATGCCAATCTCGTCTTTACCCAGGGTATTAACCGGGCTGATTAAGTCTCCATCGGCTATCCTTTGAGAAGCGGTGGTGAGCAATCGGATACGGCTGCCGACATCACGGGTGGTTATTACCACGAACAAAAGAGCAACAAAGACTAACGCAATTCCGAATAAAAGCAACCTCCGCTGCAATTCGCGAACGGGGGTAAGCGCCTCATCCTCTGATTGACGAATTATTACTCCCCACTTGGCTTCAGATAGGGGAACGAAAGCTAAAACATCCTTTCTTTCCACCTTTTGCGCTGGTTCATGACAGGTATGACATACACCTTGAGTTGGCTGTCCTGCACGAATAAGAGTCGCAAAGCGGCCACTGTGGTCACTCTTCTCAAAAGGAGCAAGCTTAGGGCCAGGCTCAGTTCTAATAACTACAATCCCATTCTGATCTACAACTTCAACATATCCTGTCTTTCCTAGGGTTATAGGCTTTACAAAACCGCCAATACTCGATTGAGTGAGGTCAATGGCTACAAGAAGCACGCCAATGTTTCCTTCTCCCCATTCTTTGGTTGGACTAGCAAGAAAAATCACTGGCGCATCAGGCGCCGGTGCCGAAACAATCCCCGAGACGCAGGCCTCATTTCTGGTTATAGCTTGGCTGATGCTTGGATAGGAAGATAGGGCGAAACGCTCTATTCCCAAATCCTTTGGCTTGCTCCATATTACCAGCCCCTCTTCATTAAGAAGGTAGATACTGTGAGTGTAAATCGACAAACGTGAATAGGTATCCTCAAGTGTTGCTATCTGCGATTCAAGTGTGGCATTTGTTCCATCATTTTCTAATGACACGGCGGTCTTTTTTAGCTCAGTAAGAGCACGCCCCAGTGTTTCGTCCAGGTAGTCTGCCACCAGGCGAGCGGTCGTCAGTCGGTCTTGAAGCATTGTTTCCGTAGCCTGGTTCACTGCGCGCATTCCCAGCGAGCTAAATACTCCGACACCCAATAGCAGTCCTAAGGCGGTTAGAAGAGTAATCTTTTTCCATATAGTTAGATTTGTCAGAAATTTCACTATTACGCCTCGACAAGAGGATTGATACTCATACTACCCAGAATTAAGAAAATGCTTTAGATCGTTCGTTTCGATTAACTCTGTTATCATAACCGGCTTCTATCGTACTCATCTTCATCTTTAATAAAGATGTTCTAACCTATCTTCTGTGACATTCCTCTATGATAACAGCCTTGAGTCGTTCGACCAAGATAAAATTGCACTAATTTATAGTGAATTAAGGATTGTTTTTAAAATACTGTAAAGAAATAGTACGGTAAAAAGTAACATTTTATTTTTTTATAGAGGAACAAATGACTTACCTGGCTATATGCTGCTAGAAAAAGAAAAGCCTGTAAGATAGGGAACTGACTATAATCGTGTTTTTTGTTTAGTTCATTTCTGTTGTTTTTTTCTGAAGCAGGTTTTTCCAGCTTCAACATTGCTAAATTTAATATCGGTCGCCATCAGAACTGCTTAAACAGGAGATTGCATATTAGTTAGGGTTATATGTTGACAACAGACCGTTTAATAATGAGATCAACTTAATTAGTCCCTATAACTAAGATGAGAGACTTTCATTTTGAGGTCGGCTAATAGTGTAAAAAATGCACCGCTATAAGGGATTGTACTTATGGACGCCTGTTTAATCTCAGGTATTGTCTGCGATATCCTGCTTTATAGTCCGTCTGAAACGATGGTTTATTAGCTTTTTCAAAGTAAAGAGGTGATAACTATAGGCTATATTTTATTAATAAATAGATATTTATTAACAACAAAACAAGCTATAATCCTGCTTGTCGAAATCCACAGTTGAGAATATAATAACCATGATATTCTCGCCGCAGGGGAATGGCTATGCAGTGTGAACATACACTATGATGGCTATTCCTCTTCTTTATTCTGGTTGATATTTAATTAGAATCAGAGCAAATTTATAATATCGGTATATAGACCTTATTAATTTTTTACCGCAATTGAACGGGGGATAGTACATATGCCAGAGGACATATGATCGTCCACAAGGTTTAAAAGGATAAATAAACTAATTTTGAAAGGGACATGATGGAAAAAACAATTAATGAAATAAACGAGAAGATACGAGAGGGTAAAGCGGTAGTAGTTAATGCCGAAGAAATAATAGACTTGGTTAAAGATAAAGGCCTAAAAAGAGCCGCTCAGGAAGTCGATGTAGTTACTACCGGCACCTTTGGTCCGATGTGCTCATCCGGTGCTTATCTGAATATGGGGCATGCCAAGCCACGAATTAAGCTTGGTGGTGGCCGCACTTACCTTAATGATGTACCGGCTTATACCGGACTTGCTGCCGTCGATATCTTCATCGGAGCTACCGCGATACCGGATGATGATCCGAGAAACAGAACTCACCCTGGCGAATTCGTATATGGTGGTGGGCATGTAATCGAAGAGCTTGCTGCCGGCAAAGACATAAGGCTGGTCTCGACTGCTTATGGTACCGACTGCTACCCAAGAAAGAAACTGGAAACCTATATTAATATTAAAGACCTTAATGAGGCAGTCTTATTTAATATGAGGAATGCGTATCAGAACTACAATGTCGCTGTTAACTTATCGGACAGGACCATTTATACTTACATGGGAGTTCTCAAGCCCAAACTGGGAAATGCCAACTATTGTTCAGCAGGGCAGCTATCACCACTGCTGAATGACCCTCATTATAAGACAATTGGCATCGGAACAAAGATATTTGTTGGTGGCGGGATAGGTTTTATTGCCTGGCAAGGGACTCAGCATGCGCCGAATGTACTGCGTGGGGACAATGGTGTACCCAAGCGACCGGCAGGAACACTGGCCATAATTGGTGACTTAAAGCAGATGAAGCCAGCATGGCTGGTAGGTACGAGTATGCTTGGTTACGGTTGTACCATTACAATGGGAATCGGCGTTCCCATTCCTGTACTTTCTGAAGATATCATAGAGTATACTGCAGTAAGTGACAAAAGCATTTTCGCTCCCGTAGTAGATTATTCGGAGGCATATCCCCAGATGAAACCGGATATTTTGGGTGAAGTTAGCTATGCTCAACTTAAAAGTGGTTCTATAACGCTCAAGGGCAAGAAGGTACCATCGACCTCACTATCCAGTTATCCAAAAGCTCTAGAAATTGCCAACATCTTAAAAGAGTGGATACTAAGTGGAAATTTCCAACTGACTGAACCTGTGGCACCTCTGCCCGGTGTTGAATCCGACATTATTTTTAAGCCACTTCAAGAACGCCCGATAGAAGGTACTTGAATCAAGATTTAATTATACTACCTGATTCATACTATCCGGAACGACATCAGTCTCAGGTGAAGGTGCGAGGAATAGTAAAAGAACGGATAGACGTACGGGGTCCAGTACTATTCACGGATTCGGACGTCATAGACAAAGGTGAGAACTAAGAATAAGGCAGCCATCCAAGGTAACAATTCCTTCAGCAAATAGGCTGGTATCGATTGTTACCGCAAACAATAATCTTAATAAGTAACAGTATTGCGCTATTTGCGGAAGATTTTCCGGAAGCGCCGGAAATCGAGTATTCCGAGCACGGGGGTAAGGAATTTCTTATTTTAGGGACATGCTTATCCCGATTTCATTTAACCGATACATCAAAGGATAGCAAGGTCTCAAATATGCCGGAAATACCGGATATTTTATCACAGGGATAGACAAACCACTGTCGTAATCGTTAGGATATAAGGATAATGAGGTTACGACAGTGAAATTACCTAATCGTATCGTTAGATTGGAAGAACTGGCGGGGAACTTGTGGTGGAGCTGGCATGATGAGGCACGGGAGTTGTTCCGTTCATTGGATTATCCGCTGTGGAGATCGTCGGGCCACAACCCGGTCCGGGAGCTGCTTGAGATAGACCCCAACAAATTGCTGGCAGCTGCCAGTGATCCTGCCTTTCTTTCTCTATATGATTCCGTCATGACCGCTTTTGACGCTGACGTATCAATTAAAGACAGTTGGTTCGCCTCTACTTATCCAGAATTATTGCACGGACCCATCGCCTACTTTTCCGCTGAGTTCGCCCTCCATAATTCGCTTCCTATCTATGCCGGCGGGCTCGGTATCCTGGCCGGCGATATCTGTAAGGAAGCCTGCGATTTGGGACTCCCACTTGTCGGGGTTGGATTCATGTATCCACAGGGATATTTCAAACAACGTATATCTAATGAAGGTTGGCAGGAGGAAATATACGAACGACTTGATTTTCATGAAGCGCCAATCCACCCGACCCCCTGGCCTGAAGGAACCGGACCTCTTCTGTCGATTCAGCTCGGGGATAGGACTCTATATGTCAGAGCATGGCAGGTACGCCTGGGTCGGGTAAAGCTTTACCTTCTGGACACAAGTGTTGAAGAGAACATGCTTGAGGACCGCCTGCTGACCGCGCGACTCTACGCCGCCGACCGTGAACAACGCATTCAGCAGGAAATACTTCTGGGGATAGGTGGCGTTCGATTATTACGTGCCCTGGGTGTCGACCCTTCCGTGTGGCATGCCAACGAGGGGCACACAGCTTTTATGACCGTTGAGCGGATCAGGGAAGAGGTAACAGCGGGTGCTTCCTTCGATGAGGCAGTTAAAAAGGTAAGGATAAATACCGTTTTCACCACCCATACCCCTGTCGCCGCTGGACATGACATTTTCCCATCCCGGCTTATCGACAGGTATTTCCACGGCTATTGGGATGCTTTGGGAATTGATCGTGATACCTTTTTAGCCCTTGGCAGTCCTGATAATGCGAGAAGTGACTATTTTAATATGACCGCGCTCGCTTTAAAGACCTCTGAGCAGCGCCGTGGTGTGAGCAAACTTCATAGCCAGATAGCCCGCCGTATGTGGCATGGTTTATGGCCTGAAGTTGATGAGGACAAGGTGCCAATATCACATATTACCAATGGGATTTACTTGCCTGCCTGGATTGCCCCGGAGTTATACCAGGTGTTAGAACGATATCTGGGCAAAGACCTGCTGAAAAGACATGATGATCCACGGGCCTGGGAGGCCATCGAGGAAATTCCGGACGACGAATTCTGGGCAGTCAGACAGAGCCTGAAAAGAAAATTGATACATATTATTGTGAAGCGTGCTCAGAAATTGTGGGCTGACGCCGGAGCCACTGCTGAGCAGGTGCTGGCAACCGGAGCACTGCTCGATACCAACACTATGACCATAGGTTTCGTCCGGCGTTTTACCGAGTATAAGCGACCGGCGCTAATCTTCTATGATGTTGAGCGCCTCAAACGAATTGTACTGGATCAGTGGCGACCGGTGCAGATAATATTTGCCGGGAAGTCCCACCCGGCCGACTTTGCCTCCAAATACCTGCTACAGAAAGTATATAATCTGGCAAAAGACCGGCAATTTCAGGGGCGTATAGCCTTCGTTGAGGATTACGACATGCGTCTAGCCCGTTATCTTGTACAGGGAGTTGACCTCTGGCTCAATACGCCGCGCCGCCTTCAAGAGGCTTGTGGGACCAGTGGTATGAAAGCCTCAATAAACGGTATTCCTCACCTTAGTGTTCCAGATGGATGGTGGCCTGAGGGATACAACGGTGCCAACGGGTGGGAGATCGGTGATACAACAGTTGGCGCAGATGAGGAAGATAAGAAGGATGCTCTCTCACTATACCAGCTTCTGGAAGAGAAAATCATCCCGCTCTATTATGAGCGGGATCGCAAAGGTATACCCCACGGCTGGATTCGAGTAGCCAAGGATGCTATCCGGTCGGTAGCTCCCATCTTCTGTGCCCGGCGAATGCTCAAAGAGTATGTAAAAACAACGTACGTACCGGCTGCACAGATACAGAAATATCGCGAAACAAATCAATGACAGCGATAGTCTGTACGCCTCTGCCTGGATAGTTGTCCAGTATTTGCACGTGCCTTGTCCAGCCTATTCAGTCCTCGAGACTCCTTCGTAGCATCCTCAAGATTTGCTCTTCAAGGTTGGCATGCTGCTCAACCGATTGGCAAATACTACTGACTGCCTGCTGCATACCGGATCTGCTGGACAACTTGCCTCTTTGATCTAATCTTTCCGGTTTGGTCTCGGCTACAATCTCTTTGGCCTCTTCGATTTGCTCTATTATCTTACGGTGTTCATGCTGCAGCGCTCTTATCAGGGCCTCGCCAAACAGCGACTCCAGGCTTTTTTCTTCGTAGATGAAATGTTTTCTAAGGCCCTCATCAATTTGGTTTAAGGCTCGCTGCAATTGAAGTCTTTTGCTTGAAAGGTCCTTTATAGAGGCCTGAGCCAAATCGGCATGCGCCTTATGAAGGCTGAACAGAGCCTCAACATCACTGAGTGAATCACTGACAAACCTTATGTTGTCTCTGATAGAATGGTGCTCCGTTATCACCTTATCGATCACGGCTAGCTGATTTACCAATAACACCTCCAAATGTGGCTGGTAAGGCCCAGCAAGGATAACAGATAGTATCGTAACCTCTTCTACCTGTGAAAGTCAACTCATAGGTGAACAGGACAATACTCCGGATATGGTCGTTAAGTTTACTGCAAAATACTACCTCCAGAGGCTGCTAATTTAACAATTTTCTGTCCGCCTATCAGTGATCCATTCCCAAACCAGAACCGATATGAGTATAATGCCAACAACCAGATTCAGCCATGCGAACGGATAGAAGACCATGCTACGGACAATGAATAAGTGGGTGCTTCTCAAGGCGTCGCCATACATTCTGAACACAATGAAGTTGGCTACTAGAATTAAACCGCTTACCAATAACACATATCGGAATTTATTCCACAATTTGACCTCCATAAACCATAGGATCGTATACACTTGGAGCTGACGTTGATTGAAAACAACAGTTGATAATCCCATACTATGAGGATATAACAATATGATGAACGTTTGTCAATTAACACAACATTACGGGTTTAGGGCGCATAACAGAACACTATACTGGGAGCTCCACGCTTATACGTGTTCCTTCGCCTGGCTGAGATTCTATTACCAGTGTGCCTCCAGCTGAGGTGACGCGCTCCTGCATACTGGTCCAACCGAGTTTACCCTCCCTTACAAGATCGCTCATTATCTTAGGCTGGCTAAAGCCCATCCCATTATCAATAACGTTAACTCTTGTATTGTTCTCTTCGTACTCGAAGGTAATTTGAGCCTTAGTCGCATTTGAATGGCGGTGCGTATTCCTTAGTGCCTCTTCAGTTATGCGGTAAAACAGTAATTCAGCTTCTTTTGAAAGGCTGTGTTCACTGCCAAGTACCTCAACCGCAGTTGCTATTCCTGATCGTTCTGTCATGTCTGATGCTAGTGATCGAATTGCTGGCAATAAACCAAGATGGTCCAATATAGGAGGCCGAAGTCCCGAACCTAAACGACGTAACCCCTGTATCATATCACCTGTTTGCTGAAGCAGGGCCTCGAGAAGATTGCGATTCTTTTCGGGCAGCCCTTCGCTTGCAGTTGCCAGGGTATCCAACTGGCGGGCATGAGCAGTCAAAGTCTGAATTACTTCTTCGTAGAGCTCATGAGATATGCGTGCTCGCTCTTCTTCAAGGACTTTTGCAATAAGTTGTGAATATAATCGCAGGTTTTCCTGTAACCGTTTTTGTTCGGTGATGTCCAAAGTGCTTTCTATCATCTGCTTGACATTTCCCTGGGAATCGAAAACTGGATATGCATGCACTTCAACATTTCTAGCATTACCATGTGTATCGTAATGAATATGCTCTACAACGATGGGTTTTTTAGTTTTTTTCACTTCTTCAAGTGGACAAACATGACCCGGCCCGGTACATGGTTCCTCCCTGTTATGGGTAACAGCGTAGCAGGTCAGGTTTTCTGACAGATTGCTCTTATTCACAGCCTGATTCATCAGCTTAATTCTATAGTCGTTCACATCTATAACATAAAAGGGATAAGAGAGAGAATCTAATATACTCACTAAAAATTCCCTACTTTCTCGCATTAGTTGTTCTTTCATCTTTCGGTCGGCAATGGCATCGAATTGTAGAGCTATCAAGGCACCGATGACGCCCAAACAAATGAAGAAGATTATGGGCCTGAGTAAGGCATCAGGGTAGGGAGACAGAAAAATAGCACGGGGGAGAAAGATTAGCATTGTAATTAGAGCGGTTACTATGGCACCCCTTAATCTAAATACACGTGCCCCATAAAAAACTGGTACCAAAAACAAAAGCCTGTGTAAATCATGAACGGTATAGAAAATATCCCACTGTGGATTCGGCCACTCCATGAAATCTATGATGGTATCGAGATAGTAAAACACTGAACAGGCTACCATGAGGATGGTGATATACCACACATGGAGATTCTTCCATACATTCGCAATCCTGCGATTATGGATATTACCCGTTGTCTTCTCGGTTGGTTTCTTCACCAGTTGCCCCAGCTCCAACTAGATTCATGCCCCCATTCTAAAGTTTAGAAGGTCACTATAGCATGGTAATTTCACACATTATGTTGAGTTTATATCCCCCCTTATATAGCTGTCAATGTTGGTGACAAAATCCACATGATCCTCAAGAGCAGGTGGCTTGTAGCCTGACGAGCTATGATGACGTACCTGATTGTACTTCCCCTTAACTGCTCAATCAATACCTTTGCTTCAGTTAAAGTGGTAAACACTTCCTGATTCAACAGCTCATCTCTCAACTTCCGATTGAAGGATTAAATGTAGCCGTTCCCAGGTCATTGGTCTTAGAGTGGTATATTATGACCTGGCAAATCTACGTGAGGAAATAAACCGTTCAGCAGCGCAGTTTAAACAGTCCTTGTTGGCGCGATTCCCACCTGTCGAGGAACTCGACCAGCAAAGATTTAGAAACACTCGAAGCATTATATGATAGAATGCCGGAGCGAGAAAATAGCCATAGTAACGGTATATGGTCCCGTATAATAAAAAATGCCTTCGCCCCGCTCTTTCAAGGTGAGTTTGAGTATATAGCCGGGAATCCCCCTGAGTAAACCGGGAGAGTCAGCCTGATCAATATCGTAATGAGACAAAATGGCTTTGGGAAAAGTATGGTCTTTTTACTCCCCTTTTTGAGCATAGACTATCGACCGGAAATCACAGCGCGAGAAGGGCGGACAGACCGGAGCATAGGAGGAAAGAAGCACCATTTCTGAGTATAGTCAAATGGTGAGCCGCGGAGGATCCGGACCTCCAACCGGCTGATTAAGAGTCGCAAAAAGGACATGAAATCCGGTGGCACTACGTAGGAAATGGTAATTATTGGTCTAGTGTAACTGGAGAGATCACTATAGTGACTTTTCTATTATGCAAGAACAACGACAATGTTTAGACGTAGTATCGATCCACTTCGTAGCCAATACGTCCCGGGCAATCAAAAAGACCGTCTTTATCTTTATGAGGACGAAGACGGGTATTATAAGACGACCGTTTAAACTGCTTCCCGCAAAAACTACACTCAAACATATAAACAACTCCACTTTTAGATGATTTGCGGCGAGCACCAAGGCTAACAGCTTTTTGTAGCGGTGAAGCAATTAAAGGTCCTCCGGACGTGAGTTCAATAGGATGCCTTGGATTAAATGTTGTATTGGATACTTTAATACTTTGAATACGGTCAACTCTATAGGAACGCAGTTCGCCAGTAGCAGTTTTCACAGCATATAGCAATAGATGATCATCTCTTGTACGCCTTAGACTGTATGGCTCTATTATTCGGTTAGTGCCGTTGTAACCTAATTCAACACATAGATGATTTGCTGCTGCAAAACGAACAGGCTCAAGTGGTACTTTCTGCCCCCAAACCCATACTGTAGAAGGCGGTGTCCATTCGGGCTCTTCACTTGCAGCAAAGGGAATCGGTGGTAGCTCTTCAGGAATGAGCCTACTTTCAAGCCAATTAAATAGATGTGAAAGTTCCTGCCAATAGTCTATAAACGGCGGCAATACTGGCAGCTGGTGGCCAAGCATGTTGGCCCATTCTATCTCAAGCTCATCCCGATATGGAGAATTTTCCAGTGAGTCAAATGTAAAGACTTCTACACCTTTTGATTCACATTTTTGAACATATATGGAATGTACTAATTCAGCATAAGGGCGAAATTCCTGGCGGCGAAAAAGGTTAATAATATCATACAGGTCACGGGGGCGGGAACGCTCTCCCATGGCTCTGAGCTTCTCAGCGAATAATTCCTCAAAGCCATAGCACCTCACAGTCATAGGGGATGGAAGTTGATCAGGGTAGGGGTGGAATATCTCTCTTAGTACGGTGGGACGGACAACCTGCTCTGCCTCCGTAAGATCGAGTTTAACGCTTGCATGGACAGGTGCGTTTCTGGGCCCGCGGTAATAAATCCTGCCTTCAACAGACTTGCCATTTGGCCGCATTTTAATAAACGGCGGTTTTTCTCTGAAATCAATGCCGGAATGTTCATAAATACGGCCGAAAATCTCGTGGAGTAGAGGAGCTATCTCGTCAGGTTTCAAGGGCCCGCCAGGTAATACAGTAAAATCGAGATCTTCGGAAAAGCGATAGGTCTCAAGGTAGCACTTTTTGAGGCATGTGCCACCTTTGAAAGCCCATGAGGAAGAAAGTCTCGAATTCGAGCCTATACCCCACAGAAACCACCCGATCACATAGTCTTTTTCTACAACATCTTCTCTCAGCCCCCATTCATTCACCCGTTCGTTAAGTTCAGACCGGCTTATCATGATACCGACTCATTTGAATTTAAAGTCACGTTAAGGCGTAGATTCCACCTTCGTATAAATGAGCCTTTTCGTGGTGCACTCGGATCCAATAATGAGATGCCCGAACTTTTACCTTTATAACTCGCTTCAATAAGAGTTTCCTCTTTTGCATCTGTTATTTCAAGTAAGTAACCAAGACGCTTGAAAACCGTACGATTGCCTAGTTTTATTATATAATCGAGAAGCAATGAATCGTTGCGCCGTTCATGAGATAGATAGACTTTGAGGATATCATTAACATGACGAACACCTCCGGCAATCTTGGGGGCATCCAACACATCGACAAGAGTTCTTGTTGGATCAGACACAAACACACGTGTCCGCCCACGCCATACAACCTCAGTTCCAAAGATTTTATCAGGATCGATAACTTTCACGTAGAAAGGTATACCTTGAATTTCCACATGCCGTTGTCTGACGATCTTGCCAGATATGACCACAGTCTCTTTAAAAATTTGATCGGTGAGTCCCCAGTGCTCACAGGCGGACCAGCCACCTATATAAAATGGGACGAATACATTAGCTGCGACAATCCATGGATCTTCCCTCCAAGTAGATGGTTCGGCGACATCGAGCGGCACAGTTGCGTAAAGCCCTCTCCTAATGCGTACCAACCAACCAGCATCTGCAAGATAAGCAAGGAATCTATGAGTCCGGGGAATGTCATACCCAAATACCTTTGCAGCGTCATATGGTGTAAAAGGACCGGTGACACCTCGATGAAGGGTAATAAGCAATTTTCTATTTTTCTCAGATATGCCCCGAGTTGTTGTTGTTGTAGTTGTTGTCTTATTCAAAGTGTATTTCCCTCCACTACATGGAAACTATTACACCTTTAATATAACTTCGTTGAATGTTGATGTCAAGTCATATGATTAAACAAACAGCTATATAAGAGAATGCAGAGTAATAACGGAAAATAATATGCCAGGTTCAGGAAGCCAGGTTATGTCGTTTTGCTCTTTGATATCCTTTCTGCCTTCTGCGCCTTGACTTTCCCAAGCAAAACTGAGACGGTCTCGTAAGAGTGCCCTTCTTGGCAGGCTAACTCTGCTTCGGTGGGAACAAGCTCGCCGTGGAATGCCTTAGCCAGGATAGACCGGGTAAGCTTGTCTGCACGTGATTGAGCGGTTTTAATACGTTTTTCGATGGCATCTGCCAGCTTAAAAAGCGCTTCGATACAGTGAACAATCTTCTTTGCTGAGCAGGTTGATAAAAATCATAGGAGGCTTTACTACATAGTGATTTCAAATAAGAAATTATTAATTTTCAGTCTACTGAAAAAATGGTCTCTGTATTTGGGGTAATATAGCGCCTCTTATCAAAGGAATTCTCAAAGATGTACAAGATAAGTTTAACCGCTGCTGATCTATCCATCCTGTTCTTCCCATTTGGCAGACGGTTCAGTATGTGGTAATCTTACACCAGAATCACGATGAGAGGCCAATCTGTGGGATTTGTCCCACGGCAATGCCTCTCTTTTCTATTTTCCCCCATTACAAATGCTCCAGCTTACTTCTCAAATTATTCATAAACACGATATGCGGCATCATTTTCCGGTATGCCTAGTATTACCACTTTTAACATGTATCCTGTTCAGGACATCCTATACAGTTTGAACTGCTACAAACTAACATATAATTCACATACCTCCAGACAATCTTTCCTATCTATTGCTTAAGGCTGTAGTAAATACTATGATCATTAAATATTTAGGCAGATGGGAATCTCCGTAGATGGTGCAGAGGTATACTAGGTCAGTAAATTCTTAGGATAGTTTGAGGTTTTATAGGGAACCTTTGTCTTAAATATATAAGAAATTTGACATTTGTAATTTATTAAGTCAAAATGATGTTATATTGGTGAATAATGGTGAAAAAAGCATCAGTAGAAAAACCCCCCCGTATTACGGTCACTCTAGGTAAAGGACAGCGTGAGTCATTACAGGCGATTGCTGATCGCAACCACACAACACCGGCTTTCTTAGTACGATATGCTGTAGACCGTCTTATTGAGGATCTCCGTCAAAAACAACTTCGTCTAGACCTTTAACAGGAATGTAATATGGTAATTACTCAAGATAGAGATATAAGCATACTAGAACGTAAGATAAAACAATGGATAAAACCTGTATATAGAACTTCTTGGGGTGTAATGTACCAAGGAGACTGCGAGGATGTCTTAAAAAGCTATCCAGTAACTCGCCGTAAAGGTAGAGTACAGCTGATTTTGACATCTCCGCCATTTCCTCTGAATCGAAAGAAGAAATATGGCAATCGGACAGGCGAAGAATACCTGAATTGGTTAAAAAATCTAGCGCAATTATTTAGCGATTATTTGGTTGCGGATGGGTCTATAGTTTTAGAACTTGGTAATGCATGGGAAGTTGGAAAACCCGTAATGTCGACCCTGCCACTTAAAGCATTGATGGCTTTTCTAGAAGCAGCTGAACTTAATCTATGCCAGGAGTTTATTTGTTATAACCCGGCACGTTTGCCGACACCGGCTCAATGGGTGACAGTCGAACGCATCCGTGTGAAAGATTCTTTTACTAGGGTATGGTGGATGTCACTGTCTGAAAGGCCTAAGGCGAATAATCGTAACGTATTGACTGAATACAGTAAAAGTATGAAAGAGCTTCTTCGAAAAGGCACATACAATGCTGGGCCTAGACCATCGGGACATCATATCGGAAAGGAGTCCTTTTTATCAGATAATGGAGGGGCAATTCCTCCCAACGTATTAGTACCATCTCAAAATTCCTCCGAACTGATAGATGTACTCCCAATATCGAATACAAGAACTAATGATCCCTATCAAATATATTGTCGCCAAAAAAATATATCTCCGCATCCAGCACGAATGCAGACCGAATTGGCAAAGTTTTTCATCAAATTTTTAACCGATAAAAATGATTTGGTCTTAGACCCATTTGCAGGTAGCAATACTACAGGATCAGCGGCTCAAGAATTAAGAAGAAAATGGCTTTCGATCGAACAAGATGTAAATTATGTGGACAACTCAGAAGTTCGTTTTAGGCCAGAACTATTGATCAAGGTCCCGAGCTAATTCTAAGTATCACCTGTCGTCTCTTGAAGACGAGCTAGTTCTGCTTCTGATCTGAGTGTTTGGATTAAAGTACCAACTACTCGTCGCAGTTCTTGGCTAACAAACGGGGATTCAGGATCGTAGACTTCAGATTGAACACCACTTCTATCACTACCATTTCCATTGCCTGTATCTTCTTGGATGGTTGGTACAGCTTTTTGCGAATGGTCATACAATTGGAATAAGTGGAATGCTAGATAAGCGATATAGCGATCTACCAAACGCTCTGAAGTGCCTTCTCCAAAGCGTCTTCCCCAGCGAAGCCTCTCTGGCTGAAATTGACGCTCATCCATATTTACATATAACCATAATTCATCAGCATTGGGTTCCCAATGCCCCACTCTCTCAGCGTTATAATTTACCTCGCTCCAAGAGATGTCATCTGTAGCTTCTTCTGGCACCATCTGCCAAACACGTTTTAACTGATAGGCTGGTGCCGGAGATGTTTGATTCCCAGGACTGGGAGTGTGTAACTTAGGCGCGATTAATTTAATCAGTCTAGTTGTGCTGAACTCTGTTCCATCAAAAAGAGTCAAAGTTGCTTTGAGAAACCCTTCTGTATCAGCTTGAGCTTCAGATGTTGCATGCACTTCTAGATGAATAATGCCATCTCTAGGTCCGCGTACTGAAACGAAAACTTCTGGAATGTCGGCAATAACTTGTATGCGAGCAGGTTGAATGGCGCGAGTCACAAGATCATTTCTTGCGTCGGTATGGACGTCGGTTACCGACCGTCTGCCTAACTCGACGGTCATAGTTGTATTCTTGGCAAATTCAAACTTTGTCGGAGGTTCAATTCCAACATAAGTAGGTGGAGGGGGTACAATTTTTATTTCGCGTATATCTGTTAATAAAACGTCTGGCACAATTTCGAGAGATGCCACTACCTTACCGGCTTGTCCCGACTCAACTGTACTAGGGACGGTAACATGAACAGGGATTCTACCACCGCTTACCTGACTTTCGTTTACGTAAAAACTTGCAACATTATCTCCTTCTATTGTGAACGTCAAACTTGCACGTCGTCGCCGTCGATATAGAAGATCATCCGGGCCATCGGTAATCAAATAGATTGTTGTATGATCTCCACTTACTAATTCTAGACGACGATGGTCAGCAAACTTCAATGCCTGAGGAGGATCATGTACCTTTCTTTCTGTATCATCCCGCCCCCCACCTTCATGTCCACTACCCTTGTGGCCACCAGGTGAACGTTCTTGCTTGTAAACAGTTATCAAACGATTCAACATCTGATTTACACGACGTGTGCTTTCGTTTGTCATCAAAGCCTCACGCCGTCGCAGGATTTCGTCAAGTTTTTGTTTTAACCAGGAATCAGCTAATGCTTCCCTGATCGCATTGATAATTAAGTCTTCTCTTCTTTCGCCTATCGTTGCTCCCGCTCGTGTGGCAGTGAATATCTCTTTCTTTAGTCTAAGGCTCAGATCATCACAATCAACATGTACTAACAGATAATCAGCTAGTGCTCCAAGGCGAGCCTCGCGTATCAAACTCTTCTCCCTAGTATGATGTCTTTGGCCATTTAGTGTAAATAAAATAGTTCTAGGGGAATGATCGTAATCTAAATAGGAATCAAGCTTAACACTAGCATCATCTTCACTTCCTTGGCTGGTTACACCTGGGCGAAAGACCCAATAACGAATATGAGCTGTGCCCTCTGCACCCCATCGTGACAGATCTGCTTCGAATGTTTGTGCATGAGGTCGCTTATAAGCTTCAAGTTGCTCCAAGCGATTACGTCCTCCATGAAGATTGCGGTTGAAAGGTGGCGATAGCCGATGGTCTTCGATGCGATAGGGCAATACAGGATCAAAAAGAAGGTTATCGAAAAATCTCAATCCAACCAAGCTCCACCTCGAATTTAACCTGCCCAATTCATATGCGTAATGTATCACTTTTGTGCCATATTCAAATTGGATTCCCAGGGATTCGATGACAGCCGGCTCTATTCTAGGTATTAAACCATCTGAACCCACGAGATACTCATAGCGAAATGTCTTCCAAGAATCATCGTCGAATTGTCTCACTATAGTCCAACCAATGAGATCATTCTTGCCGTCAAGGCAACTTGGATGTCTTCGAGAAATGATAAGTGAGTATGGACAATAAGCAAATGTCGATGATCCGCCCTGGCCAAAAGCTCCCATCAGATACCGTTTATCATTTTTATTTGATTCTTGGAGCCCTAAAATGGTTTTAGGTAGATCATCCGGGTGTTGCCCGATACCTGAATCTTGTATGATTACTGAAGAGTGTCCTCTACGTGTTGAGCCTACCACTCTAACAAGACTTTTAGGAGCCATTTCCTCAATGAATCTTGTCATCGCGGTAGACTCACGTGTAAGGCGCGAACTTTCGAGGTTCCAAAGCTGCTGTACTGCTTCCCTTGGTGAATTGAGATTGGTTGGGCAACCAGCAAGTTCATATTGGAGTTCTATATGAGCATCCATTGCATTGGTAATTCTCTCAACTAAAGCCTGTCCAGGATCCATTGCTAAATTTACGCTTCCAGAATTGTTCTCACGCCCTCCAAGGGGAAACCACTTCCATTTATTAGAATTCGCGTCAATATGAGATAAGAACTGTTTAATGCCCTCGACAGTAGAAAGGCCAAAAAGAATTTTAATTTGCTCTGAATTTATGCTACTCATAGGTTTCCTCCATATTCCATTACCCCCATAGGAGAGCATATAATCAATCCTACTAGATTAACTCTTTCCAGGTTGCTCGAATAATCGCGTGTTCCAGCATGGATTTAATGTCATCCTTATGTACTATAACCGCCATGCCGGTACTGGCTCTGGGCCCCTGTATAACAGAGTTATATCTCTCGATCTTGAACCCTTTGTACTCATCTGGTATTCTTTGAGTCGTAAGTTGCTTTCCATTCTTCAACCTGATGATTCCGGCTAGAAGTCCGTCATTCTGGTAATCGTTACTACCTGCAAACTCGACTACTGCTCTATTTCCGAGCCATATTGTGACACGGCGTCGCTCATGTCCAGCTGATTTGCGATTTCCAAACCCTAACTTGAATGTATACTCCTGGCCGTTTATCATCGTTGTTACCTCATATCCCTTATCATAATGTCCTAAATTGCTACCACCACCTTTCTTAGGCCAGTTAAAGTCAAACGATCCGGTTTCAACAACGTTAAATGCCGATTCAGGTACTGGGTTCTTTACAGGAGATGGTTGAGGAGTCTCGATAGTGTCTCTCACTCCTCGTACGTAATTCAATAAATCTTCGTCAGAACAACGCCATTCTTTACCAATCTTAAATCCGCGAAGATAGCCGGCTTCAAACTCATGTAGGACCGTATTCTCGTCAACTTTTAAATAATCTGCGACTTCCTCCAATGTAAAAATACGTGGTAGTGTGTTATTCATTAATATTACCTCCTAACGTTATACTGTATAATAACACGTTATACCGTATTTGTCAACCATCTAACGTTTTAGACCAATTACTGACCTTTCAAAATTTCTAAGCGGATTTTTCAGTAGAGTGGGGATAAAAGCCTATTATGATAATGGTAATCATCAAGATAATTCTTTATCTTTACATTTCCTAATCCCATCATTCTCGCTATATGTGGCAAGTAGCTTATACAATCGAAAAAAAGTAATTCAAATGAAAAAAGCTAAACAAACTTTTAAGTAAAATGGAAAGATAAAGGGAGGGCAATAAAAAATGGGGTGATATAGCTATAAGACTGGTGAGCCGCAGAGGAATCGAACCTCTAACCTGCTGATTAAGAGTCAGCTGCTCTGCCAGTTGAGCTAGCGGCCCGCCTGTGTCCGGCCCCACTTTTTGGCGTACCACCTGCCGCAGGGCCACATGAAAGTCTAGCAAAATCCACGGAAGATAGCAATTTCTCACGTTGTAGTCCTTTGCTGCGCTTAAGCCAGGACAAGTAACGTGCTTATACTCCTAATGCTCCGGCAATTTGCCCCGGTAATTTCACGATTGACACGGGTCATGATATAATGAGTCATCCTCGGTTTGTGATGTGAGAAGAGTGGAGAAGGCTTTCGAGGTCATAGACCATACCGCAGATATCGGCATTATTGCCTACGGCTCCGATATTAAGCAGGTTTTTGCCAATGCTGCCCTGGGCTTATTCAGCCTGATAACAGAGCTCGATACCATCGAAGAAACTATACAGCACGATGTGGAGCTATCTTCCGAGGACAGCGAAAACCTGCTGGTTGAATGGCTGAACGAGCTTCTCTACACGTTCGATGTCGAGCATATTGTGTTTAAAAGGTTTGAAATCGACGAACATAATTATGTCCAGCTTAAAGCCAGGTGCTTTGGAGACAGGATAAATCCGGCGCGGCACAAGCTGAAAAGGGAAGTGAAAGCGGCTACCTATCATATGCTGACCATCAACCGAGAAGACAACGGCTATAGAGCACAGGTGATCTTCGATATCTAGAGGACTAAGAAATGCCGAAATGGGAAGGACGACTGAATAAAATAGACGATTACCGCTGGGAGATCCCGCAGAGCTATAAACAGGGCATGCGCGTCCCCGGCCTGGTCTATGCCGATAAGGGCATGCTGGAGGTCATTGAGCAGGACCAGTCGCTGGAGCAGGTAGCTAATGTGGCTTTTCTGCCCGGAATAGTCGGGCGCTCCATGGCTATGCCCGATATCCACTGGGGATACGGCTTCCCTATAGGCGGCGTCGCTGCTACCCGGGTAAACGACGGCGTTATTTCACCGGGCGGTGTTGGCTACGACATCAACTGCGGCGTGAGGCTGCTGCGCACCAACCTCGACGAGAGCGAAGTGAAGCCCAGGATCAGGGAGCTTATCAACCATCTGTTTACCAATGTCCCTTCCGGACTGGGCTCGGAGGGTAAGATCAGGGCCAGCGCCAAAGAGCTGGACCAGGTAATGACCGACGGCGCCCGCTGGGCGGTCAGTAAAGGTCTCGGCGTACCTGAAGACCTGGAGGCTACTGAAGAGATGGGCTGTATGAAGAAGGCCAACCCGGGAAAAGTCAGCGCCAGGGCTAAAAAGAGAGGCACTCCTCAACTGGGAACGCTTGGCTCGGGGAACCATTTCCTGGAAATACAGGTGGTAAGAGAGATTTACGACCGGGACTCGGCCAAAGCTATGGGCATCAATGACATCGGGCAGGTGTTATTCCTGATACATAGCGGCTCCCGGGGGCTGGGCCATCAAATATGCGACGATTACCTTAAAATAATGGCTGAGGCAGTGAGGAAATATAACATCAGTCTGCCCGACAGACAACTGGCCTGTGCGCCGGTAGAATCAACGGAAGGGAAAGACTATCTGGCGGCTATGGCCTGTGCTGCCAACTATGCCTGGACCAACCGGCAGTGCATCGCACACTGGTCCCGGGAATCCTTTCTGAAGGTCTTCGGTAAAAGCCGGAACCAGCTCGGCATGGAGCAGATTTATGATGTGACCCATAATATCGCCAAGATAGAGGAGCACGTCGTAGACGGGAAGACCAGCACTTTATGTATCCACCGTAAGGGGGCTACCAGGGCGTTCCCGGCGGGACATAAGGAACTGCCGCAGCGATATAAGGATATCGGCCAGCCGGTGCTTATTCCGGGCGACATGGGACGCCGCTCTTATGTAGCCGTCGGTACCGAGAAAGCAATGACCGAAACGTTTGGTTCTACGTGCCACGGTGCCGGCCGGGTACAAAGCCGTGGAGCAGCCAAGCGCAGTTTACGAGGAATCGATGTCGCCCGCGAGCTGGAAGCCAGAGGAATAACCGTAAAAGCGGGCAATATGGCCTCACTTGCCGAAGAAGCATCACAGGCTTACAAGGACGTCACCCAGGTAGTCGAAGTTACCCAGCAAGCCGGAATATCGCGCAAGGTAGCGATGGCAGAACCCATCGGCATAATAAAGGGCTAGCATACCTGTATGGGAGAACCTTCAATCAAACTGCCGCCAGCGATTCTGAAGGGGAACCTATCGGTAGAAGAGTCCATTTCCAGGCGGAGGTCAATCAGGAGGCTCAGCACTGAACCGATACCTCTATGGCAGTTATCGCAACTGCTGTGGTCGGCCCAGGGTATCACCGGTGCCGGCAGGTACAGAACAGTCCCGAGTGCGGGGGCTACGTTCCCTCTTGAGATGTTCGCTCTCGTCGGCGAGCAGACCGTGGAAAGCCTGAGCGCAGGTATCTATCACTATGAAACCGGCAGCCACTCCCTGGGCCTGCACCTGAAGGGCGATTTCAGACAGGAACTGGCGGAAGTCGCTTTAGACCAGGATGTTATCGCTAGCTGTCCCGTTAACATAGTTATCTGTGCCCTGTTCTCCAGGACCACGAATATATACGGAGAGAGAGGCAAAAGATACGTGCACATGGAAGTCGGACACCTGGGACAAAATGTCTCATTACAGGCTATAGCGCTCGGCCTGGCTACTGTCATGATAGGCGCTTTCCACGATGAAGGCGTCAGCAAGGTGGTACGAGTGTATGAACCGGTCAGGCCCCTGTATATAATTCCGGTCGGTAGACCAATCTAAAAAGACAACACCAGTAGCGTCCCGCCCGCTTCCTCCTGTCTTCCCGTGCCAGACCCCTCTCTTTATCAAAGCTAACCGGCGGTATCTCCCTCCCCATACAGCTTCGCCTGAATATCTTTAAGCCTGTCGATACCCTTTATCTCACGAGGGAACATGGGCAGCTCAACCATTTTTATATCCGGATACCTGGTATGCAACCTATCGATATACCTGTTCTGCTGTTCCGCCCTGGAACGGAGAAAATCGGAACTTAAATCCCTGATGACATTATTTATAACCAGACGCTCTATTTTCAGCCCGCTTTCATTAAACTCGCCGAGGATGCCATCAAGCTGCTCAACAGCCAGCGCTTCAGGAATCGTAACTATAACAAAATTGACCTCATTTCTCAGAAACTCCATATCCCTGGCAGACAGGGCTTCCCACCCAGCAATAATATCCAGCACCGGTCTGCGGCTGTCTCTTCCCAGTTTCAACTTCGAATATATCCGTGGAGCTGTCTTTAAATGCTTCCTCAGCATAGCCGGTGTCTTCAGCAGGCCCAGTGTCTGGCCCAAAGGGGCCGTATCCCAGACCACGTTCCGGTACTCATTGCCTGCGGTTATTTCCCGGATATAATCAACCATGAACTCATCCCTTATCCCCGGTAATATCGAGCTGACAAAATCGACAAACTCATCATAGTCGACCGCCACAAAAGAGGAAAAGACCTCGTAGACTTCACGGCCGAATTTACCGTCCCACATCTCCTTCACCTTGTCCACCCCGATCTCATCCAGGTACAACGCCTCCGAGACCTTCACCGGCCTCCGGTGATCTCCCGCCTCAAATATGTGGCCGAGGGAAGGTGTCGGGTCAGTCGATATCGCCAATGTCCGTTCCCCCAGAGAGGCATACTGTAACGCCGTGGCCGCTGCACAGGTTGTTTTTCCCACTCCACCCTTACCGGCAAACATGACCACACCCGGTCTGTTTACCCTGGCTCCGCTGCCGTCGTCAATCAACTAATCCCTCCTGTAATAAACAGCAGGACTACCCCCGCCGTTCATCAAAAGCTGTCCTGGTGACAATTTGGAGACTGCCCTTCAGTACAGCGCCGATAGGTATCTTCATAACCCATGGTCCTATACAAGGTGCCGGTAGATAAAGGTCACAGGATATGAAATTCGAATGGACTAAACAGAGGTATTCCGCTTGAGCAGCCAGTATTCCATGCTGTCTGCCAGCGCCAGCCAGCTCGCATCAATAATATTGGTCGAGCTGCCAACCGTTTTCCATACATTCTGACCATCGCTGGACTCAATGAGCACGCGGACCTGAGACCCGGTACCACTGCTCTCTTCGAGAATGCGGACCTTATAGTCAATAAGTTCAACCGAATTCAAATTGGGATAAAACTCAACCAGGGCTTTTCGTAAGGCTTTGTCCAGTGCATTTACCGGGCCGTTGCCCTCGGCAGCCGTGTGTATGATGCTGTTGCCGACCTTAGCCTTGACGGTGGCTTCCGCCAGCAGTTGCGGTTCAGTACCACTCGACGACCTGCGGCGGTGCCTTTCCACTATTACCATATAGTCAATCAACTCAAAACGGGGTGTGTACCCGGGACTGGCCCGCTGTAATAACATCTCAAAGGAGGCATCAGCGTCTTCATATTGAAAGCCTTTGCTTTCCAGCATCTTTATCTGCTCTACTATCTGGCGGGCCTGTTTACCCTCCGGAGGCAGAGTCAGTCCCAATTCCCTGGCTTTATATATAATATTCCCCTTACCCGACAGTTCGGAGACAACGACTTTGGGCCTGTTGCCCACAAGCTCCGGATTTATATGCTGGTAGCTATCTTCCCATTTCATCATACCTGACACATGAAGACCGCCTTTATGGGTGAAAGCACTGGCACCCACAAAGGGAAGATGACTGGACAGGGAGAGATTAGCCAGTTCAGCTATATAACGAGAAACTTCGGTGAGCCTGGCAAGCTGCTCCTTAGTGACACACTCGATGCCAAGTTTGAGCTGTAGTCCCGGAATAACGGAGCAGAGATTGGCATTGCCGCAGCGTTCTCCATAGCCATTGATAGTCCCCTGTACCTGGACAACTCCGGCTTGAACAGCAGTCAGGGAATTTGCCACAGCCAGATCGGCATCATTATGGACATGAATGCCCAGCGGGACAGCAACCGCATTTTTCACGGCTTTAACGGCAGCGGCCACTTCGGACGGCAGGGTACCGCCATTGGTATCACAGAGCACGACACAGTCTGCTCCGGCTTTGCTCGCTACCTTAACGGTCTGTACTGCATAGGCAGCATTTGCTTTATAGCCATCGAAGAAATGCTCAGCATCGAAAAAGACGGTTATGCCTTTGGACTTGATATACTCTATGGACTCCCTGATAATACGCAGGTTGTCTTCCAGGCTTACTTCCAGCACCTGAGTTGCCTGTGATTCCGAGCTTTTACCGACGATAGTAACTACCTGCGTCTTCGCCTCGATTAAAGCCTTGAGGTTAGCATCGCTATCTACCTTCGAATCAGGATGCCTTGTGCTGCCAAAGGCAACCAGGACCGAATGCTGTAATTTCAAGTTCTGAGCTTTGGTAAAGAACTCGGTATCCTTGGGATTGCCGCCAGGCCAGCCGCCTTCAATGAAATGAACACCGAGCTCATCCAGCTTCCTGGCAATCTTAAGCTTATCGGCAACGGAGAAGGAAATACCCTCTTGCTGGGCCCCGTCTCGCAATGTCGTATCATACAGCTTAATTTGAGTCACCGGTCCATTCCTTTCCTAGCTGATTATCGTTTCAATCAATAGCCTGCCCATCTCCCTCGTCCCAACCTTGGTCTTACCTTCCTCCATTATATCATAGGTACGATAACCAGCCTCTAGAACAGCGGTCACCGCTTTCTCAACGGCGTCCGCCTCCGCTACCAGACTCAAAGAATAACGGAGCATCATAGCTGCGCTCAATATAGTGGCAATCGGATTGGCAATATCCTGGCCGGCCCGGCCAGGTGCACTACCGTGAATCGGTTCATACATTCCGAAGGCCCTGGAAGAACCACCTTTGGGAATGCCTGCCAGGCTTGCTGACGGCAGCATACCCATTGAGCCAGCCAGCATCGAGGCTTCATCCGTGAGGATATCGCCAAACGTATTTTCGGTAACGATGACATCAAAATACTTTGGGTTCTGGATAAACCGCATCGCACAGGCATCTACCAGCATGTGGTCGGTCTCAACATCAGGATAGTCGGCAGATACTTCCGTGGCAACCTGACGCCATAACCGTGATGATTCCAGGACGTTTGCCTTGTCCACCGAAGTCAGCTTCCTGCGACGGGTAAGAGCCAGCTCGAATCCGACCCGTACTATACGCTCAATCTCCGTTTCAGAATAGTCCATTGTATCAACTGCACGCCTGCCGTCGGCGGTCTGCCATTGCTTTTTCGGCTGGCCGAAGTAAAGCCCACCGGTTAGTTCACGCACCACCATCATGTCCACGCCCTTTATCACCTCGGGTTTAAGGCTCGTTGAATTGGCAAGCAAAGGTAATACTTTTACCGGCCGTAAATTGGCAAAAAGCCCGAGTTCCTTTCGTAGTGCCAGCAGCCCGTCTTCGGGGTAGACTTTAGCTTTCGGATCGTCCCATTTCGGGCCACCGACTGCTCCGAGCAACACTGCATCACAGTCCCGGCACATATTCAATGTCTCTTCAGTCAGTGCCACGCCGGTGGCATCTATAGCCACGCCGCCTATAAGTCCGTGGCGGAATTTAAAAACATGTCCAAATTTCTTACCCACTGCTTCCATGACGTTTATAGCTTCAGTTGCCACCTCGGGGCCAACTCCATCACCAAGCAATGCAGCAATATTGAATTCCACTATAGTCCTCCAGCTAATTTTCTTTTGGTATATTCAACCAGCCCCCCGGCGTTCACTATCCCCATCATAAAATCCGGATACGGCTCGGCAATAAATGTCTTCCCCGTAGTACTATTAGTTATTTCCCCGTTCTCCAGGTCAACCTCAAGGGTATTGCCAGCCTCGGTATTGTCTACAGCATCGCCGGACTCCAGAAGCGGCAGCCCGATATTAATAGCGTTACGAAAAAAAATACGTGCGAAGCTCCTGGCGACAACACAGGATATACCGGCAGCTTTTATAGCCACCGGAGCATGTTCCCGGGACGAGCCACAGCCGAAATTGGTATCGGCGACAATAATGTCTCCGGGTTCAACTTTCGTTAAAAATTCGGCGTCAATATCCTCCATACAGTGCTCAGCCAGCTCACCGGGCTCCGAGAGATTAAGATAGCGGGCCGGAATAATAGCATCGGTATCAACATTGGCACCATATTTATGGACTTTGCCCTTTAGTTTCAAAGTACTTCCTCCTTTCCGGCCAGGCACATCAATCGCCATCCAACCATGCAGTGCCGGCACAAATAGTCAACCGTTTATCTTGCTAACCAGTCCCCATTAGCCTGCAACTTCCTCAGGGCTGCCGATCCGGCCCAGAACTGCGCTGGCAGCGGCTACGGCTGGATTAGCCAGATAGACTTCAGACCGGGTGCTGCCCATTCTGCCGACAAAATTCCGGTTGGTTGTTGAGACACAGCGCTCGCCGGCGGCAAGGACTCCCATATACCCGCCAAGACAGGGGCCGCAGGTAGGAGTACTGACCGCTGCCCCCGCTTTAATAAACGTCTCAATCAGCCCTTCGTGCAGTGCATCGAGATAGACCTGCTGTGTGCCGGGTATGATGATACACCTCAACTCCGGACTCACCTGCTTGCCATCAAGCACTTTTGCAGCGAGTCTCATATCATCGATACGCCCGTTGGTGCAGCTTCCGATGACTACCTGGTCTATCTTTATGTCAACTACCTGGCTTATCGGCTTCACATTGGAAGGCAGATGAGGAAAAGCTACCTGCGGCTCAATGCCCGAAACATCATACTCAATCGTTTTTGAATACTCAGCATCCTCGTCAGGCTGATATACCTGATACGAACGCCTGGCCCTGCTCTCTACATACGCCTCCGTTTTACCATCCACCCTGAATATTCCGGCTTTAGCCCCTGCTTCGATTGCCATGTTAGCCATAGTAAAGCGCCCGTCCATTGGTAAAGCATCGATTGCCCCGCCAACAAATTCCATGGCAGAATAAAGGGCACCATCAACACCGATATTGCCGATGGTATAAAGGATGAGGTCCTTGCCACCGACCCATTTGCCAGGATGTCCGTGGTACATAAACCTGATGGTCTGCGGTACCTTCATCCATATCTCACCGGTAGCCATAGCTATAGCGATATCTGTCGATCCCATACCGGTGGCAAATGCCCCCAGAGCACCATAGGTACAGGTATGGGAATCAGCACCAACAATAACATCTCCGGGCAGTACCAGACCCTGTTCAGGCAAAAGCGCATGCTCAATACCCATTCTGCCCACTTCAAAATAGACTAAATTATACTCCCGGGTAAACTCACGCATCATCCTGGCCTGTTCTGCTGAAAGGATGTCTTTATTGGGACAAAAATGGTCGGGTACCATGACTATTCTGCTAGTATCATAGACCTTGTTCACTCCCAATCGCTGGAACTCTTTAATAGATAATGGTGCCGTAATATCGTTCGCCAGCACCAGGTCAACGCTCACATTTAAAAACTCGCCAGGGCTGACCCTGGCCTTGCCTGAATGAGCTGCTAAAATCTTCTCGGCTAAGGTCAAAACATAACCTCCTTTGGTCCTCGCTTCATCCTCTGATTTTTGGAATGGACAACAGGACTAAACTGATAACAGCGACCAGAACCGATATCAGGTACATACCGGCGCCGGCAGCCATACCGATAGCCGCCGTAACCCAGATGCTGGCTGCAGTGGTCAAACCAACCAGTATATCGCCTCTGATAGCATGGAAAATAACACCACCACCAATGAAACCGACTCCCGCTACCACTCCCGCAGCTACCCTCGATGAGTCAACTCCATAACCAAAACCAGAGACGGAAATCACCGTAAAAAGGGCAGATCCCAGTGCGATCAGGCTATGAGTGCGTAGTCCAGCCTGCTTGCCGGCAAGCTCCCGCTGCAGTCCTATGCCACAACCGAGGACTGTCGCCAGTAGCAAGCGCAAAACCATTTCTACTTCCGGACTCATCCAATCCTCTATTCCTTCATCGCCTTCTTGGCTGCCAGGAGACGATTGAGCGCATTCATATAGGCCTTGGCACTGGCAACGATAATATCGGTACTGGCACCGCGACCGGTATAGGTTACCCCATCGCTTTCCACCCTTATTAACACCTCACCAATGGCATCAATGCCTTCCGTCACCGATTTAACAGTATATTCAGTAAGATTATTGGGTACTCTCACTATACGATTGATAGCCTGATATACGGCATCTACCGGACCGGTACCCGGGGCTGCATCCGTAAGTGTTTGCCCGTCGGGAGCTATAAGCCTCACCGTGGCAGTTGGAATACTATGGTCTCCACAGGAGACTTCCACATGGTCAAGATGGTAGACTTCGGCAATGGTACGCAATTCCTCAGCTATCAAAGATTCGATATCCCGGTCAGTGACTTCCCTTTTTTTATCGGCCAGATCTTTAAAAGCCACAAACGCACGGCCCAATGCTTCCTCATTCAATATATAGCCAAGCTCAGCCAGTCGTTCCTTGAATGCATGCCGACCACTCAGTTTCCCCAGTACAAGGCTGCTCGCCGGGATACCTATCGACCTGGGGTCCATAATTTCGTAGGTAATCGCCTTCTTGATGACTCCATCCTGGTGAATTCCCGACATATGGCGAAAAGCATTGGCGCCAATAATGGCCTTGTTCGGCTGGACCACAAAGCCAGTCAACTCACTCACCAACCGACTGATCTTATAGAACTGTGTCGTATCGATACCTGTGGTGAGGTTGAAAAAGTCTTTTCGCGTTCTCAACGCCATGACAATTTCTTCCAGTGAGGCATTGCCGGCCCGCTCACCAATGCCATTAATCGTGCATTCCACCTGCCGGGCTCCCCTTCTGATTGCTTCAATGCTATTGGCCACCGCTAAACCTAAATCATCATGGCAGTGTGCACTTACCACAGCCTTATTTATATTCGGCACATTGTTAAAGATGCCTTCTATTAAATCACCGAACTCCTGCGGAATGGCATAGCCAACAGTGTCCGGAATATTTACTGTGGTTGCGCCGGCTTCAATGACTGCCTCTAATACCTCGAAAATATACGTCGGCTCAGTACGGCTGGCATCCATAGGAGAAAATTCGACATCATCTACATAGTTTTTAGCCCGTGCCACCATATCACGGGAAATTTCCAGAATCTGCTTACGACTCTTCTTAAGCTGATTAAATAGATGGATGTCCGAAGCCGATAGGAAAACATGAATACGTGGCCTCCTGGCATCCTGTATCGCCTCCCAGGCTCTGTCTATGCCCTCGGCATTAGCATGAGTTAAGGCACAGACACTTGAACCCTTAATCTCCCTGGCAATGAGCTGAACCGCTTCAAAATCACCCGGCGAACTTATAGGAAAGCCAGCTTCGATGACATCAACACCCAGCTTCTCTAATTGTCTGGCAATGTCCAGCTTCTCAGTGAAATTGAGGCTGGTCCCGGCCGCCTGTTCTCCATCTCTCAAAGTAGTATCGAAAATAACAACCTTATCCATTTCCATTTTGTCCTTTCCTTCATACACAGAAATCGAGCGCTATCATACCGATATCCAGGGAATGTAATATGATACCACACAGCAACAGCGCATAGTAGTATAGAAATCATAATACGGGAATCGAGCGTAGTCAAAGATATTCCTGAAGTTGTGACAGCCGAGCTTTGTAACTACGCCTCTTACATAAGGCACCTGTTATACCGACCTAGCCTTTCAGCCAGGGCATCATTTCCCTGAGCCTCTTCCCTACAACTTCAATCTCGTGTTCAGCTTCGAGTCGCTTCAGAGCATTGTAGCAGGGCCGGCCCGCTTGATTCTCCAGAATCCACTCTCTTGCGAAAGTGCCGTCCTGCACCTCCGCCAGAATTTGCGCCATCTCATCCTTGACCATATCATCAATCACCCGTGGCCCTCTCGTATAATCGCCATATTCCGCAGTGTCACTGACCGAATAGCGCATATAGCTGAAACCGCCTTTATGGAACAGGTCAACGATAAGCTTTAGTTCATGGAAGACCTCGAAATACGCGATCTCCGGCTGATAACCGGCTTCAATCAGCGTTTCAAATCCTGCCTTAACCAACGAGGTAACCCCACCGCAAAGAACGGCTTGTTCGCCGAAAAGATCGGTCTCCGTTTCCTCTTTGAAGGTAGTTTCCAGGACCCCAGCGTGAGTACACCCGATACCTTTGGCATAAGCCAAGGCAATATCCCTGGCTTTGCCCGATTTGTCCTGATGAACCGCTATCAGTGCCGGAGGTCCGGAGCCCTCCGTATAAAGCTGACGTAACATATGACCGGGGCATTTCGGAGCGATCATAGTAATATCTACACCAGGTGGTGGTACGATTTGTCCGAAATGGATATTAAAGCCGTGAGCGAACATGAGCATCTTACCGGCTGACAGCTCACTTTCAATCGACTCACGGTAGACTCTAGCCTGTAAGGTATCCGGTACCAGCATGGCAATAACAGAAGCCTCTCTGGACACACCGGCAGCATCCATCAGGTTAAAACCGGCAGCCTTGGCATTCTTCCAGCCTTCGCTGCCCTTGGCCTCTGCCACAATTACCTGGCAACCACTATCCCTTAAATTCTGTGCGTGAGCATGCCCCTGACTTCCGAAACCAATAATACCGACTGTTTTCCCTTTAAGTAAGTCCAAATTCGCATCTTTATCGTAATAAATCTTTGCCATTATGCCTCCCTTTAACGTCAATTTTTACTTCCGCTGGATTTGAATGGTACGCTCCATTACCAGTTCGGGGGACTGTCAATCGCCTGAACCGGTGTCTTTTTAGATTTTCTGTTTGTCTTTTCATCATCCACCATCAGCGGTCCAATACCACCGCGAGTCAAGGCAATACGCCCCGTCCTGGCTATCTCCCTGATACCGAATCCACGAAGAAGTTCAAGCAAGGAATCAACTTTCTCTTCGTCTCCGGTAACCTCAACCATCAAGGAATCAGAGGAAACATCTACTATGTTAGCCCTAAAAATGTCGACAATCTGTATTATTTCGCTCCTCGTAGAAGGAGTAGCCTTAATCTTCATCAGGGCCAGTTCCCTGGCTACAGGATTATCATTAGTTATGTCAACTATTTTGACTACTTCAACAACTTTATCCAGTTGCTTTCTCACCTGCTCTACTTTGGCAGTGTTTCCTTCTACCACAATAGTCATTCGTGACAACCTGGGTTGAACAGAGTGTCCCACAGCAATGCTCTCAATATTGAAATTACGCCGGCGAAAAAGACTGGACACCCTGTTTAGGACTCCGGGCTTGTCTTCTACTAAAGCTACTAAAGTATGCTGTCGTGGATATGACAACTTAATCACCACCTTTCAAGAGCAAAAACATATTGTGTTATTCTAAAACGGGCTACAGTGAAAAGCAAATTCGGAAAGTAACAGCCATATCCTTCTGAGTAAATGAAACCGCCTTGCTCCTGATTAGCGGGCATTTAAGTTCTACAATAATGCTTCAGGAAATGCTATTACCGGGCCTGCCGTAACCAGCTCTTAATGGTACTATGTTGAAGAAGTCTTTACCTCAGGTCTCGGCATTTCAAGGGCTTCAACCAGGCTGGCTCCGGGCGGCACTATGGGGAAAACATTCTCCTCAGGCTCAACGACAAAATCGATTAAGAACGCGCCTTCGTAATCCATCGCCTTCGCTATAGCCGAAGGGACCTCAAGTCTATCCGTTACCCTCATGCCAGGAATGCCATAAGCTTCAGCAATCTTAACGAAATCCGGGCTCATGAGGGGTGTCGCAACGTAGCGACGCCCGTAAAACAGTTCCTGCCACTGTCTTACCATCCCCAGATAACCGTTGTCTATTATCGCTATCTTTATGGCAAGTTTCTCCTGGGCTATTGTTGCTAATTCCTGAATTGTCATTTGAAAGCCACCGTCTCCAGCAATACACCAGACTGTCTCATCAGGACAGCCAACCTTCGCCCCGATAGCTCCAGGAAGCTCAAAGCCCATTGTACCCAGTCCACCGGAGGAAACCAGGCTATTCGGCTTATCATAGAAGAAATACTGCGCTGACCACATCTGATTCTGGCCCACTCCGGTTACTATGATAGCATCACCCTGAGTAGCTTCAAAAATCTGTCGGATAACGTATTGAGGTATAAGCTCCGCACATTCCCTGACCTCAAGCGCCGGATGCTCATACCGCCACTGCTCCAGTTGATGAATCCAGTCAGTGCGGTTCTGCGGAATAATCTGTTTATTTACGTCTTTCAGAACACTTCTTATATCACCAACGATAGGTACATCGACTCGCACGTTTTTACCTATTTCGGCAGGATCGATATCAATGTGAATAATACGAGCTTTAGGAGCAAATGCACTCACCATCCCGGTAGCCCTATCGTCAAACCTCATACCAATAGCGATAACAAGGTCAGCAGCATCGATCGCCTTATTGGCATAAGCCATGCCATGCATACCCAACCAGCCAAAACTTAACAAATGAGTCTCTGGAAAACAGCCTATGCCCAGCAGCGTCGTGACTACAGGTATCTGCGACTTTTCAGCCAGTTCTCTGAACTCAGCAAAAGCTTTTGATATTACCACTCCTCTGCCGCCGATTATTACAGGACGTTCAGCTTTATTAATCAATTCAGACGCCTTCTTGATCTGGGTTGGATGTCCAGAAAGCTTGGGTTTATAACCGGCCAGGTTGAGCTTACCCGGATCCACGTAATCAGCTTTTCCCTCTAAAACATCCTTTGGTAAATCTATGAGGACTGGGCCCGGCCTGCCAGTTTGAGCGATGTAAAATGCTTCTTTGACTACAGTGGCTAAATCTTTTGGGTCCAGGACAAGATAGTTATTTTTGGTAATGGGAAGTGTGATACCGGTTATATCTATTTCCTGAAAAGCGTCTTTGCCAATAAAAGGCGTAGCTACCTGACCGGTAATTGCTACTACAGGTGATGAATCCAGACAGGCATTGGCAATTCCTGTTACCAGATTAGTAGCTCCCGGTCCCGAGGTAGCTACGCATACTCCTGCTTTGCCCGTGACTCTGGCATAGGCATCGGCAGCATGAGCTGCACACTGTTCATGACGGACTAAAATATGGCGAAGCTGCGGAAACTGTGGTAAGGTATCATACAATGGCAGTACAGCTCCCCCGGGAAAGCCGAAGATAACCTCCACTCCCTCTTTGACTAAACCTTCACACAGAATCTGGGCGCCTGTTTTTTTCATAAATCTCCCCTAACTAATATATACTGCTCCATTACTGGCTGAACTTACTCTCTCAGCATAACGCTTGAGATAACCTTCTGTCACCTTTGGTTTAAAGACAGGTAACTGGGCCAACCGCTTCTTCACTTCCGCATCACCTACCTCCAGCTCAAGTTTATGAGCCGGAATATCTACAGTAACTATATCACCATCGCGCACCACGGCAATCGGGCCACCATCAGCAGCCTCAGGCGAAACGTGACCTATAGCCGCACCCCTGGTTGCTCCAGAAAAACGACCGTCGGTGATAAGTGCTACGTCCTTATCCATCCCCATGCCGCTGAGAAGCGATGTCGGAGTCAACATCTCTCGCATACCAGGTCCTCCCCTCGGTCCTTCATAGCGGATAACGATTACCTCCCCGGACTCGATTTTCCCTGCCATAATAGCCTTAGTAGCTGCCTCTTCATCATCGAAGACCCGGGCTCTCCCCTTGTGCACAAGCATCTCAGGAGCCACTGCAGCACTCTTAACAACACTCCCCTCGGGGGCCAGGTTCCCAAAAAGTATGGTGAGCCCGCCTGTAGCCGAATATGGATCGGAAACCGAACGAATTATCTCTCGGTTTTTAACCTTGACTCCCTTAAAGCTGTCACCGAGAAACTGGCCCGAGACAGTCTTTGACTTCAGATTCAAAAAGGCAGTCAATTCCTGCATTATCGCTGGAATGCCCCCAGCCTGGTCCAGGTCCTCAATATGTCGTTCACTCGCCGGGCTAATCTTTGAAATATGAGGAATACGCTGGCTTATCTCGTTTACCAGTGATAGTGGAAAATCAACACTGGCTTCGTGAGCTATCGCCATAAGGTGCAGCACCGAATTGGTACTGCCGCCTAAAGCCATATCAACAGCAAAAGCATTATATATGGAATCCCTGGTTATGATGTCCTCCGGCAGCAATTTCTGAGATAAAACAGCCATGACCTGCTGCCCTGCTTTAAAGGCTAATCTGACCCGCCGTGCATCTACCGCAAGAATTGTGCCATTTCCTGGTAAAGCCATCCCTAAAGCCTCGGTCAGACAGTTCATAGTATTTGCGGTAAACATGCCGGAACAACTGCCACAACCGGGACAGGCAGCTTCCTCCAACTCTTCCAACTCCGCTTCGGTCATTTCCCCCTTGGCTACCTTGCCTACAGCCAGAAATACCGAGTTCAGGTCAACTGCACTGTCTTCGCCATCCTGACTCATACGACCGGCCAACATTGGCCCACCACTGACAAATATGGAAGGTAGATTCAATCTCACTGCCGCCATTAACATTCCCGGCACTACCTTATCACAATTAGGAATGAAAACAAGTGCATCAAAGGCATGAGCTTGCACTAAAATTTCGACTGAATCAGCGATAAGCTCTCTGCTGGGAAGACTATATTTCATACCAGGATGGTTCATGGCAATACCATCACATACAGCTATAGTGTTCACCTCAAAAGGCACGCCACCCCGGCTTCTCACGCCATCCTTCACCGCTTTGGCAATGGACTTCAAATGTATATGACCTGGTACGACCTCGCTGAAGCTATTGATTACTCCAATAAAAGGCTTTTTTAAATCATCCTGGGAAACACCCAGGGAGCGGAGCAGGGCACGATGTGGTGCCCGCTCAACTCCACTCTTTATACAATCACTCCTCATTACGTTAGTCACCTCTTGAGATTAAAAGTCGTCACCTCAATTAACTGAGAAGAAAAGTAGACGTGCTCAGTAAATTAGCATAGCACCTATTTATTGTCAAGTTAAATCGGTTCAAGAGAGCGTATCTTATCAAGTCGCTGCAAATGCCTGCCACCTTCAAATGTCGACAGTAAAAAGGCTTTTACAATATCCAGAGTTAAGTTTCTCTCTACGGTCTCTCCACCCAAGCATAAAATATTGGCATCATTATGCTGGCGAGCCCTCTCAGCATCAAAAACATCACGACACAGGGCAGCCCGTATTCCCCTGAGTTTATTTGCTGCTATACTCATGCCAATTCCTGTACCACAAATTAAAATCCCATAATCGAACGCTCCTGAGCTCACAGCAATAGCAACTTTACGAGCGATATCAGGATAGTCCACTGAGTCGGTGTTATGTGTACCAAAGTCATGATACTCGTGCCCTAACTCGTTTAGCAGGATTGAAATAGCCTGTTTTAATTCCAAACCACGATGATCACTGCCTAAAGCAATACGCAATCTTATCTATCTCCCCCGTATTCTCGACAGACTTTTTTAATTTCCTCCTCCGGCACTGCACCCTGACGTAAAATTACGGGTCCTCCCCCTGTTACGTCAACTACTGTTGACTCCAGACCACCAGGACACCTCCCTCCATCAATAATAAGGTCGACATTACTGCTCAGTTGGGCTTCAACTTCCTGCGCAGTTAGAGCGCTGGGCTGATTACTAATATTAGCACTGGTCCCGATTAGCGGAGTCCCCAGCCTTCTAATCAGAAAAAGCGCCACATTATGATTGGGAACGCGTATTGCTACCTTATTGCTATCGGCTGTCACAGTACCGGGAAACGAAGCCGCTTTAGGTAAGACCAGAGTCAGGCCGCCAGGCCAAAAGTGCCTCATTAAAAGCCGGGCAATCTCAGAAACCGAGTCAGCCACAGCAGCCAGTTGTGTCTCGTCAGCCAATAAAACTGGTAATGGCAACTGTTGAGGTCGCTGTTTGATCTCATAAATTCGTTTTACAGCTTTGCTATTAAGAGCATCAGCCCCCAGCCCGTATACCGTATCAGTAGGGAAAGCTATAATCCCGCCCTTTTTAATGATTTCTACGGCTTTCTCAATTTGCTCAACTAACTGCGGTGGCAGATGCTGTGACACCGGCTATGCACCACCGAACTTATCTATTAGAAACGACTCGATGACCGGACCTACAGCCGGATAATGCCACATATAGTCATGTCCTGGTATTTTCAATGCAAATCTCGTGTTACATAGTCCAATTCCAGCGACCATCTTGCTGACCAGCCAATCAACAGGCGTAAAAGAAGGAGCACAGACAAGCAGAAGCATCTTCATTTTATTAGTCTTAAATGCTGACCAGAGATCGAGCCCGATCATTGCATCATCCGCAACTCCATTAGCGCAGATCGGCAAAGAGCGGTCAGGCGTCGGCACCTGACAACCGAGTGGATTGCCTATCTGAATATTATATATATCTGGATTATTTTCCAGCCGTTTCGCTGCCTTATTGACCAACAGTGCGCCGGTGCTTTTGCCAACCAGGATTACTTTCAAGTCATCGATTTGTCCGGTTAAAAAATTAATCTTAGCTGCCAGTTGCTTCGACTTCACGGGATACTGTATCAATAGTTCCTTACCTTCATAAAGATAGTCTCTTATATTATCGCGACTCCTTGGATAATCAGCCGTATAATACGTATAACCCATCTCGGTTAACTTCGCTTCAATACCTGCCACCAGGCTTTGTCCTTCGGGATTTACCGAGAGCGGTCTACTACCCCATCCTCCTTCACAGTAATATATAACAACATCACGATCTCTGGCCTTATTATAGATATCAACAACTTCGGCGACGAACATGGCTCTGGCATCAGTGTTTAACGCAATCACTTCCTCAGCTAAACTCCATGCCTGTTGCTCGACAGCAATCTCAACTTCGGATTCATGCAATGGGAAGCCTGTTCCTACCCGGTACGTGCCACCAAGATTAATAAGCAGACTAATGAGGCATATAATCAACACTACTGTCAAGCCACGTTTGTGAATGAATGTCTTCAGAAAAAATTTACCCATTTACACAAACTAACCTCGTATACCGATACATACACCATAAAAATTATATAACTTTGCCACAAAGATGCCAAATCACAAATTTAGCTACGTTGTAGTCCGCTGTCTTTGGCTATGGTATACTTTATAATTAATATGAAAGAAATGGATGATAAAGTAGATAGTCGTCGCGTCGCAACCAGCGATGATGTTGAGGTTTCCACCTATCTGGAGATCGCCAAGGAGCTTCAAGGAGAGCAGCCATCGTCCAAGATAGAGGTCATATCACCAACCAAAAGGGAGGTAATAGTCATCATCGACTTCGGCTCCCAATACAGTCGTTTAATTGCCCGACGAGTGCGTGAATGCCATGTCTATTGTGAACTAATTCCCTACGATGCACCGTGGGAGAGGATAGCTTCGCTTCAACCTATGGGCTTTATACTTTCCGGCGGTCCAGCCAGCGTCTATTGGTCTGAGGCACCCATGGCTCCGGTGCATATTTATGATACGCAGTTGCCAATATTAGGCATTTGCTATGGAACACAGGTACTTACTCAACAACTGGGCGGTCAGGTAACCCAGGGGACCAAACGGGAGTATGGTCATGCAATATTACATACAAATACCGAAAATTCACCGCTCTTTGCGGATCTACCGCCTTCACTGGCAGTATGGATGAGCCACGGTGACCAGATAAGCCAATTGCCCCCCGGATTTAGAGCCATCGCTTACACCGAAAATTCACCTACCGCTGTTATAGGTAACAACAACAATGTCTTCGGGCTTCAATTCCATCCGGAAGTGGCCCACACTCCACAGGGAAAAACAATACTCCAGAACTTCCTCTATAAAATATGCGGTTGCCACGGCAACTGGACACCGAGCAGTTTCATACATGAAAGTATAAATACGATCAAACAGCAGGCTAAAGATGGCAGAGTTATCTGCGCCCTTTCCGGTGGTGTTGACTCAGCGGTAGCTGCCACCCTGGTTCATCAGGCCATTGGCAATCAGTTGACCTGCATATTTGTCAATAACGGACTACTGCGCCGTGAAGAGGCAGAGCGAGCCCTTTCCACCTTCCAACATAACTTGAGAATGAACGTTGTCTATGTGGATGCTTCCGAGAGATTTATTAAGCGACTCAAAGGGGTAACTGATCCCGAGGAAAAACGCCATCGAATAGGCGAGGAATTTATCAAGGTATTTGAAAGAGAGGCGGCTAAACTGGGTAAAGTCGACTTCCTAGTCCAGGGTACTCTTTATCCCGACGTTATCGAGAGCACATCGCCGGAAAGCAACGCCGCTTCCAGGATAAAAACACACCATAATGTCGGTGGTATACCCGCTAAAATGTCGCTTACACTAATCGAGCCGCTCCGTTATCTGTTTAAAGACGAGGTACGCGAAGTTGGCTTATCACTGGGCTTGCCTGAGGATATGATATGGCGTCAGCCTTTCCCTGGACCAGGACTGGCTATCCGCATCATTGGAGAAGTAACCAATGAACGACTCGATTTACTCCGTTCCGCTGATTGGATTGTAATGAACGAGATTAAGAAAGCGAACCTTTATCGTGAGCTGTGGCAAACTTTTGCCATCCTGACGGATGTGAAAAGCGTGGGTGTCATGGGCGATTACCGGACCTACAATTACCTGGTAGCAGTGCGTGCCGTAACCAGCCAGGACGCAATGACTGCTGATTGGGCACGACTTCCTTATGACCTTCTCGCCCGCATCTCCAACCGTATTGTCAACGAGGTCACTGGAATTAATCGGGTAGTCTACGATATTACCAGCAAACCTCCCTCTACCATAGAATGGGAATAAAGCCCTGTACGATAACTTGGCTGTTTTAACAGGCTGAACAGGTTTTTCTTGATGCTACATCTCTGTTCACAGCAATTTCCATGAAAGAGATTAAACTGAGCGTCCCGCTAGGTTGGCCTATTGCCATCCTGACTTTTCCCGGTATCATCATCCATGAATGGGCTCATAAATTCATCTGCGACCGCTCCAATGTGCCGGTTTATAAAACATGCTATTTCAGGCTGGGTAATCCCGCCGGCTATGTTATCCATGGCCCGGTACGCAGCTACGCAAAAGCCTTCTTGATCAGTATTGCACCATTAATAGTAAACACGGTACTAGCCTTCTGTATATTTCTGGTCGCTGTAAATACTGCTGCCGGAATAACCATGTATATACTCTACTGGCTGGGCATATCAATAGCAATGCACTCGTTCCCCAGTAGTGAAGATGCCGATAACCTGTGGAACTATTCAAAAAAAGCCCTGATGAGGAATCCCCTGGCAATTCTCGGTTTTCCGGTTGTCAGCCTGATAAAGCTGGCAAAAATGCTCAGGGTAATCTGGTTTGACCTGCTCTATGCCATCGCCTTATTACTAGCTGCTGTTTTCCTGTTCAAAGGCAGCTATTTGTTTTAAGCCGGTAGTATAACCTGTATAACTTGGAAAACTGATGCTGAGAAGCAAATGGTCGACACAATACATAACCGGGCAAAGGTCTGGTATGAGTTCAGAGCGACCAGATAAATGCTACAGAGAAGCCGGTACGCAAATGGTGAAACCTTTAGTAATTCATACCATTCCAGGAATGACCATTTAAGCCTGTATTGCCAGTTTTAGCCCGCGCACTCTCAAAAGTCCGGCATACGCCTAAGCCGAAGTCTTCATCCTGAGTATCTTGCGGATAATCCTGGGCAATACGGCAGCGAGAATAATGACACCAATAACCGAAGCAACAATAATAACAAATGACTTGACGGTCATGAATCCCACTTTAATCAGCGCCGGAGCTGTCCAGTTACCTGCATTACCTGCTTCATCGACCGCCTTGACGCGCCAGTAGTACTCCCCATGAGATAAAGCCTCCGCCTCGGTTAAGGTGTATTCCGACTGGGTGAGTTTATCTATCTTTAATAACGTCGAAGCAAAATTCGATTGTGAGCTTACCTCCAGTATATAGTAGACACCGCTCGGATCAGAGACATCAGTCCAGTCAAAAGTAACTTTTACGTCACCAAGATAGCCAACTCTGCCTCCATCCTTCGGAGATGCAATACGGGGTTCCGCCGGTGGAGTTGTTTCAACAGCAAATACGGCAGAAGCGGTGACACCTTCAGTATCAGTAGCGATTACTTGAATATCGCCTTTCTTACCTTTCGGTACTTCGAAACTGGCTGAGAGGTTGCCTTTAGGATCGGTAATTAAACCGGACACGATGGTCTCGCCACCGTAGCTAATGCTATAATCTTTTTTATTGCTGAAACCGGTACCGGTGACATTAATGCTATCGCCTATGTTACCTTCCTTGGGTCTAATGACCAGATTTGCCACAATAGTTATGGTACTATCCAATACATCAGCAGCAACGGTTGTATTTCCATAGGCATCGATAGTATGTTCTCCACTGGTGCCGACAGGTATCGGCATGGAAGTCATCCAGTTACCGTTATCATCTGCGGAGAGATCACTACCGACCACCACACCATCGAATGTAATCTTTATAGTACTTTCATTGTGAGCAAAACCACTGCCCTTAACGTCAATTTCATCACCCACATTACCGGAAGTGGGTGCAACAGTTATGCCGGGTAGAACAGTAAAAGTGGCATCAGGGATATCTGCCGCACTGGTAGTATCCCCGGAGGCATCTATAGGGTGACTACCTTTAGTTGAGCTTGGTACCACAAAAGTTGTGCTCCAGGACCCTTTGACATTAGCAACAAGTCCGGTCCTTATCTCCTTACCATCATAAGTAACTTCAATTCCGCTTTCAGCCGAATCAAAGGCAGTGCCGTTAACAGTGACCGATGTACCAACACCCCCAGAGACTGGACTGATGGTAATCTTGGAGCTTACGGTAAAGGTCTTATCGACAACATCGTCTTCATCAGTAGTATTTCCCGCGGCATCCACCACATGACTGCCTGCTGTCGAGCTGGGCACTACAAAAGTCGAACTCCAAGACCCATCATCATCGGCATTAATCCCCGTCTTGACATTCGTACCTTCGTAGGTAATCTTTATCCCGGTTTCGGCAGTGCCAAAACCGGTGCCCTCAACAGTAACTGAAGTACCAACAGTACCCGAACTCTCACTTATAGTAATTGAAGGAAGAATTGTAAATGAACTATCTAAAACTGTTGAAATACCTGGTGGACTTTCCACTTTCACATTGTGAGCACCCCCGGCAGATGCTGCTATGGTGAATTGAACACTTCCACCGGATGATGCCGTGCCCGTCTTATAATCTGCACCATCCCATTTAATTACATACGAACCACCGGGTAAATCAGATATTGTCACTACAGTTCCTACATATCCCTGTAGCGGGGACATTCCCACAGCGGCCTGAACAGGTGCGACCAGTGTAGGGCTTAAAAGCAGAGCCAGACATAAAGCAAGGATACATATTTTAATCCGCATACTTACTACCCCTCCTTACAGAGAATTACAAAATATCAATAGCACAAACGTTCCTTGTTTAGCCTTAAAATCAAGTCCTTAGCTGTAGCCTAGCACAATATATAGGTACTGTCAAGTATAAAACACAATTTATGGAATCTATATCGAAAGGAGATGTCAGCCCGGGTTCACCCAAGGTGCTGAAATGAGAATCCTTGATAAAATAATTATTGTGGGTAGTTCGCAGCAAGTAATAGGTAAATCAGTAAAATTTTAATACTTTTTAACAATTGCTTAACATTCTCAGATTATCATTAGACAGTTTATTATTTTCGTAGTAAAATAATTCAATTTTAATCCAGATCAGTACCTACCTTACCATAACAGAGAATATAGCTGAATGAAAAATTACCTTCCTATAAGGTGCGGGCTTATTCTTATTCTGGTTCTGACAACTACGATTTTTCTAAGCTGTGCTGATGATGAGTCAAACCAGATACAACAGGAAGAAAGACAGATAGTCGAGGTCCAAAGGAGTGACTTATTTATCAGTGTTATGGCAGATGGCAGCCTGATAATGCCGCGAAGAGCGGACCTGCGCTTCGGCACAGATGGAACAGTGAAAGAGGTACTGGTACAGGAAGGCGATATAGTAAAAGCAGGAACCCTGTTAGCCAAGCTGGATGATACCTCCCAAAAAGTCAGTTTAGAATCGGCAGAGTACGACTTACAAATTGCTTTGAATAACCTGGTATTAACAATCCCGGGTTGTCAGCAGCTCATTGGCTACCCCCGCCGCTATCCTAATAAATATGCATTGTTACTTTTCGAACAGGCGCAGACAGAAGTTGAGGAAGTACAAAAATTACTCATTCAAAACAACTACAAAAAAGCTCTTTCCGAACTGCGTATTGCACTGCATGATCTGGGATCATCCCTTGAGCTACATCAGGCACCGATGAGGGATATAGAAACATATCCGGATATCGCCAGATCAGTTGCTGAAGCAGAAAAAAACCAGGATGCACTGTACTATGTGAAATCTTATCCTGTCATATTTGAAGCTATCGAACTCATGCAGCTGGATCGACAAAATTTAATGAACGTTCAGGCACGGATGCAACGCGCTGAAAATACGGAAGCTCTGGCCGAACTGAAAAAAGCGCACAACGAAATGGAAAAAACTCATAGAGTGGTAGCGAGAGCCAATGGAATGATTCAGAAGCGTACTCTTTCATTCCCCGATGTATCCACCAGCCTTGATTTCATGGAATCAGTCCAGGACCAGTTAATCAACATACAAAGCCTCCTGGAGCAGGGCGACATAGACAGCTTCGAGTTTATTGAACAGGTGCGTATGGCGTACCATGATCTGGAAACGAGCAGCACGATACTGGAAAGCAGTGAGCTGGTGGCAGAGAACGGTCTCAGCTTAAAAACCGCTCAGGATTACACTTTAGATTTAAAAACCAGTATTGCCAATATGCGAAGTTATCTTGACGATCTCGAAAAGACTGAGATCCTGGCACCTTTCGATGGCACGGTTGTCAGTATAGGCGTAAAAGAAGACGATCAACTTTCGACCCGGGACTATTCGTCCAAGACAGCAGTTCGTCTGGTAGATACCAACGCCGTTTATTTTGAGGGCGTGGTCGATGAGATAGACATTCTCCAGGTAAAGGCAGGTCAACAAGCAACTATTACTATAGACGCCCTACCCAATCAATCCTTCACTGGCATAGTCAGTTTTATAGCACCTTCCAGTACCAGAGACCCCAATATCGTCAACTATACGGTGACAATCCAGCTGGACACCAGCGAAATTGAGTTCAAAGGAGGACTGACTGCCACTGCTGAGATCAGTATAGCAAGTCGCGAGAACGTCCTCTTAATTCCTACACAGGCGATACTGAAAACTCCCGAAGGCAACTTCACTGAAGTGGTGATTGATGAGGAGACAATGACAACGGAAAAGAGACAGATCGTTGTGGGCCTCAAGAGTTACCAGTTTGCCGAGTTGATATCAGGAGTACAGGAAGGGGAAAAAGTAATAGTAATAGAACAAGCTGCCCCCGAGGAAGAGTCAGGCAGGCCCCGAGGTTTCATGTATTTGAGAAGGTAGCTGTATAACCTGACCAGAGGAACGATTGAAAAAATGAGGAATATTGTTAGCACGAAGCAATATAGCATTGTAACAGTAATTTTACTGCTGCTCATCGCTTGTGCAGGCAGTATGGGATGCCGCGGTACTGAAGAGGCAGATACAAAATCGGAAACAGTTGAAATCAAGAAAGGTAATATTCTGGAAACTGTCTCCTCCGACGGTCACCTGGTCATGCCACGCGAATTTGAGCTGCGCTTTGGCACGTTCGGTACAGTGAAAGAAGTACTGGTTGAAGAAGGAGATGTAGTTAAAGAAGGGACTCTGCTGGCCAGACTCGATAATACCAAACAGAAAATCGCCGTAGAAAAAGACCTCTATGCGCTTCAAAAGAAACTTAACGATCTTGCCGAAAAATCGTCATGCGGATGCAGCAAGAAACTGGACTACCCTAACCGTTATGCAAACGTCACTGCACTCTATATATTTGAACAATCACAGAGAGAAGTAAATGAGGCAAAGACGCTATTAGATCAAAGGTATTATAAGGAAGCAGCAATCAAACTACGTCTGGCCCACCATGACATGGACACGGCAGTAGAACTGCTTAATACACCGATACCCGATTTTAAAATGCAACCTGATATCATGGGAGCATTAAACTATAAACAGGAAACGATTGAGCCGGCAGAATATGGACAAATGTATCCGATTACACTTAAAACCATCGACCTTATCAACCAGGCACAGGAGAAATTAACCAGTGTCCGAGGCCTAATGGGGCAAGGTGATTACGCGGCAGCTTCATCCGAGCTGGCTGCAACACAAAAACACATGGAGGAAACGTACCGGGCAGTCAAAGGCACCGTAGGGCAAATAGTAAGATTCAATGTATCATATCCGGACACTGCTACCAGCCTCGACTTCATGAACCTGGCAAAAAGCTTATTACAGGAAACGCAATATTCTGTGGAACAAGGTAATCTCGATACCGTACAATTGGCCAAATACCTGCGTACTGCACAACACGAGCTGGAAATAGCACGTAATATACTTACACACAATGAACTGGTATTTGAAAGCGGCCTCAACTTAACTGAGGTACAGACATATAACCTGAATTTACAAAAAGCGATGATAGCACTGCATGGACACAGTGCAGATCTCATGAAAACAGAAATACTCGCTCCCATAGATGGTACTGTAGTAGATGTTGGTGTCATGATAGACGATCAACTCTCATCTTTCGATTATTCATCTACAACAGCAATAGAACTTGTAGACACACACACCGTTAAATTCGAAGGCGTTATCGATGAGGTAGATATCTTTAAAGTCAAATTAGGGCAGAAAGCCAACATAATCGTTGATGCCGTACCCGATGAAATACTGACAGGCACAATAACATTTATCTCGCCTTTCGGGACAGAAACAGCAGATGTCCTCAATTTTGCAATAACCATTGAGCTTGATCCTACAGACATTGAGCTAAAGGGAGACATGACTGCTACCGCAGATATTCTCATCCAGGACAAAAAGGACGTGCTGCTCATACCCACACAGGCAATTATAGAAACACCACGAGCCAGTCTGGCACTGGTGGTCACCGATGAGACGGTAGAACCGGAAAGAAGACGTATTGTTCTGGGTGCCCGGACATATGAATTCGCCGAAGTAAAATCCGGACTCGAAGAAGGCGAGAAAGTTTTGATAATAACTGAAGAACTCAGGAAAACACTGCGAGCCCAGGGCCCGCAAGGACCACCGGGAGCAGGCGGCGGCCAGAGGCCACCCGGAGCAGGTGGCGGCCAGGGATAATCAAGGAGAAAACAGCAGCAAGCTCGCCGGAGAACATACAAAGAATGCGACGTTCTTTGAACCTGCACTATGATTGAACTGGACAACATTACCAAAATCTATGAACTGGGAGAGGTTCAAGTCCTGGCCTTGAACGATATCTCATTTCGATGTGAGCAGGGGGAGATAGTCTCCATAATGGGACCTTCGGGCTCGGGGAAATCGACGCTCATGAATATCATCGGCTGTTTGGATCGACCTACGGCTGGTACATACACGCTCGAAGGAGAGGATGTCAGTCGACTGAACGATGATAAGCTGGCAGGTATAAGAAATAAAAAAATAGGCTTCGTGTTTCAGTCTTTCAACCTGTTGCCCCGACTCACAGCCGTTTCCAACGTCGAACTACCTCTTACCTATGCCGGAGCCAAGAACAAACGACAGCGTGCCCTTGAAGCCCTCGAATCTGTTGGTATCAGCAAACGAGCTTATCATCGCCCGTCCGAAATGTCTGGAGGTGAACAACAAAGAGTAGCTTTAGCCCGTGCCCTGGTTACCAATCCGTCATTCATACTGGCTGACGAACCTACCGGTAACCTGGATACCCAAACCAGTCACACTATAATGATACTGCTACAGGAGCTAAATAAAACAGGTATAACTATTGTTCTGGTAACTCACGAAGAGAATATCGCAGTCTACACTCAACGCACTATTTATCTTCGGGACGGGAAGATTGTGGAGGAGAAAAAAAGGTGAGCGTCTGGGAGAGCTTAATAACATCCTGGCGCAGTATATTGTCTACCAAACTCCGGTCCGGTCTCACCATACTCGGTATCGCAATCGGCGTTGCCTCTGTTGTATTCCTGGTGGGACTCGGAGAGGGACAACGAGTGCAGATGACCACAATGTTCCAGGATTTAGGAGCCAACGCTATCTATGTATCCAGCACCACCGCCAAGCGGGGATCGGGAGGTCTGGGTAACCTAACCCTGGAGGATGCTGAAGCACTGGCTGACCCAAAACGCGCTCCAGCCATAACCTTGGTGGCACCTACGATTAATAGAACGGTAAAAGTGCAATATGGCAATGAAACAATTAGTATCAGTTGCACTGGTGTGACGCCTGAGATTGCCGAGGTAAGGAAATATCCAGTCGAAGAAGGGTTCTTCATTTCAGATATCGATGTGAACAGGAGAACCAGTGTTGCTGTGCTCGGCTCTCAAACAGCAACTGATCTTTTTAGTTTAGAAAATCCGCTGGGTAAAAGCATCAGGATTAATCAGCGCAAGTTTCAGGTTATCGGTGTTTTGGAGGAATTAGGCGGAAGATGGGGCGATAACTATGTATTAATCCCTCTGACCACAATGCAAGCGAAAATCGTTTCGCAAACGAGCGCCTTGGGACATCCCGTCCAGCAGATTGCTTTACAAGCAACAAGTACCGATCAAATGAATGTCGCAGTACGGCAAATAACGAGCATTCTCCGGCAGCGTCACCGCTTAAGGGAAGGGGCGGACAATGATTTTGACGTTGTGAATATGACAGATGTCCTTAACACGATGCAGGAATCGCTCGCTACCTTCGCAATCTTTCTGGGCATGGTCGGTGCCATCGCTCTCATAGTTGGTGGTATCGGTATAATGAACATTATGCTGGTCTCAGTGACAGAACGCACCAGAGAAATAGGCATTCGTAAAGCTGTTGGCGCCAAGCGCCGAGACATTCTAGGCCAGTTTCTGCAGGAAGCAGCTATGCTCAGTATTACAGGTGGCGCAATAGGATTACTTGCAGCCTTTGCAGGCTCCGAACTTATTGGAGGTGTGTCAATAGGTGGAATGGGGCCACGTGGTGCCTCAGTCCAGGCGTTGATTTCACCCGGGATCGTTATTATTGCCCTTACCGTATCCACTGTTGTCGGTCTGGTATCCGGTACTTACCCTGCCTTTCGGGCTGCGAGTCTCGACCCCATCGAATCACTGCGTCACGAGTAATAACTGGGGTAGATTTAGCAACCCGGTAGCCCGGCAATATCATGCGCTGCCGAAATAATTCGCCAAATCCGCCTCATCTTCGGGGACAAAGGCTTTATATTTTCGGGCACACCGCTGTTTCAGTGCATCGGTAGCGAAAAAAGCTACTACCGGATATCTTACTATTTCAAAGCAGCCTTCATCGTCTTCGCTGTCACCAAGGTATGCTGTTCGTCTGGCATCTATATTCCTGTCCCCGATCAATTGAAGCAGTAATTCAGGCTTTCTCTTATAGATATTTAATCCGAACCCGATAGCTCTTCCGCTGACCTCACAAAGATGATCGGCTTCATAAAAATCAAAGTATGTATTGTATCCAGCGACTGTTAAAATCATTTCGATACCATACCCATACCCTGCCGAAAAGATACCAGTGCTTTTCCCCGCCTGGTGACATTCCTTGACCGGTCTCAGGAGTCTGTAATCGAGTTTGTCCTGGGTCTGCCGTCTATGTGCATAGGTAGCAACCGAGCGGCGTATCAAGGAAGCCGGTACCCCGTTTATTATTTTTGTATTATAAATTCTGAATGTCTCTTTCACGACATCATACTCTGCCTCATGATTTGCCTCCATTTGCAACGACTTGAGCTCTTTTTTCGCTCGAAGGATTCGAGCCATCCTTAACGGATGCAAAGGAATAGAAGCCTTAAAAAGGTCCTTTGCTACACTCTCCAGCAAAGGACTCTCATTTCGATACTGGATTACCGTACCATTCCAGTCACATAGTATGGCATTAACAGGCATAGCACTTACTACCGTGAAATAAAGTTTGCCAGTCGCATTACGTTACCTGTTATTATATCAATTCCTCCCCTGTAAACCAGCGATTTGCCAGGTGGTAGCCGCCTGCAGCATGGTACTTACAGGCCTATACCCGTTTGACCGATTAAACGGGTCACCTGATAAAATAACCTGTTTAGTCCAGAATTCAAACAACGTACCATTAATAAAGAGACTGCTGAAAAGGAATTTCTCCCCGGGCTTCAAAATGCCCCCATAATGGGGGAATACCGGGGATCGAATCCGAGTTGTTCAGTACTCTGATAGAGTATCGAGATAGATACCGGAATATTGACCGATACCTTATATCTATGTTACTATATTAATATATGCGCAATTATGCATATAAATTGGAGTGTCCGAGAAATGAGAGAGCTGGTTAAAGCTTTTAAAACTCTGTCAGATGAGACAAGGCTGAGGATTTTGAACTTGCTCATGGAGAGAGAATGCTGTGTCTGCGAAGTGATGCAGGCCCTTGAAATTTCTCAATCCCGTGCGTCAAGAAACCTTGGCTCTCTTTACGATGCAGGATTCCTCAAACTGAGGCGGGATGGACTGTGGGCGCTGTATTCTATAGATAAAGACGGCCTCAAAGAACACTATATAGACCTGATTAACGCAGTCACCAAAACACTGGAAGGTAATGAAACAGCTATCCTGGACAGAAAAAGGTTGCAGAGTGCCGAAAGAATAGGACCTAGCTGTGCTGCAAAGAAGCTGCGGTAAATTTTTTTACATTAATATATACATATATTCGCATTTACGCATTTATTTCGGGAGCAGTACGTGGAAATCGCTTTTCAGTTTATTCAAGGGGGGATCGATGCCCTGCTTGAATATTTATCGTTTCACGTTCTCACCTGCCTGGTACCTGCCTTCTTTATAGCCGGTGCCATTGCCGTTTTCATCTCTCAGGCATCGGTTTTAAAGTATTTCGGCCCCATGGCAAAGAAGCTTCTTTCTTACAGTGTATCCTCGATTTCCGGCACGGTCCTGGCGGTATGCTCTTGTACCGTACTGCCTTTATTCGGCGGAATATATAAAAGAGGTGCCGGTCTGGGACCCGCCATTACCTTTCTCTACTCCGGACCAGCTATTAATATCCTGGCCATAGTATACTCAGCAAGGCTTCTGGGTTATGACTTGGGAGCTGCTCGTGCTATCGGAGCCATCCTGTTTTCCATCGTCATCGGCCTTATTATGGCAGCCATCTACCAGAGAAAAGGGGCGCCGGGTGATGCTACCGCATTTGCCATGCTGGAAACGGACCCCGATGGTCAACCTGTCTGGCAACGGCTGGTACTCTTCGGTATCCTCGTGGGCATACTGGTCTTTGCTGCTTCCGGGCAGTGGATAGTGACTGGTCTACTGTTGATAGCCCTGGCTGTTATACTGTGGCGCTGGTTTTCCAAGGGAGACCTTTCACAATGGATGAAGGAGACGGGACACTTTGTACGCCTTATAGTCCCCTGGCTGCTGGTGGGAGTGTTTGTCGCCGGTATATTAAAAATGGCAATTCCAGAATCAGTAGTCGCCGCCGTTGTCGGTGGAAACAGCCTGCCTGCCAACTTCATAGCTTCTTTCCTGGGCTCACTGATGTATTTTGCTACCCTCACAGAGGTCCCCATTGTGAAGGCCTTCATAGACCTGGGCATGGGTAAAGGGCCAGCACTGGCCTTACTCCTTGCCGGGCCAGCACTCTCTCTTCCCAACATGCTGGTCATCCGCAGCATCATGGGAACCAGAAAAACGTTAAGCTATATAGCCCTGGTGGTGATAATGGCTACAACATCCGGCTATATATTCGGGTTACTAACTTGATGAATAACAGGAACATTTACAGTTCAAAGCATTCTAACGTTATTAATTAGGGGGAAAATATGAGCAAAAGTTTAGTAGTACCGATCAATTTTCAGGATTTAACTGATCAAACAGAAGTAGTGAACGTGGAAGGAAATACGGTTGGTGAATGTCTGATATATCTGGTCAATCAATTTCCAGAACTACGTGCTCAGTTGTTTACAGAACGAGGACAGCTATCCAATAACATTTCTATTTATGTGAACTTGGAAGACTCCTATCCTGAGGGATTGTCTATGCCAGTCAATAATGGTGACAAATTACACCTGGTGTTATCAGGTGGATGTTGCGGATAGAAGTTCTAACCTATAAATAAAACAAAAGGAGGTCTTTAAATGAACATTAAAATACTGGGGCCAGGTTGCGCCAGGTGCCACGCTTTGGAAAAAACCGTACAGGAAGTCGTGAATGAACTGCAGATTGATGCTACGGTCGAAGAAGTTAAGGACATGAAGAAGATACTGGAATATCCTGTTCTGACCACGCCCGGACTGGTTATCGATGAACAAGTGGTCAGCGCCGGCCGGGTGCCGAAAAAAGAGGAGGTTACCAGACTCATTGTTAACGCCCTGGACAAAGAAGGGCAGCGAAAAGGTGCTTGAAAAAGGTAAACCACCCCTCTTCTTTCATGCAGCCGTAGCTCATAGTCCGTTGGACTACAGGCCAGTTTTCAATATCAGGAGGCTTTAAAACAAAATGAATAGACCTGCTATAGTCAAAATATATGTGCCTTTGCTTCTCATTATAGTCGCCGGACTGCTGTACTCCTGCGGAAGCCAGGCACCTGCGACACCACCGGCGCCAGAAAAGCCTTCGCGGCAGGCAGAACCAGTGACACCGCCCGAAACAACAGTCCCACCATCAAGCCCGTCATCAAAAAATGTCGACAGGGTTGATATCGTCTATTTTCATCGTCCCCAGCGGTGCACGAAGTGCATCTGCTTCGAGAAACGCATTAGTTATGTCGTAAACACCCACTTTCAGGATAAGGTAGACAGCGGCAAGGTTACCTTCCAGGTATGCAATCTGGGAGATAAGGAAAACGCTGCTATCGCTAAGAAATATGGCGCTGTCGCCTCGCAACTGTTCGTAAATACAATAAAGGATGGCATTGAGGATATCAGAAATGTAACGGAGATCTGGGCGTGGGGTTGTACCAGCGATGAACAAGGCTTTGACGAAGCGGTAAAGAATACGATTGAGCAAAGCCTTAACAGTATAGAATAATGGACGTAGAAACTATTCTGGGAAATTATAATATACCAGTGCTTTCGGCGCTGTTCCTGGGACTTCTCACTGCAATCAGCCCCTGTCCCATGGCTACCAATATTGCTGCCGTAGGCTACATCAGCCGCAGGGTGACAGACCGGAAATACGCCGTACTAACCGGTACGCTTTATACGCTGGGACGCATGGTTTCTTATTCCGTTATCGGCGTCCTCATCATCGTGGTCGGCCTTGAAATCCCCGGCGTTGCCTCTATTCTTCAGGATATAGGTGAGCACATTCTGGGGCCGATTCTCATCGTAGCAGGGCTGATCATGCTGAACATCGACAGGATTTCTTTCGGCGCGGGAGGCGGAAGACTAACCACACTGGGAGGAAAGGTCGCCGACTGGGGGATGATTGGAGGATTTCTTCTGGGTATTCTTTTCGCTCTGGCTTTCTGTCCTTACAGCGCTGTCCTCTATTTTGGCGTATTGATGCCTCTCGCCCTTAAGTCCAGCGGCGGAGTGGCACTTCCGGCACTATTTGCCGTTGGCACAGGACTGCCGGTGTTAGTATTCGGCACACTTCTCTCTCTGGGCGTTTCCAGGGTATCCTCATGGCTTAATGCAATTACCCGTGCCGAGCGAATCATTCGCATCCTGGTGTCCCTCATCTTCATCGGTGTGGGTATATACTATATAATTCAATGGATTAAGATCTAGCTGTATAAGGGCAAGATAATGGAGCAATTAGAACTGCTCAGAATGGAGGCCTAGTTTAATGTTAAAAGTCAAGCCGCCCGATGGGTATCCACCGGAAGAGGGTCGCTATGTAAGAGGTAACGACTACTCTCCTGTCGCAGTTTGTGTTATTTTAGACACCTTCGACTTTGCCATTCCGCCTGAACTGAATGAACTGGTAATGTCTGGCGCAGACTCCGGTGCCGCCCTCTCTGGAATGTTGCAAACAGAGAATCTAGGACTGGAGAAGCTAATTTGCAACACTGTGGCCAATTCGAACATCCGCTACATTGTACTTTGCGGAAGAGAATCAGCAGGGCATCTGCCCGGTGAATCGCTCCTAGCACTTAAGCAGTACGGAGTTGATGAAAAAAAGCGCATTGTTGGATCAAGAGCCCTCACTCCATATCTCTCGAATATCCCATTGGAGCTAATCGACAGATTTAGAAAGCAAATCTTCAGTATCATTAATTTATTATGCAAACCAGGAGAAAAAGATATAAAAGCCCCTGGACTAAGTATAAAAGTGATAGAGGAAGCAGTCCGGAGCTGTTACCAGGAAGATCCAGTGGTATTTATGGATTACACAATTTATGATATAGGAGCTTATCCGGAACCCGCCATATGCCACAAAATAATATCCAAGTTAAATCAGTTACAAACAATAACTCAACCGGCCGTATCGGGAATAGGCATGGGCCTTGCAATGCATAAGCTCTTACCAAAGACCGACTGCAAGAAGTGCAACAAGCGAACCTGTCTTGCCTTTGCCATTGACCTGTCAAAAGGAAAATGCCATCTTGAGGACTGCCCTTTTCTAGACCAACCTGAGTTTGCGGAAAACCGCCGAGCTTTAGCAAAACTATTAGAATAAGGAGATTAAGCTATGGAAAATGAGCCAAAAGCCGTCGTCATAGGCAGACTTTCAAAACTGGACCGTTTCCTGACGCTCTGGATATTCCTGGCAATGGGTTTCGGGGTCGGCCTCGGTTACTTTGTGCCGGCAGTTTCGGATTTCATTACCATGTTCCAGGTTGACACTACTTCCATACCTATAGCCGTTGGCCTTATCCTTATGATGTACCCGCCGCTGGCTAAGGTCAGATACGAAGAACTGGGCAAGGTATTTCGCAACTGGAAAATACTCGGCCTTTCTCTGATACAAAACTGGCTGATCGGCCCGATATTAATGTTCCTTCTGGCCATAATTTTCCTGCGGGCATATCCCGACTATATGGTCGGTCTTATTATGATCGGACTGGCACGATGTATTGCCATGGTCATAGTATGGAACGAGCTTGCCAGGGGTGACACCGACTACGCAGCAGGTCTGGTCGCTTTTAACTCCATCTTTCAGATACTCTTCTACTCCGTCTATGCCTACATCTTCATTACAATACTACCGGGCTGGTTTGGCCTGCAAGGATCAGCGGTGGATGTAACCATTGGCCAGATAGCTCAGAGCGTGTTCATATACCTGGGGATACCGTTCTTCGGAGGCATGATTACACGGTTCAGTCTTATTAAGACGAAAGGACGGCAGTGGTATGACACTGCATTTATACCCCGGATCAGCCCTGTTACCCTGGCAGCCCTGCTCTTTACTATTGTTGTCATGTTCTCCTTAAAGGGCGAAGTTATTATCCAGCTACCGCTTGATGTTGTCCGCATCGCTATACCTCTTCTGATATACTTTGTGGTAATGTTCATGGTCTCTTTCTACATGGGTAAAAGAATAGGGGCTGACTATTCCAGGACAACGACCATTGCCTTTACCGCCGCCAGCAATAATTTCGAGCTGGCTATTGCAGTCGCTGTAGCGGTTTTCGGCATCGGCTCAGGACAGGCATTTGCTGCTGTTATCGGACCGCTGGTAGAGGTACCGGTCCTGGTAAGTCTGGTAAATGTAGCGCTCTTTTTCCAGAGAAGATACTTCTCACAGAAGCCGTGACTGACTGATAACAGCCGTTACAATAGAATAAAATATCTGATACGGTGAGAAAAAAGTGGGCCATATTTTACACAAGCTAACCGGCGGGGACCTGCGCTCTATCGGCAAAGCGGAAGAAGTAGTCCAGGACATCTTAATAAAACCAGCCCTGTTTGCAGAGGTGTTTGAGGGTATGTTGCATGACGACCCGAGAGTACGTATGCGGAGTGCCGACGTCCTGCAAAAAGTGTCCTCCAAACATCCTGAATATCTTCAACCGTTTAAAGACAGACTGATAAACCAAGTATCCATGATAGAACAGGCCGAAGTCCGCTGGCACCTGGCCCAGATGTTTTCATATCTGGAAATCAACAGGGCAGAGAGGGACAAGATTATTACCATACTGCTGTCCTATCTTGAAACCGAAGAAAGTAAGATCGTAAAAGTATGCTCCATCCAGACTCTGGCTGACCTTGCCGAAAAAGACGAAGATATTAAATTCAAAGTGCTCACAAAGCTTAAAGAGATTGCGGCAACAGGCAGCCCGGCAATGGTAAGCCGGGCCAGGAAACTGATCGACAGGCTGGACAGGCCATAATTGCCGGGCAGTACCGGCAAGGGAACTCAGTGAAACACCGTGGCTAGCCGTCAGCACGGGCATCAAGTCTGCCCGATGGTGCTCTGAGAAAATACGCAGCCATCATACCGATAACCATGAACAACCCGCCGGCCATGAAGGCTATATCATAGCTCCCGCTTACGTCAAAAACATAACCTGCCAGATATGGCCCCGATATAGCGCCGGTTGCCCAGGCTATCTCCACCAGTCCTATCATCAGACCAACTGCCTTTAGCCCGAAGAACTCGGCGACAATAGCGGTACGTATTGGTGACGTTGCGCTAAATCCCAGTCCAAATACTGCGCCTAATAGATAAAACATCCACAAACTGGTAGCCTGTATCAGCGAAAACAGAGCAAAGGCTTGCATAGCCAGGAGGAGAAGAAGAGTGAACCGGCTACCTATCCTGTCAACCAGCGGTGGAAATACCAGTTTACCGAGAATATTGAAACATCCCATAACGGTCAGGATCAGGGCTGCCGAGGTAGTAGCTATCCCCCGGTCGGTAGCATAGGCGACTATATGGACCACCAGAAAATAGAAGCCGGTGGCAGTAACATAGCCCAAAATCATGAGCATCCAGAACTGCAGTGTTTTAGCGGCTTCTCCAGCCGTCCAGTCACGCGCTTGAACAGGCACTGTAGCCCTCTCTTTTACAGCACTGACTTTACCCGTACTATGGTACTGAGATCCCGTACCCCGCAAGGATTTCCTACCGAGCACAAGGAGGGCCGGGATAACGGTAATGCAAAGTATGATTGCCAGCATGATATAGGCAAAGCGCCATCCAAAGGCAGTAATAAACAGCGCTGCCACGGGCGGGACAACCATGTTCCCTACTGAGATTCCACCGGTGGTGATACCCAGTGCCAGGACCCTTTTTTCGGGAAACCACCTGGAGATTGTGGCATTAACAGGCGTCCAGGCACCGGCGAAGCCTATACCTACAATGAAACCGAAGTACAGATAGAATTGCCAGAGCGAACTCATCGATGATGCCAATATATAGCCCAACCCACACAGAAGGGCACCGCCACCGATCAATACCCTTGCCCCGTATTTGTCAGTTAACCGTCCGGCAACTATTCCAAGTAAGCCACCCAGTCCCGCCATTATCGACATGGCTCCCGAGACCGTGGCGCGCATCCAGCCAAACTCCTCCAGTATCGGCTTCAGAAAAACGCCAAAACAAAGCTGAGTTCCATAAAAACCGACCAGTACCACGGTTAAGGCAGCAAGTATGAACCAGGCGTGGGAGGAAGCATTCTTTTGAGAAGAGTCCATTCTTTCGTCTGCAACAGCTTTCAAGCGGTATAATGTGCCCCCCATTATAACCGATTTTCCCTGAAAATGCTCTGATATAGTATAATCAGACATCTAACGAATTAGTCTCTCTATGTGCTACAATTCATGAAGGTCACGGGCTTGTTTTCCTGATTGACCCTTAGTATTATTAGTATCCATCTGCCGGCACAGGCTATGGTGTGGAGTACCTTCCGGTCTTCATTTGAGTGAGCCAGATGAAGCGAACCATGAATCTGGCAGCAGACTTTAAACAAGGAGGTTAGCATGGACTACGATAGTCTTCTGGAACTCCTGAAAAAAAGGAGGACCGTCCGCAAATTTAAGCCGGACCCGATACCCGATGACTACATTGACAAAATTATAGAGGCGGCACGGTGGGCACCTTCAGGAGCTAACTCACAACCCTGGGAATTCGTCGTTATAAAGAAACAGGAACTACGTGACAAAATCAACGAACTAATGAGCGAATATCACAACATCATGCGTAAAACTGAGGCAGTCAGAGAGCCCGATTTGAAATTCAAATGGATAGCCGCCGGCTACTTTCGCGCACCGGTATTTATACTAGTGTGCGGTGATACCAGGACCAAGGAAGCGTATCCCCTGAATGCACTCCTGGACAGCGGCTCCTCTATCTTTACCTCCAGCCTGGCAAACGCCTTTCTCAATATGCAGCTCGCGGTCACGACATTAGGTCTGGGAGCACAATGGGTCACCGCCATCAGCAGTCCCGCTGTGCAGGTCCTCACCAAAGACCTGTTGGGCATACCGAAGGAACTGGTAGTATACGATATGCTGGCGGTGGGCTTTCCCGATACCGAGATAAAACCGCGCTTGGTAAGAGAGCGGGAAGAAATGGTCCACCGTGATTACTACGACCGTTCCAGGTTCCGGACGCAGCAGCAGATCAACGACTTTATCGCAGCTCTCCGCGGCAGACAGAAGTGATAAACGGTGCCGGGCATTATTTAAAAAAGCCCGTTGAAATAAAGGAGGAACCATGCAGCAGGAAACGATAGAGACAGATGTCCTTTGCGTAGGAGGCGGTATAGCCGGGTCAATGGCGGCTATACGGGCAAGCGAACTCGGGGCCAGCGTTGTTATCGCTGAGAAAGGAAACATACTGCACAGTGGTTGCGGGCGGGGTGGTAACGACCATTTTACCTGCTATATACCGGAAATTCATGGACATGATATAGAAAAGGCACTTAAGGGAAGACAAAATTTCAGGGGAGTATTCTGGGATACGAATACGGTACGGACGAGACTAGAGAAATCATTCGAGATAGTGAAGTTGTGGGATAGCTGGGGTATACCTATGAAGCACCAGGGCGAGTATGAATTCGCCGGACACGGGTACCCCGGAAGTATGATTCTCTCTCTTAAATACAGCGGTCACAGACAGAAGCCGATCCTGACCGAGCAGGCCCTTAAGAGAGGTGTGAAAATACTGAACAGGGTAATGGTCTTTGACCTGTTATATGATGAGGAGGGCATAATCGGAGCCGTAGGAGTTGCTACCAGAGAGGACAAGATAGTGGTAATCGGGGCTAAAAGCGTGGTCCTGGGCACAGGTATTGCCAACAGGTTATACCCCAGCGCCATATCCGGCCGGATATTCAATACTTATATTCCCCCCACACTCACCGGAGACGGGCGGGCTATGGCCTACCGTGCCGGAGCCGAGTTGGCCGGACTGGAGACAACCTACAAGCACTGCGGGCCGAAATACTTCGGCAGCTCGGGACAGGCAACGTGGACGGGTGTCATCAGAGATGCAGAGGGCAGGCCAATAGGTCCCTTTATTACCAGGCCCGATAAAAGATACGGCGATGCGGTACTGGAGAGATATCCTGCTCTGTTCGAAGAGTATGCCCGGTCGGGCAGGGGACCTGTCTACATGGACTGCACAGGCATCTCGGAAGAAGACTATGAACACATGATGTACTTTATGAAACACGAAGGAATAGCAGCAGTACAAAACCACCTGCAAGATGAGGGCATCGACCTTAGAAAGAACCCTGTTGAGTTCATGCGCTATGAGATGCAGCTTACGGGAGGAATATACTACAACGAAAAAGCGGAGACAACGCTGAGGGGACTCTATGCCGCCGGAGACGAAAGGTTCGGCGGCATCTGTAATGCAGCAGTGTTCGGCTGGATCGCCGGAGAGAATGCAGCCGGCTACGCCAGGGAAGCAAATGCCCCCGGACTCGATAATACCAGGCTGGAGATCGAAGAAAAGAAGAGGCTGCTTAATGAAATCAAAAGCAGGAAAACAGGCGCAAGCTGGGAAGAGATCAACTTTGCCCTGCAGCAGACAATGAGGGACTATGCCGGAGATGTCCGGTCCCAGACCCTACTGGATGCGGGACTCAGCCACCTGAGAAGGTTGAAGCGGAAAGCCCAGACGACAATGGCGGCAAAGAACCAGTGGGAGCTGACACGCTGCCTGGAGGTACTGAACCTGCTTGATTTGGGAGAACTTATCTTCATCGCAGCAGGTGAAAGGAAAGAGACCAGAGGACGGCATATTCGCCCCGACTACCCGGTTACCAATCCGCAGTTAGATAAAGCCGTGCTCTTCATTAAGAAAATGGACGGGAAGGCCGTTGCCGAGTTCAGAGATATACAGGACTGAAATAAAAGGGAGGGAATCATGCCACCTGTTATAGACCCGGATACCTGCACTGGGTGCGGTCAGTGCGCTGATATTTGCTCTGAAGATGTCTTTTTCGGCTCAGAGCAGCAGGAAGTTCCGATTGTAACCTACCCGGAATTTTGTACGTACTGCAATTGCTGTGTCGATGAATGTCCCGTAACAGATGCCATCAGCTTGAGAATTCCCGCAACACTGATGATCGCTTATAAATAAGCCGGACCATCCCAGCGGAGGTATCCGGACTATAGACCGGAGAACGTACGGAACAGGCAGCAGCACGCCGCGTCAGGCGGGACAAGGAGGAGGGAAAAGTACGGATTTTTTTCTGGCGGGGGTGCCTTTCAGACCTGTAAAAAGGTATCAAGACAACCGGTTTTCAAGTTGACAATGGCTCGAAGACTGGGTTATACTGTACACTAGATGAATAGGATGCACTTTCATAATTGACCAGGTTCTGGTGTTGGTGTATACTAATGAGCTTGGTATATACCAAGCTTTTTTGTACTTTAAAAAATGAATAGGTTTTTTTGTTTTGTGTTCAGGCTGATGTAGGTCAAAGAGAAAAGGGCACAGGGTGGATGCCTTGGTGTCAGCAGCCGAAGACGGGCGTGGCATGACTGCGATAAGCCTCGGGGAGCTGTCTAGCAAGCCTATCCGGGGATACCCTAATGGGGACAACCCGCCTGGGTAAAACCCAGGCACTCGCTGTAAGCGAGAGGGAACCAGGGGAACTGAAACATCTTAGTACCCTGAGGAAGAAAAATCGAATGAGATTCCCATAGTAGTGGCGAACGAACAGGGAACAGTCTAAACTTAAGTGGCCTAACGGTCTTGAGGCTTATGCCACTTGAGGGTTGCAAGACGCGGGGGACGGTGCTCAGGAACCGTCACAGAGTAAAAAAATTCCTGACCAGTCAAAGGTTTCTGGAAAGAACAACCAGAGAGGGTGAGAGTCCCGTAGGCGAAGGGAAGGAATCTCTGCCTGTGATCTTAAGTACCACGGGACACGAGGAATCCCGTGGGAATCAGGGGTGACCACACTCCAAGACTAAATACTGCTGACGACCGATAGTGAACCAGTACCGTGAGGGAAAGGTGAAAAGCACCCCGGGAGG